>NZ_LYPA01000072.1:15708-67124 GCF_001675045.1 Paenibacillus oryzae
CTCTTTTTCTATACTTTGTACGTTTCATCGTACAATATCGCGAGCGATACGCCTCTTTTTCTATACTTTGTACGTTTCATCGTACAAAATCACGAGCGAGCCGTCTCTTTTTCTGTGCTTTGTACGATTCATCGTACAAAATCGCGAGCGAGCCGTCTCTTTTTCTGTGCTTTGTACGTTTCATCGTACAAAATTACCAGCTTGTAGCCTCTTCTACATAACATTGAATGATTCATCACACATAACCAGCAGCGCGCACACTTTTTTTCAGAAGTTTGCTCACTAAACCTGTAAAGCTATCTACTCAATCACGATTATGATCACGATCTCTGTATCTGCATTTGCATCTATCTCTATCACTACAACCATATAAGTGATTCGATTAGCTTAAAACCGCTTCTTTGAATCTTAGTCTAATCAAATGGAGTTCTGTTCAACCGAATGCTGTCAATCAAGTTTTGTTTAATCGAGTACAGCTCAACCGAGTTCGACCAAGCTCAATCGAGTGCTGTTCCATCAATCCAAGTTCAATCGAGTGCTGTTCCATCAATTTTTGTTCCATCGGTTTCTGATCAATTGTTAATCGGGAATCAAGCATCCTTGGAAAAGGGCCGCCCTATCGCCGCTTTAGCATGGCTAAAACCAACGGGATTTCGCTCCAGCAAGCCCGCTCCGTATACTCCCTCAAGCTCAAGCTCCGGCATATGAATATAGCCGATGTAACAATCGCAGGCTTTCATCCCGCAGGGCCTGTCGGCAGACAAACCCTCCAGTCCGTCCCGGTACAAGTTGCCGATGACCCGTCTATCCTTGTAGCAGCGCTTGACCTGACCCGCCCCTTGTACATAAAAAACGCTCCGGCCCGCATGGCATGACCTGCCGTAGCTTTCATAATCCGCAACGTTCAAGCTGAATAAAGGATCGATGGAACGAAAAGCGGCCAGATCCTCTTCGTTGTAATAATTGCGTTTGTCCTTGTACGCATTAACCCAGAGATAAACATCCTCGGGCAGCTTTTGGCGAAGGGAAGCAATAGCGGGATAGGCGCTGTTAAGCCCGACGCTACCTACACTAAAGGGCATCCCAAGTCCATACGCTTTAAGGCATTGGGCCAAAAATCGCTCCTCGCTCACCTGTCCGGGGTGATATGTTGCCCATAATGCCGCTTTTCCGACATTTAGCTCCTTCACAAAGTCCAGATTGCAGGATAAATTCGTTTGAATCGCAACCTTATCTACATGCTCCATATGGGATAGCTCAATCATAGCCTCGCGGTACCAGCGATGAATGAGTCCTTCTCCGTACGGGTTAAAAAAAATGGAGAGTCTATGTCCCTTGCCGCCCTGCTCTCCTGCCCAATCTACAAATGTCTCAAGCTGCTTTTTATCCTTTGCCAGCGTCTCCGCGCTGTCTCTCGTTTTGCCGAAGGGACAATAGGGGCAATCATAGTTACAGGAGGAGAGTGAGCCGCGATAATACACTACCGCATTCATGGCAGCACAAACGCCTCCATTCGTTTTCTAATTTCCCCGGAAATAAACCAGTCGCCGATAGAGTCCGAATAGCTCAGCCCTTCAGCCGTCAGCAGCAGCGTGTCGCCCTCCGATCCAGCCAAACCAGCCAAACCTGATTCCACAAGAAGCCGCAGCTCTGGAAAATCGTCCATCGGCGAAGAGTCAAACCGGTCCCTGTAATGGCTTAACGCAAGACCCTCCACATGCAAAATGGCCTTCAAAATAAAACGCCGCTTCTGCTCCTCAAGCCCAAGCCTAATTCCGTAATCGGCATGCTCGTAGGACTTCGCCGCCACATAGTCGGCTATGATGCTTTCCGTCGCTTTGCGGCTGACTCCATAACGGGAGGAATAATGCACGCCTCGGGTATAGGAGCGGGCCCCGCAGCCGAGGCCGACCATTCCCTCCTCCTGGCAGCTATAGTCCAGCAGCTGCTTTCCGCTGCCCGGAGCGGCTATTTTGGCAAAACGGCGCATGGAATATTGGCGGTAGCCGCTTCTGAGCAAAAGCTCCCTTGCCGCCGTATAACATGCCAGCCGGATATCGGACTGCTTTGCGATTTCACCCGGCTTCACGATGGTATGCTCTCGCGTATAGAGCGGGTATAAAAAAATCTCCTCCGGCTCATACCGAAGCGCTTCGCCGAGCGAATAAAGCCAGCTCTCCAGGCTTTGCCCCGGAAGTCCATAGATTAAATCCAGATTCAGTATCGGAAAACGATATCTTTTGAGCAGCTCCAGCGCCTTATAGACAATTTCCGGCTTCTGAGGCCGGTATATCGCTTCGGATTCCGCAGCAACAAAGCTTTGAATGCCCATGCTGACCCGGTCCGTTCCGTTTTTCTCCAGCACGTCCAGCTTTTCCTCGTCAATCGTTTCAGGGGATACCTCGACGGAGATGGATACCGTCTGCAGATCAACGCCCATTCTGTCCACCGTAATGCGGAACAGCCGCTCCAGCAGCTCCGCGGAGAGCAGCGTCGGCGTACCGCCGCCAATGGCAAAACGGGCATAAGGCTTGCCGGTAATCAGGCTGGCCCATTGCTCCGCCTGGCGCTCCAGCGCATCCACGTAGCGAACATGGACATCATCGCGCTTGTCGGGCAGCGTAAACAGATTGCAGAAGCCGCAGCGCGCTCCGCAAAAAGGAATATGCATATACAGAAACAAGGATTCTGCCGGCTCGTCTCTCCACAGCTCATGAAGGGTAAGCGGCGGCTCTATGGCCTGATAGGAGGTTTTATGGGGGTAGGAATATAGATAGGAGCGGTACGGATTAGCCGCGATATAGTCCCTTAGTTCAGTATGTGTGTTGGTCATCATGGCCTTTTTCCCCTCCAAAATGGATATATCTTTGTTTGTTGTATGTGAAAGCCTCTATCGAAGTCTCACGAAAGGCTTCTTGGAAAGCCTCTCCGGAAGGATCACCCTCGATTAGCGGCAGGTTTATATCGCATCAATTGGCACTAATTCGCACTAATTCGCATGATTTCATATTAAATTACATATTTTCGCATGATATCGCATCAGAACGCGGCCTCTGCTTTTAAAGAAAAAACTCCCGGTAGGGTACGTCCCATACCGTCTCATGCGCCAGCCGATGGCCGTGGTAGCCATCCTCGCCGAAGGCCTCTCCATGGTCTGAGAAAGCAAGGCAAAACACCGGATTGCCCCGCTCGCGGAAGGCCTGGAACAGGCGTCCCAGCTCCCCGTCCACGTAACGCAGCGCCACCCGCTGGGTTTCTACGGAATCCTTGCGCGCTCCTTCCACATAGATATGGCTTGGGCCATGAATGGCGGATACATTTATAAACATAAAAAGCCGCTGGTCAAGCGGGGTATCATTCAGCAGCTTAATGCCGTGATTGACCTGGTTCTCTGTGGAACGCGCATTCGTTACGCCAAAGTTCATACGCCAATAGCTATGCTGAAAATAACCCGGCAGCACCCGTGCCAGCGGCACTTTTTTACTGAAAAAAATAACGCCGCCGATACACACCGTCTTATACCCCTCCGCAGCCAAACCCGAAACAACGTCGGGTGTATCGAACAGCCAGGTATGGGGATGCGTCTTCAGCCCTGTTCGGCTGGAATGGAACAGCCGGATATGCTGCGACTTGTCCGTTGTGGCGGGCGTAGGCAAAAAACCGCCGAAAAAAGCATGATGCGCCGCATAGGTAAAGCTGCCCGGCGTATGACGCTTTTCCCATGGGCCGCTGCCGCACAAATGGGGGCAATTGGCCTCCTCCAGCACGGCGGCATCGTAGCGCAGCGTATCCAGTGTAATCATCAAAATGTCATGCGTGCCTACAACGGCATTCATATCCGTCATCGTATTTATCCACCTCTGGAGGGTATTCAAATTGTCAGGAAAAAAAGCGAAAAAAGCGGCGGCTTCAAGCTCCGCCGCTTCGCCCGAACAACAAAGCCATTTCCCATTCGTAAGGCGTTAACCCTTCATGCCGGACGCCATAGAGCAAATCGCCAAACGGATTCACATCCGTCACGTAACAGCGCTGCGCGCCCTCCGATACAAGCACGTCGATTCCCATGGAAAAAGAGTACGGAAAAACCGCCGATGTTTGCAAGGCGATACGCTGCACCTGCTCCTGAACCTCAGTCGACAAGCCCGCTTCGTCGGCGTCCATCCGCTGGCTTCGCAGATGAAGATTCGTAACCGGCGTTTTGCTGGCTCGTACAACGGCGTGGCCGGCTTTTCCTCCTGCTACCAGTTGGCGAATATCGGAGGCCAAGCCCCCTGCGCGGCGTTTGGCAATCCATTGCTCCGCATGAGCGCCATGCTTGTACAGCCAATTCACAATAGCGGCGATTTCGCCGCTTTCCGTATAACGCTTCAGCTTGCCGCTGTTGTAATAAACGGGAGGGCGCGTCACATAACGCTCCACGCCGATGGTTGTCATGGCAATTTCCGCGCCGGTCACAGGATTAACCTGATAGGCAATGACGCCGGAGGCCGCAGAGCCGGAGGCCAGCTTCACAAATACACGATAAATCCCTTCCGCCGCCATCGCCTCGCGCAAGGTTTCGTAATCCGTCGGGGGCGCCGCTGCTCCGCCGATTATTCGCGGTACCGCAACGCCCGCCAGGGTTAACGCCTCCTGCGTACGGCGTTTGTCCGTCATCAGGGCGATTTCCTTGGGATCGTTTAGCCATGTGGCTCCCGGCAGCGCCGTCTCCGCTTCTCGCCGCAGCTTTGCCAGCAGTCTGCAATACCCCCGGAACCATTGCCCGGGGTGATGCAGCACGCCTGGCAACTCGGGCAGCCGGAGCGCGGATGACGCGCTTAACGGACAGGAGCCGGGATGATCGGGAAGAGGATGCAGCGTATCGTCTCCCTCCCCCGCCGCGTCCGGCGCACCCAGCGCTATTAGCGCCTTTTCCGTTTGGAAGCTGCCGCCGGGCGATTCCAATCGCAATAGCGGCGGCGACTCCAAGGCCTGCGCCGCTCTAGTCAACGCGCCCTCTCCCTGCAGCACATCGGCATATGAAACCACAACGGCGGGCGGCAGGGCCAGCTTTGCCAGCGCCGATTGTATCCCCTCCGTGCGTTTATCCCCCGGCTGACCGATTACAATAAGAGGTTGAGATAGCTGTGCCCGCCCTTCACCTAGGGCGCTCCGAACCCCGGAAGCAGCGACGGCCCCGGCGTTTCCGTTATTCCGTGATGGATGGATACCGCCAGTCCTCCTCTTCGTCCAGATCCTGTTGATCGCTGACATCAACCGGAAGTCCGCTTGACTCAAACCGGCTAACCATCTCATCCGACATAAAATGATAGTTCAAATCAAGCTTTTTCAAGCTCTTGATGCGAGGACAGGCCAGCAGCGCCTCGCCGCCTTTGTCGCTAAGCGTGCCAAGCGACAGATCCAGCGTCTCCAACTGCTCCAAAATATCATGATCGCACAATGCAATCGCAATTTCATCCTGCAGCTCGCTGTTTTTCAAGCCCAAATAGGTCAGCTTGGGGAATTTGCCCGGCGGGATAACGCCCATGACATCCTCCAAGCCTCCGTCAAAGCCGTAATCTTCAACGCCAAGAAACAGCTCCAGCTTGCGCAGGTTGGGCAAATTCGCGCCGGCTATGCTCTTAAGCACGCTTTGGGGCAAGCCGCCCGTTATAATAATAAGCTCCTCTAATTTATCGTGTTCAAGACGGCTTAATTCCAACTCGTTGCCGCCTTGTATCGTTAGGGATTGCAGCTCGGGAAAAGCGGAGAGCAGCGGAGACAAATCGGATTGAATGATCCAGGAGATCTCACATTCCTCGGAGCTCATATCTCCGATGAACAGCTTGCGAAGCGATGGGAAACGTGCGCTGTGCTTAACCAGCGCTTCTACGGTTTCCTTTGAGCTGTTTTCGTAGGATTGGCCCCACTCCCCGATAATAAGACTGGACAGTTGGGCGCTTTCCGGCGAATTCGCCAGCTTTTCGATCTCGTTCTCCATCCGTTTTCCATTTTCATATTCATCATAATCTACCGTTAGCTTTAATTCCGTCATGACTTTCCCTCCCGAAAAAATATACTTCCATAATCTACCCTATCATCTGAGCCGAGACAGAGTCAAATGGCTTCCTTATAGCCTTTAAATGCCAAATGACGCTTTCTGTCCCCTCCTTATAGGGAATCAGAAAGCGCCTCAAATGACAATCCGGTCACAGACTTATTTTTCAGCTTGCAGGACTTCCTCCCGGACTTTCTCCCCCAGGTATACTTGAGCTGTCCGCTCGCCCGCAAAGTTCCACAAAACCCCACTAGACATAACGGCTCCTCGTCCGCCCGCTTCTTGCCGTTGATCAAATTGCCGTTGATCAAAAAACTAGGCTTTCCGGCCTATTCCTCTAATCTCCCTGTATTCCTCCTCCAGAATGCTCATAAGAATGGAATCGTGGTAGGCATGATTGTAATACAGAGCTTCGCGCTGAATGCCTTCTTCCTTAAAACCAAGCTTTCCATATACATGAGCCGCCCGTTTGTTGAAGTCATATACATTCAATTCGATCCGATGCAGGTTTAAGATGCCAAAGCCATATTCCAGGAGCAGCTCCAACGCCTCCGTTCCATACCCTTTTCCCTGATTTTGGCTATTAAATAATGCAATTCGAATATTGCCATTGCGGTTTAAGGGATCAATATCCTGAAGCGCAATATCTCCGATAAGCGCATCATCCTCACTTTTCGCGATAAGGAGCAGCACCGAAGAGGAGTCCTCCCTCTTTCCTTCCATATAAGAATCAATTTGCTCTCTTGTAAAATGTTTTTGCGTTCCGGTTAGCCTTCGCGTTTCGCAATCATGCAGCGAATCGAAATACCAGTCAAGATCCTCCGCCTCAAAGGGGCGCAAATATACAGATGCTCCTTCCAAAAAACGTACAGGCTTTTTCATAACGTTCCCTACCTTCTTGTTTCGTTTTGTGCAACCCTGCCTTATCTGTCCCTTACCTGAGGGGAAACGGCTTTATTGAGCTTGTACTTCATGCTATCATCAAACTGTCTATTGATAAATATACAGTTTATTAAAAATAAAGACGACAGATTATCATACAGGAGCGACCTGCCATGAATTATGAGCCTTATTTAAATAGGGAGAGCACTTCCGGGCCCCTGTATCTTGCACTTTATCAAGCCATAGCAGCTGATATGAAAAAAGGGAAGCTGCGCAAGGGAGAGCGTATGCCGTCCATAAGAGCCATGGCCCGTCATCTCGATCTCAGCATTACGCCTGTTGAAAGCGCCTATCAGCAGCTCTGCGCGGAAGGTTATCTGATCGCCAAGGCCAAAAGCGGATACATTGTTGCGGATATGCCGGACATGCAGATGCAGCTTGTTGACCTGCACAATGCGACGGAGAAGCAGTCGCAACATGCCCACTTGGGCAAAGCGACGGAGGGGCTATCGCAACAATCCCCCCTTGGCAAAGCAACGGAGAGGCAGTCGCAGCAGCAATTTGTCTCCGGCAAAGCGGCGGGACCGCATAAACAGCGTCCAGACGATTTTACGCGAACCTCAGTCTATCTCTATGATTTCCATATTGCCAAAAATGACTTCTCCTTTTTCCCGTTTTCGGTGTGGAGACGCATGCTGAATGCCGTGATGAGAGATGATGGGGATTCTTTGTTATTTTACGGCGATAGGCAAGGGGAATGGGGGCTTCGTTCGGAGATAAGCTCCTATCTCTTTCGCTCCCGCGGAGTTATCTGTGAACCGGAGCAGGTGGTCATTGGGGCAGAGCAGCATTTGCTTCTGCATTATTTAACGCTGATGCTGAACAATGGCAGCCGTATATTGGCTGCCGAAAATCCCTGTTACCCGCTCATCCCGCAAGCGTTTCGCTCGGCAGGTTATACTGTTGTGCCGCTGGATATTCCGGGAGTCGGCATTGCAAATAGAAGTGTTGCAGCGTCAAGCGATGAAGGACCAACTGAAGTAATTCCATGTGACGCAAGTCCAGCTAGCGCTAGCCCCAGTGACGCAACTCCATTCAACGTCAAGCCAACTTGCGCGAGCCCGGGAGGCGTAACTCCAAACGGTGCAAGGGCAATTGACGAAAGCCCGCGGGACGTAATTCCAAACGGTGCGGGGCAAGCTGACGCCAGCTTCGGCATAGCCGAGGCTAGTCCGCTGAAACTTTCGGCCGACATCCTTTCGATTGCCCCGTCCCATCAGTTCCCGAGCGGCCGGGCGATGAGCGCCGCCGAAAAGCTGCGGCTGCTGGAATGGTCGGCTTCCACGGGCGGCTGCATTATCGAAGATGATTACGGCGGCGAATTGAGGTATAGGGGCCAGCCCATACCTGCCTTGCAGGGAATGGCGCCGGATGCCAATGTCATTTATCTGGGCGGCATGCCTCAAGTGCTCGCGCCAGAGCTGTGCATTCATTATATGGTGCTTCCAAAAGGCATGCTGCCCGCCTTCCGCAAGCTGGGCCAGCAATTGATGTTTGAGCCCTCTTCCCCGCGGATCTATCAGCGAACGTTGGAGCATTTTATTCGCGAAGGCCATTTTGAACGGCATATCCGGCGGATGAGAAATGTTTACCGGCGCAAAATGAATGTGCTAAAGGATTCCCTTAAGCTCTCCTTTGGCGAAAAATGCTCCGTGGAACCTGCCGTAACCGGTCTTCATCTTGTGATGAGCGTTACGTCCAGCAATTGTGAAGATATATTGACAGAAGCGGCCAAGCAGGCCGGTGTTCGAATTGCTCCGGCATATCCTTACACTATCGGCCGCGGGACAAACGGCTTGAAGCGGGAGCTGCTTATTGGCTTTGGAGGCATTCCGGAGGAGCAGATTGAAGCTGGCGCCTTGGCGTTGGCCCAAGCTCTTATGCCGCTTCTGCTATAGCCCCTATTTTGCGATCTTGCTTTTCCATTTGAAAATAAACACAGATGGCATTCGGGAGGTTATACTGTTTGCAAGGAGGCGGCACTATGGAAGAAAACAATAAATACGTTGGAGAAAGCTTTGCAAAACACTTTGGAAAACACTTTGGAAAGCAACTTTCGGACGAGCAATGGCATGCTGTTTCGGACAACGATAAAAGCTATGACGGAGTTTTCATATACGCTGTTAAAACGACCGGTATCTTTTGCCGGCCTTCCTGCAAATCAAAGGTGCCCAGGCGCGAAAATGTTATGGCGTTTAACGATGCGTCGCAAGCCGCTGCCGCCGGGTTTCGGCCCTGCAAGCGGTGCAAGCCGACAGGCATGGCAATGCCGGATGAAGAATGGATCTCCATAGCGGCGGATTATGTAAAACGCCATTATAAGGAGCCGTTGACGCTGCAGGAGCTGGCGGACGCTTGTCACGGGACACCCTACCATTTTCACCGCACATTCAAAAAAATTAAAGGAGTAACGCCTTTGGCTTATATGCAAGACCTTCGGATTTCCCGCGCTAAGCATCTGCTTGCTTCAACATCAGATTCGGCGGCGCGAATCGGCCAGGAGGTCGGCTGGCCCAATGCGCCTTATTTTATAACCGTATTCAAAAGGCTGACGGGTCTGACGCCGGAGGCCTACCGCAGCAAACATAAAAGAAACGAGGAGCACAAACATGAACCGTTCTAAACCCGAAACAAAAACGATTTATTGGTCGCTGCTGCAGCATGGGGAATGGAATCTCCATCTTGCCGTTCATGAGGGAGGATTATGCTTCATCGGTTCGCAAAACGCTCCCCTGGAGGAGCTCGAGCAGTGGCTGTCCTCGCGTTATCCCCAATGGGAGCTGGAGAGAAGCGACAACATGCTGCAGCCGTATGCCAATGCGCTCATTCCTTATTTGAGCGGCGGCAGCGCACCATTTGATTTCAAGCTGCATCTGCAAGGAACACCATTTCAGGAGTCTGTCTGGCAAGCGCTTTGCGACATCCCTTACGGCCAAACCCGCTCCTATTCCGAAATTGCGGTGAGCATCGGCAAGCCCAAGGCGGTGCGCGCCGTCGGATCGGCAATTGGCGCCAATCCGCTGCTGATCATTGTCCCATGTCATCGCGTCATCGGAAAAAACGGGGCGTTAAGCGGTTATCGCGGCGGAATAGATATGAAAACGAAGCTGCTGGAGCTTGAACAGAGAGCAACTTAAGCAGCCCTTTAGCGGTGTTGTCAGGTCGACAGCGCCCACAGATAGAGAGAAGCGACAGTGCCATACGGCGAATAGTTTGCCCGATATCTCTGGAAGGTTGTTTCATCAAGCTCGGACAAGCCGTACAAACGCATCATTCCTCGCCGTATGGCGGCATCGCCAAAGCTGACGATATCCTGGCGCTCCAACCCGTGAATCAGCACCATTTCCGCCGTCCATCGTCCTACCCCTTTTATCCCCTTCAATAGAGCCATCACTTCCTGGTCCGGCAATTGCTTCAGCTCCTCCATCGAAAAGCTGCCTTCTTCAATCCGGGTTGATAGGTGATGAATCGTTTGTGCTTTTTTCATTGTCAGCCCGCAGCTTTTAATGGTTTCCACGTCATAGCCGGCCAAATTGGCCGATGTGATATCGCCTAAATGCTGCACCATTCGGCTCCAGATGGCATCCGCCGCCTTTACGGATATGAGCTGGCCCACAATGGCATAGACCAGCGCTTGAAATGCATCCGGCATAATGACTCGCTGAATGCTGCCAAGCTGCTCGATAGCAGCTCCAAGCATGGGGTCATTAGCTTTTAAATGCTGGATTTCCTTCGCTCCATAACGAAACACTTTATCTTGCAGCATGCTTCATTCCTCCTTTTATCTCTATCATTATACGCCAAGCGTCCTGCCCGCATAGAAGCAGAGAATGAAAAGGCAAGAATGCAAAATAGGACTGCAAATCAGCAGCGTTTTGCCTTTCACGTTGCAACTGCAACCGTAATGCTTTCTTTTTTCCAGTATAATAGCGGTACATAAACAAGCCAGTCTGGAAAGGAGCATTCAAATGAATCTTGAAATCATTATTCCATTTCTTCGCAAAACTAACCTGTTTCACGATCTCAGCGAGCAAGAGCTGAAGCGGGTAGCGGAAATAGCCATCTCTCGCCGCATATCGCGGCGTTCCATCCTATTTACAGAAGGCAGCGAGAAGGAATGTGTTTATTTTATACAAAAAGGGCTAATCAAAACCTTCAAGACTGACGAAAACGGCCATGATCAAATTGTCTCCTTTTTGTCCACCGGCGACATGTTTCCGCATATCGGCTTTTTTCACCCCCATCCTTATCCTGCAACCGCGGAGGCTATTGTAGATTCACGACTGCTCGCCATACCGGTATCCCAGTTCGAGACGCTAATGCTAAACTACCCGTCCATCGGCATTAAAATGATGACTGTTCTTGGCGATAAAATCCGGGAGCTTCAGGAAAAAATCCAGGGATTGACCGGACAGGATGTCAAACACCGCGTCATTACGCTGCTGCTTCAGCTTGCGGATCAGCTAGGCAAGTTCAAGGACAACATATGTGTCATTGATTTGCCCATGACCCATCAGGAGTTCGCCATTTCCGTCGGTACAACCCGTGAAACGGTAAACCGCCTGCTAAGCCAGTTAAATAAGGAGGAGCTGCTGGAGGTGAGCCGCAATCAAATCATTATTTTTGACCTTCGCGGATTAAAGTCCCAGATTAGTTCCGGCTAATACCAGGGATATTCCCTTGACCCGCCTCCGATTAACCTGCGAAAAAAGCGTCCTGGCAAGTTGGAAAATATGTGACACGGCTCATAAGGACCTCCCTGCTCCTGTCTTATAATGAGGGGGCAAAACAAACCTAACACCGGGAGGAATTAACAATGAGCCAATTTGCAGCTACCGTCAATGCGACTGAATATCCGCCACAGCTCAAGCATAAAGTGATTTTCGAAACCTTCAACAACCTGGAGCCGGGTGAAGCCATGCTTCTGATCAATGACCATGATCCTGTGCCGCTTCGCTTTCAGTTCCAATCCATGCATCCTGAGAAGTTTACATGGGAGTACATCGAGCAAGGACCCGAATGGTTTCGCGTCAACATCGGCAAGCTTTAAGAAAGGTTGCGCTATACGGCGGAATGGCGGGATTGTATGACGAAGCCAAGCAAGTCAACGGTTAATGCTAACGCAAAAGACGCCAAAATAAGGCTCCATTCATTTCACTAGTTCCAGTGTAAATGGATGGGGCTTTTCCCGTTGGCGGGTGGAAAGCTTCTTTTTGATCTGGTAGAGTAAAATAGTGCATTTCCGTCTGTCCGTTATTTTGGATAGTCAACTATTCCCGAAACGGAGGGTTTTATTTGAGCCTCGGCAAATTGATTCAATCTGCCCCGTTTAGAAATGGCGTATTGCTTCTTATTTTGATTAATGCCTTATTGGTTGGCCTTGAAACTTACCCCGCCGTATACGATGCCTATCTTCCATGGATTAATTGGGTAGATCGTTTGCTGCTATGGCTGTTTACGGTAGAAATCGTGTTAAGAATTGCCGCGAACAAAGCCTCCTATTTCAAGGACGGCTGGAATGTGTTCGATTTTGCTATCGTGTTAAGCGGGCATCTGTTTACCGGAGGTTCGTTTGTAACGGTTCTGAGGATTTTGAGGGTGCTGCGTCTGCTTAGAAGCATTTCCGTGATGCCGTCCCTGCGGAGATTGGTTAACGCGCTGCTGATGACTTTGCCATCGCTGTGGAATATTTCCTTGCTGCTATCCATCCTTCTATACATCTTTGCCGTAGCCGGCACCATGCTGTTTGGACAGGCTATGCCGGAACTGTTTGGCTCCCTTCACGCCTCGCTGCTGACGCTGTTTCAGATCATAACGCTGGATTCCTGGTCAAGCGGCATGATGAGGCCGCTTATGGACATATACCCTTGGGCCTGGCTTTATTTTGTATCCTTTGTTTTGTTCGGTACGTTTATCGTTATGAATTTAATTGTAGGCGTTATTGTAACCAATCTGGACAAAGCCAATGCGGCGGATGAGCAGGTTAATGCTAATGCCGGTGCTAATACCGCTAAGGAGCCGGTCATTTCCAATGAAGCCCCTACCAATGAAGCCCATTACAAAATAAGCGAGTTAAGCGAGACCTCCGGCGACCAGACCGAACTGGCTGCGTTGAGAGCGGAAATAGCGGAATTAAAGGAGCTTGTGGTCGGTTTGGCCAAAAAAACAGGCTGAAGCTTGGTCAGAGCGGCATGCGCTCTTAACTTAGCTTCAGCCTGATTAGCGAGGTTAGTGAAATTAGCAAGGTTAACTGGAATAGCAAGGTTGACGGAATAGCAAGATTAGCTACATTAGCACAGCTAGCCGGAACGATCTGATTAGCAGCATTAGAGCAGCCAGCAAGATCAACCAGTTTAGCACGGTCATCTTCAGCGTTGGAAAGCAGAATCGGATCTGCACTCATCCTGCGGACATTTATGACCTTTAGAAGCTGATTTTTACGAATTGCGGTTCTGTAAAGGACATTTGTGTCTGTTAAACCCCATTTTGTCGCCCAAATGAGTCAATTTGAAGCGCTAAAGGACACGGACGTCCGTTGCTGATGGCTAATCCCGCTATTTCTGATGCTAACGGACATTAATGACCGGCATACGGGATAAAAGCTTATTCAGCTTACACACTGCTGCCAGCCAAGCAATGGCCCCTTATTCAGCTTACACGCTGCTACCAGCCAAGCAATGGCCCCTTATTCAGCTTACACGCTGCTGCCAGCCAAGGAGTGGCCCCTTAAACCGCTGCGGCGGCTGCGCTTCGTTCCGGTTGAATATCCCGCTCCGGCTGGACAATCCGTTCCTTCTGTCTGGAAATAATAAGCAGCGTTGTCCAGATCAGAACAAAACCAACAATTTGCGTTACCGTAATCACCTGCTGGAACACGGCAAAATTGATCAATACGCCAACCATCGGAAAGCTTAATTCAGCGAGCGTTGCATAAGAAGCTTTGATGGCGCTTAAGCCTTTGTAATAAAGCAGCAGGCTGAGCAAGCCCGGAAGAAGCGCCTGAAGCAGCAGGTTAAGGCCAATCAGTCCCATTGCTCCGGCTTCGCCCGGCAGCGACCATATCTGGCGCTCTCCCAAAACAAGAGCCAGCAGCAAGGGCAGCGCAAGAATGAATCGTAGCGAAGTCACCGCTTCGTAATTGAGGACGCCAAGCATGTATCGTCCCATAACGGTCGAGCCGCCCCAAAGTACTGCAGCGCCGATCGACATCAGGCTTCCAGCCTGAAGCATTTCGCTAATATTGGTAAAAGGCAGCTTAAAGCCAAAGGTCAGCAGGTAGGTGCCAGCGATAGCAAGGATAAACAACATGCCAAACGATTTGGGCAGCTTTTCTTTAAGCAGCCATCTGGCCATCAGAATGGCGAATAGCGGCTGAAGCTTCTGCAGAAGCAGGACAGAGTTCAAATCCCCCGTTTCCAGCCCTTTTGTAAACATTACCGTTGCCAATGCGGAGCCGCCCCACGAAATAAACAGCAGCGCGCCGACATGACGCAGCTTTAGCTTGCTTAATTGCTGCCGATGCTTCCACAAAACAGGAGCCATGAACAAAAACAGAATAACATGCTCCAGAAGGGCAATTTGAGTTGAAGTAAGGTGCTCCAGCAAAAGGATGCGGAATAACGGATCGACGCCCCATAGCGCAGAGCCTAATACAACAAACCAAAAGGCGGGTTTAACGGCCTGGTTTTTAAAAATGGGTAAAGACATCATGTTGCTCATGGTTGAATGCTCCCTTTCGCGCATTCTGCCTTCTGGGGTTTTCATCATACAAGAAAAGCCCCGTATCGCATGAAATATGCGAAACGGGGCTAGCCAAATAAACATGCCAAAGGCATATTCAAAATGGCGATCTTCTCCCATCCGGACTTTACCGTCGGCCTTGGATTCTCACCAAGTCAGTCCCTCTGCCATTGTTGGCTAAGGGAGTCGCGGGCTTCGCTTCGCAGCTTTACCGCCGGTCAGGAATTTCACCTGCCCCGAAGATCAGTATGCTTACAATAATTATTTTTATGACTTAAGACAACTATATGCTTCGTCACGCTTCAAAACTATGATGATTGTCACACACATTAAAAAAGTAAGTAGCAATGTTATTTTCATATCATAAGTGGATCAAGATCTCTTGTCAAGAGCTATTCACTAAATTCCATTAATTCATATCTATTTTATAGGATTTGATAGCTGTTCGTTTGCAAAGGACAGCCATTTTCGAGCGGCAAAGGAAAGATACCCTTCCTTGTGCCATATCATGACCAGCCGCCATGGAATCAGGGGCTCCACCAGCTTCACGATGCTGACCGCGCCCGGAGCAAGCTGCTTGCAAATCGTCTCCGGCAGCATGGCAATGCCCAAGCCGGCCGCTACCATACCGCCGATAAAATCCCACTGCGAGCTTTCGCAAACGATATCCGGCCGAAAACCCGCTTCCCTGCACGCCTCCAGCATGACATCATGCAGAGTGAAATCCTGTCGAAACATAATAAAGGATTCCGCCGCCAGCTCGGAAAGGCTGACTCCGTCACTTTCCGCCAGAGCATGCCCTGCCGGCAATACAACCTGCAGCCTTTCCTCCACAACGGGAAAAGAAGCAAACGTATCCTCCGGAGAGGAGAGCAGCACGACACCCATATCCAGCTCCCCTGCCGCAACGGCAGCTTGTATTTTTTTGCTGCCATCCTCCAGTATGCTGATCGAAATGCCGGGATGAAGCTCGCGGAAACGCCGAATAACCGACGGAAAAAAGGAAGACCCAACCATAGGCGGCAAGCCAAGACTAATGCTTCCCTTCTGCAAGCTGGTTAGCTCCGCCAGCCCGTTTTGGATTTCCTCCATCTGGTCCACGATTTTGCCCGCGCCTTGCGCGATTACTTTCCCTGCATCGGTAAGCGTAATGTCCCGGCCCGACCGGATAAACAGCTGCACGCCTAGCTCATCCTCTAAATTTTTTACCGCTTTGCTGATCGTTGGCTGGGTAATGTGAAGACGCTCCGCAGCTTTAGTAAAGCTCTGGGAGCGTACGATTTGCAGCAAATATTGAAGCTGTCGGATATCCATGTCTTCCTTTAGCCCTCTCTCATAGACAAATGGCATGATTTTGATGCATACAATTCATTTTACCTATGAAAAAGACTGATGTAAACTTGAGCCCAGAAGAAGGAGTGTGTGCGTCATGCCCGTTTGGGTTAAAATCATTTTGCAGGTTTTGCTGTTCACCCTTATATCAACTGCCATGAACGCGCTTGTTGCCTGGCTTTCACTGCCGATTCCCGGCGGGATTCTAGGTATAGCCGTATTGTTTATATTGCTGAAGACGGGCATCGTCAAGCTGAAATGGCTGGATGCCGGAGCTTCCTGGCTAATCGCGGAGATGCTGTTGTTTTTTGTGCCTTCCGCCGTTGGCGTTTTGTCTTACGGACCATTAATGGCTCATGAGGGCTTACGCATTCTGCTTGTTATTATATGCAGCACAGTGCTGGTTATGGCGGTGGCGGGCAGAATCGCCGAACGCATGGCGCGAAGCAAGGAGAGTGCCAGCTTGTGATTCCATTTTTGTGCTTCTGCGGCACACTGACCGTTTATCTGGCATCCAAATGGCTTCATCGCCGGAAGCCGGCTATTTACACCGCCCCTTTGCTGGTAGCGCCGATTTTTCTCATTCTTGTGCTGCTGCTCCTTCGCGTGCCATATGAGGATTACAACGCAGGGGCGGGGTGGCTAAGCGCTATGATCGGCCCCGCCACCGTTGCGCTAGCGGTGCCGCTCTACAGGCATTGGGAGATGCTCAAACGTAATGCCGCTATCATTGTAACCAGCACAGCAGCCGGTGCAGCGATTGCCGTTATTTCCTCCGCCCTGTTAGCCAAAATAGCGCATCTGAGCCCGGCCGTAACGGAAAGCCTGCTGCCGCGCTCCACTACAACGCCGATTGCGGTGGCGATCTCCGGCTTTATCGGCGGAATTCCCAATTTAACGGCCGTATTCGTTCTTATTACAGGGTTGCTTGGCATGCTGCTGGGCCCAATCGTTATCAAATGGTTCCGAATTGAAACCGAGATTGCCCGGGGCGTCTTGTTCGGAACAGGCGCGCATGCGGCCGGCACCGCCAAAGCCTTTGAGTTTGGTCAAATTTCGGGAACTGTATCCGGCATTGCGATGCTGCTGACAGCGTTTATTACGCTCTGCCTTGCGCCTTGGCTGATTACCCTTGCTTTGCTGGGGTGATCGGCTTTTTTATATGTCAAGAGATGACCCGCGTTTGGCGGATTCTTTTTACGGCATGAAACAGTGAGCTTCTAATCATACCTTCACTTTTATTCACAAGCTCCGCTGTTTCTCTTGTGGTATAGCCGTGCAGCAGGCGAAGCTCTAATATTTTGCGATGCTCGCCGTTTTTGACCGGCGATACGATCTCCTCAATACTCTCCTGTATTTCCATCTCCGATGTATCATAATGATTGCTGGCTAATTCCGCCCGCCAAATCTGCTTGCTAGACCGGCCCCGTTTGCGAAAGATATCAATGGCTAGGTTGCGGGCCGTCTTGCGCAAATAGCTGCCCAGCTTGTCCATTGAAACCTCGGACTGCACATTTATGAGCCTGATAAAGCATTCCTGTGTCAAATCCTCGGCATCCTCACGATTACCCATCAATCGCTCTAGATATCTCGTAATATCTGCTTTATAGTTAAGATAGGCTTGTTGAAATTGGCATTCGTTCATCATTTTACATACAGGCTCCTTTCTATCAGAGCCAGTTTAAATCATTTATGTTTCAAATCGCGCCAAGTTTGTATCCGATTTGTAACATCTGCTAGATAAAGCCGACACATCGCGAGGAGAATTAATAGGAATGAAGCAGAAGAAAATTTTGATAGTCGAAGACGAAGGGGCCATACGCGATATTTTATCCTATGCTCTGCGCAAGGAAGGTTTTGCCGTTGTGGAGGCGACGACGGGACAAGACGGTTTGGCCGAACTGAACCGAAGCAAGCCTGAGTTAGTACTGCTTGATTTGATGCTTCCCGATATGAGCGGCTTCGATCTATGCCGCAAGCTGTCGGCAAATCTCAAAATACCCGTTATTATGATTACAGCAAAATCGGATATGATGGACAAGGTGCTGGGCATGGAGCTTGGAGCCGACGATTATATTACGAAGCCGTTTGATATACGGGAGGTCGTTGCCCGCGTCCGGGCGATTTTCCGCCGAATCGAACAAATTAGCGAAAGTCTGGAAAATCAATCCTTTGACGTAATTACGCTCGACAGCCGCATTGAAATCCGCAAGTCGGAGCGCGAGGTATTAAATAACGGCCAGCGTACCGGCCTGACCAACAAGGAATACGATTTGCTGCTGTTTCTTGCCAGCCATCACCGCCGCGTTTTTACGCGAACAGAGCTTCTGGACAAAGTATGGGGCTTTGATTTTGCCGGCGATACCCGTACCGTCGATATCCATGTACAGCGTATTCGCAAAAAGCTGGATAACGCGCAAGGCGCTTCCGTTATCGAAACCGTATTTGGCGTCGGCTACAAACTGGATGCCCAGGTGTCGCCATGAGATGGACGATCCAGCTAAAAATGGTAGCGTTATTTGCCCTTATTTCGTTTATCGGCTTTTCGGCCATGCTGATTATTTCCTATCGTGTAACGGAGCAAAATATGTATCGGATTATTCATGACGATATGGTAGACGTCAAATCCAACCTGGATATTGCAGTCAACCAATATTTTCTGTTGCGGCAAAAACGGATCAACAGCGCTTCGCTTGCTTCGGAACGTCTTGGCCTAGCGAAGGAAATCGGCTCCTCCATCGGCGGCAGCGTTATGATCTTCAGGCCGGATGCCAAGCCTTTTTCCGTTGGGGACGATATGCAGCAGGCCGGCGGCGCGCCGGATTTATTAGCGGCAGCCCGGCAGGAAATTGCCTACACCACCAAGCTGAACAACAAAACGGCGACCGCCAGCTTAGCATTTCCGATCATGTCGAACGAAGTAACCATTGGTATTTTGCGTTATCAGCGGGACTACAGCGAGCTTTACCAGCGCAACCTGCAGCTTCAGGAGACGCTGAAGCTTTTTGCTATCATCATTTTTATTTTTATTTTTATCGCATCGGTGCTAATCTCCAATAAAATAACCAATCCCGTTCGGCAGCTGACCCGCCGGTCGGCCGAGGTTGCGCAAGGCAAGCTGGACGCTCGCATTGAAATTGCTACAAGGGATGAAATTGGCGAGCTGGCTGCCAGCTTTAGCGTTATGGTTAACCGGATAAAGGAGCAAATCGACGTGATCCAGCAGGAGCGGGACGAGGTTAAGCAGGTTCAGGCGAGGAGCAAAACCTTTTTTGACAATGTTACGCATGAGCTTAAAACGCCGTTGACCACCATAGTTGGCTATGCACAAATTTTGAAGGATAACGGCTTTACAGACAAGGCTTATTTTGACAAGGGACTGGACTATATTATTAATGAAAGCGGGCGGCTCAACCGGATGGTTGTTGATATACTGGATTATTCCGTCGTATCGGCATCCAATTATGCCTACAGGTTTGCCACAGTCGATATCACCACCCTTATTCGGGAGTCATGCGAGGATATGAGAATTAAAGCCGAAAAATACAATATTACCATTCATAGCGAGCTGGAAGAGCATCTGCTTGCTCACGGCGATCGCGAAAAGCTGAAGGAGGTCTTCCTGAACGTCATTGACAACTCGATCAAATACGGCCATGTGAATTCCATAATCAGCGTGGGCGCTAAACGCCGGCAAGCTATGATCCAAATGTCGGTCAGAGACCGTGGAGACGGCTTGTCGGAGGAGGCTTTGCGGCAGGTGTTCGAGCCTTTTTACCGCGCTGGCGGGCCGGTGAGCCGCGAGAGGGGCAGCGCTGGCTTGGGATTATCCATTGTCAGAACGATTCTGCAGGACCATGGGGGCAGTATTGATATGAGCAGCAAGCTGCACGAAGGTACTGAAGTGACGATTTACCTGCCGGAGGCGGAGAGAACTATATGAATAATCCAAGTAAAGGCAATAACGGAGCCGCCTGGAGGAGCCATCTGCTGCTTGCGGGTTTGCTTCTGCTGTTTATCGCCGGTATTTATGGCATCAGCGCATTATATGAGCTGGGCAGGTCCTCCGATTA
Source organism: Paenibacillus oryzae (assembly GCF_001675045.1). Lineage (GTDB taxonomy): Bacteria > Bacillota > Bacilli > Paenibacillales > Paenibacillaceae > Pristimantibacillus > Pristimantibacillus oryzae. The sequence continues at coordinate 35,833 of NZ_LYPA01000072.1, forward strand.
CCGTACGGTAACGCTTCCGACCGGACAAACACCTAATTCCCTTGCGGAAATACCCGGAACGACCTTCAAGATCGAGTCCGTTTTCCGTCAGTCCTTTGAGTATCCTATCTATAACCTTTTGGCCGTTGACCGCAACAAGCTTTTAATCAATCGCCCCGATGCTTCGTTTAGCGGCCTCAAGCTGTCACTGCTCTCTATTGATGAAAAAGAGCTGCAAGACATTGCATCCAATGTGGAATACGGTATTACCCTTTCCCCGGACAAGCAGCAATTGATTTACGGGAAATTCGGAAGCAGCTGGAATGAGATGACAATGCACGCCTACCAGCTGGATACAGGGGAAGAAGCCCCTTTCAATGGAAGCACCCTCATCTTGGTATCCTTTATCGATGATCACTCCTTCGTCGGATTGGACAGCGAGCATTTGAATCTGATCGTATCCCATGATGGCAGTCAACAAACTCTGTACAGCTACGACGAAATGACGGAGCTGATTGCTAAAGCAAGCGGGGCCGAGCAAACCAGCGACGTTATTTTTTTCAGCTTTTATCAGCTCAGCTCAGATAAGCAGAGCATCTATTTTCTAGCTCAAATTAAAGAGGGGTACGGTCTTTACCGCTTTGGGCTACAAAAGCGGGAGGATATTGTTGAGATAGTCACCGCTGAGGATATTCAGCAATTTGTAGAGATAAGCAATGGAAAGTTTATCATTCAGGGAACAGTGGATGGAAAAGCCGGCATTTACATGTACGATTCACCAGCAAAAAGCTTTACCTTGCTAGCTGAAGGTCCCATCTGGAATATGGTATTGGATGATGATTTGACGCGTCTCGCCTACTTCTCCGTTCAGGATAACCAAAACAACGAGCTTCATGTTGCTCTATTAGAAAACGGAAAGCTGCTCTCAGATACCGTCATTTACCGCAACATTGATAACTTGCAGCTAATGAAATGGCTTGGCAACGATTTGTTCCTGACCGGTGGGGACATGGAAAAAAGTGAATTGTATCGGTTTACGCTGAATGCCTGGTAATGAGAGCTGCTTCTTAATCCGTTAAATGTTTACTTTCATTCGGCAGCTTCCAGACAGCAAAAAGACCGCCTGTAAGGCGGTCTTTTTGCTGTGCGGCAATTTCATAACAAGAACTTCTAGCGGATGGAAACAGCATTATTCTATATCATGAACCTAGATTTTAAACTTATTGACCTGCCCCTGCAGCTGCTCGGCCATCTGGGAGAGAGAAGCGGCGGATGCAGCAATTTCTTCCATCGAGGCAAGCTGCTGCTCGGTTGCAGCCGATACGTTTTGCGCGCCGCCGGAAGCTTTTTCAGCTATATCCGAAACTTCCTTCATAAATTTAACAACCTCATCGCTGCTTGCCGCCATCTGCTCCGCGCCCGCAGATACTTCCTGAATCTCTCCAGCCACCTTGTTAATCGCATTCGAGATTTTTTCAAATGCCCGGCCGGCTTCTGTCACAATTTCCATGCCGCTTTGCGTTTCTTCACTATTGACTTGAACCGCTTTAACCGCATGCCGGGTATCCTGCTGGATCAGCTGCACCAGGCTTGCAATTTGCTGCGCTGAAGCCGACGATTCCTCTGCCAGCTTCCGGACTTCTCCGGCAACGACGGAAAATCCTCTGCCATGCTCCCCCGCCCTGGCTGCTTCAATCGCCGCATTCAAAGCCAGCAGATTAGTTTGCCCGGCGATGTTGTTAATGACCGCCGTGAAGGCGCCGATCTCGGAGGAACGTTCCCCCAAAGCAGTCATCAATTCCGACAACGATATCATGGACTGGCGAACAGAGCCCATTTGCTCTACCGCTCCCTGAATGATTTTGTTTCCTTCCGCGGATTGATTCGCTGCATCAATAGCGGTTACCGATACACTCTGTGCCAGCTCCGCGATCTGCTCCGTGCCAATAGCCATCTCGCCCATCGCCTGGGAAGAGCGCTTCACTATATTCAACTGTTCAGTGGTCCCTGTCTCCAGTTCATCCACCGTCACGGATATTTGCTCGGCCGCCTTTGTATTTTGTTCCGCGCTTGCCTGCAGCTCCTCAGAAGAAGCTGCCACCAGCTCGGAGGTCGCTCCAACCGATTCAATCATTCCGCGAAGATTTGCAGCCATCGTATTGAAGGAGGCCGCCAGCGATCCCAATTCATCCTTGTTTAACAATACGATCGGTTCCCCGGTCAGATCGCCTTCGGCAATGCGAATCGCTGCCTGATTGACTTTTTGAACCGGTCTGGAAATCATAATGGATATGCCGATGGCAATCAGGAGCGCAATGACAGCCGCAATAATCGTTAGCGTCAAAATGATGGTATATGATTGCTGAGCCAGATCAAGTGAGCTGCTGCTTGCCATTCCGGCACCTTCATTGGAAATCATAATCATTTTGGTAATATTATCATTTGCTGTGTACCACAGCGGGTAAGCCTCGGCATGCAGCCTGCTCGCTTCGGCATAATTATTATTCAACCCCTCCTGGATGAAGTTTGGTATTTTGTCCAGATATTTATCGTAGTTGTCATTGAATTCCTCAAGTAATAAGGAAATTTCACTTCCTTCCTCATTATTATCTTGAACAAGCTTTATCAATTGCTCTCGCTCTGTTTCGATCTTGGCAAGCAACTGATCCAAAGCACCCTTCATCTTTTCCAGTTCTTGAGCATTTTCCTCTACGATAATGGTTAAAGCAAGACGTTCAACGTCCGATACATCCCCATTCATAATTCCAAGCAGCGTAACTGAAGGCATCCATGCCGAATCAATTTCTTTCGATTTTGAGGACATGCCTTGAATCTGGTTTAGTGCATAAAGGCTGACGATCGCCAGCAACGCCACAACCGCTAAAAATCCAATCAATAATTTACTGCGAATCGACAACTTCATTTTTCCAACTGTTTTCGCCCACACACTTTTCATAATCCATCTCCTCAGCCTATGCCTGAACTTTTAGTAACATATAAAATATCGACAAACAAGCATATGAAATGTATATAGCGCAAAAAAATATCCTCTCCGAGGAAGCTTACAGCCCTCTTTTTTCAACTTGTTACAAATTGGATACAAGTGTGATTAGCATGTATACAAGTTTTCCGTACAATAGCGGTAGTTGATCCAACAGGAAAGGGGAAAACCATCTATGCTTCGGGTCGAACAATTATCCCATTCGTTTCACAATGCCAGCGAAAGCGTCAAGGTGCTGCATGATATTAATCTATTTATCGAAAAAGGCGAAATGGTAGCACTGCTAGGAAGCTCGGGCTCCGGCAAATCAACGCTGCTTAATTTGATGGCCGGTTTTATGAAGCCTAGCTCGGGGCGCATCTTTATCGGAGACAAGGATATCGTGTTGCTTAATGAAAACAGGCTTGCCGAATACCGCCGCAAGCATATCGGCTTTATTTTTCAATCCTACGAGCTTATACCAAGCTTGACGGTTGTGGAAAATGTAGAGCTTCCGCTCGTCTTTCATACTCTGTCTCCTTCAAAGCGCAAAAAAAAGGCGCTGTCCTTGCTGGAACAGGTTGGTTTATCCGACAAAACCGATTTGTTTCCATCTCAGCTTTCCGGCGGTCAGCAGCAGCGGGTCAGCATCGCCCGCTCGCTCATATCGGAGCCATACGTTATTTTTGCCGACGAGCCTACGGGGAATCTGGATACCCGGACAGAGGAGGAAATCCTGTCTATCCTTCAGCGCTTAAACGCCGAGCTGGATACAACCTTCGTTATAGTCACGCATGAAGCCGAGGTGGCCGAACAAATGGGACGAATTATTACGCTGAAGGACGGGGTTTTAATTTGATACAGAGAAAACAGAGTTGGGTGGAAAGATCGAGGAGGGCTTCAGCTTGAGAATATTTGATTTGTTAAAGATGTCCTGGGGCCAAATCATCAGGAGAAAAATAGTAACGCTGCTATGTATGATCGGCCTGTCGGTCGGCTGTGCCGCCATTATTATGGCAATCAGCATTTCAACCTCGGCGCAAGATTACAGCCAGCAGCAATTAAACAACGAATACAAAATGGATGAAATCACCATTCAACCCAATAGCATTGGGGGCAGCGGTCAACAAGCATCGCAAAACGGCAAGGGCTTTGATCGCGGAGCCCTTACGATGCAAAAGCTCGATGTGATCAAACGCCTAGCCCATGTTAAAGCCGTGTTTCCAACCCTGCGTCTTGGTAATGTAGAGATGATTGGAACAGACGGAAGAATATCCAATGTCGAAGTAATCGGCACTGACCTCTCCGCGCTGCCAGAGTTTGGTTTTCGATTCGCTCAGGGGGGCGCGTCCACGGTGCTGGGGGCAGTTGTTGCCAACTACGGCGCCACCTTCGGCATGATAGACGCCCAGGTTATGAAGAATTTATTTGAAAAGCTGGAGAAGGAGCCCTATAACGACGAACTCTTTCTGGAATACGATCAGTTAAACAAGGAGCCTGCCGACTTGTTTCAGAAGCAAGTAAACTTTCGTACGGGCAATGCGGCTACAGGGACAAGCCCATCAACCTACAAGGTGAGTACGCCGCTGCGCATCAGCGGCCAGTTGAAGGTCAAAAGCGGCTCCAGCGAGGAATATGCCATCTACGAAAAAACAATATACGTTTCCATGGACACCGCGCGCATGCTGCAAAGCCAGCTTGGACTTGGCCAATCCGGCTCTCTTGTCAAATTCGACTCCGTCACGGTGCGCGTCGATGACAAGAAATATGTGCCGCAGGTCGAGGAACAGGTAAAAAAGCTGTTTTTGACAACGCAAAGCAATTTGTATCAGGAGGAAATGATTAAGCAGAAATTTGACCAATACCGAAAAATAGCGCTTGGCATCGGCACCTTTATTCTCATGCTGGCGTCACTCTCCATTTTTGTCGCCATGACCATGTCTACCCATCAACGGCGCAGACAAATCGGCGTTATGAAAATATTGGGGGCCAATCTATGGCAAATCCGACAGCTGTTTATGACGGAAGCCGCAGTACTCGGCTTAATGGGTGGCGCAACCGGGCTGCTTGTTTCTACGCTCATACTGTGGGGCGCCAACAATGCGATAGCAAAGGGACTGCTTACTATTGGGCCGCAGAGCATTGAAATACCGCCGCTGGCGCTTCTTGCCGGAGTTATTTTTGCCTTAATTACAGGTGTTGTATCAGGTATTTACCCTGCAATCAGCGCTTCCCGGACAAATGCGCTTGAGGTAATTAAAAATGGCTAGTTCATTAGGGCGTGTCTGAAAACGCCCTAGCAACAGAAAAATAAAGGGGCAACTACATATGGCAAAATGGATAAAAATAATAATTGCACTACTTCTGCTGGCGGGTGGCGGCTATTGGGCCTACGCCAAGCTCAAGCCCGAGCCCGCTCCGGTTGTGGAGCCCCAGCCTCCCATCACCTTTGAGGTGACACAGGAAACAATAAGCCAAACCATCCAGGTAAAAGGAAAATCGGCTTATACTGAGCAAACGGAGGTTTATGCCCCTATAGGAGGCAAAGTTTCCAACTGGAGCAAAAAAAACGGCGACGCCGTCAAAAAGGGAGAGCTGCTGCTGTCTCTGGAAACCAAAACGCTGCAATCAGAAATCAAAAGTATGGAGTCCGATATTCGAAAGTCAAGGCTGGAAATTAAGCAGCAGGAATTGGCCCGGCAGCTGCCAAATAGTGAATCGATCGGGGATACGGAGGATGCGCGGAAAACGGCAGCTCTGGATCGGGAAAACAAACGGCTGGCCTATGAACTGGGCAAGGAATCGTTATCCATCAAGGAATCCGAGCTGGCTCAAAAAAAATCAGCTCTTGCAGCAGCAGCCGTTAAAGCTCCAGTTTCAGGAGTATTCGTCTACGGGGATCAGGAGACCAAATCTCAAATGCTGTCAGAGGGGCAGCTGATCGGCAAAATTATCAACACCGAGCTGATTCAATTCAAAAGCGTCGTCTCCGAGCAATTTATTAATCAAATCAAACCGGGCATGCCTGTCCAGGTTCAATTGCAGAGTAATAAGGAGCAGAAGTTCACAGGGAAAATTACAATCGTTTCCCGTTTTCCAAGCGCGACCTCCAGCAGCGATGCCTCGCAGCCTTCCCAATTCGATATTGTTGTCAGCCTGCAAGCCGACAAGCTGCTGATTGGCGGGTTAACGCTGGAGGGCCAGATCGAAACTCAGCGCAAAGAAAATGCAACCGTCGTTCCTACGCTCGCCATTTTGCGCGACGGCAGCAACGCCTATGTAACGCTGGATAAAGGCAATGGCGAGACCATCCGTCAGGACATTAAAACCGGGCTTGAGGTAGACGATAAAACCGAGGTTTTGGAAGGGCTGAAGCCCGGCGAGGTTGTTGTTTTGGAATAGAATGCAAAGATGCTGCTGGTGCGGACACGGTAATGTCTCCTTCCAGCAGCATCTTTGCTTTTTATCGTTCGCAGTGCACTTAAGAAACCCTACATTTTAATCTCAAATCCTTGATTTTCAGATTCGCCTGGCACCAAAATCGTTATGGTTCCACTATCCACGGTTGCGTCAGGCGCCTTATCCCATAACTCGGAGATGTTTCCCCCAAAAGCTCCAGCGCCCTGCTCAAGCGCTATCTGCTTCGTTGCTATAGATGGTTGCCCATAGAAAGCCGAGACCAGCCAGCTTACGCCCGGCTCAAGGCTGGCCGTCAAAAATGGAATAACGGTGCGAGGATGCAGCACATTTGTATTGGCGCTTACATAATTGATTTCGCCCGCTCCCCATCCAAGCAATGCCTTTGCGCCAACTACCCCATGCTCCGAGCCGGCAAAAACCTCCTTGTCCCCGCGTTTCTCCTGCAATGACGCATCCCCGATGCCAAGTGCAAATCCGCCATCCGCGGCATCCAGCCTTCGAGCCGATTCAATGCGATGCACGCGGACATGCCAAGGCGCTCCTGCCAGCAGCCAGGTGGACACCTCGACATCCTGCCAAAGCTTCCATTTCATAAAAATGATAGTACCGTTTATGCTGTATTCCTCGATAGTCCGTTTTACACGGTACAGATTGTCCCCTTCGCTCAGCGCCAGCATAGAGTCAGGGGCGGATTGTCCAAGTCCCCATTCCGCGCGCGGCACGCTAAAGCCAAAGCGGTTGGAATAAACGAACTTTTCATATTTGGCCGACGTATGCGTATGGAAATTTGTTGCTGTACACCCGGCGTTAAAGGCCAAAAGATGACTGCGCTCCGGCTGTCTCGTTATCACTATTCTTGGTTCTGCCTGAACAAAATGCCGCTCCAGCGGAGGCAGCGGAAGTTCCTCCGCGCTCCAGAAAGGATGATCCTCCCCAAAGGCAAGCGGCAGGAAGGCTTTAAGCGCCCAATAAGGCGAACCCGGCGAATTGTAGTTTTCGCTCATAATCAGATTGGGATAGGCATAACCGATGCTTAACGTGCCGTCGGACAAAAAGATCGGCTGCTTGAACCACCAGCGCAAATGGCGAAGCATGATGCCTTTAAGGACGCCAGGCGAAAATGTCTCTACCCCGGAGTAGGCAAGAGCCCCCCAAAACGCCGCTTGGGAAAAGCGGTAGGCAAGGCTTCGGCCATAAGGCAAGGCGTCGCCATCCTCCGCAAACCAATAAATAAAGGATTTGGCGAACAGCGATGCACGCTCCTTGAACAAAGCAGCGCGCCGGGGATCCTCATCCTCCATCAGCTTCGCATAAAGCAAACTATAGTAATGAATAGCAAAAGGGCCGTAATAGTCGCAATGGGCCCCGACGCCGTCTGCGTACCAGCCTTCGCCCAAATAAAATTCCTCAATCCGGGTCAGCTGCTTTTCCATCCGCTCTTTGTCATAAGGCTTGCCTATTCGACGGAAACCGAGGCATACCAGCACATGAAAGAACAGCCAGTTGCAGTCGTACAGCTCCCTGCTGCTTATCTGATTAAGCCAGTTGTAGAGCCTTTCCCGCTCTGCTTCGTTTAACGGCTCCCACAGCTTCTCCGGCACAAGTGCCAGTCCCAGGCCAAAAGCCGCCATTTCCACCAGCAGCTGGTCATAGTTGCCGACCTCTCCCCAATATTCCGGGTGATCCGGGTTTGTTCCGTTAATGACGCCCTCACGTACAATGTCCCAATGCGGGCTGTCGCCGCCGCCCGCTGCAAGAGGAATCAAGCCCCACAACACGCGGGAGAAGCCCTCCACGCCTGCTTTGGCTTCCGAATACCCCGTACCGGTCACGCCAAGCTGAAGCCTTGCTTTGCCCTCGCTATAAAATTCCGCAAGCGGCTGGCACAGCTGCTCCAGCGCAAGCTGCAGATCCTGTTTTGTTTCCAGCGGATTATAAGAAATGGGTTGTCGCTTGAATGCCGTTTCCATATCGTTTCCTCCCTACCAGAACAATTCGTTATGGCCCTGCAGCCGCGAAATGCCCTCCGCAAAAAAGTAATCGCCATAAATAAGCGGCACATCGATATTTCTGCCCTCGGGATAATGGCTTGTCCCGTGCAAAATCAACCCTTGCTCGTTTTCGTTATCCCAAGCTCCGCAGGTAGTATACAGACCATACAATATGCCTTCTGCCGCATCGCGGTAAAGAACGCCTTGCTCCTCCGCCACCAGGTCTGCCAGCAGCAGCAGCCCGCAAGCGGCGCAAGCTCCTGCCGATGAATCGAGATGGCGCGGCACGCCGGCCGGTAAGCGGAAATCCCAGACCGGTACCTTGTCAGCAGGCAAATTAGCGATAAAATAGTTAGCAATTTGCTGCGCTGCATAGAGGAAGCGTTTATCACCTGTATACTGATAGCTCAGCGACATGCCATAAATGCCCCAGGCTGCGCCTCTGGACCAGGCGGAAGTCTCCGAATAGCCCTGTCCGCCGTTGACGCCAATTTTCTCCCCGCTTTCGGGATCAAAAATAACGATATGACGAACCGAGCCGTCCGGGTCAATGAAATGCTTCAGCACGGTATCCGCATGCTGTGCGGCAACATGCCGGAATCGGGGGTCGCCCGTTTCTCTGGACGCCCAATAAAGCAATGGAAGATTCATCATGCAGTCGATAATCGCCCAGCCCGCATTGTTTTCTCCCGGCTTCCATGGGTTCCAGGCTCTGATGTAGCGCCCCTGGACGTTAAATCGGCCCGCAAGGACGCTTGCAGCCAGTAAAGCGCGCCTCCTTGAGGCTGATTCTCCAGTCAGCTTGAACCGCGCAACGCTGGTCAACTGCCACATAAAGCCCAGATCATGGTCCAGCCGGTCAAATCCGGTCAACACCTCATCGAGCTGGCTTTCGCAGCTTTCGGCTATATGCTTTAACGACTCGTCGCATGTATCCCGGTAAACCAGCCATAACAGCCCCGGCCAGAAGCCGGCAGTCCACCAATGTGGAGCTTCAAGTGTATATGTGCCATTTAAGCTAGCGTGAGGAAAGCGGTTACCAATTTCTTTGCTGATGCGAGACACCTTGCGCACAACGGCGTCCCATGCCTCCTGCTTCCATTCCGTCATCTCTGTCATCCCTTCATCCATCGGACTTGAACATAATCGATGAAACCGATTACATTTTTATTTTCACTGCTCTTGTATTATGATAATCCATTCTGCTGAAGAACGGAATGCTTTTTCTTCTGATAAATACAAAAAACAATCGCCAACGTCTTGCAACAGACGAGGGCGATTGCATTGCCGAGCAGATCAGGGCAGGTCTTATAGACCGTCCATGGAAGACGCGTTAAGCGCTTCTTCCGGAACCTTGATTCCTTTAATTTCATTATGCTTTGAATAAGTAGTCGTCAAATTTTGAATCATTGCCGTCTTCTGGTCTCCAGCGCCAATGACCATATCCGTATATACCTTTACTATTGTCGGATAATAATTGGCTTTATCAATTTCAAAATAATACTCCATATCCTTGATTTGAATGTCGGCGCCAGACATTCCAGCAGCCTCCAGATTGCCCGAGATCAAGTCGTTAAAGCCTTCGCCGCTTGCTTTCAATTGAATGACATATTTGTCATCCTTTTCTTCAATCTTCAGCTTGTCGAGATAGTCAGCAAGCTGCTCCAATTGATGGGAAGGGTCCATGGATTCGCTAGTTGCGCCTTTCATCATTTCGCCGGCCAATTCCTGCGGGAATTTAAACCAGCCGCCAGTTGTCGGGTCTTGCATATAAAAACCTTCAGGCGTCATATAAGATTCAAAGCTTTGCTTTTGGCCGCCCATTTCAACCTCTGTAGTCTGATAGAAGGACAATTCCGGCTTCATTACCGCTTCCATAGTCATCGACGTTACGGTATTGACGGCTTGTCCGGCCATATCCATTTTTTGATCCGCAACGATGGTTGCGGCAAAGCTGTCCAGGCTGGAGGCGCTGCTGAGAATCTTTTTAAACAGCTCCTTGTCGGCTTCCGAAACGCTGCCTTCCTCTTTCTCTTGCGTCTCTTCGTTTGTTGCCGGCTCGCTCTCAGGGCTTGGGCTTGCCGCGCCTCCGGAAACCTCTTCAGTTGGTGAAGCGCTAGGCGCCGCTTCCTTTGTTCCTCCGCCGCATGCCGCCAATACAATCGTCAAGGCAAGCAGCAGCATAGTAGCTGCCCCTGATTGCTTCATCTTTTTGATGATCAATTTTTCCACACTCCTCTTTATTTTCAAGCAACAACGAAGAATATAGCATAATTTTCCGCATTGCTCCAGCATCACATGGCCTAAATCCATGATTTACATCCCATATATTCCCTTAAATCATGGGAATAAAGCATTATAAAAAAGTTCATTTATAATTATTCCCAAAACACCGGGAGGCCCGATCTTACAGTCATTTTCCCGGTCTTTTGCTTGTATTGACGCATAAAGAGAGTTTTAGGAAAAAAGTCTTATTTTTCTATTTCGCTTAATGATTTTCAAAATAACCGCTAAACGGACTTGATCAGCCTCCCTCGATGCAGACGAAATGTCTCGCCCTTAAACGCCTCCTGGAACCTGCGGTCATGCGACACGGCGATGACGGTTCCGGGAAAAAGCTCTAACGCCCTCTCCAGCTGCTCCATCAGATCAGGACTTAAATGATTAGTTGGCTCGTCAAGCAGCAGAAGATTGGCTCGCGAGACAATTAAACGGGCCAGCTGCAGCTTTCGGAGCTGGCCCGGACTTAGAATGGCAAGCTTTTTCTCCAGCTCTTGGGCCTGAAACAGTCTTGTTGCAAGCAGCTCCGAGCGGAAGTCCTCCTCGTAGCCGATGCGGTCCAGCCGGTAGGCGTCAAGCAGTGTCAGCTTTTTGGCAAAATCAGCTCCAGCTATTCCCGGTAACGAAATAGCCCTTGCTCCCTGCTCCAAATAACCGATGGAGACGCCCTCGCCAACCGATACAACTCCGGTATCCGGCTTCGTAACACCAGCCAGAAGATCAAGCAGCGTCGATTTGCCGGAGCCGTTGGGGCCTGTAATAAGCAATCTTGAGCCCGCTTTTACCGTCAGCTCTATCTCCTGAAGCAAATCCGGCTGTTCAGAATAACCTTTGCCTGCCCCCACAACCGACAGCGCGATCTCCCCGTCCTGATCGTCAGGTTCAAAATCGAGCTGAAAAACCAGCGGCTGCGGCGGCTTCTCAACCTCCCGGGCCATAAGCTGCTCCAGCTTGACCTCGGCATTCCGCACATTTCTGGAAATTGCGTTTTGTACGCGTCCCTTGAAAAAATGGGGAATAAACTTATCCCTGTCTCTGGCCGGCCGGTTATGACCAACCTGTCGCCCCGATTCGTTCATCCGTTCCTTCAGCCTTGCAATCTCCTCCTGCTGCTGACGATAGCTCTCCTCCCATTGAAGGAGCTCCTTGGCCTTGCAGCGCTTGTAATGATCATAATCTCCGGGGTACGTTCGGCAAGCTGCCCTATACTCATCCACCTCAATAATGACGTTAACACAGCGGTTCATAAATTGCCGGTCATGGGAAGACATCAGCACAGTGCCGGGGTAGTCCAACAAATAAGACTCCAGCCAGGTCAACGCGCCTTCGTCCAAATGATTGGTTGGCTCGTCCAGAAGCAGCAAGTCCGGCGTTTCGATCAGCAGCGCCGCGAGCCCAACCCGGGTTTGCTGTCCTCCGGATAACGTAGCCAGAGGGCGGTTCTCATCCAGATGGCCGAGGCCCAGCCCCTCCATGACAAGCCGGGTCCTATAGTCCAGATCATAGCCCCCGCGCTGCTGAAACCGGCTCTCCGCTATGCCATATTCAGCCATGAGCGCATCCAATTCACGTCCTTCCGCCTTTGCTAGCCCAGCCGTCAACTCCTCCAAACGATGCTGCAGCTCCACCAGTTTACGCTGCGCATCCCCAATGTAACGGGCTATCGTCACCGTTCCTTCAATGGACAAGGTTTGCGGTAAATACCCAACCCTTATGCCGCTAGCGAGCTCAATATCTCCGTGATCCGCTTCTTCAAGACCCATAATAAGCTTCAAAATCGTCGATTTCCCCGAGCCGTTAGCGCCGACAAGAGCAGCTCTTTTGCCTTTTGCCAGCTCAAAGGACGCTTGCTTCAAGATTATATGGTCACCATACATTTTTGTCATTTGCTGAAAAGATATCATAGTCATGAGATTACCTCCTTCGTTTATCGAAACGACAGTGCGGCATCCCTATAAAAGGCATTTTCAACTTTCGCTTATACACAAAAAAGCTGCGAATGCAGACGCACTCGCAGCGGAAAAAACGGATATAGACGCACTAATGGCGATATCCCGTCAAGCTTTCCAACATGAGCTTGCTATACAACCAGGCGGACAGACTCCTCCCGTTGCCGCTGCCCGCGAGGCAGCGTCTGCATTCCTTATTCCTATTATTATAGGGATTGGATTGCAAGCAAATGCTCCATGTCGATTGGGATACCACCTTTCACTTTTACTGGGTTTCATGTTTAATCATTTTTGTTGCATTCTCATTGTAGCTTCCTTGCTCCGTATTTGCAACAAAGGATATCCTGCTCCCTCTTGCAAGGCCGCCTCATTTCGCCGCTATGCCAAATATCGGTCCCAGGCCTCCTGCTGCTGCAAAACCCACATCCGCCAATATCTGCCCTTTTGGGCGAGCAGCTGATCATGGGTTCCCCGCTCGCAAATGATTCCTTCATGCAGTACCAGGATTTCATCCATAGACTCAAGACCTGCCAGCTTATGCGTAATCCATAAAATAGCCTTGTCGGCATACAGGCTGCTCATCTGGCTTGCAAACGCCTGCTCCGTTAATGCGTCCAGACCCGTTCCCGGCTCGTCAAACAGCAGCGCCGGCGCATTGCAGACAAGCGCGCGGGCCAAAGCAAGCCGCTGGCGCTCGCCGCCGGAAAGCTTGGCTCCCCACTCTCCGATTACCGTGTTATAGCCCTGCGGCAGCTTCTGTATCGTTTCGTCGATTAACGCGCTGCGCGCCGCTTCCATCAGCTCCGCATCCGTAGCGCCAGACCGCCCCAGCCGCAAATTATCAGCGACCGAAGCATTAAACAATTGCACGTTTTGCGATACGACCGCAAATTGTGAGCGAGCCTCGGCTTCGGTCATCGCTTGAAGCGATTTTCCATTTATATTGACGCTGCCCTGCTCAAGCGGTCTTAGCTTGAGCAAAAGCTGCAGCAACGTGCTTTTCCCCGCGCCGCTTTCGCCCACGATGGCGAGCCGTTTTCCTTTTTCCAGCGTCAAGGATAGTTCATGAAGCGCATCGGACCCGGCAGCGCTGTAACGGAAAGAAAGCCGGCTGATTTCCAGCTTCCAGTGCATCTCCGTCATGTGGGATGAATGCTCCTGCTGCTGCATATCTGCCTTTTTCGTCTCCTTCCCAGCCTCCATTTCCCCTCGCGCCATCTCCTTCTCTTCCTGTTCCCGCTGGCCCGACTCATCTGCCAGCTTCAGCAACCTGCCGCCCGCAGCCATCGTTTGCGAATAATGCTGGAAAGCTTGCGGCAGCGGCAGGAGCGACTCGAAGCAGGCGAAACCCGCCAGCATCAGCGCAGGAATCATATAACCCTGAATTTGGCCGGAGGCCGTCAGAGGAATAAGCATCAGAAGCAGCAGCCACATCGTCAGATTGGCAAGGCCGGACATAACGCCGCCTGTCAAAGCCGTAATCATATGTTGTGTCTTTTGATAACGATCCAGCTTTCCTTGAATATGGCTGATACGCTCCTGGCTGTCGGCCGTTCTGCCAAACAAGGACAAGGCCTCCAGCCCGCCCAGCATATCGGAGGTTTCGTCATATAGTGCAGAGCGGTCTTTTACAAAGCTGCTCGCCCCCCTCTTGCCAAGGATATGGCCTAGCCACGGCACAGCCAGCCCCGACAGAAGCAGCATACCCACCAGCGCAAAAGCAAGGGAAGCATGCTCTCGCACCATAATGAAATAGCCAAGCACAGTCGCAAGCACTGCCACGACAGGAGGCGCAATGACGCGTAAATACAGGTTTTGCATTTGCTCCACGTCGCTGATCACAGAGCTTAACAGATCGCCGCTGCGTTTGCGCTCCAGCAGTCTTACCCCTTGCGGCTCCAGCCTTTTGTAAAGCCAGGTCCGCAATTCCTTCAATATCCGAAACGTGAGATCATGGGCAACAAGCCGCTCCGAATAGCGAAAAACGCCGCGGGCAATGCCGAAGAAACGAACGCCAACGATCGGCACGTACAGAAGCAATATATTTTCCGGCCGGAGGGCTGCTTTTGCAATCAAATAACCCGAAACGCCCATTAAGCCGGCATTTGCCGCAACTGTTGCAAACCCGATCAATACGGCAATCAGCATCCTCCATTTGTATGGAGCGACAAACCGGAGCAGCCTGAGCAGGACGGCAAAGCGGCCGCCGTGGCGCTCTGTTTGTCCCGTTGCTTTATGGCTGGAGCCTCCACCCTTGTGTGCAGAGAGGGCTTCTGCTGCGATACCTCGTTCGACGGCAATATCAGAAACGCCCCGCTCATATAGCTGCTGCGCCTCAGTTACGCCCTGCTCAACAAGCCTTTGCTGCTGGATCAGCGCGTCTTTATACCGCTCTGGCTGAGCATGACTGTCCTGCTCCGCGTCGGCCTGACTGCCTGCCCCCGTCTCCAGAGCATGACCCATACTTCCGGATGCCTTATACATGCTGGCGTACAAGCCTCCCGCCTCCATCAGAGCCTCTGGAGAGCCATCCTCAACCACCTGGCCGCCCGCAACAACTATAATCCGGTCGGCGTCGTGAATCGTATGAAGGCGATGAGCGGCCGTTATGGACATGCGTCCCTGCAGCGCGCCCTTCAAACCCTTCATTAACGCGGCTTCATTGCCTATGTCAATGGCAGCCGTCGGCTCGTCAAGCAGCACAAGCGGCATTTCCCGCAGGAGCGCGCGAGCCAGCGCGAGCCGCTGGACCTGCCCGCCGGACAGAGGGGCGCTTTCACCCAGCACGGTATCGTACCCCTGCGGCAATGCCCCGATAAATCCGTCCGCCTGCGCCGCTTTTGCCGCTGCGCGGACCTCCTCATCTCGGGCGCCGGGTTGGCCAAGCCGGATATTGTCTCCCACTGTGCCGTGAAACAGATGCGGCTTTTGGGGCAGGACGGAAAGCCGGCTTCGCCAGCTCTCCATGGACAGCTCCGCCATATCAATGCCATCAATTAAAATCCGGCCCGAGGTTGGCTTGAGAAAGCCTTGCAGCAATTGAAGGATCGTGCTTTTGCCCGCTCCGCTAGGCCCTGCCAGCGCCACCCTTTTGCCGGGCTCCAGCTCAAACGAAATGCCGTCAAGCGCAGGATGCTCCTCTCCTTGCCGTTGCACCGTCACATTCTCAAAAACAATGTGAAATCCGTTTACGGAAGCCTGCGGCTTCAACGCCCCCTCCCGCTCGGCCCACCCCGGCGGCTCAGCCTCCAGAATATCGAAAATGCGGGAGATAGCGCTCATTCCATTTTGACCGGAATGAAACTGGGTGCCCAACGTTCGGATCGGCGTATAAAACTCAGGCGCCAGCAGCAGCACCAAAAAGGCATGCTGAAAGCCGATTTCGCCATCAACGAGCCGCAAGCCCAGGAAAACGGCAACCACCGCCGTGCTGAGCGAAGCAAACAGCTCCATAACAAACGCCGACATAAAGGCCAGCCGCAGCGTTGCCATCGTGGAACGGCGGTGCTCCTCGCCGATGCGCGCAATAATGCCGATTTGCGCCTTGCTGCGGTTAAAGATTGCCAGCGTAGGCAAACCGCGCAATATTTCGTGAAAATGGCCGCCAAGCCTGCCCAGCAGCTGGAATTGCTTGTCGGTTTTGGACTTGGCGGCTTTGCCGATCAAAATCATGAACAGAACAAGCAGCGGCATCGTCGCTGCAAATACGGCCGCGGACAACAAGTCCGTGCCCGCCGTCACAACCAGCACGGCAGCGGGAATAAAGGCGGAAATCGCCACCTGGGGCAAATATTTGGCCAGATAGTTCTCCAGATGCTCCACGCCTTCGTAGGCGGTGCCGATCAATTCGCCGCTTCGTTCGCCTTTGGCGTATTCCGGCCCAAGCTCCGCAAGCTTGGCGATCAAGCGCAGCCTGAGCTCTCCTTTGATCCGTTGAGCCATCCGGGCAGAGGTGTAATCTGCCGCGGAATGCAGGAGCGAGCGCAGCGCAATGACGCCCAGCAGCACATAAAGGACCGGCAGCAGCGCCGCCAGATCAAGCCCGCCAAGAAAGGCCCCGTCAACGGCCCGGGCCATATAGATGGCTTGCGCAATCAGCAGCAAGCCGCCCGCCGAGCCCAGCAGCACGCTAGCCGCAAACAGCTTGCGCGCGCCTTGTATCCGCTTGAACAATCCCTTGAACATGTGCCCAACCCCTTAATATACGTAATCAAAACGCCTTATACGGACCTTAATAATCCAGATGATCGCTTGCGCTTACTCGTTTGCGGAAAACCCAGTAGGTCCAAATCTGATACGCCAGCACCAGCGGAATCGTCGAAACGGCCACAATCGTCATCACCTTCAGCGTATACGTGTTGGATGCCGCATTGTAGATGGTTAGCGACCAGTCAGGGTTAAGCGTGGAAATCATCACATTCGGGAACATGAGCGAAAACACGGTAATGGTGGACAGAACTATGGTAGCTCCCGTCATAATAAACGCCCAGCCGTCGCGATTGGCCTTAATAAAGAAATGAACGGACAGCAAAGCCATTCCCGCCAATATCGGAACCATGCCGGGACTAATGCCTCTGGACGCAAACATATCCGTTTCAAAATAACTGAGCACAACAAACAGCAGCAAAACAGCGCTCGTCCAGGCGCCGATTTTTTGCGCAACGCCGCGCGCCTTCAGACGCAGGTCGCCCTCCGTCTTGAGCGACAGGAACAATGCGCCATGCAGCAGGAACAGCATAACCATGCTGGCTCCCCCCACAACAGAATACGGCGACAGCAAATCCCAGAACGAGCCGACATAGTTCATGTTTTCATCAATGGGCACGCCCCGCATCAGATTGGCTAGCGCCACGCCCCACAGCAGCGCGGGGAGAAAGCTTCCGATGCTAATAATCCAGTCCCACATGGAGCGCCACTTCGGATTTTCCAGCTTGCTGCGGAATTCAAAGGCGACTCCGCGCCCGATCAGCGCCAGCAGCATTAGAAAAAGCGCCATGTAGAAGCCGCTGAACAAGGTGGCGTACCAGTTTGGAAAAGCCGCAAACATAGCTCCTCCCGCCGTAATCAGCCATACCTCGTTGCCGTCCCAGAAAGGGCCAATCGTGTTAATCAGCACCCGGCGTTCGGTGTCGCTTTTGCCCAGAATGGGCGTCAGCATGCCAACCCCGAAGTCAAAGCCCTCCAGGAAAAAAAATCCGATAAACAATACGGTAATCAAAATAAACCAAACGGTTTCCAGCATCCCTTCATCCGCCTCGCTTTCTTAAATAATTCATTGCAAGCCAAGCTTGCAGCCCTACAGCAGAGCGGCAGGCGGGGCATTGTTCGCTGCCTTGCCCCCGACATGATGCTTCGCATCGACATCGGCGCCTTCGCGGACCGTCCGCACGACCAGATAAATAAAGGCGGCGGCAACCAGGCCGTAAACGACGGTAAAGCCAATCAGCGTTGTAGCTACCATCCCGCTGGACACAAGCGGCGAAACGCCTTCTTCCGTATGCTGAAGACCAAATACAATCCATGGCTGACGTCCAACCTCGGTCATAATCCAGCCCGACGTGTTGGCGATAAACGGCAGCGCAATAGCAGGCAGCATCCACCTCAGATAACGGGTTGAGCCTTCCACCCGGCCCCGAATCGCCTTATAGACGCCCAGGATGCCAAGCAAAATCATCAGCATTCCCGCTCCAACCATAATTCTGAAGCTCCAGAAGGTCGTGCGAACGGGCGGAATGTAGTTTCCTTCTCCGTATTGCTGAACATATTGGTCCTGCAGCTCCAGCATGCCCGGTACGCTTCCGGTCAGCTTGTTGTAGGACAATACGCTGAGCAGGTAAGGCACTTCAAGCTGGAAGGAGTTTTCCTGCTTTTCGGGGTCAATTGAAGCAATAACCGTCCATGGGGCGCTTTCCCCGCTTGTATGCCACAAGCCTTCGGATGCGGCCATTTTCATGGGCTGCGAGGTCATCAGATGCTGCGCCTGATCATGACCTGCAAAGGCTGTGAGCAAGCTGGATACCAATGCCACCGCAATAGCGATGTTAAAGGAAGGGCGAAAAATGTTCAGCTGCTGCTTGCGCACGATTTTGTACGCGCTGATGCCTGTCATAAAAAAAGCTCCGGTCGCAAGCGCCCCGAAAATGACATGCGGGAACTCCACCCATAGCTGCTTGTTGCCCAACAGCGCAAAAAAGTCGGTCATTTCGGCCCGGCCGTTAACAATTTCAAAGCCCACAGGCTCCTGCATAAAGGCGTTGGCGCTCAAAATCCAGAGCGCGGACAGCGTAGCCGCAATGGCGACAAGCCAGATGCACGCCAAATGCACCTTCTTGGACAAGCGGTCCCAGCCAAAAATCCAGATGCCGAGGAAGGTGGACTCCAGAAAAAAGGATACAAGCGCTTCGACCGCAAGCGGCCCTCCGAACACAGCGCCTACAAAGCGGGAATAATCCGCCCAGTTCATGCCGAACTGGAACTCCTGCATAATACCGGTTACAACCCCTACGGCAAAATTGAGCAAAAAGATTTTGCCCCAGAACTTCGCCATTTGCTTGTACTTCTCGTCGTCCCGGATGACATACATCGTTTGCATAAACGCGATTAAATACGCCAGTCCAATCGAGAGCGGCACGAACAAAAAGTGATAAATGGTCGTAACGCCGAATTGCAGCCTGGCCAGATCAACTGCTTCCATCTCAACATCTCCTTTCGATGTTTTCATTATAGAAATCTGGCGAGTCTTTTTAAGTGATATTCCGCACACCCAAAAGTAAATAATCCAAATTATTAAAGTCATAATGCTTTCATGATTTGTCACAGCCGCACAAAGCGTTAACGAAAAAAACCGCAAGCGCCGATGCGCTTGCGGTTTAATTAATCCCGATTTGATTTGTTTCTAACACCCTTGAGGCGGTCGGTTTGACTTATTTCTGTTGAACCCTATGTCTCCGTAATCCTATCGTTTAGCCGTTCCGCTTGATCAGATCATTATGGCGCTTAACGATGTTTTCCATCGTTTGATCCAGACTGCGGGAGTTAAGGAAGTAGTTTTCCATTTCCTCCGCGCGCAGATCGTTTAATTGAACCGGAACGGTGTTAATGTAGGTTTCCTGATTTCCGAACAGGACGTTTTTGAGGGAATCCAGATCATACAATTGTTCATTGCCTTCCACCAGCTTCACCATTGTTACGCTATTGTCCACCTGGCCGGATGCAGGAATTCTGCCGCCTTTGCTAAGGTATGTGACGCCTTCGTCGGCATACCATTGCAGAAACTTCCATGCCTCGTCCTTATAAGCGGATTTGGGATTGATGGAAACAACATCGCTGAGGCCGCCTTCCATGCGGAAATCGCTGCGAGCGCCGTCCGGACGCGGAACGGTTGCAAACGCAATTTTGAATTCACGCGGATAATCGGTCAAATTGTTGGCGTTGCGGAAAATCCAGTTTCCGGCGCCAAACATCGCCGCTTCGCCCTTCAGGAAGGAGGCGTCGACCGGCATTTTGGTCGCAACCTGCTCGCCGTAGGTCGGCATGCTTTTGTCCTCGTGCATCATCTTGTGCCAAGCCTCAAGCGAAGCGCGCGTTACCGGCGTATCCAGATTGGACTTGCCGTCCTTAACAAAGTCATTTTGCAGCTCGCCGTCCATATTGAAGGAGAACATGTTAGTCCCCTGCACGTAACCATAGGTTGTGTCCCGGCTAAGCCGTTTGGCGTATGCCGCCAGATCGCTTTGCGTCCAGTCCAGCGCCGGCAGCGGCAGACCCGCTGCATCCAATGCATCCTTGTTCAGCCAAATAAAGCTTTGCGAGGATACCGTCGGCAAGCCGTAATAGCCGTCCTCGAATTTCCAGGCTTTAACGGCTTCGCCCAATTTGCCTTCGATGTCATAACCTTCCAGCTGACTCAGGTTTAAAGCGCTGCCCGCCTGTACTCTTTTTTCTACCATAAACTTCGCATAGCTAACGTACAGGTCGATATTTTCACCGGCCACCAGCGCCGTATCCAGCTTCAGATTGCCGCTGTCGTCATTGACGAAACGGACATATTCCACCTTTACATCGTCGTTGGCATCATTCCATGCCTTGACCATGTCCAGCGGCCCCGCTTCTTCCGGAACGCCGCCCCAAAACTTCAGCGTAATCGTTTTGCCCGCGGCCTCTCCGCCGCCATCTGTAGCAGTTGCAGTTGCCCCTCCGTTGCTATTACCGTTGCCATTGCCGCTTTCCGCACCGCCGCCGCTATTTCCGCAACCGCTTGCAAAAACCATTAATGCAAGCAATCCAGGCAGAGCCCATTTTAATTTCGCTTTCATTATGACAAACCTCCCCTTCATCTCTTAGCAGTTTCAGCCTTCAAGCCTCGCCAGCCAGGCGCTTCTCTCTTCGGCCTGTAACTATCGTACCATCAGGCCATTCATCGTCCCATGAACGCTTTTGTGTTGTAATGGGACATTTTTTGGGGATTAGGCCTGGGGATTAAGCTTGCTTGATTCAAGGCCTATGACTTCCGGAAACTGGCTTATGGTTTTCGGAAACCGGCCTATGATCTTCGGAAAAGCCGGCCTATGACTTCCGGAAATCGCTTGGCGTTTTGCCCGTCCACCGCTTGAATACTTTAATGAAATAGTTATCGTTGGCAAAGCCGCAGCGCTGGGAAATAGCCGAAATCGGGAGCGTTGTTCCAAGCAGCTCCCGCACCGCCGCCTCCACCCTCACCTTTTGCGTAAAGTTAGTAATGGTATGTCCCGTTTTTTTCTTGAAAATATTGCTCACATAGGTCTGCTCCATATTGACGAGCTTAGCCAGGCTTCCAAGCGACAGCTCCTCGCCGTAATGCTGCGAAATGTAGGCCACAAGCCGGTCCACCTGGGGATGATCTGTCAGCCGCTCCGCTGCGGAGGGTGCGCCAAGCGCCTCCCCCCCTCCAATGCCGTTAAGCCTTCGCCACTTGTCGCGCTGCTCCAACTCTCCCCTTGCCTTGTCCAGCAGGGAAGCCAGACGTTCGGGCCGGAGCGACAGCTTCAGCACATAACCAATCGCACCTAGCTCCAGCGCCTGCTGGGCGTAATGGAACTCCGACATGCAGGTCAGCATAATAAACGGGCAGCTCCAGCCGGCCTCCCGGCTTCTGCGCAGCAGCTCCACGCCGTCCATTCCGGGCATCACAATATCCGTAATGACCAGATCCGCCTGCTCCTGCTCCATCGCTTCGTACGCTTCATCGCCGCTTGCAAACTCTCCCTTTAGCGCAAAGCCGTATTTTTCCCATAGCACCATATGCTTTAGCATATCCAGCGAAAACGGCTCATCCTCTACCAAATAGACGCTATACATGAGTGTTTTCCTCCTTTTGGTATGGTTCCGAAATGAGAAGGGGCAGAGCTATTTTCACTACCGTTCCGGTATGATCCTGCGGCTCGAGCAGCTCCAGAGACGCGCCTCCCCTGTACAGCAGCTCCAGCCGCTCCCGGATATTGGCAAGCCCGATGCCTTTGCGTTTCCTTGCGATAGAGGGCGACTCCTTTCGGGCTCCCTCTACGCCCTGCCCATTATCGGCAACGGACAGTAAAAGCTGACTTTCATTGCGCTGGATGGCAATGGTTATCGTTTCGTTCGGCTTGGGCTTGGCGAAGCCGTGAATAATCGCATTTTCGACGAGCGGCTGAAGTGTGAACTTGGGCACCAGCGTATAATATAGCGATTCGTCATAGCGGATATCCAGCTTGAAGCGGTTGCTGAAGCGGGTATTCTGAATATGCATGTAGGCTTCCGTAAAGCTGAGCTCCTGCCCCAGCGGCACCAGGTCCACCTCCGTATTAAGGCTGGTCTCCAGCAGCAGCCCCAGCGAGACGCAAATTTCAAACGTCACCTCATCCTTGTTCCGCAGCGCCTGGCTTTTGATCATATTTAGCGTATTCAGCAGAAAATGAGGGTCCATCTGGGAAACGAGAATTTGAAACCGGCTGGACTCCTTCTGCCGTTCCTCTACCTTCAGCCGGTAAATGAGGCTTTGGATATCTGCGATCATCACATTAAAGCTATCCACCAGGTGCAAAATCTCACCGCTGTAGGAATCGGTGGGAAGCGTTACTTTAAGCTCGTTATCCGCCGCCTTGGACATCACGTTGCGCAGCTTGTGCAGCGGTTTCGTTATGGCGGAGGCGATCAGCAAAGTGGCGGCGATAAAAACGGCGGTCAGCAGCAGCACGCCCAAAAATACATTTCGTTTTATTTTGTTCGTGTCGGCAAACACCTGCTGGAGCGATATTTTTTTGACCAGCATCCAATCCATGGAGGACAAATAACTCGCCATATACAGAACCTGCTCCTGATCGCTTATATAATGAACCGTTTTGTCGGGATGCGCTTTCAATTCCGCTGCCAGCTGCTGGATCAATGGCTCCGGCATATTCGTTCCTTCGGCGCTGCGAAACACAATACCCCCGTCCGTCCTTGCGACCAGATAGCTGCCCTGCCTGCTTCCTCCGCGCGCCCATGCCGCCAGCCAGCGCTGATGATCCATGCTGATACGCACAGAACCAAACGGCTCCCTCTGCTCATTAAGAAGCAAGGAATCAATCGTCAGCATCGTATCGCCGGGAACAATATCCTTGGCTACATAAGTGGGAGCTTCCTGCCAACGATAGGTGGCTCCCGCTCCGCCGCCGGTTAGCTCCAGGATCTCCCGGTACAGCTTACCGCCATCCATCGCCTGGCGGGGCGTATAGTTGAAATAGGCATTGCCGGACTTATCGGTTACCGTAAAATAAACGGAAGGGGTAGACAGAAAAAACGAATTGGCAAGCGAGTCCAGATTGCGGATAATTTCTTTACGCGCGGCATGGTAGGATTCATTGCCCTTGCCGCTCAAATATTGCTCGAATGCGGGATTCTGATTAATCAAAATAAGGGAGCGGGTCATCAAACCCGTCAAATCCAGCAAGTCGCTGCGAAAGCCTTCAACCTCCCGCGAGTTTTGCGCAATCTGGTTTTGCTTAAGCACCTGCTCGATCTGGTTAAACCCGATCAGGCAAAGGCCTGAAAACGGAATCAGCACCAGCAGCACATAGGCGGCAACCATCCGGTTTTTCAAGCTGCCAGGCCACCATTTTTTCCACATGTATACTGTCAGTCCCCTCTGCCCGCACCTGCAATTTTGCCCAGTATATCAAACGCGGCTCTTGTCGAAAAGAGTCTAAAAAACGTCTCCCGGAAAAACGGCAAGGGAAAGCCGACAAAAAAACTCGCCCTCAAGACACCCCTTCCCCTCCGGTCATCTCTGCTGAATAGCTATTCGTTTCATGCGACTTTTCGGACAGCCCCTAATCCGGTCAGCTTTTATCCTTTGACCGCACCGTTTGCAATGCCTTCAATAATAAAGCGCTGGCCAAGCAGAAAAACAAGGATCATCGGAATCATCGCAGCCGTGGCGGCTGCCATCATGCCATTGTAATCAACGGAGTTTTCCAGCACGAAGTTTTGCAGGCCAAGCGGCACGGTATAGAGATTTTTGTCGATTAGAAAAATAAGCGCATTTTCATAGTCATTCCAATGCCAGGAGAAATCCAGAATAGTGAGCGTAGCAAGCGGTCCTTTGGCTAACGGCAAAATAATGTGCCAGAAAATTTTGGGATGACCGGCCCCGTCAATAAATGCCGCTTCGCTAATTTCATGCGGAACGGTTATAAAAAACTGTCTTAGCAGGAACACGCCAAAAATAGTAAACATGCCGGGAAGAATAAGCGCCAGATGACTGTTGTAAATCCCCATCCAGTCAAACAGCACAAACTTGGGAACAAACAAAATTTGCGGCGGCACCATCATCATGGACAGGTAAATAAAAAACATGGCGTCGCGTCCGCGAAATTTGACCCGGGAAAAGCCGTAAGCCGCCAGCGCGGCAAATGCAACGGCGCCAACGGTGGAAATAACGGATACCTTTAACGAGTTAACATAATAGGAAACAAAATTGCCCGGACCCGTCCACACCTTCTCATGATGCTTCCAGACGATTTCGTCAGGAATCCATTGAATGGGAAAACGGAACACCTCAAGCGGCGTTTTGAAGGATGTCGAAATCATCCAGGCGAACGGGAGCAGCATAATGAGCCCAAAAGCCGTCATGACTAAAGTAAGCACCCATTTTCTCAAAACAGGGCCCCGTTTTTCCCTTCTTCCGGTCCCGCCGGCAGCAGTTATTGTGTTCATCGCGACCTCCTGAAGAAATGTTATAGTTTCCGCCGGTTTAATAATGAACCCAGCGCTTTTGACCGATCCAGTTCAGCAGCATAACCAGCATAACGATAGCAAACAGCACCCATGATATCGCCGAGGCGTAGCCCATCTCATAATAGCGGAACGCCGTTTTGTAAATGTAGATAGACAATACAGACGTGCTTTCCCCCGGTCCTCCGCCTGTTGTCGCCTGGATGATGCCGAAGGTTTTGATCGCGGATATAAAGCCGGTAATCAGCAGCAGAAAGGTTGTCGGCGAAACCAGCGGTACGGTTACATACCGGATGGTATGCCAGAACCTTGCTCCATCCATGCGCGAAGCCTCCACCAGCTCCTTGGGCACATCCTGCAGCCCCGCCAAATAAATAATCATGTTGTACCCCACCATAATCCAGATATGGATGATGGCGACGGCAAAAATGGCGGTATCCGTCTGAGCCATCCAGCCCGGAGGATTGCTTATGCCGATAAGCCGCAGCGTCGCGTTAATCGGCCCTTGACCGGGATGAAACAGCAGCATCCAGACAAATGCGATAGCAACGCCGTTCATAATATACGGCAAAAAGTACAAGGTCCGAAGCAGCTTGCTCCAATACACGCTTTGATTCAGCGCATAAGCGATAGGAAAAGACAATAAAATGGACACTGGAACGGTCATCAAAAAAATAAACGTTTTGCCAACCGCGTTATGAAACGAAGCATCCTCCATCAATCTGTTGAAATTGTCGAGACCCGTAAAGTGAAGGCCGCCCTTGTCCATAAACGAATAATCGGTAAACATCATGACAAAGGACATCACTGCGGGCACCAGGTAAAACAGGCCAATCCCGATCATGCTGGGAGCAACAAACAAATAACCGATGGGGTTATTGCCCGAAAACCCTTTTTTTAATCGGCTCATACTATCTATCTCCTCCTTATTTCTCTAGGGCGAAAAGGTAGTGAATGATGTACACAAGCTGTCAAGCTGTCAAGCAGGCTTGCACATGCGCCCTTATAGCAAACTAAGTGTAGCAAACACCCGGTCCAGCCGTAATGAACGCTATTGTGCTGTCATAGCACTGTATTGGGCGAACGCAAAAAAGGCCCCCTGAGGGAGCCTTTCAGTTGAACTAATTGCTAATTGTCGGGCCGGTATTGTATTAGGCTTTCAAGACTATGCCCCAGGCATCGAAAACGGAAACAGGCGATTTGCTGCTGCTTTCGCCTCCCCCTTCCTTTGACCAAAGCGGAGGAAAATAAGAGAAAACTTGTCCGCTCTGAAGCTTTGTCATTTCCTCCTGCCAGCCTTCCCAGCGGAAGGTTTCATAGAATCGGGCGAGGTCGCCGTTTGCCAGCCAATTGACAAAGCCTGAATAAGCTAGCTCGGTATTTTCCCATTCCATCGTATCGGGTGCAAAATAGTAAATCTGACCGCTTCCGCCAAACCTCCCTGTATCCATGGCAAAAAAACCGCCTGCTGCGTCATAAGCCACAACAAGCATGCCGGGGACAGGCTCAGCAGCGTCCTCGTTATTCAGACCGTTCCAGGATAACAAGCCGCCTTGAATGCCTTCGCCGCCCGCCCCCAGCAGGCAAACCCAGCCGGAGTCCACAAGAATGCCGCCCGTTTCATAAGCTATGGCCCCCAAATACGAAGCCGTGCTTACACCAAGACGGCGCAAAGTGAAATCTGCTTCATTACGCTGTGCCGGAAGACAGACGCAAGCATTGCTGCCTCCATCCAGCAGCTCCTTTAACTCATCCCAGGCATGATTGTCCTCGCTAATCCATTCGTTGTTTCGTTCCATCCTTGCTTGCTTTCATTCCTCTCTATATGCAGCCGCAACGGCTTTTTACTGCTCTGTCTGAAGCAGGCTTCATATCAGGACACGGCGTTCCGGTCTGCCTTATTGCCTTTCCACCTGAAGCAGCCGCACTTCTTTGGCCTCGTAGGTGCCTTCCAGCTGCTGGCTTGCAATGACGTTTAACTTGAGCAGCCCGGCGATTTTGCCGGCATCCGGCTTTGACAGAAGCCTCCACAGCTCCAGATCGGGCAAGGCGGCAAACAGCTTTTCGCTATCGTATTCCTTTCGCTCCTGAACGACGATTTTGGCCCGGTAGCCGCCTTCCTCCATTTCCAGAACATCCTGCTGCCGCATTTCCTCCAAAATAAGGCCGCGCAGCTCGGCAAGCTGCTCCTCCAGCTCCTTCTGCTTCTGCTTGAGCCGGTAATATTGCCTGATGTGCTGATCCATTTCTCATCACGCTCCCTTTTAGGCATATGTATGCCGGAAGCATGGCTATTAGATCAGCTATCTATTTTGGACAACGCGCCAGTCATGGGCAAATTGATAAAGCTCGGCAATATCATGCCGCCCTTGCGACCGGAACAGAGCCGTCGCTTCGTCAATATCCATCAGTTCAACCCGGGCGACCTTTTCGCCGTCGGGCGGATTGAGAGGGGCGGCGACCAGCTTGACCTCTCCTGTTCCGATTAGCCGGAAAAAGCGGGGATGCGGAATATGGGACCGATAAGGCTGCTCCGCTCGGGAATGGCAGCTAAAATGGCCAACAATCTCAAAGTCCGCAAGCTCGGCTCCGATTTCCTCCATCAGCTCTCTTTTCAGTCCGTTCATATAGGCTTCTCCAGGCTCCAGCGTGCCACCGATCAGCTCCCACTTGCCATCCTCCAATTGCATCATGACGTAGCGTTCGCCAACGGTTGGAATCAGGCTTATGTTGCTTACGAGACGTTCATCTCCGCACATCCCCGGCGAAAAAACCGACTCAACGGGCTCCCACCAAATCGGGGCGGATAACGATGGATATTTTGACGAGTCCACAGACATGCTCTATTGCTCCTCTCCTGCATTGGAAATATCCCCATTATTGTAGCATGTCTTGTCAAACCACCAACACTCCATGTTTCTCAGCCAGGCCAATCGTCGCCTTCAAGCCGGAATTAAACGCTAAATAATCGCTTTCCACCCCATCGCTGAAAATAACGCCGTCCTCCGGCATCTGCGACTCTACCTGCAGCGGGCTGCGGTCATTTATAGCGCCAAATACAAGCGATGCCCCGCTGGAGCGGCTGGGGAACGGCTCCCGCACGGAAAAGTAAAGATGGCTTGCATCCCAGCCAAAATTGTCCAACACATTTTCTGCAGGGATGACCACCCCTTCCGTCTTACCCTCCTGCTCCCCCACCGCCTCCTGCCGATGCTGACCGGAGGCGGAGTTAAGGAAGGTATCGAGGTCAGAGACATAGTGTCCACAGGCATAACGGCTTATTCCTTCCGCTCCGGCTAAAACGCTTTTTAGCCAGCCTGTAGCTCCCATTCCCGTGGATACGATAATACCGCTAGAGGATTGCTGCTCTGCCCGATCGCCCGAATAAATCCGGTATCTCGCGGATACATGCGTTTTTCGGCCGATGAACAAATCATTGACCGCATACAGCGTTTGTCCGTCATTCAGCGTTGCCTTGGCTAGCGATATCTCCTTGACGCCTCGTTTTCCGCACAGCGTATCCGGCACTATTTTATGCAGATCCCGCACCTCAAACGGAAGCAGCACCCCGTCCCAGCGGCTCGGATCGGGATTGACTCCAATGAGGCGTTGACCTTGCAAATATTTGAGCGTATTCGCTACCAGGCCGTCCTGCCCTAACGCGATAACCGTATCCCGCTTCCCGAACAGATAATTGGGCACGTGTTCCCTGTTCACGATTTGCAGTCTCCCTTGTCTCTCCAAAATAGCAATGGTTTCCCGAAGCGCAAGCTGGTACGTGTTGTGCTCATTTAAATAATCGTTAAAATCCGCACCCATCTGCGTAATGTAAAATTGCGCCTGGGAAACCGTATTGTAGCGCACCACAAGCTCCTCAAGCCGGGTGCGGCGTTTGATCAGCACCAGCTTGCTGTCCCTCTGATCGGCCTCCTCGCGGTGCTCGTCATGCCTCGGTGTTGTATGCGGGCCATGCTGGCTGTCAAATTGATGGCCAAGTTGACGGATCGCTTGACGGCTTTGTTGACCACTTTGTTGGCGCTGCTGTTCTACTCTGGCACCAGAGGCGCTTCCCCAAAATGCTCCGTTCATATCCAACCCTCCTCACAAGCAGCTTGCCTGACCTTTTCCGAATCATGGCTGCTCTCTGCTGCAGCGTTCTTCCTCTCTCAGCCGCCCTTATCGCTCTGTTCATACACAAACCTTCTTATCTATGCGCAATTTTGCCCCCGGTTTCGTTCATTAATCCCTGCAACAAATCCGGTGTAATGGTAAGCTGCCCGATTTTGTCCGCTTTCTCCGCCAGCTCCTGGAATGCAATGGCGATTAGCTTGCCGGGCTCCATGCCGATGTTGGCAAGCGATTGAAGCATATGCGGCTCCATGCCTTGCATCGCTTTGACGATAGCCGACATTTCATACGCCTTGGCATCC
This sequence comes from Paenibacillus oryzae, assembly GCF_001675045.1. Taxonomy (GTDB): domain Bacteria; phylum Bacillota; class Bacilli; order Paenibacillales; family Paenibacillaceae; genus Pristimantibacillus; species Pristimantibacillus oryzae. The sequence continues at coordinate 65,090 of NZ_LYPA01000072.1, forward strand.
GCTTCGGCTTGCTTGTTGGCAACGGAAAGCTCAATTAATGCGCCTTTTTCCTTCTCCAGCAGCGTATCAAATTGAAGCTGCTCCTCCTGCATTTCATTTCGTTTTTTCATAACCAGCCGTTCGGCATCCAGCTGGGTTTCGCGAATTTGCTTTCTTTTTAATTCGATGGCAATTTCCGTGCTAAGCTCATTTTCCTTAATTTTCCGCTCCTGCTGAATGGAGGAATTGCGGCGCTCATATAACGCATCGTCGGCGTTCCGGAGAATCGCCTCCCGCGCTTCCGCTTCCAGCGCTCGCAGCGTCTCCTTGGTTGGCAAAAGAGCGAGAATGGAAACGCCAAGCACCTCAATGCCAAGACGGGCAAGCTCTTCATTGTTTTGAAGCCCTTGCTTGATTGCTGCCGCCAGCGGTTCCCCCGCTTGCAGCGCCTCTCTTAACTGAAGCTGCGACAATTGTTTTTTGACCAGCACCTTGGCGGCATTCATAACCCGCAGCGACAGCTTGGCGGGATCATCCGAAAGATAGGTTTTTTTGTTCAAATGATAGGTGTAATCCAGATGCTGCGACGTTTTGTGATAATCCGCAATCCGGTATGTCAATTGCCCCTGAAGGGTAACCGTCTGGTAATCGGCTGTCATCTCATCAAACATAAACGGTGCGTCAATGGAGGAAACAGGGAGCACCATGACCGAGGTAACGGGCGCGTAATAGAGGAATGACAAGCCGATCCCTTCCTGCACAACTTTGCCGCCTTTCACCTTCATTACATATTGGCTTGGCTGAAACTTTACAAATCGCAGGCCGAACATAGACATGACCTCTCTTTCAAAAGTGGATGATGATTAATATTATCAATTTGTTAATATCATTATGTTATTATCAAAAGTTGAATTTGTCAATGGCCTTTTCACATCTCTCAAATTTGGGCTGTGTTAACCCACGCCGAAGGTCTATACCTATTGGAAGGGCTGTCCAGCAAATCTGGTCCCCGAATACGCTACACGCAAAGAAAAAGCCTAAGAATGCTTGGATATCAACATTCTTAGACTTTTCTTCTACTTGAGCCTGGTATTTCGTTGCTACTATTCGCACTGCCCATCTGGAGCTATGACTTCTGGCTAAAGGGGGGGCATATCACAAAATTCATCATTCCTTTGCAAACCAGGCAAGAGCAAGCTGCTCCATTTCCGTCACAAACGTCTTTTTGGCTGGGCTATATTGCGATGTATGTTCAAACTGTCGGGTTAATTCCTCCTTAAAGCGACTGTATCTTAAAACCTCTTCGGGATGCGCTTTTAAATAGTCTCTGAATATGAGATGCCGTTCGATTTGGGGGTTATTCATTTCGTAGAAGTGAATGTGATGAGTTCTGTTTTCTCCGCCTTTGCGTAATAACCTTCTTCCGGGAATACCCCATTCTCCTGCAACATCGTACCCAAGAGAACGCATTTGGTCATTAAAGCCGTCAATTGTCGTGATGTTAGTTACTATACACATCATATCAATAACAGGCTTAGCTTTCATGCCAGGAACCGATGTGCTTCCAAAATGCTCAAATCGTACGATCTCATAGCCATAAATGGTCTTCAGGAAATTAGCTTCCTCGAGAAAAAGTCTGGCCCAAGCCTCGCTGTATTCACTTAATCTAACCTTCATAACAGCCTCCTTATTACCGCTCAACTGATGTATTTGATGTAAATACATTCCCTAACGTTATTGAAAACTGTCTATTAGGTTAAACGAATAGGTTAAAAGAATAGGTTAAACGAAGTTTAACAATTGCTACAGAAAAAGGCTACCCAGTACATACAACCACTGGATAACCTAAAAATCCGAAACAAGTCACCTATCATATCGCCAACGCAGAATCTCCTGCCCTCTATATCAGCGTTTTGTACGAACAATCGTACAAAATAACAGCAGCGGCGCTCTGGTCGAAGCGTTTTGTACGAGCAATGGACTTATGTCAAGAAAGTAGACAGTACATGAAGAAACCCTTAGTTGACGCGGCTTGCGAATTGCTTCGAAAAACGTG
>NZ_LYPA01000073.1 GCF_001675045.1 Paenibacillus oryzae
GGGTTTTCAGGATTTTTGAGTACATTTGCATGACACCTATGAAACTTCCATCAATTGGGACGAACTGCATAAGTCATGATTCAGATTATATCACTTTCGGATTATGCTGCATTTGGATTATGCTGTGTTTGGTTAATGCTGTATTCGGTTTATAACAAGCAGTTTCTTTGAAGTGTCTGAATCGGATGAGAATGTGAAAAAGCTCAGTCTTGCGGACACGAATGACCTTTAGGAGCCGCTTTTTATGGATTGTCACATTGTAAAGGACATCGGTGTCCATTAAACCCAAAAATCTCGCCTATATGCGCTATTTTTGAGCGCTAAGGGACACGGGTGACCGCTGTTCGAGAGAAAGCCAGCTATTTTAAGCTGTGACGGACAAAAGTGACCGGCAAATGACAACACCATGAAAACACTATGAAAACACCATGAAAACACCATGAAAGCACCATGAAAGCACCATGACAACACCACACGCCGTTCACGGTGTGTGGTGTATGGCTGCCTTACATAATTCGCCATTCAAGTCTGACTCAAGCATGGGCCTGACCGTAGTTCGTCATTTAAGCCTGACTCAACCATGGAACTGACATAGTTCGTCACTCATGCCTGACTTAACCATGCGCCTGACGGAGGCCGCCATTACAAGCCTGACTCAAACATGGTATAGTGCATGTATACCGTGCATGTAAACCATGTTTGAGGAGGGACTGAATGGAAATGGAACAATATAAAGCGCAAGCGCCGATACCGATCCTTCGCATTTTCGATATTGACGCTGCCAAAGCATTTTATGTTGACTTTTTGGAGTTTAAGGTGGATTGGGAGCATCAGTTCGAAGAGGGTTACCCGCTGTATTTGCAGATATCCGCCGGGGCTTGTATCCTTCACTTGTCGGAGCATCATGGCGACTGCACTCCCGGGGCTGCCTTGCGTATCGGCGTGCAGGGAATAAGGGAGCTGCAGCAGCGCCTGTTGAATAAAAATTACAAATACGCAAAGCCCGGCCTTGAGGAGATGCCTTGGGGCATGCTGGAGCTGCGGGTGGGCGATCCGTTTGGCAACAGGCTTATCTTTTTTGAGGAGTCCGGTATTGAGTAAGCGGACGTCCCGAGCTTTGATACTGCTGGCGGGCTTCAAGCTGCTTTAGCATAAGCAAATGCTCCAAATATTTGCGCGTCGAGATTCGCGAGATGCCGATCCGGTCTGCAAGCTCGCGCGTGGAAAACCATTCCCCGTCGTTTTCTGCAACGCCTTCCGCTACCAATTGAAGCGTTGCGGGGGTCAATCCTTTTGGCAGCTCCTCATGATCGGGATATAACTGAGGCATAAACGACGGCGCGGCTTCGGGATGTGTTGCTGCATTTAACTCCTGGGCGGCGGAAGGGCTTTGCATAGTGACGGGTGGACGACCTGCACTGCCGCCCAGCCATTGATCCACCTGTGCCTGGTTTAACGAAGCTTCAGGGGACAGCAGCGCCTTGCCGCAGCGGTAACGCTCCAGCGCCTGCGAAAACCGTTCAAAGGTAAACGGCTTGATCAAATAATCAATAGCGCCGTGCCGAAGCGCATGGCCGATGCTGGCTCCGTCGGATGCGGCGGATATCATTATGACGTCTGTGCCGGACGTTGTGGCGGATACATCAGAGAGCAGATCAAGACCGTTGTCTCCCATCATATAAATATCCAGCAAAACAAGATCCACCTTAAGGCTCCCGAGAAGAGACTTTGCTTCATCCAGCGAGGAGGCTTTTCCAACGCAAGAAAAGCCGCGTATTTGACTCAAATATTGACTATTCAGCATAGCGACCATAGGGTCGTCCTCCACAATCAAAACATTAATCATGGTGTATTCTCCTCTCCGGCGTAAGGGATGTTCAGGATAAAGCAGGTTCCGGTTTCCGGCGAGGTGTGGTGGGTGATGTCGCCGCGCAGCCGCCTCAAGCTTTGCTGGACCAGATAAAGTCCCAACCCTCGATCACTTCCTTTTCCGGAAATGCCCTTTTTGTACATGCTTTCTTCAATAGGAGGAGGCAGCCCCCGTCCGTTATCATGAATTTCCGCAATCAGCTCTCCATCGCGCCAATCCAACTCCAATTCAATTCGGCCGTCCTGCGTGCCAGCCAGCTCTTCCATCGCATTGCCGAGCAGGTTGCCCAAAATGGTGACAAGGTCCTGCAGAATGGAGCTGTCCGCCGCTTTGGGCACGTAGCTGTCGGGAGTGACGGACATGGCGATGCCTTGCTCTCTTGCCAAACTTAGCTTTCCCAGCAGAAAACCGGCCAGCACCGGCTCTTTGACTTGTCTGGAAATAAAGCCAAGCTCGCTTTGATGCAGCCTGGCCGCTTCAGCGACGTAGTCTCTCAATTCGTCGTAGCGCTTCATATGAAGCATGCCCAGAATGACATGCAGCTTGTTCATAAACTCATGGGATTTGGAACGAAGCGCATCAGCGTAAGCGGATAACCCTGCCAGCCGCGTATTCAGGCTGCGCCATTTGCTCATGTCGCGGAAGGAGATGACAACCCCCGTTGTTTCCTGCTGGAAACGGAGCGGGACGATGCTGGCCATAATCGGAATGCCCGCGACCTCCAGTTCCTCGTCATAGCAGCGCAGCGCCGTGCGTAATACATAAAGCACCAGCTCCCGCAGCTCGGGCTGCCTCATCCACTCCTCTTTTGGCAGCAGCTCTTCCGCCTGCCGGTTCAAATAGATAGGCTCCAGCTTGGGATTCACGGCCAAAATGCCTTCTCTCGTGGAATGGAGAATGGCCTCCCGCTCATGCGCCAAAAGCGAAATTTCGATAGGCTCATAGCCATGCAGCTTTCTTTTCAAGGCGAGAGCCAGGCCGATTGCTCCCACCAGACCAACGATGCTGCTGGCAATGGAGCTATACAAAATAACGTCTTTTGTTTGATTTATTTTGGCATAAACGTCATTCATGGAAATGCCAACCGCCACGGCCCCGATTTGGCTTCCGACATTGTTATAAACCGGTACAAATGCGCGAAGCGAATACCCTAGCGTCCCTTCGCCGTTGGAAAGATAACTTTTGCCTGTCATAACGGCAGCTTCGTCGCCGCCCGCAAACCGGCCTCCGATTTGAACGGGATCGGGATGGGTTAGCCTGATCCGGTTCATATCCATAACAACGATAAAACGAACGTCATTGACGGTCAGGAGCTGCCTGGTATAGACCTGCAAGCTTTCCCGGCTGTCCTTGTCCTCATTCTCCAATGCTTCCTTGACAGCAGGCATAAAAGCGACGGTGCGGGCCAGCATCATCGCCCTGTTCTCCAGATTGGCCAGCACCTCCTTCTGCAGGGCCGTGCTGGAGGAGCTGTACGCAATGAGCAAAACGCCTGCAATAATGGCGCTAATAAGCAGAGTCGCCGCCGTCTGCAATGAAATATGCGGGCGTCCCCTTGCATGTAATCTCAGCTTGTTAGAGGGATGCAGCGTAGAATAATCCGGCGTTGTTTTTGAAGCCATAAGCCACCCTCCCGGCATCAATAGCAGTTGTCCTGTATCTGTATTATAAAGAATGGCGGGTTTTGGTACTGTGATATAAACCCGTATACGAAAGGTGCAGTTGACTTTTTTCATAGTGGCATGATATTTTGGAAAACGAGGAAAACAAAAATGTGTTATGGTTTTCCTTTTAGCGGAGGGGCAGAGGGCTTTTGGATAAGGCATATGCTTGAGAATCGATGTTCTTTCAGAACATTTGAAGTGTTCGCCCTTCTAAGACCGGAAGCCAAGTGCTGATTCCTTGTCTGAGCGAGGAAATGACTGAATAATTGGAGGTTATTAGTGGTGCCCAAATATTTAAAGCCGGTCATGTGGCTGACGGATGTTGGTTTTATTCTTTATTGGCTTGTCAGCTTTATGAAGCTGCTGCCGCCGGAGTATTATTATCAGGATTATAACAATGAAATGCTGGTGGCCTGGAATCTATCCTTTATTCCGCTTGATTTGCTGATCTCCGCTACGGGGCTGTTCAGTCTTTGGCTGCTGAGAAAAAATCCGCATTCCGTTCAAGCGCTGGCTTTGATTCTTTTGTCGCTTGGGCTTACGTTTTGCTCGGGGCTGCAAGCCATTGCGTTTTGGGCTTTTCGCGGGGAGCTAGACTGGTTTTGGTGGACGCCCAACCTGTTTTTGATGCTGTACCCCTTATGGTTTATGCCATTTCTATTTCAAAAGCTCAAACGGGAGGCTATCTCATGAAGGATAAAATAGTCCAAGCCGCCATGGCAGAAATTCGGCAATGGGGCTTGAAATTTTCGATTAGAGATTTGGCGCGAAAAACGGGAAGCAGCACCAAAACCATTTATGGGCATTTTGGTTCCAAGGAAGACATTATCGGTTGCATCGTAGACGAAGCATTACAGGAAATGCGCCAGCAGGAGCAGGCGCTTCAGGACAATTATTCCTTGCCCTTCAAGCAGAGGCTGAAGGAAGCTCTTATCATAGTTCCGAGCGGTTTTGCGCTTGTCGACCTGCGAATATTGAACGAGTTGAAAATGCTGTATCCCGTGCAGTGGGCGAAAGTGGATACTTATCTGAATGAAGGCTGGGACTATATTCGGAGGTTGTTTTCAGCAGGTATGGCCAGCGGCGAGCTTCGTCATTTTGATGTCGAATTGTTTATTCGGGTTTATGTAGCGGCTTGGTACACCGTTATGGAGAGACAGGCGGAAGGCGGGTTCACCGCCCCTTCGTTGGCAGAGGGGCTTCAGGAAGTGGTTGAAATCATGTTGTGCGGCATCTATGCCCCGAAAGGGGAGGAGTAAGGTGAAGGCCTATTTGTTTTTGGCCGCAGCTATTGCAGGCGAGCTGGCAGGAACGTCGCTGCTCAAGGCTTCCGACGGATTTACCAGGCTGTATGCCAGTATCGGGACGGCAGCCTGCTTTGGCTTTGCCTTCTATATGCTTTCTCTGGCTTTGCAGCATATTCCGCTTGGCATTGCTTATGCCATATGGTCCGGTGTCGGAACGGCGGCTACGGCTCTTATCGGCATATGGATCTGGAAGGAAACGGCCAGTCTGGCGACCGTTGGGGGCATTATTTTGATTATTGCCGGAGTCATTCTGTTAAATTTGCAGGGTAGAGGGCACGGCGTCTAGCTAGTGACATCTATTTGTTATTCGATGCCGATGGCTATTAACGGCTGTTTAGCTTTGCAAGCTGCATCTGAAATGCGGACAATAAAGATGATAGGCATAAGCGTCTTTTGAAAGCAGGACTGTTGGATAATAGGAGGTTTGCCGATATAGTTCCATGTGACTACTATAGAAATAGGGCAGGGGGCAATTGGGACTATGAGGTTTGAGCCAGGCGTTAAAAAGGGAAGGTTGATCGCTGTTGCCCTGACATTGGCAATGGGCTTAGGTTATTGGGGAGATGCGCTGCCAGGGGCAAAAGGGGTTGAAGTCTCCGCCGCAGCGGCTGCTGTATCGGCTGCTCCTAGTAAAGCTGCGTCGCAAATGGAAGGCGCGGAGAGTATTTATTGGAGCTATCAGGCGGGAGAGAAGCTGAATGCTCCGTTGGCCTTAAACGGTGGAGGAGCTTTTTTGACCACAGAAAAAGGGCTTGTCCTTCTGGTGGATGAAAACGGCAAGGAGCTTGTCCGCAAAAATATATACGCAGAGTTATCTGCGCCCGTTCAAGGAAAGGACGGAGCTATCTGGATAACGGGAAAAAGCGGCCGATTGTACCGTTATGATGCCAAAGGAAACGGCAGCCAGGCCGCCATGTTTTATTTTCAGGGTAAAACAGAGGGACTTGTGCCGTCGGCCGTTGTTGTAGACGGGGAGGATACCCCTTATTTTTTCTACGAGCACGCCGTTCTTTCGCTGAATAAGGATGGGGAAAAGCAAATGGCGCTGCTGCCGACGGGGATTAAGGTGCAGCAGCTGGTTCCTGCGGCGAAAGGCGTGTTTGCGCTGGGAGGCGACGGCGTCCTGTACCGCATCTCCGGAAGCGAGCGGCTGTGGGAAACCGATGCAGGCATTGCCGCAAAAGGCGCAAGGCTTGCCGCCGACGGCAGCGGCGGCGTATTGCTTGCGGCGGGCCAAGCAATAGCGGGCTACGGCGAGCAAGGCGAAGAGCGCTTCCGCCGCGAGCTCTCCGCCCCGCCAGCCGGCGGCTGGTCGTCCCTGCTGGCGCTGCCCGGCGGGGACGCGGGAGCGTTTATTGCCGCGCAAGCAAGCGGCAATGAGCTGGTTTCGTTCCGCCTGAGCGACGGGGCGGAACTGTGGCGCCGCAGCGTCGCCGGGGCCGACGGCTTTGGCCCCGGCGCGCTGGCGGCGGAGAGCGCGAGCGGCGTTGTGCTGGCCGCCTCGCGCTCTGGCTCACTGTACGGGATCGCCGCGAAGGACGGCGCGATCGCGTACAGCTTCAAGCCTGCCGCGGCAAGCGTGGCGGCAGGTGTGGCTTCGCTTGGCGGAGGCAAGGTGCTGTTTGCCTCCGGGCAAGCCCTTGTGGCGGCGGGGCCGAATCGCCCCGTCGGCATCTCTTACCCGTCAGGCAAGCTGAAGCTTACGCTGGGCTCGCGGCTGCTGCTGCCGGACAAGCTGAAGCTGACGCCTGCGGCGGATGTGCGTTATCGTTCCGATAACGGCAAAATCGCAACGGTTAGTCCCGAAGGCATGGTTACTCCGATTGCCGTGGGCAAAGCCGCCATTACAATCGAAGTTGCTTCGCCGGGCTACAAGGGACAATATGTGCTTCCGGTGGAGGTTTCGGCAGCCGCCGCCAGCCTGAAGGCGACTTATGCGGCGCAAAAGGTGAAGGCGGGCAACAGAAGCTTTACGGTTCAAACGGTAACTCTGCCCAAGGGGATGCCGGTAACGCTTGGCACGGGGAGCCGCTTGGTCGGCACGACCTCGGCGCTTGGCGATATCGCCAAAAGCTACGGCGCTGTTGCGGCGATCAACGGTACCTTTTTTTCTGCATATGGCGGCTTTCCCGACCCCTACGGCATGATGATTGGAGACGGGAAGCTGCAGCATATCGGCAACACGGGGACAACCATTGGTTTTACGTGGGACGGAACCGTGCTGATGGACCGCTTGCGGGTTACGATAACGGGCGGCACCGACGGCTCCCACTCCCATCCCAACAACTGGTACGCTTATTTCATGAACCGAGTGCCGGCTGAAGGTTCGTCCGCGGCTGTTATGTTCACTCCCAAACGGGGGAGCAAAATCGGCTTTTCGTTCGGCCAATCGGTTACGGTCCGGAACGGTGTTGTTACGCGAGTCGCCAGCAATGAAAATGCTTCGATTCCCGCCGATGGCTACGTGCTTGTTTTTACCGGAGGCGAGGAAGGGCTGGCAAAACGCTTCAAGGTAGGGACAAAGGTGGACTACAAGGTGGAAACCAAAAACCTTGAAGGGAAAGCGGTTGACTGGACTAGAGTCCATACGGCGGTTGGCGCGGGGCCAAGGCTGGTGCAGGATGGTAAAGCGGCGCTTAAGGCGGCGGAGGAAGGGTTTACCGAGGCCAAAATTTTGACCTCGGCAGCTGCCAGAAGCGGCATTTTTGTCAAAAAGGACGGCTCCATTGTACTTGCGACGACAGGTTCGGCAACGATGCAGCAATGGGCTGACATTATGGTCAAGCTGGGCGCTGTACAAGGCATGAACCTGGACGGCGGCGCTTCCTCGGGCCTCTACGCCAACGGGAAAACCATAACGCAGCCCGGCAGGCTGCTCAGCAACGCGCTGCTGTTTGGACCTCAGCTTAAGTGGTAGGCTTCACCCTGCAATAAGCCTCCTTCACCAGGTTTGCTTCAAGTTGCTTGTGTTGAGGCGGGCTGGTAAAATGTGAAGCCAGACCATGGCAAGCAAGCCGGAGGGAGGGACCATACCCATGCATGTACCAGCAAGCTGGATGCCGATTGAAAATATTGTTTTTCGCTTGAGAAACGTTGAATATTGGAGGCTTGAAGCGGGCGAACGCCGAAGCGGGCATGACAGAGACAAGTTGTCTCTGCTGCTTGTTGTGGCCGGAAGCGGGATTGTTGAAAGCGGGAATCGCAGACAAATTGCCAGCCGTGGAAGCTGGTTCCTGGGGACGGAGGGCGCATCCCTAGAAATCGTAGCCCAGGAGGGCGAAGGGCTTGCTTGCTATGACATAACCTTTAACCTGCTTAAGGATTCCTTTCAAAGCGCAGAGCCGCTAACATCGGAGAAGCCAAAAAAGGCGGAGGAAGAGGAGATGTTTTATTGCGGGGAAGCTGCTGAATCGCAATGGCTGCCGATGCTTAATAAAGCCAGGCGGTTGTATCTGGGACGCGATGCTGCGGATGGGCTGAGCGGCTTCAGGGGACAACTGGTTTTTCAGGAGTTGATGTATGAATTTTTACAATTGGCATCCATTCATAAATACGACAATGCTGAAGAAGCCATCTGGTCGGTCGTCCGCTATATGGAAGGGCATTTTCAGCATGCATTGACACGGGAGCAGCTGGCAAAAATATCGGGTTTAAACAAGGAGTATTTTTCCAAGCTGTTCAAAAAGGTAACGGGCAAAACGCCAAAGGCTTATTTAACCGATATTCGAATAAATAACGCAAAACGGGAGCTGCTGCGCGGCCATATTGCCATTAGCGATATTGCCGCGCATGTAGGCTTCGAGGAAGGATATTACTTCAGCCGGAAGTTCAAGCAGGCCGTTGGCATGGCTCCGACTGAATATGCAGCCAAACAAAAAAACAAGGTCGCCTGTCTCTTTTTTCCGTATATCGATCATCTGCTGGCATTGGGAATAACGCCTTATGCTGCGATGATTCCACGATTGCACCCGTTAGCCAGGCTTATTGCATCCTCCATTGCATTGGGAGAGGATGAGACGGAATTGAGTAGTCGAGTTGCGGAAACCCTTGCCATTGCCGAGCCGGAGATGATTCTTTGCAGCAATTACATAAATCCTCAGCAAGAACATAGGCTGAGCAGAATCGCGCCAACGGTACCTGTTGTCTGGAATCAGAATTGGCGCCTCGCGCTTAGAGAGATTGCAGCGCTGCTTGGTAGACTTCGTGAGGCGGATAATGCGCTTGCGGCCTATGAGCAGAGATGCAGCGAAGCGGGTGCGCGCTTGCGTAATAAGCTGGGAGAGCAGACCGTGGCCCTGGTGCGGATTCATCATAAGGAAATCAGACTTTATGGCGGCCCGGCGCGAGGATATACGGGTCCCGTTATATATGGGGAGCTGGGACTGAATGCTCCTGCTTTTATCAAGGATGCGTTATGGGACGTCAGCACGGCAGGTATTTCGCTGGATGAATTACGGCAGCTGGACGCTGATCATCTATTGCTTGTTACCGATCCCGATGCGGAATTTCATGCCAATATGGTGCTTGGCACTCCGGAGTGGAACAAGCTGAGAGCGGTTCAAAATGGGAATGTGTATCAGGCAGGGTATTTTGTCTGGATGAGCTGCGGCGCTGTCATGAATACGATGAAAATAGATGAAATATTGGCATTTTTGGGGTGATCGAGGACACAAAAGTATAAGGGTAAGATCCGTTTTTGTCCTAGCCTGTCGGAGTTGGAGAGACTATAATTGATAATGTTTCTCATTAAAGACAGGAGTGGATTTGCATAATGTATAATTATCGGAATTATTGGGGGTTGGCTTTGCTGGCGTTAATGCTGGTGTTAGCTGGCTGCGCAAGCAATGAAGGGACAGGAAATGAGATAAACCCGACTGGTCAACCGTCGACTGGGCAGACTCAGGGAAATGAGACCCCGGAGAGTGCCGGCAATACGGATGGACAAACGCGGAAGGTGACAGATGAGATAGGTCATACGCTGGATATACCGGAAAATCCTGAGCGGATTATTGGCATTTATTTGGAGGATGAGTTAACGGCTCTTGGCGTAACGCCGCTAAGACAATCACGAATAGGTGACTGGAGCGGCCAAGGGTATCTTCAGCTTGATATGCCCGATATTGACATTCAGGGAGATGTTGAGGCTTTTGTTGAAGCTCAGCCAGACCTCATTCTGACCAATGTTTACGACGAAAAAACATATGGCGCCTTGGCAAAGGTGGCGCCTTTCTACGCATTTAAAGATGCCAGGGCTAACTGGAAAATGACAATCCGTGCATTAGGCGAATTGCTGAATAAATCAGATAAAGCGGAAGCGGTTATTTCGGATTATGATCAAAAAGCTGCAGAAGCCGGCGCTAAAATCAAGGCGGCAATCGGAGACGAGACGGTTGCTATTCTTCGAGTGCATGCAAGCTCGATCCGCTTATACGGCGGCCCGGGATATGCGGGTCCGGTATTGTATGGTGAACTGGGGCTGGAGCCTGCTCAGGCGGTCAAGGACTATGTGCTGGACAAGGGACTGGGAGTGGCCAGCATTTCAATGGAGGTCATTCCGGAGTTGACTGCAGACCATATCTTTTTGACGATGGATACCGGAGCCGACAAGCCATTTAAGGAGCTGACGGAAAGCCCCTTATGGAAGGAGCTTCCTGCCGTAAAAAACGGAAAGGTTTATGAGGTTAATTTTGAAACCTGGATGAAAAGCGGTCCTATTGCAGACGGCATGAAAATAGACGATGTTGTGCAGGCATTGGTTCATTAACGGAATTAAACGTGCGGAAATCGCAGGTTTCAGGGATAACGTTGTCCTGAACCTGCGATTTTTGCTTTTCAAGTCAGGAAAGCTTCCAAATTAACAAGGATAATTAATCCCCTTAAAGAAATGAAAACGCTTCTGTTTTTTTGTGCATACAAAGCAATCGCTTCCATTTTTTCTTGTGTAATGATAAATAACCTGACATGTGATGGATAGGGCGATAATCGCATCAAGTTACCAAAAATGGTCATCGGTCTACCCTATCTCTGCAGATGCTCAGCTTTTACAATGGGGGTGAGCAAGAAAGCGTGGCCATAACAGAGTATGGAGGGATTAGCAGGATGAAGCTGTCGCTTAGCATGTGGAGCGTGCACAGGACTGTAAAGGAAAAGGGATGGTCGGTGCTGGATTTTCTGTCTTTTTGCAAGGATGAGGGGATTAAGGACGTCGAACTTCTGAATGTATTCTGGAAAAATGTGCAAAACGAGCTGCCGGAGGTGCTGGCATTTACGGCAACACACGGCATAACGGTATCCAGCTATGCGGTAGCCAATGATTTCGTCAAAGCAACCGCCGAGGAGCGGGCAGGGGCGTTAAAGGAAATTACGGATGCTTTCCCTATTGCCAAAGCGCTGGGTACAGGCATCATTCGTGTATTTTCCGGCAATTTGACCGGCGTGGCCACCTATGAGGAAGCGCTGGACTGGATTGTAGACGGGCTTAAGGAAGCAGCAGCCGGCGCTGAAAAAGAAGGCTTGGTGCTTTGTCTGGAAAATCACGGCAAGCTTGCGGGAAGCGGAGAGCAGGTCAAAACCATTATTGACCGGGTAGACTCCCCATCGCTGCGTTCGACCTTTGACACGGGCAATTTCCTGCTGGTGGACGAACATCCTACCACGGCCCTCGATACGCTGCTGTCCGATGTCGCGCATGTGCACTTTAAGGATTTTGTGCTTCAGGCGGATGGACGCTACAAATCTCTTGGCGGAAAGGCTTATGAAGGCATAAGCCTGGGGCAAGGAGAAGTGGAGCTTGAAAAAATCGTCAACAAGCTGATCGGCAATGGTTATCAAGGCGCTTTTGTTCTTGAATATGAAGGCGTAGGCAGCGAGGCGGAGGGTATACGCCGCAGCTATGACTATTTTGCCACTATTATAAAGTAAGAAAAAGAAAACCAGCGGCTACATTTGCTGTAAAAGGAGATTAAAATGGACACTGTTGCCAAAGCCGACATCGTTGTTGTTGGAGGCAGTACCGGAGGCGTTGCGGCGGCGCTTGCCGCTGCCAAGTCGGGAAAACGCGTCATTTTGACGGAGGAAACGGAATGGATCGGCGGCCAGCTGACCAGCCAGGCGGTCCCGCCGGACGAGCATCCCTGGATTGAATCATTTGGCTGTACTCGCACCTATCGGAATTTCCGCGAGGATGTAAGGGAGTTTTACCGTGACGGATTTCCATTAACGAACGAAGCGCGGGAGAACAAAAGGTTAAATCCGGGAGGCGGAACGGTAAGCCGCCTTTGTCATGAGCCGCGCGCGGCGCTGGCCGTGCTGGAGAAGCAGCTTGCGCCTTATGTGCATAGCGGCTTGCTGACCATTCTGCGCCGCCATGTTCCGGTAAGCGCGGAGGCGCAGGGAGACAGCATTCAATCGGTAACGGTCAAAAGTCTGGATAGCGGCAATACCTTAACATTGAAGGCTCCTTTTTTTCTGGATGCAACGGAATGCGGCGACCTGCTTCCGCTGGCCGGCGTGGAATACGTGACGGGAGCGGAATCCCGGCAAGAAACCGGCGAACCTCATGCGGTGGACGGTGAAGCGCTGCCGCAGGATATGCAAGGCTTTACGTATTGCTTTGCCATGGATTATCTGGAAGGCGAAAATCATACCATTCCAAAGCCGGAGCAATACGAATTCTGGAAGGAATACAAGGCGGATTTTTGGCCGGATAAACTGCTTAGCTGGACTGGGGTTAAGCCGGCTACGATGCAACCGGTGGAATACGGGCTGTTTCCTGGCGAAGGGCGGTTTTCGCTGTTCAAATACCGCCAGATTGCCGAAGCGGACCATTACGATCAAGGCTTTTACCGCAGCTCCATTTCGCTTGTTAACTGGCCGCAAAATGATTATTGGCTAGGCTCGATTATCGACGTAGAGCCGGAGAAACGGGAAGAGCATTTGAAGGCGGCAAAGCAGCTTAGCCTGTCATGGCTTTATTGGATGCAGACCGAGGCGCCGCGCCCCGATGGAGGCAAAGGCTATCCCGGCCTGCGGCTGCGTCCCGATGTGGTCGGAACGGAGGATGGACTCGCCATGTATCCCTACATCCGGGAATCCCGGCGGATCAAGGCGGAATTTACGGTATTGGAGCAGCATGTTGCGACGGAATGCCGTCCTGACGGACGAGCCGAGCATTTTGCGGATTCCGTTGGTATTGGTTGCTACCGGATTGACCTGCATCCCAGCACAACAAACCGACCTTATATCGATATATCATCGCTTCCGTTCCAGATACCGCTGGGCAGCCTGATTCCGGTAAGGGTCAACAACCTTCTGGCGGCTTGCAAAAATATCGGCGTCACGCATATTACGAACGGTTGTTACCGCCTTCATCCGGTGGAATGGAATATCGGCGAGGCTGCCGGATATTGCGCGAGCTTCTGCATCGACCGCGGCTTGACGCCAAGCCAGGTTCGCGCCGGAGAAGCAGAGCTTGCAGATTATCAGAAGCTGCTAGCCGCAGAAGGAATCGAGCTGGAGTGGCCGGCGTTACGTCCTGTATAAAGCAGGGCAATAAAGCAATAAACGTATCTATAGTAATAATAAATCCAATCCATTCCAAATGACGAGGTGAACCAGTTATGAGTCAACCTATCAGAATTGGCGTTATCGGGGCCGGGTCCATATCGGAAATGCATTTTGGCTCCTACAGCAAAAATAAGGATGTCGTGCTTACGGCGGTATGTGATCTGAAGGAAGAGCGCGCCAAGGCAAAGGCGGAAAAATACGAAATTCCTCATGTATATACGGACTATCATGAGCTGCTTGCCAATCCGGACATCGATGCTGTCAGCATCTGTACCTGGAACAATACGCATGCTGAGATCAGCATTGCCGCACTGAAAGCCGGCAAACACGTATTATGCGAAAAGCCGCTTAGCAAAACAGTGGAGGAAGCGCTGGCTGTAGAGCGGGCGGTCAAGGAATCCGGCAAAACGCTTCAGGTCGGCTTTGTCCGCCGTTATGCCTCCAATACGCGCATCGTCAAATCCTTTATGGACAACGGGGAAATCGGACCGATCTATTATGCCAAAGCCTCGTGTATCCGCAAGCTGGGTAATCCCGGCGGCTGGTTTTCCGACGTTGAGCGCTCCGGCGGCGGTCCGCTGATCGATATCGGCGTTCATGTCATTGATTTGTGCTGGTATTTGATGGGCAAGCCGAAGCTTAAATCCATCAGCGGAAATACGTACAATCGCTTGGGTAACCGCTCCAATGTCAAAAACCTGAAGTTTTACAAGGCAGCCGACTACGATGCCGCGCATAATACGGTTGAGGATATGGCCAATGCGCTGGTCCGCTTCGAAAACGGCGCGTCCTTGCTGGTTGACGTCAGCTTTACGCTGCATGCCAAAAAAGACGAGCTGACCGTTAAGCTGTACGGCGAAAAAGGCGGCGTTGAGCTGGAGCCGGAGCTGACCTTGATTACGGAGAAGCATGACACGATTTTGAACAGCACGCCGCAAATTGACAACTTGTCGTTTGAGTTTGTCCAAGGCTTCCAGGATGAAATCGATTATTTCGTGGAAGTGTGCCAAGGCCGCAAGGAAACGATCAGCCCGGTGCAGGACGGCGTAGAAATTATGAAAATCCTGTGCGGCGTCTACGAATCGGCGGCGCTGGGCAAGGAAATTCATTTTGACTAGGAGGCTGTGACGATATGTCGGTCAAAATAGCAAATCCCATCGGCGTCATTGTGGACAGCTATGGCGTTGGCGTGCGGAAGGGCTTGAAAAAGGCAAAGGATGCCGGCGCGGAGGGCGTACAAATTTATGCGGTGTCCGGCGAGATGGACCCTGCTTTACTTGGTGCAGTCGAGCGCAGGGAGCTTAAGGCATATATCGCCTCGCTTGGTTTGGAAATCAGCGCGTTATGCGGCGATCTGGGCGGACATGGCTTCCAGGATCGGACGGCCAACCGGGAAAAAATAGAAAAGTCCAAACGGATATTGGACCTCGCGCTGGATTTGGGAACCAACATTGTTACAACTCATATCGGCATTGTGCCGGATGACAAGGACGGCGAGGTGTATGCCGCCATGCAGGAGGCCTGCCGCGAGCTGAATGAATATGCCAGCAGCAGGAAGGCGTATTTCGCCATCGAGACCGGGCCGGAAACAGCGGCGCATCTGAAGGGATTTCTGGATACGCTGGGCGGCCGGGGCGTTTCCGTCAATTTTGACCCTGCCAATATGGTTATGGTAACCGGAGATGATCCTGTGGAAGGCGTCAAGCTGCTCAAGGATTATGTGGTCCATACCCATGTCAAGGATGGCGTGCGCATCAAGCCGGTTGACCCCCGCATGGTATACGGTGCGCTTGGCTACGAGCCGATGGACCATGCAAAAATAGCGGAGATGGTAAGCTCAGGCGAATTTTTCCGGGAATTACCACTGGGTGAAGGGCATGTTCCATTTGATCACTACTTTACGGCGTTAAAGGAAATTGGCTATAATGGCTATCTAACGATTGAACGCGAGGTTGGAGCCCAGCCGGAGGTCGATATAGCCCAAGCTGTGCAATTTATAAAGCGTTACAGATAGAGAGAGTAAGTGTTTGTGAGTGGAAGCGAGGAGAGCTCCCGTATAGCTCGCCACAACCCGCTGCTTGCTGGTTGCCAGCTACCAGGCTAGTTACCAGGCCAATTGCCGACTTTAGTTAGTGGGTTTTTAGTTACTAGTTGCCATTGTTGACTTTAGTCAGTGGGTTTTTAGTTACTAGTTGCCAGTTGCTGCTGTTTATCAGTTACTGCCTGCCTGTCTGTCAGTTATTGATTCTGCCGGACATTCATGACCGTAAGAGCCTCAAATGGCAGGCTTCCAATACTGTAACGGACATCCCCGTCCTTTATCCTTCAAAAATGACACCTACGGAGTGGAAAATGAGGTTTAATGGACGAAAACGTCCGTTAAAAGCTGATTTTCCATAAAAAGCAGCCTCTAGCGGTCATAGATGACCGTAACAGATGGTCATAGGCATAGAGGTTGACATCGGTGCGTAAGCAGCCATAGGCAACAATATAACGCAAACACAATGAATCTCGTGAGTTGAAACTCACGAGATTTCATTCCACCATTAATGAAACCGCTTTATTTAATGTCATTTAAACCATCATTATACAATGAAATTATCCAATTTAATTTGAATATATCATAAAAGTTACTTATTATGTTATTATATATGACTCAAACGTAAAAAGAAACCGTAAGACATTGTAAGACACCGTAAGAGGAGGTTCACGAATAGCGAGCAAAAGAACACAAGGATTGCCGCTGGTCGAAGCTGATTAGGGCGTGTCTGAATACTCCGAGAGGAACAGGTTGTGCCGAATTTTCGTTCCAAACAAGGAAGTTTTGTGCAGGCTTACCGGGGGTAAGTCAAGCAAAACTGACGCAGCAGGGGGCGAAAAGGCGGTGCAAGATGACCTCAAGCGGGTTTTCAGACACGACCTAGGTTTTTTGAGACATTTCGTTAACTATGGAGGGCGAGCTATGGAGCGCAACAGATGGATTATTACAACGATAATGCTGTTCCTTGCTTTGGCGATGATGGTGTCACTGGCGGCCGGCTGCAGCGGGAAGGAGGAGTCCGGCGGCGCGGNACCTAGGTTTTTTGAGACATTTCGTTAACTATGGAGGGCGAGCTATGGAGCGCAACAGATGGATTATTACAACGATAATGCTGTTCCTTGCTTTGGCGATGATGGTGTCACTGGCGGCCGGCTGCAGCGGGAAGGAGGAGTCCGGCGGCGCGGCTCCGACCCGGCAGAGCCGTATTCCGATTTCCATGGTTATTAACGATCTCGGCATGACGTTCCCGGACGGCATGGATGAAAACGACAATCCTTATGTGAGCTATATAGAAGAGCAGACAGGCCTTGATTTGAGGGTAAGCATCCCTCCGGAGGAGGTTTACGAGGAAAAGCTTAATGTCATTATGGCATCCGGCAAGCTGCCGGACCTGATTCATAGCTTTAACCCGGTCTGGTTTGACGAATATGTCAAAAAAGGCGCTTTTTTGCCCTTGGACGACTATATTGATCAATACGGCAAGGACTTGCTGGAGCTCATTCCGGAGGAGGCCTGGGACAGAGTGCGGCATAATGGCAAAATCTACGGCATTCCCAGCCTGACCGATGTGCCCGGCATCGAGCTGATGTATGTGCGGAAGGATTGGCTGGATAACTTGGGACTAAAGCCGCCGACCACGCTGGAGGAATATTACGAGGTCATTCGCGCCTTTGCCAAGGATGATCCTGACCGCAACGGGCTGAATGATACGATGGGTTTGATTCTTCTGGAGGACATGGGGCGGACCGCGCCTTTTTTTGGCGCTTTTGGCGTTCAGCTGAATTCCTGGGTGGAGCGAGACGGGAAGCTGGTAAACGGCAGCACGCTGCCCGAAACGAAGGAGGCGCTGGCGTTTTTGGCAAAGCTGTATCGGGAGGGGCTGATCGACCAGGAGTTTCCTCTCAACCGGAACAATGTGTTTCTGGAGAAAATAGCTAACGGGCAGGTCGGAATGTTTTCTGCGGCCTGGTACGATACGCGCGGGCCTATTGCCCTGAACAAAAACAAAGACCCCAAGGCGGAATGGATGCCGCTGCCTTATCCCGTGGGGCCGGAGGGCCATAGCGGCGTTTACAGCAAGGATATTATCCGCGGCTACAATGTGGTTCCCGTCGGCACCGACTATGCGGCGGAGGTGGTGAAGCTGCTTAATTTTATCGTAGGCGAAGGGCGCGAAACGTTAAAGCTTGGCTTTCAGGGCGACATCTGGTCGATGGAGGACGGAGTGATGGTCACTGATTTTGCCGAGCACGACAAGCACCTGTATCGGGGCATTTACCAATCGCTGGTTGATGTGCTGGACCCCGTTATGAACAAAGCAAGACTGGATTCGCTTGGCGATTTTCATTTGTTTGAAAACCTGCAAATTATCGAAAAAAATGTGATTCATAACGAGTTTTACGGCACTCCGACGCCTGCGATGAGCAAATACGCAGGACATCTGGAGGAGCTGCAAGGTATTTTTACGCAAATCGTTATGGGAATTGTGCCGCTGGATGAATTTGACGCCTTTGTAGAGCGCTGGTACAGCCAGGGCGGCGCAGAGGTTACAGCCGAGGTTAACCAATGGCGGGAAGCCCGCTTGAGAGGCGCGGGAGGTGAATCGCAATGAGCAATCCTGCGGTTTGGCTGAGAGACCTTTTTGCCCGGAAAATCCAGTTCCGGCTAACCTGTTACTTTCTGCTGATTCTGTTGCCGCTTGTTGTGGTTAGCCTGTTTGCCGTGGACCGCTCCCGCATTATTTTGCACGATCAGGCCGTGGAGCGCTCCGAGACGGTGCTGAATTCAGCGATGGATTATATTGATTTGACCCTGCAAAATGTGGAGGAAATATCGACGCTTATTGCGACTGATCCGTTGTTCATCAAGCTGCTTGCGGATAACGGGGCCAATTTGTCGCCCCAATCCATTGTCGATTTTTCGCAGCTGCTTAAACAGCTGTCCAATGTTAACTCCATTAATCATATTGTTTCGCAAATTTCGCTTTACCATCAGCCCTCGCATATGATGATTTCCACGCATTATGGTGGGCGGAGGCTGAATAATACGGAACAGCAGCAATGGCTGGAAAACACGGCAATTACTAGCGGGACGGAAATTTCTTATCTGCTGGCTGAGGAAGCGATTCCCGGCAACGGAACCTTTGGAGGCCTTGTCAATACGGATAGCGTGTCGCTGGTGCGTACAATGGATCTATACAACAATAACCGCAGGGCGGATGTCGTCATTATTACGCTGGACAAAAGCAGGCTGACCAAGCTGATGAAGTCGCTTCTGCCTTCCCCGTCGGCTGCTATTTATCTGCACACCGATACCGGAAAGCTGGTTGCAGGAACAGGCGGGCCGGAAAATGGGACTCAGCTGGACAGAGAAGGGGCCCTTGCTTCGGAGCTGCCGCATTCAAGCGATTCGGAAATGATGGTGTCCATTGATTCGGAATATTCCAAATGGCGGCTGACGCTGGTTCAGCCCAAGAAGGAGCTGTATGCCAAAACGGATCAGCTCAAGCTGTATACGGTCGGCATTATTTTTGTCAGCGTATTGCTGGCGCTTGTCATTTCATGGGTGGTCTACATTGGCATCGTTTCTCCGGTAGACAAGCTGTTCAAGGGGATGAAAAGGCTAGGTACGGGAAATATGACCATTCAGCTGGAGAACAAAAGGCAGGATGAGCTTGGATATTTGACGGAAGCGTTTAACCGGATGGTCGTGGATCAGCGAAGGTTGATTCAGGAGCATTACGAGCAGCAGTTGCGGCTGGCAAGGACAGAGCTGCAGTTTCTGCAAACCCAGATCAACCCGCATTTCCTTTACAACACGCTGGACTCTATCAACTGGACGGCCAAAAATTACGAGGCGGATGAAATAAGCGAGATGGTGCTTAATTTGTCCCGGTTTTTCAGGCTGAGCCTTAACAAGGGCAAGGATGTATTTACGATTGATGAAAGCGTGTCGCATTTGCACTATTATATCCGCATTCAGCAAATTCGTTTTTTGGACAGCTTCGAGGTGGAATACGACATTAGCGAGGAGAGCCGCAGCGTGCCCATTCTGAAGCTGCTGCTCCAGCCGCTGGTGGAAAATGCGATAATCCATGGTATGGAAGGAAAGACGGAAGGCGGCAAGTTAACCATCTCCAGCTGGATTGATAAGGGGAGGATGGTTTGTGTTTCAGTCCGGGATAACGGTCCGGGGATCCAGGCCGAGCGTGTTGCCTACATCGGACAGGAGCTGGAGCGTCTTGCGCAAAGGGAAGAGCATCTCTTTTTGCCGGAGGATGAGGAAACGGGAGATTTATTCGGCTTGCGCAACGTGATGACGCGCATCAAGCTTTATTACGGCAAGGAGGCCGGGCTGAGTATCCAGAGCGTCAAGGGAGAAGGAGCCACCGCAACCATATCGCTGCCGCTGGACCAATGCAAGGAAAGCTTTCGCCCGCCGATAAACCACACACTGATGAAAGGGGAGAAAAGCGCATGAATTTGATGATCGTTGAGGATGAGCTGCGTCTGAGGCTGGGGCTGGCCAACAATATCCCTTGGGAGGAGCATGGCATTGAGGTGGTTGGCCTTGCCGCAAACGGCCTGGAGGCGCTGGCGCTGGCGGAGAGGAAACGCCCCGACATTATGCTGATTGATGTGCAGATGCCGGAGATGGACGGATTGACGCTGGTTCGCGAGCTCAGAGAGAGGCAAGGAAACGGCGACTTGTTCAAGCTGATCATCCTGAGCGGGCATGATAATTTCAGCTTTGCCCAGGATGCGCTGGCACAAGGCGTGTCCAAATATTTGTTGAAGCCTGCGGCGGAGGAGGAAATATTAGGCGCGGTGCTGGAGGCGGCAGATCAGCTCCGCAAGGAGCTGGAGGATTGGCGTGAGCAAGCGGAGCTTCGGGTTAAATGGCGGGAGCATCTGCCCCATCTGCAAAGCGGCTTTATTTCGCAATGGGCCTCCGGGGTCTTCAGCGGGCGCCAGGTGCTGGATAAATGCGGAGATTACCATATTGCCTTGACGGAGCAGGACCGGATAGCGGTTGCCGTGCTGGATATTGATCCCGTGCCCCAGGAGGATGGGCGCTTTAAGCCGGAGGACGCCCCGATGTGGCATTTTTCGCTGCAATGTCTGGCGAAGGAAATGATGCCGTCCACCTGCTGGGTTTGCCCGGATCATCAGGGGTACACTCTGCTTGTGTTTGTACTGCCGCATGAGGAAACGCCGGGAGACGGCGCATTGCGCGTGCAAACCTCCGTCGTGCAGCTGCTGTCTCGTACGCGCGAGGCGCTTGGCCTTACGGCAAGCGCGGGCATATGCGCCGCCGCCGGCGGCATTGAGGAGATGAGCGAGCTTTATGCCGAGGCGTGCCGCGCCTTGCAGGAGCGGATCGTTTATGGCAGCGATATCGCGATTCCTTACCGCGAGCTTAGCCAGAAGGAACAAGGCGTGCAGGTGCAGCAGGGGCTGGAGAAGGCGCTCGAAATCGCGCTGGAAACGGCGGACGAGGCAAGCGCTTTGGAAGCGCTGCGGGGGTTGTGGGATAAAAGCCTGGAGCCGGCGGAAACGGCGGACGAGGTGCATGAGGCCGTGCTTTATTTGAGCAGCCTGTATGTCAGGATGATTCAGAAGCAGGGCTGGCGGATCAAAAGCGTGGCGGGAGAGGACATGGCCTACTTCCAGAATATCCGGCAGCTGGCCACCAAGGAGCAAATTCACGCCTGGCTGTCGCGTCTGACAGGCCGGATTTGCGAGTACCTTCAATGTCAGCGGAAAATAACGAGCAACGGCGTCGTGCGCTCTATTTTGTCCATTGTTAATGAAGAAATCGATCAGGATATTACGCTGCATACCGTGGCGGACCGGCTTTTTATCAACTCCTCTTATTTGAGCCGGCTGTTCAAGCAGGAAACGGGGGTTCCGTTTTCGACATATGTGCTGGAGCGGAAGATGGAACGGGCCAAAAGTATTCTTCAGGATGGAGGCAAGGTATATGATGCCGCACGTCTTGTCGGCTACCGCGATGTGAGCTATTTTACGAAGGTATTCCGCAAATATTGGGGCATTAATCCCGGCGGTGTAAAGGGCTGACGGGTTCCATTGTTGACTGAGCGGCGAGAGGCTTTTTTCTACGGCGTTCAAAGCGCACTTAAATTTAAATATAAGGCCCGTGAGGACGAGCTCGCGGGCTTCTTTGACATACTACATGTCACTTAATGTAACGCGCACATGCCTATACATCCATTGAATATGTCATTCATAAAAAATGTTCGACGCTTTCAATTTTTGGAAGCGTTTTTTCGTGTTTTCTTTTGTGAGAAAAACAAACATCAAAGTACCATAAATAGTAATGACTCTACCCTACCAAGCTAAAGCGATGAATACTACAATTTTGGTAGAAAGCATCAAAGAAGGGGGAATACGATGAAAAGCGCGACGGCAACACTGGATACGCCCCGGGCCAAACGCAGCTATTTTTCGCGGCTTGCCGCCGATGTCAGACGGGATTGGGATTTGTACCTTTTGCTGGTTCCCGGTATTTTGTTTCTGCTGTTGTTTAAATATGCGCCTATGTACGGCATCACCATCGCTTTTAAGGACTTCAACATTTTTGACGGGTATGGCGCAAGCCCGTGGGTTGGCTGGAAGCACTTCGAAAAGCTGTTCAGCTCCCCCGATTTTCTTCACGTTTTTAAAAACACGGTTATTCTCAGCTTCCTGAAAATCGGCATTTTGTTCCCGTTGCCAATACTTATCGCCCTGCTGTTGAACGAGCTGCGGCAAATGGTGTTTAAACGGACGGTGCAAACAATCATTTATTTGCCGCATTTTCTATCCTGGGTTATCGTCAGCGGCTTGTTCATCGACCTGTTGTCCAGCAATGGAGGGCTTGTCAACAAAGCGCTGGTCATGATGGGTTTAGAGCCAATTGCCTTTTTTATGGATAACAGCGTTTTCCGCAGTGTATTGATTACCTCGGCAGGCTGGAAGGAAACGGGCTGGAGCACGATCGTTTATCTGGCGGCCTTTGCAACGATTGATCCCGGCTTGTACGAAGCGGCAAAAATCGACGGGGCGGGGCGTTTGAAGCAGCTCTGGCATATTACGCTGCCGGGTATCGCGCCAATCATTCTGCTGATGTTTATTTTACGGCTGGGCAGCATCCTGGAGGCGGGTACGGAGCAAATTCTGGTTATGTACAACCCTACCGTCTATAAGGTGGCGGATGTTATAGGCACCTATGTATATCGAATGGGTCTCGGCAATCAGGATTACAGCTTTACGACCGCAGTGGGAGTATTCGAATCCGTCATTGCATTTACGCTTGTCCTTACGGGCAACGCTTTGAGCCGGAAATATTTGCAGCGGGGCATCTGGTAACGGAAGGGAGAACAAGGCATGCCATTAAAAACGACATTTTCCGAAAAGCTGTTTAACTTCTGCAACTACTTCTTGTTTGTGCTGGTAGGTCTGACGACGCTGCTGCCATTCCTCAATCTGATCGCCAAATCCTTTAGCAGCGAGGCAGCGGTTATTTCCGGCAAGGTCAATCTGCTGCCGGTTGGCTTTCAGACGGGGACGTACATGTATGTGCTAAAGGACGCCATGTTCCTGAATTCCCTTAAAAACTCTATTATTCTGGCGATTGTAGGCACAGCGTTGGGATTGTTTCTGACAACAATTACTGCGTATCCTCTGTCCCGCGTCCAGCTGCGCGGCAGAAAGTGGTTTCTGCTGATGTTCATTTTTACCATGTTGTTCAGCGGCGGCCTGATACCAACCTACCTGCTGATGCATAATTTGGGCCTGGTCAACCAATTCCCGGTATTGTTCCTGCCAGCGGCAATCAACGTTTTTAATATGCTGATTATTAAAAACTATTTTGAAGGCTTGCCGGACAGTCTGGAGGAATCCGCCAAGCTGGATGGCGCAAGCAATATCCGCATCTTGTTTTCGATCATATTGCCGCTGTCCCTACCTGTTATGGCCACAATCGCGTTGTTTTTTGCGGTAGCCTTCTGGAATGACTTTTTTACGGCGATGATCTACATTACCAATCATGACATCAAGCCGATGCAGCTGTTCCTTAAAGAATTGCTGGTGTCTTCAAGCAGCGAGTTTCTAAAGGATAACGTCGATGCTGCGCTGAACACAACACCTCAATCCATTCAGGCAGCATCCATCCTGCTTGCCACACTGCCTATTTTGCTCGTTTATCCGTTTTTGCAGAAATACTTCGTAAAAGGCGTGCTCGTAGGGTCCGTGAAGGGATAACGAGGACAGCCATGAAGGGCGGTGATGCAGTCAGCTTGTCCGAACAGACGGGTGAATGCTATACAATGTCAACGCAATTAACAACACACATTCGGGAGGGTTCTGTATGAAAAAAGGATCTTGGTTAGCAATTGTTATTGCATTAGCCCTAACACTTACCGCTTGCGGCGGAGGAAATGGCGAAAAGCCGGGCTCGGGCGAGAAGCCTTCGGAAAACGGAGGAGAAGGCGGAGCAAAACCCAATCTTACGATGCTGATGCAATACAGCTTGTTTGATCCCAATGCAGATCCGGTGGCAAAAAATATAGAGGATGTCACCGGCTACAAAATCACCTATGAAATGCTGCCTGCCGAAAACGGCGACGAAAAGCTAAATTTGATGGTAGCAAACAATCAAAACTTTGATGTAATGAAGCTGGGAGCTGCTCAATTCTACAAGCTGGCGACTGCCGGAGCGCTTGAGCCGCTTGACGAGCTTATTGATAGCCTGGGTCCTAACATTAAAGCCGCTATTAAAGAGGATTCCTGGAAAAGCGCAACGATTGACGGAAAAATTTATGCCATTCCGGAAACGGGCTCAGGCGTAAGCGTGGGCGAAGAGCTGGTTGTACGCCAGGACTGGATGGATGAGCTGAACCTCAAGCATCCTACGACGCCGGATGAGCTTTATGAGGTGCTAAAGGCAATTAAAGCAGCCAAAAACGTCGTTCCGCTTACAGGTACAAAAGACTCCATTTACGGCGATATCGCCGCCGCCTTTGGCGTGCTGAACGAATGGAACGATGTGGATGGAACGCTTGTGCACAAAGCGGAGCTGCCGCAAATGAAGGAATTTCTGAGCTATATGAACAAGCTGTATAGCGAAGGTCTGCTGGATTCAGAAATGCCGCTTAACACAGCCGCCAAAGCTATTGAAAAGTTCTCCAGCGGCAACGCGGCGATGTTCAAGCTGGCCTGGTGGAGCGCGTCCCCTGCAGAAGCTGCGCTTAAGAAAAATTTCCCGGAAGCGGAAATCGGCATTATTCCTTATCTGGTCGGCAAAGACGGCAAGTCGTCGGTCGGCGTTAATCTGGCGACAACCTGGTATATTGCGGTGCCTAAGGTTTCCAAGCTGAAGGA
Organism: Paenibacillus oryzae; assembly: GCF_001675045.1. GTDB lineage: Bacteria > Bacillota > Bacilli > Paenibacillales > Paenibacillaceae > Pristimantibacillus > Pristimantibacillus oryzae. The sequence continues at coordinate 24,831 of NZ_LYPA01000073.1, forward strand.
GGACGCAATCAAGCTGATTGACTCCAAGCTTCAGAAGGAAAACTTTATCAAGCTGGCTATTGGCGAAGAAGGCGTTCATCATGAGGTGAAGGACGGCAAATATTATCCTATCCTGCCTAAGTTTAATGATGATTTGGCAAATGCAAGCTCCTACATGACTGGTGTTAATGAACATGATTATCCAACGTATTGGCAAGCTCGCGTTCGTAAGGACCCTGTTCTTCAGCGCTATTACGAGGCGTTCCAGGAAAATGCGGCCAAGGGCAATATTGTTATTGACCCGATGTCCATTGCTCCCCCAATTGAAGCCGTATCCAAAAACAAGCAAAAGCTGACCAAGCTGCTGGATGATGCCGCTCTGATGTTTATTGCAGGACAGCCAATTGGCGAATATGATGCTTTCCTGGCTCAATGGAAGGCTGAAGGCGGCGCCGAAGCGGTTCAGCAAGCCAACGATTGGTATAAATCCATTTCTAAATAACAGCTCATTGTAAGAAAGAAATAAGGGATGGGGACAGCCGCAAATTGCGGCTGTCCCTTTGCCAATAGGGCGGGCGAAGGGGACGCAACAGTATGGGAGGAACGGATAATGGAATTGAAATCAGAAATAAAATCCGCACATCTTCAGGTGGAGGCGGCGCCCGAGGACATAACGATTACGCTGGAGGGTCTCAGGCATACGATAACGTCCGTCGATGCAATGCCGGAGGAGAATGAAGAGTGGCTTGTATTGTTTACTTCCGCATGGGGGAAAACGGTGCATGTTCCGGCAAACGGCGTGGCAGTACAGGTTGGAGCCGGAAATGTTGTCACGAGAGTCATTAACGAAGCTCCTGTCGGTATTGCGCCGGAGTGGAGCGGGCCGACGGAGCTGGACATACCGGCAAAAGGCTATGTGCTTGTAGCGCGCGATGGTTTATATTCATCGGGAAGCAGCCGTTATTTTCTGGCGACCTGCTTCAGGAAGGGGGATCGGATCAGGCTGCGCAGAAACGGAAGCGTAACGGATCATTACGGCTTGGGAGAAGCAGGGGAAGGAGAAATACGGATATTTCTTCATAATCCCAGCATCTATACGGAAACAGAAACCTTTACCTTTATTAGCGGAAGAGTAAGCGTTGGCTCTGGCCATACAGGAGCTGATAATCCAATCGTTACGATTAATGGAGAAACAATCGCTGTTGACGAGCAAGGCAGCTTTAACCATAGGCTGGAATTGGCGCAGGGCTTGAACTATTTAGATGTTGAAGCAAAAACCAGCATTGGAGCGGGGGCTGCGCAAAGCCTCGTTATTTTCGCCAGACCGCAGGATACAAAACCACAAAAACGTATTGTTTTGTGGGTGGATCAGAGAGCCAACAGCGGAAGGCTGCGGACGAGAGAGGCGGTCCGGGAGCTGTTGAAGCGTGCTGAACATGCCGGCGTCACGGATATTGCTCTTGATGTCAAAGGAGTGGAGGGCTACGTTTCCTATCTTAAAAATCCGTTAACGAAACGTCCGCATCTCAGCGCCCGGCAAATAAGCGATAAGGAAGCGGTATTCCCGCAACTTGATTTGCTCCAGGTTTTTATCGAGGAGGGACATGCTATTGGCCTTGGCATTCACGCATCCATGAACATATTTGCCGAAGGCTCGGTTGTTCGCGGTGAATACGCCATTCTTGATGAACACCCGGATTGGGAGGAGACGGTGTACAAGCATCAGGACGCAGGTGTCTTGCTGCGCCAAAGAGAAAGCTCGTCTCCCGGTGCTGTTGCCTTTGTAAACCCCATGCATGATGAAGCTCGCGCTTATCAAATGGCGGGTATTCGTGAAGTCGTCGAAGGCTACGAGGTGGATGGCATTATTTTGGATAGGGGCAGATATGACAACGAAACGGCCGATTTCAGCCCGTTGACCCGCAAACGCTTCGAGGCCTATTTGGCGAATAGAGGCAAGCAGCTCCTGCATTGGCCTGACGATGTATTCCGCTATGAAGGCAATACGAGAGTAGACGGCCCGCTTGTGCTGGATTGGTGGGCATTTCGGGCAGAGTGGATTACCGGATTTGTTGCAGACGTCAAAAACATGATTGTGGAGCATAACAGTCAGACCGGAGGCGATGTCCTGCTATCCGCCTATGTCGGCTCCTGGTACGATACCTATTACAACAACGGTGCGAATTGGGCCACCCACGGCTTTCAATATGATAATCGCCTGCAATTCCAGGATGGCTCCATCTACACGGAGGACTATGTAAGCACCGGTTATATTCGCCATTTGGATTTCCTTATGATCGGAACGTATCAGGACACGCTTGCCGAGGTTGAAAAATATATGACGATTGGCAATATTGCGACAGGCGGTGAGGTTCCCTTGTACGCTGGCATCGCTCTTAGCGGAATGAACAACGAGGCGCGGCAAAACGAAGTATTTGGAGCGGCTTTTCGCAACACCGACGGCTTGATGCTGTTTGACGCTTCCCATGTGGATTGGGATGTTATTGATGGGTCATTAAAGTCAAAATCCGTCTCTATTTGATTTGTCCCATGCCTTCGCAATACAGAAGCTTGCCATCAAAGTGATGCTATGGCGAGGGGACTTCAAAGCTGTTCTGATTTATTCCTATATCAAACGAAAGACGGAGCAGTCCGAAAAGTCAAGTGGAACGAATAGCTATTCAGCAGAGAGGACCGGACGGGAAAGGGTGTCTTGAGGGCGAGTTTTTTTGTCCGTTTTTACCCAATAAAAATTAAAATCAAAATAAAGCGGACAAAAATGTTTGAGCTTCCAAGACACCCTTTTCCGGGAGGGACCGGTTTTGCTGAATAATTATTCATGGTTTTGGAGGAAAGCCTATTTATATATATTTACTGCTTTGACGAAGATAACTCAAAAATTCGGGCAAAGGCCTGCAGGTTTTCGTTCAGGTAAGAAGAGAGATTTGGTCCTAGCTGCTTGAAACGACTGCTCATATCCGCAATAAAACTGGATAATGAAGATGTGTCGGCGTTCTCAAACGGGTTTTTGGTATCCATTTGATCGCCATCCGTCTGTTGTACCTTCATTATTCCAGCATTTCTTTGACGGGCAGCCGCTACCACTTCTGCTATATGATCCTCCCTTTTCATGAGGGTGGCTTTAGCGGAAAGCTGAAACATGCTCCCCATAAAGAGCTTTTTGTGTTTATCGTCGGTTATGTAATTGTCGGCTATGTATTGAGCTTGAGCCATTCCTGCACGACGCATAGTATTAATTTCCTCCCACGAAAAAGCGGATAGATCAGGCGGATCAAAGAGGGTGTTAATTATGGCGTAAGCGGCTTTCATTACTTCGCCAGGCTGGCCCCCCAGTGTTTCCTCAAGCATCGACTCCGTAGTGTAAAACGGGTAAAGAGCGGACGATGCTTCTTCAAGCTCAAGGTTAATTATCCGCAGTTCTTCTGCAAGCAAGACAGGATCTTGCAGTTCGTTAGCGGAGCTGCGATTTAATAGAGTCCGCGCCAGCTCTGCCTGTTTTTCGGTATTCCGAACCAGCTCCTTTTGAATTTCCAGCGCTTTGCTTGTTATTTTTGAAGCAAAGCTGTCACGTTCTTCCTGCGTCGGAAGCAAGGACTGCGTCCTCCGCAGAGTGCTCAGCTCCTCCTTTCCGCTCATGGCGCTGAATAAATCTCTTGCTTGCTGCGAAATAACGGCTTCATCCGGTTCCTGCCGCTTGGCAGCCTCCAGTTCAGCCTGCTCCGTTATTTTTCTTTGTGCTTCCTCCAGCTTCTGCTTGTTCTCCTGCAGCTTTTCAAGGTTAAGCTGCTGCTGCAGCTCGCTAATTTGCCTCTCCAGCTCCTTGATGGCTTCGGCCGAGTCCGGCCTGCTTTGCTTATTGTCTTTGAGCGCCTGCACCTGCTTTTGCAAAAAGGCGATTTGACGCTCAAGAGCGCTGCCTTTGCTTGCTTGCTCCGGCGAAGCAGCCGCCGGGCCTGGGGAAATCGATGAGTGTATTCGCATAATGAATCTCCTTTCAGGAACAAAGTGACAACAAGTGTGATTCCAAAAGCTCGTCCATTCGTTCGACCGACAGTTGAGTAGGATGAAGCATGCGATGGATAGCCAATCCATCAATAAGGGCATAAAGCTTCTCGGCTTCAACTTCAATATTCAGGCCTGGCCGGAGCCGCTTGTTTTTTTCAAGCTCTTCCAGTACAAACAAGGAGGCTTTGTAAAGTCCATTCTGAATGGCAGAGCTAACCGTTTTCAATTCCGGATAAGCAAGCATTTTGGATTGAAAAACAAACCAGACCTCCATTTCCAATATTCGTTCCTCGTCGATCGGCAGAAGCTGCAGCAGCAATTCTTTTAAATCCGATAACAGAGAACCCTCATAGGGCAAAGCTTTAAGTCTTTCCTCCACCCGTTCCGCAATCAGATTCATACAAAAAATATATAGCTCCGCCTGAGTGGAGAAATAATGGCGCATGGAGCCCGCCGATAGTCCGGCTTCCTTGGCTACCTTGCGAACGGTTGCTTCCTCGAGTCCCGAATGCTGGATGACCCGCAGCGCCGCTTCCGCAACAAGACGTCGTTGTTCCTCATGATTTACGATTTTTGGCATGGCTTAATTATAATCCCTTTTCTTTTGTAATACAATGTGTTAAATTTTATTTAATTCACTGTATTAAAATAACAAGGAGCAAACATTCCATGAAAATTGGCGAAATGAAAAGGACAACAAGGGGAAAGCGGTGGAAGCGGATTTCGCTGATTTTGCTTGCCGTTATGGTTGGGTTTATCGGGTCAGGTTTTCTTTATGAAGCTATAGCTTCCCACACAGCCGTCAAAAACTATCCTCCGCCGGGGAAAATGGTAGACGCGGGCGGATATTCGCTGCATATGGTCAAAAAGGGGAGTGGCGCTCCTGCGATTATTTTTGAGGCGGGCAGCGGGGAAACTAGCTTGTCCTGGAGAGATGTCCCGGATCAGCTTGCTCCTTATGCTACAGTCGTCACCTACGACAGAGCGGGTTATGCATGGAGCGAAGAGGCGGATAGCGATCGCACGGGAGCAAATATTGTGGAGGAACTGCACACTGCATTAAAGGCAGAGGGTATCGAAGGGCCTTATATTATGGTTGGTCATTCTCTGGGAGGCATGTACGCGAGGTTGTTTACAGAAACGTACCGGGATGAAATGGCGGGGCTTGTTTTGGTGGACGCCAGACCTGAAAATGATGAACGGGACACGAAGGAAACGCTGGAGGCGGAGAATTTTGCGGGAAACCCGTCATCCTGGGAAATCAAGCTGTTCAAGCGCTCCGGACTTTTGAGGCTTTTCCAAAATGTTTTGCTGGAGGGAATGGTGGCAAAGGAAGATAGAGGACATTTTATTAACGTCATTTCAAAGCCTGCGTATTTCGATGCAAAGGATAATGAAGGAAGGTTGTCCAGCTTAACGGAGGATGCCATTCGCGGACAGAATCTGGGGACATTGCCGGTTCGCATTATTGCGCGAGGTATCGCGCCGGATTACGCCAGTGTCGGCATATCGGAAGAAGGGGGCCGGAAGATCGAGGAGATCTGGAGGGCTGGACAAGAAGCCATGCTGGAGATTTCGGCGGACAGCCGGTTAACGATTGCGGAAAAAAGCGGGCATATGGTCATGAAGGATCAGCCTGAGCTTGTTGTGGAGGCTATTCAGGAGCTGCTGGGAATAAGATGAAGAATGTGGGGGCTGCTGCTTCCAACAGCCCCGGGCTTTCGTCAGAAAATGTTCCTCAAATCAAAATTCGTCTAGGTACCAATCATCCTCGTCCTCATATACGGGCGCATCAGGATCTCCGACATAGATCATGACCGGATAATAGCCATCCTCGTCAAGCTGCTCGGGAAAGCGAGGTTTTCCTTCTATATAAAAGCTTTTAACGCCTTTTGCATCAAAAATAACTCGGTTATTGTTTTGAAATAGCTCATAGTTGTATTTAGTCGTCTGGTCATTGATGGTTACGAAAATATCCATCGGATAATCTGATTTAATCCGCACGGATACTTGTTCTAGCACGGACCCCGGATTAGGCTGCCAATCGGCCGCCTCCATCAGATTGATGTTTGCAGAAACTTCACCGGATTGCAGATTGTTGCCAAAGCCCAATTCTTCGCCAATTCCATAAAGAAAATAACCTGATGGTGATTCTTCCTCTTCTTCATAGGCGTAATCCTCCCCGGCTATCGCCAGCAAACGATTCAAAACAGTTACAGTTTCCGCCCGGGTAACGGTTCTGTCAGGATAGAATTTGCCGGAAGCATCAGGCGTCATAAGGCCAAGTTTGGTATAGCGGTAGAGCGCAGCGCCTTTCACATAATCCAAATCGGTAGCAAATTGGAGCTCGCCGTCTTCTGTAACTAATTCCACCTTGGGCTGCATAAGGGAAACGGAATTCACTTTATTATCGAATGCTTCATAGCTGACGTGTTTTGAAAATTTCACATCCTTAATGTACGACAATTCCTTCAGGATGTCTGGAGTGGACAAATCGTAAAGCTCGGGTGTATCTACCTTGGCGAATAGAGCGTCCAACGTCATCATAACGTCCCAACGCGTCATTTTTTTGTCGGGTTTATAGTAATAGTCGTCTTCTTCACTGATAAAGTTTTGCTCGTCAGCTGCGTAAATCGGCCAAATGGTGCTGTATAGCTCGGCAAACTCCTTGCTTGCCCAGTGATTATCGGGTACCCCAGGGATGGCTTGAGGCTCAGGATGGCGCAGCAGCGGGAAGAGACGATAGATCATTACGGTAAACTGTGCTTTGGTGACAGCCTCTGCGGGCTTGAATGTGCCGTCAGGATATCCCGTCAGAACGCCGCGCTTGTTCATTTCGTCAACAGAGGCTTTGGCCCATGCGTAGCGAGGATTGCTATCGACATCCTTGAAGCTGGCAAAGGCGGGTGTTGCCCAGAGGGCAGATAACAGGATAAAGGACATGCAGGTAAAAATTAGCTTTCTCAACGTCGTTATGCTCCTTTTGGATGAGGTGATGTCTGGATGTATACACGATAGGAGATGCCCGGCTCGTCAGAATCCAGTAGGCATAGTGTACCAGAATAGGGGAGCTGGCACCTTGTAAATTTTGGATAAAAATTGTCATAGGAAGGGGGCTGTCCGAAAAGTCTGTTACGGTGAATAATGATTCAGCAAAACCGGTGCCTCCCGGAAAAGGTTATCTTGGAAGCTCAAACCTATTCGTCCGCTTTTTTTTGGCCTCGCCCTCAAGAAACCCTTTCCCCTCCGGTCCTCTTGCTGAATGCTTATTCGTTTCACGTGACTTTTCGGACAGCCCTTGTCTGAATAAAGCAATCGCCATTCCGTATGCGCGTCCGGCTATGTGAAATATTCCAGCTTTGCTTGAGGGAAATAGGTTAACATGCTTTCATGCAAAACTTCCTTTAGCTCGTCTTCCTCTTCCTTCTGGTAAATGTATTTGCCAATGCCGTATTTGCCCCATTTGTACCGGCGTTTGGCTTCGTCCAGCTCCAGCTTGGTCATAGGGTAATTTTGCTGGATAACCCGTTTGGCCGGTTTGGTAAACCGGTGCTGAATAAACTCGAAGGTGATGTCCTCTCTGGCTTCAGGATCAAGCTCTGCATCCAGCCGCTGGAACAGCTCCCTATATCCGCGCTCCCAGCCTTCATGCCGGTAAATGGGGGCAACGATAAAACCTAGCGGATAACCCGCTCTGGCAACCTTGCCGGCCGCCTGAATCCGCTGCTCAAGTGTCGAGGTCCCCGGCTCAAAATGCTTGATGACGTAATCGGCGTTTACGCTGAAGCGAAAGCGGGTTTTGCCGTTGTGGCGCGCATCCAGCAGATGGTCGACATGATGGAATTTGGTTACGAATCGCAGCTTTCCGTGCTGGCTTTGCCCAAAATGCTCAATAGCTCTTTTAAGCGTATGAGTCAGATGGTCGATGCCTACGATATCGGAGGTGCAAGACGCCTCAAACCTCGTTATTTCGGGCGCCCGCTCCTCCATGTATTGATCGGCTGCATCCAATATTTCCTCAACGTTGACATACGTTCGAATATACGGCTTGCTGCCCATCGTTGTTTGCAGGTAGCAATAATGGCAATGGCCCATGCAGCCCGTTGCAAAAGGGATCGCATATTCAGCGGAAGGCTTGGAGGTATCGAACTTGAGTGTTTTTCTAATGCCGACGACCAGGGTAGCCTTGGCGGTGCGGTATTGCTGTCCCGTTGTTTCGCCGGGCAAATTGCGAATCTGGTTGTGGGAGGTCGTATAACGTATTTCCAAACCCATGTCCGTAAACTTTTTGAGCAATTCCTCGCCTAAAGGGTAATTCAGCGCATCCGGTTCAAAATAGACAAGCCGAGGCATAAATGGGCCTCTCATGGCTCATCGTACTCCAAAAACGAAGCGGCTTCGGCATCGTCGGCCTCCGGAAGGCTGTCAGCCTCGTCCCTGCCGCCAAAGCTTTCATAATAAGCCTGCTCGGCTTCATGCTCGGAGGGGAACACGGCAAGCTCGTCGGATAACTCGTAAAAGGTGTCATGCAGAAACAAAGAAAGCTCCTCCGGGCTTTTTGGATTGCTGACAACTGCGGCTGCCTGAACGTTTGCTACATCCTGCGCATGGGGATTGCGGTAAAGCACGTATACGACATCGCCGGGGCGATATGAATTGTTTTGTTGACTCACGGCTATCACTCCTTTTTATCTATTTGTTATCAACTCCTCTTTAGATTCCCCCAGCCTCTTCCAAGCTATGCCAAACGATGCAGACAGCAAGCAGAATAGAGGATATACTGGATAAAAGAGGAATAAAAGATCGGTACAATAACGATCAAAGAATGGAGTGATCAGGTCTATGCTCGAACTGATAAAGGGGCCATATTTGCAAAACCCGGGTGAAACATCCATGACCGTGCGGTGGGAAACATCGGGACGAGCTGCCGGCAAAGGTGTTCTATATGCGGCGTCCAGAACGCATAATGGTCCGCTGGAGGCCGGGCAGGAGCCGATGCAGGAGGTCATTTCCGAATCCGTTCCTTTGCTGGAAAAAGAAGATGGCATCGTAAGCTCATTTATTCATTCCGTTACTTTTAATGAGCTTGAGCCCGGAACTGCTTATTTTTACCGCGTTTGCTCGGAGGGCGAAGGAGGAACTGCTGAGTCCCAATTGTATCCATTAAAAACCTCAACGGGGAAGGGAACGCCTTTTTCATTTGCCGTAACAAGCGAAACGGGCGGCTTTAGCTGGATGGACAAGACGGGCGGAGAGATCAACAGAAGCATTTTTGCGCAGATGAAACGGTTCAGGCCCGATCTGGCCTTGTTTATCGGCGATATTGTGGATGACGGCAACCGGTACGAGGATTGGGATACTTATTATTTTGCGCCGGGCAAGGAATTGCTGAGCACCACGCCTTTTTACAGCTGTCTTGGCAATCATGAGGACAATGCTGCCTGGTTCTATCGCTTTTTTGCATATCCGCAGCCCCGGAATTATTACTCCTTTGATTATGGAGATGTTCATTTTACATGTCTGGATTCTACCGATTTTGTCCAGTGGGGAGACTACCCGAACAGCAGCGCTCCCATTGGGCCAGGCCATCCGCAATATGACTTTCTGGAGCAGGACCTGTCATCGTCGGGCGCAAGATGGAAAATCGTCTTTTTTCATTATCCGCCTTATGTCTCAGGCAGCTATCAGGTGGAAGCTATGCGCGAGCTTTGCCCTGTGCTGGAGAAATACGGCGTTGACGTTGTGCTGAATTCTCATACGATCGTATATGAAAGAAGTTTTCCGTTGAAGGCCAACAAAGTGGACTTCGATGAAGGGATAGTCTACATTGTCTCTGGAGGCGCCGGGGCCATGCCGGAGTGGCTGCTGCCCAAGCGGGAATGGCATACGGCTCAATCGCTGGCGGTTCCGCACTTCATTCAGGCTGTCGTAACGCGCGAGAGGCTGGAATTCAAAGTGATGGACGAAGAAGGACGGCTGTTTGATCTTTACCAGATCAGAAAAGACGCCGATGGGCGAAAGCAGCATTTTTAGGAGTTTGAAGCGGAAAACGCCAAGCTTTTTCTTGGGGCCAAATTAGGGTACAATGTTACACAATACCAATAGAGGAGCTGGCATTGTGGCAAATGAAGAATTGTTGCTGACGCAAGAGGGCTTGAATAAAATTGAAGATGAGCTAATGGAGCTGAAAACAGTCAAGCGCAAGGAGCTGGCGGAACGGCTTAAAGTTGCGATTAGCTACGGGGACTTGAAGGAAAATAGCGAATATCATTCCGCCAAAGATGACCAGGCGCATATGGAAACAAGAATTTTGCAGCTGGAGCGTATGCTCAAAGTTGCCCGCGTCGTAGACGCCAGCAGCATTAAAGCCGACGAGGTTGGAGTTGGTTCCGTCGTTATTTTAAACGATGTCGAATTCGACGAAAAGATCGAATACCAGCTAGTTGGTCCTGCAGAGGCCGATGTATCCAGCGGTAAAATATCGTATGAAAGCCCGCTTGGCAAAGAACTGATGGGCAGAAAAAAGGGAGACAAAATAGAAGTTACCGCTCCCGTTGGCATTATTCAATACGAACTGCTTGAGATCAGAACAAACTAGTACTCTGTAAACCAACAAACTAATAGTAATCCATTGACCCGTCGATATATCTACAAAAAAGATATGAGGGATTGAGG
>NZ_LYPA01000074.1 GCF_001675045.1 Paenibacillus oryzae
CACGTTTTTCGAAGCAATTCGCAAGCCGCGTCAACTAAGGGTTTCTTCATGTACTGTCTACTTTCTTGACATAAGTCCATTTTTCATACAATACTGCTCGATCGGGTCTGATGGAGCGCAGGTTTGTACGTTTTTTCTTACAAAATCGCTCCGTTCGGCTCTGATGGGGCACAGATTTGTACGGTGCAGCAGGGTTGGCTATTGCTGCAATGTGGCCGTTTTTTGGGGAGTTTCATTATAATTTCTGCTGATTTTAAAGCGACAGCTCGGGCTTGTCGTAATAGCGGATGGCTTCCACCTTGGCGAATTCCTCTTCCAGCTCCTTGCGATAGGCCAATGCTTGATCAGTGGAATAAGAAAGCTCGCGGCTCATTATCTCGACCACCGCGTCCACCCATATTCGTGCGGAGTAAATATCAAATAACAGCATGCCGCTTCGCCTGACCAAAAAATCGGCTGGTTTCAGCGCAGCCTCGTTATGAATTCCATATAACAATGCCGCATGGATATGTCTAGGCAAGCTTGGCCTGATAACACCGCCGAAACTGCCAGGTTTGCCTGCCCCGCCAAACAAAGCCGTCTTTTCAGACTCGACTGCTCCACCAGACAAATCCGCCTTTTCAGACTCGGCCGCTCTACCAGGTAAAGATGCTTTTTCAGACTCGACCGTTCTTACAGGCACATCCTCTGCCTCTTTGGCTGGCTCCAATTGTTTCGATGCGAATCCATTCGCCGCTTCGTTCGTTTCAGGCAGCAAAGCCAGCACCTGCTCCGTGTTGGAGCCATAGCGGCGAGCCAGCGCCTCGGCGTCGTTGCGAGCCAATCCGGCGTGAAGGCCTGCCAGCACCATTTTGTCCAAAAATTCGGGATAACCGATTGATCCGCCTACATCGCCGCCGGACACCGGTATGCTGCGAGTCGTGCATGGACCAAACAGGGATGCTCCTTCCTGAGCCAGCTCGCGGGCGACGATATCCGTCACCGTCTCCGCCATTTTGCGATAGCCGGTCAATTTCCCGCCGGCAATGGTCAGCATGCCAGACGGCGAGCGGAAAATTTCATCCTTGCGGGAAATTTCCGAAGGGGACTTGCCCTCCTCATAGATGAGAGGACGAAGGCCGGCCCAGCCAGACTCCACATCAGCGTGACTCAGCCCCAGGCCGGGAAACATCCCGTTTGCGGCTGAAAGCACATATTCGACATCTTCAGGCGTTATATCGGGATTAGCGGGATCGCCGGTGTAGTCTGTGTCGGTTGTGCCGATATACGTTTTGCCATCGCGCGGAATCGCAAACATCATGCGCCCGTCGGGCGTATCAAAGTAGAGAGCCTGGCTCAGAGGAAACCTGCTTTGATCAAAAACCAGATGAATCCCTTTAGTCAAACGCAAGCTTTTACCGGTTCTGGATGCATCCATTTTCCGCAAATCATCCACCCATGGACCAGCGGCATTAATTATTTTTTTGGCTTTTATAGTACAGGAGCGCCCTCCAGCACGATCTCGTGCATGCACACCGATCAAACGCCCGTTTTCATACAGAAGCTCCTCTGCTTGGACATAGTTGACTGCTTTTGCACCAAGCTGCACTGCCTTTTTGACCACCTCAATGCATAAACGCGCATCGTCCGTGCGGTATTCCACATAAAGGCCGCCGCCCTTCAGCCCGTCCCTTTTCAAAATTGGCGCCTTCTTAAGCACAGCCTCCCGATTAAGCATGCTTCTGCGCTCGCCACGTTTTACCCCGGCCAAAAAATCATATAATCTCAGTCCAAACGACGTTGACCAGCGGCCAAAGGTGCCTCCTTTATATATGGGCAGGAGCATAGGCTCCGGCGTAGTCACATGCGGGCCATTTTCATAAACAACCGCACGTTCCTTTCCGACCTCGGCCACCATTCCGATTTCGAATTGCTTCAAATATCTGAGCCCGCCGTGAACCAGCTTGGTTGAACGGCTTGATGTCCCCGCAGCAAAATCCTGCATGTCGATCAACGCGGTTTTCATTCCGCGAGCCGCCGCATCCAGCGCAATGCCCGCTCCTGTAATTCCTCCGCCAATGACTAGCAAGTCCCATTGCCTGCGCTCCAGCTCCATCAGATGCAAGGTTCTTCGTTTGGATGAAAACTGGTTTTCCATACTCATCCCCTCCAATGCGTTCCCTCTTGCTTCCCGTATATGATGCATCGGAAATAATGTTCCTCTGTTGCGTTTACTTAAACGCTCGTGCTGCCTGAACCGCCTTTTTCCAGCCGCTGTACAGTTCATTTCTCCGAGACTCATCCATATTAGGCTCGAAGCTTGTCTCCAGCCGCCACACCTGGCGAATTTCATCGCGGTCCTTCCAAAAACCGGTTGCCAGCCCGGCAAGATAAGCCGCACCAAGCGCTGTCGTTTCATTGACGACGGGCCGCTCGACGGGCACCTGAAGCATATCGCTCTGAAATTGCATAAGTAAATTGTTGCGTACAACGCCGCCGTCGACGCGGAGCGCAGTAAGCGCAATGCCGGAGTCCTCCTCCATTGCTTTCAGCACATCCTTGGTCTGATAAGCTAGCGCCTCCAGGGCGGCACGGATAAAATGCTCCTTTTTCACTCCCCCGGTCAGGCCAAATACGGCTCCGCGCGTTTCGCTATCCCAATAAGGAGTGCCCAATCCAACAAACGCGGGCACAACGTAAACGCCCTCTGTCGAGGAAACTCTTGCCGCATAAAGCTCGCTGTCCGCCGCCGACTTGATCATGCGCATGCCGTCTCTCAGCCATTGAATGGCCGAGCCCGCAACAAAAACGCTGCCTTCAAGCGCGTATTCTACCCCTCCATCAATACCCCACGCAATGGTGGTCAGCAAACCATGTTTGGACACGATAGGTTCACTTCCCGTGTTCATCAGCATAAAGCATCCTGTACCGTAGGTATTTTTGGCCATTCCCTTTGTATAGCATGCTTGACCAAACAGCGCCGCCTGCTGATCCCCTGCAATTCCTGCAATAGGAATGCCATTGCCGAAATACAAGTGTTCCGCCGTTTTCCCATAAATCTCAGAAGAAGAACGAACCTCCGGCAGCATGGCGGCAGGTATTCCCAAAAGCTCCAGCAGCTCTTCATCCCACTTGAGCTCGTAAATATTAAACATCAAGGTCCGCGATGCGTTGGTATAGTCGGTAATATGGCTTTTGCCATCGGTCAGCTTCCAGATCAGCCAGCTGTCTATCGTGCCGAACAGCAAATCGCCCCGCTCCGCGCGTTCTCTCGCACCTTCGACATGATCCAGAATCCACTTGATTTTGGTTCCTGAAAAATAAGGGTCCACCAGCAGGCCGGTTTTGGCCCGAAACGCGGATTCATGTCCCGCCTTGATCAGCTCCTGACAAATATCCGCGGTTTGACGCGATTGCCATACGATTGCGGGATGCACGGGCCGGCCCGTATGCCGGTCCCAGACTACAGTTGTTTCCCTTTGATTGGTAATGCCGATGCCATGTATCTGATCCGCGGCGATATCTCCCTTAAGCAGCGCAGAAGCCATAACTCCAAGCACCGAAAGCCAAATTTCATTGGCGTCCTGCTCAACCCAGCCAGGCTTGGGATAATAGGCCTTAATCTCCTCCTGGGCTGAACTTGCAACTTCGCCCTTGCGGTCGAAAATCATGGCGCGGGTGCTGGTTGTCCCCTGATCAATCGCCATTATGTAGGATTGCTTGTGCTTCATAAGCCCCTCCTTATCTCTAAAGAACTTAATCACATTATGCATGGTTTGAAACAATTGGTGAAGAAAAAGATTTCTAGGAAGCAAAAGCCAAAGAAACAGGTATCAAATCGGTATGAAATACGTATTGAATGGGTATTGAACATGTATGAAACACGTATGGAACACGTATGGAACATACATGGGAATACAACCGGGATGCTTGTCATAAACAGGGGGTTCAAACTCTACCGGACACAAATGTCCGGTAGAGATGGATTTCAAGGCTATTGTCCTCTGTAACAGACAAAAATGTCTGTTACAGCAAAAATAACCGGTTTTTTCATACATTTTGAAGCTCTAATGGACATAAATTTCCGTTGAAATTGAGAATAGCTGCTTTTTGGCCTTCTTACGGACATTTGTGTCCGAAACAAATACACCGGCAGCAATGTAAACCAGTAATCCGTCTTTTGTTGAATTTCATTAATGAGGATTATTCATCCCTCTTCCCAGCCTGCTTTACTCCTCTCAGCAACGATTACCCTTGACACAGCAATGGAGCAGATAAAAAAAGTTGGAGAGGAAACGAAAGCATTTCCCTCCAACTAGATTTCGTCTTAATGATTAGCGGCTTAAGCACCAAGAATCCAAGAAGTAATGGCAGCCTGAGGCTTAATCAGCCCTTTGCTGCTTCGCAAAATTGCGCTAGCGCCTGTTCCACAATATATCTTGGACATGCCAGGTTCATGCGCAGCCAGCCTTCTCCCTCACTGCCAAAAATAGAGCCTTCATTAAAAGCCACCTTTGCTTTCTTGTACATCAAATCCTTCAAGCCGTTTTTGTCCAGTCCCAACTCCCGGCAATCCAGCCATAGAAGATAGGTCCCGTCCGGCTTCAGCGGCTTAATTAGGGGAGCATGCTCCTCCAAATAAGCCAGCGCATAATCCAAATTCCCCTTTACGTATTCCAGCATCGCCTCAAGCCATTCCTCGCCCTCCCGGTACGCTGCTTCCACAGCATCCTGGGCAAAATGCTGCGCCATATGCAGACTTAGCGTCTTCAGCCTTTTTTCCAGTTGGCTTCGCAATGTTTTGTTGGAGACGACCATAAAGGAGGTTAACAATCCCGGCAAATTAAAGGTTTTGGTAGCGGCCAGCGCGGTAATCGTAATGTCGGCAATTGCCGGAGACAACGTTGCAAACGGGGTATGCTGATGTCCGTCAAAAACCAGATCGCAATGAATTTCGTCGGATACAACAATGACTCCGTAACGCAGACAAAGCTCTCCCAGCGCAACCAGCTCTTCGCGGTCCCATACCCGTCCGCCTGGATTATGAGGACTGCACAGCAGCAGCAGCTTGGCGCCACCCTGGAAAAGAGTCTCCAAATGATCAAAATCCATCTCGAAGCGGCCGTTCCGGATGACCAGCGGATTAGTGGCTACAGTCCGTTCATTGCTGGTAATGACATCATAAAACGGATAATAAACCGGGGATTGAAGAACAACCGGCGCGCCGGGTTCGCTAAACAATTCAACGGCCAGGCTAAGCGTTGTTACAACGCTTGGCGAATCCACAATCCATTCCTTCTCCAGCTTCCAGTTATGACGGCGCTGAAACCAATTCTGAATACTCTCAAAGTAGCTATCTTCACGAATGGCATACCCGTAAGCGCCAAGCGAAGCACGTTGCTTCAGAACCTCCTGAACCGCCGGAGGGCTGGGAAAATCCATATCCGCTACCCATAGCGGCAAAATATCTTTATTGCCGAACAAGGCTTCGCGCTGATCCCATTTGTAGGATCTTGTATTGCGGCGATCAATCAGAGTATCAAAATGAAAGGACATTGACTACACCTCTTCTGATGAAATAAATGACGAACAAGCTTTTCTTTATCTTATCGGTTATTCAACCTTCGATCAACAACCAGCTTGCTTTGGGTGGTAATACGAAGATAATCATTATGTACTCCTCAGCAAAAAAAGCTCCGCTTGCTGCATTCAGCAAGACGGAGCGGTAAGCTAACTAACAGTATCCTAAGAGCGGTATCCTAAAAGCGGTATCCTGTATAAGTGGAACGCTTATCAGTTGATCTTGCTCTACATTATTTATTGAAAGCAGGAACTACAGCGCCTTTGTAGGTTTCATTAATAAACGTTTCAACCTCAGGCGAATGCAGCGCTTTGATCAGCTTCTGGATCGCTTCGTCGTCCTTATTGTCAGGACGGGTAACCAGAATATTTACATAAGGGGAATCCTTGTCTTCAATAAAAAGCGCATCTTCAACCGGGTTCAAATTGGCTTCAAGCGCAAAGTTGGTATTGATTGCGGCAATATCCACCTGGTCCAATACGCGAGGCAAAGTAGCAGCCTCCAGCTCAACGATTTCAAACTTTCTTGGGTTTGCTTTAATATCGGCCACTGTTACGTCTACTCCCGCATTTTGATCCAGTTCAATCAAGCCGTGTTGGGCCAGCAGTAGCAAGGAACGTCCGCCGTTGGACGGATCGTTAGGAATTGCGATTTTGGCGCCGTCCTTTAATTCGTCGATGCTTGTAATTTTGTCGGAATAAACGCCAAACGGCTCAACGTGCACGCTGGCAACGTTCACAAGATCATAGCCGTGATCGGCATTGAATTTCTCCAGGTAAGGAGTGTGCTGGAAGAAGTTTGCATCCAGCTGTTTCTCGAAAACTTGAATATTGGGCTGGAGGTAGTCGCTAAATTCAACAACCTCAAGATTGACTCCTTGCTCCTTCAGGACAGGAACAAGCAAATTCAAAATTTCGGCATGCGGCACGGGCGATACCCCTACTTTAAGGGTAACTTCTTGGGCCGGCGCTTCAGTAGAAGAACCATCGGTTGGAGCTTCCGTAGCCGCAGCCTGGGAGCCCGATGGCTCCGGACTTGCGCTGCCTTCCTTGGAGCCGCCTCCGCAAGCTGCCAATACCACTGTCAACATTAATACCAAAGCCAAAACCCATCCTGTTTTTTTCATCTCATTCTCTCCTCCATATCTAGTATCTGGTATCTAATATCTAATTTCTACTATCTAATTCTGGTATCTTTATTCTACTTTCTGCTAAAATGCTTGACTAATGCGTCGCCCGCCATCTGCAGCACTTGTACAAGCACAAGAAGGAAAGCTACTGTAACGATCATGACATCCGTGCGGAAGCGCTGATACCCGAGACGCTGAGCCAAATCGCCAAGGCCGCCGCCGCCGATAATGCCTGACATTGCCGTATACGATACAAGCGTAATCGCGGTAATCGTCACGGCTGCAATCAAGCCGGTCCGGGCTTCGCGAAGCAGCACATGCCATACGATTTGCCACTTGGTAGCGCCCATTGCCTGCGCTGCCTCCTGTACGCCGCGATCCACCTCGCGAAGCGCAGCCTCCACCAGTCTTGCAAAAAACGGAACAGCAGCAACAACTAGCGGCGGAATTGCGCCTTGTACGCCAATGGAGGTGCCTATCAGCATTTTGGTAAGGGGCATAATCAAAATCATCAAAATAACAAAAGGCACCGATCTCAGCATATTGACAACCAGCGACAACACGAAATAAGAAATTTTGTTTTGAAGCATCTGCCCCGGTCCGGTCAGAAACAAAATAATGCCAAGCGCCAGGCCCAAAATGATGGTAAACAGCAGCGAAACGCCCATCATATACAAGGTTTCCCTGGTGGCTTTAAACATCAAATCCCAATTGATTTCATCGAAGTAGCTAATCATCCGTCCCAGCAGCGATTTTCCATTCAACAAAGTATCATTCAACAAAGTCCCATTCAACAGAGTTCCATTCAACTGAAATCCGTTTAACAGGGAGCCATTCAGCAGATTCAACAGAATGCCATTCATCGGAGCACGCTCACCTCCAGTCCGCGGGAGCACAAGCCGCCAACAACGGCATCAACGTCGGCATCGCTTCCTCTCAGCTCCACGACCAGTTGACCATAAGGCGTGTCTTTCATGCGGGAAACCGTTCCTTGAAGGATGGCAAAGGTCGCCCCGGTTTCCTTGACCGTTTCATACAGCACCGGCTCATATGTTTGCTCACCGCGAAAAATAATGCGCAATATCCGTCCGCCCGAGCCCGCTCCGTTATAAAACGCGCTGCTGTCGATACTGTCCGCCACCTCGCTAACAAACTGCCTGCTGACTTCATGCTGCGGCTTCAAAAAAACATCAAGCACATCGCCAACCTCTACAATTTCGCCTTGGTCCATGACAGCGACCCGATCACAAATCGCTCGAATGACACCCATCTCATGTGTAATGAGCAAAATGGTAATTCCCAGCTTGGTATTAATGTCCTTTAGCAGCTCAAGTATGCTTTCCGTTGTTTGAGGGTCCAGCGCCGAGGTTGCCTCATCGCAAAGCAAGATATCGG
Organism: Paenibacillus oryzae; assembly: GCF_001675045.1. Taxonomy (GTDB): domain Bacteria; phylum Bacillota; class Bacilli; order Paenibacillales; family Paenibacillaceae; genus Pristimantibacillus; species Pristimantibacillus oryzae. The sequence goes on from NZ_LYPA01000074.1 coordinate 8,085, forward strand.
GATCACTGGCCAGCGCCCGCGCAATGCCGACCCGCTGCTTCTGCCCGCCGGATAGCTGGGAAGGGTATTGCTTGCGATGCTGACTTAGACCAACAAGCTCCAGCAGCGAAGCAACCTTTGCGGCGATTTCCTTTTTCGGAAGCTTGCTCAGCTTTAGCGGAAACGCAATATTCTGCTCCACGGTCGCTGTACTGAGCAGATTAAAATGCTGAAAAATCATGCCGATCCGCTTGCGTTCCTTTTGCAGCTCGCCTTCCTTCAGCGAAGTCAAATCCTGGCCGCCAACCAGAACCTTTCCGTTTGTTGGACGCTCCAGCAAATTGACGCAGCGGAGCAACGTGCTTTTGCCAGCGCCCGAACGGCCTATAACGCCAAAAATCTCTCCCTTCTCCACTGTCAAATTGATGTGTTGAAGCGCGGTAACGATACGGTCCTTCGCCCTGTATTCTTTATCAATGCCGATTAGCTCAATCAGGACAAACACTCCTCTGCAAGTCTATAGCAGTTGTTACGGCCTCAATCCCACTAATCCATACTTATCTTATTGGATTAGTATAGTATATTTTGGAAGCAATAACAACCTTAAAATTATACCCTAATCCTGTTATTGTTTGGAACACAACCATCCATATAAATATCAATTTGGATCATACGCGATACCGGAATGCGCTGCCATGACACGAATCACAACACAAGCGGCACATCGCGAAATAAATGATAATGATCACATTTTAAAGGATATTTAAACCTTTGGGTTTCCTATAAACGCGGTGGAGATATTCCAGTATTTACATCCACATTCCTACTAAAACATGCGGGTTTTGTGACTTGATTCTCTTCCGGTTCCGCTCTAAACTGGTAGAATCTACATGCCTATTGGAGGAAATCACGATGAATAACTGCATTATAGGAATTGACCTTGGCGGCACCAATATAAAAGCCGCCGTCTACGACCTCTCCTTTAACTGTCTTACGGACAGAATGATAGATACGCAAGCCGACGGCGGACCGGAACATGTTCTGAATCGTATTGCCGAGCTGGCTAAAGCCATGCTTGACGAATTGGGAATGACCAAAGCTGATGTCTCCTGCATGGGTATGGGCATCCCCGGTTTGCTTGACCCTGAAACGGGGTTTTCCGTATTTTCTCCCAACTTCCCGGGCTGGAGCAACGTTAATGTCATAGAAATTATGAGCCGTACCTTTGATTTCCCCATCTTTATCGACAACGATGTTCGGGTCAACCTGTACGGGGAATGGCGCTTCGGCGCGGGAGCCGGGTGCCGGGATTTGGTGCTGCTGACGCTGGGTACCGGACTTGGCTCAGGCATCGTCATGGGCGGTCGCGTGCTTTACGGCGCCACCTCAAGCGCAGGTGAGATCGGCCATATGAATATGTACCGTGAAGGCCGTCCCTGCAAATGCGGCAGCTCCGGCTGTCTGGGACGGTATGTATCCGCAATCGGCATGGTCAATACGTTCAAGGAACATCTGAGCCAAGGAAGAACAAGCATCATCGCGGAGTGGACGCTTGGAAAACCAGAGAGGATCACCGCCCGCATGATTTCTGAGGCTTATGATCAAGGGGATGTTCTGGCAGCCGAGGTGCTTCAGGAAACGGGTACATTGCTTGGATTCGGGTTAAGCAATGTTATCAATTTATTTAACCCGGAGCTGATTATCATCGGAGGCGGCATGTCCGCAGCCGGAGAACGGCTTCTTCAGCCAACACGCGAAGCCATCAATGCCCATGCCCTGGAAATGCCTCGCCAAGCCTGCAGCATTGTTACCGCCCGCTTGGGCGGCAAGGCAGGAATGCTTGGAGCGGCCGTTTACGCCTATGAGCGCAGCCTCGGCAAATGGAGCGGAGGCAAGGAGGAGCAAAAGGCATGAGACATATCATGATCGTGGAGGACGACAGCAAAATTGCCGGATTGCTGAAGGAGCATATCCAAAAATACGGCTACAGGGTTACTTTGGCTAATCAATTTGATGCCATTCTGGACAGCTTTCTCGCCCTGCAGCCGGACCTTGTGCTGCTTGACGTTAATTTGCCCAGCTTCGACGGCTATTACTGGTGCCGTCAGATTCGCACCGTCTCCACCTGCCCCGTTTTGTTCATATCCGCCCGGGACGGGGAGATGGATCAGGTCATGGCGCTGGAAAACGGCGGAGATGATTATTTGACCAAGCCGTTTCACTACAGCGTTGTAATGGCCCGCATCCAGAGTCATCTGCGGCGGGCATACGGAGAATATTCAGAAAAAAACGAGGAACGGGTCGTGGAGCTTGCGGGACTCCGGCTTTTTACCGAACGGCTGGAGCTGCACCTGAAGGAGCACAAGGTTTTGCTGACACGCAAGGAGGGCGATTTGCTGGAGGCGCTTATGGAGCGAGCGCCACGCATCGTTAGCCGAAGCTTTTTACTGGAAAGGCTATGGGATGATCAATCTTATGTCGATGAAAATACATTGAATGTCAATATTGCCCGTACGCGCAAAAAGCTGCTGGAGCTTGGCATTGAAGAGGCGCTGGAGACTGTGCGAAGCGCCGGATACCGCTTGAATTACCCGGGAGAAGGCGGGGAGAAGCCTTGAATCTTTTCCTTCGCGAGCACAGGCTGCTCCTTTTTATCCAGGTGCTGCAATTTGGTATAGTAGCCGGCTTGTTTTGGCTGGACGGCTATCGTAATTTATCCCTTATTTTTTATGCCCTCTTTCTGAGCCTGCTCATGATGGGAGGGTATTTGTTCTACCATTATGCAAGCCGCAAGCGTTATTACGAGAAGCTCCAGCAGCCCTTGCGGGCCTTCACGGATTCCTACGAAAAGCTGGGCGAATCCCCTGCCGCGGCAGCATTGGAAAACCTGCTCCACGAGCAATACCAGCTGTATCAGCAGGAGGTTGGCAAGCTTCAGCGGCAGCAGGAGGAGCATTTGGTTTTTATGGACCAGTGGGTGCATCAAATGAAAACCCCCTTATCCGTTATCGAGCTTACATTGCAGCATGACGACTCCCCCGGCGTCGAAAGCATTCGCGAGGAGCTGGAGCGTATGCGGTCAGGACTAAGCACCGTGCTCTACATGGCTCGTTTACGAGGTTTCAGGCAGGATTTTCATATTAAAGCCGTGGATTTGGCAAAGCTTGTTCGCGAGGTGGTCCACGACAACCGGAGATTGTTTATTTTGCAAGGCGTATTTCCGGAGGTTAAGGAGAAGGCTGAAGGACTGGTTGCGGAGAGCGATGAAAAATGGCTGTTTTTTATGCTTTCCCAGATCATTGGAAATGCCATCAAATATTCTAGCAGCGAAGGCGGAAAAGTTGAAATTACACTCTTTATGCAGGATGGCTGCCCTGCCCTGTCGGTGCAAGATAAAGGAATAGGCATTCCCGCTGCAGATCTGGGACGGGTGTTCGATCCCTTTTTTACCGGGCAAAACGGCCGCGGCATGCGTGAATCTACAGGCATGGGGCTTTATCTGGTTAAGGAGGCCGCCCGTCATCTGGGCCACGATATCCAGCTTGAATCGCGGGAGGGCGAAGGCACAACCGTGTCACTCCTGTTCCGTTCGGGACATAGTCTTACAAATCTGTAATACAGCCGAAAGAAAAATCGATAGCTGCAATAACTCCTTCGTCCCTATACTAAACGTACAAAGCGAGGATATGACGAAAGGAGCAAAACAACCATGCTTAACATGAATGGTGTAGGAAAAATCTATTCCGGCAAGGTGCCTTATCAGGCATTGACGGATATACACTTGAAGATAGAGAGAGGCGAATTCGTAGGCATCATGGGGCCATCCGGCAGCGGCAAAACGACGCTGCTGCAAATCGCTGCCGCGATCGACAAGCCAACCTCCGGGACTATAACATTCGACGGAAGAGACATCACGTCGCTAAAAAGACAACAGCTGGCGGAATTTCGCAGACGCGAGCTGGGCTTTATTTTTCAGGATTTCAATTTGCTTCATACGCTTACGGTCGAGGAAAATATCGTGCTCCCTCTCACACTGGAAAACGTTAGCGTTAAAATCATGAAAAGCAAATCCGCCGCTATTGCGGAAAAGCTGGGCATAACGGATATTCTGAACAAAAGAATATTCGAAATATCCGGCGGCCAAGCCCAGCGTACCGCAATCGCCAGAGCGATGATTCACGAGCCCAAGCTGCTGCTTGCTGATGAGCCGACAGGCAATCTGGATTCCAAATCAGCCCGCGACGCTATGGAAATGATGGAGCATATCAATAAAACCGAACGCACGACGATGATGCTTGTCACTCACGATCCCGTAGCTGCCAGCTATTGCCACCGCGTTGTCTTTATTCAGGACGGCAAGCTTTATACGGAAATGAACCGCGGCGATAACCGCCAGCATTTTTTTCAAAAAATTATTGATACGTTGTCATTGTTAGGGGGACGTTCAGGTGACCTTTCGCCAGTTCGCATTCCGTAACGTTTTCCGCAATAAACGATTGTACGCCGCCTATTTTCTGAGCAGCATGTTTTCCGTCATTGTGTTTTTCACCTTTTCCATCTTTGCCTACCATCCCGCTATCATTGCATCCTCTGATGGCTCATCGGCGGGAGGACCGCTGTCGGTGGCTAAGTGGATTATTTACGTGTTTTCGTTTTTTTTCGTTTTGTATTCCATGAGCGCGTTTCTGAAATCCAGATCGAATGAATTTGGCCTGCTTATTTTGCACGGCATGTCGCCTCTCCAGCAGCGCCGGATGATTTTTTTGGAAAACATCATCATCGGCTTTGGCGCTACGATTGGCGGTATTGCTCTGGGTACGGCTTTTGCCAAAGGCATTTTACTGCTGGGCGAAAATGTGCTTCAACTGGAAGCGTCACTGGATTTTTATTTTCCGCTTCAAAGCATCTGGATAACATTGCTGTCCTACTCCATTCTTTTTGTAGCCATATCCTTTTTTATTTCTGTCGTATTGAGACAAAAAGAGCTGATTGATTTGATCAAGGGCACGAAGCGTCAACGTTCGGAGCCGGTCAGCTCGATCTGGCTGTCGCTGCTATCCGCAGTGCTGATGGCCGCTGGTTATTGGCTTGCGCTAACTGTGCAAGGACTTGAATCCCTTGTGCTGCTTCCTGTAATCGCGCCGCTTGTTATTGTAGCGACCTATTTTCTCTTTACCCAGCTTAGCGTCAAAATCATTCAAAGCCTGAAGAAGGAAAAGCTCTTTTTCTGGCGGGGACGCAACCTGATTCTAATGTCGGATCTCAGTTACCGGATGAAGGACAACGCTCGAACCTTTTTTCTGGTCGCCATCGTCTCAACGGTTTCCTTTAGCGCGATCGGCGCCTTGTATATAGGAAAAACGTTGTTAAACAAAGGATTTGAAAACAATCATTATATAGTCGACTACAGCTCCAAAGCCGGCAATGAGCAGGAGCAGGAGCATATCGAAATCATTAAGCGGGCGCTTGCGGACAACTCCGTTGAGGCCAAGCTGATGGACACAACCATCAATTATTACGACATCGAAGGCGCGGAGTCTCCGGTAGCCATTATTAATCAAAGCACCTTTAATAGATTTGCTGGAGCGATGGATGAGCCGTTGCTGGATTTAGGCAATGACGAGGTCGTATTAGTTAATGTCGGCTTGCAAATGGCTTATGAAAATGAGCAGCTGACCCATACAAGGACGCTGATGCCGGACGGCGCAACAAAAGCCTTGGTTACCCCGCTCGAAACGATGGCATTGCCTAGAGAAAGAGGTTATCTGGTGGCATCAGACGAGCTTTATGCCGGCTTTCAGAACCCCGTTGAAGCTGGCCGGTATTATGGATGGTTTGCTGAACCTGGGCATGAGAAGGCTATAGCCGTTGGAAAAAGTCTGGCTGGCCGTATCGCCTATCAAGATTTGCTTTATAGTTACTCATCGCCAGCTTACGAGCAACACCAATTAAATGCGCTTTACGCTCCTATGCTGTTCATTGGCTTGTTTGTTGGCATCGTCTTTTTTGTATCCGCAGGCAGCTTTATCTATTATCGGCTATACAGCGATCTGGATGAGGACAAGACCAAATTCAAGACTATAGCAAAGCTGGGACTCAGCGACAAAGAGCTGGAAGCCGTACTGACTCGCCAGCTGGCTATCTTGTTTTTTGCTCCTATCCTTGTTGCTTTAATCCACGGGGCGGTTGCCTTAACCTCCTTATCCAAAATGCTGCAGTATCCAATTGTTTACGAGTCGGTTACGGTGCTTGGCATTTTCCTGGCGGTTCAGGCGGTTTATTACCTGGTCGTCCGGCATCTGTACATCAAGCAGATCAAGTCAGTGCTATAGCATACGGCGAAGGGGCTGTCCGAAAAGTCTGTTGCGGTACAGTCTCTTCGCATAATTGGCCGGGCTTCGCAGGAACTGGCGTCCCTCCGGCGATAGATTTACACCGGTCCCTCTATTTCTGCTTTCAATTGTTCAAACCACTCTAGGTTAACCAAGTGATGAGAACGGGAATTTTGATTCATGCGACGGTAATAATCGATTGCGCCGGGAATTTGTTTTGTGTTAGACAGGTACTCATCAAGAAGGGCGATTCGGGTTTTAGTCTGGTCTATTTGTGATTGAATCAGTTTCAGCAATTTGTTTTTGTCATATTCATCCGCAAAGAGCAGTGCCCCATAAAATTGAAGGTTCACATATTCCGATTTGGTGCCGTATTTGACCATTAATTTTTCGAATTCAGCTATTCCTGAACCGGTAATTTTAAAATTACGAGTTTCGCGCCCACTGGCTGCTGCAGAATTCTGCTGAATTTGTTCAATCCAGCCTTTTTCCTCAAGCTGCTGCAGATTGTAATAAAACGAGCCTTTCGTGAAGTTTACAATGTATTTGTAGTGGCGTTTTTCCATTAAAGCCAAAAGCTCATAGCCGTGAGCACCCGGGTTTTGGATAAGTAAGCCAAGGATTAATAATGGGATCAAGGCTGCATCACCTTCGCCATCTGCGCCTCGAATTCCGCGTACGTGATTTTACCTGAAGCCAAATTCATGCTATGAAGGTACATTTGTTCTGCTTTGGAATAATCGCGCTTCACTTTAAGCGACTGCTTCTCCCCCGGGATAGGCTCCAGGACATGACACTTTCTTGAGAAGGCCTCGAAATAGCGGTAGCCGAATTTTCGTTGTGAAACTGCATCTAAATGAATGCCATCAGGATTTGCGGTCAATCCAGCCGCCGTTACAAAATAACAATTTTGCTGGTTGTTAGCGAAGCGCTGCAATTGCTCATTGACCTGTCGATATTCTGTTGCGTGTTGTCCAAAACCTGTCTTCCCAAGGAAATCACCTAGTCCTCCAATGATTAACGGCACTTCATCAAGCTTCAATTCGTTTCTTAGGGTCTGGATGATAAGGGTTAACTTCTCGTAATAAGTTTCATGTAGGGAACGATAACTGTCGCTCTCTCCCTGGTGCCAAAGAATCCCGCAGATTTGACTTGACTGCAAGGCGAAACGTGCTTCGGACAAAGCATGCTGAAAAAGGATGCCTTCCGGATGCCAGTCATTTAAGGAACTGCCGCCTTCTGCACAAGGAATCAAACCAATTTCTTCATCGGGATTGGCTTTCGACCAAGCATCGGCAAAAGACGCCGCAAGGCTAATACCGGAAACCGGACGGTCATAATTAATCGGTTCTGTCATCATCTGCCATTGCCCATTGCGCAGCATTTTTATTTTTTCATGATAGATAGGATCGACTTCATGCAAAAATCCACGGCCCGCCATATTTGATTGACCCAACATTAAAAAAGATTTTATCATTAAATCCTCGCTCCCTTACATCACCACTGTAGTCTGATTAGAATAGAAACATTCTATAGTCTAATTAGACTATTGTCAATTAAGTCATATTGGAGCAGCAGGACAGGGATTGATTTTTGTTTACTATTAAAAATAGTTAATAAACCACCGAACCAAGCTATCCTTTCTGCGACTTTATAGATGAAAGCTTTCGAACGAGAGGTGAAAACCATGCCAAACAAGGATTTAGGCAGCCAAATTAACTTTTTATTGGGAGTAGCTTTTCGTAAATGCGGCAGTCTTGAAGACGCGCAGGATTTAGTACAGGAAACCTTGCTGGCGTCCATTGCTTATCTTTCAAAGGGCAAAACAATCGAAGAGCCTAAAGCCTGGCTTCTTACCGTTTTGAATCGCAAATATTATGATACGCTTCGAAAAAAATATAACTATCCAAAGGTCACTATTGGTGAGTATTTTGACATTGCTGACGATAACCTTGCAATTGACGAAATTGAAAAATCGGATGAAGCCGAAGCCATACGGCGTGAAATTGCCTATCTTTCAAAGATTTATAGAGAGGTAATTGTTCGGTTTTATATGAACGGCGAAGAGGTCGGAGGAATAGCAGCGGCACTGGGCATACCAGCCGGAACCGTAAAAAGCAGACTGTCTGCAGGCAGAGAGCGAATGAAGAAAGGGTTGAACAGGATGGATAGCTACCATAAACAAAGCTATGAACCAATTGAGTTGCATGTTGCAAACAGCGGTCAATGGGGAATGAACGGTGAACCGGCTTCTCTTGTTAACCATGATCTGATAGCCCAAAATTTGTTGTATTTAGCCTATTCAAGGCCAATTACCATTGAACATTTATCACGCGAGATTGGAATTCCTGCTGCTTATATTGAACCGATTATCCAAAAGCTTGTGAAGGGCGAGTTAATGAGACAAACAGGCAACAAGGTATACACCGACTTCATCATATCCACTCTTGAGGACAGGGGAAAACACATCCCCGCGCAAAAACAGCTTGTAGAAAACCATTTTGAGCAGTTTTGGAGTGCCATTCAAACGGGGCTTGATAAACTCCGCCAAACCGATTATTTCCTTCGCTTCAACTCTGATCAGCGCCACGCGCTGGAGCTGTATTTTGTTTTTAACTGTATGGATTACGGCATTCATAGGACATTCAATCAGATTTTTGGTAAGGAACAGATTATCACTGACCGCCCCAACGGCGGAAAATGGATTGCTTTTGGATACGCCAATTCCAAGAAGCTGGATTATCGGGAGCATATGGACATAATGAAACATGCTTACGCGGGCGAAAGACATGTGTATCTGGAAAACTATCTCGGTTCAAAAATGATCGGTATGCATGTTTATGACCCGGAAGGTTTTCCGGTAAAGCTATATCATCGAGATCCATATTATAAATCCTTTTATGGTGAACAGGATGGAGATTATTTGAAGCTCCTTTATATCATTCACAGTGGCATTAATCCTGTTGAAACCGGATTTAACATCGAATTGCTTAAAAGTATACCCTGGTTGACTGAATGCAAAATTCTGCGGTCGGACAACGGTAAAGTGGAACTAAACATACCCGTGCTTACACAAAAAGAGTCTGAATCGCTCTGGCAAATATGCGCCGAAACAAAATCCGCCATGACGGACGATCTGAAGGAGCTGCTCTCCGGATTTTATAGGGGGAAAAAGCAGGAGATTCCCCTGCATATTAAAAGCGTCCCCCTTCAAAAGCAATATCTATGGTCGAATCATGCGTTTTTATTTGCGACATTGCGTTGCGCCATAAAACGCGGAAAACTGTATGATGGCGGTTATGATCTGGAAGCACAACCACCGTATCCGATGATTTTTATTGTGGAGGGCTAACCTGCTGTTTTGCACAACTTGCTTACCAGGGGGAGGCCAGCGCCCCATAGGGACTTTAGCCCAAGAGCTAATGCCTATGCAGGCATACAGAAAAAATCCAGTTAGATCATCTGCTGACCTAACTGGATTTTCCTATTTCTTCTCAGTTACACATCTATTAAACATAGGGCAAAGCCTTAAATCTTATAAGCCTTCATAGCTTTGCGGATTTCCTTCCAGCTTGGGCGTTTGCCGTACATCAGGACGCCCGTGCGATAGATCTTGGCCGATATATATACCGCCACATATATGGAGACCAGCAGGATAGCGATGGAAACAAGCACCTCCCAGGTCGGAACGCCTGTAAGTCCAAGCCTCAGCATCATCACATAAGGCGAGAACAGAGGAATAAAGGAAGTAACCTTAACCAGCAAGCTGTCCGGCGTGCTGATGCTGAACATGGCGATGTAGAAGCCTGCCAGTGAAATAAACGTCATCGGCATTGTTGCCTGCCCCAAATCCTCCGTCCGGCTTACGATGGAGCCAACCGCCGCATAAAGCGTAGCGAACAGGAAGAAGCCGGTCAGGAAAAAAATCAGGGAATACGCAAGTATCATAGGATCAATGGCTGACAAATCTATGTTGAAGCTGCTAAGCGCGCTTTTGTTATGCGGCAGCGACAGATTGATCAGCATAACGCAGACGTAGAGAGAAACCTGAGCCAGCACAACCAGGAACATGCCGAAAATTTTACCAAACATCTGCTTAAGCGGCGCAACGCTTGTGATGAGAATTTCCATAATGCGCGAGCTTTTTTCGGCAGTTACTTCGGATGCGATCAATTGGCCCGATGTCATGATGGCCATAAACAAGAAGATAATAATAAAGTAAATCAAGCCCATATTGACGCCTTGCTGAGCTGACGATTTGCCCTCTCCGCCCGATCCGGCGGTAGCAATCTGCAGCGTTGTAATTTTGATCGGCGCTTGAAGCGCAGCCAGTTGGCCCTCGCTAAGGCCCGCATCCTGCAGTGCCGTTTGCAAACGAATATTTTGAAGGGCCGTTTGCAGAGATTCTGTTATGCTGATATCCAGAAGCTTCTCCGACTTGTAGGACATAGCGGGGTAGCCGCTGTCGCTCATATCGCCGAACTCAAGATAGCCGCTAATGGCTCCATCCTTAATAGAATCCTGCAATAGCTGTTCGTTCTGGGCGGCGTCGCCCTTGTCCGGGAATGCCATCATTTTGATTTTGCTGCCCTCAATAGCATCGAAATAAGCTTTAAGGCTGTTCCCCGTTGCAGTTCCGGCATCCTGCTCCTGTTGGGATTGGATGTAGCCAATTTGTTTTGCGCTGGATTCGCCCTTGTCGAACTGAGTAATGATGTAAGGAAGATTGATGCCGATACTGATAATGAGTGCAATAATAAGCGTTGTAATAATAAAGGCTTTGCCGCGGAATTTGTTCCTCGCCGTAAATCCAACTACTGTCCAGAAACTATTCATTACGCTCACCCACCGTCTTAATAAAGATTTCGTTTAATGTTGGTTCCTTAATTTCGAAGCGTGTCACTTCAGCCTGCTCCAGAGCATGACGCAAAATTTCCGGTCCTACAGCTTCCGACTGGATGCCGATTTCATAGCCGTATTCATGGTTTTTGACAAGGGTAACGCCGCTAATGTCTTCAAGCCCCTTCACTTCCGTTCTTGTGCTGAGGATGACGCGTTCCCGCGGGAATTGGCCTTTTAACTCCTTCAGATTGCCGCTTAGCACCGTATTGGACCGATGCAATATCGTAATGTTGCGGCACAGCTCCTCGACATGCTCCATGCGGTGCGTCGAAAAGAGAATGCTGCTTCCGGAATCCCGCAGCTCTTTTACAGTAGCTTTCAGCACTTCAACGTTAACGGGGTCCAATCCGCTAAAGGCTTCATCAAGTACAACAAATTGCGGCTTATGGTTAACGGCGGCGATAAACTGGATTTTCTGCTGATTGCCCTTGGACAGCTCCTCTACCTTTTTGCCGTAATATTCCGGAACCTCAAATCTCTCCAGCCAGCGCTTCAGGTTTTGATCGGCATCCCGTTTGGACATGCCGCGAAGCTGGGAAAGGTAAATAATCTGGTCACAAACCCGGATTTTGGGATACAGCCCGCGTTCCTCCGGCAAATAACCCAGCAGGCCAAGCTGCTTTGTGCTGTAAGGCTGACCGTTGTAACGAATTGTGCCGGAATCCGGATAAATCAGCCCCAGCACCATTCGCATCGTTGTTGTTTTGCCAGCGCCGTTAGCGCCCAGCAAACCATAAATTTCGCCTTTATCGACCTCAAAGCTGATGCCGTTAACGGCTGTTTTGTCCGCGTATTGCTTCATCACGTTTTCAACTATTAATGGTTTCATGTGAACAATCCCCTCGTTTCATGTACTCTTGATCCCAAACCGTCCTGCTGAAGATGTGCTGCCAATATATCATCCAATTCCAAGGCTTGCCTGCTGCTGATAGCTATGCCGTTTAGCCTGCACCATTCCTCTGCGTCCAGCGCTTTTCCCGTTGTAACACGGAACGACGACGCTCCAACAGCTTCAATGCCGCATTGACCGGGAAGCTCCGCCAGACGCCCTGGCGTTAACTCTTCTCCCGAAACATATAGCGTAAACCAGTTTCCAAACAGCTCATCCTTTTCATACATGCCCAGCACCCGGCCTTGCGCCACAAACACAATGTAATCCGCCAGACGTTTTACTTCCTCGATAATATGCGTATTCATCAAAATCGTTTTACCGCCTTGGCCCATATACCGGTGCAAAACATCAATCATCGTTTTCCAGGCGATTGGGTCAAGTCCCGACGAAGGCTCATCCAATAGCAGCAGCTCCGGACTATGGGATATAGCAAGCGCAAACTCGAATTTTCGGCGCATTCCCTTGGACATTTTGGACATCCGCTGATTATCGCTAACGCCCAAGATATGAAGCAGCTCCTGATATCGGTTGACATTCCAGCTTGGATACCAGCGGCTGTAATAAAGAGCCTTATCGCAAGCCTTCAAGTTATCGTCCAGCTTAAATGGTCCTTCCGCCAGATAACCTATCCGCTGCTTAATCAAGTGCTCATCTTCGCCGCCCATTTCGTTTCCCAGCACTGTAATTCGCCCGTAATCAGGCTTGCTGAGATTCAGCGCCATACGAAACAATGTGCTTTTCCCGCTGCCATTAGGGCCAACTATCGCCGTAATAAATCCTTCCGGGATGCCAAGCGTAACCGGTCCTAGCTTAAAACTGCTTCTGCTTTGAACAACTCCGTCAAAAACAATAGCCTGCCGCTCCTCCATGTCTCATCCTCCTTCGCCGTAGTGCCTGTTTATTGCCTCTTTGAACAACTGATTCAATTCTTCCTTGGTACACTTCACTCTTGTTCCAGCCACAATAGCTTCATCGATGGCCTCCATCACTCCCGCCAAACGCTGCCGATCGCGCTCCTGCTCTCCGACTCGCGCCACATAGGTGCCTGTTCCCTGACGAGTTCGCACAAGCCCTTCCGTTTCCAGATCGCTATACACCCGTTTCACCGTTATAACACTGCATTTAACAGCTTGTGCAAGCTCGCGGATAGAAGGAAGCAAGGTGCCCTCGGCCAATTGCCCGCTTACAATCAAAGCTTTGAGTTGAACCTCTATTTGCTGATAGAGCGGCTCGGAGCTTTGCTCGTTAATTTGAATGGGCAGACGCATCGCTTCACCCGCTTTCCAGATTATCTAAACAAATCGCGTTCAATTATGCGGCCTGCTTTTGCCCTATAACTAACGAATACAGCTAAAACTGCCGCACCAAATGGAACCAGACTAATCCAGCCCTTTCCATCCCTGCATAACTCGTATATCCTTACCAGCATAGAATACTGAATAAGATGCGAAAACAAGATAGTTCCACCCAGGAACAGCACCACAATGCATACACAAAACCAGAAATAAAACTTGCCTGAGTATCCAATCTCGATGTACGTATACATAACTCCTGCCGCTATCGCGTAGCTGAACCAGTATAATACGAATAACAGGTAGCTGACTAAATCAAGCGGGACATTGAACAACTGCGTTGTCATAAGGTAAAAAAGGATAAAAAAGAGACCTGTTGTCGGGATGGCGTTCATGAATAACAAAAAGATTCGCCCTAGTGCGATCTGACGATTCGAAATCGGAAGTATTCTCCAGCCTACAACCCTGTTTGTATAATCATCGGATTTCCAATAAAACCCTTTAACCTGAGATGACATCAGACCAAGCAGCGGAAGTATTCCGACAGCAAGAAAGTCCATCGACCAACCGATAAAGGGATCAACTTCACTATCCCGAAGCCCATCCGCGAAGTATTTGCCCAAAAAGATCAGCAGGTAAAAGATAAAAAAAACGCCCATTAAATGCCGCCATCCGCCTCTTTTATACTCTTCCTTAGCAAAATACCATGCGCCTTGCCAAGTGTTCATGCGTTTACGCCTCCTAATATATGCCGCACATCGTTTATATACTGTATATATCTATATACACAGTATATTCACACTATAATCCGATGTCAACCCCTTGAATATTAAAAAAGACCGTTCCACGCAGAATGATTCAACTCTGCAGGAACGGCCATTCGCCGAATTCCATTACACTTTTTAACTAAAAATGGCATCAAACAGCGGTTTAACCTCCGCAGCGGGGTATATGACGTACAGGATGAGATAAACAAAAACGCCGGTAATCGCCGTAATAAACCAGATGATGGAGGTAACTCGCCCAAGGCGGCGATGCTTGACCATTTTTTTGCGATAGCCCAATACGATGGTTGTAATCCCGAATACGGCAGCAACCGTAGCGAGGACAATATGGAACAGCAGGAAAACAAGATAATAAGGCTTAAGTCCATCAGGCCCGTTATATGGGGTACTGCCAATAAACAGCGTTCGTGATGCATAGATGACAAAAAAGATAACTGCCGCAACCGCGGCCCACAGCATAACCGTCTGATGCTGATCAAGCTTGCGCTTGATGGCAAGCCGCCACCCGATGGCGACCAGCACAGCGCTAACTACAATAAAAAAAGTGCTGGTCGTCGGCATAATCGTATTCAAATCGCTACCACTCAATCACATCACTCCATTTCATCCCTATTGTACCGTACCGGGATTAGGTAAATCATCCTCTGTATGCTCGCGTTTAAACCATTGCCGGAAAATATAGGCCAAAATGATGCCATACATCAGCTCCTGAACCAGCTTCATGACGATCCCGCCAAGCTGCTGATCCTGCAGCACTCCGCCCATAAAATTGAAAAACTCGGGGCCTCCGAATTCCGTCAATAAATATGCCGTATCGCCAGGAATGCAATATCCCATCGCGGTCGCCCATACGTTAGGATCATTGTATGTCGCGTATAAACCCGTATCCGCAAAAATAATAAGCGCGCAAGCAGGCGTCAGCAGCACTCCGTTGGCAAACACATACGCCATTCTTTTGACATCGGTCAGCCTTGACCATTCAGGAACCGGAGAAGCCACTTGCCACCACATCATAAAGGATGTTATAAGCAGGGCAACATAATAGAGGCGATGTACCGCAAAATTGGTCATGACATAATCATGCACAACGGGAACATGGTAGATAGAAAATAACATATTAAATAGAATAAGCGTTATAACGGGATGCATCATAAAATTTAGCCTGCGCCAGAACGGACGGCTAAACCACTTGCGCCACAGAAATGCCGGCGTAGCCAATAAAACCATAAGAGGCACAATCAAATAAGAGATAGACATATTAATCATATGAAAAGTAAACATCAAATGACCAAGGAAGTTTAGCGGCCCGCCATGGGAAAGATAGAACAAAAAAACGGCAGACACAAACAGAGTTTTTTGCCACCCGCTTGCTCCCTGCTCCTTCGGAGCATGCTTCTCCCGATATGGGCCAACCAGATAGAAATACAAGATAACGACCGCAGCCATAGCAAACAAAAATAGCGGCGTCCACAATTCCTCAAAGCTGAAATAGCTCAGGATGCCAAACATAGCAATTGCACTCCTTTCGTGCCTACCGTAATCTACGCAAGAAGAGGGACCCGGCAAGGGACCCTCCTCTGTTCAATTATGCCACACGGGTTACCATTACCACCATACCCAATATTCTGCCATAATGACGCAGGTAAAAACGATAAAGACGCCAGACAAGATGCCGATAATGGCGAAGCGATGTCCACGATCCTTCATATGCATCCAGAAGGCCATCTGTACAAACACCTGAAGCACTGCCGTTCCCAGCAAAATAATATAAATGAAGTCTTTGTTGATTTCGCCGCCGATGACAGTTGCAAACGCAATAAACGTTAGCAAAATGGAGAACACAAAAGCGACTATATGCTTCTTGGGTCCTTCAACCTTATGCCGCCTTCCGCTTTGCTCCGGGGAGGAACCATTCGCTGCCATGCGTTAAACCACCTTTCCCATCAAATATACGACTGTAAAGATGAACACCCAGACAACGTCGATAAAGTGCCAATACATACCCGCGACATAAACCTTCGGCGCGGTAACAACGGTCAGGCCTTTTCTCTTCAGTTGGATGATCAGCAGCGTAATCCACAAAATGCCGAACAAGACGTGCGCTCCATGGAAGCCGACCAAGGTATAAAACGATGAGCTGAACGCGCTGGTTGTAAAGCCATGACCTTCAAGCACATAATGATAAAACTCGTAAATTTCCAGGCCAAGGAAACCAAGGCCAAGAAGAACGGTAATAATCAGCCAGTTAATCAAAGCTTTTGTTTCGTGTCTATGCATCGCCTGAATGGCGAACACGCTCGTCAAGCTGGATGTAAGCAAAATAGCGGTTGCGATGGCCACCAATCCGAGATCAAATAAATGATCTGGCGTCGGGCCGTCCATCACAGAATCGCGAAGCGCCAGAAATGCTGCAAAAAGTGTGCCGAAAAGCACGGTTTCTCCACCAAGGAACAACCAGAAGCCAAGAACCTTATTACGGCCTTCAAGCGTGGCTTTTTCCGGCTCGTGAGGCAATTGCCCTTCTGTGTGTGTATGAGCACTCATGCTTTTCCCCCCATATCCTTCAGAATTTCAGCCTCTTCAATATGGAAGCCGTGATCGTCGATTACGGAACGAAGCAGCATCGAAGTAAAGGTTATTAGCAAGCCAACAATCCCGATCATATGTCCCATTGTCAGAGGCGTGCCAAGGAAGTGTCCCCAATCAGGTGCGTACATAAAGCCAAAACCGGCAATAAACAGGCCCAATCCCATACAAAACGGCAGGATTGACGGCGATGGCATATGAATGGGACCAATTGGCTCCGCAGGAGTCATGCCGCTGCGGCCTTCCATTTTTTCCTTCCAGTAAGCATCGTAGCCACGAACAAGAGGCGTTTGTGCAAAGTTGTATTCAGGAGCCGGCGAAGGAATTGTCCATTCCAGGGTACGTCCGTCTTCCCAAGGATCGAATGCGGCGGTTTTTGGTTTTGCAAACGAAGCAGCGACATTAATCAGGAACATAATGGTTCCGATGCCCATCATAATCGCTCCCACCGTACTGATCATGTTCATTTCGTTAAAGCCGAGTCCATCCAAGTACTGCCAAATTCGGCGAGGCATCCCCATCAAACCAAGGAAATGCTGGACGAAAAACGTTAAATGGAAGCCTATAAAAAACATCCAGAACGTCAATTTACCCAACGTTTCATTCAATACGCGCCCGAACATTTTTGGCCACCAGTAATGCAAGCCCGCAAAAATGCCAAGCACCAGTCCTCCTACAATTACGTAGTGGAAATGCGCAACAACAAAATAGGAGTCGTGATACTGGAAGTCGGCTGGCGCAGCAGCAAGCATAACGCCTGTAACGCCGCCCATAACGAAGGTCGGAATAAAGCCGACCGCGTATAGATTGGCTGCCGTAAATTTAATGGAGCCGCCCCACATCGTAAACAGCCAGTTGAAGATTTTGATGCCGGTTGGTACGGCAATCAGCATCGTTGCAATCGAAAACAACGCGTTGGCGATGGGACCTAGCCCGGTTGTGAACATGTGATGCGCCCAAACCATGAAGCCCAGGAAGCCGATCAAAATTGTTGCAAACACCATAGAACTGTATCCAAACAATCGTTTTCGGGAGAAGGTGCTGATGACTTCCGAAATAATGCCAAAGGCAGGCAAAATCAAAATATATACCTCAGGGTGTCCAAAAATCCAGAAAATATGCTCCCAGAGTACTGCATTGCCTCCTGCGGAGGGATCAAAGAAGTTAGCTCCAAACAAGCGGTCGAACATAAGCGCCGCAAGACCAACGGTCAATGCAGGGAATGCAAACAGAATCAGCGCCGATGTTATAAAAGCCGCCCATGTAAACATCGGCATCCGCATAAAGGTCATGCCTGGCGCCCGCATATTAATAATCGTAACCAGAAAATTAATGCCGCCAATCAAGGTTCCGATCCCTGCAATTTGCAGGCCCAATACATAATAATCGACGCCGTGATTGCCGCTATAGGTTGTTCCGGCCAGCGGCGCATACGAGGTCCAGCCCGCATCGGGCACGCTGCCTACAATCCAGCTGACATTCAGCAGCAATCCGCCAAACAGGAACGTCCAAAAGCCAAGCGAGTTCACAAAAGGAAACGCAACATCGCGCGCTCCGATCTGAAGCGGTATAACCGCATTCATCAAGGCGAACAGCAGCGGCATAGCCGCAAGGAAAATCATGGTAGTGCCATGCATCGTAATAAGCTCGTTATACGTATTTGCGCTTACAAAATCATTCTGAGGCTGCCAAAGCTGTACCCGGATCAGAATAGCCTCCAGGCCCCCGACCAGGAAGAAAAAACCTCCTGCTATCAAATACAAAATCCCGATCTTTTTGTGGTCAACGGTTGTCAGCCAGTCCATAATCCCACTGTAACGCTTGACTGCATGACCATGTGCGTGAGCATGTGCCAAAGCAGGAACCCCCTTCAATCACTGATGATTTATTCAAAATCTAACGTTAACTCCGACAAATACTTGGCGATGCCCTGAATTTCTTCTTCCGTCAAATCGTATTGATTTGACATTTCATTTCCGGGCTTGATCGCTTCCGGATTTTTAATCCATTTGTAGAGATTGTTGTAAATCGTATCTTCGTGCTTGTATTTAATATCATCAGCTTCAACGTTAACCAAAATGCCTGCTACGCTTTCCCTGCTGCCAATACCAGTCAGGTTAGGAAAAGCAGGGCCGCCCATGTCGCCAACGGCATGACATGCCAGACATTTCTTCTCGAATGCGTCGGCAATCGCTGGATCGCTTGGCAGAGCTACAGGAGCCTGCATCGCTGCTGTCCAGCGTTCGAAGGAGGCGGAATCAACGGATTTCACCTTGAAGTCCATCAGACCGTGGGAAGGACCGCATAGCTCGGCGCATTTGCCTAAGTAAACGCCTTCTTTTGGAGCTGAGAAATACATTCTATTTACGTTACCAGCAGGATTTGTATCTATTTTGCCTGCCAGTGCAGGAATCCAGAAGGAGTGAATGACATCAGCCGATTTGGCTTCAATAGCGACTACGCGATTGTTGGGGATGACAAGCTCCTGGGAGGTCTTGATGCCGAGCTCCGGATACTCGAATTCCCACCAATATTGATGAGAGGTCACGATAACTTTAACCGCTTCCGGGTCATTGCTGTAATCTTTGGACAGATTGAAAACGGATTGCACAGTAGGCACGCCCAAAATAATTAGCAAAATAACGGGAATGACAGTCCAGATAATTTCCAGCTTATGGCTGCCTTCCACTTGCTTGGGAATGCTGTTGTCTCCCTTGCGTCTGCGGAAACGAATTATGACATAAACGCAGATTGCGAACACGACAATAACAACGAATGCCATAATGGTAATCGCCAGTTTCATCAGTCCGAACTGTTCCTCTGCTACTGGCCCTTGCGGATTCAGCGCCGACAGATCCTCTCTGCCGCAAGCCGACAGCAGTAACGCCAGCATAGCCATAAGCGGCGCAAGCCGTTTTACAAATTGCCACCGTTTCATCATTAATCAACCCCATTTTTGACTTTTTCGCAAAGACCGAATTTTCCCGTGGCAAGCGGTCTGTTACGTAATCTGTTGATGATATTTCACAATGCTGTAACATAAATCACTTAATTAAATATAAAGTTGTGTCTTGTTTTTGTCAACGCTCCACAGAGAGTTCACAAATTGTTCTCAAAGCTGTCAAAAACGTTGCTGCAACAGCAATTTGACATTGCTTTATTCCTAATTTTCCCCTTGCAATCAAAATTACTCTATATTTCATTAAAGCCCGAAGCAATGGCTAATTATGTACGGGTTTGGAAACGTATATTTAGGGCCTCCGAACCCACACTAAGTGCAATACCATGTTGAAATGGAGGCAATCCGCGATGAGGAAAAAAGCAGTATTGCTGCTGCTCCTGGCCTTGTTTGCCGTTTTTCAGGCAGGCTGCAGCTATAAGCAGGAATTTCAAAGGAGCGATTCCGATTACGGCAGCAGAAAAAACGGAGATCCCAAAAACAGCGGAGTCCAGTCGTATGGCAAAGCGTCAAGCAATCCCAATCAGCATCAAAACGTTTTTTTTGAATACAGCTCGGCGCTTTCCAAGAAGGTTACAGCATTAAACGGTGTAGCGGCTGCAAACGTCATGCTGACGGACAAAAATGCGTATGTGGCGATTATGCTGGATTGGACGGCGGTGGGCACAAAGAGTACCGGCGGAATTAAGGAGCAGAACAACACCGGAACCAATGAAGGTGTCTACAACATCGATAGCGGTACCCCTTACGGCAATGGCCGCGTTGCCGCTTCACCCTACAATTCCTTCTTTACCGTCAGTGATCATAATCAATTATCCCATGAGCTCAAACAGACCATTGCCGATTTGATCCGAGCCGACCTTCCTATGGTCCAGGAGGTTCACATTTCCGCCAATATGGAGTTTGTGAACTATTTCAACGAATTTGCCAAGGAAGCTTGGGGCGGGCGTTCGCTTGCGCCATGGACTGACAGCTTTAACACGGTTGTTCAGTATTATTTTGACGGGGGAAGCGTTATGCCCAAGCCCATTACGCAGCCAGGGCGAGTATCGCCCCAGGATTGGCAAATGGTCAAACCGCATTGAGAAAATCTCTTCCTATATATATGTGAATGCAAATCAGCTAACCAATTAACATGCGTCTTGAACTTCCGCAAGCAGCAGATATTACCCTATTTATGCAACCTGCAGGCGCTCAAAGGCATCCAACATTGCCTTTGAGCGAGCATCAATGACCACGCCTTATCTGGAGTGCTCCTCTTGGGCCAGCTTTCCTTCCAGCAGCTGCAGTTCTACTCTCAGCCGTCCGATGCTTTGCCGGATTGCTTCATTGCCGGATGCACTTGCCGGTTTGCTCTGAGGAAGCGTTCTGCCGTCCATCGTATGGAAAGTCATCTGATTATTTCCGTCGATTTGCGCTAAAAATACCTCCTCAACCTTCAAAGACTGCCGTTTTAACTCAGCATTCAAAAAATCTTCATTTTGGCCGGACTGTTGAAGCTCATCCTTTACCAGCTTTCCGTCCATGATAACGGAATAAGTCTGCTTTTCCTCGCCTGGGTCCCATCCCAGCATATCGGGTGTTATGGGCTGGTATTGCTTCTTCAGCAATACATCCAGTTCTCCGCTTGGCTCCAAGACGGCAAATTCAACATCGGCCACGCGAAAAACCTCCTTTTTGCGCAGCTGCTCCATGAGCTCAGCAACGGTTACTCTTTCTTTCGCAAGCTTGCTTTTGTCAAGCTTCCCGTTTTTGATTAGCACGGTGCTTTTGCCATCGATGTAATCGTTGACCCCTTTGCTCTTTAGCGTCCAATATTCAATGCCTACCGACACGCTTACCCAAACGCAAAGCGATATGATTCCCAAATACCATAAATTATCAATGTCAAGCGATATGTAGGCAGCGATGTTACCGATTGAAATCCCCGTTATGTATTCAAACAAGGACAACTCTGAAATTTGCCTTTTGCCTAAAAGCTTGGTCAAAAAAAACAATATGACAATAGCGGCTACGGTTCTTATAATGACCTCTAACCATTCTTGCATGTCTGTTCCCCTCCCACTTAAAATGGTTGTTCAAGAAGCCCGCTTCCTATTATAAAGAAGCCAGAGCTTTTTGAGCTTCAATTTATATGGTGTCCAAAAGGAGAAAAGTCATACAAATGGTTAGATGATTCATGGAATCGCTAAAATTAACAGTTGCTTTTTGAAACATAATGAGTTATGATAATAAGAATGATATATTTAACCCCTATGAAATCCTCAGTAAGATTCAATTTACCCTCTGATTTTGATTTCTAACTGACCCATTGAGCTTTGATTTTGTTAAGGAAATTCTGATTCACGCTGGCGCGGTCATTGGAGCCGCAAGGACGGAAGAGAGGTAGGGCTTTCGTTGTTTTGGGATGAGAAGACATTGGTGATTAGGGCGTATCTTTTCTTTAAACGTTGAGACACACCCGGGCATTTGGATTAAACCCGCTACAGGTTAAATATATATAAATTAAGGGCAGCCATCCGGCAACTCAACACTAGTTGCTGGAATGGGCTGCCCTGTCCAATTTTCAGGAAAAAATCAATTAAAGGATGTCGTAGCCTTGTTCTTCTATGGCTTCTCTTATTTGCTCTAGGGACACCTTGGCTGAATCATAGGACACCTCTACTTGACCGCTGGCAAGATCAACCTTTCCGCTGGCGCCAGCCTCCTCAACTGCTTTTTGTACGGAGCTTACGCAATGGCCGCAGCTCATGCCGGAAACCTTCAATACAACGTTTTCCATGTTCATTCCTTCCTTCCTCTTATTTCATTAATTTATTGACGGTGACAAGCAATTCCTGAATAACCTCTTCTTCGCCCGCTTGAATACGTTCAACCACACAGCTTTTCAAATGGCCCTCCAGCAGCAGCTTGGCTACACTGCCCAAAGCAGATTGTGCGGCTGCAATTTGCGTCAACACGTCATCGCAATACGTATCCTTTTCAATCATCGCTTTGACGCCGCGAATTTGGCCCTCAATCCGGTTTAGCCGGGAAGACAGATTTTGCTTCAGCTTCTCGGAATGATGACTTTTGCGAGGCTCATCTCCGCTATGACTATGGCAGTGCTGTTCCTCCAGGCCTTCATGTGCAGAATTCATCATGCTACCTCCACTGGCTTCATTTGATGTCATCATTCTATCATACCCCTATAGGGTATGTAAAGATGATCCGCCATTCTCTTCGATAAGCAACTTTTTAGCTATTGTAAATGCAATCCAACCTGTGTTTAGCTATATTTAATGGATATAATACTTACTTATTCAGGAAAGGGATGAATGCTATGACAACGATTAACTTTGCGCATCGGGGAGCCAGCGGTTATTGCCCGGAAAATACAATGAGCGCTTTTGTGAAAGCCGTAGAGCTCGGCGCTACCGGAATTGAAACCGATGTCCAGCGTACAAAGGACGGGGTGCTGGTTCTGATTCATGATGAATCGCTCCAGCGGACAACGGGCCTTACGGCGCTTGTCAAGGACATCACGTATGAGCAATTATCGGCCCTGGATGCCGGGAGCTGGTTTCACTCTGATTTTAGCGGGGAAACCATTCCAACGCTGGAACAGCTGCTGTCCTTTGGCAGGGAGCATGGGCTTATTTTGAACCTGGAGCTAAAAAACGGGCTTGTTCAATACGAGGGGATGGAAGCGGAGGTTCTGAAGCTTGTTTCAGAATACGGTTTGAATGACAAGGTTGTTATTTCCAGCTTTAATCACTATTCTCTTGCTTTATGCAAAAAGCTGGCGCCGGATATCTCCACCGGTGTTTTATATATGGAAGGTCTTTACCGTCCATGGGACTATGCGCGCACTCTTGGCGCTGATGCATTACATGCTATTTTTTATGCTGTGCTGCCAGAATGGGTGGAGGAAGCCCGGGAAGCCGGTGTGGTTTATCATCCCTTTACTGTAAATGAACCCCGTGATCTGGAACGAATGCTGAAAGCCGGGGTTGCTGGAATTATCACGGATTATCCCGACCGGCTCCACACATTACTAAATAAGGGGATGGTGCGTTAACGATGAGGGAGTTTTCGGCGAAAAAAATATGGCTGCTGGGATTGGGCTTTTTCAGCATAAGCATCACGTGGGCGCTTTATAATGCTTTTGTCCCTTTTTTCCTGGAAAAGTATTTGTCCAGCGTATCGGCAATCGGCTTTATGATGACGATCGACAATTATTTTGCCATCTTTCTTCAGCCGATTATTGGCCGCTTAAGCGACCGGACCCGTTCCAAACGGGGAAAGCGTATGCCTTTTTTAATGATTGGCATGCCGCTGGCGGCTTTATTTGGAGCATTGATACCGTTTCATACGAGTTTTATTGTTCTGATCCTTTTTATGGTATTGATGAATTTGGCAATGAGTCTGTACCGTTCACCCACCGTTGCGCTTATGCCTGACCTCACACCTGGCAACAAGCGGACTCAGGCTAACGGCATTATCAATCTGATGGGCGGAATAGGATCTATTCTTGCCTTTGCCGGAGGCTCCTACCTCTTCGAAAAGCATACATCTTTGCCTTTTCTGTCTTCTTCTCTGATTACAATCGCTTGTCTTGGCGCGTTGCTTTATTTTATTTCGGAATCCAGAGATTCCGGCACCTTTACGCCGACGGAAAACGCGCCAAAGCTAGCTTCATTGCGCGGGGAGTGGAATTTATCCACTTTGCTGCTGCTAGGCGCCATCTTTTTCTGGTTTTTCTCGTATCAAGGCGTTGAGGCGTTATTTACCCTTTATGGCAAAAACCAGATCGGCTTGTCCGAAGGCCAAGCCTCCTTTTCACTTGCCTTTTTCTCTCTCGCATTCGTCCTTGCCGCGCTTCCCAGCGGTATGCTTGGCAGTCGTCTGGGCAAACGAAAAGTCATTATGGCAGGCGTTATTGGGCTTATCGCTATTTTTGGCCTTCTATCATTTGTTCAGGATTTATGGACTCTTCGGTTATTTCTGCTTGCCGGCGGCGTTTTCTGGGCTTTGATCAATATTAATTCCTATCCCTTTATCGTTGCTCTTGGCAAGGAGAGCAGCATCGGAACCCGAACAGGCATTTATTACTTTGCCTCTTCCCTTGCCGCTATCTCCTCTCCCCCGCTTCTGGGAAAGCTGATTGACCTGTTGGGCTACGGCATTTTATTTTACGCCGCTGCCGGAGGTATGGCCATTGCCTTGCTTTTCCTTGTTTTCATCCGGGACCAAGGCCGTAATGAGGCAATCTAGTTAATGAATGCTGCTTTTGCTAAAGTTTCCGCCCAGAACGTCTGATACGTGTTCGATTGCAATAAATGCTTTTTCGTCTATTTCCTGCACGATCGCTTTTAACTTGGCAAGCTCCAGGCGGGATACGACACAGTAGATCACCTTCGTGTCTTCGCCTGAGTAGCCGCCTTGAGCCTGCAGCAGAGTCGTGCTGCGTCCCAGCCTGTCCACGATGGATTGGGAGATTTCGGAGTATTCCTTGGAGATGATGGTAACCGACTTGGATTCATCCAAACCTTCCACCACAATATCAATGACTTTGATAGCGATGTAATAGGTAAGCATGGAGTACATAGCAGAGGACCATTCAAATACAAAACCGGCAACAATAAAAATAATGACGTTAAAAATCATAATAACCTGGCCTACAGCCATTCTCAGCTTTTTAGAGATCATAATGGATACAATCTCGATGCCATCCAGCGCTCCGCCAAACCGGATAACGAGGCCTACGCCCGCGCCAAGGATCATGCCTCCGAACAAAACACCCAGCAGCTTGTCTGCGGGAAACGCTCCGCTATGATGCAATAGAGCCGTTGTCAGCGACATAACAATAATTCCGTATAAGGCTGAAATGGCAAAGGTTTTGCCCAATTGCTTGTAGCCCCAAATGAGAAAAGGGACGTTTACAATAAATAAATACAAGCTGAGCGGTAACGGAGTAAGGGCCGAAAGCATAATGGATATGCCGGCGATCCCCCCATCGATGATATTGAATGGCACAAGAAACTTTTCAAGGGCAACCCCCATCAATATGGAACCGATCGTAATAAAAAAAACGCGTTTAGCAATTTCAAGCAAAGAAAGCTTCCTATGCTCTTTCCCATGTGGCATCCCGCCGCACCTCCATTTATTCAAAAAAGCCTGCATTTTATTATAAAACGTTCTGCCCCATTTTCCCATTCAAATTTTTCTTATCCATGCAAAATAAATCCAATCCTGCGAAGTATTCACTTTAGAAGTTATTATAATACGTAATCATTGGAATAAAATTCAAAAGCCTTCCAGCAAATAAATCGCTGAAAGGCTTATTAGGGGCTGTCCGAAAAGTCACGTGAAACGAATAACTATTCAGCAGAGAGGTCCGAAGGGGAAAGGGTGTCTTGAGGGCGAGTTTTTTTGTCGGCTTTTATCCACTACAAAATAGGATCAAAATAAAGCAGACAAAAATGTTTGAGCTTCCAAGACACCCTTTTCCTTCGGACAGCCTCATCTCTGGAATCAGGAGTTTTTCAAAAGCTCTGCAATATGGCTTTCTATTTTTGCAGGTTCATCGGCAGAGCCAAAACGTTTGACCACATTCCCTTCACGATCAACCAGAAACTTGGTGAAGTTCCACTTGATCGCNTCGGACAGCCTCATCTCTGGAATCAGGAGTTTTTCAAAAGCTCTGCAATATGGCTTTCTATTTTTGCAGGTTCATCGGCAGAGCCAAAACGTTTGACCACATTCCCTTCACGATCAACCAGAAACTTGGTGAAGTTCCACTTGATCGCTTTTGTACCCAACACTCCGCGCGCTTCCTCCGTCAAATGCTTGAAGAGAGGGTGCGCATCTTTGCCGTTTACGTCAGTTTTGGAAAAAAGCGGGAAGCTTACGCCAAAATTCAACTCGCAGACTTGAGCAACCTCGCTGTCCGTTTCCTTTTCCTGATTAGCGAATTGACCGCTCGGAAACCCGAGCACAGCAAAGCCCTGCTCGCTGTATTCATCATGAAGCTTTTGCAGCCCCTTGAACTGGGGAGCAAAGCCGCAGCCTGTAGCCGTGTTGACGATCAGCATAACTTTGCCCTTATAAGGGGCAAGCGTACCGGTCTGGCCCGTAATGCTTTTAACTTCAATATCGTAAATGGACATGTGTATTGCCTCCTCATATATATTTTGCATAATTTAATTTTATACAATCTATATAGAGATGTCAACCTAGGCTTCAACAGCAGCTTTACAGGGTAACTCCGTCTTTAAAAATAGCAATTTCCTTAAAGCCGTTGCGCTCGCTGCACGTTTTAGCTTCACCAGAGGCCAATTGAAGCAAATAGCTCCACAATTCGTCGCCTAGCTCTTCCATGGAATGACTGTCCAGCAGCCTGCCCGCATCAAAATCAATCCAGTTTTTCTTGCGCGCCGCAAGTCCGCTGTTGGTGGATATTTTGACCGTTGGCACCGGGCCGCCAAACGGCGTTCCCCTGCCTGTGGTAAACAAAACAATATGCGCGCCGGCCGCAGACAGCGCCGTCACCGAAACCTGGTCGTTGCCCGGAGCCTCCAGCAGCGTCAATCCGGGCTTCTGCGCCTGTTGTCCGTATGGTATAACGTCGGAAACCAGAGCATGACCGCCTTTTTGCGTGCAGCCCAGCGACTTTTCCTCTAATGTTGTAATGCCGCCCGCTTTGTTGCCTGGAGATGGATTTTCGTAAATTTCCTGATTATGACGGATAAAATATTGCTTGAAATCATTGACCAAATGAACGATCTGATGGAAAACGCCCTCGTTCACGGCCCGGTCCATTAATATTTTTTCAGCGCCAAACATTTCAGGCACCTCGGTCAAAATAGCGCTGCCCCCCGCAGCAATCAGCCGATCCGACATTTTGCCTACCAGCGGATTGGCGGTAATGCCGGAAAAGCCGTCAGAGCCGCCGCATTTTAGGCCAATCTTCAGCCGGGAAACAGAGACCGGCTCTCTTTTGAACGTTTCCGCGTATTCAACAAGCTCCTGAATCAGCTCCAGCGCTTCTTCTATTTCATCCTCCGCCTGCTGCGCCTTCAAAAATTTGATTCTGCGCTCATCATGAGGGCCGATAGCTTCCTTAAAGGCCTCCACCTGGTTGTTTTCACAGCCCAATCCAACAACAAGCACACCTGCTGCATTGGGATGGCGGGCCAGCGAAGCCAGCAGCTTCTGCGTAAAAGCCAAATCGTCGCCTAGCTGCGAGCAGCCGTAGGGATGAGCGTAATGGTAAACGCCGTCCACGCGATCCCCAAACTCGGCCGATGCGCGGCGAGCAACAATATCGCAGGTTTTGTTGATGCAGCCTACCGTATTAATGATCCAAATCTCATTGCGAATGCCAACTTCTCCATTATCGCGTATATATCCATCAAAATAGAGAGGCTTATTCGACGCCTCCGCCCCATTAGCTCCATCGCTGGGTTCCGCCAGCTCCTTATTTGTCAGGCCTGCACCATGCCCTTCAACGGGACCAGCGCCAGCGGCTTCGGCCTTTTCGCCGGAGCCCGGTCCATCGGCTGTTGGCTCGTAGGTATAATCCAAAATTCCTTTTAGTCCGGTCGACAGGTTATGCGTATGAATCCATTCTCCGGGTCCAATGTCAGTTGTGGCAACACCAATGGAATAACCAAACTTAAGCACATGCTCCCCCTTGGTTATTGCGCGCGCCGCTACCTTATGTCCCTGGGGAACATCCTCGGCCAGCACAATTCCACTATCGGCATTTGGATCATCCAAGCGCTGCCCCTTGGCCAAATCCTTGAGAGCGATAATGACCATATCATCGCGATGAAGCCTAACTCCGTTGTTCATGATCCGTCTCCTCCCATTGAGCGATCAAATTTGCTGCCGCTTCAGCCAGACCAGGAGCCGACGCGTTCAGATCAACGCCCCAAAGCTGCTCTAAAGCCAATAGCTTACGAAGCGTTTCTTGCAAAGGTTGATGTTGCCCCTCCGCGGCTGCCCATACTTCGGCGATGGTCTCCAGCAATACAGCATCGTCCTTAACGATGTAGCGTTCACCATTCAGATCATGCCCTTCGAATCCATCCTCGCCGCTAGCGATTTTGTAATAACGCAGCAAACCCGCAAGGCCATGAAGCAGTCCGTCAGGCAAATCATTTTCATAGTAAAAGGCTATGGACGGAAGCAGGCGGGTTTTGAATTTGCTCAAGCTGTTCATGGCAATATCGGAAAGCCTGTGGCGGATAAAAGGGTTCAGAAAACGGCCCGCCACTTCTTCCGCATAGCTCTCCAGCTCCTGCTTGTCGTATGGCAGGGATGGAATAATCTCCTGGCCAATCGTCCTTTTTACCAGCGCGCCCCACTCCGGATGCTCCATGGTCTCCCTTACTTCCTTGAGGCCATGTACCAGACCAACCAGCGCCATCAACGTATGGGCCCCATTAAGAATACGGACCTTCCGCTGCTGATATGGCTTCAGTTCCTCCACCCAATGCACGTTTAAGCCGCTTCTAACAAGCGGAAGCACGTTTTCCAGCTCAGGCTCGCCTTCAATAACCCACAGGTGATAAGGCTCGGCCGTTGTAAGCATAGGATCGCGGTAGCCCCATTCCTTAAACCAGGCCTCCGCCTGGGCCTCATCGGGGTAACCCGTTACTATCCGGTCCACTAAGGAATTCAAAAAGCGGTTATGCTCCAGCACCCACTGAACGAATGCCTCCGGCAAGTCCCAATCCTTGCAGTAGTGAAGCACGCATTCCTTCAATGCATCGCCGTTGCGCTCCAGCAGCTCGCAAGGAAAAATGTACAACCCACGGGTTTTATCCCCGTCAAAGGCCAAATATCTTGCATACAGAAGCTGCGTCAATTTACCGGGATAAGAAACTGCCGGCTGACCATCCACCAGCGCCTCGGGCCGATAGGCTATGCCGGCTTCCGTCGTATTGGACACGACAACCCGCAGCTCCGGCCCCTTCGCAATGTCAAGGAATGTCTCCCAGTTGCTGTAGGGATCAAATACACGACCGAATATTTCGACAACTTCCTTCCGTTCAACCGGCTTTCCGGCCTCCAGCCCCCGAACCACAACAGTATACAAACCGTCCTGCTCCGCAAGCGCTTCGATTTTCGGCTTCCCTCCGGGTCTTGGCTGGACAACCGCGACGCTTCCTGTGTAGATGCCTTTTTTCCGGCTTTCGTACAGCATCAAATCGACAAACCCTCTTAAAAAATTGCCTTCGCCGATCTGCAGGACTGTAACGGGGGCGCTTCGCAGCGCCTCCAATCTTTCCTTGCCTGACTCCCCCAGCACTTCCTGGCCAAGCCGAACGCTCGTCATTACGTCAACACTCCTTTAAAGGTCATTCAAAGCTTTGAACAGGTATTATTCAACCCTTTATGCAAAAAAGATTACTTCCTTATTAATTCCGGTTGTTTCGTCTTCATTATAGCGAATGAATAATAGTGCTTTAATCACAGATTCATACCTGTTTATAACCTATTTTGATGTAATTTGAATCCCTTTATAGATTTGCGCGATCTTTTGTAAGCCTTTCCAAAATATCTTGTATACTTGTATGGTAGTGTGGTAGGATGTTGGATAAGAGGTGAAGAATGATGAACATGCTTAGGCGCCAGCGCAGCGCATCGACCCGGGACGAGGTTTATGCGGCACTGCGCGAGGATATTCTTAGCCTGAAGCTGCCGCCCGGAACTCCCCTGTCGGAAAACGAAGCTTCGCAGCGCTTTGAGGTCAGCCGGACACCGGTAAGAGAAAGCTTGATGAAGCTTGCCCAGGAGGGACTGGTGCAAGTGCTGCCGCAACGAGGCACCTTCGTTTCGCTCATCGACACCTCGCTTGTAGAGGAAGCCCGGTTTATGCGGGAGCATCTGGAATGCGCTGTTGTAGAGCTGGCCTGCACCGCTTTTGACGATCAAAGCTATCGGGAGCTGATGTCCAATCTGGATCGCCAGCGGGGAAGCATCGAACGGGTCGATCTGGAGGGCATGTTCCAGCTGGATCAGGAGTTTCACGAGCTGCTGTTCAAGGGCACAGGCAAAAGCCATACCTGGGGAGCGCTCGGGCAGCTGACCGTTCATTTGAACCGCAGCCGCAGGCTTCGGCTTGTCGACGATCACAACTGGGGCCACCTGTATGAGCAGCACCGGCAAATAGCGGAAGCCATTTCGGCAAAGGACAGCAGTCACGCAAAAGCTCTAATGAAAAATCACTTGAATTTGAATGTGGCCGATCAAGCATTGTTGAAGGAAAAATATCCCCAATATTTTATTTAGGAGGTTATGATTGCGATGCGCATGACGTTCAGATGGTTTGGCGAAGGCAACGATACCGTACCGCTTCGGTATATTACGCAAATTCCAGGGACGGAGGGAATTGTCTGGTCCCTGCATGACGTGCCTGCCGGCGAGGAATGGCCGATGGACAAAATTATGGAGGTCAAAGCTCAAGCAGAGGCAGCCGGCCTGCACATTGATGTTGTTGAAAGCGTTAACGTGCATGAGGATATCAAGCTGGGACTGCCGTCCCGCGACCGTTATATCCATAACTACAAGGAAACGATTAAAAAGCTTGGCCAAGTCGGTGTTAAAGTGATTTGCTACAACTTTATGCCGATTTTTGATTGGCTGCGCACCGATCTCCATAAGGAAACGGAGGACGGCTCGACAGCTCTCTTTTATGAAAAGAGCCGGATCGACGGCACCGATCCTTTCGAGCTGGTCCGGGTCATTAACGAAAACTCCGCATTGACAATGCCGGGCTGGGAGCCGGAGCGCTTGCAGCATCTCTCCACCCTGTTTGAGGCTTACCGGGGCGTAACGGAGGAGGACCTGTGGACAAACCTGTCCTACTTCCTGCATGAAATTATTCCGGTGGCCGCCGAAAATGGCATTACAATGGCGATTCATCCCGATGATCCGCCATGGAGCATTTTTGGATTGCCGCGCATTATGACGTCACATGCCAACTTTTCCAGATTTCTTTCCCTTTACGATCATCCCGCAAACGGCATTACCCTTTGCAGCGGCTCTTTAGGCGCCAATCCCGAAAATGATATTATAGCCATGATTCACGATTTCAAGGACCGGATTCCGTTTGCCCATATCCGTAACGTACGCGTCTTTGATAATGGAGATTTTATCGAAACATCCCACCGGAGCCAGGACGGCACCGTGGATATCGCGGGAATTATGAAGGCTTATCACGATATTGGCTATACCGGCTACGCGCGCCCGGATCATGGACGTCATATTTGGGATGAAAAATGCCGTCCCGGCTACGGCCTGTACGACCGCGCCTTAGGCATTATGCATCTGTGGGGGCTGTGGGACGCTTACCGTTATGAGGCCGGCCAGGGAGGTCAAGCAAAATGAGCGGAGAAAATAGCGGAAGCTTAATGAGCAGCGGCAGTTTACCTCTGCATTCTGCACTTAACGGCAAGGTTGCTGTTGTAACCGGCGGGGCAGGCGTTTTGTGCCGGACGATGGCGCTGGAGCTTGCCAGGCAAGGCGCAAAGGTTGCCATTGTAGGCCGCACCGCCTCCAAAAATGAGGCTGTGGCAGAGGAAATCAGGGCGCAAGGCGGCATTGCCTTCGCCGCAGCATGCGATGTTACTAATGCGGAAAGCACGCGCGAAGCAAGCCGATCCATTATGGAGGCGCTTGGCCCATGCGATATTCTGATCAACGGGGCGGGCGGCAATCATGCCAGCGCCAATACAACCAAAGAAACCTTTAGCAGGGAAGATTTGAACAAGGAAGGCTTGACCACCTTTTTTAATCTGAGTCTGGACGGCTTCAGACAAGTACTGGATCTTAACCTGATGGGCTCCTTGATCCCGTCTCAAATATTTGCGGAGCAAATGCTTGACCGTCCTGCTCCCGTCATTATCAACATTTCTTCCATGAGCGCCCCGTCGCCCATGACAAAGGTGCCTGCCTACAGCGCCGCCAAAGCAGCCATCGACAACTTTACCAAATGGCTTGCGGTTCATATGGCGGAAACCGGCATTCGCGTCAACGGAATTGCGCCCGGTTTTTTCCTGACGGAGCAAAACCGCGCATTGCTGCTGAATAGCGACGGTTCATTAACGGAGCGTTCGCGCAAAATCATTTCGCAAACGCCGATGAAGCGATTTGGCCAGCCTCAGGACCTATTGGGCGTTCTGCTGTGGCTGGTCGACGACACCGTCTCCGGCTTTGTAACCGGAGCAACCATCCCTGTTGACGGAGGCTTTATGGCCTATTCCGGCGTTTAATACAAAAAATCGCCCCGCATCCGCAGGAAAACGGATGTGGGGCATTATAGTAAACGACCACCTAGAGCGTGTCTGAAAACCGGCTTGAGGTCATCTTGCACCGCCTTTCCGCCCCGGCCTGCGTCCATTTTGCTTGACTTACCCCCGGTAAGCCTGCACAAAACTTCCTTGTTTGGAACGAAAAATCGGTACTACCACTCGGAGTATTCAGACACGCCCTAAACAACCTGCATTGAAATTTCCTCGTATTGGCTGTCAAAGGAAATGCGCAGCTCTTTATCTCCAACGTACCAGAGATTATCTTCCTCCATAAAGAAGGTAATGCCTTCCACTTCCTGTTGCAATCCCGCGTTTCGCGGCGTTTCCTTCGTGATACCAAGCGATAAGCCGGGATGTACGCTGCCGCAGCCGCCAAGCCTTACAAAAACACGCAACGCGTCTCCTTCGGCAAGCTCCATTTGTTCCTTGTACCACAATGCCGCAGCCTGCTCCACATTCATTTTCATCCTGCTCAACCCCCGGCAAATTTGTGATCCTTCTCTTCAACCTTACCCACTTTGCCGAAGAAATGCAACCATTCATTAGCCTAAGAAAATAGAAAAAGACTTCAAAAACATCATTCGCTAGCGAAGAAAAAGCTTAGGCCTCGGACAAAATCCGTTTTTGGCCTTCCAATGCTTTAATCGGAGCAATGTTTTGCGTAAACTCCAGTGTGCCCAGGTAGGCTCCATCCTCAGCTCTTACCGCATAATAACGAATCAGAACAAACTTATCCTTAAACGGAATCCAGAAATCCTCGGAGTCCTTTTTGCCCGCTTTAAAATCGGCCAGCAGCTCATTCACAACATGGACGCTTTGCGGCGGGTGGCAATTTTGCACAGTGCGGCCAATGACTGCTTTTGTCCGGGCAAAAATCCGTTCCTTGCCGTGGGAGAAATAACGAACGACATCATTTTCATCAATGAAGGTCAAGTCCACCGGCATGTGGTTCATGATCCCTTCCAATTGAGCCACGGACAAAATACCGGTACTGAAACGGACAAAGCCGTTTTGAACGCCTTGTCCTTGATCGCCTTCGTCGGCCTCCTCCGCGCCTTCCGGCTCGGGGGCTCTTGCCGGCACCCAGGTTTCGCTGCCGTCGATCAGACAAAATCCGATTTGGTCGCTTTCCGCCGCTATTTTGACCCATTCGTCTTCAGTCAGTTTGCCTAGCGCCATCGGCAAGAGAATATGTTCCTCCTTGTAGATCATTTCATTAACCTCGCGAATGATATGCTCCAGGCAGGCAGCTATTTCATCCTTGTGGCCGGGATTGGCAGCAAGCTCCGCTTTAACCTCTTTGATCATAGCGCGAATCGTATCGTCCACACCCCACATTACTTTAGTCGGGCCATAGATGCCGTATTTCTCCAGGTAAGGGAACAGCAGATTTTCCTTGCGGCTATAGTGCTTGTCAATATCCAGCAGCAGGCTCAAGTCTTCCAGCAATTTATAAATGAGCTTTTCTTCCTGATTGCCTTCCTTAAGCTTGTCGGTATGAAGACGCAGCTTGAAGTTTACAAGCTTCTCCAGCTCCCGGTTCTCCAGCTTGAACGTGTGAACGGGATGCCCCGGCTGCTCCTCCGGCTTTGACGAACGGTGAATTTCCTCAATCGAGCCTTTGAAAATAGCTGTATGAACGGAGCAAAGCCGCTGTACCTCCGAAACGGGTATGCCTTCCTCCGTCATTAGCGCATGTTCGATTGCCGATATTTCGTCGATCGATACGTTTCCGACCGCTTCATGAAAATGTGCTTTCACTTCATCCACGCTTTTCCCTTGATGAAGCTCTTTTATAATATCCTTCAGCATTTCCTGCCGGCGGCTTCTTGCCTCTTGTCCCTGTTCACGATTATTAATGATTTCGCTCATGTCCGGTCCTCCTCTGATGTACTGCCGTACGCCAGGCCAGACATGACTTTAAGCTGACACTAACGTGTACCCAGAGTATACTGATAACGATTATCACAAGTCAATATATGCAATGGTTCGTTCACATAAACACTATATATTGATATTTTCTGTGAACTTGAATTTTCGGATAGCCCCTTGGAGCCATAAGGAGCTGATGTGGATAGCTGGACTCGGGCTTGCTTTTTTGAGCGCGCTTTAAGTTACCCTAATCAATTGCGGCTGCGCGGCGAAGCAGGATATTAGCCAGCAGAACGAGGGCTGCAAGCAGCATAACCGTTGCGACAAGGCAAGCTCCGAACCTGCTGCTCCATTCCAGGGAGCCCATAACGGCTTGGCGGGCAAAACCGGGAAGCGCTCCAGGCAGCCAGCCTGCATATTTAGGAAACAAATTAGAGAGCAAGGACAATACAGCGCCCGCGCCCAGCGCTGCAAACGCGGCTCCTGCCGCGCTTCTTAGCGCGGTACTGAGCAGCAGCGTCAATGTCAGCAGAACAAGCAGCCATAGCTCGTAGAGCAGAAAGCTGGATAACACCGCTTTAAAGGCAACCGCCTCTATTAAAAATCCGGTATAATACCATGCCGCGCCATATCCGGCAAGCAGAGACAGCGAGGACAGCAGCAGCATAGCCCCCCATTTGGACACCAGATAACTAGCGGGAGATACAGGCTTTACCAAAATCATCGAAACTGCACCGCTATTTCGCTCGCTCGAAACCGTGCCCATAAACACCAGCACGATGACCAAGGCTCCAAGCGATCCGAATTGCGCCAGCGTTTCGGCCATCACCTGCGCTCCGGTTGGCAACGGAATTTCGATGACGGAGCCATCCGGCAAATTCCCCGCCTTTTCCAATATAACCGGCATATAATAAGACGTTACCGGCTGCATGATGCCAAGCGCGATAAAAACAATCGGCACCCAAATCAGCTTCAAACTGCGAACCAGCTCCAGCAGTTCCTTGCCAAACATTGCTGCAAACCGCGATAAACCGGAGGATGGCCGCACGCTCCTCTCGCTTGCTGCTAATCCGCTCATCCGCTCACCACCTTCATAAAAAGATCCTCAAGCGAGGAAAAACCAACCTCCAGCTTGCTTACCCCCACATTCTCACGCAGTAGCTCCTCCAGCAACGACCGTCTGGCTTCAGCAATATCATCAACGATAAGACGGACCAGATATCCCTCAACCTCTACTTCCCGAACATGGCGCAGCAGCGGCATGCGTTGAAGCGGCAGATGAGAGGAAGTCATATGAGGGAGTGCCGCGGCAGTGCTTTCGTTCTCCCTTTCAACAGTCTTTTGCGCAAACGACTCTGCATCCCTTTTGAGAGTTAACGCCCATTCGCGCGATGCCTCCCCTTCCTCCAGCCTGATGCTGATAACGGGAAGACGGTTATTGTTTCGAACCTCCTGCAGCGAGCCTTGAAGCGCAATTTGACCAGAGGCCATTATGATGATGTCATCGCACAGCTCTTCTGCGTCATGCAGCACATGAGTTGAAAAAAGCACCGTCGTTTCAGACTTCAGCTCCTGAAGCAGCTCCAGCACCTCGCGCCGGCCAATGGGATCAAGCGCGGAAACCGGCTCGTCCATAACCAGCAGCTTGGGCTGGTGAACCAGGCTTTGCGCCAGCCCAAGCCGCTGCTTCATACCTCCGGAATAACCTTGAATACGCCGCTTGCCGGCTTCCTCCAGCCCAACGCGGGACAACAGCTCGCTCGCCCGAATATCTGCCTGGCGTGCCGTTAGGCCGCAAAGCTTGCCCGCGTATGCCACATATTCCTTGCCGGTCATCCAGCCGTAAAAAGACGGCGATTGCGGCACGTAACCAAGCAGCTCCCGCATATCCCGGTGGCTGCTTCCGCTGCAGCCGTTTATGCGCACTGTGCCTTTCGTTGCTTTTAGAAGCCCTGTCAGCATACGAATGGTCGTTGTTTTCCCTGCTCCGTTTGGTCCCAGCAGAGCGGCGCAGCGGCCTTCCATAACAGTAAAGTCCAGGCCCTTGACGGCCTTTGTTGTTCCAAATGATTTAACGAGGCCTTCAACCTCCAACAGGGGCCTCATTATTCATTTCTCCTTCCAAAAACCATAAAAGCGATTGGGCCAATCAAATTAGCAAATATGATGACCAATATCCATACCCATTTGGGTCCCCGCGTTTGGCTGGACTTGATACAAAGAACTAACGCTATCACCATCAAAATAAGCTGCAAAACCATAATGGGCGCAATAATGGGCAGCAATTCCTTGAGTTGTCCAAGCTCCTCGGCCATATTCATCCTTCATCCGCTCCTTTTCCATCCTAATTTGAGTCCTGCCCGCTCCGCCCCCGCTTCTTGCGCGAAGGCCGGATAACAAATACCCAATACACAATCAGGGGAGTCGGAAACTGGGTCAGCGCCCATAACCCCCAAAACCATTTCATTCCGCCTCTTTTGCCAGAGTCCAGAAACAGCCAGGTAGATTGGCCTACCAATATTGAACCAATCAACAGCCAAAACCATATCGATTCCCTCAGTAGCTCCTCCATCAGTCCTTCGCCCACCCGACATATTTATATCCAAATATGAGCAGAAACACCGCTCCAACGGTTCCATAAAATCCCCAGAATAATCCCGGGCTGGCTTCAGCCATCCAAACCATTCCCAATAGAATAATTACCGCAACCAGCCAAAACAGGGTCAGCTCGGTCCACATAGCTTTTTGGCGCTTACGCTTGTGATCCGCAACCATTATTTCCAGCTTGCCCAGCGCAGGCGGCTCCGGCGTATGGGCAGCATCAAACTGCTTCAGCTTTTGCATCATATTTTCCTGAAACCAGATTGCGTCTGTATCGCCTTTTTCACTTTTATCGCTTTTATCGCTTTTATCGCTTTTTCTGCTCTTTTCGCTTTGTTCGCCAACTGATTGGCTGCGAGATTTATCCAAGTCGTAACCATTATTCATGCTCGCCAAGCTCCTTTCTGATCAGCTTCATGCCAATGCTTAATCTGGATTTTACCGTCCCAAGCCTGATTTCAAGCATTTCAGCAATTTCCTCCTGGGAATAGCCGTAATAATATTTCAGCAGCACCGGCATCCGATGATGCTCCTCCAGATTGCTAAGCGCCTGCAGGGCGGCAGGCCATTCCTCCATAAGGCTTAAGGTATCAAAGCGCAAACGATGATTATTTACTTCTTCCTTCAGCCATCGCTCCTCCCTTTTGCGGCGTCTGGCCTTATCAATCGCCAGTCTGGAGGAAATTGCAATTAGCCAGGTAGAAAATTTGGAGCGCTCCTGAAACGTGGAGATCCGTTCAATCGCTTTAAGCATCGTTTCCTGGACAAGGTCCTCCGCCCTGCTTCGGTCCATGGTCAGCTTCAGCGCATATTGGTACAACAGCTTGTAATTGTGCTGCAGCAATTCCGCCAGCGATGTTCCATCGCCGCGCTTTGCGGCAGCAATCAGCTTGGCTTCATTTCCCAATGAACCCGCGACTCCCTTCGCTTATGGTGTTTGATAACTACTTAGACGCATGGCTTCCTCGCTTCGTTCATTTTTATTTGACAGCTCCCAGTAGTACAATCAGCTTAACCTTTAAATTCCAGTCCCAATCGCTCATACAACATCGCCAAGCTTTCGTTCATTGTTTGGTGAGCGGTGTCAATGACGATGCGATCCCGATCCCAAACCTCATACCATCGGTTTTCAACCTTCTCCCACGTAGGAAGAACAAAGCCGGGAATATCAGCAGCACGCGTCTCAATTCGATGTCTATGTTCACAAACGTCAGAGCAAATGACTTCAACTTCAACAAATGGAGCTTTAAGAGAATCCGCCACATTTCGCCAAGCTTGACGGGTCACCTGGATAGGGTTAACTGTATCTGCAACGACGTCGAGGCCCAATCGGAGATTTTGCGATGCGATTGCATAACACACGAAGTATCCCTCAGGTCCGTCAACCCATGTTCCTGCGTCCCGCATAGCCTGTTCTACGACATCGACCCGAAGATACGCTGCCCGCAGCTCCCTGGCTAGAGCTGATGATAACGTGGTCTTTCCGGCGCCTGGCAATCCGCTGAATATATAGAGCATAATATTCGCCTCCATCACTTTTTTAGGTCGTGTCTGAAAACCCGCTTGAGGTCATCTTGCACCGCCTTTTTGCCCCCTGCTGCGTCAGTTTTGCTTGACTTACCCCGGTAAGCCTGCACAAAACTTCCTTGTAGGGAACGAAAATTCGGCAAAACCTGTTCCTCTCGGAGTATTCAGACACGCCCCAGTTTTCCATCACAATCAAAAAAAGAAGCCTCTTTACCTTCAGACGGTAAATGAAGCCTCTTAAGAACGGCTGTACCAGTTCCAAACCTGTTCCACATCGCTCTGCTCCAGGCAGGACACGCCAAAATTCATCGAACTGCCAAGCGCATAAACTGACAATGAAGCCAACTCTTTTCGGCGTAGTCCCAGCGAGCGCGAAACCTTCATCGCTTCGATGCGCGGTCTTGCAATCAAATAAGTGCTGCGACTTAGCCAGCGCCGTCTAAGAGACAACTGGCGATCCTCTAGCAGAACGCCAGCGGAGCGGTGGCAAAAAAACCTCCATGCCGCCACCAGTGGAACAAGGAGAAGACACCAGCTTCCTGCTGCCCCAAACATTATAATACAGGCAATGCTTGCCGCCGCGGCAAACAGCAGCGGAATACGCAAGTAGTAGAGCAACGCTCTACGCGGCGGGGGCTGCAGCTTTTGCCCGCTTTTCATGCGGAAGCCGGGAATATAACCATCCAGCAGCTGCTGGATTTCGGAAAGCTTAATGTAAGGATGCAGCATCAGCATCTCCTGCTTATCGGAGGTTACGACCTGCAGCTTGACCTCGCCATAGCCCATCCATTGCCGAAGCAGGCTTTCGCCAACAATGACGGCCTGTACATTGCGAGGATTAAAGACCACCATCTTTTTCTCCAGCAGACCATAGCTCAAGGTAACCTGATCGCGTTCCCTGACAATTTGGAACCCGCTATATTTAAGCACATAAAGAACGACTGACAAACCCCAGGCAAAAATCAAAACAGCCAGCGATACAAAGATGATCATAAGTACGCCAGACACTAACCAGGCGGAATCTTCAATCACCTGTTCAAAAAAATGATCCGGCAGCAAAAGCTTAATAAAATCGTCGGCAAAGGAATAGATCCCCGCCAAAAAAGCCAATGCCAAGCCAAAGTTTAGTGAGGTAGCCGCAGCTTGGAAGAGCTTTCCCGGCCCTAGAGAGATGACACGCGCATGCTGTTTATTACCCTGGCCACGGCGCTCCGCATCTTCGCTGCGCAGGCCGGATGTCCATAACGCATCACTTTGCAGCGGCTCGGACTCTGCTGACCGCGACGCGGCTACGCCCTCTTGAGACTCGCATGCTGCCAACGGCGAGTCCGCCGCTTTTTCCTGCGCTCCAAAAGCCGCATCCGATGAAGCAGGGTGTCCCGCAAACTGGCGCAGCTGGTCCTTGATGGCGCCGGCTTCCTTTAAGGACAAAGCCTGCAAAACGGCATCCGCTTTTTTGCCGCCGCCCGGCGTTTCGATTTTTAACTGCGCGATGCCAAGCAGACGCTGGATAAGAGGCTGCTCCACATTAACGGAATGGATACGTGAGTAATAAAGGGTCTTTTCCTCGCGGAACAGATATCCTTTCCTTATGACCATTCGGTCGTCCTCCAGCCGGAAAACGGTCGTCCTCCATTCCAAATAGCTAAAAAATAAAATAAGGACAACAAGACCCGAAATACCGGCGAGCCAATACCATTCCAGCAGCCTGGACCAGTTGAAGCCATTAAAAATCCCGATAAAGATAAGGGGGAGAAATCCTTTGACCGCACTCAATAAGCCATACAGCAAATATAGCGGATGAAGGCGTCTTTCTTCATTCATCTTTTTCATCCACCCTTGCCAATACTCCTATGCGCTGCTTCAGCCGCTCCGCATCCTCAAGCTTCAAGCCGCTTATTTTATGCGTAGT
This sequence comes from Paenibacillus oryzae, assembly GCF_001675045.1. Classification (GTDB taxonomy): domain Bacteria; phylum Bacillota; class Bacilli; order Paenibacillales; family Paenibacillaceae; genus Pristimantibacillus; species Pristimantibacillus oryzae. The sequence goes on from NZ_LYPA01000074.1 coordinate 49,028, forward strand.
TGCAGCCGTTACAATCAACACTTTGGCAAGCCCGAATTTGCGCAAGATAGGACCGCTCTCCATCTCAACATGCTGCACCTTCACCATAGGCACAAGCACATTGCTAATAAAAATCAGGCCTGACCGAATTTCCAGCTCTTCCTGAAACAGCTCATATCGGAATCTCTCAAAATGGACCTTCGGCACAAGCCATGTAAATACGATCAGGCTCAGCACTAGCAGCGCTAAACAAATCCAGACAGGAAGCAACGTCCATTCCCGCCATTCCGCTACAAACCAATAAGCGGCAATTAACAGCGCAAATATGCCGTTGGATATGCTTTCCTTTAACCGGTCAGCCTTTAAGTAGTCGGGATGCAATCGTTTTGTTAATGCCCGGTTCATAATATCCTCCTTATTCCATCCTCCTCCTATTACACCAATTTTAATGCGGCCAGTCAACTCGCGACCAGCTCCGCCGTTCCTTTAATCGTCCACTCTATAGGATCAAGCCCCCGATAGGTTTGAGGGTGCTTTATACCCGTAATCAGCACGACTCCGGGCTTTTGCAGCACAACCTCATATTGATAGGCTTCATTAACATAAACATAAGGAAATTGCTGCTCCGAATTGATAATGTCCAGCACCAGCACCTCAACCGGCTCCCGCAGCCAGGAGCCCGGAAGCGGAGAACCGCCGCCATCCAGCAGAAGATTGGTTTGCAGGTACTGCATGGCCGCCGCAGCGGCCTCCCTCTCATCAAGACGAAGCACGCCTTCTCCAAGCGCTTCCTTATCCAGCTGCTGGGCCGCGGCGTGAGCCGCACGGTTAACGGCGCGTTTCCCCTGGAACAAATGCTTCATTGCAATTTCTTCATCCACCTGAATAATATGACACAGCAGCCAAATCGTCATCATGGCCATAATAGCCACCAATTTGTGCATTCCTTCCACCTTCGTCCGCTTCAGTTCACATATTCGCTCATTTTCATGCCGAAAGCCCGCATCCTGGCATCCGGCGCAATAGCTTCAATACCAATCAGTGAATCAATAACAAATAGTCTTTCGTAAGGGTAGCTGATAATCAAGGCAATCCCGATTCCTCTAGGCACAGGCGATGATGATTCCCCCGCCGAAACGCCGCTGGTCGTGGAAAGCTCGTATTCCAGCGCTTCCCCGTTTAATCCCAGCTTTGACAGCCTGTCTCTGGAGCGCTGCAGCATATCTTCGCCAATGTAGCCATACGTGCCGCTTGCTCCAACCTCCAGCAAAAAATCCACTTCCTGCTGAAGCGCGGCTTGTCGCACGATTGCCACATGTCTGTAGATTGGCGAAAACATAATCCAGCACAGCATAGCCGAAAACAATACAAAAACGAGAAGCTGCTTCAAGGGCTCATCTCCCTAATATGCTGGCTCATGGCCCCTCCGCTGCGGCTTACTCCGTTTTTTAGCCCGCTGTCCCCCTCGGCGGCAGCCGCATAAACAAGCACCACCGTAATAATAAGCATCAAAGTAATCAGCAACGAACGCAAGCTGCTCCCTCCTTCCGCCGTCCCCGCGCTCCTTACACCGTTTCAACAACACATCATTAAGGCAGAAGAGTGTTAATTCGTGTATTGGCTGCATTTCCTTGCGACTGAATTTGAGCTCTTGTTCCCGTCGTATCCTGAGCAATGATGGAATTAAACAACACAACAACAACAACCAGCAGCATAACGGTCATCAAAATATTGCGCATCTTTTCACCTCCTTTCCAAAAACCTCGCGTCACGGGATCAAAAAGGGACTAGCCTAATGACTGAAACAGCTTCTGCCCTTCCATAACCCAAGGGTAGATAAATACCTGAAAGGTATAGAGAATCGGCAAGCCGGCAACAACAAACAGCAAATAAGACGCCGATTCCTTTCGTCCCTCTTTGGCAAGCTCCAGCTTTTCCTTATAATCGCCGATTCTTGCCCGCAGCAGGCTGTAATAGTGGCTGCTTTCATGAAGCCGGAGCGCATCAAGCGTTTCCGCAAAGCTTAAACCGTCTTCGCTGCCGATACGCTCCTTGAAGCTTTTGAGGGCAAGCGCGGGATCGTGATACCATTCCGCCAGCAGCCGCTCCAGATCGCCCCTGATCGCACCCGTTAGCGGAATGCATCGTGTCAGTTTAGCGTGAATATGCAGCGACGAATCGCATAAATAGAGCAGCTGATTACTAATCCGGTAAATATCCCCTGTCATTTGCAAGCTGCGCATTTTGGCCAGAGACCGCAGCCACATCCGGTCAACCTTCAAGCCAGCCGCTAGCAGCATAGGGATGCCAAGCACCAGCTGAAGCTGCAAGATCGACAAACGGCCTTGTCCAAACCATCCCGCTGCTGCCGCTGCCAGAAGCAATATAATCATCGCCAATCTGCGCAGTGCCGCGTACCACCCGGGATCATCCGTGATCCCGCAGCCCGCAAGCAGCAAGCTTCGCTCTTGAAAATCAGGTCTGTTTGCCTTTATGCCAAGCAGCTTCAGCAGCCGCTCCGGGGGAGGAGAGGCGCGCCATTTTAACTGCGCCAGCCGCCTCCAGCGTCCAGGACGGCGGGGGAGCATGGCAAGCAGCGCATAAAACCCTGCTGCGCCAAACAGAAACTGCCCCGCCAGGCTGGCCGTTCCGACAAAGCCAATCATCCAATGATGCATGGATAAGCTCCTTTACATTTTTTTGCGAGACAACCATAAGCCCATTAAAAAGGAAGCAAAAATCAACAAAAATGAATTGAGCAGCATGTCTCTGCCCCGAGGGTCCAGAAAATAATAAAAGTAGGAGTTTTCCTTGTTGTAATAAAGATTGATACCCATAAACAGGCCAAGAAACAGCAAAGGCGTAAAGTTGGCGAGCCTGATTTCCAACAAGCGGTGACGTTCCTGCTCATTGGAGCGGCGCGCTTTCCTCATGTCGGAGATCAGCTCCTTCAAGCCTTCCGACACGGAGACGCCCTCCCCAAGCGAAACCCTCAAAATATTAACAAAATAATCTCCCCACACATGCCCCAGCGATGAGCCAAGCAGCTTCAGGCTCGCCTCATCATCCCCGCGCACGGACAAATTCCGGTATAATTGCTCGAATACGCCCTGCATGGGCCCCAGCAGACGTTTTTCCTCCACTGCCCGCTGAAGCGCAACCTTGACCTGGCGCTCTCCCGTTACAAGATAACACTGGTAAAACAGCTCCACTGCCGGCAAAAAGTCTATTTGAGCTCCCATTCTGCGATGAACCAGCAAGGCCCGTAGCCAGGTATAAGGAAGAAAGCCAACCAACAGTCCAAACAGCAAGGCGCCTTTTGCCGTCTGAAAGAAGAGACTTCCTCCCGTTATGCCAGCAAGCAGCAGGACCCCGCTTGCAGCGATAAAAGCATCCGGCTTAATCTCAAGCCTCAGCGTCTCCAGCAGCTCGGACACATGATTCTGAATGCTTTTGTACCGCCCAAAATACCGCAGCAGCAAATTTCTTGCGCTGTAGGGCGATTCATAGGTCAGCCTGCTAGTCAACTGTTTTTTGCCAAGCCACAAGGCAAGACCGGAATAAATGCTGATGCCAAACAGAAGGAAGAGCAGCAAGCCTGCAGCCCAGAATGCCCACCCGCTCATACGGCATACCCCGCTGCCGCCAGACGGCTCGCAGCCCTTGGCGAGGGAGCATCAGGCGAGTTCCATTCCCCGCTGGCTTCATCCAGCGTAAACCAGTCCCTAACTTTAACCTCGCCGGCATGCCAGATCAGCTCTCCAATACGGGCCACTACCCTGCGGCCCTTCCACAGCTTCATTTCAATGCCAACCTCCGTTACATATTCCGTAATCCGCTTGGCCAGACGTTCCGCATTCATCGCGCGGCCATCCAGCATGCACATGTCGGTGATTGCCTCCGGCACATCCTCCAGATGGTTTGCATGTACCGTCGTCATGCTTCCGGAATGTCCTCGCGTACAGGCTCTGACATAAATGTTGGCATCGTCATCGCGAATTTCGGCATGGATAATTCTTTCCGGCGATTGGCGGAGCGCCAGCCGGAAGGCTTGACCTGCGGAATGACTGGCGTCCTCCTCCGAGGCCTCGTATTCCACGATGTTTTTATCCGGGAAATCTCGTCCCAGCATCATCTCGAACCGGTTTTCAATCGTTACAATCCGCTCTGTATCTGGCAGCTCCGCGATAAAGGCCTTCATCAGATTCGTTTTGCCGGAGTTGGTTGGACCGATGATGACCAGATTAAACCGGGCCTTAAGCACCGCGCGAAGCAGGCGCGACATCTCCTCGTTCAAGGTGCGGCATAGGGGTCCAGCCAATACATTCAAGCTGAAGCTTTTTACGGTATAGAAACGGATGGTCAACGTCGGGCTTGCCGTAAATCCAAAGCCGGTCATCGTTACGCGCGACCCGTCGCGCAGCATGACTTCCGCCCAGCGCTTACGGGGCGTGATGCGGTCGTTGTTGTATAAAACGAGGTTTTGCTGAATCCGCTCTACCTCTCTGATGCTGCCGAAGCTATAGGAGGAAAGCCTGGCTATGCCGCCTCGCACTTCATAAATACGCGTTCCCACCACCTGGACCTCCTCCAGTCCCGACCTGCCTGCCAGCACAAGCTCCAGAACGTTCAACCCCACAACCTCTGCAAAAAGCGCTTCCGCAAGCGTCGCATACGGATGCCGCCAGCCATCGTCATGTATCCGCAGCGATTGCAGCCTGTCCTGAATGACGGCGAGCACTTGCGTCCTCTCATGCGGAAAACCAAGCACCGCTTTGTTGAGCGTTTCCCCATATTGCCTTCGTTCTTCACCGGTTATGCCCCGCGGAGCGCTCAGATAGGAACGCATATCCTCTGCCAGCTTATGAAACTCCTCCTCCCGGCCCTGCTCCGCCAATTTCGCACTTGCGTCGGTTCCCATAGCCTCCGGCATGGCTTCAAGCACAATTTCTTCCCCGCCTCTGGATACCATTGCGGCAAATTCTGATGGAGAAAATCGTTGCTCGCTCATTTGCTTTCACTCCCCTTTATACCGAATCAACGCCGCCTCGCAGCTTGGTCAGCTTTCGGAACCACGGCTGATTTTGCATGGGTGAAAAGCTCCTCTGCAAGCCATGGCGCCTTAATAGCTCCCTTGCCGGCTTAATCATTGCTTTTTTACCCTCTCCGTCTCTGCGCAGCCAGTCCTGAAATTGCCCCCTGTCGTAGCAGCTGTAAAGCGCGCTGTTTAATTGCAGCTGACCAAGCGGCTTTACTCCAAGCTCCTTGCAAATTTGCTTCATGCTGTACCCTTCTCCTCCCCATGCTCCATGTACAACGACACAGTCATACTGATTTGAATTTATCTGGAATAACGGCGATACCTGACCGATCCAGCGTTTTCCGTCTTCCTGAAAATGAGATAATGCCGGCGTCGTTACAACAATCCGCGTCTCGGCCTCCCGAATGGCGCAAACCGTGGCAGCATTATCCCAATAAGCCCCGACATCCAGCACGACAAAATCAAATGTTCGTTTGGCAATTTCAATCAAATGGCTGATTTCAAGGGGCTGATAATATTCCGCCTGCTCCCGGTTCAAGCTGCCAAACAAAATATGCAGATTGGCTTGTCCCGGAAGCGAAAGCATGGCTCTGCCCAAAAGCTCCGGCGATAGCGAGGCGGAATGAAGCTCAGGCTTGAGCTGATCCAATGTGGCGGGCGGCTTGTCCACTCCCAAAAAACGATGCAGCTTGGCGCTTTTGAGATGCAGACAGAGGAAGCCGACTGAAATGCCTCCCGCTTCCGCCATGCGCAAGGCGGTTGCAAACGCCGCTGTAGTCGTGCCAATGTTGGGCGTTGTGCCTACAAACACGGCCGAGGATGATAATCGTCTGCTCACGGCGTTTTCTCCTCTCCTGAGCCCGCCCCCCCAAAGCGTTGGAACGATTCCGGACTGTATGCTACAACCAGCTTGATCTCTCCGTCACGGCACAGGTTGTCCAGCTCCAGCCATTGCTCTTCGGTCAAGTTCAGATTGAGGAAATCAATAGGACCGTTGGCATCGCGCCGCGCTGCATACATCCCTTCCTTATTGCCGTCCGCCAATGCAAGCAGATGAGATTGAGCCAAGTTGTCTATTTCCACATTGCCGGAGGTTTTGACGGAAGCAACCACAACGCTGTTCGGAAACAGCTTGCGCGATTCCCCCTCGCCTCCTGAAGCGTAAAGCTGAACCAGATCGCCGGCCCGGATACCGCTTGAAATCGACTTGATGTAATCCTTAGGAATACCGAATGTGGATTCCTTAAAGCCTGGCTGAAGTCCGTATTCATTCAGCTTCCATGCCAGCAGCGGCTCGCCCTTGCCCAGCGGAACCGCCGCCTCCATACCTATGGCTGCATACCTATCAAGCAGCATATCTTCTGCAAAAGCATCGCGCGCCAGTCGCGCAAGCTCCAGATCCTCTTCCTTGATCATCTCTCCGGCCGCAATAAACCGTTTGGGAATGACAACGCCAATCGTTTCCTCTGCGGTTAGCTGCTGGCGTTGAAGCTGGTATAGTCCATATACAAAACACGCCGACAATAAAGCCGCGGCAAGCGCCATCCAAAGTTTTCGATTGTTTCTCATTTTCAGCATCTCCCTCTTCTGGCAACAAAAAAAGAACGCATTCTCCGCTGCAGCAGCGTTAAGAATGCGTTCTTCGCATAAATGTGCCTATATTCAATAGTCAATTTCCAATTGAGCTTATAATAGCAAAGTCACCTGGCAATTGTCTATCGTTTTTTAAAAAACATGCCATTAAAAATCAATCAAACCAACGCTAATCAGCAAGGCATCGTCTACCTTGCGCATCGTTTCATCGTCCAGATGGGTAATTTTGTCAGTCAGGCGTTGTTTGTCGATCGTTCGGATTTGCTCCAGCAGTACAACGGAATCACGGTCAAAGCCATGGCTTGCCGCATCCATTTCAACATGGGTAGGCAGCTTGGCCTTCTGAATTTGCGCAGTTATGGCAGCCACAATAACGGTTGGGCTAAATCGGTTACCGATATCGTTTTGGATAACGAGCACTGGGCGCACCCCGCCTTGCTCCGAGCCTACCACGGGCGACAAATCAGCAAAAAACACATCTCCGCGTTTTACGATCACATTCTACACCCCGCTCACGAGCCGACCGAGCGTATGGTTCGCTTCTTCCTCTGCCTGGAAAGCCTCCGACGCCATATTTAAATTGATTTTCGCCATCTCCATATAGCCGCGTTGCATGGATTCGCGAATTTGGCGTTTTTTCCGTTCCACCAAATATTGCTTCATGGCTTGACGAATAAATTCGCTGCGGTTCGAGTTTTCCTTGGCAACGATTCCGTCCACCTCCTCAAGCAATTGATCGGGCAAGCTGATCATAATCCTTTTCGTATTATGCAAATTGGCCACCGAACTCGCACCTCCAAAACTTTTCCAACCCCGTATTACACATTATGACAAAATATCGCGGCGACTATACTTCAACATGTCTATGCCGTCCGTATAGCTTTTATGCTATATGGCTTGTATGCATGAAAAATGCCGGAATTCAGCCTGTCAAAATTACTCGACATGCGACTTTATACTCTTAATTCGCTATTTCTCGCTCATTTCCTTCATGGGTCAAAAAAAGAATTTCATGGAAATAGCTTTCTTGCGGAATTACGCCTCAAAATATTCAAAAATCGAGCGGATTTGCAACCCTGACAACCGTACCATTCTCGATATATACGCGAGGAACGCGGGCGGCCAGCATACAAATCAGCTCGTATGGAATACTTCCGAGCTGCTCGGCTACTTCCTCGGCAGTAATGATCGCTTCGCCTTGCTGCCCGATCAGTACAGCCTCCGCTCCTGCCTCTATTGCCCCGGTTCCGGCCGCCGCCTCTCCCAGCGACACCATGCATTGATCCATGCAGATGGTTCCGACAATAGGACGTTTGACCCCATCAATCAGCGCATGGGCCTTGCCCGTCAACAGACGGCTGAAGCCATCCGCATAACCAATCGGCAGCGTTCCGATGATTTCATTTTTTCCGGCAAAATAGCGTGTTCCATAGCTGATTCCCCAACCCTCTGGAGCATGCTTCACAAACACGACCTTGCTTTTGAGGCTGAGAACCGGCTCCAACTTGACCCGGCTGCGGTTTACCTCCTGCGAAGGATACAAGCCGTATAAACCGATGCCCAGCCGTACCATGCCGCCTGCCCATTCCGGGGTGTCGATGCCGCCCGCGCTGTTGGCAGCATGAATGAGCGGAATACTCCAGCCCCGTTCCTTAACGGCCGCCGCAATTTCCGAAAAACGGTCATACTGCAGCTTGGTATAGCTTTTGTCGGCCTCATCCGCATTGGCGTAATGAGTGAACATGCCTTCAACCTCAAGCTGCGGCGTATTCAGCGCATTTTGAATAAAGTCGAGGCTTGCCTTAACGCCAATAACGCCTAGCCTGCCCATGCCGGAATCAATTTTGATGTGAACCTTCAATTTTAAGCCGCCGGCGTCTTCCAGAGCTGCTGCCGCATCCAGAATGTCTTTCCGGAACAAGCTGATCGCAATCCCGTAACGGCGGGCAATCTCCAGACCGTCGGCCGGAACAAAACCCAACACAAGAATTGGAGCTTTAATGCCCGCACGCCGGAGCTGCAGCGCTTCATCCAGAAATGCTACGCCCAGATAGTCTACGCCAAACCGCTCCGCCGCCTCCGCTATTCCAACCGCTCCGTGTCCATAGGCATTCGCCTTGACGGATGCCATAATGCGGCAGCCCTCCGGCAGCGAAGCTTTCACTGCCTCCAGATTGCGCCGCATCGCATCCAGCGATATTTCAACCCTGGTCGGGCGATAATAAGCATTCAAATCCTTCACCTTCTCCTCCATGCTTCCCATCTGACAGTCCGAGCTTTTTGCACATAAAATCAATGTTACCCCCGCAACTTCGGACTGTCAATGAAATGAATGCCAGATCAGGATGACACCTATTGGAAATGGATGCTGATCCTCTTTATTTCCCGATTTCTCCCTGCACGGACTGCGCTATTTTGAGCATTTCGGATTCCGGCAGATTCCCGCTGGACAAGCGGAATTGACTGCCTTGATAGCTCCATGTCAGAGTCTGGAGCTCTTCGCCCGCCGTCAGCTCTGCGATGGTATAGCCAAGATCCACCAGCGTTCCCGGCACTAGCGTAGTCGCCACGTCCTTAAGCTGAGTTTGAATAAGCGAATAGCTGTATGTTCCGTTAAAGCGCGTCATCAGTCCCGGTTGACCGGCATATTCAATATCGGAGCTGTCCTGCCAGCTTACGCCTTCGGGCATATACAGCGGCTCCATTGCTTTAAAGGTGCTTTCGGCTTTCCCCGACTCCCCGGCCGTTTCTTCATTTTGAGGCGCGGCTGCTGCTCCGTCATCCGGTGTTCCGACGGACTCATCATCGCCTTCAGCCGCATTTTCACCCTCTTTGCTTCCGCTATTTTCCTGGGTCGATGCATCGTCATCCTTCTGCCCATGACCTTCGCCGGAATGCTCCGGGGTCGCCACGGTTGGCGCATCTCCGCCAGCTCCGGATGGAGCGGCTTCCGCCTTCATATTGGCTTCGGTCTCAAACACGCTTTTGTCAAATTTGGGTCCAAAGCTGAATTTATCAAACTTTACATCCACCATCACATTGGCATTGGTATCGCTGACTTCAACCTGGCGAGGGCTTAAATCATCCTTATCCAGCCAGATTTTCTGGCGCGCCAGCGCTCCGCTGTTGTAATTTGCCATAACGTCAAACACATATGCGTCTTCGTTTGTCGCAAATTGCCTGGAGTTATCCACGATGATGCTGTTTGCAAGCGTCTGGAACAAGTATACTTGACCCTGGCTCTGCGGCCAGTCGCTTTGGAAACGGAAAACCTTGTTCAGCTTCGGCGTCAGCACAAAAACGCCTTCATCATTTCTCAGTACGATTTGCGTAATGTCCTTTTCTTCGTTAGTAAGCTTGATTCTGTAATGATTCGGCTTTTGGTAAGAAACCTCCACGCCATAAGTCAGCGGCTGCTGACCTGTATGAAGCGTCATCGTCCCGCTTCCCTGATAGCTTTCCATGCTGCTGACAAACTTGTCCAGCTCCTTCACCACGGACTCGGCGTCCTTCGTTCCGCAAGCAGACAAAACAAGTGAAAAAATCAGCACAATTGCCGCCGTCCATGTCATGCGACGCATGATATCATCCCCTCTGCACCCATAATTTTAACTGGCTGATACCATGTTTATGAGGGGACTCGGCCAATTATGCGGACGACTTTGACAAGCTGCCTCCGACGTGACTTCCGACTTCACCGATCAGGAATATCTTCATCCGTTGTGGAATGAATTCATGAGCTCTGGAATATCTTCAGCGCCTTGTCCAAAAGGATGCGCAAACCAAAAAGAGGCTGCCCGAAAAGTCAAGCGGAACGAATAACTATTCAGCAGAGAGGACCGGACTTTTCCGGGAGGGACCAGCTTTGCTGAATAATTATTCTCCGTAACAGACTTTTCGGACAGCCCCCTTGCAGGCAAGCTATTTTGTGAGAAAGGAAGGATTAACGGTAATAGGACGTAGTTAACGGAACAAAGGCAAAGCTGTTATCTTTAATGTCGTAATGGACATACAACGACTCTACGCCCCCAATGTCCGCTTCAATGGTAACCAGCCCGTCTTCGACTTTAACAACATCCACCTGCTTCAGGATGATATCGTTGTCGCTATCCCTGATCTCCATTTTTTCGATATCCTCGCCAATGGCTGCAATTTGAAGATAGAGCTTTTGATGCTCCTTTTTAGGATAAAGCATAAAGCTGCCGCCGCGGCTTCCCTTTCCGTTATCGAAGTAAGCCTCTTTATAATCAATGCCTTTGTACGTCGTCTGATCCGGGTCCTTGGTATGGTACATATTATCAAAGCCTTGAGCTATTGCCGTACCGTCCACCTTTTCGCCAAGAGTGATGGTTTTGGTTTCATTGTCGTAATCGACCGCTACGCCCAGAGCGTCCGAGATGGCTCGAATAGGAACGTAGTTGGAGTCCTTATAATTAATTGGAACGATGGCGTTGCCCTTGGCATCCTTCAATTGAATCGGCGAGCCGTCAACTTTAACCTTGATTTCAGGATTCAAAAATGCCTTGATTTCCTGCATTTTGGTCGCAGCCAGCGCCCCCGTCCCCATACTGAGCAGCATCGCAGCGCTTATGCCAGCAATAATTACGCTTTTTTTCAAGATTTCTCACTCTCCCGCAGCTTCGATTATGTTTAAACGTGATAATCGTACAAGAGAAAAAGAGGAAATTCAAGTAGCTGCGGTTGTATCTGGGTAGTCCCTATTTCTTATTTTTACCTGATATCGTTCATTTTTCAGCTCACCGCACGGACTGCCGCCCTATTTGTATGTCCTTTTGTCTTATCCCTCTGCCTTATCCTTTTGTCTTAAAGCCTCGTTTTTATCGGCAAAACGTTCATTATGGGAAGAGACGCCCGCCATCTTGGATTCCGTTGGGTCAATATATAATTTGGCGCTATTTACAGCAAGCACAGCGTCATTAAAAGCGCCGGCAATAAGTCTTATTTTGCCTTCATTCGTTACAATATCGCCTGCGCCGAATATACCCGGCATACTGGTGCACATGTTAGGCGTAACCGAAACTCCATATTCCTCGCAGCTTAATCCCCACTCCAGAATGGCTCCGCCAAAATTTCTTTCATATCCATGATTGACGAGCACCTCATCCACTTCAACGTCCAGCTCTTCCCTGGAATCAACATGCTGCAACGTAACATGGTGTATTTTATTTTTATTGCCGTGCAGGCGGGATACGATATAAGGCACATAGGCTGTTGCTACAGCTTTCATACGTGTGACAGAAGCTTCAAAAGCGCTAAAGTCGTCCCGTCTGTGAACAACGTACACAGCTTTGGCTATGTTGGCAATTTCAATGGCCCAATCAACCGCTGAATCGCCTCCGCCGGATATAAGCACTGCTTTATCCTTAAACCTGTCCAGGCTCGTTACCGTATAGTGAAGATTGTTAAGCTCATAACGATCGGCGCCTTCAACGGTCAGCTTTTGGATGCTCGTAATGCCGCGTCCGGTAGCCAATATAATTGTTTTTGTATAATGCTTTTCTCCCGTATTGGCGGTAAGAATAAAAATACCGTCATCCCGCTTCTCCATTCCGACCACCTCTTGTCCAAAAACGATAACGGGGTCGAAGGTGCTGGCCTGTTTTATCAAGGAATGAATAATGGCTTCGCATCGAATCGGCTCAATTCCGCCTACATCCCATACCAGCTTTTCCGGGTAGGTTCGCATAAAGCCGCCCAGTTCATGCTTTGCTTCAATTAATTTTGTTTTCATTTCCCGCATTCCACTATAAAAAGCAGCATACATTCCGGCAGGGCCGCCGCCTATAATAATGACATCATAAATATCCTGCTTCATTTAGCGCACCAGCTTTTCTACTAAGTAGTCAAGAAATAGAGGAGTGCCGACCAAGCCTTCGCCAACTACAAAATCTGCCGTTTTAAGCGGGTATACATTTCCTTTTTTTACAGCCTCCATAGCTTTCCAGAGAGGGCTGCTTTCTAATTCCTTCATGGATTCCTCGCTGCTGTAATTTTGCATTTGGCGCTGCTCCACAAAAATATGGTCCGCGTCAAGCTCTGGCAGCACCTCCAGTGACATAGGCGTAAACCAGGTATCATTATCCTTCAACATCGTTGGTATATTCAGTTCAAGCTGTCTATACAGCATGTCGCTGCCGGGGCTGTCCTTTTCGGTGCCCAAAACACGATATTGCTTTTGTTCTACGCGCAAAACGAGAATTTTTTCATCGCCGATAGCCTTGTGCAGCTTTTCTTTAGTTTCTTCTATTTTTTGCCGGTACTTCTGAAGCGCAAGCCCGGCTTCTTTTTCTTTATGGAACAGCTCGCCCAGCACGGGAACAAAATCAGGGATAGCAATGCCGGCATCAACAGCAACCGTTGGAGCAATTTTACTTAAAGCCTCGTATTTTTTTTCATCAATGGCTGCGCCTTGAGCAATAATGAGATCCGGCGCCGCTTCAAGAATGAGCTCGAAATTTTCTTCATATTGCTGGACCTGAATCATTTTGACCTTATTTTCATTAAATATCTTCGGGCGGTATTCCGGTTCGATTTCCTCTACAAGGGTAACCATTTGGGGGATTACGCCAATCTCGATTAAATTTTCAGCATAGCTTGAGGTCAGCACCAGCATATTTTCAGGCTTGGCAGGAATGGTCACTTCACCAAAGACATCCTTTACAACACGTGTTTCAGGTTCGCCTTTGCTCTCCGCAGCTTTTGTTGAGCAAGCCGCTATCATTAATACAACGAGCGTTAAAATCACATACAGCATGGTTTTTCTCATTACAATATATCCCCTTTTTATTTGATAATGATTATCACTACCAAATTATAAAGAATAATGAGCTAACCTGCTATAGCGTAATGTGTCTTAAAAATTGGATTATTGTGTTTCCGGGCAAGTGCTCCCCATTATAAATGGTTCAATCTGCCCCAGCATTTTTCTTTTGCCAAATACGCTGCAATTATTAATCCATAAGCCTGTATCCACATATAAAACCCGTTTGTTTTTTACCGCATCCAGCTTGGCCCACTGCTCGCTTTTTTGCAAGGCTGCAAAGCTAAGATCAGCACTGTAATAATCCATGATTCGTTTTTCAACCAATAAATAATCGGGATTTGCTTCCTCCAGCTGTTGTAACGAGCACGGATTGAAATATGGTTCGTTCGTGCGAAAAATGGCAGGCATTTGAAAGCCCATTTCATTGTACAAAAGCAACGCCGCGTCGCAGGAAGACTCTCCTATGTAACGGTAACCCGATTCCTCTACGCGCAGATAAAGGACAGTAGAGTCAGTTGTTACTTTTCTTTGTATGCTGCTTTTAACAGCTTCCGTCTGCAGAGCCAGCTCCTTAATCATTTGCTCGGCTTTATTTTCCGAATTAAACAGCCGACCGAAATAACGAATAACCATATTCAGATCGTCAGGCAGCCTGGTTATGACTGATGCAAAGGTCCGAAAATATTGCTTGATCTCTTCCGTTAAGTAAGCGCCAATAATCAAATCGGGCCGCCGATGCGCAATAATATTTTGTTGAATGATATATTGAGGCATTTCCAATAAGGTCACGCCATTTTCCAAAAATAAATCCTTCTGATAATCGGGGGTTAGCGATTTATTAACGACAACACAATCCGGCCTAACACCTAATGCAACTGCAATTTCTGCGTGTGCAGAGGAAAGAAAACAAATCCGGTATGTTGCGATATTTTGTTTGAATTGCTTGGGCGGACGGCCAACGATTGCTCTAAACTGCCGGCTAAAATATTGAGAATCGTCAAAACCCGCCTTTTTCGCAATGCTTCTAGTTAAATCCTCTGTAACAAGCAGCATTTCCTGGGCGCGTAATATCCGGTAACGAATCAAATATTCGATCGGAGTTTTCTGATATAGCCTGGTGAATATTTTGGAATAATACGAAGGACTATAACCGGCAATTGCCGCAAGATCCTCTCTTGCAATTAGTTGATTGTAGTTTTGCTGCATATAAGTAACCGTATTTTCCATTCGTTGTTCAAGTGTGTATTCATCTGTTTGTTGTTCTTGTTTTAATTCCTTTAACAGGCGGTACAAAATAAATTGCTTAATGGTTACGTTCAACTCGCCTATTGGTCCAGCGAGCGCTATACGAGCATCTGTCACCGCCATTTCAGGCACTTTTTGCATGTAAAAACCCGTCGCTGTATTTACGCTCCACTGGCAAATTGAGTTCATAGCTGTATCGTATACCTTAAAGCTAATGAGATAACCTGAAAAATCCAGTTGATTTGCAGAGGTTAGCCGGATGACGGCCCCTCTTTCTACAACCATTAAATGACCAAAGCTGATATGCTCTTCATACCCATTAACAGTCAAGGCTGCCTGGCCATCCGCAACTAACAGAAGAGAAGCATTATCCAGCTGCTGGTCTGGTTGCTCAAATAACGCTTTTGCCAAATCTTTTATTTCGATGCAATGCATAAGCCAATCGGGATTGGAATCAAGCATTTGGATGCTCTCCTTTGGTTCATTGTTGATGAGACTTGGTGAGAAGCGAATGCCTTCCTCCCTATTGTAGTGCATAACCTGCAAAAATAAAGGACCTAAAAAAGGGCCCCTCCGTCATATGACATCGGGACGCCTCTGGCAAGCTATTTCCAGGACGTGCGCCCTGATCAAAATTCTATGCAGCTCATTATTCTTATGGCTGGCTCAGCGTATCTCCCTGTACGGGATGAAGATCATTTTCCCATTTGACGCGCAGCGACTTGCTTGCAAACAAATCGTCGCCATCCGAGACCTGGAAATGCAGATGCGCTTCGCTTGAGTTGCCGGAATTGCCGCTTAGCCCAACGAGATCGCCTTTTTCCACCAAATCGCCAACCTTAACGGTCACGGAATCTTTTTTGAGATGGGCCAGATAGCTGAACTCTCCATCCCCATGATCAATGATGACGACATTGCCGGCCGGCTGCTTGTCATTCATTGTGCCTACCGGTTCATTGTCCGGAATATCGCTCACAACATGCACGACCTTGCCGGCGTGGGGAGCCGTAATGTCCTTGCCGAAGGCGTAATAGCTTTCATTTTTCGTCGGATCGCCATTATAGGAGAAGCCGTCCTTCACCTGAATCAAATCGTAGGCGTAGCGTTGGCTTTCATATTCATAATGATAATTCGCCATCACGTTTTCGCCGCCCCAGAATACAAACCAGTCCTCGGTCAGCGGCAAGGAATACGTAAGCTTGGTAAAGGCCTGATCACTTTCAGGATAGGTTTGCAGCGGCATCATCTTGAAGCCGATTATTTCCCCGTTTTCGGTCAAAATGACGCTAATGCCTTTGCTCGTGTCCTCATTTTTCCACGTTTTGTAATGGCTGTTGTTCAGCTTCAGCTCCGACACGTCATGCCAAGCCTTCACATCTTCGCTAAAGCCCTTTACGGCTTTACTAAAGTCGCTCCTTGAAAATTCCTTGCGAAAATCGGCGCTTAAGCCATCATAAATCCGGTCGTATTCTCCTGCTTCAACCGCGCCGATAATTTCATTTGGAGGAATAATGACCGTTTCCTCTGACTCTCCGCCCCCACAGCCTGCCAGCAATAGACTTGCGCCAATACACAGCGCCATTCCCTTTATTGCCAATAACCCTTTTTTCATCTCCGGTTCCTCCATTCGCTTGCGTATTTCATACTCTTTGCTTACAACCTAAATGTAGCAAACGTACCTTGTCGCTAACGTAACAATGTCTTAACGCAAGCTTATTTATTGCCGAAAAAGTTAAGACTCCGTTAATACAGCCTCAGTCCCTGCGTGTACGCGTCATGTTACAATATACCTATAATCCGTTTATAAGGCATCTGCTAATAAGACTTGCTCCAACAGGAGGCTTAATCATGAATGATACCCCCATTTTGCTCGTGGACGACGAACAAGCTTTAATTCAATTATTAGATACCGTTTTCCGAAAAGAGGGATTTTCACATATAGACCATGCGGCAACAGCCGAAGAAGCCATTGAAGCTTGCCGCCGCAAAAGCTACGGCGTCATTGTGCTGGATGTAACGCTGCCAGGCATGAGCGGCATAGAGGCATGTCCGTTTATTCGCAGCTTGACGGATGCCCCCATCCTATTCCTCAGCGCACGCTCAACCGACTTTGACAAGCTTTCCGGGTTTGCCGTAGGAGGCGATGATTATGTAACCAAGCCTTTTAACCCGCTTGAGATCGTAGCCCGGATCAGATCGCTTATCCGCCGCAGCGGCGGCGCTGTCTCCCCACAGATTCAGCAGGAAGCTGCAAGGGCTGGCTGCTACGACTTCGGCAGGTTTCAGGTGGATGAGCACGCAGTCGAGCTGATTGTAGAAAATCGGTACATGCCTTGCCCTCCTCTTGTATTCCAGCTGCTGCTCTTTTTTGTCAAAAATCCAAATCGGGTTTTTACAAAAAGCGAGCTATACGAGCGGGTGTGGGGAGATCACAGCATATCCGACGATAATACGGTCATGGTTCATATTCACCGGATTCGGGAACGAATTGAACAAGATCCGGCACGGCCGGAATTTTTAGTGAACGTCAGGGGCATGGGCTACAAGCTGGTGAAAAAAACAACGGAGTATCGCGACGAGGAGAAATCAGCGCCATGAATATTAAGTGGCGTCTCGCCCTAAAGCTTGCAGCGGGGCTTCTGGTTGTTGGAGTAATTTTGCTGGTGCTGGGCGGCTTTATCCTCAATTGGGGCACCGACAGGCTGAACCGGCTGGAGGCAACCCGCCAGTTCGAGAGCGCTGGCCTGTACCAGCTGGTTCAGACGCTCCAGCAGGATGGGGGAACGATTCGTTTTGACCCTGAATTGCTGGCAATGGTAAGGGAGACCAACGGCTGGCTGCAGCGGATTGATGGGGAAGGCAAGGTGATCGACTCCTATCTCGCTCCCCCCGATGTCCCATCCTCCTACGGTCCGGGCGAGCTAACCTCGTATTGGCTTGGACGAACACCGTTTCGTTACCAGCTATACTTATGGATACAGGATAAAGACGGCGTCACGCATACGCTGCTTTATGGCAAAAAAAATGATAATGACTTGCTGCTCAAGAGCATAGTCGAGACAGTCAAACAAAATAACGAAAGGCTGGAGCTTCCTCCCAAGCTCGCCCGAACCCTTGAAGACAGCCAGTCATGGCTTCAGCTTCTGGATGATAACGGCAAGCAAATCGCATCGTTTAATGCGCCGAAAGAAGCCCTGACCCAGTTCTCCCTTCAGGAAATGGCTCTGCGCGCCGTCTATCCCGACCGCTATGGAAGCAGCCTGATGACGCAATACGAACCGGACAGCGGTTTGACCTGGGTATTAAGCACGCCGCTGGATAACAAGGCGCCAGGGCGGAAGCCGCTTATTCAGCCTGATTTTGCTATTTTGCTTGCAACAACCGGGATGCTGATTGCATCCTCCATGATTGTTTACGCCTTATTCGCCTGGTGGTTCGGGCAGCATTCCGGCGTGCCTGTTCTTCATATGATGAATTGGCTGAAGGCTCTGGGCAGTGGAAGCTATGCCGAGCCTGCGGGAGCAAACGGAAGGCCCCGAAGCATCAGCGCTGTCGGCAAACGCAGAAGGCGTTATCGTCTTTATGGAGATGTTATGGATTCGCTGGAATCGTTGACGCGAACGCTTATCAGGGATGCGAAGGGACGGGAAGAGACGGAAAAAAACCGAAACGAGTGGATTGCGGGCGTATCCCATGATTTAAAAACGCCGCTTGCTGCCATTAAGGGATACGCCCATATGCTGGAAAACCCTGCCTATGATTGGTCAGCGGAGGAAATGCGCTCCTTTGCCCGCGTCATGCTGGATAAATCCACTCACATGGAAGGACTCATTAGCGATTTGACCTTGGTCTATCAGCTGCAAAGCGGGGCCGTTCCTCCATCTCTTGATGAGGTGGAGCTAAACGCCTATATTCCGGAGACATTGTACGGTGCGGGCATCACGCCCGACAATCAAGCCTCCCGAATTCTGTTCCTGCCGGCAGAGGAGCCTGTTAAGCTGCATATTTACAAGCCCTGGTTCCAGAGAATAGTCGATAATTTGACTGCCAACGCCTTTTTGCATAATTCCAGCTCCACTACGCTGACTGTATCCGTGTCTGTCTCGGAAGAAGGCGATAAACAACTCATTTTTGCCGATAACGGAGAAGGCATGGACGAGCAGACCATGGCACGGCTGTTTGAGCGTTATTACAGAGGGACGGACACAGAAAGCTCGCCTGAGGGCACCGGGCTTGGCATGGCTGTGACTAAAGCGCTGGTCGAGGTACAAGGCGGAGCAATAGCCGTAGAAAGCGGCAAATCTAAAGGCACAACGATTACCCTTGTTTGGCAATCGGACAAAAGCCCAGCTAACCTCTAATATGGTCTTGCGTATGATGCAGCTCTCGATATCTTTTTTAATTAATTGCTAGACATGGGATAAATGTACTAAGATAAAGAATATAGAAACTATAATCAGACACGGGATACAAAAAGGAGATTTATTATGACAACAAAACATTGTTTTTCCTGCGGAGCGCCCGTTGCGCCTAAAGCCGCACATTGTTCAAATTGCGGCGCAAAGCTGGCCGGCAATCCGTCTTCATACCCGTCTGCGCCACCGCCGCCTCCGCCACAGGAATGGTTTAGCCAGCAGCAAGCCCAACAGCAGCCTTACGGCAACCAGCAATATCAGCAGCAGCCCTATGGGAATCAGCCATACGGCTACTCCCAGCCTCCCGTCTATTACAATCAGAAAAACAAAATCGTTGCCGGTTTGCTAGGCATCTTCCTGGGCGGATTTGGCATCCATAAGTTTTACCTGGGCAGAATCGGCTGGGGCATCGTGTATTTGTTGTTTTGCTGGACTTCTATTCCGGCTTTTATCGGCTTTATCGAAGGTATTATTTATTTGGCCTCCAATGATCACAACTTCCATATGAAATACAGCAGATAAGGATGCATTTGATATACCCGATTGCCCTTTATGCAGGAGCGTGCGCAGCCAAAGGGCGGCTTAAACCAAAAAGAAGAGGGAGAAACCAGCCATAAGGCTCGTATCTCCCTCTTTCCCTATCTCGCTGCTGTCTGTTCTTTAAACGGTTTTGAACACGGAGACGGTTTGCTGCAAATCCTCCGCCAATTGGGCAAGCGATTGAGCCGTCGACGCTGACTCCTCGCTGACTGCCGCCGCTTCCTCCGTCACCGCAGAAATGTTTTCCACCGCCGTCAGCACGTTGGCTGCCTGGGCTGCCTGCTGCTCGCTTGCAGCGGCAATTTCCGAAACCCGTTGACCGGAATCATTAACCATGCTGCTGATCTTTTGGAAGGCTTCGCCGGATTGCTCCGACAGTTGAGCGGTTTCCTGTACAGCCGCAACGCTTCTTTTCGTATTTTCCTGCATGCCTTGAATAATCGACGCAATTTTTTTCGTCGCCTCGCCGCTGCGCTCCGCCAGCTTGCGCACTTCGTCGGCTACAACCGAAAAGCCTCTGCCTTGCTCGCCCGCCCGCGCAGCTTCAATAGCAGCATTCAACGCAAGCAAATTCGTTTGATCAGAAATATCTTCAATTACTTCGATGATATCGCCGATTTGATGGGAATCCCGCTCCAGCTGCGCCATCTGCTCGCGCACTCCGTTCATGCTCATGAGCGACGATTCAATAATGACCTTGCCTTCACCCGCCAGCTTCATCGTTGCATCGGAGAGCTCGGAGGCTTCTTCCGTGCTTTCCGCAACAGCCTGTATTGCGGACGTCAGCTCGCTAAACAGCTCGTTGATCGTTTGAGCAGCCGTCGCCTGCGAGGTGCTGCCGCTGGCAATTTCTTGAGTGCTTGCGGAGATTTGCTCCGCGGCCGCAGCTACGCTGTGAGAGGATGACACAATATTGCCCACCGTCCCGTTCAGCTTGTCAATCATGCTGTTAAAGGATGCCGCCAGCAAACCAACCTCGTCATGCGTATCAAGAGTTGCCTTTTGACGCAAGTCGCCATCCGCCACTTTCCCTGCAATTTGAACCATTTGGGCAAGCGGCCTGGATATAATTTTGGCAAGAATGATGCCGAACAGAATACACAAGGCAAATGCGGCAACAACAAAAATGATGGTGCCCATAAGAGCCGAATCATAAAGAGCCTGTCCATCTTGGTAGGCCTCTTCCGCCTCTTTTACATTAATGTCGGCGCTATCGTCCAATATTTTTGCAAGGTCGTTCCCTTTGGAAACCAAATCGCCATTAATCAAGTCAAACAGCTCGTCCAGCCGGTCCTGCTTGTTAAATTCGACTGCTTTCACAAGCAAAGAATCGTATTCATTCCACGCATTATCAAAAGACTCGATAATTGCCCGGCCAGCCTCCGTTAAATTGGTAGCCCTGTAGCTGTCGATCCGATTTACCACTTCTCGTTTCGCCTCTTCAAGCCTCTTTTCGGCATCGGCATTTTGCTGCGGCGTTTTTGCCATATACATATCCCGTGCATAAGTACGCAGCTGGTTGTAGCTGACACTAGCCTGCAAGGCTTCCCTGACCGGAATAAGCTGATCCTGATACATTTTTTTCAAGGTCACGTTCAAATTGTTCAGGTTAGTAAGTCCATACACCCCGACGCCTGCCATCAAAATTGAAATAATAATAAAGGCGGAGATCAGCTTGACGCTTATGCGTAAATTCATAAACCATTTCATCTGTATTGCCTCCCTGTCTGATTATAATCCCGCTGTTCCTTATCAGATGAAGCCATTAGCCTTTTTGAACAAGCCTCCCGTTTCCAGGATCAACGCTATTTTTCCATTGCCTAGAATCGTAGCGCCGGAGATGCATGGCACTTTACCGACATAGGCGCCAAGCGACTTGATCACAACCTCCTGGTTGCCCAGCAGCTCATCCACGCAAACGGCCATTTTCTGCTCCGCGCTGGCAATGACAACAACCGGCACTTTCCCGCCGTTCCCCGCCCCTCGCGAATAGCCAAACAAATCATGAAGCCAGACAAGCGGCAAAAGCTGATTCCGTATCGCCAGCACAGGCGATCCCTTGATCATCTGCAGCTCGGACAGGTCTACCCGCACAATTTCAACAACCGAGCTCATGGGCAGAATAAAACGCTGATCGCTTGCCTTGACCAAAAGACCGGTTGTAATCGCCAGCGTAAGCGGCAGACGAATAATAAAGGTAGTTCCTTTTCCCAAAGCCGTATCAATGTCGATCCTTCCATTTAGCCGTTCAATATCCGTCCGGACGATATCCATCCCGACACCACGGCCGGAAATGTCGCTAACCGCTGTCGCCGTAGAAAATCCCGGCTGAAAAATAAGGCGCAAGCTTTTAAACTCGTCCAGCATAGCGGCTTCTTCTTCCGAAATGACGCCTTTGGCAAATGCCGAGCGGCGCAGTGCGGCAGGATCAATGCCCGCTCCATCATCGGAGATGGCGATTACCACCTGATTATCCTCGTGGGACGCCCGAATTTTCACAACACCTTTTGCAGGCTTTCCGGCCGCTATCCGCTTTTCAGGAACCTCGATGCCATGGTCCACCGCATTGCGGATCAAATGGATAAGCGGGTCGCCGATTTCTTCTATTAAAGTGCGATCCAGTTCCGTATCGCCGCCTTCAACAACCAAATCGACGTCTTTGCCTAATGTCAGAGCCAAATCCCTTACCATTCGGGGAAAACGGTTCAACAGCTGCTCGATTGGCAGCATCCTGACCTTCATGACGTTTTCTTGCAGCTCGCCAACCAATCTGGACAAGTGATCCGTAATTTCGACCATCCCCTCAAGCGCCTCGGATGAACCGTATTGCCGCTTAAGGGTTAGAGAGGCCTGCTTCATGCGAGTCTGGTCGATAACCAGCTCCCCAAGCAGGTTCATAACCTCCTCCAGCCGCTCAACCTTTACCCGAATCGTTTGACTGGAATGCTTCTTATCCGCTGCCGGAAAGCTGCTGATCTCCGGGCGATCCTCCGATTCACTTCGCAAAAATACCGCTTCACCGCTTTCGCTAATCAAAGCATCTGCATCAGCGCAGTCCTCCCCTGCGGCAACTTCGCCCGTGGTTGAGCTTGCAACTTCAAATTGCGACTCCAAAATCGACGCAACCTGATCAAGCGGCGTTCCGGGCGCCAGCAGCCAGCGAATCCTTCCTTCCGGCTCTTCAGCGTCCGAGCCATCAAGCTTCGGCTCGCTCCACAATACCTCGCATATGCCGCGCAGCTTCAGATCGATAACGCTTATTCTCGCCATCTTCATCAGGCAGTCATCAACCAGCACAATTTCCGCCCATTGAAGCCTCTCCCCATCGCGGCCATATTGGTTAATGAGCGCAACAGCATCCTCCGGCCATTCCGGTTGTTCAGGACAGGAAGACTGTTCTGTCTTTCCTTGAGTGGTATACGCCTTAAGACGGGCGGCGATATGAACCGACGAGGACAAGGCAGTATTCCGAATGATATTTCCTTGCATATCCTTGATGCTGTCCAGACATTCAAAAAACAAATGGTCCAGCTCGCGCGTCATGACAAGTTCCTTCCTGCGCAGCATATCCAGGAGATGCTCCCACTCATGGGTCAGGTCCTTCAATTCCTCATACCCCATTGCAGCGGACGAGCCCTTTATCGTATGAGCAACGCGGAATAAACGCTGGATGCCTTCTGCAGTTGCGCCTTGCTGCTCCAGCCGCAGCAGCTCCTCCTCCATCTCGTCGATCTGTTCGCCTAGCTCCTCCAGAAAAATATCTCTATATTCAACGTAATCGGACATGCCAGCTCCCCCTTACTTCCGTAGCAAAACTTCATCGATTTTCAAAATACCGACGAGTTCTTTGTCCGAAACGCCAATACCGGTAAAATAGGCGCCGTTTATCCCACCGATACGTTCAAGCGGAGGCTGGATATCCTCATAGCGCGCAACCTTGTGAACCCGATCAACAATAAGACCGACGGCTTCCTCCTGATGATGAACGACAATAATGCGAGTAGCTTTTGAATACGGCTGATCCTGCAATGAAAAAAGCGAACGAAGGCTGATTACCGGAATAATTTTGCCCCGAAGATTAATCACGCCTTTTACATAAAACTGACAGTTCGGTATTTCCGTAATATCCTGCATCGTAATGATTTCGTGCACCTCGGCGATTTTGATGGCATAACTTTCATTGCCAATTCCGAATTGCACATACTGTGTCAGTGCTGTCTCGCTCATATGCTGGCTCCCTTTCTGATTACACCCTGGTCAGTTCAACAAGCTTGCGGCCGATTTCATGAAGGGGCAGCTGGTACTGGGCCGCTCCCCGCTCTACTGCTGCTTTTGGCATTCCATACACAATACAGGTGTCCTTTGCTTCCGCAATCGTTGATGCGGCAGCCCCGTCCTGTCTTGCAAGCAGCATTTGCTCCGCTCCGTCATCTCCCATCCCCGTTAAAAGTACAAAATGGCGTTTTATGCCTTGAAGAGCGGATACAGAACGAAACATCTCGTTCACGGAAGGACGATGCCTGCTGCCGGTTTCTTTTTGATGGAGGCTTGCCGCGTATCCTTTTCTTGTCTCCATCACATTGAGATGGAAATCTCCCGGGGCAATGTAAACGCCGTTATTGCCAATGGGCTGCTCGTCCTTTACTTCCACAACATTCAGATGAGTGACTGTATTCAAGCGCTCTGCCAGCGATGCCGTAAATTTGGGCGGCATATGCTGAACAATAACGATAGGATGGTGGAAATGCGCCGGAAGTCCCGACAACAGCTCCGTTAATGCCTGCGGCCCGCCTGTTGAAGCGCCCACCGCCACAATTTGGGTTACGGGCTTCATAGAGGCCTCCTCTATGCGGGGTAAAGCAGCGTTTTTTTTCTCCAATCCCGCCAAACGGCGGAGCCGTCCTACAGGGGCTCCATAAGCCGCCTTGATTTTTTTGACCAGATCCATTCTGATCCTGTAAATATCAAACAGCGCCGAGCCCGTAGGTTTCGTTATAAAATCAACAGCGCCGGCCTGCAAAGCGCGAACCGTCTCGGAAGCTCCCTCCTTGGTGAAGGAACTGATCATAATAACGGGAGTTGGATGTTTTGCCATAATTTCCGTCAGCGCCGATATTCCATCCATGTCCGGCATTTCAATGTCCATCGTGATCACATCCGGCTTTAATAAAGCCGTTTTTTCAATTGCCTCCAGACCTGTACGGGCTGTGCCTGCAACCTTCATGCCAGCTTCCTCTATGTATCTGGATAACAGATTACGCATAAACAATGAATCATCCACAATCAATATGCGATACATGGCCCCTTTCCTTTCACACATTCTGAAGCCGCTTCAAGCGCCGATATCAATAGGGGCCTTTAATATTAAGTGCATCGGCGATTTTGCTTCGATAACGTTTGCCGGGACGAACTCCGTACAAAATTTCTGTAAACCGGTTAACGGGTATTCCTTCCCTCTCACAAAACTGCTTTTGCGTCATCCGCCTTTCGAGCAGCTCCCGCTTTACTTCCAAACCAAAACGGGTAAGCTGATTGGACTTGATCATCCTTTGCACCTCATCTTATCCTCACCTCATATTAATAGGACAAAACATCACGCAGCGTACTGACGACGCGATTACGGTGAAACGGCTTAATAATAAAATCCTTTGCGCCTGCGCGAATAGCCTCAACCACCATATCCCGGTGTCCGATTGCGGAACACACGACAATGCTTGCGTCAGGATCAAGCTCCATGATTTTTCGGATTGCTGTCAGGCCATCCATGGTGGGCATCGTAATATCCATCGTTACGACATCAGGCCGGTGCTCCTCATATAAATGGACCGCTTCCAAACCATCACTCGCTTCCGCCACAACGGAAAATCCGTTGGCCGCCAGAATTTCGCTCATGGAGGCACGCATAAATGCTGCATCATCCGCAATCAAAACCGTCTTCATTTCCTTACTTTTCCCCCTTTCATTTCATCGTTCGCCATAAAACGACAGGCTATAAATAAAAAAATCACCATCCGCGTATGTAGGCCTTGAGTCTTATAGTCAACGGATGGTGATTTTTTATTTACATACAAATAATGTATTTCGTTTTGTAAGGTTATTTACCCAACATCCAAATACCGCCTCTGGTGATATAATAATGAGGAGATAATAGTATTATTTTAATCATATATCTGATATGAGATTTTTGCAATAATTTCTTCATTATTTATCTGATTTAGGATATAGAACGAAACGGGAGGAGAGCTATGCATACTTTCGCTGAAAGATTTCAATATTTAAGGAAACTGACGGGATTAA
Organism: Paenibacillus oryzae; assembly: GCF_001675045.1. Lineage (GTDB taxonomy): Bacteria > Bacillota > Bacilli > Paenibacillales > Paenibacillaceae > Pristimantibacillus > Pristimantibacillus oryzae. The sequence goes on from NZ_LYPA01000074.1 coordinate 74,922, forward strand.
AACAAGCCGAATTTGCCGGCAGAATAAACCTTTCACAAGGAAGACTAAGCGATATCGAAAAAGGGAAAAACAAACCCTCCGCCGATACGCTGGTATCTGTGGCACAACAGTTTTCGACCGATGTGAATTGGCTTCTGATGGGAACAGGAACGGCTCCTCAATCGATTGAAATCATGAACGAGAACTTAAGTCTGGGGGAAGCTTCTGGACGATTGGATTCAGAACTATTAACCGAACATATCGCCGAAAAAGAACTCATTTCCAAATTCAAGATGTTAAATAAAGACAATAGAAAACATATAGAAAAATTTATGTGCTATTTGATATTCGAGCAGCAAGACTATAGTCCCACTACGCAGGGGTTTTCTAGTCAAGAAAATTGCTAATCGCTATTTTCTAATTAAAAGTGGTATTTTTTCCACAAAAAGATGATCCACATACTCCCCTAATGTCTGTGAAGCCTCTTATAATCTCCATTGTTGCAAAGGGGCTGTCCGAAAAGTCAAGACTTTTGGGACAGCCCTTTCCTCTGCATCTTATTGTATCGGATACCGTCTGATCCTTTCGCTCGTTTCAACCCTTTCCTTGTCGCTCAGCAGGACGCTGTCGTCCTGTTGAACGGGAGACCAGGGCACTTCAAATGAAACGAGCGTCCCGATGTCCTCAACGCTTTCAATATGCAACCCGCTGCCTCCGTAAAGCGACAGCAGCCTGCGGTGAATATTCATCAGGCCTACGCCGCCGGCGTGGCGCTTGTCCTGCAGCAGGCTGCTCCGTTCGGAGGCTTTTATCCCCTTGCCGTTGTCACGAACGGAAATAATGACCTTGTCCTGCTCCTGAGCTACTTTTAGCACAACCGTCCCGCCTGCCGCCTTCTGCGTTACGCCATGGCGGACCGCATTTTCAACGATCGGCTGAATGCTTAGCGGAGGAATAAACAGCTGCAGTCCCTCCTCCACCTCATATTCCATAACCAGCCGTTTGCCAAAACGAGCTTGCTCGAGAGCGGCGTAGGATTGAACAAGCTCCAGCTCCCGCTCCAGACTGACGAGCTGCTGTCTGCTGTGAAAATCAAAGCTGCTGCGCAAATATTTGCTTAAATCAAGCAGCAATTGCGTTGCCTTGTCAGGGTCCGTAGGACAAACGGATATAATGGTATTCAAGGCGTTATACAAAAAGTGCGGCTTGATCTGCGCCTGCAAAAAAGCAAGCTCCGAACGAATGACGCTTTGGAAGGAACGACGCAGCTCCAGCAATGTCCGTACTCTGGCCCTCAGTACAACAGAATCTACTGGCTTATTGAGAAAATCGTTTATGCCTGCGCCAAAAGCCGTACCGATATCTCCTGCCAGATTTCGTGCGGTCAGCATCAGCACGGGAAGCTCCGATAGGGTGAACCGCTCTCTAATGCGCCTGCACAGCTCAAGGCCGGACATTTCCGGCATCATCCAATCCGTAATAACCAAATCTACCCCGTTGTTGCCGCTAAGCACCTCCAGCGCCTCTTCTCCGTTATCAACGGCAATGACGCTGTAATGCTCAATCGACATCAGGTTGATCAGCACCTGCAGATTGACGTGGTCATCATCAACGACCAGCACCGTAAAATGCCCCGGATCATCGCTTGGTTCGTTCGCTGGATGCCGCTCGCCACTGCTAGGGGGCTGTCCCGCCGTTTGAGGAAGCGAGTTTTTTTTCACAGCCTCCTCCGCTTCCGACTGATTCAATGCAACGGGCATTGTAAAGGAGAAAACCGAGCCTTCCCCAGGCGTGGAGCTTACGCTGATTTGGCCGCCATGCAGCTCGATCAGCTTTTTGGTAATGCCTAGGCCGATGCCCGTTCCCGGACTTCGCGGCGATTCGGCATCGCTTGCGCCGCTATGGTAGGGAAGAAAGATGGACTCCATTTGCTCCTTTTGTATGCCAATCCCGGTGTCGGCAACGCTGATGCGAACCATGCCGTCCAGCAGCTCGCCATAAATCCGCACTCCGCCGCGATGAGTGAATTTGACGGCATTGCCGATCAGATTAAACAAAATCTGGCGTAGCCTGTCCTCGTCGGCATTCACTCGCGGAAGGTCGGGAGGCCACCCCTGCTTCAGGTACAGTCCCTTTTTGTGCAGCAAAGGCTCCATGACCTCAATGACGGATTGCGCAGCTGCCTGCAGCTTTACAGACCTGAGATTCAGCGAAAGCTGTCCATTCCGCAGGGTGGAAAAATCCAAAATGTCATGGATCAAGAAATTAAGCCTTCTGCCGGTGGCCGCAATCATTCCAAGCTGCCGGGCTTGATCGGAATCCGGCTTGCCTGCTACGCCCTCCAGCAGCGATTCAGCAATATTTACGATGCCATGCAGGGGAGTTCTCAGCTCATGGGACGTATTCGCCATAAATTCATCCTTAAGCCCGTCCAGCGTAACAAGCTTGTGGGATAGCTGCTCCACCTTGCTGAATGAGGAAGAGAAGCGCCGGGCCAGCATCAAAATTTGCACAATAACGAAAACCAGAAGCTCATAGGACAAATAAAACTGCATGTCCAGCATCCCTTGAAGCTGAATCAAATTAACAAAAGCGTAAATGCTGAGGCTTATAGCGCTCAAAAGCAGGAAATACGCATCGGGCGTTTTTTTTGCCACACCTCTTCCCAGCACAAACAACAAAACCGAAATAATGATGCAGAATATAAGAGCCGGAACAATAAACCATTTGGAGTAAATCAAAGGCGGCAGCAGCACCCCTACTACCAGTGAAATCCAAGCCAGTATTTTCGTAAAACGAAAGAGTCTGCCGCTCATGGCGCCAGGCACGGACACATTAATGTAGTGGAGCAGGAACAGGTATCCGAAGGTTGTTGATACGATTTGCAGTCGAAGCATCAGCTCATAAGGCATATCCGGCAAAAGCTGACCCAGCAGCTTTTCTCCATGCGTTACTACGAACACTAGAAGCGATCCGCAAAAAAGCGCCAAATAAAGCAGCGGCTTTTCACCGCGCCTCATAAAATAAAGAAACATAAAAAACAAGAAAAACAGCGAAAAGCCAACAATGCTAATAAAGTCGCCGAACAAGCCGACATCCCTTAGCGACAGGATATCTTGCTCCAGCCCAAACCATACGGGATGTAAAATGCCGCCATTGGCGTAGACGTGATTGGATACTTGTATAATGATTTCGACCGAATTGCCTTTTAGCTCGGCAAAGCCGATGTAAGGAATATTAGATGAAATAGAGAGTTCTTTTGTTGGCCCTGGTTCTCCGCTGGCCCCGACTTCCTGGTCGCCCAAAAAAAGCTTGTTGGCCATTCGGATATTGGTTGTGCGAATGCCATAGGTAACCTTCTCGTCACCCGACAGCTTGACGAGCAAACGAAAGGTGCCGAATCCCGTCCCTTCACGCTTGCCGTTTTCCGAAATATAATCATTCCATCCTCCGGGCAACTCAAAAAGGCCCGACAACGCAGGCCTCTCTCCCGCTGCTTCTGCTGACGCGGCAAAATGCTCCGGTCCAAGCAGCTGATCGCGATAAAATTCCCACTCGCCTCTAAGCGCAACGGCCCCTTGAGATTCCAAATTCCATTCTTGTAAATCCAGAACACCGTCTTTTGCATAAGGAAGAGAATCGGCCCCCCATTGGTGGCGAATAAAGCTGATGACCGGTATTGCCGAGATAATCAGAAAAAAAAGAAGGATGCCCCATAATTGCTTTCTCAACTCATCACATCCTTCTGCCTACTGTAGCTCTGCGCTAAATAGCTTATAATACAGCTCCGTTGTATGGTGTTCAGGCAACACGCCCAATTCATTCATTAGCGTATCCCGGAACGTTTGATAGCTTTCTCTCACCATAATGGCGTGATTTAATTTTTGGTAGCATTGCATAACCAGACGGCACAGCTCGTCCGAATAAGGAAAATGCTCCTGCGCACGCAGCAAGCGCTGCAGAGCCTCCTGGTTTTTGTTTTCCTCCAGCTCAAGCCTGGCCATGCTGCATATTAATTGAAAATAGCTTTGCTGAAGATTCAACCGTTTAGTTTCGGCCCACTCGTAATTGTGATCCTCATAATATTCGCCATGGTAAAGCGAGAGGGCATATTCATATTTGTTCCAGTCGGCAAGCCGCAAGCCGCCCGAGCCAGAAACGATTTGTTCAAACTCGTCCACATCCGTCTGAAAGCCGCCTAATGGAAGACGGTAGCTTTCATCCTCGTATTCCACGGTGCAGGCTGCCCCCCACTCCCGCAGCAAATGTCTGATCCGGGACACGGAATGGTGCAGATATGTAATCGCCTTGTCTTGCTCCTGTTCCCGCCAGAGCTTTTCGATCAGCCGCTCTTTCGTTACCCATGCCCCTCTCAAATGCAGCAGGTAGGCAAAAAGCTCCTGGGCTTTTTTGGTGCGCCACTTGACCTTTTCCCTGGAATCTACTCCGTTGACAAGCTCCAGGCGCTTGAAGCAGCGAACGGTTATGACATCAGCCGCAGCCGCCGCAGCTTCCGTACGCTCGGCATGCTTGCCCGACATCGCCATATATTCCAAAACACGATCGATCGTTTTTCTGATCCGGTCCGCATCCACAGGTTTAAGCAAATAATCCAGCGCATACAACTCGAAGGCTTCCACCGCATAAGCGGAATAAGCCGTAACGTAAACAATTCGGATAGAAGGAAACTTCTCTTGGATCAACTCCGCGGCTTCCAGACCATTCACTTCCGGCATGCCAATATCGAGAAAAGCAATATCGGCATGCTCGGGCGATAAATGCTGAAGAGCTTCCTTCGCCGATGTGTATTTTCCTGTAATTTGAACCCTGCCGTCGTTCTGGAGCAAACGCTCCAAATGAATCAAAGCCGGCTCCTCATCATCTACCAATATGACCTTCAGCATATCCCATGTCCCCGCATCGTAAAAATGTCATTCCTACCCTTCAATAATACCATGACGACGCAAATGCCAGATAGCATCCCGCGTTACTTACAGATCAATTATAACGCCTGACTCTGGACATGTTCTATACATTCTGTACAACACAATCAAAGCCGCTTTTACGCAATTGTACTGGATGCCCCGCCCCCCGACCCGGACCATCCCCGCCTAAAGGCCAGCATCAAGAATAGACCACGGACCGTTACCGCTTCAAGCTCACTTTTGTAAGATAGAGACATAGAAGAAACACACGAAAGGATGAATCCTAATGAACAAACTTTATCGGTCGGTAAGAGACAGCAAAATTACTGGATTATGCGGAGGTTTCGGACAATGGCTGGGCATTGATCCCACCGTTATCAGAGTTCTCGTCGTCATTTCCCTCTTTTTCAGCTTTGGCACTACGGCATTGATCTACTTCGTGCTTTCCATGTTCGTACCCAAAGAGCCCTTTCAAGGCTACACAAACAGCAACTACTACTACTAACCAATAATAAGGCGTGTTGTAAACAACAACGATAAAAAGGAGAGAGATCAAATGGGAATTTTACAAAGAGTATTCAGCATGACAAAAGCAGCGGCTAACGAGGTTTTGGACAAATTCGAAAATCCGGTTATGATGCTGAACCAATATTTGCGCGAGCTTGACGAGGAAATTGCAGCAACGGAACGCAACGCTGCCAGCCAGCAGGCACAGGAACGGCTTCTCGCATCCAAGCTGAAGGAACAGCAGGCGCAAGCCGGGCATTACGAGGAAAAAGCGATTCAAGCCGCAGCGGCGGACCGCGAAACAGAAGCCCGCGCAGCGCTTGAGGCCAAGCTGCTGTATCTGGAGCAAGGCGAGGAAACGATCCGCCTTCAGCAAATCGCCCGTCAGGCGGCAGAGGAGCTAAGCGAACGGATTGAAAGCTTGAAGGAAGAGCGCGTGCGTCTGCATAGCAAACGTGCGGAGCTGGCGGCCCGTGTCAGAACGGCCAGCGCAACAACCAATTTTGCGTCGTCCACTCTAAACGGGGCGGTAAGCCAGGCCTCGCGGGGCTTTGACCGGATTGAACAAAAGGTGATGGAATGGGAAGCCCAGCGCGAGCTTTCCAAATCCGCCAACGGTTATTCCGCAACGGACTCCTTTTCCCCGGCAGCCGTCGCCCAAGAAGGACGGAATGAGCGGGTAGAGGAAGAGCTTCAGCGTCTGCTGAACAAAAAATCCGGCAGCTAACGCCGCCTTAAACATAAAGAGTGTGTTCATGGACAACCTCTAGGTAAACCCCACAACCAATAAGCTGGAGAGAAACATCTTGTTTCTGCTCCAGCTTATTGGTTTGAACCGGCTTTTTGAGCAGTCCTTTTGCCCCTCTTGCTGCTGGATCTATTGCTCTTGTGTTGCCAGCAAGCTTTCCACGATAAAGTCCAACTGCTTATCCAGAGAATAAATATCGTTGTAGTAGGATAGCCCAAAGCTGATTTCTATCAGACGTCCTTCCTTAACTGCAGGAATGTTGTTCCAGATCGTATGATCCGACAGATCCACCATCCCGTCATATGAGGAGCGGAAAATATAGTCGCCGGCATATTCGTGAAGCACCTCGAACGAAATGGATTGCGCGTTGGCGGCCTCCAGCGTTTCAATATTATGCTGAAGCTTTTCCGGACCTTTCATACCCAAATATTCATAAATTATTTGAGAGCCCCGTCCATAATTGATCGTGTCAACAACAGCCATATTGCCTTTTCCGCCCTCCATAATGGATACGGTTTTGTCCAATATACCTGCTTCCTTCAGCTTGATCTTGCTTTCCTCCACCTTGGCGAGGAAGTTTTCCATTAACGCTTTGGATTCTCCCTCGCGGCTTAATACTTCCCCCAGCATGCTCAAGCGCTCTTCCGTTGACATTTCAAAATAAGGCAAATACACCGTAGGCGCAATATCCTTCAGCATATCGTATGTCTCCTCCGAAGGCACAATGATCAAATCCGGGGCCAATGCCAATACTGCCTCCGGGCTAGGCTCAAACCATTCGCCCAGCGACTGGATATCTGAAAGCCGATCCTGGAATGCGGCTCCCTCATAAACAGACGAGACGCCTACGGGAACAATGCCAAGCGACAGCACATCTCCTAGCAAATACAGCACAACTACGCGCTCGGGATTGCGCGGCACCTCAACATCACCTTTGACCGTTTTTATAACGCGAGTTGCAGATTCAGGCTGCGCTGCTGGATCTGCGATTGCGGCAGCTGTTTGTGCTGGCGCGGTCGAGCTGCTATTTCCCGCAGCGCCATTTGTTGATACGCCGGAGCATGCTCCCAGCAAAAGCGTCAGCGATATCATCAGCGCCAGCATAATGGATGATTTGTTCATGACTTTCATGGATTTCATTTTCTCTCCTTTATATTGATAATGATTATCATAACCAATATAAAGGTCTTTGCTATTTACAGCAATGTCATAATGCGACAAAAGCGATGGCATTTTCAGACGAAGCAAGCTTTCATTGTTAGCCTTTCTAAAACGCATCGGGGCGATGCCGACATGCTTCTTGAACATTTTGGCAAAATGATAACTGTCAGAATAACCGATGGCCTCAGCAATAGCCTGTAGGCCAAATCCCGAATGCAGCAACAGCTTACCGGCATGCGCCATCCGTATCCAGGTCAAATATTCCACCGGGCTGAGTCCCATCGTTTCCTTAAATCGTCGCGTCAAGTGGCGCGGACTCCACCCAAGCCGCCGGGCCAGATTTTGAATTCCCGCATTATCTTTGTAGTGATCATTCAAATAACGGACGGCAAGCGCAACGGGGTCTACGTGAGATATCCCTTCATCAACACTCTCCAACTGGCTCAGCACTTCATATACGGTTGTATAAAATAAGCCTTTCACACGAAATCGTTCCAGCATCAGACCGCTATCCCAGCTTCGGCGCATCTCCTCCACTCTTCCGAGCATCTCACTTGGCGACACCGGAACAAGGCCGTATTGCAGGCTAAACGGATTTCCCCGCTTCATTAACTCGGCCAAATAACGCCGTGGCGGAAACGGAGCCGACGCTTTATAGTACACCATATAGCAGGAAAACTCCCCGCATTCTGAGCGTCGCTCCAATTGGAGCCTGCTGCCCTTGCACAGATGCAGGACATGGAAGGGAGAGCTATAAAATTGTTTATCGTCAATCGTAACGCTTGCGCTTCCTTGCTCCGCGAATAAAAATACGCTTGATGGCAAGACGGAGCAATGGTATTGATAATCCGCATTTAAACGCAAATAGCGAATATCCGTCACTCTGCTATTGTACTGCTCCCATATCAGCAGCCTGTTTTCCAACTGCATCTCCTTCAACTCCTTGCTGAACCGCTCCAAACAACCATCGCTGTTATAGTAGTATACATGATAATCATTATCACTTATAGAGCAGCACGGAAAATTGAACACTACAGATGCTAATATTCAAGATGTGAATTTTGTCACAATTTATCTATTGTCTTTTGGAGAAGGATCGTCTATGATTGTGACATAAGGTTGTGAAACAAATCACATTAATGCAGTTGGTTGTGAATTAATTCTCATAGTTACCGTCAAAAAGGGGATGCTTTATTTATATCCAGCATCTCGGGCAAAAAAATGGCCCCTATCTGAAGCATAATCTGAAAGTTTTTAAATACAAACCTGGGAGGTACTACCTGATGAAACCACTTAACATTGCTGTGATTGGATGCACCCATGCCGGAACCGCCGCCATTGTAAACATCGCCAAATTGTATCCCGAAGCTGTCATTACCGTGTTTGAACGAAACGATAATATCTCCTTCCTCTCGTGCGGCATCGCCCTACACGTTGGCGGCGTGGTCCAGCGGGCCGAGGAATTGTTCTACTCCTCGCCGACTCAGCTGGCCGAGCTTGGCGTAACGACTTTAATGCGCCACGATGTATTATCGGTGGATACGGATGCCAAGCTGCTACGTGCCCGCAATCTGGAAACAGGAGAAGAGTTCCAGCATCATTTTGACAAGCTGGTGGTTACGACCGGCTCGTGGCCGATCATCCCCAAAATGGACGGCATTCATCTCGATAATGTTATGCTTTGCAAAAACTACAATCACGCTCAAGCCATCATTGAAAAAGCCAAGGATGCCCGCCGTATCGCCGTTGTTGGCGCAGGCTATATCGGTATCGAGCTGGTAGAAGCTTTTGAAATGCTGGGCAAGGAAGTTACGCTTATAGATAATATGGACCGCGTCCTGTACAAATATTTGGACAAGGAATTTACAGATGTTACCGAGCAGGATTTGCAGGCAAAAGGTGTTGAGCTTGCGCTTGGCCAAACCGTTCAATCGTTCGCAGGGAACGAAAAAGGCAAGGTCACAACCGTGATGACCAACAAAGGCCAATACGAAGCCGACATGGTTGTCCTCTGCATCGGATTCCGTCCAAACACCGAGCTGCTCAAGGGCCAAGTAGATATGCTGCCGAACGGAGCGATCATGGTTGACGAGTATATGCGCACCAGCAAGGCGGATGTATTCGCTGCCGGAGACAGCTGCGCGGTTCATTACAATCCAACCGGCGAACATGCCTACATCCCGCTTGCAACCAATGCCGTGCGCATGGGAACGCTGGTTGCCCGCAACCTGCTTGAGCCGACGGTCAAATATCTGGGCACGCAAGCAACCTCGGGCATCAAAATTTACGATTACAATATCGCATCGACAGGCTTGACCGAAACGGCTGCTCTTGCTGCGGGCTTGAATGTGAAAAATGTTACAATCGAAGATAACTACCGTCCCGAATTTATGCCGACCTACGAAAAGGTTACGCTGAAGGTTGTTTATAAAGCCGATACCGGTGTTATTGTAGGCGCGCAAATTATGTCGAAGGCGGACCTGACGCAAAGCATCAATACGATGTCGGTATGCATCCAGAACAAGATGACAATGGATGAGCTTGCTTTTGTCGACTTCTTCTTCCAGCCGCATTACAACAAGCCTTGGAACCTGCTTAACCAGGCCGGCCTGCAGGGTGAGGTTCAGCAAGCAGAAAAGCTGCAAACCATCTAATCCATCGCTTACCCGCTAATTAGCAGCAATTCCATTCCCATCCGGCCCCTGCCGCTCCTTGCATAAGGAGCGGTTTTTTTGCGTCTGGAGCAGCCTTCCCTGCCAATCTGGCAAAAATGGTAGCCGACCACCACTCTTTCTATTAAAATAGAAATAGGAATGGGGCTATTTTCCTAATAGAAGACACAAGAGGTGTGCAATCGTGGCAATTATCGACGTAGTCAAATATGACGGTTCGCCGGATGTATATGCATGGAAGCATCCTGACGGAGAGCTTGGTACTTGGACCCAGCTTATCGTCAATCAAACGCAGGAAGCTATTTTGTTCAAGGACGGTAAAGCGCTGGACAGCTTTGGCCCGGGACGCCATACGTTGAGTACGGCCAATATTCCTATTTTGAGCAAATTAATAAATATTCCCTTTGGCGGAAAATCTCCATTTGCCGCCGAGGTTTGGTATGTCAATAAAATTAGCGTAATGAATATTAAATGGGGAACCAGCTCGCCCATCCAGATCAAGGATGCCAAGTTCAATATAATGGTGCCAATTCGCGCATTCGGACAATTCGGGTTAACTATCGAGGATAGCCGCCGATTTTTGTTAAAGCTGGTGGGAACTCTTCCCCGCTTCACGCGCGAAGCGTTGTCCCAGCACTTGCGAGGCGTCATTATTATGAGCGTTACGGAAGTGCTGACTGCCTATTTGCTGCAAAAGGGAATCAGTACACTGGAGATCAACGCATTTGTAGGCGAAATCTCCCGAGTTTCGGAGGCGCGGATTGGAGAAGCGCTGAAGGAATATGGCATCAAGCTGCATCATTTTTATTTTGAAAACATAAATGTGCCGGAGAATGATCCTTCTATTGAAAAGCTGCGCAGCGTGCTGAACAAACGGATGGAAATGGATTTGGTCGGCTTTAATTACCAGCAGCAGCGCTCCCTCGATATTATGGAAGGCGCGGCAACAAACAGCGGTAGTTCAGCTCCACTCTTTATGGGAGCCCAATTGGGCGGTGTAATGGGAGGAGCGATTGGCGGGCAAATGTCGAATATGTCTGGCGTTATAAATGCGCAAGCAGCTACGCCTTGCCCTCACTGTAAAGCGTCCATTTCCCCAGATGCTTTATTCTGCAGCTCCTGCGGCAAAAACGTCGGTGCGGGAGCCGCGGCCAAATCGCACAGTTGTGACAAATGCGGTGAACCTTTAGCAAAGGATGCCCGTTTCTGCGCTAAATGCGGCGACCCGTACCATGCTTGTCCTTCTTGCGGAGCAGATGTTCCAGATGATAGCGCCAAATGCCGCGGCTGCGGCACGGAGCTGCCCAGGCCTTGCGTAAGCTGCAAGGAACCGTTGCAGGGGGGCGCAAAATTTTGTCATCAATGTGGCAGCGTTCAGCCGACTGGAGGTCAATAAACATGACTACAGAGAAAAGAGGCGCCTTTGCCGCAATTTTGATTTATATGGCCGCCGTCGCTTTAACTGCTATTTTGTTTATCGTCGCCCTGCCGTTAGAGAACTGGAGCATTAAAACGATTATTGGTTTTTGTTCTCTGATTGGCGGGGAAACTGCATCATGGCTATTGGCAACAAGCATTTCACGAAAAAGAGGTGCTCAGCATTCCATACCCTCCAATTTGTCGCTGCTAATAGTAATTGGAGGATATACTGCTGTATCTTTAATCCTTTCCTTTATGACGTTTATGCCGCTGATGGCATACGTCGTTATTCATGCAGCCGTTCTGTTGATTACGGTTATACTGGGCGGTCTGCTTTATGCGGCACGACGGAAAATGGCTTCAGGCTTTCGCCATGATACGGAGCGCACCGCTGGCTGGAGCAGCATTATCGCAGCCTCGGCGCTTGCCCGTGCCAAGCTGGAGCACTGGGAGCCGGACAAAAGAAGACTGCTGCAAAAAGAGGTCGATGAATTGGCTGATATTATTAAATACAGCGATCCTGCAACGATTCCGGCATTGGCCGAAATAGAGTATACATTACACCTGGATCTCCAGGTATTATCCCAAATGATTGACGCCAATCGAGAACAGCCTTCGCACAGCCCCAAAATCAAGGAGCTTCAGCAAAAAGTTATCGAAACAGTTAACGAAGCCAAGCTTAGAAACCTGCAATTGGCGTCTATGAAGTAGGGGGGAGGGCCAAGTGCGCGGATTATCTACTCTGTTGTTTTTTCTTGGCATCGCAACCTTCATTGTCGGTGTGGTTATGGGGGTTGGCGCATATTTAGTTGCAACGGAAACATCTGCAGGTCCTGATGACAAATTAATTATGATCATTGTTCTTGCTATTATTTTCGGCTTATCCTATCTTTTCTTTGTATTATCTAGAAAAGCGGGCCGAAAAGCTATCGAGCTTGCCAACCCGACACAGAATTCATCTGCATTGCAAGGGAATCAAGTTAATGCCAAAGCAGAAAGGAAAACAGGAATGCGTATCGGAGGTATTATATTAATTGTAATATCGGTCTTCTATGGGTTATTTGGGCTATTATTCACAACGATTATAGTTGTGGGAGCTATAATGTCGAATCCAGCGGAAGAAGGAACAATTTCAGGCAATTGGGTAGCTGCCGTAATCTCTTTTATGTTAATGGTTATTCCCGCAATTACAGGCGTCTGGATCGGCAGCAGCATGCTTAAAAAAGCCAGTGCCAAGCGCAATAGCATGCAAAATGCGGCGCCAGCTTATGGACAAAATATTCAGCAAGCGCCCCAGATGACCTCGCAAGAAGCGTATTTAAAAGCTTCCCGGCAAGCGGAGCAGGCCGAGCAAATGAGAAGACAAGCGGCTGCAGGCCAAGCGGAGCAAGCACGGCGGCAAGCGGGGGCGGCAGAAGAAGCAAAACGCAAAGCAGCTGCAGCGAAGCAGTCGACTCGAGAACCGCTGCTTCATAAGTCGGCGGATACTGCCTCCTCCCCGCCGACCAGACCCCAGCGCGCCCCGCAATCCGTGGCGTGCAAGGGCTGCGGAGCGCAGCAAAATGTTGTGCCTGGTCAAGGCGCCGTATGCGAATATTGCGGCACTGCATTAACCTGATGGAAAACTTGCTGGCCCTGGTCAGACGGACTACAGCTTCAAATAATAAATCGCCAGCTGCGTGCGGTCCCGCAAGGAAAGCTTGCCCAATATTTCGGATATATAGTTTTTGACTGTCCCTTCGCTCAGATATAAGGTCTGGGCGATTTCTTTGTTGGACAGCCCCTCCGAAACCTTTCGCACGATCCCTTGCTCCGCCTTGGTTAATCCAAGCCGTTCCAGCCTGGCGTCCTTATGATCCGGCGATTGCGGTTCATGATTCAGCCAACCCGCCAGCTTTCGGGCTATTTTGGGATCAATCAGCATATGCCCCTTCGCAACTGTCCGGATGGCATCAATGATGATTTGAGGCGGCGTGTTTTTAAGCAAATAGCCGTTTGCGCCCCGTTTGATCGCTTCAACTATGTAATCATCATCGTCGAAGGTGGTCAGAATCAACACGCCGATAGAGGGGAATGCCCCCTTGATAAGGCCGGTTCCCATTACGCCGTCGCATTCCGGCATACGGATATCCATCAGTACTATGTCGACGGCGCCGCGCGTCTGAAGAAATTCCAGAGCTTCATAGCCATTGGCGCAAACGCCGGCCACCTCTAGTCCCTCCTGCATGCCCAAAATCATCTCAAGGCTTTCTCTTATATAAGGATCGTCATCTACAATAAGCAATGAAATCATATTGATCAGCTCCTTCAGCCTTCCTGCCTCCGATGAGGCAAATATGTCGTCACTTGAAACGGCTCCGACGCTTGCACCTCTATATACCCGCCATGCCGTCGCGCCCGGTCCTCCATTCCGGCAAAGCCCATGCCGTTATTCACCTTGCTTTTTCCCGGCATGACAGCCCCGTTGTTGGAGACGGCAAACACGATAAGCCCATTTAAAAAACGAAGAGTAATCGTTATTTGTGTCGCCCCGCCATGACGAACGGCATTGGTCATCGCCTCCTGGGCGTTGCGGTACAATGTAAGCTCCTCGCTGGGATAAAGCGGGTAAGGCTGGCCGTCTATATGCAGCCGAACCTCGATGCCGGAGCTATCGGCAAACTCCTTAATCAGCCGATCCAGCGAATACCGCTGCGTCTCCTCCTGAGCCGGCTGAAGTCTATGCACCGTCGTCCGCAGCGTTTCCATCCCTTCGGAAAGCTGGTCTCGGATTTGGGTAATCAGCTTGCCCGCTCCGCCTGGATTTGAAGCATACATGTGACTAAGCGCCTCCGACATCATTTTTACCCGGATCAGACGATGCCCCAATTCATCATGAATATCCCTCGCAATCCGGTTGCGTTCATTGGCTTGCGCAAGCTGCTCCAGCTGCTTGGCGTCAACTCCCATTCGCCGCTTCGCCTCAGCCAATTCATAATGCTTGCTTCGCAGCTCGTCATAAACAATCTCCAGCGTTTCGTTTTGCTTCTGTATTCGTTCCAGCGTATAAACAAGCAGAAGCGTTACGCCAAACATCATATGAAGAGCAAACTGATAGATAGGGTCAAGGAAATACGTCAGCCGGATCAACGCCACATAGCTGAGCAGCAGCAGGGGCACGCGTAAACGCATATTTCTGCCTCCCCTTTCCAGCAAGGAAATCAATACAGAAAACAGACATAAATGAATGGCATCCCCATACGATAATCCTGCAATTAGGATAAGCGCCAGCTCAGCGGGAACAAACAGCATTTCCAATGACTCCGAAAGCTTGCCCCTCGCCTGAACAACAAGCAGCAAGGCAAAAAAATAAACAAAAAACAGGGCGTCCTTAATCATTCCGGAATGAAAAAAACTATAAACAAACGGCAATATAATAAACAAATATCGCAGTAATCTGATTGTGCCGGCCATCAGCTAGCCTCCTTGAATACCGTTCAAAATCTTCCCCAGTATAGAGGAAATACGGCAATTAGGGTAGCATGACGGGGCTCTTTTTATATAAAAGATGACTTTAGTCATGTTGAAAATGACAGATTCAACCTGTTTTTAAGGTCGTGGTCGGCTATAATTCAATCATCAAGCAACGGGAGTGAAAAAAATGGCCATTATACAAATTAAAGATACGGTCAAACGTTATGGAAGTTTGTTGTCCGTCGACCATCTCAATCTGGACATACGCGAAGGCGAAATTTTCGGCCTGCTAGGCCCCAATGGAGCCGGCAAAAGCACAACGATAAATATGCTCAGCGGCCTGCTGCCCATCGACAAAGGAGATATTACAGTCCAGGGCGTTTCTGTAGCCTCCGATCCTCTCAAGGTCAAGGGCATGCTTGGCCTGGTCCCGCAGGACCTCGCGATTTATGAGGAATTGACCGCTATCGAAAACGTAACCTTTTTTGCCCGGCTGTACGGTTTAAAAGGAAAGCTGCTTCAGGAACGAGTAAAAGAGGCGCTGGCATTTGTTGGATTATCGGACCGAAGCAAGGATAAACCAGGTTCCTTCTCCGGCGGGATGAAAAGACGGCTCAACATCGCTTGCGCGATCACTCATCGTCCCAAGGTGATCATCATGGACGAACCGACGGTTGGCATCGATCCCCAATCCAGAAATCACATTCTGGAATCCGTTAAGGAGCTTAACCGGCTTGGCTCAACCATTATCTATACGACCCATTATATGGAGGAGGTTGAGGCGATCGGGACGCGGGTTGGCATTATTGACAAGGGGCGGCTTATTGCGTGCGGCACAAAAGCAGAGCTGGTGGAAAGGGTCAGCGATGAAGAAAAGCTCGTCATTGACGCAGATGGTCTGACAGAGGAAGCGCTTGGCGAGCTTGAGCTCCATCCCAAGGTTAACAAGCTGCTCCGAACCGGCTCCGGGCTGGAGCTGTACATGGGCTCCTCTCATGCTTATCTTCAGGATGTGCTGTTTATTCTGACTAAACATAACGTCAAGCTTCAATCGATAACACGGGTTGAACCGGATCTGGAATCGCTGTTTCTGTCCTTGACCGGCAAAACGCTCAGGGATTAGGAGAATGAAGATGCTGGCGATGATCTATTATGACCTGTTGCAACTGTTCCGCTCCAAGCAAATCTGGTTTACCCTGTTTGTGCTCCCCATCGCGCTCATTTTTATTTTGGGCTCGGCGCTCGCCAACGATTTTGAAGGGCAAAACAAAGATATCTCTTCGGCAAAGCTATCCGTTTACATAGGGGATAACAACCCCTTGACAGAAGCTTTACAAGCTTTTTTGTCGGATGACAGCTTGCCGCTTAAGGTCAGCTATGCAAAAAATGAAGCTGAGGTTCGGAGCTCGCTCCAGTCCAAAAGGGCAGATTTCGGCATTCTATTACCCTCCGGGAAGGAGGCGGCCAGCGACAGCGGGAGCCAGCTTAAGCTGCACACGCTGCTGGGAAAAAATGCTATTCAGAACATTGTCGCTCAAACCGTGCTTCAGCAGTTTGTCGAAGGGCTGAATGTCCATGCGACCATTCAAAGCCTGGAGGCTGCTCCCTTGGCGAACGGCGGGCAAGCGATGCAAGCTGCTGCCGGCAGCGGGACCGCATCCGAATTTTCTGCCGCAACTGCTGCGATTGACAAGCCGGAAGCAGCTGAGGCGTCAGAAGCCCGCTCCCGCATGGAGCATATTGTTGAAACGTCCGTTACCTCCAACCTGGGCCAATTTCGCGCGGTTGAATATTACACGGCTGCCATGATGGTTATGTTTCTTATGTATTCCGGCATGATGGCGGGAGTTGACCTGTTGAAGGAAAAAACCAATAAAACGTTGTATCGGATAAAAGCAATGCCGGTTCCGGGTTCGGCCATTTTATTGGCCAAGGTAGGCTCTACTCTGGTCATTACAGCCATCCAAGTCGTGGTTGTGCTTGCCGTCAGCCGAATTTTTTATGATGTCACATTTGGCGGCCAATGGCTTCAGGTTGCCCTGCTATGTCTGCTGATCTCGTTATTCAGCATCGCGCTTTCCCTTTTGCTGTCGCTGCTGATGAGCTCATCCAAATCACTGCAGACCGCCTTCCATTGCATCATCGTATTTATGACTTTTGTAAGCGGCGGATTTGTGGCGGGGGTAGGCGGCGTCATCACCGATATTGCCAAATATACACCGGCCTATTGGGCCAAGGACGGTATGCTTGAATTGGTGCTGCAAGGCTCCTATGCAGGTATCGGCACCCACTATTTATGGCTTGCCGTCATGGCTCTGATTGTGGCAGCCGTTTTGGCGGGCATTTATAAAAAGGAGGGCTTCCGATGAAGATTCTGCTCATTGCCTATCAAATATTGCGAAGAACCTTGACGACCAAAAAAGGGGTTCTCCTATACATTCTTCTGCCATCCTTGCTTATCGCGGGCATTGTCAGCCTGTTCGGCAATACCGTTAAGGCGCCCTTTCCGGTTGCTTACGTCAATCTGGACCAGGGGCGTCTAGGCGAAGACCTGATCCGCCAGATCAATACAAACTCCCTGTTCCAGGCTTTCCCCGTGAAGGATTCCGAGGCGGTCACGCAAGCAGTCCGCAAGCGCGATACGGATACCGGCATCATCATTCCGGCGGATTTTACGGAGAAGCTGCAATCCGGCCAAGCGGGAGGGGTGGAGGTTTACCAGGTCCATAAAAATGAA
This sequence comes from Paenibacillus oryzae, assembly GCF_001675045.1. Lineage (GTDB taxonomy): Bacteria > Bacillota > Bacilli > Paenibacillales > Paenibacillaceae > Pristimantibacillus > Pristimantibacillus oryzae. Next base: position 92,523 of record NZ_LYPA01000074.1, read on the forward strand.
AGGAGCTACGGGCTCCGCTACTTCGTTGAACAAAAAATCAATTCCCTTCAGCAGCTTAGTCTTTGGGCGATTGGCTCAAGCGCAAAGGACACTGGCGGGAGCGATGCAGGCACAATAGACTCTGAGGCTTTGCTGGATGCAGCCATCAAGCAGCAGCTGGAGACTCCATATTTGTCGGTTGTTGAAAATGCGGGAAAGCAGTCTCTGGATAATACGACCTTAGCGATGATGTGCGGGTTTACACTGATGTTTATGATGGGATTAATGAACAGCTCTGTAACCACCATTATGGAGGATAGGGAAAATTTCATTACAAGACGGATTTTTGCAGCGCCTGTCCGAAAGTTCGATATTTTCGCCGGAAATCTGCTTGGCATTTTTATTGTAGGCAGCTTGCAGCTCCTTTCGATCTTGCTGGCTACCCGTTATTTGTTCCGTTTTGATTACGACATCCCGTTTTTTTCTCATTTTATAGTGCTGGAGCTGTTCCTTCTGGCTACAATGGGGATTTCATGCGCGGCAGCGGGAATGGTGAAAAACGTAACCAATTTAAGCATGATTCAAAACCTGATTCTGACGCCTACCTGCATGATTGGCGGCTGCTTCTGGCCAAGGGAGATCATGCCCGATTTTCTGCAAAAGGCAGGCAATTTTGTTCCCCAAAGCTGGACGATCGACGCCATCCTGGAGCTGACAACTGGCGCAAGCCTGCCGGATATTTGGCCAAATCTGGCCGTCCTGCTGCTGATGGCAGCGGTGCTGCTCGGTTTTGGAGCCGTCGTTCTTCAGCCCTCCAAGGCAGCGTAAGACATAGCGCCAAAAAGCATGCCGCCTTGCCGCTAACGGCCTAGCGGCAAAGAGGCTGCCCGAAAAGTCAAGCGGAACGAACAAAGATTCAGCAAAGAGGACTGGAGGGAGAAGGGTATCTTGAGGGCGAGTTTTTTGTCCGCTTTTATCCACTAAAAAATAGGATCAAAATAAAGCGGACAAAAATGTTCGAGCTTACAAGACACCCTTTTCCAGCAGGTACCGATTTTGCTGAATCATTATTCACCGTAACAGACTTTTAGGACAGCCCCGTTTTGCGCTAATGGCGTTAGGCTTGAAACGATTGCTCACGGCGACGAAACAAAGCGCTGAGTGATACCCGCGCACACCACAGGGACACCACTACAAACAGGAAGCCCCATACCAGCGCGGGCAAAAAGGCCGCCCGGCTCAGGCTGGTGGCGTCTCCGGCAAAACCCGGCTGGGTCAACGACAAATAAAAGATTACAAATGAAGATACAACCGACTCCACCAGACATAAAAAAGCAATCAGCAAATAATAGCTTTTTTGCAGCCATAGGGGAGCCATAAAGGCTACCAGTGCTGTAATAACGGCAAAGCCGGCGCTCCAGGCCATTCCATATCCGTTGCGTACAAACAGGACCAAGCCTACAGCCGACAACAATGATACAATGACCAATCCCGTCTTCAGCCTGCCGGCAGCATATAATTGAAACAACAGCATAGAAAAGAAGGCGGCTCCAATGTAACCCGCCAGAGCAATTGGTATCAGCATCCAGTTTTCCTGATACCGGGTTAGCGTTACTCCGCTTTGATTGGCGTACAATTCAATTTTCATCACGTTTCCTTGCAGAACCAAAGCAGCTAGCGCATGAGACAGCTCATGCACTAGCGTATTGACATTGCGAAAGAAGGCTGAAAACGGCACAAATCGGGTTAATATCAACGTAATGACTAAGATAATGCCTGTTCGGAACCATGAGAACATTCCGATTCACCTCCTGCTGTTGCCCCGATTTCGTCCACGCGCTCCATCATTTGCCCGTTCACTAGCTTTGCATAAAGCTCGTTGCTTTGCAGAAGCTCGCCATGCTTGCCTTGTCCGCTGACTTGTCCCTGCTCCATGACGATAATCCGGTCCGCTCCGGCAATTGTGGACAAGCGATGAGCGATAACCAGCGTGGTGCGCGACGCCATCAAGGCTTGCAGCGCTTCCTGAACCAGCCCCTCCGACTCGCTGTCCAGATGGGCCGTCGCCTCATCCAGCAGCAATATTTCGGGGTTGCGCAGGAAAGCTCTCGCAATGGCTAATCGTTGCCGCTGTCCTCCCGACAGCTTCACTCCGCGCTCGCCAACCTCCGTCTCCAGCCCTTCCGGCAAAGAAGAAATGAAGTCGAGCAGATTGGCGCCGGCGATAGCCGAACGGATTTCCTCCTCCGTGCACTCATCCAGGCCATAGGTCAAATTGTACCGGATGCTGCCCGCCATCATAGGGCTTTCCTGCGACACATAAGCAAGCTTTCCACGCCATTCCTTAAGCGTCATATCCTGAATCGGCTTGCCGCCGTAGGTAATGCTCCCGCTTCCCGGCTCGTAAAAACGCTCCAATAACGAAAACAGGGTTGTTTTGCCGCCTCCGCTAGGTCCTACAATAGCAGTCATGCCGCCCGCCACAGCCTCAAAGGAAACATCGCTCAGGATAGGCCGGTCCTCCGAATAAGCAAAGCTGATATCTCTAAACGACAGCTCCGCTCCTTTTTCGACGCGGCTATTATCGCCGCGGACCCGATTGACGTCTACTTCGGCCTTGGCCTCAACATGCAGGGTCTCCCAGCCTTGCTCGCCCTTCTGCTCCAGCAGCTCGATAATACGCTCCGAAGCTCCCATCGCTTTCTGGAACTGTGTAAAAAACGAAGCCATCTGTGTAAATGGCATAACAATCTGAAACATATACAAAATGATAGCGACCATCTCGCCGTTGGAAAGCTCTCCCTGCGCCACCCTTACTCCGCCATAGCCAATCAGCAGCACGAGAATAAGCAGCATAACCGTCATCATTAAAGGCGTGACGATGGAAAGAATCCGCGCTTCCTTTAGACCAAACTGAAACAAGCCCGAAATTCGCGCCTTGCCCTGCTTCCTCTCAACGCCTTCAGCGAGCGAAGATTTCACGAGGCGAATTTCGGACAATACGCGGCCAAGATCACCTTGGAATAACGCAGTTTCGTCCTGCATCGCCTTGGACACCTTGAACATCCGGCTGCCAAGCGGCCACAGCACCAGCAGCGCGGCTGGAACTGCAAGAAGCATAAGCAGGGTCATTCTCCAGTCAATGTAAAACAAAATAACGACGCCGCCAACAATAGCTACAATTCCGCTCAAAAAACTAATGACATGCCCGACAATAAAATCCTTGATAACATTGGTATCATTAGTAACCCGGCTCATCGTTTCACCCGACGAATTGCGGTCAAAAAACGACACGGGCAGCCGCAGCACCTTTTCCCATAATTCCTTCCGAATACCGCTGACCATATATTGTCCTACATAAGACATGGAGTAAACCGAAAAAGCAGACATGCCCGTCTGTACGATAAAAACAGAAGCAAGTCCAACAATCGTCATTGTCTCAAGGGCGGAAGCCGATACCTGCTCAACCAGATTTTTGGTCAGCAGTGGAATGAGCAGCGACAAAGCCGTTTCTCCAAGCCCAAGAATAACCGCCCCCGCAATAATCCATGCGGCTGGCCGATGTCTTTTTAACAGCGATATAAATGCTTGAACGTTCACCATGATTCACCTTCCCTTAATTTATCCCATTCCCGTTGGAATAGCTGTGGATCGTCCACTCGGAATATGATAACTGACACCGTCCTTTGAACCCCGTACAATATGTTTATTTGCATTGGCTTCTTTAAGACAATTTCGAATTGAGGCGTATCGAAACGCATGAATGAGAGGTACACTCCCTCTTCTGCTTTGTCGACCAAATCAATTTGTCGCGCTTTGCGGAGACATTCAATATTATCTAGTGAAATGGCAATGGTGCTTTGCATACCCATGCGGATATAGAAGGTATCCTTGCTTAGCAAATGCAGCAGGTGGCGACTGGATTGATAAAGTGCAATGATGTACAGGATACTGTAGACATTTAGCACCAGCACTATCCAAGCGACAATATCGTTCCACCTGCTTAAAAGAAAATGCATCAAAGCCGCTTCCACACCTATCAAAATAGTAAAAAAAATAACGAGCAACTTTAATTGGGACCCTCTGTGGTAGGTATAGACAGAACCCCGCAATTGTGGCGGCGCCTTTTTTTTGAACCAAACGAACAAAGAATAATAGAATGTATTCCGCATGTTACCGGCCTCTTTATGGGTTATTGTTGTTCGCTTGTTGAATTATCGTTCTGGTCATTAATCAGAAGGCTTTGAACATCAAGCAGCTCCAGCACCTTGGCAAGAAACTGCTCCTCGTCCGGCGTGATCCACATTTGGTTAAAGATCGGATTGTCATGAACAGCCGTATCATCCATTTCAGCGATTTTGACCAGATCCTGTTCATTCAGCTTGACCAGTGAATCACCCAAAACAGTCTTTAATACATCCATCAATCGTTTCCCGTCTTCCAGCACCTGGAGATCATCCGGAGTTCGGCCGTCATGGTAATGCCGAATGAGCTTGACAAACTCCGAAGTCAGCTTTCGCTCCAGCTCTCTTTTGTCGGTCTCCTCCTTATCCCGCATAAAAATGGTGTCCAGAAAAGGCTCCGGCAAATATTGCGCAAGCTTCTCCCGCTGCTCGTCTTCATGATAAATATTGTGGATAAACAGAAGCAAAAGCGAATTTTCCACATGACCGGCGTTATTGGCGATATCGCGTATCCGCTCCATCGTTCCCAATACCCGATCCAGCTGCTCCCGTTTATGAAGCAAAAGCTCATATTGCATCTCAAGCGATTCCTGGAGGCTTTGATTGCTTTCCTGCAAATGCTCGCCGATCTCCTCCAGCGAAAAATTCAAATATTTAAGGGTTGCAATTCTTTGCAGCTGCAGCAGGTCGCTTTCCCGGTAATAGCGATGTCCCTGCGCATTGCGGCCTGACGGCTTTAACAACTCCTTCCGGTCATAATATCGAAGCGTACGCTCCGTTAACCCTGTTAATTTTGAAAACTCGCCTACGCTGTATGTTTTTTCGATTAAGCTTTTTCCCTCTTCGTGGTTCTCGTTTTGAGTCATGGCGTTTTCCTCCCCTTGCATTCACTTTACCAGCTGACGTTACGTCAAGCGCAAGTAAAAGTTTCATACTTAATGAAGTCAAAGTAAATACAGATATTGTGTTTTATAATCCAATCTACACAAAAAAATAAAATGGTTGTATTAATACTGTGAATCTATATAATATAAATGTATTTATTTTCTTTATACACCACCGCAAAGGGAGAGATTGTGTTGAACAACATTCAACCGCAGCAAGGCCAACAAGGCGGATTTGCACCGCATCCAGGCTATCAGCAAGAGGTAGCTCCAGTGATTTCCATGAAGGAATGGCTGGTGACCTTGCTGATTATGATTATTCCGATTGTTAATATTATTATGATGTTTGTATTTGCATTTGGCGAAGGTAATCCTTCCAAAAAGAATTACTTTAAAGCGTCGCTGTTGTTTGCAGCGATTATTTTGGCTATTTACATCGTTATTATGATTCTGTTTGCAGGCGCTCTGTTTTCGGCGCTTAGCAGCAGCTCATATTAAGCTGAAAATTGCCCCTTTTGAAGCGATACTCCCCTTAAGACAAGGGTGATCTTCAAATTGCGGTCTATGGTATGGCGGCCGCTGTCAATGTTAAAACAGCTGTTGTCTACGTTAAAGCAGTGCAAGCAAAAGGCGTTCCCGCTGGGAACGCCTTTTGCTTTGAGCTATTTTCTAATGTATATATTTTGTGTGGTATTAATCAACCGCCTTAAAATGGAACACTGTACTTGAAAAATCGCCGTGGAATTGCGGTTTGGGAAGGCCTGCATACATAAGCTCATCGCCGCCGTATACGGTCTCGCTTCCCTTGAGAATATAGTTTTTGCCGGCATCCAATCCTTGCAGCCGGAAACGGCCTAACACGGGATTTGGCTCCTGCAAAACGGTGACAAAAACGGCAAACGCTTCGCTTTTGTCCTTGGCTACGAACATCCAGGCCGTATCATTGCCTTCAAAAGGACTTAGCAGACGATAAAAATCGCCAAACTGAACGAGATGGCGGACTTCCTTGTAAAGCGCCACTTGCGCTTTAACCTCTACCTGCTCCTCTTCGCTGAACCCCGTCAAATCCAGCTCGTAACCAAAGTTGCCGGATAAGGCCACATGCCCGCGGGTCGATAGAGATGTAATCCGGTTCACCTGATGATTCGGCACGGCCGATACATGGGAGCCCATGGCGCTTACGGGATAAACGATGCTGGTGCCGTATTGGATTTTGAGACGGGAGACGGCATCCGTGTTGTCGCTTGTCCAGGTTTGCGGCATGTAATACAGCATACCGGGGTCAAAGCGGCCTCCGCCGCCGGAGCAGCTTTCAAACAGAATATGCGGGAATGCCGTCGTGATGCGCTCCAGCACGGAGTACAAGCCCAGCATGTAACGGTGCGCCGTTTCGCGCTGGCGTTCCGCAGGCAGCAGCGCAGAGCCGATTTCCGTCATATTGCGGTTCATGTCCCATTTGACGTAGGTGATCGGTGCGCTGGACAAAATATCGCTAACAACCGTTACGATGTAATCCTGAACATCGGCCCGGGACAAATCAAGCACCAGCTGGCGGCGAGCCTGCGTCCGTCTGCGTCCTTCGACATGCAGGCACCAGTCGGGATGGTTGCGGTACAGCTCGCTCTCCGGCGAAATCATCTCCGGCTCGAACCATAGCCCAAACTCCATATTCAGATTTTTGACCCGCTGAACCAGATCAGGCAAGCCGTTAGGAAGCTTGTTGCGGTCCACAAACCAGTCGCCAAGCGACGAATTATCGCTGTCGCGTTTGCCGAACCAGCCATCGTCCAGCACAAATAACTCAATACCGAGCTGCTGTCCGGCGGTTGCGATCGCTTCAATTTTGTCCGCGTTAAAGTTAAAATAGGTCGCTTCCCAGTTATTGATCAAAATCGGTCGAGCCTTGTCACGGAATTCTCCGCGGCACAATCTGGTGCGATACAGGTCGTGATAGCCGCGCGACATGCCGCCGATGCCTTCGTCGGAATAAACGAGAATCGCCTCAGGCGTCTGGAAGCTTTCTCCGCCTTTCAGCAGCCAGTTGAAATCAAAGTCGTTGATTCCCGCGAACAGGCGAGCCGTATGAAACTGGTCCACCTCGACACCCGCTTTGAAGCTGCCGCTATACACAAAGCTCAAGCCGTAAGCTTCGCCAAACGTTTCTGTTGTTCCCTCCGCAAGCAGCGCGATAAAAGGATTTTGCATATGGCTGCTGGAGCCGCGGCGGCTTTCGACCGCCTGCAATCCGGGAACCAGCTTGCGCTTATGAACATGGCGCTCGCGTACCCACGCTCCAGAAAGCTGCAGCATTTCAAAGGAATCATGCGGCATGTCCAGGCTGACGCTATATGCGCGCAAAAGGTTTAACGGGACAGCGCTTGTGTTTACGAAGCGTACAGAACGTGCAATAGCCGGATGGTCGGCAAACGCCGTGTAAGACAAAATCGCCTTCAGACCGGATAACTCGTCCTTTACGGTAATTTCCAGCGTTTGTGCTTCTTCCTGGCTTTCTACATATACAGCCGGCAGTCCTTCAAGTCCCGGTTTACCTTGCCGTATCGTGTGAGATTCGTATAACAGCTCCATTACCGTCGTCCCATTTTGCAATTGCGCTTGAAAGGCTGGCTGGCGGAAATCGGAGCTTCCGAAGGAAGGGTACTCCTGCGGCAGCGTATCGAGCGAATAGGCAAGCTGCTCCATATCCGTGCTTGGCGAAAAGGACGCTCTTTCTTGCAGCTCCAGCAGCTGGCTTAAATGTCCGCCGCGAATCCTTTTGCCCCAATAATAATGAGCCAAATGGCCTTGTTTGGTAACGCCAAGCACATAGCTGACGTTTTTGGATTGCAGGTGAAACACATTTTTATCCTTCAAATAAGTAATGGTCATTTTCTTTCGCCTCCATTTTGTTCTAAAGAAACCCGTTTATCCCCACAGCTTTCACGAATCATAAACGAGGTATTGACGCCGACATGAACAGCCGCTTCTCTTCCTTCCAGCCTTTCCAGAAGCAATTGGACCGCTGTTCGTCCCATCTGCTCCGTGTATACCCGATTAGTCGTCAGAGGCGGCGTCAGATAGGATGCAATCTCAATATCATCAAAGCCAATCAGCGACATGTCCTCTGGCACGGAAATCCCTTGCTCGTGAAGGGCCCTAAGTGCGCCAACAGCCATAGGGTCGCTGCCAAGCAAACATGCTGTGGGACGGTTTTCTCCCGTTTCTTCGAGCAAGGCAATCATGCCGCTGTATCCTCCGGCGGATGACCATTCCGCCTCCCGGTTAAAGAGAGGCTGATACAAGCCGCTTTCCTCCATAATTTGACGATATGCTTCACGTCTGGAATCTCTTGGGCTGCCATGATCATCGTCGTGTTCTGAGTCCAGAGCGCTCGTCAGCGTCAGTCGGTGCACCCTCTCTTTGCCTCCCATATAGGCAATGCGTTTATGTCCCATTCCGGCAAGATGACGCAGACTCTCCTTGACAGCTCCTTCAAAATCAGCCTTCACAGTATCAAAAGCCTCCAGCTTGTGTACATGATTCACGAATACGATACGTTTTGGGTCTCCGTACAGGGAGAGCACGTCGCGATGATCGATGGAGCCAACCACGATTAGTCCGTCCAAGCCATGAACCGGACCCCATTCTGTGTCGCCGTTTCCACGCATGATCTTGGATATTGTTAATCCGCATTCCTCACAGCGCTTCTCGATTCCTTTTCGAATACTGGAAAAATAAGGGTCATGTGCTTCATCCTCAAGGGTTGACCACATCAGCAAACCGATCTCGCGCCGCGACATGGACTCTTCCTGCTTTAGCCGCCGGAGTCGCTTCGGCTTATATGCCAGTTCTTCGGCAATACTAAAGATGCGCAGACGGGTTTCCTCGCTGACCGAAAGCGTACTATCGTTATTCAGAACGCGGGATACGGTTGCAGCCGATACGCCAGCATGAGCGGCAATTTGTTTAATTGTTGTCATGTGCGCTCCGTTCCAGTTCATATTTAGTTAATAATTTTACTTAACAAATCAATCATAGCAAACGGAAGTCACATATTCAAGCTTGGCATTCAAACGCGTTAAGCTCGAGTTTCCGGGACGGAAGCCTGCTGAAGGAGTATAAAGGGGGATGGTAAGCGGTAGCGGCGGTTCACAATCAATGGACGATTTAAAATATGATTATTGAAATTAACGAGAGGTCGCCATGTCCGCAGGAATGATGACATCACAAATTTGTGTATTAAAAAAAACGCCACTCATTTGTGACGTTTTTGTGAATTTAACTATTTCAACACCTTTATTATACCATAAAATAACATAAAAGTCAAGTCTATCATCTGAATCCACCACAATGTTATAACGGATATGAGGTGATTAATTATGAAACAACGAAGCATGACCGCGCTGGTAAGCGCATTTGCAAGAGCCTTTCATGCCAAGTCTGATGGCGTCAAAATTTTTGATGACGCATTGGCGCGGCAACTGCTAACGGAAGAAGAATACGATGGCATTTCATTTAATATGTCGGAGAACGTCGCTGTTTTTGAACCTGGCTTCAGCGGCACGCGCGAGGAGGCGCTGCGTCTGATTGTCGACCGCCAGCTATCCCCCACGCCGCTTGGACGATCCGCTTTTACCGAAGAGGCGCTGGAGGCTGCAGTTGCCCTGGGAGCAAAGCAATACCTTCTATTTGCGGCGGGCTACGACACCTTTGCCTACCGTCAGCCGGAATGGAGCAAACAGCTCGCTATTTTTGAAATCGATCATCCCGCAACGTCTGCCGACAAGCAGCAGCGCTTATTGTCCCTTGGAAGAGACAAACCCGCCAATCTGACAGCTTTAGCGTCCGATTTTAATGAAGCAGACTGGAGTCGGGTGTTGCTTGAATGCCCGATTTTCGACAAAAACCAGCTTAGCTTTGGCAGCTTGCTTGGCATCAGCTATTATTTGACTCCAGAACGTTTTGCAGCATTATTGAAAGACATCGCTTCCATCATGCCTTCCGGCAGCAGTCTTGTGTTTGATTATCCCGATGAGCACACGCTGACTGATTCAGCGGGGCCGCGGGCCAAAAGACAGGTTATGATGGTTGCGCATGCGGGAGAACCGTTTCTTGCCAGCTACTCTTATTCGGCGATGGAGCAGCTTTTGGAGGAATCCGGCTGGCTGATCTACCGCCATCTGGTTCCTGGCGAAATTACGGAGGAGCTGTTCGGGGCCTACAATCGCTGCCATCCCGAACAACCCATCACGGCTTTTGATAATGTTAATTATTGCCTCGCCGTCAAGCGTTAGGGACCAATGAGATGTTGATGAAAAAAAGCGGGCCTTCTTTCCTCTAGGAATCGAAGGTCCGCTTGCAGGTTACTTAGACTTGGATTGCGGCTGTACGCCTTTCTGCTTGGGCGGGGTTGTGCCGATAGGCGCAACATTGCCCGACTTTCCGCCGGGAGCCTGCTCCGCTTCCAGCTTGGTTTTTCCTCCTGGCGCTTGCTCGCCGCCTCCCGTTTTTGGCTTCAATTCCACCGTAGGCTGCGGCGCCATGGTTGGCTTCACGTCTGGCGTTGGCTGCGGTTGCATCGTTGGCTGAACGGTAGGGGATGGCTGCGGCTTTTCCTTGCGATGGTCATTGAACCGTTTAGGCCCTTTGTCGCCGCCCGCTTTACGAAGCTCCTGATGAAGCTGCTCGGCCGATTTCCCTTCCGTCTGAATGCCCCTCTCCTTCGCAAGCTGGCGAAGATGGTCCAATCGCTTCGCCAAATGCTGCTCCTTGAAGGCTTCCCACTTGGCAGAATCCTTTTCCTTGGCAGCCTTCAGCTCTACCTTCAATTGATCAGCCGTTTTGCCCGTGGTGTCGATGCCGAAATAAGTTGCCATTTCCTTCATTCGTTCCAGCCGGTACGCCTCGAATTGGCTATCGGTCATACTGCCGCGATAATGCTCCGGACCGCCATTAATACGGTCTGCAGCTGCATCAAAAGCTATAGCCTGATCATTCTCCGCAGCGGTTAGCCCTGTTTCCCAATTATGCGCCGCCGCCGGCTTTGTCCATAACGAAGCTGCCGCAATGACCAGCGCGGCGGCTACAACCATCATTCCTCTTTTGTTCATCGTAAGCCGTCTCACCCTTCTGTCGCATTCAATTTGAAACGGGCTCTCAAACCGAATGTCCCGCTTCATCTGGATTATTTTGCCCAATGCCCCACCAGAATAGACATGGTTCGACAAACCCGCAACAAAAAACAAAGGCATCAACTATATAAGTTCGACTAAAAATCCGGCAAGCAGGCCAAAGTGAGGATAGTTCTGGAGAAAAGCATAGGCTTACGATGCGACCTTCTTCCAGAACGTTTCAAGCGTTCGCTTGTGTTTCCGGATTCCACCATTTAAACATTTATTTGAGGGAAATTCGGGAACAACCGCGATCGGAAGAACTTCTCACACGCCGGCCTACACCGCCGACACTCTTTTGTTCAACTTATATAGCTTTGCACCAGACTGGCAGTCCCCTGAAAACAAGTATACGTAATCGCGTCGATCTACTATGATAGATACAAACCTTGGCAGGATGTGAGTGGATAGCATGAGGCTGACGAACAAGCTCAATCACGAAAATTGGTTTCATAATCGATTAATCCGCAGCAAAATTACACTTGTTTATGTCCCCCTCATTATTGTGCCTTTGCTCGTTCTTGGACTAACAGCCAGTCATATCTACACAAAGGCCATCGTCGAGCGTACCGTGCAAAATGTAACAGACAATTCCACGCTTATTATTTCACAGCTAAGCGGAATGCTGGACAACGCCCGCAGCACGGCCAATATGCTCACCTTAAACTTAAATAAGCTGATTGCCGAAGGCCAAGGGCAGGGAACAGGACAAATGTCCGAGCTGCAGCGCTACACGCAAATTACGAATCAGCTCAGTTACGCCCTGGTCGTTTTCCCCGATGTGGAATCGGCGGCCTTTATAGACGACAAAGGGCAAATTTACGGCTCCAATACAGCATTGGAGCAACGGGCCGAGCTGGCAACAGCCAGCCCTATGCTAGAGCGGCTGCGGCAGTCAAACGGGGCATTCATATGGTTCCCGATGCAACTAAGAGATTATCTGGTCATTAATGAAAACGATCCCATCCTGACACTGGGCAAAAAGATCGCCAATATCAATACCGGAGCAACGTTAGGGTATCTGTTTCTGAATATAAAGGAAAGCGACTTATCCGCCGTCTACAGCAATATTGGCTCCGTGAAGCGAGGCTCCTATTTCATTGTTGGCGAGGAAGCGCTCGTCGTATCCTCTCAGCGAGCCAGCGATGTCCTTAAGCCGGTTGAGGAACCGACCTTGCGGCAGTGGGTGCTGAATCATTCCGTTAAAACGGAAGTGCAGCAATTGCAGCAGGGCAAAACTTTGCTTATCAGCACGACTATTCCCGACTTCTCCTGGCAGCTCATCTCTCAGGTTCCCTATAACCTGCTTACAGAGGAAACCGGGCAGCTGGCTATGCTTATCGCGCTGATCGGGCTGATTTGCTTTATTTTTGCGATTATTGGCGCCGGGGTTTTGTCCAATGTCATCGCCAAACCGATCATCCGATTGGCCCGCCATATGAAAAAAGTAAACGAGGGCAACCTGAACCAGCAGATTGAAGTCGGCTCTGCCGATGAAATCGGCTTGCTTGCATCCGGCTTTAATTCGATGATCGCCCGGGTACAGGAACTGCTCCATAACATCGGAACCGAGCAGCGTAAAAAACGGGAATACGAGCTAGCCCTTATGCAAGCGCAAATCAGGCCTCATTTTCTGTACAACACGCTTGATGTCATCTATACCTTATCCGAAATGGGACGGACGCGTGATGTGCAGCGAACAACCAAATCGCTCGCCGATTTTTACCGGTCCGCGCTAAGCCAGGGACGCGACTTGATCGACCTGGAAACCGAGGTTCGCAGTTTAAAGGACTATTTATCCATTCAGCGCATCCGGTACTCCGATGTATTCGACTACAGCATAGATGTGCCGGCGGAGCTTGCTGCATGCATCATTCCGAAGCTGACCATTCAGCCGCTTGTTGAAAATGCCATTTATCATGGCTTGAAGCACAAGCCAACCTTTGGCAGCTTGACAATATCCGCCCGCAAAAATGGCCAAACAATCATTCTGACCGTAAGCGACGACGGGGCCGGAATGGATGCCGGGCGGCTTGCGGCAGTTAGAGACGGACTCCTCGATTTGCGTCAAAAGGCCGGCTATGGATTAAGCAGCGTTCATGAGCGGATCAAGCTTTATTTTGGCGATGCCTATGGGCTGTCGATTGAGAGTCATTACGGGAGCGGGACAATTGTAACGGTTACGCTGCCGCTAAATAGCTTACAGGAGGAAACCTTCTCAGATGATAAAAATGATGATTGTTGACGATGAACTTATTTTTCGCGATTATTTGCGTACTGTCCTGGATTGGGAGGCGCTGGGCTTCTCCTTGACTTTGGAAGCTCGCAACGGCATTGAAGCTTTGGAGCTAGCGGCAGGCGATCCGCCGGACATTGCGCTGGTGGACATTACGATGCCGTTTATGGACGGCTTGCAGCTTTCGGAAAAACTGAAGCAGCTTTACCCCGCAACAAGCATCGTGCTCATTACAGGCCACAACGAATTTGATTATGCCCGGCGGGCGCTGAAGCTTGGCGTGGAAGACTATATTCTGAAGCCTTTTTCCAAGGATGAGCTGCTGCTTACGCTGATTCGGCTGCGGCAGGAGCACGAAAAGGCGCAAGAGGAACGGATGACGCTGCGCGGCAACATGGAAATGATCAAGGAAAGCTTCCTTGGCCAGCTCATAAGCAAGGAATATGCTCTATCGGAGGAGGAAACGCTTCGCAGGCTGATCCAGCTTGGTATTGAGGCAAAAAGCGGCGCTTATTCGGTAGCCTGCATCGAAATTGATCAGATGGATCTCAAGTGGAGCAAACCCGGCGATCGGCTGCTCATGAAATACGCTGTAACCAATGTGCTGAACGAAGCGCTGGAGGAAAGCGGCAGCTATCTTACTTTTAATGGGCCGGAGGGGCGGATCGTTTGTCTTATTCTGCATCCGGGCGGCCGAACGGAGGAAATGCTGTCCCTGGAAGGCCATGAAAAGCTATGTTATCTCATCCATAAATATTTGAAGTTCACCATTACAATCGGCGTTGGACGGAGCAAGCAAGGGTTCAGAGGGATTTCCGCCTCCTACGGCGAGGCGCTTGAAGCGCTGCAAAGCAAGTTTGTGCTTGGAAGCGGGCGCGTCATTCCGTTTGGCGAGCAATTGCCGTCGGCAGGCAATCAGCCGCTGTATCCGCCGGAGGTAAACGAGGAGCTGTTGGTTCTTCTGAGGCTTAATCAGTGGGCCAAAGTGGAGGAAAAGCTCGACGAGCTGTTTAAGCAGGTGCAGACGCGAAGGCTGCCCATAGATTATATTTATGTCATTTGCATGGGCCTGGTTTCCGTGAATCTGGCTTATTTCGAAGAATCCGGGCATCCCGTCGAGGATTGCTTTGGCGAGCAATTTTACCCTTATAACGAAATTCGGAAGCTGGATTCCGCGGAAGTCACCTTCCAGTGGCTGAAGGAGCTGTTCCGCAAAGCAGTCGAATACAACGGCAAACACCGCAATACCCGCTCTTCCAAAATAGCAAAGGCGGCAATCGCCTATATGGAGGAAAATTTTGCCGATTCCGGGCTGTATCTGGAGCAGATTGCCGGACATGTGTACATTAACGCCAGCTATCTGCGCGCCGTTTTCAAGAAGGAGGTTGGCGTTACCGTCAGCGATTATTTGACGCAATACCGGATGCAGAAGGCGCGCGAGCTGCTTGCTCGCAATACGTTAAAGCTGGCGGATATCGCGGAGCGGGTCGGCTATAACGATCCGGGCTATTTTAGCAAAAGCTTCAAAAAATTCTATGGCTATTCGCCAAGCGAATATGAAAAAAGCCGGCAATAGCTTTTGGCGCGCATCAATAAATAATCTGGCGCGGATTTTACCAAAAGGAAGCGTTTTTTTCATTACCATAAGAAGGGGCGCCTACTATAATCAAACTTGTAAAGAGAAACCTAATCGGGAGGTCACCTAATGAAGAAGCTAGCAATTGCACTTATGAGCTTAAGCCTGGTATTTGTTGCGGCTTGCGGATCAAGCAGCAATACAAAAAACGGAGGCGCTACGAATTCTCCCGCTCCGGCAGCAGAAGGAGCGACGTCTACGGAAGCATTGCCTACAGAAGCAACAGCCGAGCCGGTAAAGCTGCGCATTTACGCCCAGTATGCCGATGATGACACGAAGCTCCCTTATGACTATGCTGTAGCCGAGCTAAAGAAGGAAATGCCAAATGTCGAGCTGGAGCTGGAAATTCAGGCGCAGGATGATGGGCAAAAGCTGAAAACCTACGCTGCGACCGGCAATCTTCCCGATATTTTCCAAGCGGGCCTTGATATCATCAACACGTTCAAAAAATCGGGCAACATTCTGGAGCTGGACAAATACGTTGACGAGCTTGGCTTCAGGGACAAAATGTATCCAAGCACGATGAATACGCTCGTAACGGATGACGGACACACTTACGCATTCCCTTATGCGGGAAATGAGTTTGCGCTTCTGTTCTACAACAAGGAGCTGTTTGAGCAAAACAACGTCGCGCTGCCAACCACGTACGACGAGCTAATGCAAGCCGTTAATACATTTAATGCCGCCGGAATTACGCCGATGTCCTTATTTGCTAAAGAAAAATGGATTACGGTTGCGCTCTATGACATGTTTGCCACTCGCAATGACGCAAGCGGTATTGTGAAGCTGGATAAGGGCGAAGCCAGCGCCAGCGACGCCGCTTACAAGGAAGCAGCGGAAAAGCTGGTTGAACTGGTGAAAGCGGGCCTGCTGCCAAAAGGCGCGACAAACCTCAACTATGACCAGGCGGCAGCATTGTTCCATCAAGGAAAAGCAGCGATGTTCCTGAACGGCCAGTGGGAAATTGCAGAATCAACGAAACAGCTTGGCGATAAAGTAGGCTGGATGTACTTCCCTGGAAAAGATGCAGCAAACTATGAAGCCAGCAAATACGCATTCAGCGGTGGCGGCGGACCGGCTGGCTACGCCGTTAACCCGGATACTAAGGACCCTGAGCTTACGGCGAAGGTCGCGGCGTTCATCTCCCTGAAATATGCGGAATACAAATATACCGAACGCGGCAACCCGCTTGTCGCAACAAAGGTGGATAAAGCTATCGTCACGGAATATCCGCCAATGATGCAGCAGTTGTCCGATGATATTGGCAAAATCACGAGCACAACCGCCTTTGCATGGGGGATGTCCGATGCCAAGTTCAAAGCGGCAATTGAGGACGCTACGCAAAGCCTCATGACCGGGGCATACAGCGCTGACGACTTTGTGCAGGACGTAAACAAGGCGATCCCTCAGGCCAAATAAGAGCAGACTGCCCTATATATTCTGCAGGATAAGGAGAGGGGCTGTCCGAAAAGTCAAGCGGAACGAATAACTATTCAGCAGAGAGGACCGGAGGGGAAAGGGTGTCTCGAGGGCGAGTTTTTTTGTCGGCTTTTATCCACTAAAAAATAGGATCAAAATAAAGCGGACAAATAGGTTTGAGCCTCCAAGACACCCTTTTCCTGCAGGTACCGGTTTTGCTGAATAGTTATTCACCGTAACAGACTTTTCGAACAGCCCCTTTTTACTCTCTCTCAAGAGGGTGCGCCTGCGCCTTCAGCGGTTAGATCGACATAAGGATGTGATGAGATGAACAAATTTCTCGGAAACAAAACAGCGATATTATTGTTTATATTGCCTGCCCTCCTGCTGTATAGCGTGATGGTGTTTTACCCCATCGTGCAAACCTTTTTCCGCAGCCTGTATGAATGGGACGGCCTGACGGAAGGAACGTTCATTTGGTTCGACAACTACAAGCGGCTGTTCGAGGACCGGCTGTTTTTTACCTCAGTATATAACGGTCTGATCTTCGCTTTGATTATAACGGTTACGCAAATCGGGATTGGCACGGTGCTGGCGTTTGCGGTTGCCGATATGAAGTTTAAGGGACGCCGGATTTTGCGAATTGCCTTCTTTATTCCCGTTGTCCTCTCCATTACGGTTGTGTGCCAGCTTTGGCTCTCCATCTATAACGCCGACTACGGGCTTATCAATCGGGTGTTTGACATGCTTGGTTTGTCCTATCGTCAGGACTGGCTGTCCAGCAGCAAAACAGCCATTATCGCCATTGCGTTTGTGAATGCATGGCAATATATGGGCTATCACTTTGCCCTGCTGCTTGCCGGAGTAAAGTCCGTTCCCGAGCAATATATGGAGGCGGCTCGCATCGATGGCGCAACAAAGCTTCAAGCGATCTGGAAGATCAACATTCCAATGATGGCGGAGACCTACAAATTTTGTCTGGTGTTTGCCATCACGGGCGGCTTAAATGCTTTTGCAAACATGTTCATCATGACAAGCGGCGGCCCGGGAACATCGACTTACACGCTTACCTATCTGATGTATCGCTCGGCGTTCCGCGTTGGAGAATTTGGTTATGGCAGCGCGGCGGCGGCTATTCTTGTACTGGAATGCTTGCTCGCAACGCTCATCATCAATCGCTTTATTGCGAGAGAACGCCTGACATATTAGAGGCCGTGTCAACACGTATGCTTAGTAGCTGCCCGGTACTGCGGGAACATGGAAACTATTTTCAAGGCAGGAGTGATCAAACAACATGACCTGGATAATGAGAATGAGAAAAAGCAGGCCTGGACTGCCGATCTTCCTTTGGCTGTATGCGCTTATATCGGTGTACCCTCTGCTCTGGATGATCTTTTATTCGTTCAAAAATAATGATGAGATTTTTGTAACCAATCCCTTTGGGCCGCCTGCCACGCTGCGCTTCGAAAATTATGTGGCGGCCTGGTCAAATTACGATGTGCCGGTCTATTTTATGAACAGCCTGCTTGTTGCGATTGTCACCGTATTGGGCGCGCTGCTGCTGGCGGTTATGTTCTCATATGCTGCGGCTCGCCTTCGCTGGCGCTTCAGCAAGCTGGCGCACACGTATATTCTGATCGGCATGTTTATTCCGATTCAAGTAATTATGATACCGCTTGCCATTCTGGTGCGGGACTTGAATCTCGCAAATACATACGGGGCGCTGATGGTTCCGTATATCGCCTTTAATATTTCTTTTGCATCCATGGTATTCTACGGCTTCTTCCGCAGCATCCCCATTGAAATGGAGGAATCGGCTTGTATCGACGGGGCCAGCATCTATCGAACGTTCTTCAGCATTATGCTGCCGATTATCAAGCCTGCCCTGGCAACAATGGTTATTTTTATTTTCCTTAACTCATGGAATGAGTTTACGATGGCCGTTATTCTCATTACAAAAGAAAGCCTGAAAACGCTCCCGCTTGGCCTCTTGTTCTTCCAGGGCCAATTCACAACCGACTGGGGCGCGATGGGCGCCGCCATGACGATTGCGAGCTTGCCAACGGTGCTCATCTACGTTTTGTTCAGCGAGCAGGTGGAGAATGCATTAACAGTAGGTTCCGCGGTTAAGGGGTAAGGTTTGGTTTTTCCTAACCGCTTCCAATGTTCGCTTGTATTCGTTCCCGGATTTGGCTATTTGCTCCTATCCTTCAGGAAATCCGGGAACAACCGTCCCGTGTTTTCGTCAGAAACGTTGCTTGGAAACTATGCTCCTTGAATCCCTTTAAGCTGCTCCAGTTTTTCCACCAGCTCCTGCCGGGAAAAATGCTCCCCGATAAACACGGCGACGTCGTGGACGTCCCCTTGCGGTTCAATTCGCATAAAATCGGTTTCCTTATACGCGTACTGGAACAAAAAGCGGCTGCCGCTTGATGTGTCGCCAAACCTGACGATGCCTTTGGCGCGATAAATATTGTCCGGCAATGTATTCAGCAGTTCCTCAAAGGCTTCGCTATCAACCGGCCCTTCAAAATAATAAGTAACGGCCATAACATGATCATGATCCTGACCAGCTTTGGATGAAATCATGTTAAAGGGGGAACGGCTTTGTACAGATTGCATTTGTGCAGATTGGATTTGTGTGGACCGGGGCTGTCCCTCTGTTTCCGTCTGTGTTTCATGTTGTCTAGAAACGGCTGCTCCATTATCCATGTCCTCAAATGGAGTCCAATCCTCCAGCTGTCCGCGGAATGAAGAAACGATGGGCGCATACGCATTCCATTCTCTTAGCAATTGCTGCGCCTCCACCTTCTCCTCGGGCTCCAGCCTGTCCCCTTTACCCAATACAAGCAGTGTTGCACAACGAACGCCCTCCAACAACAGCTTGAAGGTTTTGCCCTTTCCATTTCTCCCTCGTTCCAGCAATAATGACCCATCCACTACTGTAATAACGCCCTGTAGCTGAACCTTCTGATACATGGACGCTTCCGTAATCCCATCGATGGATTCCAGTGGATTTGCGGCTCCCGTTGCTTCAATCAAAATAATATCGGGCTGCTCCCGTTCCATCAGTCCATGAATTTCCAGACTCAAATCTCCCCTGCTGCTGCAGCAGATGCACCCGCCCAGCAGCTCGGACATAGGCAGCTCGTCGTCAAAAAGCTGGCGCTCCAAATTTACGTCGCCAAGCTCGTTCATAATGACGGCTGGTTTTCTCCCCTGCGCCTTTAAACGCTCAAGCAATGCCAGAAGCAGCGTTGTTTTGCCACTGCCAAGAAACCCTGCAAGCAAATAAACCGGCGTAAGCCCGCCTGTATTGTTTTTGCTGGAATCCGGGGCAAACAAAGGATCGCCGTTTGTATTTGTATTTGTCTTTTGTGTCATATTCTCTCTCCTGTTTCTTTTGCAACTAAAGCGCGGATGGCGCCGTGTTTATATATGTAGTATATCAAAATATAGGGATTAGCCCTATCCTCGGTTATGCATCAACGCAAAACGCCTGGACGAAAACCGCCCAGGAGTTCTGCATGCTATCTCAGCTTGTTATAGGCAATGGAAAGGGAGAGATAATTAGTACAGGCAAGCGCGAGTAATGATTACCAGAAGGATAAAGAGCACGAGGATGCTTCCAGCACTGTTAAAGCCGCCTACAGGACCGCAAGCTGCGCCTGCTACAGGATAGTGGTTGTTTCCGCCGCCAGAAACGTTTGCTGCATAGTTCATTCATTGTCATCTCCTTTTTTCTCAAGGTACAGTATCCTATGTATAAGTTGGAAAACGGTATAGGCGTTTCGGAAATATGTGCGTTTGCTTATTTTTGTATACGCCCAAACCATCAGCCCCGGTCACGGCGAATTGTCAGTCCACACCCCGTTACATGTCCATCCATTGCCTCACAAATATCCTCGCATTAGGCAAAAGCCGAAGTTCAATTGCCATAGGAACAGCTGCCCAATCAACCAGCACATCAGGCGCATAACCTACACTGTACTCAAAACGTAAGGAGGTGCATGTTTAATGTCCGGTTGCGTTGGTGGTGCTTATAACAACGTTGGTGCGATCCTGGTTCTCTTCATTTTGCTGGTGATCATCGCTTGCAGCTTCGGCTGGGGCGGCTACGGCGGCAAATGGTAATTGATCATATGTAATGCATCCTCCATGCATGCATCGATGATTACAGCTCTCGTCTAACTGATGAAAGGCCCGCCATTTGGCGGGCCTTTCCAATTGAAAGTCTTTTTGCGAATGATCCGGCTATTAACTCGGGATTGTCAAATTAATTCTTCATTGCGCAATTCCTAAAAATTGGACTCTAGTCTCATTGAATACGATATTCATAAAACTTTTTATGCAAAAATAACCTTCCACATATAGCCATTAATCTCTATTAGTTGTAAACTTAGAAGAAAGCACAGCTTAAACTCGGGAGGTCGGTGATTCTATGACTCTATGTGCTTGCAGGGAAGGGATTGAAAGACTCCGCAGCATGATGGAGCTGGCATTTGAACAGCACGAATCCTTTACCGATCCTTCGGTGCTTGCCGCCAGCCAAAAGCTGGACGACGCCCTAGTGCAATACCGAAAATGTCCCCACTTCGACATATGCAATACATATGGCTCTTCCTCCTGCTCTACAACTGGGACGGAAAAGCCAAAAACGGTTGCCAAACGTATGGTCGGTTAAACATAGACGGAGCTGTCCGAAAAGTCTGTTACGGTGTAATAAATATTCAACAAAAGCGGTACCTGCAGAATAGTTATGCGTGCCGCGTAACTTTTCGGACAGCACCGTTTTTTTTGCATATGAGCAATGAAGACGAACGATATGACAGTATCTGCGTGATCCCCTGCCCCGATCGTCCAGACATGTTATTTAGGCAAATGGTACGGAACGGTCGTAACAATAATATCGCGCCTGTACAGCAAATACGTATGGAGCAAAAAGCCGGATTGGTTATGCAGCATATTATGCCAGCCCTTTTTGGGAACAAACTGGGGAATAATAACCGTCACCCGGTAATTTGCCGCTCCTGCTTTACGCTGCATGACATCAATAAATTTGGACAACGGCTGAATGATGCTCCGGTACGGCGAGTGCAAGGTTACCAGACGAACATCGGGCTGCCACTCGGCCCATTTTACCCGGAATGCTTCTTCCTCTTCCCGATCGAAGCTGACATGAACAGCGATTAAGTGATCGGCAGCCAAGGATCTTGCATAATTGAGCGAACCCTCCACAACCTTCGTAATGCCCGCCACCGGTACAATCAGCACATTTCCTTCAATGGAAGGTTCGTGCTCCTCGCTTATTCTGAGCCCGTCCCCAACCGCACGATAGTGGCCGCGAATGAGAAGAAACACTACAATCAGCGCCGGCAGAAAAATAAGCACCGGCCACACCTGCGTCGGTTTTGTCACAAAAAAGATCAGCACAACCGTCAGACTCGCCAATGCCCCTATTGCATTAATGCCTAGCTTAAGCGCCCAGCCCTTTGGCTTTTCGCGGAGCCACTTCAAGGTCATGCCCGTTTGCGAAAGCGCAAATGGAATAAACACGCCCACTGCATAAAGCGGAATAAGCCGTTCCGTACGCCCCTGAAAAGCGATAATGAGTACAATCGACAGCAATCCCAGCGCAATGATGCCATTGGAATACCCTAATCGATCGCCTCTTGCCGAAAACATTCGGGGCACAAATTTATCTTTTGCCAAATTAACCGCAAGCATCGGGAAAGCCGAATAGCCCGTATTGGCGGCCAAAATCAGAATAAGCGCCGTCACGCCCTGAATCAGGTAATAAACGAAGCCGCGGCCAAAGGTTCGCTCCGCGATATCCGAAACAAGCGTCACCTCAGGACGGGGCGAAATGCCGTAATAATAGGCAAGAAAAAGGATACCCGCGAATAAAACCGCAAGCAGAATCCCCATTGCGAGCAATGTTCTGACCGCATTTTGGGCAGCTGGAGCTTTGAAATTAGGAATTGCGTTGGATATCGCTTCAACCCCTGTTAATGCTGAGCTGCCGGAAGCAAAAGCCTTTACCAGCAAAAACAGTCCGACTCCAGCTACCGGCACGCCAAATGTGCCATGCGCTCCCGGCGGCTCCTGACCGGTCGCAATACGCCATAAGCCGCCGATGATCAAAATAAGCAGCGCCAGTACAAACAAATAGGCGGGATACGCCATAATGGATGCAGATTCCGTGAGGCCTCTCAAGTTCAGCAGCGTAATGACCATTACGAACAAAATAGCAATCGGAACGTTGTATTCATGCAGAATCGGAATTGCGGAGGTAATTGCATCCGTCCCTGCCGAAACGCTGACCGCAACGGTCAAAATATAATCGACAAGCAAAGAGCCGCCCGCGATGAGTCCGGGGTAAACGCCAAGCTGCTCCTTGGCGACGACATAAGCACCGCCGCCCTGCGGATAAGCGTACAGGATTTGACGGTAGGACAAAATGAGCACAGTCAGCAGCAGCAGCACGCCCATCCCAATCGGGATGGAATACCAATAAGCGGCTGCTCCCGCAGCGGCAAGCACAATAAACACTTGCTCCGGCCCGTAAGCGACGGAGGATAAAGCATCGGAGGACAGAATCGCCAGCGCCTTCCGTTTGTTCAGCTTTTGCTCTCCCAGTTCATTTGATTTAAGCGGTTTGCCAATCAGCCATTTTTTCGCGTCGGACAACATAGGCGTTCATCGCCTGCCTTCTGAATAAAATCTTGCAACTAAAATGAATCGCGATATATGAACTATACGCCTGGCGACGCTTACAGTAAAATTTCATTTTAGACTGAAAATCGCTAATTTTGCTCTGTTGCAGCACAATATTTCGCTTACAAATGCAGCGCTCGCGGACGCTCTTCTGTTTTCGTGTATTTTCATGAAAACAGGTACCTTTTATTCCTACCTTTTCATCAAAAACATAATCTGATTCCCTGCTTGCGCAGGCGCCCCTACGTTCCGGTATAGCTTTTCTCGTCAATCGAGCCATTTTGTTATAAAATGGTTCGGGGGCCGCGTGTACCCATACATCTATACCAGTCAGAGGGGGCCAACCATTATGAAGGACCGTTTTACACTTGAACGCTTAAGCTTAAAAAAGGCTTCGGGGCTGCTCAAGCTTTATTTGCTAACTTTTACGCTCATTGCAGCCATTCTAACCCTCTCCGCATGTGGCGGTGTTACCGTTACTCTCTCCCCAGGGGAAGCAAAGAATACCAGCTATGACTACGAGCTTCTGTTTCCGAGTGAAAAATACCCTGAAACTGCGCTTCATATTTATGGCGCTATCGAGCAAGGGCATAGCAATGTTTGCACGATAGACAGGGCTGGCGCAGAAGCCAACCGTAAAAAATCGCTCGCCGGCATAGATACCAAAAAAGGCTATGACCGCGATGAATGGCCAATGGCCATGTGCAAGGAAGGCGGCGAAGGCGCCAGCGTCGCTTATGTCGCCTCCAGCGACAACCGCGGCGCAGGAAGCTGGGTTGGACATCAGCTTTCGGATTATCCGGATGGAACAAAGGTGCTGTTTGTGGTGGAGAAGCCGGAGAATCTGTTTCCAGATGCGCCAGCAGGCGACGAAGAGGTCGTTTACGCCAATTGCGCAGCGGTCCGCGAAGCCGGGAAAGCACCCTTGTACAAGGGCGATCCCGGTTACTCGTCCAAGCTGGACCGCGATGGGGATGGGGTTGCTTGTCAGTAAGTAGTATTTCTAAGTCTTTTGGAGACGGGGGAAGCAGAAACTCAATAATTGCTTAGCCTAATTTAGCAATAATCCCTGAGGCAACTCTGGTAAAGTTGCATTTACCCTTAGCTTATATCTTCAAGAGTGCCATCAAGATTAAAAAATATTTTTAGAAAAGAGGCATCACCTCCGTTACTTTAACGAAAGCGATGCCTCTTTTATTGTTATGACAATATGGGAGTCCTATGTTGTACAGCCTGCTAAGAATCAAACTTCAAATTAATCAACACGATCTCCGACTGGCTGCCAATGCGAATTGGCGGTCCCCAGAAGCCGAAGCCTGACGTAACAACGGAGTGAAGGGAATCCTTTTGCAGGTAACCCCAATCATTTTCAAAAATCGCGCTTGTTATGAGATTGGCCGGCGCGATTTGGCCGCGGTGCGTGTGGCCTGACACCATAAGATCTACCCCATTATCGGCAGCTATACCGAGATCGTAGGGCTGGTGATCCAATACAATAACGGGTTTCGAATGATCCACCGTGCTCATCAGCTCTTCCATCGTCGCACGGTCGCTTTCTGTCCGGTCCTTACGGCCAACTAGCGTCAGTTTATCGTCAATGACAATGCCTTCGTCGTAAAGCACCTTCATATTGCTGCGCTCCAGAGCGTCGATCAGCTCCTCCAAGGGGCCGTCCAGCTTGTCATGGTTGCCGAGCGAGGCATAAACCCCATAAGGCGCATTGATCTCGCTAATGATTTCATCTATTCCCCGCTTCAAATACGCATCCAAGTCATCATCAATGATATCTCCGGGGTACAACACCAGATCCGGCTTTAACGCATTAATTTCCTCCACCAGACGTTTGGCATGGTTTTTGCCCGACAGAAGGCCAAAATGCATATCCGCCGCCATCACTATTTTCAGCTCCGACAATCCCTCGACCTTCTTATCCAATTGAACGTCATATTCCCGCACAATGGGAGTATAGGCATTGTAAGAGCCGTAAATAAGCAGCGAAACAAGCGCTACAAGCGTTAGCGAGCCCGCCCACTTTTGCACGGAATGCCGTGGCAGCGAGGTCAGGCGAAGCAGCCATGTCGTCAAATGGACAAGCGGGAGCATTAACAAAAGCAACGAAAAAATAGCGAGCCAGTAGGAGCCAATCATGCTTAATAAGGCGAAATCTCCAAAAAATCTCCCCAGAATAAAGGATGAGGCCAAAAGAACCAATACAACAACATACGCGATTTTAAACTTGGCCGATACGGCAGGACGCATCCAGTTCCACCCGCTCCAGCCGATATAAAAAACTAGCACGCCATACAAAAGCAAAAAAAGAATTCCCACTAATACAAACATATTTGCGCCTGTCCTCCTGAAGTAGATTCATATCTCTATCATACACGATACAATAACCCCGCACTACTTTGCCGTAGAGAATGAGGACTGTTGAATTCTTCACAAATCACGTACAATAATAAACAAGCGGCATAAGTCCCTGATGCAACTTTTTATCCAATACACATACAGCCAAAATAACATGACTTCAAGGCCAGCTGACGCACATTCACGGTTGGGCCGGTCAGCGAACAAACTTAAGACTTCTGCAGCCATCATAGTCTTCAAATCCCTTGCAGCAGCAATACCAGCATAATGGGTCTCAACAGCAACGGAATTCCCCCTCTCGACCTAAGACGGTTACCTGCACAGGCTGTGGAGCACGAGCCATAATTCTTCCTGAAGAATACAAAAACTGCGAATATTGCGGATTTACATTAAACTATTCGTAGGCTTAATGCTTTCAGCCAGTGCAGCAAGCCCGCTGCTCCATGACCTCTCGTTTAGTAACACCAGCTTCTGGATGCTCCTGTAAGTTTGGTAATTGTGAGTACGCCCTGAATCAGCTATAATTAATTTAAGGACGGTGATTAATATGAACTTCGTCAGAAAAATCACAAACAGTGACGCTTTAAAACATATCGTTGATCTTCCTGAAGACCTTCAAAATCAGGATGTCGAATTAATCATATTGCCTATTGGGGACTCCTCTCTTTACAAACGTCCCACCGCTTCTTCCCATACTGCCAGAGGTTCTCTAAAGCAATACGCTAATTTGGATTTAATCCAATTCGAACAAGGCGCATGGGAAAAGGGTGTGCAGGACAAACATGAACATCGCTGATGCAAATGTAATACTGCGTTATTTGCTTCAAGATGCGGCTCAGTTCATTGAACCAGCTAAAGACAAAATTGAAAACCATTATATCTTTATCCCTAACGAAGTCATCGCCGAAGTCGTATATGTGTTGGAAAAGGTATACAAGGTCGAAAGAGTCAGTATCTTTGATGCATTGAAGAACCTGCTCACATACAGCAATATTACAACACATGACAAAAATATGCTGATCGAAGCTTTGAAGGTCTACAGTGAAATCAAAATCGATTTTGTTGATTCGCTTCTCTTCGCCTACTCAAAGATCGGCAGTCATACCGTTTTCACTTTTGACAAGAAGCTTAACCAAATGCTTGATCAACTTCGCAACGCTAAATAAAATAGGCTTCTCACAAAGTTCGACTGAACTCGTGAGAAGCCTATTTTTTATTCATGTAGTCAGAATGTGGTCATATGACGTTTTTTAACTTGAGATTCCTTGCTAGGCAAGGGATTTCAGGTCAATTTACATCATTCCGCCCATTCCACCCATGCCGCCCATGTCCGGCATGCCGGCGCCAGCTGCGCCTTTAGGCTCAGGCTTGTCGGCAACGACAGCTTCGGTTGTCAGGAACATAGCTGCTACGGAAGCAGCGTTTTGCAGTGCGGAGCGAGTTACTTTGGCAGGGTCAACGATACCTGCGTCGAACATGTTTACCCATTCGCCTGTGGCAGCATTGTAGCCGATGCCTACTTTTTCGTTTTTCAGGCGCTCAACGATAACGGAGCCTTCTTGGCCTGCGTTAGCTGCAATTGTGCGGATTGGCTCTTCCAGAGCGCGGAGCACGATGTTAACGCCAGTAGCTTCGTCGCCTTCAGCGGAAACAGCAGCAACTGCTTTGTATACGTTAACCAGCGCTGTACCGCCGCCGGAAACGATGCCTTCTTCTACAGCAGCGCGAGTGGAGTTCAGAGCATCTTCAATGCGAAGCTTGCGCTCTTTCAGCTCGGTTTCAGTCGCTGCGCCAACTTTGATAACCGCTACGCCGCCAGCCAGTTTAGCCAGACGCTCTTGCAGTTTTTCTTTATCAAAATCGGAAGTTGTTTCTTCCAGTTGAGCACGGATTTGGTTAACACGAGCATCGATGTCGGCTTTGTTGCCAGCGCCGTCAACGATGATTGTGTTTTCTTTAGTGATGCGGATTTGACGAGCGGAGCCCAGTTGTTCAACAACAGTGGATTTAAGCTCAAGGCCCAGCTCCTCTGTAATGACTTGGCCGCCAGTCAGAGCAGCGATGTCTTGCAGCATAGCTTTGCGGCGGTCGCCGAAGCCAGGAGCTTTAACCGCAACGCAAGTGAATGTGCCGCGCAGCTTGTTTACAACCAGAGTTGCTTGAGCTTCGCCTTCCACATCTTCAGCAATGATCAGAAGCTGCTTGCCGGATTGTACAACCTTCTCCAGAACAGGCAGGATTTCCTGAATGTTGGAGATTTTTTTGTCGGTGATCAAAATGTAAGGGTTGTCGAGGACAGCTTCCATTTTGTCAGTATCCGTAATCATATAAGGGGAGATGTAGCCGCGGTCGAACTGCATGCCTTCAACCACTTCCAGCTCCGTATTGAAGCCTTTGGATTCTTCAACGGTAATAACGCCGTCGTTTCCAACCTTCTCCATAGCTTCAGCGATCAGCTCGCCTACTTCTTCGTCAGCGGAAGAGATAGCCGCAACCTGAGCAATGGATTGTTTGCCTTCGATAGGCTTGGAGATGGATTTCAGCTCTTCAACAGCAGCTTTAACCGCTTTTTCGATACCTTTGCGGATAACCATAGGGTTAGCGCCGGCTGTAACGTTTTTCAGACCTTCGCGAATCATAGCTTGAGCCAGAACGGTTGCCGTAGTTGTACCGTCGCCTGCTACATCGTTTGTTTTTGTTGCTACTTCTTTAACCAGTTGAGCGCCCATGTTTTCAAAAGCGTCTTCCAGCTCGATTTCCTTAGCGATGGAAACACCGTCATTGGTAATAAGCGGGCTGCCGAATTTTTTCTCAAGCACCACGTTGCGGCCTTTAGGACCGAGTGTTACTTTTACCGCATTTGCCAAAGCGTCAACGCCGCGCAGCATGGAGCGGCGAGCGTCTTCACTGAATTTAATCTCTTTAGCCATGAGTGAATAACCTCCCGAATAGTCATGTTAAGTATGTGTAAGTTGTTCCGGAATCCGCGACCTCACGTTATGAAGTAGCGGTATCCCTAAACGCATCATGTGCAAGGTAACAAAACGTTTTTTATTTAAAAAACGCCTATTCAAAAATCGCGTGGATGTCGCTTTCCTTCATGATCAAATACTCTTTGCCTTCGTATTTGATTTCAGTTCCCGCATATTTGGAGAACA
This sequence comes from Paenibacillus oryzae, assembly GCF_001675045.1. Classification (GTDB taxonomy): domain Bacteria; phylum Bacillota; class Bacilli; order Paenibacillales; family Paenibacillaceae; genus Pristimantibacillus; species Pristimantibacillus oryzae. Next base: position 121,270 of record NZ_LYPA01000074.1, read on the forward strand.
GAACGCGGTCGCCTTCTTTTACTTCCAATGCTACGCGTACGCCGTCTTTCAGCGCGCCGCTGCCAACAGCGATTACTTTGCCCTCTTGCGGCTTTTCCTTCGCCGTATCCGGCAGCACGATGCCGCTCGCAGTTGTTTCTTCCTTCGCGATTGGTTCAATCAATACGCGTTCACCCAAAGGTTTAATCATTGAAAATAGCCTCCTTCTAATATTGTCGCTTATTGTCAATTTGTTAGCACTCATAAGCGTTAAGTGCTAACAACCATCTTTATAATACTTTTTTTCGAATCTGATTTCAAGTGCCTGGCATCAATTTTCAGGGATATTTTTCTTGGCTGCCGGCAGCGGGCGCATCACGCAAAGGCAAACTCAAAACAAGCAGCAATCTCTCCACCCCTTACTGCAGCCTTGTCCCCCATCCAAGTAAAATCAAGACTATACCAGCTCCGCTCTCGCCCGAAATGATCGGTATCGGAGCGTTTTGTCACTTGAGGCGACCATAAATGCTCGTCATAATGAATGCTCAGCTTTCGCCCGGCCTCAAGCAAAATCCTTCCCGTTCGCTCCAGCTTTGGCTCTAGCAGCGTAATAAACCTCTCTGTCAGCACGTTCTCTCCAAACGGAGCAGTTCCTTCGCCAAAACCTCTATCCTTCACCTCAAAAGAATTCCCCATCTCCAAAGAAGTTTTCGGCGCAGCAGAATTGTCCAGCAAGTCAGCTTTGTCCAGAGAAGCTGAATCCTTGAACACAATAATATCCCTAAGCTCAAGTACGGGTCTGCCGGTTTTTCTCCAGCGGAACTGCCGGAGCAAGCTCTTTAGCCCTGCTTCCTCGGGATACGCCCCCGCCAGCTCAAGAGCAAAGCGGTCCTCATCCCCGCCGATCTCTGCAGTAATAATCTTCGCTGCAAAGGCATCTCCCGGGCTTTGCGTGCAGCCGCTCACAATGGGCAAGGAATGTCCCTGCGAGCCGTTGCACCAATGCTGATAACGCCGAGGGCCGAAATAAGCCTCCGTATACATGCCGCTGCCTAGCTCCGCCAGATAGGCCTCCCCGTCTGCATGAAGCAGAAAGCTGCCGCAATCGTTATGATTATGCGGTTCGTTGTTATGCCCGCCTTTTGCCGCAAAACAATATACGGAATTATCCTTACCTGCATGGCGAGATACCATCCACGCTGAGTCTGCCATATACACCGCCTCAGCCGGCCAATCCTCATGAGCAGCTTCGGCCCGCTCCCGACCAGACGCCCATATCAAATTTCGCAGAGCTGGAGCCCACCGCCCGCAATGATCCTCGCTGTAGGCGCAGCGCAATTCAGGATGCGGCATCGCAATTTCTGGATATTCGTCCCGCAAGCGCCAGGTTAATCCCATGAACACGCCGCTGCGGGGAAGCGAATCTGAAAAATTAATAACGGTTCCCCGACTGGAGAAGGAGCGCTGCTGAAACATAGCGATTTGCTTCACCTTCGGAATGGCGAATCCGTCAGCCCCTCCTCCAGTGGCACGCTTGAGCAAGGAGACGAAATACACATAATAACCAAAGCCGTATTGCCAGTACAAATAGCCTTCTACGCAAGCCCCATCATCTCCGTAGCCTTCCAGAAAGCAGCTTGTTGCTTTTATGGACCGTTCCAGAATTGCGGACAATCTGTCCTTGTCCGTGATCAAATACAGGGCAGCCGCCCCAATGGAACCGCCGCATACCGCAGACCAGTTATTCTGGAGTCCTTCCCATGAATAAGAAACCGCATTCAAAAAAGGCTGGAACAGCCTTTTTTCCACCTCATCGCCAATCCGGTCCAGCAGCTCCGATGGAAGCTTGTCCTGCAGCAGCACAGACAGCTCGGCAAGTGCAAACCCCGTCTCCGCCGCAAACAAGTCGATGCTCCCCAACGGTCCCAGCTCCTCTGAATAATGAGCGGGCAAACACCAGGTTGCTTCGTTGCAGATGGACTCCACAATTTCAAGCAGCGCATTGCGATATGTATCATTTTGAGGCTCCACCAGCGCCATAATAGCAAAAGCATTCAGCCGCTTTCGCTTGCGAAAATAGGGACGCTCATACGACAGACGCTCGCCTGTTTTCCGATAAGCGCCATACAGCTCCTCTGTCAGCTCCGGCTCAGGCTCCGCCAAAAGCGCCTGCGACTCCAGCTTGATTTCCTCCAACAAATCCTTCAAGCCGGTATCTGAAGCAAGTCTTAGACCCAAGGCGATACTATTGGCATCATCGCACAGCATGGATAACGTGCCAACAACATGATTATCCTCAAGCAGATTTTTTATCTGTTCCTTAAGCCGCTCCTTATCCCCTGTCCACTTAATCATGTCGCAGCGTCCCCTTTATAATGCAGCCCGTGCAAAATAAAATCCGTCATGTCCAGGATAAGATCCTCCAAATCACTGATTTCCTCTTGCACCATCTTCCAATACGGCTGCTCTCTATGCATCAGCAAAATTCCGACCACCGACAAAAAAACGTTGTCAAGTGACCTGTATTGGAAATAGCCCTGCTCCCTGCCTTCCGCAATCCACTTCCGCAGATAAAACCAGGTCGGCAGCACATGCTCCCGAATGTGGGCAATTCTCGGCGAGTTCAAAGTAATCTCCTGCTGAATAATGCTGACAAAATGGGGATCGCCTTGCCGAAAATAGGTAACCTCGCGGATAACCAGCTTGACTCCATCCACGGGATTCATCCCTGGATCAATGTCATCCATTTTTTGCTTGGGGAAAAAATGAGTGAATAATGCGGCGAACAGCTTTTCTTTTCCGCCGAAATGATAGGAAACCAGCGCCACATTGGCGCCGGCCTCCTGACAAATTTGACGAATTGAGGTTCCATCATACCCCTGCTGCGCAAACAGCTTTTTGGCCGCCTGCAAAATACGCGTTTTAATATCCGCGTCCTCTAAAACTGCCATAAATACCCTCCAATATTGACCTTTTCATAGTATAGCAAGGGATATTTTCTTACGCTGCGGGGAAGAAGGTCCTCAAAAAGCTGCTAATTTAAACAATCCGGCTTATGCAGCCCTTCTTTCCCTCGCCAGCGTCGCAATGGCGCTAACCGCAATCGCGACCACTCCAATCAGAGACAGCGCAACAACGGCTTCTCCCGTTCCGGTCCCGCCAAACAGCACATTCATCGTTCCGTCCACGGCATATGTTGCCGGAAGCACGTCTCCCAAGCCGCTATAAAAATCCGACAGCAGCTCCCGTGGAACCATAGCGCCGGAAGAAACCAGCTGCGCGGATAGCGCCATAATATTCAGAAGCATGCCGGCCATGCCGAACAAATACAAAAACAACTGGGAGACAAACATAAACACAAGCAAAAAGATAAATTCAAAGCCCCATAGAGCAAGGAAGCCGCCTTCCATCTGTCCCCCCAGCAGCGAGAGCAAGCTAACACCAACTAGTGAAATCACCACGGCTGACCCTGCATTAATGATTAGCCTTGCAATAAACCGGCTCCATTTGCTAACCGTGGACTTCAAGGCGATCGACGACTGCTCCAGATTCATGCCCATAATCATCGCTCCGACATAAGAGGCCAAAACCATCATCATCGGCACCATCTGGTTATTCATCCCCTGAACGGTATGGACAACATGCGTTTCAGCAATGACCCGCTGGGACAAAGCCTGCGCCGCGCCTGCAGCCTGTTCGCTTGGCGTCCCGCCAGCGGTCAATTGCTGTCCAATGCCGGAAGCTACAGCTGTACGGTTAACCTCAGACGCAATCCCTGCCGCAGCCGAGCTCATGATGCTTTTGATCATGGCGGGATTGGATTCGTTCATATAAAAATGCAAGCTCCCATGGCCTGCCGCCGATGAAGACTGCTCCGTAAAATCTCCCGGTATGAACAAAATCATCCCGATATCTCTTTTGTCCAAACGTTCCTTTGCAGCATCAAGTGAAGCTTCACTGGACATTTCAAAAGGCATACTCTCCATCAGTCGCTGCGAAATTTGCACACCGATGGCCGTATCCTCATTAACAATAGCAACAGAAAGCTGCTCCATCCTGTCGGTAATTCCATTATAACCTGTCATCCAAATAACCGAAAAGATGATTTGAAACATTAACGCTGTTATTATGCCTACCCAAGTCGTAGAGCGCTTCATAAATGCTTGCAAGCCTTTAACCATAATGTTCTCCCCTATCACGCATAATTTAAACAAATAATTTAAACAATCGTTTTAATCATTCGTTTAAATTATGCCGCAACCTTCCTTTTCTGTCAACAAAAAAGCTGCCGCATCCCGACCGGAATGCGACAGCTCGACTTAATAGCTTATTCAATTTCATCATCATCAACAAGCCCCCGCTGCTTCAATGCGGCCTGCTGTCTTCGATAAACCATGCCGGACAAAAATACGCTGATTTCATACAACCCAATTAGAGGAATGATAACCAGAATGTCGGAAATAAAGTCCGGCGGCGTAACAACAACCCCGATAACGGCCATAATGAAATACGCGACACGGCGCATTTTTCTAAGCCGCTTGGGATTAACGATACGCAGCGCAGTCAAAAACATAATGACCAGCGGCATCTCGAATAAAAGCGAAACAGGAAGCAATATGCCAAACATAAACGAAAAATATTGGATAACGCCGTAGGTCTCCTCCAGATTGAGATGCGTGGCAACCATCCGGGTAAAATTAAATGCAAGCGGAAACACAACAAAATAAGCAAAAGCAAGGCCGATTAAAAACATAATCAAGGCAAAAGGTATGTATTTTAGCGTAGAGCGCTGCTCATGCTTTCGCAGAGCAGGCTTGACGAACGCCCACAGCTGATAAGCTGTGAACGGAAGCGTTATAATCATGGCGATGATAAATGCGATTTTCATATACATGCCGATGCCGTCCCATAACGAAAAGGTATGCAGCGTCATGCCGTTTACAGGCTCCTGAGCCATAAGATAATTATAAACAGGCTCCGCGACCGAAATCCCAAGCGCAAGCCCCAACGTCAATATAATCAGCACGTATATAACGCGCTTGCGCAATTCGCCCAAATGCTCCAGCAGCGGCATAAGTCCTTCTTCGGAAATGAGCCCTTTGACGCGCGCGGTTTTTTTTGAATCCTTTCCGACAATTGCCATCCCTGTGGAAACTCCCTTCCCTTATAGGGGTTGTTTGCAGCAAGAAAAAAGCGGGCCCGCTTAATCCGGAAGCCGCTTTTTTTCTCCTTCGCTATTGCCGGATTTGCTAACCTCGATACGTCCATTATCGCTCTCGCGGCGATCGTTGTTGTTGTCATCCATAATACCGTTCGCTCCGGCTTTGAATTCCCGCAGCGTTTTGCCAAACGCGCGTCCCAGCTCAGGCAGCTTGTTAGGCCCGAACAACAACAAACCAAGCAATACGAGCAATATGACGCCAGTTGCTCCGATTCCCATCATTATACCCTCCCGTCAACTAATAAAAAGCAGGCAGCCCGATTCCGGACAGTCATAACAGTGAAACTAACAACCAAGCAGTCCTCCATAGCCCAATGCAATAATATCCTCTCTCCTAATTTTTTGCCCGGCCAGTATTCGCGGCAGCAGAGCGTCAAACGAGGTATAAGGATCATGCATAACGCAGCCCGGCAATCCCATGATTGGCACTTCGCCAATATATCCCATGAGTAGCATGGAGCCTGGAAGCATAGGTGTGCCATAACTCACAATTTCCGCACCTAACGCCTTGATAGCGCCGGGTGTCCGATCATCGGGATCAACCGACATGCCTCCCGTTACAAGTATCATATCATAATCTTGCTCCAGCAAGGAACGTATTTCATTAATAATTATATCCTGTTTATCGGGAGCAAACCGCTGTTCAGCCACTTCGCAACCAAAAAAAGATAACTTTTCGACAACTGCGGGCCCGAATTTATCTTGAATTCTTCCGTGATAAACCTCACTTCCCGTTGTCAGAAGCCCGACCTGTAGCTTGCGGAAGGGAACAACGCGAAGGGGCGAAGCCCCGCCTGACGTTTTGCGATACTCATCGGCCAGACGCTTAACCTCTTCCACTTTTTCCTTGGATACAACCAGGGGGATAGCCCGGGTTGCCGCAACGGCCCCTCCAGCTTCAACAGGTTTATTGTCCAGAACGGTTGCCAGTGCAATCTCGCCTAGTGAATTGACGGCATCCACCATTTTGCGATCAATGACGGCCATGCCTTTAAAAGCCGCCTTCAGGCTCACCTTGCCTTCATGAGGCTCTGATAAAATCAAGCTGTCGTTCGCCAGCGCTTTTGCCATTTCAATAGCGGCATCGTCCTCGTGAAGCTCTCCGCTTCCCAGCTCCATGACATAAATATGCTCCTTGCCTATATTAAGCAAGGCCGGAACATCCTCCTCCGTAATGAGATGGCCGCGCTTGAATAGTCGGCCCTTGAATACGCCAGGAATAATCTGCGTAAGATCATGTCCCAAACGGAGGCCGATAGCCTCATTTAACGCTACCTCGCGGAGCACGGTGGTTCCGGCATCGGCCGACGGACCTTTTTCTTTCTCTTTATCAGCCATCAGCTTTGTTCCTCCTGACGGCCGGACAAAATGGCCAGCGCATGGGGCAGCTGGTCCAGGATAGCCAGCAGGCCTTCATGCACGCCTTTTGGACTGCCGGGCAGGTTGATAATCAGCGAGCTGCCGCGAATGCCGCAAACGCCGCGCGTCAGCATGGCCTGCCTCGTTTTTTGCAGGGAGCCTATACGCATGGCTTCCGCCAGCCCAGGCACCTCGCGGTCAATCACCTTAAGCGTCGCTTCCGGCGTTACATCGCGTGGAGCAATTCCGGTACCGCCCGTGGTCAGCACCAAATCGGCTTGATAATACTCTGTCATTTCAATCAAGGCTGCCATAATTTCATCCTGCTCGTCCGGCACAATCCGGTAATCCACGATTTCGCCGCCAAGCTCCTCCTCCACCAGCTCACGAATGACTTGGGCGCTAGTATCCTCGCGCTCTCCGCTGGAGCCTTTGTCGCTTGCGGTCAACAACGCAACCTTCCACTGCATATCCCATTCCCCCCATCCGTATTCATCTCAATCATCTCTTGTAATCGCCGTTTTTGCCTCCGCTTTTAGCTGTAAGACGGGTCGGCCCAATCTCCATATCCTTTTGCAGCGCTTTGCACATATCGTAGACGGTCAAGGCTGCTGCCGATACCGCCGTCAGCGCCTCCATCTCAACGCCTGTTTTTCCTGTTGTTTTGACTGTGCCTTCTATGTATAATTCATCGTTGTCATTATCGCTGAATTCAATATTGATGCCGGTAAGCGAAAGCGGATGGCACATCGGTATCCATTCCGGCGTACGCTTGGCTGCCATAATGCCGGCCACTTGCGCCACCGCCAGCACATCCCCTTTTCCGATCGTGCCTGCTTTAATCTGCTTCAGCGTATCGGGAGCCATTCGGACCATGGATTCCGCCGTTGCCTGACGGGTCGTTACTTCCTTATCGGAGACATCTACCATCCTGGCTCTTCCCTGCTCATTAAAATGTGTAAACCCCATATCCACCCTCCCATTTCTGTCTCTATATTTGTTGAATAAAAGAGTTTCAGCGGCGTAGGCCATAGCTTCAAAAACGCCATACTCCGCTTGGCGTAACCAATCCGTTCAACGTCAGGTCATGGCCTTCCATAGGCACGGCTTCAATTACTTGCTCATCAAAACAAGCTCCGATCCATAAGGGAGCTTTGTCCGGACTTTGCCCGAGCTTGGCCGCAAAGAGATCATAATATCCGCCGCCGTAGCCGATTCGGCCGCCAGCTCTGTCAAAGCCTAATCCGGGCACAAAAATGATACCTGGCAAAACCTGACCATTAAGCCTTTTCGCCAAGTCCGGGTCCGGCTCCTGAATACCGTATGCGCCTGGGGCAAGCTGCCCCCAATGCTCCAGCTCATAAAGCGTCATGGAGCGGTCCGCAGGATTGCATCGAGGCGCTATAACCCCAATTCCCCGCTTCCAGCACAGCTCCGCCAAAGGCTTAAGGCTTAACTCGCTGCGGAAAGAAGCATACAGCATGACCGAGGTTGAGCAAGTGTCCACGATCAGCCTGAAGGCATGAAGTGAGGCTTCCTCTGCTCCTGTGTTCCTCTGCTCCTCCATTAATCCGTTCCTCCGTTCAGCCAGTTCTTTGCGCAGCAGGCGCTTGTATGACTCCAGGGGGTCTTTTTCCATATATAGCCTTCCGTTTCCGTTACAAATATGAACTATTCCTTACCCTGTAGTGTACCATTGTTATACAACTTTCGCCAATGGATGAGCCGCTTTGTGGTAAACTAGATTAGAAGCCCGTTTTTGGCGCGGCGACTATAGAGTGGAGGTTTCATCATGCTGCTTCAAGTATCCAATGTATCCAAAAGCTACGGCGTTTCCGCCATCTTATCCCATATATCCATGCAAGTGCTGGAAAGAGACCGAATTGGCCTTGTTGGCGTCAACGGGGCCGGCAAATCGACGCTGCTCAAAATCATTGCAGGCGAGCTCTCCTATGATTCCGGCGAAATCCATAGAGCCAAAGAAACAAAGCTCGGATATCTGGCCCAGAATAGCGGCCTGCAGTCGGATCGCACAATTATCGCGGAGATGCGTGCCGTTTTTTCCCATTTGCTGGACGCGGAGCGGGAGCTTCGCAGCCTCGAACAGCGCATAGCTGATCCGGAGACTCATGCTGACGAGAAAAAATACGACGAGACGCTGGAGCGGTACGCCAAAATATCCGACTGGTTCCGCGAGCAAGGCGGCTTTGAAATCAATACTAGAATCAATAGCGTTTTGCATGGCATGGGCTTCGGAGACTTTGACCTGGAAACGGCCATTAATACATTAAGCGGCGGGCAGAAAACCCGTCTGGCTTTGGCGCGCATTCTGCTCCAGGCGCCCGATCTGCTGCTTCTGGACGAACCAACAAACCATCTGGATATCGAAACGTTGACCTGGCTGGAAAATTATTTGCGCGGCTATGCGGGAGCCATTGTTGTTGTATCCCATGACCGTTACTTTCTGGATGCGATGGCTAATACGATTGTAGAGATCGAACGCCATACCGCTACCCGCTACACCGGCAATTATTCCCGCTATCTGGAGCTAAAAGCCGCCAATTATGAAATCAATATGAAGCATTACGAAAAACAGCAGGACGAAATCGCCAAGATGGAACAGTTTATTCAGAAAAACATCGTCAGAGCTTCAACCACCAAACGCGCTCAAAGCCGGAGAAAAGCGCTGGAAAAAATGGAGCGAATGGACAAGCCGATGGGCGACTTGAAAAAAGCTCATTTCAGCTTTGAAGTAGAGCGGATGTCAGGTAAAGAAGTGCTTAATATTCGTGATTTGTCCGTAACGTTCGACGGCCGCAACAATCCGCTTTTTCGCGGTGCAGACCTTCAATTGACGCGTGGCGAAATGGTTGCTCTGGTTGGTCCTAACGGCATCGGCAAATCAACGCTGCTGAAGGCGGTAATGGGCCTGACGGAGCCATCCAGCGGCAGCATCCAGTTTGGCTCGCATGTCAAGGTAGGCTACTACGATCAGGAGCATACCCGCCTTAATGACCAAAACACCATATTGGAAGAGGTATGGAGCGCTTATCCCCATATGGAGGAGGCGCGAATTCGCACGGTTTTGGGCAACTTTTTATTTAGCGGGGACGAAGTGCAAAAACGGATTTCCACCTTAAGCGGCGGAGAAAAAGCAAGAGTTTTGCTCGCAAAGCTGATGCTTGCGGGAGCCAATTTGCTTATTTTGGACGAGCCAACCAACCATCTGGATATTTTTAGCAAAGAAGTGCTTGAGGCTGCTTTGCTTGATTACGAAGGAACGCTGCTGTTTATTTCCCACGACCGGTACTTCCTGAACAAAATGGCTGAACGTATTGTCGAATTGGGGCCGCAGGGCTTTCAGCATTTCCTGGGAAATTACGACGAAATGCTCGAGAAAAAAGCCGAGCTGGAGGAGGCCGCTCAGGAGGCTCAAAGCAAGCAGAAAGCAGCTGGCGCTTCTGTTGCGCAGGCTCAGGAGTCTACCCCTGCCCTTTCTTATGAGGCGGAAAAGCAAGCTCGGCGTGAGGAAAGAAACAAGCAGCGCAAGCTGGAGCAATTAGAGATTGAAATCGCCGAGCTGGAAGAAAACATCTCCGCAATGGAGGAAAAGCTCGCCGATCCTGCGATATTTAACGATTATATTAAAATTCAGGAAATTCAAGCCGAGGTGGAGAGCCTGAAAGCACAGCTTGCAGCGTCATATGAGCAGTGGGAGCAATACATGCAATAAAACGACAAAAAGCAAACTCCGGGAAGGCCAAGCGATAGCATGGTCAACATCCTGGCGTTTGCTTTTTTTATGGAGTGAACGAGGTTACATTTGTCAGGACCGCTGCAAGCTTAATATCGCTAATAAATTTCCATACTGATTAATCCAATTCGTTTGGCTTCCCGAATGGCTTCAGAACGCGACCGGACGTTCAGCTTTTCAAAAATGCGCGTCAGCTGGTATTCCACATTGCGCTGGCTAACATGCAGCAGAGCCGCCAGCTCTTTATTGCTGACTCCCGCGGCTACCTCGTTCAGAATCTCCATCTCCCTCTCATTAATGGAAACCTCCTGAATCGACTTGTCCGACCTCGTTAATTGTACCTCTTGTCGACGCAATTGCTTCAGCAATGAAATCGGGATGACGGCTTCCCCTCGCATTGCGCATCGTATAGACTGCTGAAGCTGCTCCCGCGACGAGGTTTTGGATATAAATCCCGAAACGCCGGATTCAATGAGCAGATTAAAATGAGAGCCTATTTCATAACCGGAGTAGATAATGATTTTTCGGTCTGGGTCCATCTGAATCAATCTCTTGGAAAGCTCCAGCCCGCTAATGCCTGGCATATTCAAATCGCATAATATGAGGTCAAAACTCGCCTTCTGCACCTTGTCGAGCGCCTCCAGAGCAGATAAGGCAACGGTTACCCTTATTTCTGAATCCTGCTCGATCATCGTTTTTGTCCCTTCTCCAACAGAAGGGTGATCGTCCACCAACAAAATGTTAATCAAGCAATATCCCCTCTTTCCGGCTTGCCGTTAGCCATAATAACAGGCATTAAAACAATGGCTTCAAGCCCTTTTCCCGGAGCGGACAAAAAGCTGATTTCCCCTTCGAGACTGGCAACCCGCTCCTTGATGCCGGACAGACCCATATGCTCGAAGGACTCCGTCAACACATCCACTTTCATCCCGACGCCGTCGTCCTTATAACGGAAATAGATCATTCCTTTACGCATTTCAAGCTCAAGCACAACAAGACTGGCCCCCGCATGCTTGTCCGCATTTCGAAGCAGCTCCTGTACAATCCGGTAAATGGCTGTAATCTGCTCTTCCTCCAGTTCAACCTTAATGCCTTTGCTGCGGAACAAAACCTCGAAATTCACCCTCATGCGCGTATGCTCTATTAAAGACTCAACTGCTTCAACTACCCCCATTTCCTTCAAAAGAGGCGGCCTTAGCTCGTTGCAGGTTTCCCGAATTTGATGGATAACATCAAGCAAGCCCTCTTTAATTTCTTCAAGCTCCGCGCCCAGCTTGTTTGTCAAAGGATAATCCATCAGGATGCCCTCCAGCTTCCGATACCACAACAGCTGATCCTGAAGCGCAGAGTCATGCAAATCAGCCGCCAGCTTACGTCTTTCATTTTCGGAGAGCAAAAATAGCATGCGAAGCACCCAAGGCGATGTTGTATGCTCCTTCCCGACCTCCATCTCCAAATCTTCGATTAACCCTTCAATTAGATAGAGATTTTCAAAAACCAGGCTGGAATAATTGGCCATTGTTTTCAGCCAGCGAATTTCATCGGAGTTAAAGCGGGTATGATTGTTTTTCATCCCGATCCACAAAATGTGATAACGCGCTCTCTGCTTGCCAATAATCATACCAAGGCCAAAAGGCAGATCGATCAGATCGCCAAGCTTTAAATTCCCTTCCAAGCCCAGCAAAAAATTCGCGGTCACTTTTTCTTCATGCTGCTCGCTTATTGGATAAACGACTTGCTCGGCCTGATCCACAATCATAAAAGTGACTCGGCTGACAGGCAACAAATTATTTATTTCATCCCGAAGAACGGCTTCCAGATCGGATTGCTTCATTACGCGCGCCACATTGCGCGAAAAACGGTCAAGGCTATCCTGGTAGCTGTACATAGCTTTGAACAAACGCGGTCTAAACCGATGGTCAACCTGCTCTTTGCCATAAAGAAACAAGGTCATTCCAGCATATACCAATACAAAGGTGCCAAACATTATAGACCAGATGCCTCCATGCTTTCCAAGCATAAATACTGTTATCGCAGCGGCGATCAACAAGGAAGGCAAAAGCGACAAAGCTGCGTAATATTTGAAACGGGTTAATATAAAATCGATATCAAACAACTGATTGGAGGTACTCAGGTAAAAATAGACTACTGGCAGCACAAATAAAAACAATGCCGTAAATGCCGGTGGCAATATCTGCTCTTGTCCAAACATTTGAGGCAGCAGATTGAGTACAGCAAACGGCATAAAGGCAACTGCATGCGAAATAAGAGTAATCGTAAACAACGAACGAAGTTTTGTATAACGATATTTTAGGAATTTGCTTACTAGTTTGACTATGCAAATGAGATTTCCTAATAACAGGGAAGTACTGTAGAGCACTTTAATAATGTTGAAAATCCTCAGTTCAATCCAGTCTGTCCATATGTAAATCAAGCTTGCCATGCTGATCAGAGAAACGAGCGTAAATAATAGAAATAATGTTCGTCTTCCTATAAAGGTGACATCAAACCGTCGCAAATAAATATTCATAAATGACATATACAGCAGCGAAACTAGCGGGAGTACAACATAAATGACAGATAGGCCTACCGGATCTCTCAAGGTGGAGGCTGCGGAGCTATAGTAGCTAATTCCGATAGACATAAAAAACATAATCAGCATAATCGCAGCATTGTCATCTCGACGTTTCACATAAAGAAAAACCGAAAAAGCGCAAAAAACGAATAGGGAAAAGCCCGGAATGTAGAGCTGCAGCAGCATCTCCATAGTAGAATGCTCTCCCGACCAGGCTTTGGCAAATGATATATTTTTTATCGTTCCATCCCTCTGTATCACCATTACGTCATCAGCATTCTCCAGTGAATTATATTTCTTCAAAAATCTGAATTGATCCGCTGGTGCCCCGTTTACTTCCGCAATGATGTCGCCAACCATGATTCCGTTTAACTGTGCCTGACCTGCTGGCGCAAGTGATTGTACCGTAAAATTACCATCAGGCAGTTGTGTGACGTAGGCTCCATTTGCTGGAAATTTAATAATTACAGCAGTAACATATACAAGCACTGATAGCAATGTTAGCAGAAAGAGAACAGCAAGTGCATGCCTAACCATTTGCTTCATGCCTACTCTTCCCTTCATGTTAATCTTTATTTAATTCCATCCATAACCGAAAAAGCTGGTTTGTTCTTCATTGCCTTTTAGTACATCCAGCAGAGCTTTTTGTTCTTCGACTGAAATACCAGCCAGTTGCACGGAAGCGTTAAATAGAACTGCCTCTTTGTCCGCAATGCCGCTAGCCAACTGACGAATCATTTCTTTAAACATACGAATTCCTCCGCCTCTACTTTTTTCCTATTCAATAAATAGTTCATTTATACTATATCAGAATTAGGCAAAAAAAGAGAACGCAAAAAATTAGTATTTTCCGAAATGGTTTTTGCGTGGTTAAGAAAAACGCTGCAAAAGCTTATCTTTCCATACAGGCTCGGCGTCTGTCTGCTCCAGCAACGAGCAAAAACGGTTATAGTACAATCGGCCCTGGACGGATGCATACAAAATAGCTCCGGACTTTTCACAAGCCTCCCTGAACTGGGCTTTTTTATCCAATACACTATCTACAGCAATGCGCCCTGAGTAATAATCCGTGATCCACCCGTATTCCTCCCCCGCGTTTTCCATGAGCCACAGCATGGGCAAACTGCCTTTACGCCGCAAGAAATCGCTTTTTTCATCCCAACGGAGCAGGTCACGCACATCATTTTTTATTTGTGAGGCAATGCCGAGCTCGCACGCATAGATCGCTACTCCTTCATTCCACGGGCTGCCCGCTGCCAAAACTCCCGCCATGCAGGACATGACGAAGAAAGGCGCTGATTTTCTGCCTACCATATTCAGGTATGAAATCTCGTCTTTCATCTGGTCTACTAAATCAAGCATCTGTCCCTCAGCCGAATGCAGGAGCTGCCGATTCATCATAGTGGCCAGCCTCGCCCCCGCTAATTCGTCCGGGACGCTCGCCGCTAATGCCAAAGGCGCCATGGCAAGAAGCGAAGTAGCTACATGCAGGGCATGAGGCGGCGGAGTGTTCATCCAGAGCTTGGAAGGTGCATCCCCGTCCTCGAGATCATCCAGAATATCGCATGCCAATATCGCCAGTTCGATTGCGGCGGCCGTCTCCACCTCGTTTCCTTCATGTCCCCGAAACATATAGTAATGATAGATAACAAGCTCGCCAAACACCATGGGCTCCTTGATTTTCTCCCGAATAAAAGCCTCCGTATACGAACGCAGCGGACCATCATCAAGCCATCCCCGGGCAAGCTCAAGCATTTTGTCGGCAATTCGCGTCTTAAACTCTTCCACAATCCTTCCCCCATTATTACCTTCACTCATATTGTCACCAAATACGACTTCTATGCTTTATACATCCATATCTTTTTGTAAAAGCCGCTTATTATTAACCCCACCTTTCATCATTAGGATGGCCGCCACCATTTCCATTCGCTGCCTGATCAAGCTTCTCTGCTTGTTTTTTTTGGGCGTATCAGCTTCTATGTTATTCGGTTTTAATTTCGACACCTCCCCCGGCTCCAACAGCATAATGCATATAAACAGCTTCCAGCGTCAAGCCTCCATACGGCAGCTTTTCAATCAATCCTGCAAGGCTGCCGCATGCCGTCAGCGTTCCCGCCTTCATGACTCCAACTCGGTCGCAATGTCTGGATATTTCATTCATGTCGTGTGAAACGATGATGATTGTTTTCCCCTCGCTCCGGAGCTGTGACAGCAAGCTCCAATAGTGTTGCTTGGATTCTACATCCAGTCCTGTCGTCGGTTCGTCCAAAAGCAGCAATTCCGGATCGGCTGCCATTGCCGCTGCAAGCACCAGACGGTGTTTAAATCCATGCGGAAGCGAATTAACATGCAATCGGCTATAGGAGTTCAACCCATACATCTCCAGCGTATCTTGCAGCCGTTCTCCCGATTTGGGATAACGCCGGTATTTAGCCAGCACTTCATTAACCGTCTGCCCGTCCATGTTCAAAAGGTTAGGCATATAGGCATTTGGCACCTTTCTCAGCTTTTCCGGCTCTTCGGCCACATCCAGTCCCGGCGCAACAATATAGCCTGCATCAGGCTGAAGCTCCCCAGCCAGCATATTCAGCAGAGTCGATTTTCCCGCTCCATTTTTACCGATTATAGCGAACAACTCGCCACGCTTGACGCGGAAGGATACATCGACAACAGCGCGATAGCTCCCAAAATGTTTGCAGATCCCTCTCGCTTCTATAACCGCTGTCTTGTCCATTGCATGACCTCCATCGGATACCTATATCTGTACAATAGCGTATCAGGCCGTGCTTTTCACCGAAAAAATGATTTGTAATTCACGCAAAAAAATTGCGCTCTCGTAAAGACATATCGAAGTCGATAAAGTTATGAACAGTTCTATCCACAGCTCTGAATAAATTGTTAGTTAATTCTGTCGACATTTTTCAATTCGGAGATGGCGTTTTCTGCCCGTTTTAAACGATGTTTGCAACTATTCATCAAAATAATTGGATTTGTTCGAGTTATCCACATTATCCACAACCAAGCTGTGAAAAAACTATCCACTTTTACAATTTCATTATAAAAGGGCGCAGCACTGGTGTGCTCGCCCTTTTGTCAGTTTATTCACAAATTTCGGTTAACATGTGGATAACTTTGTTCACAATCAAGATAGAGACCATTCCTCCAGCGAGAAGCCAGGATCGGCCTTCATATCCAGCTCCGTCCACTCGCCGCGCTTCAGCTTAAGGTAAGCCGCTGCGCCAATCATGGCTGCATTATCCGTGCACAGCGAGCTTGGAGGCACCAGCAGCGGCACTCCCTCCGCCTGGCAGCGGTCGCTTAGCGCAGACCGCAAGCCGCGATTTGCCGCTACCCCGCCGCAGAGCAGCAGGGACCGGGCATTGCTTGCCTTGACGGCACGGATCGCCTTTTCGACCAGCACCTCGATAACCGACTCCTGAAAGCCGCGTGCGAGCGCAGCCTCATCCAGATGCTCTCCCTTCATGCGCGCCTGGTTAATGACAGCCAGAACCGCGGATTTCAAGCCGCTGAAGCTGAAATCGTAGCTGTCGCTTTCCAGCCATGCCCGCGGCAAAGGAATAGCTTCCGCCGCTTCCGCAGCAAGCCTGTCAATATGAGGCCCGCCGGGATAAGGCAGCTTGAGAGCGCGCGCCACCTTGTCATAGGCCTCGCCCACCGCATCGTCGCGAGTTCGGCCAACAACGGTAAATTGTCCTTCGCTCTCCATGCGGACAAGCTCCGTATGCCCGCCGGATACGACCAGCGCCATTGATGGATACACCATTTCATGGACAAGCTCGTTTGCGTAAATATGACCGGCAATATGATGCGTGCCGATTAACGGAATATCCAGCGCAAGCGCCAGGCTTTTGGCCGCGATAATGCCCACGAGCAGCGCGCCCACCAGCCCGGGCCCCTGCGTAACGGCAATCGCCGACATATCCCGCAGCGAGTAGCCGGATTCCTTAATGGCTTGCTCCATAATAAGCGTAATCGTCTCAACATGCTTACGCGATGCGATTTCCGGCACAACACCGCCAAAAGCCTCGTGCACGTCGATTTGGCTTGCTACCACGTTGGACAAAATATGTTTGCCGTCACGAATGACGGCCGCAGAGGTTTCGTCGCAGCTGGTCTCCAGCGCCAAAATCAACGCTCCGTCAACAGCCCTTTTGGTTGTTCCTTCCATATCCATCACATTCTCACTTCCCCGGACTTATTGAACCCGCGCTGCAAGGCATCGGCGTCCAGCTCCGCCCACATAATGATAGCATCCTCGCCGTTATCGGAATAATAATTGGGCCTGATGCCGGAAGGCTTGAAGCCCAGCTTGCGATAGAGGCGCTGCGCCTGCTCGTTGCTGGCGCGAACCTCAAGCGTCATCCGCTCGGCGCCCTGAAGCATCGCGTTGCGCTGAAGCTCCATCAGCAGCATTTTTCCGTAGCCCTTGCTGCGATATTCCTTGCGCAGTGCGATATTCGTCACATGCGCTTCGTCCATAATGATCCACATGCCGCCGTAGCCGATCAATTCACCCTCGTATTCCGCTACCAGATAACGGGCAAACATATTGCTTGTCAGCTCATTGACAAAAGCGCCCTTTGTCCATGGGCTGGTAAAGGCCTCGAGCTCGATTTCAACAACCAGCGGCACATCCTCCAGCGTCATTGCCCGATAAACGGGCACAATTCTATCCATGCTCATCTGCCATCCGCTCCCGCCAGCTTCTGCTCCGTTATGTTATCCCCTTCTGCTTGCTGCCGGCGCTGCTTCAGCTTAACCTCCGCCTCCGTCAACTGCGTATAATTGGGAATAAAAGAATGAACGTCATCCACGTCGCCTCGACGCAGCCGTTCAGCCCCCAGCCTGCCAATATAACGCCCCTCCAGCACATAGGGAGCAAGGCGCACCTCGACGCCAGCCGTCCTCCCTAGCTCCACCATTTTATCGGCGCTTTCTCCATGAAGAGATAAATCCCCGGTTAACCAGACAATTGGCGCGCCGCCGCCAGTGCTGCCAGCCGATGCTGCCGCCTCCACAAGCTCGCCGATCCAATCCGCCATCAGCCGAACGCCGTCTTCCTCTCTCCTGGTCCAGCCTTCGCCGTTCCCGCCGCAAGCAAAACAGGCCGTGTAGACGCCCCCGCGCCTTGCATCCATAATAGGGACGACCCAATGAGAAGGCTTTGCCTTTGCTACAGCATCCTTGAGCGAAGTCATTCCCTCTGCCACGCTCGCTTCCGCCTCCAATGCCGATAATTGGCGCATGCCGTCATTCCAGCCTCCCAACGCAACGGCCTCAAGACTGGAAATACCGACCAGCGGTTTTTCCCAAACCCAGGCCAGCGTTTTGGCCGCCGTTACGGCAATCCTCATGCCTGTATAAGAGCCGGGGCCGCTGCCAACCACTATACCGTCCAGCTCATCCCCTGAAACTCCCGACGATTTCAGCATCTCCTTGATATGCGTTATAACATGTACGGAATGATTACGTTCCGCCATCGACTGCACTTCCGCGAGGGTTTCGCCGTCACGCATCACCGCTGCGGCAAGCGCCGCCGTAGAAGTATCCAGCGCAAGCACTGTCAGTCCCGTCCCGACCGTCTGCCTCGCCGCGTTATCCTTGCTGATGCTCATCTTCTGCCGCTCCCATTCTGTCCCATGCCCGAACCCAATCGCAATAAGGATATCCCCGTCCGGTCATTTCCATTTTTCTTGCGCCGTCCCCATCGCTCTTAATCCATAGCTCCAAACGGTCCGGCGGCAGAAGCTCGGGAATCAGACTAGCCCATTCCACCACGGTAACTCCGCTGCCGTAAAAATAATCATCAAGCCCAAGCTCGTCCGCTTCCTCCAGCGAAAGGCGATATACATCCATATGATAAAACGGGAGCGTCTCTCCCTGGTATTCTTTTATAATCGTAAAAGTTGGGCTGTTCACAATGCCGCGAACGCCAAGCGCCGCCGCAAAATGCTGCGAAAACGTCGTTTTTCCTGCACCCAAATCGCCGTCCAGCGCGATGACTGTTCCCGGGGCAGCGAAGGAAGCCAGCTTTTCCGCCAATCGGGCCGTATCCTTAAGGCTGCGAGCCACCCATGCCGTCCGGCATATTTCCTGTTCCATTTCATCACCGCCGCTTATCTCTCAAAATGATTATACCCCTTTTTATGCAGCGTCCGGCGCTGCTCGCGGTATCCGTTCCCGTCCCGCATAACACTATCCTTGCCGATGCCGGCCGCTTCCGCCGGAATCATCTCGACGCCGGGCTCTCCAGACTCGGTCGTTCCGATCACGTAAAAAGGCAGCCCGTTCTCCCGGAACAAGGAAGCCAGCTTTTCCGCCGAAGCTTCCTGCACTGTGCCAAGCAGCACATAGTCCTCTCCGCCGTACAGCATCCAATCAAGCGGAGAATAGCCGATCCTGCCCCCATAGGAAGCCAGGCTTCCGCTTTTGGGCAAACGGTCTTCCTCAAGCACCAGACGCAAGCCGGAAGCCTCCGCAAGCTCCCAGGCCTCGCTTGCCAATCCGTCGCTCACATCGTTTAAGCTGGTGCAGACACCGGATGCCATCAGCAGTCTACCTGCTGTAACGGAAGGAGCAGGACGGCGATGCGCCAAAACGAGATTTCTATATTCATCGCTCAACAGCTGGTTTGCCGAGGTATATCCCCCTCCGTCTCCCAGCAGATGCAAGCCTGCCGCCGACATGCCGACCGGCCCGGTCAGAAACAGCCTGTCGCCGGGTTTCGCTCCATCTCTTCGCAGCTCCGCTCCCGCTTCCACGCTGCCGGTGAGAGTCACCGCCACAACAAGCTTGTCCGGTGAAGCTGTTGTATCGCCGCCCACAATAGCAATGCCATAACGGGAAGCGCAATTGTACAATCCGTCATAGATCCTCGCTATTCGCTCCGGGCCGTATGCAGGCGGAACGCTCACAGACACGAGCGCATGGAGCGGGACTCCGCCCATCGCGGCTATATCGCTGACATTGGCCGCAAGCGCTTTGTAGCCAACATCTTCATCCGTCATCGTCACGTCATTAAAATGAATGGTTTCCACCATCGTATCCATGGCAAGAAGCATATTTTTAGGACCGCTGATGCCATCGACCTCGTTAGCAGCGCTAATCGAAGCAGCATCATCGCCAAGGCCCAGGCGCACGCCCCGCTTCTTCTGCCACTCCGGGGATTGCCTGTCCGATGTCCATAACGATATTGCTTTAAACTCGTCCAAAGCTGCACGGCTCCTTTTCCGAGACGGCTAATGATATGCCTTTATTCTACCCGATGCCCTGCCGATAATCAAAGCTTTAGACGCAGCTTGCGTGGCCGCAAACATCAAATAACCTCTGCGCCGAGGGGCGATTCCATACGGATTCGCAGGGCGCAGAGGCCTGTAATTGTAAGATAAGACGTCCATACATATCACAATTCCTTCACTATCGTAATATGCAATTCATCCTTCAGCTCGATGTCATATGGAGAAGCAGGGTCCGAGCCGTCAGCTTCCTTGATGACGCGAACGCGCGGCCTGTGTACCGCCAAATCATTGTTTTGCGTAACAACAACCTCTTGGCCCGTGCTGAGCAGCAGCGTTGTTGCAACCGGATAGATCGAAATATGGCTGCAAAACAGCTTGATCAGCTCATGATCAAAAAACGTGCCTCCAGCCGCAAACAAAAATTCGATTGCTTCGCTGGTTGTATAACGCTTACGATGGGGCCGAGGCGATACAAGCGCATCATAGGTGTCCGCCAATCCGACAATTTGACCGTACAAATGAATTTCTTCCTTTTTCAGCCCCCGGGGGTATCCGCTGCCGTTAAATCGTTCATGATGCTGCAGCGCGCAATGAGCCGAAACGATGGAAATGTCATGATGCTTTCTCAAAATATCGAAGCCTTCTTTGGGGTGGGTATGCAAAATGTTGAGCTCCGCCTCCGTATAACGCCCATTATGATTAAGCAGGCTTGAGGGCATTTTGGTCATACCGATATCGAATAAAAGAGCCCCGACGCCAAGCTCCTCCAGCTGAATCCGGTTAAAGCCTTTGGCAACCCCCATAATGCCGGCCAAAACCGCCACATTGAAGGAATGCTGAAACAAATAAGCATCGCTGGAGTGAATGCTGGTTAAGTTAACAAGCATGCTGGGACGCGTCGCCAAATCCTGCATAATGCTGCCGAAAACCTTGCGAAAGTTGCGGCCGATTTCGGGCGTGATGGTACGGCCTCTCGACAAATGATCCTCTTGAAGAGAGGTCATTGTTTTGTAAATCATTGTGACAGCTTCCTTCCGCGTCTCTTCGCGAATGCTGTCCTCCGGTTCTATATCATCTGTTTTTCCGTCCTCGATGTATATAATATCAATGCCCAATCTCTCCAAACGATCAATATAACGATCATTCAGTTCAACCCCTTGACCAAGCAGCACGTTGCCGTTTTCTTGAAATATAGGCTTAGCCACTCTGTCGCCGGGTTTGACCATTGAAAGCTGTACTCTTCTCATTACATTACTCCCGCCTTAAAGTTTGAAGCAAGCCGCTTCGTCAAACGTTACGCCCACCACTTGCATTCTATTTTAACAAACTCTCTCTGGTATGACTATTTATCGGCAGGAAACTTTGCAATTTTCATGTTTTTATTCATAATCCTTTAATAAAATTACCGTATCAAGCAAGCTTTCGCTTAACAATCCGGTTGCGGCCATTGTACTTGGCCTCGTACAAGGCAGCGTCGGCCTGCGCCATAATTTCGCGCAAAAACGATTTGGGATCGTCCAGACGGGAGGGCGCAATATTTTCGACGGATACAACCCCCATGCTTATGGTAACCGATATCACGCTTTCCTCCAGGCCGGTAAATGTTTTGCTCTGCTCAACCGCGTTTTTGATGCTTTCGGCGATGATTTCGGCTTGCTCCCGATTGGTATGGGGCAAATAAACGGTAAATTCCTCGCCACCGAAACGAGCCAGAACGTCAGTTGGGCGCAAGGCGCTCCGCACCGCTTGCACGGTGCTGCACAACACCTCGTCGCCGCACAAATGGCCGAAGCGGTCATTAATTTTTTTGAAATGGTCCAGATCAAAAATAAAAATGGAGAAAGGAATGCCGTGCTGAAAATTGGCGGCCACTTCCCCCTCCATTTGCTGCAGCAAATAGCGTCGGTTATAGCAGCCCGTCAAGCCGTCCGTGATCGCCATATGCTCCAGCTTCCGGTTGGCCTGATACAACTCATCCTGCACAATGAGCAGTTCACGGTTTCGTTCATGCAGCAGCTCATTCTGGATGTTGGTTTCCTCCAGCAGCATGCGCAGCTCCGTCACGTCATGGAAGGTCAGCACACGTCCAATCGCCTTTTTTTTGTGATTGAGGATAGGCGCAGACTGGACCACCACATAGCGATTAAACGCCGACTCCAGGCATAGCTCGGTTTCAAGCCTTTCCATCGGCCTTTTGCGCTGCTCCTCAAAAAACGCCGTAAATTGCTTGGCAGTTTCCTCGCTAAATTGGCTTGCAAACGAAGCGTAATGAAAAAAATCGCCAACACGCAGTCGGATAATAGGCTTGACCACCTTGTTGACTTCTATAACCATATCATTTTCATCCATAACAATAATGCCCATCGACATCGTATTCATGACATCACGCTGCACGATCTGAATAATATCGAATACCCGGTTCCGGCTAATAGCATGTACGATATAAATAGCCGTCAGCGTCATGCCGACCGAGATCAGCGGGATGTAACGGGCCACCAAGTCTATTAAAAAGACATTGACCAACAAATCCAGTAGAGCAAAAAACGACAAAATCAGAAATCCGTTCAACGCCGTCTTGACCATTTTGCGTTGACGCGGGGAATGCTCGCTCGGCTTCAGCTTGTTCAGCAGCACAAATAGCGAAAGCAGCATATAGAAAACAAGCTGTGTAATCAAAACCCAATACAAATCGCCATGCTGAAGCTGCTTAAGCGGCTCAAGAGAGGTATCCACGGCTAAAAATGCGCCGTTTGGATTCCAAACCACGGCGCCTAACGATGCAAGAGCGGGCAATGCCAGCAGAAGCAGCCTGCTTTTTCGCACGACATAGGATTGGCCTATCAAATGCATCGTAAAAACAAACCAGCCAATGCCCAGCAATGACAGGCCTACATAAGAAAGAGATAGGTAAAATAGCCTATACATCAGATGCGATGTCGTCTGGGAAGCAAATTGAAATAATGGCCACAGCATGAAGACGACATGCAGGAAAAGATAAATCCTGTGCAGAAGCGTCACTGTACTATAAGAAAAGACATATAGAAACAAGCTCATCAGCACAAGAAACATACAAAAATCGAGCCATATCATCCATTCCAAAGGGTTCACCCATTCATTTAATAGCCATCTTCTTCCATTGTAACAAATGTCCAGAAGCTCGACAATTAGCTATTTCAAGCAAAACGATGGCCCAGAGCGCGTTCCAGCTCCGGCGATATGTTAAGAAATGTCTTGAAGCTTTGGTACTGCTCCCATTTCTGTTGCGATAGTTCCTTGTTCCTGCCGGCAACGGCCCGGATCAGCAGATTTTTAGGCGTGTGCTCAGGATCAACAAACTCCAGCATCTGAACCTTGTAGCCAAGCGCTTCAAGCAATTGACCTCTGACGGCATCCGTTGCCAGCGCCGCAAACCGCTCCTTCAGCAGGCCTTGCGAAAGAATAGGCGCCAGCACCTCGCTATTCACCTGGCGGAACAGCTCATGCTGGCAGCAAGGAACGGACAAAATGACAGACGCGCCCCAATCAACCGCTTTGGCAAGCGCCGCATCCGTCGCGGTATCGCAAGCATGCAGCGTAACGACCATGTCGGCAGACTGTACGCCCTCGTAATCGGCTATATCGCCTACAAGGAAGGTAAGCTTGTCATAGCCCAGCCGCCTCGCAAGCCCGGAGCAGAAGTCGATAACGTCGGCCTTCAAATCCAGCCCAACGACGTTAATGGAGCGCTCCTCCTGCACCATCAAATAATAATACAAAGCAAAGGTCAAATAAGATTTGCCGCAGCCAAAATCGACAATGGTTATTTCGCGGTCCTGCGGCAGATGCTCCAGCACATCCTGAACCATCTCAAGAAAACGATTGATTTGTCTAAATTTATCCGTCTTTTTGGCATGCACGCGGCCATCCCGCGTCATTATGCCAAGCTCCACCAGAAACGGAACCGGCGTTCCTTCCTCCAGCACACGCCTCTTTTGACGGTTATGGGACTGTGGACCAGCCGTTTTTTTGGCTGTTGCGGCCGTTTTGCGCATAGCGGCCTTGCCTTTTTTACTAAATAAAAGCTGCACATCGGCCTCCGGCGTCTTAAGCAGCGCCTGCCGGTATTCGCCGTCTAGCAGCTCTTCCAAATGCTTAGACGCAGCATGACCCTGTAAGTTGCGGTGCAGCACTTTTCCTGGGTAATGGGCTTCAAACTGATAATGAAGGCCGTCCTTCAGATGAACAGGGCGGACAATCGTTTTGGGAGGCGCCTCCCCGTCCTTGCGACGCAACTGGCTAAGCGTGGCGCCAAGCAGCAGGCCGTTTTCCATCCACATCGCTACATCTTCCCGCCAATGGTCCCCGCCGTTATTTGTTGTGCCGGACTGCTTTGCTTTTGTGCTCTCGGCAGCCGCAGGCTCCGGAATCATTGTATCTTTTTTATCATTCATGCTCCGCTTGTGTCTCCTCTTCTTTTACATTCAGCTCTTTCAGACCTTGAAGGGCTTCTTCTCTAGGCAGGCCGCCCGCCTCCAGCTGCATGTCGTCCAGCTCCAGCAGCCTTCTGTAAATAACCGCCGCATCAACCGCCGGCATGGCGGAATCCTCTATTAGCTCGTACATTATATTTTCCACCTGATCGTAACGCCCCTCCGCTTCATGCCACTCCAGCAGCAGCCGCTTGGCCGACAATGGCAGCTCATAAGGCTTTAGAAGACTACAAAGCTCTTCGATTTGCCCATTGATCTCGCCCGCTATCGGCTCGGCCTTCATGATGGACAAACGCAGGAAAAGCCGCAGAGACCGAATCGCAGAGCCGTAGCTTTCCCGCTCCCTGCCCAGATCATTCTGCAGAAGAGCCTCCTGCTTGAGCAGCAAAGCAATGGCTTGAAGCTGCTCGGCGTCTATCATGCCGTTTCGGGAAACCACCTTGACCAGGTCTTCGTCCGACAAGGAAGAAATCAGCTTGCGGCTCAAATGAAAATGCTTTTCCAGCAGCTCGTCCAGCAAGAGAAGCCCCTCCTCCTGCTTGCGTTCCTTTCGTAATTGCATGATCTGTCCGATCGCTTCCGTCATCTGCTGAATCATTCGCATGAAGTAGTCGCGCTGAAACAATCTTATTCCCCCCAACCCGATGACAAAAAGGCCTTGACCTCCGCAACAAAATAGTCCGGCCTCTCCATCATGCTCATATGGCCGGCTTCCGCGATTTCCGCCCTGACGACGTGATCCCCGCCAGCCGAAAAGGTGCTTTCCGGCGGAACAACGCCGTCCTTCAAGCCTGCAAGCAGCAGCACCGGCACGCTTGCGCCAGAAATCGTTTCGCTGCGGTCCGGCCTTGCTTTCATGCCCAGGGCCGTTGCCGCCGCCGCCCGGCTGTCCGTGGCGAAGCCGATGTTTTTGCAGCGTTGTATTTCCTCCGCAAGGCTGTCCAAATGATCGGCCGCAAACAGCTTTGGAATTAGCCCGTCCACAAAAGGCTTTATGCCGTCCCTTCTCAAAGCGTCGGCCGCCTTGTCGCGATTTTGGCGCGCCGCCTCGCTGTCTGGCCGCGGCGTGGAATGGACCAGTCCAAAGCCGGCAAGGCGGGATGGATAACGCTCTGCATAGGACAGTGTAATATAGCCGCCCAACGAATGGCCCAAAACAATGGCGGATTGCACGCCAAGATGACTCAGCAGCGCCTCCAGATCATCTGCAAAAGCCTCCATCTCGTATACCTCTCCCGCCGGGGCTGAGCTTGCTCCGTGTCCTCGCGCGTCAGGCGCTATAACACGCGTCACCTGCGCAAGAGACTCCGTCACCTTTTCCCAATAAGCGGAGCTACCGCAATACCCGTGAAGCAAAACAAGCACAGACTTGGCGGCATTATTTTGCCCGGCAGAATCAAAATAGGATAAAAGCTCACCGCTTGGGAGCCTGTATTGCGCATTAGCAATAGTATAAAGGCGTGAATCACCGCTAACCGGGGTGCCGGTAGCATTCCCATTCTCCATGTGACTTCCGTTTTCGTGGCTCATATCTATTCCTCGCTTTCACGTTGTAGGCTTAATCGCCTAATCTGAATAGTAAACGTCAAACAGCGCCTTTCATGAGGCTTTCAATTTTAAGGTCATACTGAACGCTTACGGACATCTTTGACTATGCTTGACCCACAATGCTTCCAAAAAACTGGATGTTGAAAACATAGCTACCCAACGAAGGTTCTCTCCGTTATGA
>NZ_LYPA01000075.1 GCF_001675045.1 Paenibacillus oryzae
ATAACGGAGAGAACCTTCGTTGGGTAGCTATGTTTTCAACATCCAGTTTTTTGGAAGCATTGTGGGTCAAGCATAGTCACGGATGACCATTACAGGCCATTTTCACCACAATTCCACGTTGTTAGAGGCTCTGCCGGACATTAGTGTCCGTTACCTTTGGCAAAAATGACGTTTTGCCCATATAACGGACATTTATGACCGCAGCACTCTGCCGACTGAACACAAAAACGGCGTTGCTTGCACAGCGCCGTTAACGAGTTCATTTTACTTTTTAAGCCGGATTGATTACATATTTGCGCTAGCCTAAAAACCGCAATTATTCGGCGGGCTTACGCCAATTCTTCCTGCAAAATTTCTGTCTGGTTTCCCTTGCTGTTGATTGCAACAATGCCTATAGCATCAAAACCATTGCGCTTGGCGATTTCAAAAGGAATTTTTTGACCGCTTATCAGTGCCAGACGGCCTTCCTCATCCACTTCCTCGCCAAACTCGTCGTCCCAGTCAATATTGTAATACGCCGTAGCGCGAATCTCGAATAACTCTTCACCGTCTTCATCCCTGTAAGTAAGAGCAGCCTTTCTATTACGCTGTTCATCATTGTACTCGTCGCACAACATCGCATTATAGCCATGGCTGCACCCGTCAAACAGCAAAAAAAGCTCCCCGGTAAACTCATCTTCTCCATAAACAAGCTGCGGGGCATCTTCTG
Source organism: Paenibacillus oryzae (assembly GCF_001675045.1). Taxonomy (GTDB): domain Bacteria; phylum Bacillota; class Bacilli; order Paenibacillales; family Paenibacillaceae; genus Pristimantibacillus; species Pristimantibacillus oryzae. Next base: position 710 of record NZ_LYPA01000075.1, read on the forward strand.
TGCCAACGATCAGACCTTCAAACAACTCTCCGTAATATCGGATGCGAAAACGTCGTTGGCCGCGGATGTCTAATGTTCCGGTCCACTCCTCGTCGATCCAGTCTTGAGAGTTGAAAGGCGTCGCCAGCCCTTCCAGATAGGCAGGGCCAGTCCGAATGGATTTTTCCAAATCTGATTCTGATCCATAAGTTTGGCTCATACAATTACCTCCGTCTTTTCAGGATGACATACGCTCATTTGGATAATGTGCAGTATTCATGTTTCTACCAGCAGCCTACAGCAGCCTATCGACAGCTTGAATAAGACAGCAGAATGGCCGTCACGAGGTGGACGGCCATCTGGACTAATGTTATACGCGCTGTATGCCTCCGGCCGTCACAATGGACAGCAGAAGCGGCTTTGGCGCGGGCACAGAGGATACAATACCAAAGGCTTTGCGCACACGCTCCGCCACCTCTTGCACGGTTGCATTATTGGACGACACATGGAGAGTCGCCAAGCTTTCTCCCGCAGCAACAGCATCGCCGACCTTTTTGCGAAGGACAAGTCCTACCGCATAATCAATTTGAGCTTCCTTTGTGGCTCGTCCTGCGCCAAGCAGCATGGCCGCAAGTCCTAGCTGCTCCGCCTGAATGCTGCCTACATAGCCGCCTTCCTCTGCCGTTACCTCAACGGTCAAAGCCGCCTGAGGAAGCAGCTCCGTTTGCTCCAGCACTGCAGGATTTCCCCCTTGAGCGCTGATCAGCTCGGCAAATTTAGCCAAAGCCTCGCCGTTTTCCAGCTTTTGCTTCAGGATTTGCTTGGCTTCGGCAATATCCGCCGCTTTCCCGCCAAGCACTATCATATGGGCGCCAAGCGTCAGGCATAGCTCCGTCAAATCGTGCGGCCCTTTTCCCTTCAGCGTTTCTATTGCCTCCATAACCTCAAGAGCATTACCTATCGCATAGCCCAGCGGCTGGTCCATATCGCTGATAACCGCCGAGGTTACTCTGCCAACCTGGGTGCCAATCTCAACCATGGCCGAGGCAAGCGCTTCGGCATCCTCCACGGTTTTCATGAAGGCGCCGCTGCCAGCTTTGACATCCAGAACAATCGCATCCGCGCCTGCGGCGATTTTTTTGCTCATAACGGAGCTTGCAATCAGCGGAATGGATTCCACCGTCGCTGTCACATCACGCAGGCCGTACAACTTTTTGTCGGCCGGCGCAAGATCGCCGCTTTGCCCGATGACGGAAAGACCAATCGTATTGACCTGGTTAATGAAAGCTTCCCTGGCCAGCTCTGTCCGAAAGCCCGGAATAGACTCCAGCTTGTCAATTGTACCGCCTGTATGACCTAAGCCGCGCCCTGACATTTTTGCCACGGGTACTCCTGCCGATGCCGCCAGAGCAGCCAAAATGAGCGTGGTTTTGTCGCCTACTCCGCCTGTGCTGTGCTTGTCCACTTTAATACCTGCAATTGGCGTCAAATCCACTTGATCGCCCGATTCCGCAATAGCCAAGGTTAAAGCGGCCGTTTCCGCGGCCGTCATGCCTCGGAAAAAAACAGCCATAGCGAAAGCAGACATTTGATAGTCCGGCACCTCGTCCTTGCTGTAGCCTTGTATTAGAAAATTCAGTTCTGCGGCGGACAGCTCGCCGCCGTCCCTTTTTTTGTGAATCAGATCAACTGCTCTCATGCTGATTGCGCCTCCCTTTGCCGAGCACTGTCAGGTTTTGCGCGCAAGCTCCAGTTCTCTGCGTTTAATTTGTACGCGAAGGATGACTTTATCCAGCGACTGGCTAAGCACCAACACATCGCGATGCAGCAAACTTTGCTCCTGCAGCGCCGTTTCCACCATTTCGGTACGCAGCTGCTCCAATTGTTCGAGTAATTCCTCCATAGCCTTGTCCACTCCATCTTTCAATGATCATGGACATTATACGACGCAACAGCCGCAAAATGCTGTCACTTTGGGTCGAGGCTTTTTAAACAATTTTGTTACAGAAATCGCTACATTTTGGCGATTAACGCTGTCACAAGACCTAGAAATTGGGACTTGACGCGCTCCGCCGTTTCCATTACTTCATCATGGGACAACGGCTGGTCCAGAATGCCCGCCGCCATATTGGTAATGCAGGAAATGCCCACTACCTCGATACCGGAATGGCGTGCGGCAATAACCTCAGCCACTGTCGACATTCCGACAGCATCCGCGCCAAGCGCGCGAAGCATCCTGATTTCTGCCGGCGTTTCATACGTTGGTCCCAGTAGGCCGACATAAACGCCCTCCTGCAGCGAAAAGCCTTGCTCATTTGCAATTTCGGAAGCAATTCCGCGCAGCCGCTTGCTGTACGCTTCTGACATATCGGGGAATCTTACGCCAAGCTCATTGTCGTTAGGTCCGATTAGCGGATTTTTGCCCGTCAGATTGATATGGTCGGATATCAGCATCAGGTTGCCGGATGCAAAGTTCAGATTAATGCCGCCAGCTGCATTGGTCACTAGGAGCGAGCTCGCGCCCAGCGCCTTCATAACGCGAACAGGGAATGCTGTAAGCTCGGGGCCGTATCCCTCGTACATATGGAAGCGGCCTTTCATCAACACTACATTGCGGCCTGACAATTTGCCGACTAGCAGATCGCCGGCATGGCCCTCTACCGTAGAAACCGGGAAGTGGGGAATATCGCTGTAAGGAATAACAACCGCCTCTTCAATCAAATCGCCAAGCACGCCGAGGCCGGAGCCCATAATAAGGCCGATTTCAGGCTTGATTGCGATTTTTCCCGCTATGTATTGCGCTGCTTCCTTGATTTGTACCGAAGTCAATTGTTGCATTTTTTATCTCTCCTGTTCGATTGTAGGTTAAGCGCTGAGCTTAGTTAAGGCAACACTTTGTTCTCATAAGGCAGACTCAAAGCGATCCACTTTAGCCGATCGCCTTGAACCTCCGTGTCCGCAAAAAATCACTGATGCACCGACCCTACAGCTTGTCCAAAAAGCTTTCCCCGTTAGGAGGCATGGCCACTCCGAAGTTGTCGGCAATGGTTGCCCCAAGATCCGAAAAGGTCGAGCGGACCGCCAGTTCGCCGGTTTGGGCAAATGCGGGGCTGTAGAGCAGAATCGGCACATATTCTCTGGTATGATCCGTGCCTGGATGTGTTGGATCGTTGCCATGATCCGCCGTTACAATGAGCAAATCCTTTTCACCAAGCAGCGACTCCAGCTCCGGTATAGCGGCATCGAATTCCTGAAGCGCCTTGCCGTAGCCAATGGTATCGCGGCGATGGCCATACAGGGAATCAAAATCGACCAGATTGGTGAACAGCAAGCCTTTAAACGGCTTGGCCAATTCATCAGCCGTACGTCTGATGCCGTCGCTGTTGCTTTTTGTCGGCTGACTGCGGGTAATGCCTTCGCCATCAAAAATATCATTTATTTTTCCGATGGAAATGACATCGTAGCCACTATCCTTCAGCGCGTTCAGCACGGTTGGCTGAGGCGGCTTGACGGCATAATCATGACGGTTTGGCGTGCGGCTGAAGCTGCCCGGCTTCCCGACATATGGCCGTGCAATAACCCGGCCAACCGTAAAGCGCTCATCCATCGTCAGCTCTCTGGCGATTTCACAGGCCTTGTACAGCTCGTCGAGCGGAATGATATCCTCGTGAGCTGCAATCTGAAAAACGCTGTCCGCCGACGTATAGACGATCCAAGCGCCGGTCTTCATCTGCTCAGCGCCAAGCTCGTCAAGAATTTCCGTTCCGCTTGCGGGTTTGTTGCCAATGACTTTACGGCCTGTGCGCTCTTCGAAGGCATGAATCAGCTCATCCGGAAAACCGTCCTGAAAGGTTTGAAAAGGCGTCGTCAGCTTAAGGCCCATTAATTCCCAATGCCCCGTCATGGTGTCTTTTCCGACAGAAACCTCCGCCATTTTGCCATAATAAGCGGCCGGCTTCTCGCCGGATGGCTGCCAATGCCCGATCGGCGCAATCCGGTCAAGGCCCCAACGCCTCAAATGAGGGAGAGACAATTCCGGCATCTCCCTTAGAATATGGCCCAGTGTATGACTACCCGCATCCCCAAACTCGGGGGCATCCGGAAGCTCGCCAATCCCGACGCTATCCAGCACAATAACAGCTATTCTTTCAAATTTCATTTTATTTCCCTCTTTCTAGAAGTCTAATGTCCGGGCAGGTGTAATTATGGATAGGCCAACGCCATGCTACGGCGGCTTATGCCCGCGGATGAGCGCTGGTATACGCTTCCTTAAGGCGGACCCGGGACTGCTGCGTGTATTTCAAGGTGGACGAGATATCCGCATGGCCCATCAATTCCTGCACCGAGCGAATGTCAGCGCCATTCTCCAGCAGATGAGCGGCTACGGAATGCCGCAGCGCATGAGGCGTTATCTCTTCTCCGGCGCCCGCGGCGCGGGCATATTTTTTGAGCGTCTTCCAGAAGCCTTGCCTGGTCATTCTTGTTCCCAAATGGTTCAGAAACAATGCGTCGGAATCCGCCCTTCCCTCCAGAAAATATGCTCTCCCGTTGGCCAAATACTGATTCAGCGCTTCACTGGCGTGACTGCCAAAAGGTACAATCCGCTCCCGAAAGCCGCCGCCTCCGCACTGAATAAAGCCAAGCGACAGCTTTAGATTTTCCATGTTCAGCGCCACAAGCTCGGAAACGCGAATGCCTGTAGCATACAGCAGCTCCAGCATAGCCTTGTCCCGTTTGCCGGAAGGGCTGTCGCATACAGGGGCGTCCAAAAGCGCATTGGTTACATCCATTGTCAAAACGAGAGGCGGTTTTTTCTCCGGTTTGGGCGATTCCATCCGCAGCGACGGGTCCTGCTCGATAACGCCTTCATCAAAAAGATAATGAAAAAAAGCCCGCACAGAGACGATATGGCGGGTGATGGTCGCCGATTTGCGTCCTTCTTCCTTCAGCATGGCGACGTACCGGCCCAAATGATGCTTTTGGACATCCTTGACGGCTCCAACCCCGCTGTGCTCCAGATAGGCTGCAAACCGGTTCAAATCCCGCTCATAGGAGGACAAGGAATTGGCCGATAGCTTGCGATGCATTTGCAAATGCATCATGTATTGCTTCAAATATGACTTCATGCGCTTCCCTCTCAACAACAAAAATTCAACGCCTTGTATTCCAATTCCTGCCGAACGTGCTTGTACCAAAAGAAGACTTATCCGCCGTACCAAAAAAACCACCTAAGCTGGTCGGCCCCGCTTCCTTCATCGGGAACGGCGGGATCGGTTACAAACACCTTGACGGCGTTGCCGGCCGGCTCCCTGTACGGATGGACAGGAGCAAAAACATCCACCAGCCATTTGTATCCCCCGGCTGCTATAATAAGCAGCACCACAAACAACCCAACAAACAACGCCCGGTCCAGCCACTTGCGCAGTGAAACAACCATATCAGTTCCTCCCTTCGCCTCGCCGTGCCGCGAGGCTGTCCGTAAACCATATGAAGGGTGGATGCTCTTTATGACGGTCGGACGGCTAACGCAAGCACTGCTGCATAAGAGCCGCAGATGCGGGATGCTTGTAAAACGTTGAAACGGCCTTGCTCTCCAACAAGTGGATTACGGGGCCGTTTCATTTGTGGGGTGATGTTCGTTTTTATCTCTGCACCGACGGCATACGCCTTGAAAATCCAACCGGTGATCAACTACAAAAAAATTATAATCCTTCTCCAGCCTATCCTCCAGCGGGAGCAGCCAATCGTCCTTGATTTCCTCCATAGATCCGCATTGCACGCAAATCAAATGGTGATGGTGATGCTTGCTGCTGTCCGTACGCAGGTCGTAACGGGCAACTCCGTCGCCAAAATTCATTTTTTCAACGACATGCATTTCGCTGAGCAGCTCAAGGGTTCGATAAACCGTAGCCAAACCGATTTCAGGAGCTTTGTCTTTCACTAGCATAAAAACATCTTCAGCGCTGAGGTGATCCTCTTCGTTTTCCAGCAATACGGTAACGGTTGCTTCCCGTTGAGGGGTAAGCTTGTAGCCGTGCGATTGCAGCTGCTGCTTGATTTTGTCAATACGGCTTTCCATGATTTCCCCCCTGCCGTTTGTCGCGCCATATTCAATAAACGGTCCCTTTAATTATAGGCGGTAATAACCGGGAAAGTCAATGTTTAACATCCTTAATAAGGTCGTTCAAAAAGTACGCTTCCCATTACGGGCCATGACTAGATGTCATGGCCAGCGGCGAATATGGCATTCAGCCGAAATCTCCGATCCTCACGTAGCTTCCACTACGCTCCGGTTCTCGATCTCTAGCTTCATCCCATCTTCTTGGTACTGAGAACCGAACTTTTTGAACTTCATTTTAATTTGGTAGTTCAAAATGTACGCTTCCCATTACGGGGCATGACTAGATGTCATGGCCAGCGGCGAATATGGCATTCAGCCGAAAATTCCGTTACTCACTTAGCTCCCACTAAGCTCCGCTACTCATTTTCTAGCTTCATACCATCTTCTTGGTATCTTGAAGGAGGGCTTCGTCGCCTTATGACTCACCAATTGTCCAAGATAGGCACGATTTTGAAGAATTATTGCGATCGTCCTTGCCCGCCAATCATAGGGATGCTTGGCATTGACCACCTTCAGATAACGCTGATGTTGCTGGGCCAGATAGCCCCGCGAAATCAGGATTTGATTAGCTCGCAATAACATGCCAATTTTATAAGAGCTGTAACCTTCTACCGCCAGTTGAAAGATTCGGTGAACAACGGGCACAACCTGTTCGTCCGGCACAAGCTTATGTTTATTCTCCTCGTCCTTGCGATAACCTTAAGGAGCGAAACACCCGTGTAATCACCATTCAAGGCTCGTTGGCGATAGCCGCCCTTGGCGGTATCAATGTTTTCGCTGACGGCTACAAAACGCACGTTATGCTCAGGGTAGAATACTTGAATGCAGAGGCTCGTTTCGCAAAAAAGGCACACCTCATAGTTTTTGAAAGCTCTTTTTGAGACCGGTTATCAGATGCAACGCTACCTATTTGAAGAGCAGTAAAACGGTGAGCATGCATACAAAGATCGCAGGCGCGGTTTGAGCCAGTGTATCCTTGACTCGAATATGCGAGGCAATGGCCGCAAACATCGTAAACGACAATAATAGGCCAGATGCTGCCGTCGCCGAGGAGAACCAAAAGCCTATAATTAATCCAATGCTCCCCATTAATTGAACAATTCCTGCCAGGATGCGAATGCGTTTTGGCAATCGCAAATGCTTAAAGCTTTTTTTGTATGAAGACCAGCCGAGTAGCTTGCCAGAGCCGGAGAAAAGGAAAAGAATAGCGAGAAGCATTTGCACTACAAGGAACAAAATCATATTATATCTCCGCCCTCATCGTTTTTTTGTTGGACTTGCGGGGTAGAAATAAAGTTCCGACAGCAGCAGCGGCCAGCAGCACTCCGGCCGTTATAGCAATCGCGTATGCTGTCCCTGTCAGGATGGCATGCTGGCTCACATAACCAAAAAACACGAGGGTCGTCGGAAGAGACACCGCGATGCCCGTCAGCATCCCTGGAGAATATTCACGAAAACGAACGGCCATGACGATATGAAACAATGCATTAAGACCGACATGAAGCTGAAATCCTGCAACTATAATGATCCAGACGCTATCGCTCTCCTCGGCCGTTGCCATGACGGAGCATACTAACAAAACAATCAACATAATAGATTGGATGACGGCATGCTGTATGGCAGACATCTCTCGAAAATGACGGGTCGACCACGATGAGAATTCGGGCAGTTCCTCTATTGTGTGTACCAATAAAGCGATATAAGGCAGCCATAAAACCAGGCTTGCATACTCCAGCATTACTTATCCCCTCCTTATTTGTTTGAACGTTCATTCAATAATATTTCAAAAAAAAATCATCTCCTTCCCTCCGACAAATAAGCTTCGAGCAGCTCTGCGAATGTAAGATAGGCGGCTTCAATATCATAATTCGGGTCCGCCATAAGCTCTAGCGCAAGTCCATCGATGACCACGTTTATTATCGAGGCCAGTGCCGATTTGTTGACATGGTCGGTATTCGAAAAAGTATCCAAAGATTGATGGACAAGACGACGTCCTGCAGCCAGGCTTTCTTTTATTTTTTGTCTGCCAGCCTCGCTGCGAAGTCCGATTGCAAACAGCTCGTAACGCAATCGATGCCAGTCCGGGTAGGCATTCACCATCCCCTTGGGAACCTCCAGGGCATGCCGTATGAAATGCTCGCCCTTCGGGATGTCCGCGATTCGTTGCATCTCCTCCGCATATTTAAGACTCTCCATCTGGAATACTTCAAACATCAGATCGTCCTTGCTGGGAAAATAATAATTGATCAAGCCTTGCGCGACGCCAGCCTCTCTGGCAATTTCCTTCATCGAGGTTTTATGATATCCTTGCTCGGCAAGCACTTTCAAGGCTGCTGCAACAAGTCTGATCTTGGTGTTGTTATCTGTTTTTGGTCCCATATAACCTCCCAATATTGAATGAACGTTCAAACAAATTATAACACTAACTTCCCACAAGTCAACTTCGGGTGGGGAAAAACATCAATCCCGGGATGAAAGGGGCTCTCCGGAAAGTCTATTTCGGTAAATAAATATTCAGCAAAACCGGTACCTGCAGGAAAAGGGCGTCATGGAAGCTCATACCTATTTGTCGGCTTTATTTTGAGACCGGGTTCTTTTGAACGGTCTATCTTACAAATGGGCCCTAAAATCGAAAATCCATGAAGCATTCAGCCGCCGCCAATGGCGAGCAGGCGGGGGACGCTCCAGCCGAGCAGCTGCGGTGAGAAATAGGCTTCGACAAATGCAGCTCCTGCAAACAGGAATAACGCGACAACCACCGATGAAACCAGCGAGCCAAAGGCAAGGAGCAGATCGCCTTGATGGCTCAGCACCCGGTTTTTGATGACATAGATGCCAAAAAACAAGGAGGACGCGCTAACCATAATCATGGCTGGCAGAGCAATGATATTTTGCGGCGCTACCGTTACAAAAAACAGCAAAACGCCCTTCCAGGCGTATTGCTGCACCAGTACGCCGATCGAAAAGCCGACCAGCACACCCTTGAGAAAATTAAGGCCCAGGATACCGGGGATTCCGGCTACCGTTATGCCAAGCACCCAGATCAGCATCAGCCATTTAAAATAGAAAAAAAACTTGTCCCAAAACCACTCGCGGGCGTCAGGCGAAAATCCATTTCCGGCAGCGCCCATGTAACGCGACATTTCGGCAGCCAGATTTTGCTGCTGCTCCAGCGTCAACGCCCCGACCAGCAGCGCGCCAAATAACGCTCCCGCTCCCATTAGAACCGACACAAACAGATACAAATGAAGTTGGCTTTTCATCCCGCGCCTCCGTTACCGTTCTCCTTACATATGTATGAAGAACGGTAACAGGGTATGACGGCTTGTCAGGAAATGGAGCCGGTATGCAAATACAGCTTCCAGGCGTATATAGCCATTATGGTTTTGGCGTCGCTTATGCGTCCCTCCGCCATGTAAGCCTCCGCCTCCTCCAGTGTGATCGCTTTGATCACAAGATCTTCATCCTCGTCAGGATTGACGCGGCCGGGCTTTAGCTGATCCGTAAAATACAAATAAAGCTTTTCATCGGCAAAACCCGGCGAAGTATAAAATGCGCTGACGAGCTTCAAGCTATCGGTCCGGTAACCCGTCTCCTCCTCCAGCTCTCTCGCCGCAGCTTCCATAGGGTCCTCGTTGCCATCCAGCTTACCCGCAGGAATTTCAATCTGCGTTTTCTCCATCGGCTTTCTATATTGGTCCACAACGAGCAGCTTGCCGTCCAGAAGCGCGATAACAGCCGCCGCGCCGGGATGCCTTACAATTTCACGCGTCGCGGTTCGTCCGTCCGGCAGCTCGATCGTATCGACCTGCAGGGATATGATTTTGCCTTGAAAAATCGGCTCCGTGGATACAGTCGGTTCATGCCAGATATCGCGTTCATTCTGATCACTCATTTTGTTACCCTCCCACAGTCAACGGTTAACCTCAGTTGGCACCTTGCTTGACGATTTCAAGCACAAGCGATGTCAGCTTGACCATATCTTCCGCCTTGATTTGCTCTTTTGTCGTGTGAATATATTCGTAGCCAACTGCAAGGTTTACGGTAGGAACGCCAAGACCATTGAAAATATTAGCGTCGCTGCCGCCGCCGGAGTGGAATGTTTTTGGCGTAGCGCCAATCGCCTTAATCGCTTTTTGCGCAAGCTGGACAACATGGTCATTTTCATCGTAGCAATACGCAGGATAGATGACGTCGCTTTCGAATTCCGCCTTTGCTCCATGCTCGGCAGCCGCTTTTTCCGCCGCCTCCTTCATCGCCGCAAGCTGGGCGTCCAGCTTGTCTTGTCTCAGACTGCGGGCTTCAGCGTAAAGCATCACATAATCGCAAACAATATTGGTTTCGCCGCCGCCTTCGAATTTTCCGATATTGGCAGTTGTTTCATGGTCAATGCGGCCAAGCGGCATTTTGGCAATCGCCTTGGATGCAACCTGAATGGCGCTGATGCCATCCTCCGGATTAACGCCCGCATGAGCCGATTTTCCATAAAACTTAATAAATACTTTTGCCTGGGTTGGCGCTGCAACCGCAATGTCGCCAATGGAGCCGTTAGAGTCCAGCGCGTAACCAAGCTTGCCCTCCAGCTTGGAGGCATCCATGTTGCGCGCTCCTAGCAGTCCGGATTCCTCGCCAACTGTAATAACAAACTGAAGGCGTCCATGGGGAATAGCCTGCTCCTTGATTACGGCGATAGCTTCCAGCATAACGGCAATGCCCGCTTTGTCGTCGCTGCCCAGAATCGTAGTGCCGTCGCTGCGGATATACCCATCCTCATGCAGAGTCGGCTTGATGCCATTGCCCGGAGCAACGGTATCCATATGGCAGGTAAACAGAATGGTCGGCTCATCCTCCCTGCCTTCTGTCGCTTCCAGAATAGCAAATAAATTGTTTGCGCCATGGCCGATTTTGGGGCCAGCTTCATCCTCTTCAATAGAAAGACCCAAAGCGCCAAACTTTTCCTTCAGCACCTTGCTGATTTCCGCCTCATGCTTTGTTTCGCTGTCCACCTGCACCAATTCCATAAATAGATTAATTAATCGTTCGTTTTGCACCATAACCATTTCCTCCATCCCAATATTTCGTTTATAATATGATTCAAGGTTGTTCATGTGAAAGGAGATTTATACTGGTATGCGTCAACAAAAACTGATACGTATTGTTGCTATCGTTATTATCGCCACTCTACTGGTCACTACACTGCTTGCCGGAGTTGGCTCGCTCGTAATGGGTTGACACCCGCTTAGGCTTATGTCCGCCAGTGTGGGCGGGCCAAATGCCTCTCATGATGCCCCGCGGCTTTTCGGACAAGTTCTCAGTCCGGGAAAATGTCGTATCCAAAACGCTCGGCAAATATCGGCAGCAAGCCGGAAGCCGCCTCTTCGACTGTCATGGAATAACCCGTCAGGTCGTTAAAGGAGGTTACGCCGTATTGTCCAATGCCGCAGGGCACTATTCCGCTAAATCCTTCGTCAGCGATTCCGGAAGCAATATTAAGCGCAAAGCCATGGCTGGTAATAAAACCTCCACGCTGTCTCGCTTTGTTGAATTTAATACCGATTGCGGCTATCTTTTCATCGCCCACCCAAACGCCGGTATACTCCGGCTTTCTGCCCGACTGAATTCCGTATTGGGCCAGCCAGTCAATAATGACCGACTCCAGATTGCGTAAATAAGCATGCAAATCCAGCCCTACTGCATCCAGATAAAGCAGGGGATAACCAACCAGCTGCCCGGGCCCGTGATAGGTAATATCCCCGCCGCGATCAATCTGATAAAAGGAAATCCCCCTTTTTTCCAGCTCCTCTTGACCCAGCAGCAAATGCTCCGGATGACGATCCGACCCCATTGTATATGTAGGAGGATGCTGAAGAAGGAGCAGCGTTTCTTCGCGCTCCCCCTGATCGATTTCCTTGACATAACTCTTCTGCAGATCCCACGCCTCGCCGTACGCCATCATGTCCATATAACGGGTACGCAGCACTCTGGGTCTTTTAGGCCGTCCAGCATCCGTCATGACTCGTTCTCCTCAGACCTTAATATAGCTTGCTTTCCTGATTAAAGCTTTCCAGATTATCCTTGACTCGTTGCAGAAAACGGCCGCAAATAACGCCGTCCAAAATGCGATGGTCAAGCGACAAACAAAGATTAGCCATAGAGCGAACCGCAATCATGTCATTAATGACAACCGGCCGCTTAACGATGGATTCGAAGGTCAAAATAGCCGCTTGCGGATAATTAATGATTGGGTACGAAAGGATGGAGCCAAAGGAACCCGTATTGTTTACGGTAAAGGTGCCGCCGTTCATATCCGAAAGCGTCAGCTTGCCTTCCCGCGTTTTGCGAGCCAATTCATCAATTTCCTTTGCCAGTCCCGCTATATTTTTATGGTCGGCGTTTTTGATGACCGGGGTCAGGACGGAATCCTCCGTGCCGACGGCAAGCGAAATATTGATGTCACGCTTCACAATAATTTTGTCCACGGCCCATGTGGAATTAATGATGGGAAAATCCTTGATGGCGTTGACCACCGCTTTGAGCAGGAACGACAAATAAGTCAGGTTGATGCCTTCCCGCTTCATAAACTCGTCCTTCAGCTTATTGCGGAGCACAACCAGATTGGTTACATCCACTTCGATCATCGTCCATGCATGAGGAATTTCGCTGACGCTTTGCCGCATATTGCGGGCAATCGCGCTGCGGATTGGCGTCACATCAATAAACGTTTCGCCGCGTCCCGGAATGGCCGCTCCTTCAATCTCGATTTTGGGAATACGCGGCGTTTCCGACAAATGGATGCCGGATGAACGTACGGGAATACTGGTGTCCAGCGCTGCCGATGCAGGCGCTGCAGCTCCTCCTTTATGACGTCCTGCTGCAACGTAGGCCAACACGTCCTTACGCGTGATGCGCCCGCCAAGACCCGTGCCTGGCACATCGGCCAGCTTGACGCCATGCTCGGCTGCGAGCTGCTGCACAGCTGGCGAAAACCGTCCTCGCATAGGCGCGTCATCCGGGTTTGCGCTTTGAACGGCTGCAACGCTGGACGCTGCTGCGTCGTGGGACAATGCTTGCGATGGCGAAAGAGAAGGCGCCGTTTCAGCCTCCTCCGTCTCGATCAGACAAACAGCGGCTCCCACAGGCACGGTTTCTCCGCTGCCCACCAAAATTTTGACCAAGGTTCCAGACACGGTTGACGGCAATTCGGCATTCACTTTTTCCGTGAGCAATTCGCAGATGGGCTCATACATTTCCACTTTGTCCCCAGGCTGCTTCAGCCATTTGTCAACGGTTGCGGAGACCAGCGATTCCGCGAGCTGCGGTACGACAATTTCCGTAATTTTACTCAATCCAATCCACTCCCAACTGATTCAGGCCTTTACAGATGGCTTTAAAATAATGCAAGGTTCTTCATTGCTTCCTTAACTTTGTCCTTGTTCAGAAGAAAAAACTTTTCGCCCGGCGGGTTAATTGGCATAGCCGGCACATCCGGTCCGCATAGGCGCATAATCGGCGCGTCCAGCTCAAAAAGCAGCTCCTCCGCGATGATGGCTGCAACCTCGGCTCCTACGCCGCCGGTTTTATTATCCTCATGAATGATGAGCACTTTGCCTGTTTTGCGGACGGCCTCCAGAATAGCCTCCTTATCAAGCGGCTGCAGTGTTCTGAGGTCCAGCACATGACTGCTAATGCCTTCCTGCTGGAGCTCTTCCGCTGCTTGCTCGACAAACCGAAGCGGCATGCTGTAGCTGATAACAGTAATATCGTCGCCCTCGCGAAGCAAATTAGCTTTGCCGATCGGCACGATGTAATCTTCCTCCGGTACTTCTCCGCTAACTAGCTGGTATTCTTTTTTATGCTCAAAAAAGATAACGGGATCTTCATCACGCACTGCCGCCTTCAGCAAGCCTTTGGCATCGTAAGGCCGGTATGGCGCCACGATTTTGAGGCCGGGCGTGCCGAAAAAAACCGATTCCGGGCATTGCGAATGGTACAAGCCGCCAAAAACCCCCCCGCCGATCGGCGCGCGGATAACAACAGGGCAATTCCAGTCATTGTTGGAGCGATAGCGGATTTTGGCCGCCTCGCTAATAATTTGGTTCGTTGCAGGGAACATAAAATCGGAATATTGCATTTCCGCAATCGGTCTCATGCCATACATAGCCGCTCCGATAGCTACGCCTGCAATGGCCGATTCAGCAAGCGGCGTATCCAGCGCCCTCGCTTCGCCGAATTGCTCGTACAAACCCGTTGTTGTTTTGAAGACGCCGCCTTTGACGCCAACATCCTCGCCAAGGACAAACACGTCTTCGTCGCGCTCCATCTCTTCCTTCATCGCCAAACGGATTGCGTCAATATAGTTCATAACCGCCATTATGCTGTACCTCCTTGGCCGTCTCCGCCGTAAACATGCAGAAGCGTGGACTCCGGGCTCGGGAATGGAGCCTTGTCGCCATAATCCGTTGCATCGTTTAGCAAATCCTTGATTTTTGCTGAAAGGGCTTCTTCTTTCTCCTCGTCCCATATGCCGCAATCCATCAAATATTGCTTAAACTTCGGAATGCCGTCTTTGGCGCGGTTTTCCTCAACCTCTTCCTTCGTCCGGTAAACCAGATCATTGTCAGAGGTAGAGTGAGGCGAAAGTCTATACATCATTGCTTCAATCAGAGTTGGACCTTCTCCGGCGACAGCGCGCTCACGAGCCTCTTTGACGACCTTGAACACTTCAAGCGCATCGTTGCCGTCTACCCGAACGCCGGGGAAGCCATAACCCAAGGCGCGGTCGGATACCTTGCCGCGAAGTTGCTTGGCTATCGGCACAGATATGGCATATTGGTTGTTTTCACACATGAGAATGACGGGAAGCTTGTGAACGCCCGCAAAGTTGCAGCCTTCATGAAAATCGCCCTGGTTGCTTGAGCCTTCGCCGAAGGTGACAAAGCTGACAATGCTTTTCCCTTTCATCTTGGCAGCAAGAGCAATGCCTACGGCATGCGGAACCTGCGTCGTAACAGGGCTGGAGCCAGTAACAATGCGCAGGCGCTTGGAGCCAAAATGCCCCGGCATCTGGCGTCCGCCGCTGTTAGGGTCCTCCTCCTTCGCAAATACGGAAAGCAAAAGGTCGCGTAGCGTCATCCCTACAGAAAGCACAAAGCCGTAATCGCGGTAGTAGGGCAGAAAATAATCGTTTTCCCGATCCAGCGCAAAAGCAGCGGCAACCTGAGCTACCTCTTGCCCAATGCCGGACACGTGAAAGTTGATTTTCCCCGCACGCTGCAGCAAAAGCATACGTTCGTCGAACTTCCTTGCCATTACCATCGTGCTATACATATCGATAACTTGCTCGTCGCTAAGACCCAGCTCCAGATGGCGGAGCTGCTGTCCTGCGGAAGACAGGTTGGTCATAAAGGATACCTCCTTGTTTGCTGGTAGTTAGACCAGCTTTTAAAACCTGGTACTAAGACCTCATCAAACTTATTATAACCTCTTTTGGCGCAAAAGGAAATGCCACTTGTCACACCCCCGGCCAAAGCCTCTCCTTGGGGCATCAGCCGTTAAAATACGTAGGATTTTCCATCAACGGCCAGCATGGCTTCGCCAATTGCTTCTGCAAGCGTAGGATGCGGATGGATCATCGCCCCTACCTCCCACGGCGCCGCATCCAGCCAGCCTGCAAGCGATGCTTCGGAGATCAGATCCGTTGCATGCGGACCAACAATATGTACGCCTAATAGATTGTCCGTTTGGCGATCGGCGACAACCTTTACAAATCCGTCGCTTTCACCCAGCGTCAGCGCCTTGGCGATTGCAAGGAACGGAACCTTGCCCACCTTGACGTCATGACCGTTCCGTCTTGCCGCTTCTTCCGTAAGGCCGTAGGATGCGATTTCGGGACTGGAGTAAATGCAGCGCGGTATAAGATGCTGGGCCGTTGCCAGAGGATTGCCTCCGCTCAGGTGCTGTACGGCAATGATTCCTTCGTGGGCCGCCGCATGCGCCAGTTGTACGCCTCCTGTCACATCGCCGATCGCATAAATATGCGGCTCCGAGGTTTGTCCAAATTCATTTGCCGCAATAAATCCGTTGCTGGTGCTGACATCGGTGTTTTCCAACCCAAGCCCTTCAATATTGGCTTGACGTCCCACGCAAAGCAGCAGCTTATCCGCCTCCAGCAAAACGCCGCCATCCGGAGTGGACGCTTCGATAGTTAATCCCGCTTCTCCAAGCTTTAACGATTCCGTATTCAGCTGCACGCTGGTCAAAATGCGAACGCCGCGTTTCCGCAGTCCTTTGGCCAGCTCGGCCGACACCTCTGCGTCTTCACCAGGCAGCAGCCTTGCACCGGCTTCCACCAGCGTCACCTTTACGCCAAAATCCTGCAGCATGGAGGCCCATTCCACACCAATCACGCCTCCGCCGACAATAAGCATTTGCTGAGGCAGCTCATCCATCTGGAGCGCATCGTCACTGCTCAGAATAAGCGAGCCGTCAGGCACAAGCCCCGGCAGCGTCCTGGGACGTGAACCCGTTGCAATGATGAGGTTGCTCGATACGACAGATTCCATTTCTCCGTTATCCAGCTCAACGGCAAGCGAGCCGCTTTTTGGCGAAAAAATGGATGGCCCAATGACACGTCCCTTGCCCTTAACAATTGTAATTCCGTGCTTCTTCATTAAACCCTGCAAGCCGCGATACAATTGATTGACAGTAGCATCCTTGCGGGCGCGAACGCCGCCGAAATCAAGCTCTATGTTCTCAGGCGCAACCTTGATGCCGAATTCACCGGCATGCAGAAGATTTCGATATACCTCCGCGCTGCGAAGCATGGACTTGCTGGGAATGCAGCCCCGATGAAGGCAGGTGCCGCCAACCTTGTCCATTTCCACTATCGCTACGGTTTTGCCGCTTTGTGCGGCGGCTATCGCCGCGGTATACCCCCCCGGCCCGCCTCCCAGCACAGCTACATCCACTTGAATCGCCATATAGTCGCCTCCATTTTATATCCACCATTTAAATTTTTCATTAAGTATAATGACTACCGCAGCATGAAGCTGTTGGCAATATCACGTCTGCAGCCACCCTCCTATTGTAACGCTTTTTTCTATCATTTTCACTTCAGCCGGATGAAATAGACAGTCGCAGCTTAAAAAGGTATGATTGAAGAGGATTTTTAAAGGATATCAAAATACAAAGCATATGAAATCGGGAGAGCTGCAGATATGAAATTGGTTGTTTCGCGATTTATAGCGATATTGATGCTGGTCATTCCCGGAGTGATCGCCTGTATCGGATTTCTTAAAATGAAGGACGCCTTGTTTTTTTATTTTTCCGACTTCGGAAATGAAGCCGTTGTGCCGCAATTTCAATGGCTGAAGTTTTTGTTAGGCTTTATTATGTTTTTTGCCGGGGCCGGCTTTATCGGCGGCTGGACTTTTTTTCGGGACCGCAAGCGAAATTATGTCGCCCCGCGCTTTAAGGAAAAAAGGCCGCGCCCGCCAAAACCTCGGAGCTAAAGGCTGGCTGCGAAGCGCTCACTCCTTCGCCTAAAACACGCGGACCTGATCCCGGCTGCAGCTTCCTTTAGGCTGCTTTAGCCTTCCGTTAACGCAACGCCTCAACTTTTTACAATTGTTGTCCTTTCTTTTGATACTGCCTTTATGCTTGGGCGTTATGATGGAAACATCCCAAGCAAATGAGGTGTAGGCATGGTTATTGTATTTGATGTTTTAGTGGACGGCATGAAGAAGGAAACATTAACTCCGCGCACCGGTCGCCTTCAGGAATTGCGCCAGTTTATTTCCAATGAAAGCACGCGCCTGATCGCTCTATACGGCAACAATGTTTACTTGAATCGAAGAGTCCATTATAAATAATACAAATTGCAAAAGAACTCCCCCCTTGTAACAGAAACAATTGGCGCCTTCCAACCTCCCTTTTTCAGGGAATACAACTCCTTTAATACGGACACCCAACATAAACGACGCCCGATACGGTATTCAGCCGTTGAGGCGTATTTTTTTTTGCAACTGGGTCGAAAACGGGTATTCCTCCCCTAATATTCCCATTTAAAATGCCGATAAAGGAAAAGAACACCATTTTGTATGTTGCCGGAGGAGATTTCATTGACTTCCCTATCACCTATCAGCAAAAGCACTCCAATAAACAAACCAACCTCATCCCCTAGGGACAAGGAGATTCAAAACTTGATGAAGCAGCGCGGCCGGATTCAGGAAGAGCTGCAAAGCGTCAAGGCCAATGATGAGATGGACTCCAAAACCAAGATGGAGCGGGTCAAGACTCTTACCGCATCCATTCAGGAAATCGATTCGCAGATTAACCAGATCCGCAACGAAGAAATGAAAGAAAAAAGCAAAACAACAGCACCTGAGCAGCCTAAGAAGCAAGAGCCCAAAAGCCAAGAGGCCGCGCTTATGGAAACTGTTACAAAAGGCAATGTGCTTTATGATCAGCTTGGCAAGCTGACGGGCGTTCGCAACCGCTTGGAGGGATCGGCAAAAGCGCTGGAGAATGAAGTTGCCAACGACCGCAAAAATCTTGAGTTTTCTCCCAATATGGGGGAGGACGAAGGTGTAAGCATGATGCTTGAAAATGCCGAACATACAGTGTTTCAAATGAAACGGGAAATGGTCGCTGATATTGAGCAGCAAATCGACATAACCGACGAGCAGATCTCCAAGCTGGTATCCGGCAAAGGGCCGGAGGAAATTCCGGCGACAGCTAACGAGGAAGAAGATGAAGAGGCTGTGAAGGAAAGCGGCAACACAAACGACAAGTCTGACGCCGCCCCAATCACAGGGGCAGCTGAAAGCATCGGCGAAGCTCCAGCCGTTTCTCAGCCCGCTGCCGGCGGCGTGCAGCCTTTAACGCAAACCCGCTCCGCCGAGCCTGGGGCAATTGTAGATGTAAGGGTATAGTCCTTATCAAAAAACGCACAGGACAACGCTTGAAATGCGTTGTCTTGTGCGTTCAATACGGTAAACGTGCGATCGGCGAAAAAAGGCCGGCACGCTCCAATTGCGCTTCCAGGCGCCTGGTCGCTTCAGCTCCCGAATGGACCAGAAGCGCTTGGCGGGGCTTTAGCCGCTGCAGCATTGCCATCACATCCGGCAGCCCCTGATGCACCTTGTAGCGGCAATAAGCTATTTCATATGCTCTTTGGGCTTGCACGGCTGCATCAGCACTCAGGTGACCGGTGAATATGACACCGTGGCGGGGGTCGTTCTGCAGCAGCATGCCGTATGTTCGCGCAGGCTCTGCCAGCATCATCCCATCCGGGGAAAAAATAATATGTGAACGTTGATGGACCAAGCCCACGCGCTCCTCCGGGGTATCAATGACCCTGATGCCGCTTAACGCCTCACTTAATTTGCGTTCCATATTATTGCGCAGCCATAAATGAGCAAACTCAGGGCGAAGGCAGCTTTCCCATTGATGCACCAATGAAGATTCCGCTGCAAGAGGAATGCCGGGAAGCCTCTCTTTTAGCTCAACCATTAAATCCAGCCCCCTCCCGCTAACAGGAACAGGCAGCAGCGCATGTCCCCCGCGACGGTGCACCTCCTCCAGCTTTTGTATCAGCTCCAAAAGATTTTGCTCTTGAGAATGAGGGGCGTCGCCGTAAGCGGCATCTATAATGGCAAGCTGAATTTCTCGACCTGCCAGCAGTGATGCCTTTGGCAGCGTTGCTTGCAACAGCGTTGATTCCCCGCTATAATCTCCGGAATAAAAAGCAAGCTCCCCCTCAAGCTCAAGCAGCAGCCACACAGAACCCGGCATATGTCCGCTGGGTCCCCAGCAGAAGCGCAGTCCAGGCAAAACCGTCAGCCATTGATGCTCCGTCGTTTCCTCATCCATGTACCGATACCGCAGCTTTTCCCAGCTGTCCATTTCATAGGGCAAATCGCCGCCTTGCGCATAAACATAATTTTCCCATGCCTTGGCATATGCCGGGAGCTGGCGGTAGGTTTCTTTTGTCAGCCATACCTCTCCGCTGTAACCATACTGAAGCAAAAGCGGCAGCGCCGCCATATGATCCTCATGGGCATGAGAGAGGAAAACGGCGTTTAAACCTTGAATCTGGTCCTTGAACAATCGGGGGTATAAGCCGCCATTTTCTTTTTTTCCGCCGCAATCCAGCAAGACAGAAATTGTCCCGGCCTGAAGCCGGTAACACGACCTGCCATGCTCGCCCGCTCCTCCCCATACATCCAGTTTTATTTCTTGAGACATGAATTGCTTCACTCACTTTCTGTCTGCGCCGAGTTGATTCATCACTACCAGCACCAGCGTTGTCATGCCAACGGAAACAACCGCCATCGCCATGCCAAGCGATACCTCGCCCTGCTCGAACTGGCTGAAAATATACGTAGCGCTCACCTGCATGGAGGGAGGCAGCACCATCAGAGATGCAACCAGCTCGCGCGCCGAAATCGTAAATGTCATCATCCAGCCCGCCAAAACGCCCGGTATCAGGAGCGGCAGCATGATCCTGCGGAATAGGTAAAACGGCTTAGCGCCAAAAACCTTGCCTGCTTGCAGCAGGTTTCCGTCGATCTGCGACGCCGACGCCTTGATGTATTGCACCGAATAGGGCAGAAAGAATACGACGTACGTCAGCACAACCATCGTATATGTGTTGTAGATTTTAACCGGCATCCATGGCGCGTTCCAGAACAAAATAAGGCCAACCACAATGACGATGCCAGGCACTGTATTGGGCAGCAAGCTGAACAGGTCCAGACTTCGCTGTGATATTTTTTTGAAATTGCCCATCTGCAGCACCAGAAAGGTGCCGATTAGTACGGCGGCTGTTGCGGCAAGAGCAGCCAGCCCCAAACTGTTGGACAACGCCTGCCAGCCTTTTGACCCGGGACTAAGAAGCTCCGCATAATGGGCCAATGTCACATTGCCCCAGGCAAGGCCGTCCCCGCGCAGCTTTTGCAGAGACGTTGCAATAATCGAGAAATAAGGAACGCCAATCGAAAAAAGAAGCAGCAGAAGCACATATCCCCAGCCTGCAATTGCTCTCCAGCCTTTAAGCGGTGCGATACGGAGGCGCATCCCTTTCCCGCCAAGCGTTTTGTATTGATAACGTCTGCTAATAATCGTTTGGACGTACCAGAACAGCAAGCAAGCGCCCAGCAAAATAGAGGCAAGCGAGGTCGCCTTTCCGAAATCAATAGGCCAGCTGGAAGTAAAGCGATGAATTTCACTGGTCAGCACATAATAGCCGATTTGCCGCCCAAAGGTAGCCGGGGTTCCAAACTCCGCAATCGTTTTGACAAATACGAGCAGCGCCCCCATTACGTAGCTTCCCAGCAGCAAAGGCACAATAACCCGGCGAAGCAAATAAAAAAAATTCCCCCCATGCACGCTGCCCGCCTCCTCTAGCGAACCCCCGATCCGCATAAGCGAATTACGCAAGATGAGGTAGAGGAAGGGAAACAAATGCAGACTCATAATAGCAACCATGCCAAACAGGCTAAAAAAATATGGCGTGATATGACTTGTCATTGGGAGGATTTGTTCAGAAAAGCCGCGTCGCTGCATAAATAAAATCCAACCCATGGAGCCGATATAAGGCGGCGTCATAAAAGGGATGATCAACACAACATCCAGCCAGGCATGGCGTCCAATCGTGGTTCTTGCGGACAAAAATGCCATCGGCAAAGCAAGCAGCGTAGAGCCAAGGACTACCCAGCCCCCCAACGCTATCGAGTTCCAGAAAATCGTAAACAAGCCCGGATCTGACATTACCTTCAGCGGAGCGAGCGCATCGAGGCGGCCGTCCGGCATAACGCTTCGCAGCAGCACCATAATGAGCGGGACAACAATGAGCAGGCCCAGCAAAATAAGGCCCAGCTGCAAGCGCCAAGAGAAAGCGGGGAGTCTGAGCCCCCCGCCGCGATACAGGTTTTTCATGGCTTATTTGAACATCTCCAGAAATTTGGCGCTAATTTCTTCGCCCTGTTCGCTCATCCAGTTCCAATCATAATTCAACAATTTGATTTCATCGGTATTAACCCGGTTATCGGCTTTAATGTCGGCGCGCCCTGGCAGTAAATAAGCGCCGGTCACAAGGCTTTGCGCCTCATCGGAAAGCAAATAGTCGATAAAAAGGCGGGCATTGTCAAGGTTCGGCGAGGTTTTCATAATCATAGCAGCACGAGGATTGATCACCGTTCCGCTCGCCGGATACACGATATCAACAGGCTCGCCTTTGGCTTTTGCGCTGTATGCCATATAATCAACACCCGACATTACTACGCTTTTGGCGCCGGTAATAACGGGATCAAGCGCCTCCTTGTTGGCACCGGACATCGCTACCCCGTTAGCCTTCAATTCTTGAAAGAAGTCCCAGCCTCCATC
Source organism: Paenibacillus oryzae (assembly GCF_001675045.1). Lineage (GTDB taxonomy): Bacteria > Bacillota > Bacilli > Paenibacillales > Paenibacillaceae > Pristimantibacillus > Pristimantibacillus oryzae. Next base: position 23,196 of record NZ_LYPA01000075.1, read on the forward strand.
GCCTTTATCGTTCAAATAACCGGAAATAAAATCAAGCGCGGAGCCCGAAAGCGATGGGTCCGGTATGTTGACGACCCCTTTCCACTTTGGATCAGTCAGGTCGGACCAGTCCGTTGGCGGCTCGGAAACCAGCTTTGTATTGTACGTAATGCCAAGTGCGGAAGCGCTATAACCAAACAGATGCGAATCTGCATCCAGCCAGCCCTCCTGCAGCTTGTCGGCATTAGCGGCTTCCGGATAACCTTGCGTCCAGCCCTCGGCTTTCATCGCCATGGCGGACGGCCAGGATGCCAGAACAACAACATCCGCTACCGGATTGCCTTTTTCCGCTTCAAGACGTCCCAGCACTTTGCCTGTCGTACCGTCGAATTGCTCAACAGTAATGCCGTATTTCGCCTCGAAGCCTTCTCTGATTTTTGTCGCCAATCCTTCTGGCCCTGCCGTATAAACAACAACTTTACCGGATGGCGGCGCCGGCTTTTCGCTGACAGGCTGTTCCGACGGCTGCGAGGTCGTCGTCTCCTGGGTAGCCCCTGCTGCCGCTCCAGTTGAATTGCTATTGGCCTGTCCGCCATTTCCTCCACAAGCAGCCAGCATGCCGCTCATCAAAACCACCATTGCGAGCGTTCCTTGCCACGATAACCATTTCTTAAAAGAGCTGTTTTTTACGGCTTTCATTAGTTAATAACCTCCTTGAGTTGGTAGTGCGTGTTTTCTATTGTGTTGCTGTCCTTAGCAGGCTGCTTTTGACCCAGTGTATGGATGTGCCGCTCTGCAACAAATAGTGAAACGGGAAGGCCAAGCGCTACCCGGTCGCTGTGATAAGCCGTCCAGACAGCCCCGTTATGCAGCTTAACCGCCACTTCATAACGGTCGCCCATGTAGGATACGCGCTGGACTATGCCTTCAAAGCCAACATCTCCGGCCTCCTTGCTCCACCGGACCTTCTCCGGTCTGACCATTTTGACCTCCGGCTCTACCCAGTTGGAACGGCCTACAAATTGAGCTGCAAAATGGTGATCAGGGTAATGATAAATTTCCTCCGGTCTTCCGCTCTGAAGCACCTTCCCCTGCTGCATAACAATTATGCTGTCCGACATCGACATTGCTTCCGTCTGGTCATGAGTAACGTAAACAGCCGTTAGACCTAACTTGCGGACCATCTGAACAAGCTCGTCTCTCATTTCATCGCGAAGGAGAGCATCCAGAGCGCTAAGCGGCTCATCAAAAAGAATCAGGCCGCTGCGAGCGGCAATGGCACGGGCAAAGGCCACCCGCTGCTGCTGTCCGCCCGACAACTGATGTGGATACCTTTTCTCGAACCCCTTCAAGCGAACAGCCTCGATTGCCTCAGCCACCTGTTCAGCCGTCTCCTTGCGCCGCCCTCTCGCCTTGAGTCCAAAAGCTACATTTTCATAAACGGTCATATGCGGCCATAAGGCAAAATCCTGAAATACCATGCCTAGATCCCGTTGCTGCGGCTGCAAAAAAATTCGCTTGCCAATATCGCAAACTGCTTTGCCGCCTATTGCAATGCTGCCTGCATCGGGCTGCTCCAAACCTGCAATCAAGCGCAGCAGAGTTGTTTTTCCGCAGCCTGACGGACCAAGCAGCGTTGTAAAGGAGCCAGACGTTATTGTCAAATTTAGCGGATGCAGCGCGGTAGTGCCGTCAAACGATTTGGTGACGCCGCGTATTTCCACCTCCATGCTTTTCACTCCCGCCTTTCATTTTTCTGATTCATCATGGACTTGTTTGTCCTGCCTGTTATAGAATAGCTCCCTTTGATGCGAGCGGTATTTTCGTAGTGTTAAGTGTTTATTAAATAAACTATTACAATCTATTCATTTCCATAGATTTATTCTATACTTCTGGTGTAATCAACAGCGGGAGGAACAAGGTTATGAACTTTATTAAGCTGGACATTCTGGTGCTGCTCCATCAGCACAAAAAAATAACCGCCGTTGCAGACGCATTAGGCGTCAAGCAACCAACGGTTACGTTCCATCTCAAAAGTTTGGAGGAGCTTTACGGCGTGCCTTTGTTCGAGGTGTACGGCGGCAAATACGAGCTGACGCGAGCAGGCCAGGCGCTGCTTCATTATGCCAGAAAAATCCGCGCCTTGGGTCTGGAAGCCGGCCGAGTCATGGCCGAGCAGCGCTCGCCAGAGCGCGGAGTTTTTCATATCGGAGCCAGCTATGTAGCGGGAACCTATCTTCTGCCAGCATGGATGCATTATTACAGATCCATTTACCCGGAGGTAGAGCTTCGTCTAACGATACGAACTGCTCCGGTTATCCGTCAATTGCTTGAAGAAAGACATCTAGATGTTGGTTTTATTGCCGCCACGGGAGCAGCTGGCAGCGACGGGCTCCGCACAGAAGCCATTTGCGAGGATCGGCTTGTTGTCGCTTTTTCCGCCGACCACCCCCTGGCAGGCCGCAACGGTAAGCTTGAGCCGGAGGAGCTCGCCTGTCATCCCTTCCTGCTCCATGGAGTTCAATCTACGACGCGCGAGCTTACTGAGCATTGGGCCAATGAGCATGGAATCCGCTTTCATAATGGTATGGAGCTGGATTCTCTCGAAACGATTAAACGCTCCTTGCTGCTTGGCGGAAGCATTACCTTTATTTCGCACATGGCAATCGCAGAAGAGGTGACCTCGGGAAAACTGGCTTACGCCGATCTCCCCAGCCACTCCGCCCCGCCTCGAATGATTTATGCGTGCTACCATCCTCAGCGCTGGATGTCTCCTCAGATGAAGGCGTTCCTTCAGCTCGTCAGAGAAGCGGGAGCATGAGGACTATCCATAATGGAACGGCATTGCCCTTTCACTACCGGAAGGAAGAAAATGAAAGAAAGAAAGAATGAATGGATGGATGAATGAAGTATGATAGCTTTTTAATGCTGTTTTTAGCGAACAGGAATGTACCATTCTATTCTTTTCTGAGCCTGGAGTTCTTTTGTGAAAATTTCGAATCTTGGTTTGGACAAGTCAATCTTATAGGCAGCTTGATTTTCCGGAGTGCAGACATGCGCCCAGAAATCACCGATAAATCTTGACTCAAATGAAAAGACGACATAACTTCCTTGCGGGATAGTGTAGCTAACCATTCCTTCCGGTACAGCGCCGTTTTCTGCAACCTCAACCGCGACCACAAGAGTTGGGGGATTTCCTTCAATAACCATATACTCATAATCATTTTTTTTATTAGCTACTTCATTCGATCTTGCGTTAAGCTGATCAAATAAAGCATTTTCTTGCTCCAGCCCTTCACCTGTAAAGCCTACGAGTGCAATGTCATCCATTTCACAAATACGAGTTTGAACAAAGTCTGTGAGAACAGTCATATTAAACCTCCCTAAATAGTTTAATTCCACATTAATCCATATATGGATTGGTGTCAATTGGATTTCAAATAAAATACCGCTCATCGATTGGTTTTTTGGAAACCATCAATAAGCGGCATTCGTTGGGTTGTTATTCGAAGATCATCGGCTTAATACATCCGTTTATGGATATTTATCGCACCAAAGCATTTTTATTGACAGGGGTTAGTTCACCCGCGCCACTAAGGCTTTCAAGACACCTTATGCTCAATCCGCAGCTTGTCAGCAACCATCGCGATAAACTCGCTATTAGTAGGCTTCGACTTGCTGATGTTGATCGTATAGCCGAACAGATGGCTGATGCTGTCGATGTTGCCGCGCGTCCAGGCGACTTCGATCGCATGGCGGATGGCGCGTTCGACGCGAGATGGCGTCGTTTTGAATTTTTCGGCAATCGCCGGATACAATGTTTTAGTGATTGCACCCAATATTTCGATGTTGTTGTACACCATCGTTATGGCCTCGCGCAAGTATTGATAACCCTTGATATGAGCCGGAACGCCAATTTCGTGAATGATGCTTGTAATATTGGCATCCAGGTTTTTGCCTTTGGCTAAAGGCACCACATTGGATTTCAGGGAAGAAGATGACGAGCTAAAGCCTGGCGATGAATATGAAGTTGCCGAATTGCCCGTTCCTACAAGCTGGCGAATACGATTAGCCAAAATATCCATATCAAATGGCTTTAATATGTAATAGGAAGCACCCAGTTGAACAGCCTTTTGTGTAATATTTTCTTGACCAAACGCCGTAAGCATAATGATTTTAGGCATAGGCGATAAATTCATTTCACGCAAGCGCTCAAGTACGCCAAGTCCGTCGAGATGAGGCATAATGATGTCCAGAATGAGCACATCAGGGATATTGCGGGCTTGCTCCAGATGCCTTAGCACCTCTTCACCATTGTAGGCCACCCCGTTTACATGCATATCACTTTGTTCCGAAATATATTCCGATAACAAATTTGTAAACTCACGGTTGTCATCTGCCAACAAAACTTCAATCTTGTGCAAAGTCCAGTCCTCCCTTAATGGATATAATGATCTGATCGAACTTGAGCTGTCTGACATAGGTTTTCGACATCAAGAAGCGAATTCCTTCTGTCGAATATTTTTTTTCTTTATTTTTTTATTGGAGTTCGATATAATTAATAATTTATTTCATGAAATGAGTGATTTCGTTCCCCTTCGACAAAAAATTGTCGAAAAAGAAAAGAAACGCCTGCCGCAATTAATGATGGGCGGCGACGTTTCATCCAAGCCTTAGTCTTAAACTGCCTTTGCATTTGCTGCTTTGTTGACTTTGTTTTTGACCAGCACACCAGCATCCTGGAGCATCCATTCAATAAAGCAGCCGTATCCCGATGCAGGATCATTAACAAAAACATGTGTAACCGCGCCAACCAGCTTGCCGTCCTGTATAATGGGGCTGCCGGACATGCCTTGTACTATTCCACCTGTCCTGCTGATTAGCCGCTTATCGGTAATTTTGATAACCATGCCTTTTGTTGCCGGGCCTTCCTGCCGGGAAACATGTGCAATTTCAATGTCAAAGCGTTCGACCTTTTGACCGTTAAGCACCGTTAAAATTTGTGCAGGACCTTCCTTTACATCTTCCGCAAAAGCTACAGGTAATGCTCGACCATTAAAGCCGTGCTCCGGCACTTCCTTCATTTTTCCGAAGATGCCAAATGGCGTATTACGTTCAATGCTGCCTAAAATTCTACCCTCACGTAAAAACTGCGCTCTTTTTTCACCGGGATCGCCGGATTGGCTTTTGTTAATCGAGGTTACACTGGATTGCAGGATTTGACCTTCTCCCACTTCAATAGGCGTACCGGTATCCATATCCGTAATGACGTGGCCCAATGCGCCGTAAACGCCTTGATCTGGAGCATAAAAGGTTAATGTGCCAACCCCTGCTGCGGAATCGCGTATATACAATCCCAGCCGCCATGCTTTATCCTCCGCATCGTAAACGGGACTTAGGGAAGTTGTGGAGAGCTTGCCGCCTCGTTTGTAGGTAATCTGCAGCGGCTTTTTGTCTTGACCGAACTTTTCGCACCACTTGCTGATCTTATGCACTTCATTAATGGGCACATTATTAATGCTCATAATGTAATCGCCCAGCTTGAGACCTGCTGCTTCACCGGGTGAATGCTTAACGCCTCCCCCGTCTACAACCTGATGTTGCCCCACAATAAGTATTCCCGCTGATTTCACTTTAACACCAATTGTTTGTCCGCCGGGAATGACGCGAAGATCCGGCATTACATTCACTTTAACCGTTCGGAATGGAATTTTACCGAATAATTTCACTTTCATGCTGCTTTGACCGATCTGGCTTGGCTGCAAGGACAACGGCTCGCCCAAATTTACCTTTAAGGATTGTTGTGCTTTGCCGTTGACTTGAAGCATCGAGGGGTCCACCGTTACCTCGGCATAAACGGGAACTCCGTATTGCAGACGTTTCATTTGGCCGGAGAATAAACGAAGTTCATTCGGGAAGGCGGCAAACTGCTGCAACGGTCCGGAGAAACCAATCAGGCACAGAAGGATAACCAGGACCAGGCCAAACCATCGCTTCCGTTCAGTGGAATTCAATGATTTCACGCTCCCTGTCATTCCATCGCATGACGAAAAAGGTTATGTCGCCATTGGCGTACCTTTAAGTTACCCCGACCCCCATCTTTTATGTCCGCAAAAACCTTCCCAGAAACCCTTCCATTACGCTCCCTTTAAACCATGTGCCAAATCAAGCATTTCTTGAGCATGATGCCTTGTTTTTTCCGTAATTTCAACTCCGCCAAGCATCCGGGCCAGCTCCTCGATTCGTCCATCGCCAAGCAGCTGCTTGACGGAGGTGCAGGTTCTCTGTCCAATCACTTGCTTCTTGATTTCATAATGATGATCTGACATACAGGCGACTTGCGGCAAATGAGTAATCGAAAAAACCTGGCAGCGATCGGACAATGCAGACAGCTTCTCTGCAATAGCTTGTGCCGCCCGGCCGCTCACACCCGTATCTACCTCGTCAAAAACAAGCACAGGTATTTGATCGATTTCAGCGAAAATGCTTTTAAGCGCAAGCATGATGCGCGACATCTCCCCGCCTGAGGCGACTTTGCTCAACGCCTTAAGCGGCTCGCCCGGATTTGTTGTAAGCATAAATACAGCCTCGTCCATACCGTTTATATGAAGCACTGCTGTACCGTCCTGCTCCGTGCATTGAAGACTAACCTGGAAGCGCGCAGATGGCATTTGAAGATGTTTCAGTTGCGCTTCTACTGAACCAGCCAATGTGGCCGCCGCGTGTTGCCTAAGCATGGACAGCTCTCTGGCCAGCTGCTCCGCTGCCGCGAAGGCTTCAACCTCCTGCGACCTCAGCGTTTCAAGCAATTCGTCCCGATTTTCTATACTGTCGCGCTCTACAGTAATTTTGTCCAAATACGTCAATATATCAGATATGGTTTCCCCATATTTACGTTTCAATCCATTAATCATATCCAGCCGTTCTTCAACGGCATCCAAAGCGCCGGGATCGGATTCGATATTATCGCGATAATCCCGCAACTGGAAGGCAACATCCTCTGCTTGATAAAATGCCGACTGGAGCTGCTCCACTAACGGACCAAGCCGAGAAACATCAAAACCGCGCACATCCCCCAGCCGTACAATGGCTTTGCTAAGGGCATCCAGCCCTTTGCTGCCGCTTAAAAGCGCATACGCCTCCGAAACGGTGTCCAGCCGTTTTTCAGCATACATCAGGCGCTGGCGCTGCTCCGCCAGCTCATCGTCCTCGCCGGGCTTTAAGGCCGCGGCGCTGATTTCTTCGATTTGAAAACGGTACAGGTCCAGCATCTGCACGCTTTGTCTTGCGGATTTTTCCAAATCCCTTAAAGCGCTTTTGATGCCTTGAAGACGATGATAAGCTGCCCGGTATTGCTCCTTGCGCTCCTGAAGCAAATCGCCGCCAAACAGGTCCAGCCATTCCAGATGCCGTTCGCTTCTCAGCAGCGATTGATGCTCGTGCTGACCATGAATATTTACAAGGCATTCGCCTACCTCGCGAAGCATCGTTAGCGTTACCATTTGCCCATTGATTCGGCTGGTGCTTTTGCCATTGGAGGACAGCTCGCGCCTGATAACAAGCTTTTCCTCCGGAGAATGATGAATGCCCAGAGCTAGCAGCGTTTTCCATGCCGGATGTGAAACCGGCAAATCGAACATGGCCTCCATCTCCGCTTTATCGCAGCCATATCGCACCATATCTGCAGATCCGCGTCCTCCGGCAATTAGGCTAAGGGCGTCGATCAGTATAGATTTTCCTGCTCCCGTTTCACCGGTAAGCACATGAAATCCGCGATGGAAAGATACGCTTACTTCTTCGATAACAGCCAAATTTCGGATGGACATTTCCTGCAGCATGATTGATTTCTCCCTTCTAGTGCGTGCTTTCAAATTTTTGCTTACTAATTCAACATTTCCAGTAAACGCTCCACCATAGCGGAGCTTTGCTCCTTAGTCCGGCAAATAATCAAAATGGTATCGTCGCCGCAAATTGTACCCATGACCTCATCCCACTCCATATTGTCGATCAAGGCTCCAATCGTATTGGCCGTTCCAGGAAGACATTTGAGAACCACAAGATTTTCAGTAAAGTCAATGCTGGCGAAATGATCCACTATAGCCCGTTTCAGCTTATGAATGGGATTTTGCCGCTGCTGCTCTATGGGCAAGGAATATTTGTACCGTCCTTCCGCAATGGGCACTTTCGCCAGCATCAGCTCTTTAATGTCCCGTGAAACGGTTGCCTGGGTAACTTGCATCCCGGAAGCGCGCAGCGCCTCCACCAGTTCCTCTTGTGTTTCAATTTCCTTAGATCCGATAATTTCCTTTATCTTGTATTGCCTGATTGCCTTCATAAACCGTCCTCCAAATCCTTTAGTCGGAAAGATGGAATTCTATTTTCTTCACGATGCCTTCCTTGGCGTCGACATAAAGCACTCCATTGCAGTGGGGCAGCAGCAGCGCATATACGAGCAGCCTGTCCCGGACACCGCTTGCCGTCCATTCCATAGGCTTGCGTTCCCTTGCCGCTTTGACAACGTAGGTAAAGCCCTTTTTTTCTGCCATATAATCAATGTACAGTCTTGAGCCATTGCCGAGCGGAGCATCATCCAGCTCGATGGGTATGGGAATAACGTGTTTTCCCGATGTTACGGTATACCCCTTTTTCTCAAGCAGCTGTACATTTTCGTCCTGATCGTTAATGGAGCCGCCTTTGCCAAGCTTGACCCTATTCAGGTTCACCGGCTCATGCAGCCATCTGTAGAACGCCCGGTAAAGCCATATCGCAAGCAATAAGCCGGCAAGTCCCATTACGAACCAATCACCGTACTTGTCCAATTCGCCGCACCTCATTCCAAGCAAGGTTAAGGAAGCGAACATCTGTTTGGTTATAGTGTATCAAATAGTAGGCTTCCCTGTAAAGCAAAAAGATGCCGGTGCAGTTCCCCGCTGTCCGGCATCCTTCCTGGCTGCATTATTTGGGATCTCCCCTGAACGTCTGGTTTGCCTCTTCAACAAGAGCGCGCAATACCGCGTCATCCGGTACCGTTCCAACCGCCTCGTCCTTGCGCCAAAGCGCAAGAAATTCAATATTGCCTTCACCGCCCGTAATAGGCGAAAAGGTGATGTCCTGAAGCGTATAACGCATCTCGGAGGCAAAACCCAATACATTGCGCAGCACCTCCAAATGTACGGAAGGCTCTCGCACAACGCCGGATTTGCCCACCTTCTCACGGCCCGCCTCGAATTGCGGCTTGATGAGCGCCATGACTTCAGCGCCTTCGGGCAGAAGGTTATAAAGCGCAGGCAAAATATGGCGAAGCGAAATAAAGGAAACGTCAATGCTGGCAAAATCCGGAGACGGTCCCTCCAGATGCTGTGGCTCTGTATAACGGAAATTGGTTCTTTCCATGACGGCTACGCGGGGATGGTTGCGAAGACTCCAATCCAGCTGGTTATATCCCACATCGATAGCGTATACGTAGGCCGCCCCGTGCTGGAGGGCGCAGTCCGTAAAACCGCCCGTGGACGCCCCGATATCCAGCATGACCCGATCCTTCATCTCGATGCCGAACGCGGCTATCGCCTTTTCCAGCTTGAGCCCGCCTCGGCTGACATAAGGGTGAAGGGAGCCCTTCACCTTGATCCTTGCCTCCCGGCTGACCTTCATGCCGCTTTTGTCAACCGGCTCCTCATTGACCAGCACAAGCCCCGCCATTAATGCCCGCTTTGCTTTTTCGCGGCTATCAAAATAGCCAAGCTCTACCAGCAGCACGTCAATTCGTTCCTTGCCTGATGTTGTCATATTGCTCTCCGTTTCTATACTTGCCCGGTTACCCTCTTGATCACTCGCGGCAGCATGCCTCTAATTTCAGATGCTACCCTTTCGCCGGTCAAGCCAACCTCTGTGCGTTGTTGCTGTATGGAGCCGTGCTCCACAAAAAAGTCAGGTATGCCGATGATGCGGACAGCCGTGTTGTAAATGCCCTTGAGGGAATAAAACTCAAGCACCGCGCTGCCAAGCCCGCCTAGCTGCGAGCCCTCCTCCAGCACGATGATCCTTTTGCCGCTTTCCGCCAGGGAAACCAGCATAGCTTCATCCAATGGCTTAATAAATCTTGCATTGACAATGCCGACGTTAACGCCTTCACGCTTCAGCGCTTCAGCAGCGTCCTCCGCAACGCTAATCATGGGGCCTACCGCCAAAATAACATAGGCATCGCCTTCGCGCAGCGTCTCCCAGCTTCCGATCGGTATCGGCTGAGGATCTTTCTCCAATTCAACGCCAACCCCATGAATTCTGGGATAACGGACGGCTATTGGCCCATCATTGTATTGCAGCGACGTCACCATCATTCTGCGCAATTCATTTTCATCCTTTGGCATCATCAGCACCAGGTTTGGAATATGCCGTAAATAAGCAATATCGTATACGCCCTGATGCGTTTCGCCATCCGGTCCTACAAAGCCGGCACGATCAATGGCAAAAACAACGTTTAGGTTCTGGCGGCAAATATCATGCACGACCTGATCGTAAGCGCGCTGCAGGAATGTGGAATAAACGGCATAAACGGGCTTCAGTCCCTCAAGCGCAAGCGCAGCAGACATCGTTGCTGCATGCTGCTCCGCTATTCCGACGTCCAGCATCCGATGCGGAAAACGTGCGGCAAATTCCAGAAGCCCCGATCCGCCCGGCATAGCCGGAGTTACAGCGACGATTCGCTCGTCTTTTTCAGCCAGCTCAATCAATATATCGCCAAAAACCTTCGTATACATCGGAGGGCCGACAGCCTTGACCATTTGTCCCGACTCAATTTTGTAAGGAGAAGCGCCATGCCAGGCATGGGAATCTCTTTCCGCCGGCGTGTAGCCCTTTCCTTTTACCGTTATTACGTGAACGAGGACGGGTCCAGGCATGGAATCCGCCTGCTTCATAATATCGATCAAACCTTCGATATCATGGCCGTCCACAGGCCCCAGATAGGTCAAGCCAAATTGCTCAAACAGGATACCGCTCACCAGCAAATACTTCAAGCTGTCCTTGAAGCGCTCCGCCGTCTTGGCAAGCTTGCCCCCGATCGCCGGGATTTTGTTCAGCAGATGCTGAAGATCATCCTTGGCCTTCTGGTAGTGACGGTCCGTTCTGATTTTGCCCAAATAGTGATGAAGAGCCCCGACATTAGGAGCAATTGACATTTCGTTGTCGTTGAGAACAACAATCATGTTGCGCTTTTCGTGTCCAATGTGATTAAGCGCCTCCAGCGCCATTCCGCCGGTAAGGGCCCCGTCTCCGATAACAGCCACTACGCGATTGGTATCCCCTTTGAAGTCGCGCGCAAGCGCCATCCCCATTGCAGCCGACAGCGAAGTACTGCTGTGGCCTGCCTCCCACACGTCATGCGGGCTTTCGGAACGTTTAACAAAGCCGCATAATCCTTTGTACATGCGCAATGTATCGAATTGATCCTTGCGGCCGGTCAATATTTTGTGGACATAGGATTGGTGTCCCACGTCAAAAATAAATTTATCGTGCGGGCTATGAAATAAATAATGCATCACCAATGTCAGCTCAACAACGCCTAAATTAGGCGCCAAATGACCGCCTGTCACCGACAGCTTCTGAATCAGAAAAGAACGTATCTCCTCCGCCAGCTGCTCTAGCTGGTCTATGGTTAGCTCCTTCAGATCCTCGGGTTTGTTAATTCCATCCAGCAGCACGTTGCTTCCTCGCTTTCAGGGACAGTTTTTCTTTCATGATGGCTGTCCTATAAACGTTTACATTTCCACTAGTATACCACATTGGCAACCAATGCCCAATTAGCTTTACGCAGCAAAAGCTTAATGGTCGCGTTTTATAAGATAATCAGCCAATTGAAGCAGTCTTTCCGGGCGGGTAAAACCAGCTTCCTGAATGCAGCCTTTGGCCTCTTCCGTGAGCTTGGAAGCAAGGCGTTTGCTCTCCTCCAGTCCAATCAGGAACGGATAAGTAACCTTTTGTCCCTCGATATCGCTGTTGACCGGCTTGCCAAGCTTGGCTTCATCGCCGACAAGATCAAGTATGTCGTCCTGAATCTGGAAAGCAAGCCCAAGAGTCCGGCCGTATCGGCCAAGAAGCTCCAGCTGCCGTTCCGTAGCTCCCCCGACTCTGCCTCCGGCCATTGCGGAAAAAGCAATCAGATCGCCGGTTTTATGCAGATGAATATATTCAAGCTGCGACAAACCCGTAATCCCTTGCTCCCCTTGCATATCCGCCACCTGGCCGCCCACCATGCCGGGAGCGCCCGCAAGCATCGACAGATCCTCAACGATAGCAAGCATCGTGGAGGGTTCAAGACCAGCCTCTCGGCCGCCTCGCGAAATAAGGTAAAACGCGTGAGTAAGCAAAGCGTCCCCCGCCAGAATCGCCATCGCTTCGCCAAAAACTTTATGGTTGGTTAACCGGCCGCGACGGTAATCATCATTATCCATGGCAGGCAAATCATCATGAATTAAAGAATACGTATGTATGTGCTCGACAGCGCATGCAATTGGCAGCGCTTGCCTTCTCGCCTCCAGGCTCCCTGCCACTGCTTCCGCGGCGGTCAGAACGAGGGCCGGCCGGATTTTTTTGCCTCCGGCCGACAAGGAATAGGCCATGGATTCACGCAGCGTACCGGGAACCTCCCAGTGCTGCGGCAAGCTTTCAAGCAGCGCCTTGTCCGTTTCGGCGGCGCATTGCTTTAAATAGTCCGTTATGGTTGGGCTGGCGCTCAAGCTTATTCCCCTTTATCATCGTTTGCATGGGCAAACGGTTTTTTCTGCAGTCCTTGTCCGTTGTCGACAAGCATCTGTATCCGGCTTTCCACTTGCTCCAGCTTGCTGCCGCAGAGGCGGGACAACGTCATACCCTCTTGAAACAGCTCAATCGCAGTCTCCAGGGGCACATCTCCGCTCTCCAGACGTCCTACGATTTCTTCCAGCTTTTGCATGGCTTCCTCGAACGATAATTGATCCTTCTCTTGCTCGCTCACCGTTGATCTCCTTTCAGCGACAGAACCCGGCATTCCAGCTCGCCGTCCGCCAGCTTCACTTGAATTTGTTCCCCTTCGGAAATATCCTGTACGGATTTGACCAAGCGTTGTTTTTCCCCGTACACCAAACCATAGCCGCGGGACATGACTTTAAGCGGACTGAGCGCATCCAATTGGCGTACTGCTCCATTTAGTCTCATTCCGCGCTCCTTCAGCAAGCCGGACGCCGCAAGCTTTATACGTCGTTCTATATCACTCAGCTGTTTTGAGGCATGTGCCGCTTTTTCGCCGGGATGTTGAGTCAAAAATCTGGATTGCAGCTTTTCCATCAACGAAGCTTTGCGTTCTAGAGAAAGCTCCATGCTCCGGTGTAGCTGCTCCTCCAGACGGTCTACACGCTGCGCCTGCTCAAGCAAATATTTGCGTGGATGAACAAAAAACGGCGAACGCTGCGCTCGGACAAGTCTCTCCCTGTTTTCACGGAGAGTCGAAGAAAGGGCGGCTGTAAGCCGTGAAGCCAGCCTCTCCCCTTGCTGCCGCAATTCCTGAATGTGGGGAACGGCCAATTCAGCAGCAGCCGTTGGCGTTGCCGCGCGCAAATCAGCCGCAAAGTCGGCAATCGTATAATCCGTTTCATGGCCAACAGCGCTAATGACGGGTATTAAGGAAGCGACGATCGCTCTGGCAACCGCTTCTTCGTTAAAAGCCCACAGCTCCTCCAACGATCCGCCGCCCCTGCCCACGATCAAAACATCGCATTCTCCAAGGCTGTTCATATCTTCAATTGCTTTTACGATGGAAGGCGCCGCTCCCGCGCCTTGCACCAATACGGGATAGATCGTTACGGCAGCAAGCGGATATCTGCGCTGCAGCGTGGTCAATATATCTCTAACCGCTGCTCCCGTGGGCGACGTTATAACGCCAATTGCTTTTGGGTAAGACGGCAAGGAACGTTTGCGTTCTTGTGAAAAAAGGCCTTCCGCCGCCAGCTTTTCCTTTAATTGCTCGTAAGCCAGATATAAACTCCCTATACCGTCAGGCTGCATGGCCATCACATAAAATTGATAGTTCCCGTCGCGTTCAAAAACGGAAACGTTGCCTCTGGCCATAACCTTCGCCCCTTCCTTCGGGCGGAAAGGCAACCGGGAATTATGGGAAGCGAACATGACGCATTTCAAACGGCTGTCGCTGTCTTTAAGCGTAAAATACATATGACCGCTGGAATGATGTGTAAAATTGGAGATTTCGCCGCGAAGCCATACATCAGACAACAGCTCGTCCTGCTCCATTTTCATACGTATATAGCGGTTCACTTCTTTTATAGATAAAATACGGGGCTTCTCTGCCATTGCGGGCTCTACACCTCGATTCCGTGTGCCCTTTTTGCTGCTTTAACTGTATTTTTCATCAGCATGGTGATAGTCATCGGGCCCACTCCGCCGGGCACCGGAGTTATCGCTCCCGCTGTTCCCAGACAATCCTCATAATCGACATCGCCTGCCAGCTTCCCGTCCGGAAGACGGTTAATACCAACATCAATAACGACTGCGCCGGGCTTAACATAGCTTTTTCCAATGGCTTTTGCTTTACCGATAGCAACAACCAGAATATCGGCGGAGCGCGCAAGCTCTTCCATATTGGCGGTACGTGAGTGGCAAATCGTCACCGTTGCGTGCTCCCGCAGCAGAAGCATCGCTACAGGCTTGCCCACAATATTGCTGCGTCCGATAACAACGGCATGTTTGCCGCTTATGGATGTGCCGCTGCGCTTGATAAGCTCAATCACGCCGGCCGGCGTACAAGGCAGCAGGCTGTCGTCGCCGATGCTGAGATTGCCTACGCTTTGCGGGTGGAAGCCGTCAACATCCTTTTCAACGCTGATTGCGTCGATGACCGCTTTTTCGTTAATATGTCCAGGAAGCGGCAGCTGCACCAGAATACCGTTAATGCTGGCTTGACTGTTCAGCTTTCCGATCAGGGCCAGCAATTCTTCCTCCGTCGTGTCCGCAGCGAGCTTATGTACTTCCGAGTAAATGCCGAGCTGCTGGCAAGCCTTTTCCTTGGAGCCGACGTATACCTTGGAGGCGGGATCTTCTCCCACCAGCACGACAGCAAGGCCGGGAACAACGTTTTGTTCCTTCAGCGAAGCAACCTCTTGAAGCAGCTCGTTGCGAATTTCAGCAGAAATCTGTTTTCCGTCAATAATTAATGAGCTCATGAACAACATCCCCTCTTGGAAGTTAGGCTAACGATTGATGAATCTTTTATCATTTGAACTAATGGAACTCTATTTCAGCGCATTTAGACAACAAAAGGCGGGATACTCCGCCTTAAGCTTTTAATTCATCAATTTCTTGAAGCAGCTTGCCAAGCACCCCGTTTACAAACTTGCCGGATTCATCCGTGCCAAAATGTTTGGCGAGATCAATCGCCTCGTTAATAGCTGCTTTTGGCGGCACATCGTTGCGAAATACCATTTCGTAGCAAGCCAGTCTGAGCACTTGACGGTCGACGCGCGACAAACGGTCCACTTGCCAGCCCGTCAAATATTGCTGCAGCATGCCGTCAATGGCTTGTCTGGATTCCATAACGCCATGCACCAGCTCCCGGGCAAAATCCGCCGTTCCCCCTGCTTCCTTGGGATCGGCTCCAATCTCGTTTTCCTCTTGCAATTCATCCATCAGCATATCAACGGCATCAGAGGCCGAAACTTCATTCATTTCCATTTGATACAGGCTGGATATCGCTATTTCTCTCGCCAACCTACGCTTCATCTGTACACACATCCGATTCTACAAAATTATAAACCTAGATAAGTTGAACTAAAGATACTTCAGGACTTGGCCAGAGTGTGAATGGTTCTGGAGAAAAGCATATGCTTACGATGTACGTTCTTTCAGAACGTTTCAAGCGCTCGCTTGTGTTTCCGGATTCCAACATTAGATCTTATAGAAAAAAGGAAATCTGGAAACAACTGCGATCGGAAGAACCCTCCTCACGGCGGCCTCCCCCCCTGCCAACACTCATTAGTTGAACTTATCATAAAAAAACGATGATCTCCTCCCTGTTCCGAATTAGCGGCTGTCACAAATCCGGAATACGGAGGAGACCACAGTATTAACGAAATGGACGGAATCGCTCCATTATGCCATCCCATAATCGCTGCCACGGGATAACCGGTTCGTTTGAGGTTTCTTTTCTTTTGGCATACCAGTAACAAGTAAAAACGATAAGGGCAACAAATAGCATGTCCCAAAAGCCAAATGCCAAATAAACAATGCTTAGCCCTAACCCAGCGGCGACACCCGTCAGGCGCCTCCAATAGGTGTTCCAGAACTCCCTCCACATGGGACCATCCACCTCTATTCTACACGGCTCTTGAATGCGCCAGCCGAAACGACGTTAGCGACAAATACAGCAACGTTGATAACCGGTATGCCCGTTATATCCTCAACATGCTCTTTGACCGCGCGTTGAATTTCCTCCGTCAGCACCGGAATCTGATTTTCCCCGTCAATTACCGCGCGCAGCACAATTTCAAGTCCCGCGTCGGTCGCGCGCACGCGCGCACGCAATTCCTTGACGCCGCGTTGTCTGGAAGCAGCCTTCAACGCCAGGTTTTCGATGGTTTCAATGGAAATGCGGATATCGCCGAACTCTGTTCGCTGATCGATGGATTGCGCGTTGGCCGCGCCACGGCTCAGCGACACGATAAAGAAGCGGAAACTGATCAACAGCAGAATAATCCCTGCGATTCCGAACGCAAAAGCTATGGATTTGAATTCGTAAAATTGAGTCAGCCAATTGCTAAGCAGCGACTTTGTAATCCAGCCAAAACCAAGGCAGATCATAAAAACCGATACGACGCCAATAGCCAGACTGTATAGGAACAACAGCAGCTTGTCCACTACTCTCATCAATAGACCCATTCCTCCTGCAAAACCGAATGAAAACCCCCTGCGCTTAAGCGGCATGCCCTGCCCAATCACGAGGGGGTTGTACAGAATAAAGCTATTTTTTTACTTGACGCGGTTTGCGTTATCGTCTTCTTCAATCTTCTCGGCAGGCTTAAAATAGACATCATGGATATGGACGTTCACTTCAACAACATGCAAACCTGTCATCATTTCAATGGAGCGTTTGACGTTGCGTTGAATTTCGGATGCGACTTCGGGAATCTTGTTTCCATATTCAACAATAATGGATACGTCTACCGCCGCCTCGCGTTGACCTACTTCAACCTTGACACCCTTGGACAAGTTTTTGCGGCCCAGCAGCTCGGCGATGCCTCCTGCAAAACCGCCGCTCATGCCGGCTACGCCATCCACTTCAACAGTAGCCAAACCGGCAATGACTTCAATAACCTCAGGTGCAATCTGAATCGTGCCAATCTCCGTTTTCTCGTAATCCGCAGCAATTGTACTCATGCGCGTTCTACACCTCCCTAAAGTTGCGTGCGCTTGACATCAAGCCAAGCCTTGATCCGCATCTTATTTCTATACTATAACATCCTGCCGAAATTATGACAAACTATGCCTGACAAGCCGCAAAATCCAAAACGAGCCTTATCCTGCGCCTTCAGCAGAAGCATACACATCATTTTCTTCCAGGAATTTGATGTCGAAATCGCCTTCCACAAATTTGGGATGGTTCAACAGCCGCAAATGGAAAGGAATCGTCGTGCGGATGCCATCAATCGCAAATTCCGCAAGAGCCCTCTTCATACGCGCAATAGCTTCCTCGCGGGTCGGAGCCCAAACAATCAGCTTGGCGATCATGGAATCATAATGCGGCGAAATGGTGTACCCAGGGTATACAGCGCTATCGACGCGGACGCCGATCCCGCCAGGCGGCAAATAAAACGGAATATTGCCGGCCGAAGGCATAAAGCCGCGCTCAGGATCCTCCGCATTGATCCGGCATTCAATGGACCAGCCGTTAATGGAAATGTCCTCTTGCTTGATGGAAAGCGGATTGCCCTCCGCCACGCTGATCATTTCCTTGATGAGATCCACATTCGTAATCATTTCCGTTACAGGATGCTCAACCTGAATCCGGGTATTCATTTCCATAAAATAAAACTGACCGTCTTGCCCGAGCAAAAACTCAAGTGTTCCGGCGCCAGCATATTGAACAGCCAAAGCCGCTCTTACGGCAGCCTGGCCCATGCTATCCCGCAGCTCGGGGGTCAGCACCGGACAAGGCGCTTCCTCTACAAGCTTCTGACGTCTGCGCTGAACGGAGCAATCACGTTCAAACAGATGTACGGCATTGCCATGCTTGTCCGCCATGATCTGAATTTCAACATGCTTCATGCCGGTCAAATATTTTTCAAGATAAACGCCGGCATTGCCAAACGCCTTTTGCGCTTCCTGCTGAGCCGTTGTAATCTGGCTGATCAGGGAATCCTCATCCTCCGCGATGCGTATTCCCTTGCCTCCGCCGCCCGCCGTCGCTTTAATAATGACAGGGTAGCCGATAGCGCGAGCAACCTCGATCGCTTCGTCCAGGTCCTCGACAAGGCCGTCGGAGCCGGGAATAACGGGAACGTTGGCTTCTTTCATCGTCAATTTGGCGACGGCTTTGTCGCCCATCTTGCTGATCGCTTCGGGCGACGGCCCGATAAACGTGATATTGCAGGATTCGCAAATCTCCGCAAAATCAGCATTTTCGGCCAAAAAGCCATAGCCGGGATGAATGGCGTCGCATTCCGTAATGGTAGCGATGCTCATAATGTTGGTCAAATTCAAATAGCTGTCCTTCGAGGCCGTTGGACCGATGCAATACGCTTCGTCAGCGAGTCGTACATGCAAGGAATCACGGTCTGCCTCGGAATATACTGCAACCGTGCCAATGCCGAGCTCGCGGCAAGCCCGTATGATCCGCACCGCGATTTCACCGCGGTTAGCGATTAATATTTTCTGGAATTTCACGCAGGAACCCCTTTCAACAAACAGTTTTCCCAAGCCGGGACAGAAAATAAATCAGTCTGCTTTGACCAGGAAGAGCGGCTGTCCGTATTCCACCAGTTGGCCGTTGCTTACAAGAACTTCCACGATCTCGCCGTTAATTTCGGCTTCCAGCTCATTCATAAGTTTCATGGCTTCCAATATGCATACAACCGTTTTGCTGTTTACGCGATCGCCAATGCCCACAAACGGCTTGGCGTCAGGGGAAGGCGAGCTGTAGAACGTGCCTACCATTGGCGAAACGATTGGGTGCAAATCCGCTGCAGGGGTTTTGGCTGGCGCCGCAGGCTCTCCGGCCTCTGCTTGTCCCGTCTGCTGAAGAGCCGGTTGCTGTGGAACGGAAGTCAGACCCGCTGACGGATATGTATGCGTGATTGGAGCTGCTTGTACGCTTACAACTTCGGTTTTGCCCGGCTTGCGAATAAGCAGGCGAGCCCCTTCATTTTCAATTTCGACCTCTTGGAGAGATGATTGATCAACCAATTTGATCAATTCTTTGATCTCGCTCAATTTGAACATGGACGTAATCACTCCTCTTCTTCACATAACGTTTAGTATTATAACACAAACCTCCGTGAACACGAACCATTTTTATTCAAACTCCGTTCAAGGCCCGCAAGAGAAGGGATATCAGCGTTTATAGCCCGGCGCAACCCCTCTTTGGAAATGGCAAAAGCTCCGGATGCTTAAGGAGTTAACCTTTTAGCAGCCGGAGCTTTGCGTTATTTAACGCCCGGTTTGAGAAGCAGCGATTCTGTCCGGGGTTACGGCTCTTGCACGTACTGCACGGTCACCTGGCTTGGTTTGACCTCAAGCCCTTTCAGCACCTGCTCGATAATGCCGGCCGCTTCGCTTTTCTCCAGCTTTTGGCTGGTCACCACAACTTTGTAACGGTCATTTTCCTGTGAAATCAGCGCCATCTTGTATTGCTCCATCAGTGCGGACTCCAGTTCCTGAATGCGGGAGTTTTTGTCCTCCAGTTGATCCATCTCGCTCCAAGCGGCGGTTGCGGCTTCGACATCGTTGGATACATCGGCGATAATGGCCATAATCCGCTCCTCTTCCGCTTTGTTTTGCAGCTCTCGTTTAGCAAGCAGTTCGCTGAACAAACCGCCGGCTACAAAGCCTTCGCGTTCCAGCTGCTCCAGAACTTCCTGATTGCGGGCTGCCAGTTCCTCTCCGTTAGCCGCCTCTCCGTTCACAACCAAGCCGCCTTCGCCTGTTGCTTCCGTTACATTTTGAACCGGGGTTCCCGATTCCGTCAGTTTATCGGCATCGTCCAGATCCTGAGTGAACAAGTAATAAGCGGACAGCACCACCATCAAGCTCAGCATCGATACCAGCCATACCGTTTGTTTTTTTGTATTCATGTCAACACAGCCTCCCTATTTTTCAAAAAATTATTGTTTGCTCGGTACAACCGATATGCGATTGACCGGAACGCTTAGCCCCTTCTCCACTGCATTGACGATCAGCCGCCGCACGGTTACATTCTCCGAGCCCTTGGCGACAATCAGAATACCGCGAATGCGCGGGCTGATCGTTTTTACAACAATCGGCTTCTGTTCTCCTGAAACCTCATATAACACGACCTGCCCGTCCCTGCTGACGGAGGTCATATGCCTTGTTCCGCCGTTTTTGTCATTTTCATCGGTTGTGGACTGCGTTTCCTGCTTATTGCGCTCCACCACCACTTCTTCCGTCGATTCAACCGTTACCAGAACATCCACGCTCCCGACTCCCACAATTTTCTCCAAAATTTCCTTCAGCCTGATTTCAAGCGTCCGTTCGATGCCCTCAAAAGGCGTCGCCGATGCTCCGTTGCTATTCCAGGTTTCCGCAACCTGAGGCAGCTGACTGGGGTCCTGTGCCGATGGCTCCACATCCTTATAGGGCAAAAAGGAGTTTAACAGCATGAGGGCAGCCCCGATTCCGCCCAAAATAAGCAGAATACGCAACGTTTTCACCCGTTTTGGGCCGCCCGGCCCTCCGCCAAACGCCGCCTCCAGCCCTTCCAGCCATTTTGCCATTCCGCCAGTCCCCTTCCCCGGATTCCCTTGCTTCAAACGCTCTCCTCATTTATCCGGCGCACCTCGATGCTTCCCCGTCTGATGCCCCACACTTGCCGCAGCATTTGCCATACCTCAGGCAAATCCTGTTCCTTGAGCCATACGTATTTCTCGGCTTCACCGCCCCGCAGCTGCGTTTTGCCCTCCGCATCCTTGACTGGCTCAACCTTGACGGAAACGGAAACCGGTTCGACCGGCACAATGCTGCCTGCCTCATTTCGAGGTTTTGCTTTGGCTGGAGCAGCCAGCGTAATCGTCACCTTGCCGACTGCAGGGCCTTTTCCGTTTTCTCCCGGCTTCCATTCCAGATCGACATCCACCTTTTCAACATCCAGATTCGCCTCAACCGCCAACAGCTCCGATATATCGTCTTCCATTGCTTTTTGTGCCATTCTGGCCGCTTCGATGTTGCGTTGCTCCTGCAGCATTGCGGCCTTTTGCGTAATTTCCTCCAAGCTTGGCATTCCCGTTTTTTTCTGAATGGCCCGCTCGTCCCATAGCATAATGCCAGCTTCCAGCCTGCCTCCTATATCCTCTTGCAGCAGCCTGAGCACGGGAGACAGGATCGTGAGCAGAATAATGAGCCCTACCACCAGTCTGGCATACCGCTGCATTGCCTTGTTCGGCAGCAGCAGCTCCACGATAGCGGCCAGCAGAATAACGGCGACAATATCGCGCAGCCACTGGCTTAACCAACCGATCACATTCAGCTCACCTCCTTTTCAACTGCACGTCTACGCATTTTTCATCGAACCATCAATGCCGCGTTTCCCGCCGTTAAAATGATCGTTACAGCCAGAAAAAACATCAGGCTTACCGCTGCAAGCGAAGCAAAGACGTAAATCATCGTTTTGCCGATCGTTTGCAGGCATTTGGCAATGGGCGATTCACCAAGCGGCTGCATCACCGCAGCCGAGAGATGATAGATCAATGCCAGGGTCAATATTTTGATTGCGGGAAAAGCGCTTAGAAAAAGCAAAATAATGACGCCCGCAAGCCCAACGGCGTTTTTGGCCAGCATCGACGCGGAGATGACGGTATCCGCCGCATCGGAAAACATTCGCCCCACCACCGGCACAAAGTTGCCTGTAACGAATTTAGCCGTTCTGAGCGTTACCCCGTCCGTAACCGCGCCCGTCGCTCCTTGAACGGAGATGACCCCAAGAAAAATGGTGACCAAAACGCCAAGCGCGCCAACTGCTACCGATCTCAACAAGTTAGCCAGGTTTGTAACCTTGAATTTATCGCTTAGCGCGCTGGCAATATGCAGGACCGCCGAAAAAAACAGCAGCGGGAAAACAAACATATAAATAGCCGTGCCCACCGCATGAATCATAAAAATAATAAGCGGATGAAGCACCGAAACGGTTACCAGACTCCCCATCGACGCCAGCAGCGTGAGAAGTAAAGGAACCATCGCCAGCATAAAGGAGATCATCCCGGTAATGGCGTCTCTTGCATATCCGATCGCTACATTAAAGCTATTGACGGCGATGATCAGAAGCACCATATAAGTGATGGCGTAAGCGACCTTGCTGGTGGTGTTTCGCTCGAAGGCGGACTGCAGATTTTCCAGCACCATGCTGAACACCGCAAGCATGACAATCGTTACCAGCAATTCTCCGTTATACAACACCTCATGCCACATAAATCGCAGCAGCGCCGTCAAGCTGTCGCCAAGACCGATGCCCCCCCCTGGCAGCAGCATGTCGGACAAAGCCGGGACCTGTCCCTCCGGAAAATAACCCCCATATGTCTTCCGCAGTCCTTCCCAATACTGCTCCACGCCGTCAGTGCCCAGCTCCGTCAATTGCTCACCCGACAGCTCCTGCAGCAGCTCTCGTTTATCCGATTCAACGCTTTGTCCGGAAGGCGCTGCATTAACGACCGTCGCCCATTGGAGCAGGAAAGCGGTGAACAAGAGAATCAGCAGCAGTCTGGTTCTCTCCCGCTCCGTGCGGGCTTCCCTCATCATATTCAGCTCCCCGCCGGCAGCAGGCCGATTACCGTTTCAACTATAACGCTGATGATCGGTATCGCCATGACGAGAATAAACACCTTGCCGGCAAATTCGATTTTGGATGCGATGCTTTCTTGCCCCGCGTCTCTGACAATTTGTGCTCCGAACTCTGCAATATAGGCAATTCCGATTATTTTCAACACCGTCTTGAGATAGATGGAAGGTATGCCGGAGCGGTTTGCCAAATCCTCCAATACCGTTATGATCGATTCGATTTTTCCGATCACGTACAGGAAAATGAATAAGCCGGTAAATGCCGCCAGAAGAAAAGCAAACATCGGCTTTTGCTCCCGGACCACCAGGATCAGCACAGTCGCCATCAAGCCAAGTCCGACGATTTGAATCATGTCCACCGCATTCACCTACTGAAACAGAAAAATCGTCTTGATCTCCTGAAAAAGCTCGTTAAGCAGCCGCACCACCATAAACAGGACAACAACAAATCCGATTACCGTTACCCAATGCGCCATATCCTCCTTGCCCATCTGCTTCAGCACCGAATGGATCATTGCGATAATGATGCCGATTCCGGCAATTTGGAAGATGGCGCTAACGTCGATATTCATAAGCAGGGCACCCTCTTACACCATCAAAATGACGATCAGCACAGCGAGCAGCACGCCTAGGCTTTTCCACATTTTTTCATATCTCGCCTGATCGTCTCTTGCATTTTCCTCTTCTGACTTTAACTGCGACAAGGCCAGCTTGAGATGCTTGCTTTGATCCTCCTTGTCGCTAATCCCCAGCGTTGTACCCAGCCTCAGCCAAACTGCCCGCTCGCCTCCGGTCATCACCGTATTTCGCCACTCCTCGGCAACCGCATTTTCCCAGCTTTCCTGAAAAGAAAGCCCCTCCGCACTGCTAATGCCCTGTGCAGCCTTTCTTAAAATAGCGGCAATCGGCTCCGGCGAAGCAGCGGCTGTGCGGGCGAGCGCGTCCGGAAGCGGCGTGTGGCCATAGCTGATTTCGGTTTCCAGCCGCTTTAGCGCGTGGGCTGCGGATCTTAGCTGCCGGGGACGCTCTGCAAATCTAGAAGCCTGCTGAAAGCCAATGAGCGTGCCCGCAACCAGGATCAGGACGGCGCCCAGCAGCTTGATCATGGTGTACCTGCCCGCATCAGCTGTTCTCCGGCGAGGCTGCTCCAGCCGTTGCCAGAGTCCAGGCTCCCCTGCGGGCTTCCCCTCATTTGAAGCTGAATAACGCGATGCATGACGCCTTCCCGGGTGCGCCGCAATTCCACGATTTGTGAAAATGCTCCTTGCTCAAGCAGCTTTTTAAGCTCCGGCCGCCCCCTGGCATCGCTCAGGTCGAAGGCATGGGCCGTGGCAATAACGCTAACGCCCGCATGGCTGGCCTCCGTAATGGCTGCCCCGTCCTCGGGCCGCCCGATCTCGTCCGCAATAAGCACTTCAGGCGACATGGAGCGGAGAAGCATCATCATCCCTTCTGCTTTAGGACAAGCGTCCATGACGTCGCTTCGCGGGCCAACATCGAAGGTAGGCACTCCCCTGACGCAAGCAGCGATTTCGGAACGCTCGTCCACAATGCCGACCTTCCTTCCCCTTCGGCGGCCTGTATCACCGCCCTTCCAGAAGCCATAGCTCAATGATCGGGCAATATCACGGACCAGCGTTGTTTTTCCTTGCTGCGGCGGGGCCAGCAGAAGACTCGAAAACACTCTGTCGCGATTGCGGTCCATCAGCTTTGGCATAAGGAAGGAGGCAGCGCCGATTCTTTCCCGGGCAATCCGAATGTTGAAACCTCCGATATCCCGAATGCCCCGAACCGCGCCGCCTTCCAGAATGGTTCGTCCCGCAAGTCCGATGCGATGTCCGCCGGCTACCGTAATATAGCCCCGCCGAAGCTCTTCTTCCATAGCGTAAAGCGAATAGTTTGTTATTTTTTCCAGAAGCTTGCGGCAATGCTCGGCAGAAGGCCTGTAAGCGCCGTCCGGCTCCTGGACCAGACAACCGTCCGCAGCGACGAAACGGGATTCGCCGCCGCACGATATTTCAAGCGGACGATCCTCCCTGATACGTATTTCCTCCAGACTCTCCAGCGGCTCCTGCGGCATTCTCTCAAGCAAACTGCGAATGTCCAGCGGCAGCAGCTGAAATACGTTTGTCAGCATATGTTCATCACTCCCGGCGGTTTGTCCTTTGACGTTACATATGTATGCTTGTCTTGCAAAAGTATGTCTATAGAGAGCCATTTGATAGAGTTGATTCAGATTCGTTTGCTTGAATCTCTGACCCTATTTTTTCAGGATGCCGATCATCAAACAAACCACGCCGATCGCAACCCAAGCAAACTTGGAGGGAGACAGCTTGTCCGATAAGCCAACAAGTCCAATTGTTGTTGTAGCGATGAGAATAAGCGGTCCCACTAGCGCCAAGGACGAATTTACGATCAGCGCCTTTTCGATATTGTTAAACCTGAGCATCAATAGCGCCGCCGCAATTTCCATACTGCCCGACAGCAGCCTAAGCATTGCCATGCCCAATACGATTTTGCTCAGCAATTCCATCCCTCCCGCCCTTTTCCCCTTTCTCCATCTATATGCGGCCTTGTCCTAATTTCATGACGGACACATGACGGACGGCCCCGGCATATAATGTATAAGCAGAAGAAGAAATGGGGAATCGGGACATGCAGGTCGAGGTTATTTCCAGCGTTAATGAAGCCTGCTCCGGCAAGCTTCAACACCGAACGGCCATTGTGGTTGATGTCCTGCGCGCGACAACAACGATTGCAACAGCTTTGGCTGCGGGGGCGTCCTGCGTTATTCCGGCCGAAACGGTTCAGGATGCCAAACAATTGACAAAGGAGGGGGATCTTGCTGGCGGGGACCGCTTTTGCCGACAAATTTCGGGATTTTCCTACGGCAACTCGCCGGGGCAATACAGAGGGAAGCAAATCGAGGGCAAACGGATTATTTTGACAACCTCCAACGGCACCAGAGCTTTATGCAAAGCCATGAGAGCCGACCACATCATTGCCGCCAGCCTACTGAACGCCGAAGCATGCGCGCAGCTTGCATGGGAGCTTAGACGCGATGTTGTTATCCTGTGTGCGGGAAGCCGGGACAGCTTTGCGCTGGAGGATGGCTTATGCGCCGGATTGCTGGTTCATTGCCTGCGTCAGCATGATCGCTCAGGCATGCTGCAGGTGGATGACTTTGGTTCAGCCATGGAAGCTCTGTATCGGAACAAAGCAAACGTCATTATGGAAACGCTGGCCCAAAGCCAAACCGGTAAAAAGCTGCTGCGACTAGGGCAACGCGAGGATATTGTCAGCTGCAGTCAAATAAACGTGCTTCAAGCTGTACCCTACTTAAACGGCGGCAGCTTGATCCAGCGTTTGCCGGGAACGATTGCGCAGACAGCTGCCCCCCTTTGCTAGGGTGTATATGCAAACCCGAAGCTGTTCAAGCAGTTTTGCATATACGCCCTGCAGCACAACAAAAATGCCCCCTGCGCTTCCAGTTGGAAGTCAGGGGGCATTGCTTCATTCCATATGAATAAAGAACTCTCTCTTTATCTGCGTTCAGACGGACCGCCGACAAAAGCTTGCTCAGAGGCATCAAGACCGTAAACGGTATGAAGCGCAATAACAACCTCGTTCAGCTTTTCCGAAGCAATGACGCAGGATACCTTGATTTCAGAAGTACTGACCATTTTGATGCTGACATCCAGATTGGAGATCGTTTCAAACATGGTAGCCGCAACACCGTGATTGCTGACCATGCCGGCGCCAACGATGGAAACCTTCACCAGGCCGTCCTCCGAGGTTGTTTCACGGTAAGGCACGGTTTCGCGAATGGATTCGATTGTTGCAATAGCCTTTTCACGGTCATCGCCGGACACTGTAAAGGAAAAATCGGCTTTGCCGCCTTCAACGCCGCTTTGCACGATAATATCAACGTTGACGCTGCGGTCCGCAAGCGCGCCGAATACATGCGCCAATACCCCGGGCTCATCCTCTACGCCCATAATACTGATTCTGGCCACGTTTTTTTCAAAAGCAATTCCGCTAACCACGACTCCCTGCTCCATATTTGCTTCCTCCTTCACAATGGTCCCTTCATTTTGGGTAAAGCTGGAACGCACAACAAGCTTTACATTGTAATGCTTGGCGTATTCCACTGCGCGCGGGTGAAGAACGGCCGCACCAAGATGAGCCAGCTCAAGCATTTCATCATAGGAAATTTCATTCAGCTTGCGCGCATTTTTAACGATGCGGGGATCGGTGGTGTAAATGCCGTCCACATCGGTGTAAATTTCGCAAAGATCAGCCTTGATCGCCGCCGCCAGCGCAACAGCCGTCGTATCGGAGCCGCCTCGTCCCAGCGTCGTAATTTGTCCGTTTTCGTCGCTTCCCTGAAAGCCCGCAACAACGGCAACATTGCCGTCCGCGAGCGCCTGGCGAAGCTTCTGCGGATCAATATCGCTAATTTTGGCCTTACCGTGCACCTGATCTGTCTGGATGCCAGCTTGCCAGCCGGTAAACGACATGGCTTTTCCGCCTAATCCATGAATCGTCATGGACAACAGCGCAATCGATATTTGTTCGCCGACGGTGAGCAGCATATCCATCTCCCGCGCCGGCGGATTGGGATTCAGCTTTTTGGATTGATCGATCAGGTCATCCGTCGTATCTCCCATGGCAGACACGACTACAATGATATCGTGGCCTTCCGACTGACGATCAATAATACGTTTTGCAACTCTTTCCATTCTTTCCGGCGTCCCTACAGAACTGCCGCCAAACTTCATCACGATCAAAGACAAAGCGGTCTCACTCCCTAAGCCCTGACATATACATACAAGATCGTATTATATCACAATTATGCTTGACTTGGGTATAGATCAAATGCAGACTCGCAACAAAAAAAACCGCCCGAGAGTATCGGACGGCTTTCAAAGAAATACTACGCGCGGGAAATGTATTTGCCTTCGCGCGTGTCGATCAGCAAAACATCGCCTTCATTGATAAACAATGGAACTTGAACGTTCAGGCCCGTTTCCACTTTTGCGAATTTTGTTGCGCCTTGAGCCGTATTGCCTTTAACGCCCGGCTCGGTTTCCGTAACAGCCAGCTCAACGCTGTTTGGCAATTGAATGCCCAGAATTTCGCCTTGATAGCTAGTAATGTTCACCGTCATGTTTTCCTTCAGGAAATTAACTTCCCATTCCAGCTGTTTTTTGTCCAGCGAAAATTGGTCAAACGTCTCATTATCCATAAAGGAATATTCAGAACCGGAGTTGTACAGGTATTGCACGGCGCGGTTTTCGATCAAGGCGCGGCCGATTGTTTCGCCTGCGCGGAAGGTTTTTTCCACAACGTTGCCGTTGCGCAGGTTTTTCAGCTTGGAGCGGACAAACGCGGCTCCCTTGCCTGGTTTAACGTGCTGGAAATCCAGTACGGTAAAAATATCGTTGTCTACTTGCACGGTCAAGCCTGTCTTGAAATCGTTAACTGAAATCATTGCTGATTCCCTCCTGAGTGATGATTCCTATCCCAGAGTGATAAGCTCCTTCGGGGATGAGGTTAATATTTTAATACCGGATTCCGTAATAACGACGTCGTCCTCAATCCTTACGCCGCCAAAGCCGGGAAGGTAAATGCCGGGCTCCACAGTTACGACCATGCCGGGGGTTAAAATCGTGTCGCTAAGCCGTGACAGCCGCGGCGCTTCGTGCACTTCCATGCCAAGGCCGTGACCGGTGCTGTGGCCAAAATGGTCGCCATATCCATACTTGGCGATGACGTCGCGCGCAAGCGCGTCGGCTTCCATGCCCGTCATGCCAGGCTTGATATGTTCCAGCGCATGAAGCTGCGCTTCCAGCACGATGCTGTAAATTTCAAGATGCTTGTCGGTTAGCTTTCCAACAACTACAGTACGAGTTATATCGGAGCAATAGCCCTTGTAATAGGCGCCAAAATCAAGCTTAACAAATTCGTTGTTGCCAATAATGCGATCGCTGGCTACGCCATGAGGCAGCGCGGAGCGTTCGCCTGATGCCACGATTGTATCAAAGGAGGAGCTCGTTGCGCCATTGCTGCGCATAAACACTTCCATCTCAAGCGCTACATCGTTTTCGGAAATGCCTGGGGCAATAATTCCGCAAATATGCTTGAAGGTACGGTCAGCCAATACAGCCGCCTCCTGCATAATTGCCAGCTCCGCTTCGTCCTTGAACATCCGCAGATTTTCAACGAGACCGGCGGCAGGGACAAGCTTTATGCCCTCCAGCGTTTTGCTCCAGGAAAGATATTCGGCGTAGGTCACATGATCCTGCTCAAAAGCAAGACTGGACAACCCTTCGCCTTTCAACAATTCAAGCACGTTTTGCAGCGGGCTTGTGCCATGCTCCACAATTTCAAAACCGGCCGCCTGGCTTGCCGCCTGCACCGTGTACCTGAAATCGGTCAACAAAATGCTTTTTGATCCTGTAATCAGCACATACCCGGATGAACCCGAAAATCCGCTTATGTATTGCCGGTTGTACTGGCTTCCAAGCAGCAAGGCCTCAATTCCCGCTTCGTTCATTGCCGAGCGCAGCTTTTCCACTCGTTCCATCGTCATTCTCAGTCTCTCCTTAAAAGCCGGATTATTCCTGAAGCCGCCAGTACAGCGCCTCCAGCGCCAGCACATAGCCATGCGCTCCAAAGCCGGCGATTTGTCCCACAGCGACAGGAGCTACGACCGATACATGGCGGAATGCTTCCCGCTTATGGATATTGGACAAATGCACCTCCGCTATGGGCAGCGCAACGGCTGAAAGCGCGTCGCGAATAGCATAGCTGTAATGCGTCCATGCGCCGGGATTGATGATGATCCCGTCTTCCTTGCCGTAAGCGGCATGAATCCTGTCGATCATCTCGCCTTCGTGATTGCTCTGGAAGAAGGACACCTCTACCCCCAGCTCGTCAGCTCTGGCGGCAACCAGCGCTTCAATGGAAGCCAGATTTTCGCTTCCGTATACGCCAGGTTCCCGGATGCCAAGCATATTCAAGTTGGGCCCGTTTAAAACTGCGATTTTGTTCACACTTGCCCCTCCCAGTCTTCCTCCGTTCAACCTCTCCCCGAATCATTAGACATTTTACCACAAATGGCAGCACCTTGAGAAGCAGCAACTATTACTTCGCGCCCATTGGCTCGCGAGAGGCCTCGTCCGTAAACTCAAAGGCGATGGAATAACCGATAAACAACCCCCATATAAGAAAAACGCAAAACTCTGTAATCAAGGTGTTCCAACCGATGATATTAATTTTTTCCATCATGCCGAAAATCGGGCCCAGCACAAAAACAATCAGCCCCCATACCGCCCCGTAAGCAAGACCCGGCCATGGCCCGCGCAGCTTGCCCATCGTAAACTGATAAAGCAGCGCGGCAGCGGCAGAAAACAAAACATAAGCTGCAAAACCGATAACGATGCCCCATATCGTATGCAGGTAGTTATGCCGAAAAAAAGGCTCCAGCATATATCCCGGCACCATGGTTGTAAACTTCATTTCATAAAAGGCCCAACGCAACAAACCTCCGAACACCCCTGCAAACAGTCCGATCTTCAAGCTGTATGCAAAAGGATTTGTACCGCCTTTTAATGCTTCTCCTCCACTTTGCTCCTTCATACCAATGCACCTTCCTCATCTATATCCCGTCTTCATGCAACTAAAAGCCAGGCTTTTTTACAGTCGCGCTTTACGCTCTCGCTTTAGTATGACGCTTTGAGGCGTTTCATAATCCAAAAACAGACAGCTCTTCATTTGAAATGCAAACAATTCCGGGTGATATGGGCCCACGCCAACTGAATGAGGCAATGCAGGCTGATACGCCGTTCATACCGGCCTCCTTGCCCTCTCCGTTGGCAAACCTCCGCCATATCAAGTACAATAAGAAGAAAACAATACGTATACATTAGGATGGTGACAAGCACTTGCCTCAGGAATCCCGAAACATTTACGGCGGACAAGCCGTTATCGAAGGCGTTATGTTTGCCGGCAAACATGTCAACGTCACGGCCGTTCGCCGAAAAAACGAAGAAATCCAATATTATGAAGTGCCGCGCACCACTAAAAGCTGGGTCCAGCCGCTCAAAAAAATACCGCTTCTGCGGGGCGTTGTTGGCATAATCGAATCCAGCGCCAAAGGCTCGCAGCATTTGAATTTTTCAATGGAAGCTTATGCAGAGGACGAAACCGAAGAAGATGCGGCCAAAAACGGCAGCAAGCCTGTCGAAGCGCCAAAGGCGGAGAAAAAAAGCGGCTTTAGCCTGGGCATGGTTGTCAGCGTAGCGGTCGCAGGCGTCTTGTCGTTTATTTTCGGCAAGCTGATTTTTACCGCTGCTCCGGCGGCGTTGGAGGAAATGCTGTTTAAAGGCTTATTTGAAAGCTCGATCGGTCATAATTTGCTGGAGGGCCTTATAAAAATCATATTATTGCTGTGTTATCTTTACTTTATTTCCTTAACACCGCTTATCAAGCGCCTGTTTCAATACCACGGCGCAGAGCATAAGGTCATTAGCGCCTACGAAGCAGGGGAGGAATTAACGGTCGCCAATGTACAAAAGTACAGCAGGCTTCATTATCGCTGCGGCTCCAGCTTTATCGTATTTACAGTTATCGTTGGCGTTGTTCTCTATTCCCTGCCCATTTTTGTTTGGCAAGGTCTGTGGGACCGCATCCTGATCCGGATTGCGCTGCTTCCTGTCGTATTGGGCATCTCCTATGAGGTGCTGCGCTTTACAAACGCGCTCCGTGATATTCCTGTGCTTCGATTCCTTGGTTATCCGGGACTTTGGCTTCAGTTGCTGACCACCAAAGAGCCTAACAATGAGCAGGTTGAAGTTTCCATTGCTTCCTTCAAGCGCATGCTGGAGCTGGATGGCAAGCTGGCAGAATCAGCCGGCATTAAAGCAAGCTAAACCATGCTCGGGTGAAAACAGGTGGTCCATTTTTGGAACGAAAGGTGTGAATTCCATGAAAAACGTTAAAGGCGTTTCGGCTCTTGAGATGGTACTGTTGGTATTGCTGGTTATCGGATTATTTTTTAGTCTCAAAAACTTGTGGCTTCCGATTGTCATTCTTGGCGCTATTTTTCTGCTCTACAAGTTTCCGCCGTCCTTTGTTACAAAACAGCGTGGAGGGCGCGCCCAGGTTATCCAGAAGCCGACATCCAGCAAAACGCGCAGAGACCGCCCGCGCTCCAAAACTGTCCCATTCCGGGTTATAGAGGGTGGCAAGGACGACGACGAAACCCCCAAATACCATTGAGAGGTAGTTCAAAAAGTCCGCTTACCATTGCGGAGCATGACTGGCGTCATGGCGGGCGGCGAATATGGGATTCAGCCGAAATAAGCAAATGCTTACGAAGTATGTTTCTTTCAGAAACATTTGAGGTCCTCTCGTAGCTTAGACTACGCTCCGGTCCTCGATTTCTAGCTTCTTCCCATCTTCTTGGCACTGGAAACCAAACTTTTTGAACCTTCATTTTATGTGGTCGTTCAAAAAGTCCGCTTACCATTGCGGAGGATGACTGGCGTCATGGCGGGCAGCGAATATGGGATGCAGTCAAAGGGTAGGACGAGAAAACGCAAGTTTTCCGTACTGCCTTTTTTATTTTACCTATCTTGCAACTGAAAGATCTTTTTGCGAGGCGAAATGCCTATTTTGGAAGTGAGTAGCTAGTTGGATACCTCTTTCTTCAGCAGTTATGAGATGAGATAAATACACCATTACATCCTTTCAATCTTGATGTGAACCTTCATCAATCGTTTGATTACACAAAAAATCGTCCTTTGTTAATGGAAGCGTGGGAACTTCCATTTACAGAGTGACGATTTTTTTGTTTGTAATATTATTCAAGTAAATGTAGTATCCAGCAAAGTTTTATCTGGCCCCAATCTGTAGTCTGGAACGCTGCTCTCTAATTTTGTATGGCTATACGTACAAAACATGTAAAAACAAACTGCCACACCCAGTCTTTATACGATTATTCATACAAAACATGCACGACCACACTGCCACACCCAGACTTTGTACGATTATTCGTACAAAAACATACACGACCACACTGCCACACCCAGTCTTTGTACGATTATTCGTACAAAACATGCACGACCACACTGCCACACCCCAGACTTTGTACGATTATTCGTACAAAACATGCACGACCACACTGCCACACCCAGACTTTGTACGATTATTCGTACAAAACTACCAGCGGCCAAATAAAACCACCATGTGGGCCGTGCCTGATCTTACCACCATTTAGCCGAATGATGGATTATAGCGAAAACTAAAAAACAAGCCCCAAGAATGCTAGTAACCGGAAACCGGCATTCTCAGGGCTTATCGGGTATTAATCGCTTTCCATCTCGGTCCGAATGGCTTTCAGCTCTTGAATTCTGCCGCTGTCGCGCTTTAGAAATTCAACAAGCGTTTCAATGCAGGTAATGGAGTCCCAGCTCAAATGATGCTCGATACCTTCGACATCCTTGTATATATTTTCCTCCTGCACGCCGATTGCCGTCAAAAATTCCTCCAGCAGATGATGTCGCTCCATCAGCCGCTTACCCATTTTTTTACCTTTATTGGTCAGGACGAGTCCACGGTATTTCTCGTAAATCAAATAGTTGTCCTTGTCCAGCTTCTGGATCATTTTCGTAACCGATGAGGGATGAACCTCCAGTCCTTCGGCAATATCCGATACTCTGGCGTAACCCTTTTCCTCTATCAGTTTATAAATGCGTTCCAAGTAGTCTTCCATGCTCGGAGTCGGCACCTTAGAACCCCCCAACCTTGCTTCTTCACCTTTATTCTAGGCACTCCTAGTATCATACACCTTGCGGAAGCCCGTCTGCAACCTTGAAGACGTAATTTGAGCTTTAGCATAATCATAATTAAAACTTCAGTAAGACGTTATCAGGACTTAAGTAAAGACGTTATTAAAACTTCAGCCACTCTGGCGTAAGGCCGTTTAGCCATATCGTTATTTGCGTCATTTGATCCGTAAATAGCATAATGCCCATCACAATCATGATGGCGCCGCCAATCTTCATGACGATCGAAGAATAGCGCAAAATCCAGCGCGCCGTTCCCAGAAAAAAGGCAAGTACAAAAAATGGAACTGCAAAACCGACGGCATACGCGGTCGTTAACCCAAACCAGGTGCCTGGCTGAGAGGCGGCAAGCGCCAGAATCGCGGCCAATACCGGTCCCGTGCATGGCGTCCATCCCGCTGAAAAGCCGATGCCAAAAATAAAGGAGCTAATATAGCTTGCTTTTTTGGGAATCAGATTAAAGCGGCGTTCCTTCATAAGCAAACCCGGTTGAAAAATGCCGATTAGAAACAGCCCCATCAAAATAATAAGAATAGCGGACAGCTTGCGGATCAGCTCGTTGTATTCCACCAGCACCTCGCTGAACATATTAGCTCCGTAAGCAAGCGTGTAATAGACCGTGCTAAAGCCCAAAATAAAGAAAAACGTATGGCTCATCGTAATGAACCGCTTCTGCTTGCCCATTTGGGATTCCTTCAGCTCGCTGACGGAAATGCCGGTTATGTAAGAAAGATAAGACGGATAGAGAGGCAAACAGCATGGCGATATAAATGAAGCAAAACCTGCCCCCAGCGCCAGCCACAAATTGATTTCATTCATTCCTCTTCACCTTCCTGTCCAAAAAGAATGCCGGGCCGACGCAAAAGTCAGCCCGCTCTGCGAAATCCTTTGCGCAGCGTTAACAAAATCAGCAACACTGCAATCAGCAGCAGCACAATCGTACCGCCTGGAGCCAGATTCCATACGCCGGCTATTAACAAACCCGCGATAACGGCAAGCTCGCCGATAACAACAACAATGATGACGCTTTGGCGAAAGCTTCGCGCTACGATCAGACTGCAGGCCGCTGGAATGGTTAGCAGCGCGGATACCAGCAGTGCGCCTACGATTTTGATCGCTGCGCTGATCACAAGCGCCGTCAGCACACTAATCATTACATTGTAAAACCGGGTAGGCAGACCGCTAACCGCCGCCGCTTCCTCATCAAAGGTCATCAGAAACAGCTCTTTCAGTTGAAAGCCGATAATAACAAGCACGGCAATTGTAACCCCGCCAATCAGGTACAAATCTCCTGTGCTAAGCGTATAGATGCTGCCGAACAGATAGCTGTTGACGTTCATTGAAAAGCTTTTGCCCCAGGTAAATAAAATGGAGGCCAGCGCGATGCCGCCGGACATAATGATAGCAAGCGACAGCTCGGCGTAGGTTTTATAGGCCTTGCGCAGCTTTTCGATGGCGAAGGAAGCCGCGATAGCAAATATGACTCCTGCCGCAAGCGGATAAAAGCCGATCAAAAGCCCTAGCGCCACGCCCGCTATAGCCACATGGGACAACGTGTCTCCAATCATGGACAAGCGCCGCAAAACCAGAAACAATCCGATCAGAGGTGCGGTTATGCCAATAAACACCCCGCCTATGAGTGCCCTTTGAAAAAACTCAAGCTCCAGTATCTCCAACAACCGAAACAACCTCTCTCCCGCTCTCCAATTGCTCTCGCAAGCCCTTCAGGCTATGCGCCAGATTGCTCTCCACACAATCCTGCGTTTCATGCGAATGCTTGATGTAAAAATTTAATTTGCCCCAGCTGGAAGCAGGCTGCTGACCCAGATAGCCCTTCACCATTTCCATATCATGAGACACCATCAGGAACGTCATATTGTGATGCTGATGCATATGCTTGATCATATGGAAAAAGCTTTGCTGAGTTTCAGCGTCGATGCCTACCGTCGGCTCGTCCAGAATGAGAAGGGACGGGCTATTAACAAGCGCCCTCGCCAGAAATACACGCTGCTGCTGCCCGCCTGATAGCTGTCCGATTTTTTTGTCCTTCAAATCCGAAATGCCCATCGCATCCATGGCGTCCAGCACTTTTGTATGATGTTCTTTGGTCAAAAAGCGAAAAATCATGCCTCTTCCATACAGCCCGGAGGTGACAACCTCCTTGACCGTTGCCGGAAACTGGGGATTAAAGCTGTTACGCTGCGGCACATAACCGATGCGGTTCCATTCCTTAAACTTGGCTATTGGTTCGCCAAAAAGCGTAATTTCTCCGCTGCTCGGCTTGTGCAAGCCTGCAATCATACGCAGCAGCGTTGTTTTACCCGCGCCGTTTGTGCCAATCAAGCCGATAAAATCGCGTTCCTTAACGCTGAAGCTAACCCCGGAAAGCACAGGCTTCTGCTCATAGGCAAAGGAAACATTGTGAATGCCTATAACCTCCCGATGGCAGCTTGCCCCGTTATTCATAGTTTCGCCCCCGTCTGGCATCTATATCTCACTCCCTGCAACAAAAACGGAGCTGATAACAGCTCCGCCTCCCATTCATCGTCTTCTTTATTGTAATGCCTTCATCAAATTTTGCAAGTTGCTGTTCATTAAATCGAGATAGGTGGTGCCCGCTTGCTCCTGCTCCTTGGTCAAGCCCTCCAGCGGATTCAGAACCATGGTATCCACTCCCGCCTCGTTTGCCAGCATGTTGGCCAGCTGATCGGAAACCAGCTCTTCAAAGAAAATGTACTTTACGCCGTTTTCTTTTACGAATTTGGCGATTTTGGCGATGTCCTGCGCTCTTGGCTCGGCATCGGGGCTAAGCCCCATGATGCTGATTTGGTTCAAGCCGTAGTCTCTTGCCAAATATCCAAACGCCTGGTGCGATACAACAAGATTTTTTTGCGAAACGGCTGACAAACCAGCCTCATAAGCCTGATCCAGCGACTCCAGCTTTTCTTTCAACAAGACGTAGCTGCTTTCATAGTCCGAAGCATGATCGGGGTCCGCTTTAGCCAGGCTATCCTTTACATTAGCCGCCAGTACAAGGGCAGACTTGGGGCTTACCCATGTGTGCGGGTCGGTGTCATGGGAATGGCCGTGCTCTTCCTCAGCGCCATGCTCCTCTTCCTCGTGGCTATGGCCATCTTCGTCATGGTCATGGCTCTCCTCTTCGTGGCTATGCTCATCCTCTTGTCCGCTGATCAGCTTAATGCCTGTGCTGGCCTCCGCAACAATTGCTTTACTGTCGCCGGATACGCCTTTAAGGAAATCATCGATCCAGACTTCAAGTCCCGCGCCATGGTACAGAAACAGATCGGCCTGGGAAGCCTGAACTAGATCCTGGCTTTTTGGCGTCCAGTCATGCGGCTCGATTCCCGCTGCGATCAAATTGTTCACTTCAACATGCTCGCCGCCGATTTCGGAAGCCAAATAATAGAGCGGATAAAAGCTGGTTACAACTTTAAGACGTTCGGCAGGCTCAGCCGTTGCCTGGTCGGAGCCTGAACCCGCTTCATTGCTTGGCGAAGCAGAAGGCGTAACTCCGCCTGTACCGTTTCCATTCCCGCTGCAGGCAGCTAATAACAGCAGCAAAGACAATGCTGCCGAAGTTGCGACATGACGATAATTGCGTTTTTTGAACATATAAGTCTCTACCACTCTCTCTTTTTAGTAATCGTTACTATTACGTTTAGGATTATAAAGCAAGCCCAGCCCCCTGTCAACCAAAAATAGACTTCTTCTAAATCAACAAAATGAGACTTCTCCTAATATTCCAACGAAAACTCCACCTATAAGGGAGTCCCACCTTTACTGTCTGTAAAAGAGAAACAAAAAAACCGCTTCCCGGAAAAGGAAGCGGCCATGCTTTATTTCACAATAGCGCCGTTTGGCATGCTGTCGGGAACCGTAGCCAAAGTCAGCTGATCGCCTTGAGATGCCGCCAGAATCATGCCTTGCGACCATTCGCCGCGCAGCTTGACCGGCTTAAGATTGGTTACGCAAATGACTTTGCGGCCAACAAGATCCTCCGGCTTGTAGTATTGAGCGATGCCGGACACAACCTGACGGCGTTCATAGCCAAGGTCCAGCTGCAGCTTAAGCAGCTTGTTGGCTTTTGGCACCGGCTCTGCGGCAAGTACTTGTGCAACGCGAAGCTCGACTTTGGCGAAATCGTCAATGCCGATTTCTTCCTTGGTCTCCGGCTTTTCGGACGGGCTGTCTCCAGCAGAAGCGCCGGCAGGAGCATCGCCTTCGGCAGAAGCGGGGGCTTCCGCAGGTGCAGCAGGGGCGCCGCCCTTCATAGAATTAGCGATGAAAGCCACCTCTTCCTCCATCTCCAGACGAGGGAACAGAGGCTCGCCCTTGCTGACTTTTGTACCTCCCGGGAGAGCGCCAAAGCTGCCCAGGCTTTCCCAGCTTGTCAGCTCGCCTTGCTGAAGACCCAGCTGGCGCCACATTTCATGCGGCGCATGGGTAAGGAACGGCTGCAGCAGAACCGAAATATAACGCAGCGATTCCGCCAGATGATGCATAACGGATGCAAGCTCGCCTGTTTTGCTTTCGTCCTTAGCCAATACCCACGGCTGTGTTTCGTCAATATATTTGTTGCAGCGGCTGACAAATTGCCACAATGCCGCAAGCGCCACGGAAAACTCCATATTTTCCATATGAGCTTCCACTTCGGCGACTGTTTGGGCAGCCAGCTTTTCCAAGGATTCGTCAAACGGCGTTACCGCTCCGGCATAAGCAGGCACTGCCCCGCCAAAATATTTGTCGATCATGGCA
The DNA here is from genome assembly GCF_001675045.1 of Paenibacillus oryzae. GTDB lineage: Bacteria > Bacillota > Bacilli > Paenibacillales > Paenibacillaceae > Pristimantibacillus > Pristimantibacillus oryzae. The sequence goes on from NZ_LYPA01000075.1 coordinate 61,847, forward strand.
ACGGTGCGATTAAGCAGATTGCCCAAATCGTTGGCAAGGTCAAAGTTGATGCGCTCCACAAAATTATCCGGCGTAAAGGCGCCATCCGCGCCAAACGGCACCTCGCGCAGCAAATAATATCTCAGCGCATCCAGGCCGTAACGGTCAATAAGCACAACGGGATCGATTACCGTTCCTTTGGATTTGGACATTTTGCCCTCTTTAGTGAGCAGCCAGCCATGGGCAAAAACCTTTTTCGGCAATGGAAGGTCAAGCGCCATCAGCATAATTGGCCAATAGATGGTATGGAAACGTACAATTTCCTTGCCTACCAGATGCACATCAGCCGGCCAGAAGGTTTTGTATTTTTCATCTCCTCCATCGGCTCCGTAGCCAAGCGCTGTAATATAATTGGACAACGCGTCGATCCAGACGTAAATAACGTGTTTGGGATCTCCCGGAACCTTGATGCCCCAGTCGAAGGTTGTCCGCGAAACGGCCAGATCCTCTAGTCCGGGTTTGATAAAATTGTTGATCATTTCGTTTTTGCGGGATTCTGGCTGGATAAAACCGGGATTTTCTTCATAATGCTTAAGCAGACGGTCGGCATATTTGCTCATCCGGAAAAAATAGCTTTCCTCTTTAACCAGCTCCACGGGCCTGCCGCAGTCCGGACAATTGCCCTGGTCCAGCTGGCGCTCCAGAAAAAAGGATTCGCACGGCGTACAATACCAGCCTTCATATTCGCCCTTATAGATATCGTCCTGCTCCAGCAAGCGCTGGAATATTTTTTCGACTGATGCTTTGTGGCGATCCTCCGTCGTGCGGATAAAATCATCATTTGAGATTTCAAGCTTATTCCACAAGCTCTGGATGCCAACGACAATATCATCAACAAACTGAAGCGGCGTTTTGTTTTTTTCCTGCGCCTTGCGCTCGATTTTTTGCCCATGCTCGTCCGTACCGGTCAAAAACCAGACATCGTAGCCGCGCAGCCTCTTGTAGCGGGACATCGCATCCCCGGCCACCGTCGTATAGGCGTGCCCGATATGAAGATTGTCGCTTGGATAATAAATCGGCGTCGTTAGGTAAAACGTTTTTTTGTCCGTCATTGCCTGATCCTCCTTTTTTCTTAAAAACACAAAAAGCCCCCGTCCAACATGGGACGAGAGCTGCGCTCACGTGGTACCACCCAAATTCCGGTTTCCGCTGCCAGCTTGACCGCAAGGTCCTGCCAGCTTGACTGAATGCCGCTTGTTCCCGCCCGTCGCATAGGGCGGTCTCCGCCCGTTAACGCTGGCGCTGCGCCGCAGTCTTACCTCTCATTAAGGCTCGAAAGCGGTGCCTCCCGGACCATATTCCAGCGTTTTTCCTTACCGGCTCCCACCTCATTGCCCGGCTCTCTGGGAAGGTCCCTCGCTGTACTCATCCATTCTTCGGCAATACACGATATGGTTAAAATATACTCAATTAATGGAGCCAATGTCAAGAAGGCCGCGCCCGGCTTAAGTCAACTCGCCCTTGCTCCGTTTATCCAGCGTTTCCGGCACAGGGTCGAAGCCGCCGGGGTGAAAAGGGTGACATCGGGCTATTCGGCGCGCGGCCAGCCACGAGCCGCGGACCGGGCCATGGCGTTCAATCGCTTCCAGCGCATAAGCCGAGCAGGTTGGATAAAATCTGCAGGTGGGCGGCTTAAGCGGCGAAATGACCTTTCTGTAAAAATGAATCGGCGCTTGCGCCGCTACCCTCATGACGGAGCGTTTTCGCGTTTCCGTATGACTGGTTCCCGGTTCCGCATTCCCGTTACTGTCAAGCCCGCCGCTGTTGTCCACTTGCCCTTCCTGAAGCTTCGACGAAAGGGTTGTTTGCTCCTTATTGTCCCGTCCGGTCAGGGTCATGCCTTCCCCTCGGCAGACGGCTCCTCCTGTGAGCAGCTGCTGCAATAGCCGAACACCTCGAACTTATGCTTCACCACGGTGAAATCTCCCGGAACCTTGGTTTGCTCCATCGGACAAAAGGTAATGGGATGCGTGCGGCCGCATTGCAGACAGATCATATGATGATGATGATGAGTCTCACGGCAATGCAGCTTGAATTTTACGCCGTCCTCAAACACGACCTGCTCCAGCACGCCAAGCTCCTCCATTACTCTCAGGTTGCGATAAACCGTATCAAAGCTTAAACCGCTATATGTGCGGCCCATATAATCATAAACGTCTTTGGGAGAAAGATAGCCTGGCGTATCTGCGAACAGTCCGGCCAGCGTTCTGCGCTGATCCGTCACCCGCAATCCCTGGCTTGACATCACTCCAACGATTTCTTCAACGGTTTGCATGGCCGTTCCTCCATATCTTAATTGTTTCTGTCTACCTATTTTGCCGAAAAAAAAGACTCTCGTCAATGAGAGCCGTTTTACCCGTTAACCGCCATATTCGTAACAAAGCTTGCCGCCATCCCGCAAAAGAGAAGGATTGCGCTTATTCCGGTCCATTTGCAACGGGCTTTAAGCACCTTCATTCGCCCAACATCCGCTCCTTGCTGCTCCGCCATGGCATAAGCCCGGCGCATAAACAAATAGACGATAACCGACGCTACAAAAAACATATTCACCACAAACCAGACGCCTGTCCAGAACATGCCGACTCCTCCAGAATTTATAAGTACCATTTGTTTAAAATCCACATAAACAAGGCAAAACTGACAACCGCTCCTCCGAAGCAAATCCAGCCGAATTTAAAATGCTGCTGGAACATGCGCAAAATGCCAAGGCTAAGCAGTCCGAAAATGAGCAGCAAAAACACGACCCCCAGAATAAATAATCCGGCGGAAACACTGCTAACGTCAACCAGCGACACGGACGACACTCCCTCATTATCATTTCCCGGTAATTCTATATGTCATTATACGGTAAACGCTTTATTTAATCCAGCTATGCGCGAACAAAATACGTTCTTTTTGTGATGGTTCGCACAGCTTGGCTTTATCGGCAATCAATGCCGTGCTGGAAAACCGCAGTCCGGCTTCGCCGCTTGCGCAGCTTGATGTGCAGGATGCCATTTGCCGTATGGGCGCGGCATTGACGGGGCATGACGAGACAAGGAAGCTTGATGTCAACCTTTTTGCTCCCCTTTAAACCGCTAACCCTCACTTTTTTTTCCGTCACGTGCAGCGTAAGTCTCTCCGGCTCGCAGTCTGAAGGCAGCTTCCATTCTATATATACATAACCGCCTTTTATGGAAATGTCGGCGCTTTGATTGCGCCCCAGGACGCCGGCAGCTTCCGGCAGGCTTTTGGTCATCATATTCCGCACAAACCGCTCCACCCAATCCGGCTCCTTCAAAATATCCATGCCTTTGGGCAACTGCTGCCGCTCCAGCCAACGCTCCAGATCATCCCAGTTGCTCGACATTTCCATCCCTCGCTCCCAATCCTTCATTTCATTCTATGCGCGCGGGAGATACCGGGATACTTTGCCCGCCAGACCATCTGCATGGATTAGCTCTCATTTGCTCCTACGGGCGGTGAAGACACCCCATGGGCGGATGCCGCATACACTACAGCATATCGAAGACAATTAAAAGGGTGATGAAAATGCCGGCTGTAGTAGGGTTCGTCAAGCTGGTAAGCGTAGGTTCCGGCTCCGTCGTCCAATTCGGCGATACGGTGCAGGTATCCCCCTCCAGCAACTCCAAAACGTATGCGGGCTCCGGTTCGTTTCTGACGGGAAGCCTGACCAACTCCAACAATGCGGTCAGCGCCACAAATACGGCCGATCCCGACTTGCAGGACAACACTAATGTAACCAGTGGAGCAAATATCGTATGAATTGGCATATTCAGCAGCATATTACCATTCATCAATTTCGGGTAGACAGCATCTCCAACAGCTCGGTGCTGCAGGTCGGAAGCTCCGGCTCCATCCGTTCCCTGTCCCAGCTGTACAATTCGGGGGGCTTTAAAGGGCCAGCCCCGCAGCTGGGCGAAGAAAGCCCGCTATCTCTCGTGCCGCTGCCAAATCCCGCCTAAGAGATGCCTTCCCGCTTGCTATTGTATCTTAGGAAATTTAAGGCGCCGCCGCTTTTCGCTTTTGAGCTTAACCTGTGAAATAGACTTCGCAATTTTTGGAGGAGGTGTGTTTAGTCTTGAAGGATGAAAGCGGCTTGTCGCCATGGCAGGCATGGTCCCTTGAGGTTCAAACCAGGCTTGCGAAGCAGCAGGAGCAAATAGCCCAGCTTCAGGAGCTGACTGCCGGGCTGGCCAGCAAGCTGAAGCAGCTTGAAAGCAAGCCAACCTATCATATCGACAACATCCAGTACCATTTTGACCAGTTGAAAGTGGAGAAGCTGGAGGGTACGCTGAACATCGGCATGACGGCTCCGGGAGCGGGAAGCGGAGAGGACGATGAAAGCATCGAGCAGCTTGCGGTTGGCAAAAGCAACGTATTTCCTTCCGCAAGCTCTTCTATTGAACCTCCAACCGATATGTTCAGAACCATTTTGGATCGCTTGAGCCGTTATTTGGACAATGATGTCCATCAGTCTCTGCTGGATTACGGGAAGCAGCACGGTTTGAGCCTGGATGACCGCCATAAGGAATTGATTATTGAAGATGTCCGCAAGCAGCTCTCGCCCCGCATTCGATATTATTTGAACCAAATGGAGCAAAACGGGGGAGAAAGCGCACAAACCTTCCCTCAGCTGATAACCGATTCCGTTTATGAAAAAACAAAGCGGGATGCCGACGCGGCAATTGCAAATTATATGAAGCAGATTAATATGGGGACGACAGGAGGCCTATAAAAGGATTATGATTCATTTTCATGTGGTAAACCATTGCTTGAGCGTAGGCGGAATCGATGTGCTGGGCGTCTCCAGCGCCTCCATGCTGCAAGTCGGCGATAATGATTATGTCGCTCTTTATTCCATGTTCGATACGCCGCCTGAATCTGTTATTATCGGTCCTTTGGCCCCGTTGCCGGAGCCTGAAAGGGCTGAGCTATCCGCCGGAGAGCCCGGCTCTGGGAGGAAGGAAAAACAATGAATGGCGAAATCCGGACAGCTGTTATCGGCTTTGTGTACGTAGTTAGCGCCGCCTCCGCCTCCGCCGTGCAATTCGGAGACCGGGGCGAAACGGCAGGCCGTCTTAGGGCGCTGGCCGTTCAGCGGGCGGAGGATCATCTTACGGCAGGCAGCGTTTATTTTGAATCCTATGATCTGTTTAGCCGCCCTTACCCTGTTTTGTCCGATGAAGCTTTTGATTCCGGCAATGCCGTTACGGTAAGGCGGGACAATCCCTGTCAGCGCATATCGGTGGGGTGCATCCGGGTTATCGCAGCCAGCTCGGCATCCAGCATTCAGGCAGGCAACAACATGCGGCTGCTCGGCGACTCCAGAATCAAGCACATTCGCCAATATCCCAAAAAAGCCGCTTTCCACGCTCTGGGATCCGTGAGCCAGCAATTGGACCCTCCGTGATAACCTCCATTATGCCTACTTCACCGTATTTTGCTCGTAATAGTCCGTTGCCTTCTTGTTGCACAGATTAGCCAGCTCGCCAACCTGTTCCAGCTCCTTGCTGTCCATTTGAACAGAAGAGTACAAACCTTGCTTATTCATCTAAATAACCCGCTTTCCCTATTTGCGCTGATATTCCGCTATAGCCTCATAATGCTGGACCAGCGCAGGCGACAGCTTTTGAAAAATGCCAAACAGCTCTTGGTATACGGCAGCATTCGCGGCGTCCGGCACATGTCCATGCAGCTCGCTTCCTTCGCCGATTCTCCAGTCCTCCCGATAGCCAACGCTATTAAAGCCGATCATGACTGCGCCGAGGCATGAGCTTTCGATGCAATCCGGAATGAGAACCTCGCGTCCCAGAATATCCGCCATCATGCTGCGCCATAGCGAGGAACGCGCAAAGCCGCCGCTTGCTTTAATCCGGGAAGCGGGTCCGCACAGCGATTCCACGATCGACAGGACCGATTTCAGATTGTACAGGATGCCCTCCATAGCGGCCCGAACCATATGAGCTCTCGTATGCCGCAAGGTAAGGCCATAATAGGAGCCTCTGGCGTCGGCATTCCATAAAGGCGCCCGCTCGCCAGCCAGATACGGATGGAACAGCAGCCCCTCCGAGCCCGGCTTGATGGTGGCGGCAAGTGCGGTCAGCAGCTCATAAGCATCCTTCCCGGTACGCTCGGCCTCCTGCACCTCCAAGCCGCCAAGCTGCTCCTTGACCCAGCGGAACACGATGCCCCCGTTGTTGACGGGACCGCCAACCAGCCACTTGGAATCGGTAACCGCATAACAAAAAGTGCGCCCCTTCGAATCAAGCTGCGGCTTGTCCGACAAGATGCGGAAGGCTCCGCTCGTACCAATCGTAATGGCGGCAACGCCGGGAGCCGTAGCGCCAAGTCCGATATTGGACAATGCGCCGTCGCTTGCGCCCACGACAAAAGGCAGCTCGCGCTTGATGCCCATTGCAGCGGCATACTCTGCCGATAATCCGCTCAAGCTAAACGTCGGCGGCACAAGCTGAGATAACTTGTTTGGCCCGATGCCGGCCATTGCAAGCGCTTCGGAATCCCATTGCAGCGTCTCCACGTTAAGCAAGCCGGTGGCGGACGCGACGGAATAATCGCTGACGTATTGGCCAAACAGCTTAAAAAATACATATTCCTTTATGGAAATAAACTTGCTGGCGCGACTAAACAGCTCAGGATGGTCATTTCGCAGCCAGATCAGCTTCGTTAATGGATTCATGGGATGAATGGGAGTGCCCGTGCGCCTATAGATATGTAGTCCGTTCCATTCCTTCTCCAATTTGTCGCACCAGCCTTTGCTGCGGTTATCCGCCCACGTCAAGCACGGAGACAGCGGTGTTCCTTCGCTGTCTACCGGTATGACGCTGTGCATGGCGGAGCTGAACGAAACGAAGGCTACGTGATCGCCCTCCTGGCCAAGCGTCCTCATGCAGCCTGCAATAACCTCTATAACGGCCGCAAAAATAACATCCGGGTCCTGCTCCGCCGCCCCCGGTTCAGGCGTATGCATAGGATATTCAATCGCATGTTGGGTTTTGATGAAACCTTGCTCTGTAAAAACAACTGCTTTTGTGCTTGTTGTTCCAATGTCTACGCCGATGCCGTAAATCCCGTTCATGTTTTCCTCCCGCTATTCCTGTCATAATCGTTATGTCCCCATCTTGTATAAAAACGCAGGAAGGCCGCGAGGCATCGCTATGCCCCGCAGCCGCCGGTTTATTGCCACAAGCTAAATTATACCTCATTCCCGTATGAAGTTCAGCCGTCTTTTGGAGCTTTTGGCGCTTATGAATTGGAGCTGCTTAATTCCTTAAATTTTGCTGCATATTTACAGACGCTTTGCACAACCGTTGCATGAGACCAGGTGAGCGGCGCCACGGATAACGGCGAACCGTCGTAGGGATTTAATTGCTCCGGCAAAAGGCCGCTTTTCAACGCATGTTTCGCTACCCAGCAAAGCGTCGCCTTTGGCCCTTCCAGGTCTCCCAGCGATCTGGCGGAATCAATTTCAAAATTGGCCACCCATAGCGTACAGATAATCCATGGATTTCCGGGGACCTTGTCGATTTCGCCGGATTGCTGGAAGTAGTAGTCATTGGTATAACGGGCAATTCCGCCGATATCCGTTTTGACCGCCAATCCTTCCTTGATTGCGCCCATCGTCTGGACAACCCGGTAATCGTCCACGGGCAAAACGCCAAATTCCAATACGCCAAACATGCTGCTCTCCAGCGTCATGTCCTTGACCCAACGGTTGTCCCGCTGAATCAGGCCTCTCGCAAAACGTCCGCTCTCCTCATCCCACAGATGCTTCAGCATGCCTTGCTTGAGATTTTGGGCGGTTTCCTTAAAGCGGTCGCTTCGTTCATAATCGCCGAACAAATCCGTAAATTGCGCTGCCGCCATCAAGCCGCCGTATACCGAAGCGGCGGTAAAGGTCCAAATCCCATAGCGCTCCTCCCACAGGTCATAGCTCGGCTTGGGCAATGACAGGGACGGCTCTATGTAATCGCTCAGGAAATTGGCCGCCTTTCGAATCAGATTGCTGTATAGCGACTGCGGCAGCTCGATGACGCCATTGCGCTCGTAATCCTTCCACAAAGCCAGCAGCACAAGCGCCGTTTCATCCTCCTGGATCGGCAGCCGCCTGCTTCCTTGCACGATATAAGGATGCCAGCTTGACCCCACCGTTCCGTCCGGGTTGTATTTGTGGAACAAATAACCTTCAGGCGCCAGGGCATTTGCGCAAAAATGGAAAAACGGTGCAATAACGCTTTGATATCCCGCCATCGACATCGCGTCCGCAATCAACGCACCGTCACGGGGCCACATATAGCTGTAGTGATCGCGGTTATAGGCCAAAATATCCGTATCGTTGGCCGCCAGAATGGCTCCTCGCTCATCCACCTGCGTCCGGACCAGCAGCAGGCTTTGCTTGAACAGCTTCTCCACCTCTGGCGGCAAATTGCCCAAATCGGTCTCCGCACGCCGCAGCCAATGCTTCCAATAAATGACCATCCGGCTAAGCAGCTTTTCGGGATGATTATCGTGAACATACTGATTCAGCCGTTTAACCTCCTCAAGGTTGGAGCCCACCGACATCCAGTAATAAAAATCGGATTCGCCGTCAGGCTCAACGAAGGAGCGGAAGCTGATCGTGCTGTCGACGGAGCCTTGGGCGATGCTGTTGCCCATCAAGGTGCCGTCCTCTGCGTCGCGCCAGGTTCCTTCGGCGGACTGAAACCGCTTGATGCCCGTAGAATATTGCATCATGCCCCCTTCATCGGACATGCCGCTGAACATAAAATAATTGGACCGTTTATAGTGATACAAGGTATGGTTTTCGGGATAATAAACAGCAGTGTCTCCTACCTCGGAGCCTTCGATCATCAAATCCTGATGAAAAAACAACCGGACCTCGCGGGATTCGCTGTGCCGATTGCGCACCACCACCCGTTTGATGTAGATGGATTCCCGCTGGTGAATCCCGTCGTTAATATACAGCTCGACTCCCAATCGTTCGTGCCGCCCAATAATGTTCGTAACCAGTGAATCCGGAATATAATCCAGCTCAAAGCACCATTCGGGATCGTCCAGCCAGGAGAATACGCCCTCCACCCAGATGCCGAAGCGGCAATAATGGCCGCCGACATGGTTAAGCTGACCAACAAAGGGGAAAAAAATATCCCGGATAAAGCAGGTTTGATCCAGATTAACAAGAAGTTTTCCGTTGCCGATTACGAGATGACGGGCCATGGTTCATTCTCCTTTCGATACGCGGCAAGATTTGTGTACAGATCCATGTAGGCCTTGGCGGAAGCATTCCAGCTAATATCGCGGCGGGCGCCGTTGTCAACAATCCTTTTCCACACTTCCTCATCACGGTAAAAAGAAAGCGCGCGCCGAACGGTGTTCAAATAATCGTGGGCATTGTAGTTCGTAAAGCTGAAGCCGTTCCCTTCCCCGGTATATTCGTTATAGGAGAAAACCGTATCCCGCAGCCCGCCCGTTTCCCGGACAATCGGAACTGTAGCATACCGGAGCGACAACAGCTGGCTAAGCCCGCAAGGCTCGAATTTGGAGGGCATGGCGAACATGTCCGAGCCGGCATAAATGCGCCGCGCCATCCGATCGCTGTACCCGTGCCAAAATGCCGCTTTTTCCGGATATTTCTCCGCTGCGCGCCAGAACAGCTCCTCGTATCGAGCCTCTCCGGTGCCCAGCACCACAAGCTGCACATCATCCTGCATCAGCTCATCCAGGGTGGCGGCAATAAGGTCAAACCCCTTTTGCTCCACCAGTCTGGACACAATGCCGATCATCGGGATAGAGCTATCCTCTGTAAGCCCCATCTCGCGCTGCAGGTCCACCTTGTTTTTTCTTTTTCTGGAGAGCGAGCCCCGGTACGGGGTATGCAAACTGTCATCCTTCATGGGATCAAATTCGTCCAGGTCGATGCCGTTAATTATGCCGGTCAGGTCCCAGCCCCGGCAGCGCAGCAAGGAATCCAGCCCTTCGCCGTAATAGGGCGTCTGAATTTCCTCCGCATAGGTCGGGCTGACCGTTGTGAGCTTATCCGCGTATTGAAGCCCGCCCTTCATGCAGCTTGCCGCGCCGTAAAATTCCAGTCCCTCCATGCCTTGCTGGAACAGGTCATCACCGGCGCCCGTCAGCTCCTTGATGAGGTCCAGGCCGAATATGCCCTGGTATTTCAGGTTATGGATCGTAAATACCGATTTTACATAAGCCCATGCCGGATCAAAGGCATGACGGGTTCGGAGAAGAAACGGAATGAGGCCGGTTTGCCAATCATGTGCATGCAGCACCTGCGGACGGAAATCCATATGGCGCGCCGCTTCCATTACCGCAAAGCAAAAGAAAACAAAGCGCTCCGCATCGTCGCCGTAGCCGTAAAGCCCTCTTCTTTTGAAATAAAACTCGTTGTCCACCAAATAATAAATAACCTCTCCGATCTTGCCCTTCCACAACCCGCAATATTGACTCCGCCAGCCAAAATAAACCTGAAACTCCGCCAGCAGCTCAAAGTGCTGGAGCAGCTCTCCCGGAATTTCCTCGTATTTGGGCAATATAACCCTGACATCGCAGCCGCGCTTGTTAAGCGCCTTGGGCAACGCTCCGGTTACATCGGCCAAACCTCCGGTTTTGGCCAGCGGCGCAGCCTCCGAAGTTGCAAACAGTACATTCATATCTCCATAACCTCCAGTCCTATTCTCTATTTGAGGTCAATCCACGCATGTCCGCCTGTTGTCAGATTACCTTGCGCTTAGCCGCAAGAAACGGCAAGGATTCCGCCCCCCGAATGTCCCGGTTGCTCTCGATGACGACATCCTTGTCCAGAATGCCGTATTGAATGCTGCTTCCCGATCCGATGTGTCCATTTTGCATAACGATGCTATCCTTTACAACCGCTCCCCGCTCCACGTGCACCCCGCGAAAAATAACGCTGTTGATTACGGTGCCTTCAATCCGGCAGCCGTTTGCGATCAAGCTATTGGTGACAGACGAGCCTTCGCAATAACGCGCCGGCGGCTCATCCTTGCCCTTCGTGAAGATCGGGCCCGGCTGATAGAAAAGCTGACGCCATACATCGGGGTCCAGCAGCCTTTTGTTGTTGGCATAATAGCTGGCTAATGTATTGACCACCCCGAGATACCCCTCATACATATAAGCGTAAACGTTCAGCGCATCCAGCCTGGAGAAAATCGCGTGGCGAACCAGATGGTCCTGCCCTTGCGCCAGGGAGGTTTCTACCAGCTCCATCAGCAGATCCTTGCGCATAATATACATCTCCATGCTGCTGACGTCGCTCAGCATCCGGCCGTAATGATCCTGAATGGCCGTGATGCGGCCGTCCTCGTCCATTTTCACCTTGCGAGCCTTGCCTGCCAGCTCCTCGTCATGCTGCTTGCAAACAACCGTGATGTCGGCGCCTTTTTCCACATGGAAGGCAAGCACCTTTTCAAAGTCGATATTGCATACCATATGGCTTCTCGTTATAACGACATAATCCAGATTAGAACGGTTAAAATAGTCCCGGTGCTGATAGAAATGGTAGAGATCGCCTCTGCTGATTTCCTGAATATTGTCCGTGGCCGGCGGGAGGATAAACAATCCGCTTTGCCGATGCTGCAAGTCCCAATGCTTGCCGGAGCCCAGATGATCCATCAGGGAGCGGTATTTGGTATGGGCGAACACAGCAACCTTGCTGATGCCCGAGCCTACCATGCTGGAGAGAACAAAGTCTATCAGGCGATACCGTGCGCCAAACGGCACCGTTGCCAGGCAGCGTCCTTGCGTCAAGGCCTCCAGCTCATCGGATTCGTGAATAAGATTGATGACACCGAGTACATTATGCTTCATGGCTGCTCCACCTCCAGAAGATCGTGATCGCTCGTAACATACTGCTCCACAGCTACAACGGTAATCGCATCGTCGTCGGGATCGCCAATGACGACGCCGGCCTGAATGACGGCCCCTTCGCCTATAATCGCACGGTAGATTTGCGCCCCGGCGCCAATGACCACATTAGGCATAACGACCGATTCCTTAATGATGCTTCCCCGCTCCGCAGTTACCCCGTAAAACAAAACGGAGCTATCAATTTTTCCTTGCAGCATGCAGCCTTCCGTCACAATAGAGCTGGACAGCTCAGCCGTTTCCGATACGAACTGGGCCGGCCTGTTGGGGCTGACGGAATAAATTCGCCAGGATGGATCATGCAGGTTCAGAGGGGAGCTGTCATCCAGCAAATCCATATTGGCCTCCCACAGGCTTTCTATCGTTCCGACATCCTTCCAATAGCCTTTAAAAGGATAGGAATGAAGCCGCAAGCCGTCGCGCATCATGGCAGGTATCAGGTCCTTGCCAAAATCATGGGTGGAGTTCCGGTTGCCCTCGTCATAGATCAAATATTTTTGCAGAGCCTTCCATGTAAAAATATAAACGCCCATAGATGCAATATTGCTGGTCGGGTTTTTTGGTTTTTCCTCAAAGGCCGTAATCCGGTCTTCATCATCAACATGCATAACGCCAAAACGGCTGGCTTCCTTCCAGTCCACCTGGATGCCCGCAATGGTTACATCTGCCCTGGAGCGCTTGTGATGCTGAAGCATAAGATCATAATCCATTTTGTAAATATGGTCGCCGGAAATAATGAGCACATACTCCGGGTCATAACGCTCGATAAAACCCATGTTTTGATAAATCGCATTTGCCGTGCCCTTGTACCATACGCCGCCCTTCTGCTTCACAAACGGCGGCAAAATAGCCATTCCTCCGTCGCGGCGGTCTAGTCCCCAAGGGGTGCCGATGCCAAGATAGCGATTAAGCTCCAGCGGCTGGTATTGCGTCAGCACGCCAACCGTGTCGATGCCTGAATGTGCGCAATTGCTCAGCGTAAAGTCAATGATCCGGTATTTGCCTCCAAAATAGACAGCGGGTTTGGCCAAATCCTTGGTTAACACCCCCAATCTTTTACCTTCCCCTCCTGCAAGCAGCATGGCAACCATTTCTTTACGGCCCATTGACAACAACTCCTCGTTAGAATGTGTGTGTCCCCCAATGGCTATATTAAGTTGAACTATAGAAACAAGCGCTAGGCCAGAGTGTGAAGGGTTCTGGAGAAAAGCATATGCTTACGAAGTAACGTTCTTCCAGAACGTTTTAAGCGTTCGCTTGTGTTCCCGGATTTCAACATTAACCCTATCATTCAAGGAAATCTGGGAACAACTGCGATCGGAAGAACTTTTCACATGGCGGCCCTCTTCGCTTAATTTTCTTTGTTCAACTTATATAGTTAGCAGAATAAAGGTGAACGGGGGCAGATTAAGANTTTCAACATTAACCCTATCATTCAAGGAAATCTGGGAACAACTGCGATCGGAAGAACTTTTCACATGGCGGCCCTCTTCGCTTAATTTTCTTTGTTCAACTTATATAGTTAGCAGAATAAAGGTGAACGGGGGCAGATTAAGACAGATGCTTTGGTCCCGGCCGTGCCACGGTATATCCTCGGAAACAAAAGACTCCAAGCCGTCTTCACAGCACCCGCCAAAGACGCTGTCATCGCTGTTTAGCACCGTTCTGTAGATGCCGGTCTCTGGAACTCCAACCCGGTAATTTGTGCAGGCCCGGCGCGAAAAATTGGCGACAACAAGCGATGAGCTGGATAAACCTCGCCGGATAAAGGATATGATGGCATGTTCGGCATTATGAACATCGACCCATTCAAAACCTTCCGGCTCGGCGTCGCGTTCCCAAAGCGATGGCGTGTTGCGGTAAGCGGAGTTTAGCGCGGAAACGTATTCCCGCATGGACGTGTGGGACTTGTATTGAAGAACCATCCAGTCCAGCTGGTCTCCATCTTTCCATTCGTCAAACTGCCCCCATTCACCTCCCATAAAAAGTAATTTCTTCCCTGGATGGGAAATCCAGTATCCGTAAAACAAACGCAGCTGATGAAATTTTTCCTCGTACGTACCGGGCATTTTGTTAAGAAGCGATCGCTTTCCGTGAACAACCTCGTCATGAGAAAGCGGAAGAACGTAATTTTCGGAGAATGCATAACAAAGCGAGAAGGTGATGAGATGATGATGGTGCGGGCGCTGATCCGGCTCCAGCTCCATGTATCGGAGCGAATCGTTCATCCAGCCCATGTTCCACTTGAAATTAAAGCCGAGACCTCCAAGATAGGTCGGCGAGGTTACGGCAGGCCATGCCGAGGAATCCTCAGCCAGCATCAACGTATTGGGGTAATAATGAAACACCGTTTCATTCAGTTTTTTGAGGAAGGCTAGCGCGTCCATATTTTCTTTGCCGCCTAGCTTATTGTATGTGAGTAAGTGCTGTGGTTTGTCCATGTGCAAATTCAACATATTGGCGACTGCATCCACCCGCAAGCCGTCAATGTGATAAACGTCCATCCAGAAAACCGCGTTGGAGATCAGAAAGCTGACAACCTCCAGGATGGAAAAGTCAAATGCCGTTGTCCCCCAGAGCGGGAGCTCGGCGAGGCCCGGCACCTTGCTTTCAAACAAGGGTTCGCCGTCAAACAGCCTCAAGCCGTGACTATCCTTGCAGAAATGTCCCGGCACCCAGTCCAGAATAACGCCGATGTTATGGCGATGGCAGCTTTCAACCAGCTTTTTCAACTGGCGAGGCGTACCGTAACGGCTGGTCGGGCTATAAAATCCGGTAATCTGGTAACCCCAGGACTGGTCAAGCGGATGCTCCGCCAGCGGCATCAGCTCGATGTGGGTATATCCCATTTCGGCCGCATAAGGCACAAGCTCTGCAGCCAGCTCTTCATAGGTGTAGAAATATTCCTTGCCTTTGATTTTCCAGGAGCCCGCATGGACCTCGTAAATAAGGAGGGGGCTGGAATAAGGAGGGGATGAGGCTTTATGCTCCTGCCAAACGCCGTCGTCCCAGTCGTAGTCAAGGACATCAGCAACAATGGAGGCCGTTCCAGGACGGCGCTCGCTGTAGAAAGCGTAAGGATCGGACTTGACAAGGGTCTCTCCCTTCCTGGTCCGGAGCTCGTACTTGTAAAGCTCTCCTTCTCTTAAATGGGGAATGAATAAATGATGGACTCCGGTATTGCCGAAAGGGCTCATGACATGTTCGCCGCCATTCCAGCCGTTGAAATCCCCAACAACGGAAACGGATGCCGCATGGGGCGCCCACACGGCAAAGCGAACGCCTTCCACGCCATCCTGCTTTTTCAGATGAGCTCCCATAAACCGGTAGCTGTGGTAGGATGAGCCCGTATTAAATAAATACAGCTCTTCCTCTGTTAAACCGTCCTTTATGCTGAGAGTCATGCGCTGCATCACCTCCCGGAGCCGTTAATTTCTTTTATTATACATGCATCTTTGAAAAAGAAACAGCTTGTTTTCATTTTTTACACAAAAATGCGCGATTTCATGTTATGAAATATTACATGATAGCTATCGGGAGCCCTTCGCAACGGATACGCGGTGAATATAGTAATGTCTGGAGCAAAAGCCTTTTGACACAGCCTGGTCCTCGCAATTGACCCAACTGCACTTTACCGTTTTTTTGATTCGACGAGGCCGCACTGTATTTGGATCGCCGTGCCTCAACATCCTTTGATGGTGCATTGCACAAAGCGATTTGGCTTTGACCGGCTTGTCACAGCCCGCAATTCCGCATGTTTCCACTTTAAGTTCCCCCTTGTTTGTTCGGAAAAGCCGCAGGATGCGCCTTTTCCGGTATATTCAGTGTCAATTACGGCTTTCCCCATACAAGTTCTACGATAAAAACGGAGTTGGCTTGCCTGTCAAAAACAAATGCAGCTCATGCATGGCGCGTGTGCAGGCCGTATAAAACAACCTGCGCTCGCTTTCGCGACTGTAAACCTCGCTCCCCGCATTTGCGATTACAACCGCATCAAATTCTACGCCTTTGGCCAGATAGGCCGGAATCACAACCATTCCTTTTACAAAAGTCGAGGTTTCTTTCTGGATTAAGCGGATATCCGGCAGCAGCGCAAGCAATGCCTTATGTAGTTCCGCGCTTTCCCGGGCTGTCTTGCAGATGACGGCCAGCGACTCATAGCCTTCAGATCGCCAGGCTTGAAGCCTGACGCTCAGTTGCTCCGCGTGACGGTCCGCTTCAACATATTGAACGGCCGGCTCGGGCCCCGTGCGGTTAAAGGGGATGATCTCCTCGCCGTCCGGAACCATTTTTCTCGTAAAATCAACGATTTGTTTGGTTGAACGATAGCTTCGCTTCAATATGATTTTTTCGCATTCGTCTTGCGGAAACAATCCGGACGTTGCATCCCCGCTTTTTTCGCCCGTGCCGTGCACAAATATGCTCTGGTTGAAGTCTCCAAGGACCGTCATGCTGCTTCGCGGAAAAATCCGTTTCAGGTAATGAAATTGAAAAGGTGAATAGTCCTGTGCCTCGTCAATGAAAAGATGCTTGACCATCGTATTAGTATGAAAGCCCTCCAGCTTTTCCTTCAAGTACAAATAGGGCGTTGCATCCTCATAGCTCATCAAGCCGGCATTCAGCTTTTCCAGGCTTCTGCTGCAAATTTGCGGCCACTCCGGCGGATAAGACGCGTTTGCTTCCGGGGCCCCAGGTGCGGCATGGGGTACGGCGCCTTTTTGGAATAACGCTTTATAAATATCCGGCATATCTACGAATTTAAGCAGTTTAACGCCGCGCCGCAGCTTTTTAAATCTTTTTTGCACAACCTGTGCAGCTAAAAACTGTCTTTCAGACTGGTAGTCATCGAAGGAGCCTCCGCTAAATTTGCCCTTTTCGCTAAGCTCCTCATAAGCACTGCCATAACTATGAGTATCAAGCAGTTCAATGGCTTCGTCAACCCATTCTTTACTCTGCTCCTCTTTGGATATTCTGGATAATTCCTTGAGCAGCCAAACCGATAATTTTTGCAGCCGGATAGGAATCGTCATTCCAGGCTCCAGGGAATAGAACTGGCGCGAAATGGCCTTGGCTGCAATTATCGTTTTCCCGCGAAAGCGGATATCACGGAAAGAAAGGCCGGACACGCCAAGCTGCTGAACGTAGCGGTCGATTTCGTCCATAAATGATTTACCGGATTTATAAAGGATGCCTGCCCTTCTGATGTCCAGATCGGCATCCTGAGGCGCATTGAGCATTTCTTCAAGCCCGACAAAAGGGTCCTCAAGCTGGAACTGTTCACCAAGACGATGCTCCAGATATTGCTGATAGGTGGTTTGCGTCATGTTTTGCTCCCCTAGCTCCGGCAAAACGCTGGATACATAGCTGTTAAACATCGGATTGGGGGAAAACAGCACAATCTGCTCCGCGCTAAGCTGGCCGCGATAACGATATAGCAAATAGGCTACACGCTGCAAGGCGGCCGATGTTTTGCCGCTGCCCGCAGCGCCCTGCACAACAAGCAGCTTAGCTTTTTCATTGCGGATAATGGCATTTTGCTCGCTTTGGATCGTTGCGACAATGCTTTTCATCGCGGCGTCGGAGCCTTTGCCAAGCACCTCTTGCAGCAATTCGTCGCCAATCGTCATGCCCGTATCAAACATACTTTTAATTTTACCGTTGCGAATCATATATTGACGCTTAAGCGTCATCTCGCCTCTTATTTCTCCGGCAGGCGTTTGGTAGGACACGCGTCCAGGGCCGTAATCATAATAAAGGCTGGAAACCGGGGCGCGCCAATCATAAATCAAATATTCCTCCCCGGAGTCATCCAGCAGGGAGCCAACGCCAAGGTAGATGGCATCCGGCTTAGCGTCCTTCGCTCCTTCTTCAACGATGTCGATACGGCCGAAATAAGGATTTTGCTCCAGCTTAACAAGCGTTTTTAATTCGCGCTCGGTATGCCTGTGGCTGCGCTCCCGTTCCGACAGCAGCTCTGCCTGCTGCTTCAGACTCGCATGCGTTTCAGCCGACTCCGAGGAATCCTCAAAATTAACGGTCACATCATCCCAGAAATTACGGCGGATATCAACAATTTCACCCCGAATGCCGCTAGTTTTGGCGGACAGCTGTTCGATCCGATTTCCAATCAGCCCCACAAGGCCGTTAACCCGTTCCTGCTCCTCCTGCAGACCGTCATTATTGGTAGTGTACATAAGAGCCTCCCTCAGGCAAAAATCCGATTTCATCTATTCTTATTTTTCCAGGACCGTTCAAAAAGCGGAAAGTGATGGATTTAATGTCCGAAGGACTAAACGCAGAGTCCTCCTGTCCCTCTCCTTTGGCGCCGTCAAACAAATGGATAGGAGCTACAACCGTCCTGAGCACTTCCTCAACCGGCTTTCCGTATTTACTATTTTTTATTGTTCCTTCCAGCCATCCAATCGACATAAACGATGTGTAGGAAGGTGGTTCAATCGGCGCTATATCGTCCAGAAGCAGCGTCAGCTCCTCGCCGGTACGCTCCGTCAGCACAACTTCAACCACCGGCAGCGGAGGAAGAGTTTCCCCGCTGCCGCCAATAACCGGAGCTGTTCCGGCGACCGCATCTCCGCCTGCGTCTGTGCCGGAATCGGCATTTGCAGCCGTATCTGGAGCAACGCCAGCATCCGCCTGTGCCTCAGATTTCGACGAGTCCGCAGCCCGGCCTTCTGGCGCTTTATCGTCATCTGAGGATTTCTTTGTTCCGTTGCTCCCATTTTCTTCAAGCACGGGAGCAATCAGGTCCCATTCCAGATTGGATACGGCAAAAACCAGGCTGCCTCCATCCAGCTGCTCCAGATGGCTTTCAGCCTCCTTAGATAATTGAATTTCAAAGGATGCTCCCGGCTCCTCCCATTCCAGCACCAATCCGGTTTTTCCCTTCACTTTGCCATCCCGGTCCCGCATGCTTTCGTCATCGATTACCGTCATGTCCTGAACCGCCGTTGCTTCAACCAACGGGGCAGGCTTCTGGAAGCGGGTCACCTCCACAAAATCGGCGCCTTCGTACCTGCTCAAATAACGGGTAGCATCCGGCAGCCATTGATCGCCGCTCCGGTAATCCTGAAACAGACCCATATATCTTTTTTCGTCCTTCAGCGTCGCTTCAAGAAAGGCAGCGACATACACCTGAGCGATTTTTTGCTGCTCGTTCTGCGGCAGCAGGTCCTTGTTATTCAGAAACAACCCGCCGGGTAACCGCTCATCCAATCGTCCCCAGCTTGTATTAAATTGGCTGTGATTGGCATTTTCAATATACACTGACGCTTTGAAACGCTCTTTGCTGCCGGTGAAGGTCACCCGATTATATTGCCGGTCTCCATAAAAATTATTAACGTCGGCATCCTTGGCGCCCTGAATGGTCAAATAATTAATATCCCTCAATTCTGCATAGTCGTCATCAACCGCCCGATCCACCGGCGCGATTGCTACAACGGTTGATAGCTCCATCTCCTCCAGCCCTTGCAATTCCTGATCCTCGTCAAACCAGCGCGCCCAATCTGCCGCCATAGCCGCCGCCTGCCCGCCGCGCGAATGTCCAATCAGCGCCACGCGGCTCCAATCCACAGAGCCGGAAAAAGCAGTAGCTCCTGATTCGTCAAGATTTTTAATAACCTGCAAATGCTTCAGCAGAAGCCATGCCCGAACCTTCATATCATTCTTGGGGATGCCCGACCATACGGAAAAATTTAGAAAATTGGCATCAACGGACACTGCAATCATTCCTTTGCTGGCCAGCAGCTCTCCCAAATAACCGTATCCATCGTCTGAAAAGTCTTCCATCAGATGGTTGCCGTGAACAATAAGAGCAAGCGGAAACTCCCCTTCCCCGGCAGGCATCCAGACTCTGCCGTTAAGAGGCAGCTCATTTTGATGAAATCCCCAAAATAGGGACCGCAGCCAAGGCCATTCCTCTATGTACGATGATGCATCGACCGATGCGGTCTCATAGGTGATGTCTGTACCAAACAATGCCCGATGACGGTCAGAGCCGCTGCCATATGAAAAAAACTCGACGTTGTATTTTCCAGGCAAAGAAGGATCTTCTGCATCCAGAGCTATCGCTTCCAGAATAGCCTCCTTGGCTGTACGCTCAGGCCATTCCACAGGCCCCGTCCAGAGAAACGCGTTTAGCAGCAGCATCGCAAGCATAACCGTCACTCCGGCAATTCCCAGCTTCACCCAGGACTTTAATCCGCTTTTTGCCAATATACCCAGCAGACTGCCGGCGGCAAGGCCCAGGACGGTGTAAGAAAGGCTCAGCAGCAGACTTACCTTCCAGCCAAATTCGGCATAATGGAGCATAACATACGTTTCCGATTCTACCAATACAAACAAGGAGAAAAGTCTTCTAGGCAATGGCAAATAGAAAAATGAAAATAGTACTGTCAACACATAGCAAGCAACCGCCCCAAGCACGACCGCTATCGATAAAAAGATTGCCTGATCCAAAACCGCTCCAAGCCCGGTAGGTATCCCGGAAATTTGCAGGGACATGGCAACCGCTCCAAAAAGCGCGACGCTGAACGCTGCGCATCTGGAGATAAATCCCTCCCTGTCGTGCCGTTTGTTGAACCGCTCCTTCACCCATTCCATCATAAGCCGCCAAGGAGCCTTGCGATTGTCCAATCCTTCAGTCATGATTGCAATCCGATTGTCGGCCAATATCGACCGTTCCTTGTTTCTATAGTTACCGGAACATCAAAAAAAGAGCTCATCTGAGAGGATGTTAAAACGTTCGCTGTTTCTCCCGCAGCATAAACCCCGCCATCCTTGAGCAGCAGCGTATGGGTAAAAATCGGCATAATCTCTTCAACATGATGAGTTACGTAAATAATCGTAGGCGCATCCTTTTCCCCTGCAATTGTTCCGATCATCGTCAGCAGCTGCTCTCTCGCAAACAAATCCAGTCCCGTCCCAGGCTCATCCAGTATAAGAAGGGAAGGGTTGCCCATAAGAGCTCTTGCGATAAGAATACGCTGGCGCTGTCCCTGTGATAACGTTTCATACGTTCGATCCTTAAGGGCAGAGCAGCCGAGCCGGTCCATCAACTCTTCAGCCCGCTCCAGATCCTGGGGCAAAATTTCATCGTATACGCCAATTGTTGAATGTTTGCCGCTCAAAACCGTTTTTATCGCAACTTCGCTTCCATACAGCCGTTGCTGCAGCGAGGTGCTAACCCAGCCTATCCGTTTTCTAAGCTCACGCAAATCATATTCACCGAACCGGTGGCCCAGCACGCTGACAGAACCCGATGTAGGCCATATGTATCCGTTAATCATATTGAGCAGCGTTGTTTTGCCTGAGCCATTAAGACCAAGCAGACACCAATGCTCGCCCGCCTTGACCTGCCAGCTGACCTTATCCAAAATCGTACTGCTTCCCCGCTCCCATGTTACATCCGCAATATCAACAATCATATCTGTTCCTCCTGCCTATGCAACTAGAATATACATGTCAGCGCCCTATCCCATCTTGATAATGTGAGCACTCGCTTCAATTTCCATGAATCTTCCAATCATTTTATCATACTTTTTAGCAGACAACCTTAAAAAAGCAGGCTCTCCCATTGGAGAGAACCCGCTTTTTTTGCAAATTTGTCAAAAGCACCAGCAAAGGCCCTGGTTTCCGCTACATCGCAAATAATGGAGCGGCGATCATCCGGATGACGATTGCAACAAGGCCAAGCGCAATACTCCAGCCTCCAAGTCCCTTCGCTCCTTGGCGGTATGCAATAAATCCCAGAACGACTGAGGTAATTCCCATTAGCATAGGCCAGATAAGCCAGGATGCGATGGCAAAGACCAAGGCTACCCAGCCCACGGCGGAGCCGGAAGCGGTGCGATCTTCCTCTACTTCAGACGAATGCTTTCGCACGCCTTCATCTTTGCCGGTTACCGGCATGCCGTAGGCAAAGTCCGCGCCAATCTCCTCGTTGAACGCTGCCATTCCACCCGGAATGACGCTTCCTCCTCCGGTGCGCTCCATCACATCGGCGCCATAGCTTCCGCCATCCACATGGCTTTCCACTGCAGCCTCCTCATGACGCTCTGCCATGTCGCTGGAAGCATGAAAGTCGCCTTCGCGAGACATTCTTCCTTGTACGTCATGACTTTCCGAATGATGGTTTCCCTGCAAGGCGTGGTAATGATGATCCCTGTCTTTTTTATGACGATGTTTGTTGCCTGAATTTTCATGACCGTTCATGTTTCCTCAATCCTCCTTTGGTTTAAAGGTGTTGCAGCAGGTAGCGGCAGACTCCTTGGCCAAATCCTCATGGGGCAAACCTAAACGATCACTGGCAAATTCTTCATGGAAGGACGGCGATGAATGTTGATCGATATCAATAGCAATGGCTTTTGCAACGCACTGATTGCCTTCTTCCCAGAACGTGCAGTTTGCAACGCTGCAGGAAACGCCCTTTGGCATAAAAATCACCTCCGCTAAGGAGTTTCCCTCAAGCGGAGGCAATTCATTCTGCCTTATTTTTGTCCCTGCATGCGACGCTGGGTCATGTAGTCACTTTCGTAGTAAGACAAGTCGTCACGCAGATCCTCGTAAATTTTGGAAATGCCCAAAACGATATTGCGGGCCTCGCGAACCGGCTTGTACCGGAAGCGAATTGCGTCTTGTCCCGTATAGGCATAACGCCCATCTTCGGAATAACATTCATTTTTTGGATAAAAGAAAGCGTTGACGCATTGATGATAAGCCTCATACAATACGCGTTCACCATACTCATTATCGAAATTAGGCCTTCTGAGCAGAACGCCCAGCTTTTCAACAGCAACTTCCGAAAAAACAAGCAGATGGCGCAGATCGGACAGCAGCCCCTTGTAAAAAAGCTCCGCCGCCTCTTCGCTTTGATCTCCTACAAGCTGGGATAAAGCATTCTGATTCAGAAACGGCTCCAGCTGTTCAACCGCTTCTTTTAATTTGTCGCGAGTGGATTCCGTCAGCGCTTTAACGTTCGTTGATGGCATGGTGGTAGTTCCCCTTTCTACATTGCACACAAAAAAACTATAAACATCAACATCGTACCACAAATTCCAGAGAAACGGTATCCGAATTGTGAAAATGTCCGCATAATTTGATGCCGCAGATGCGACTCTAAGGGTAGAGACAGATCATTTTATGAAAAGACGGAGGATATCCCATGCGCAAATCAAGATGGACCGCTGCTTTTATTGTGCTGGCCGCAGCAGCGCTGTTAATTCCGGCCACCCCGTTTTTTTTAAAAAACGGCGAATCATCGCCCAAAACCGTACAATTCTCCGCTAACAAGGAGCAGAAGCTTAAGCTTGCGGCATTGCAGAATGACATGGATGCCACGGCAACGCTAATGTCCCTGGAGTGTGCCAAGGACTTTCGCAATATTATGGCAGCCGACGGAGATTCCCCGGTAAAGGCAACTGCTGAAATCAAGGCGTTAATGAAGGAGCATCCGCATTTGGCCCATATTCGATGGATCGGACCTGGCAAGGATGTGCAAATAGGCAAGCTGCCGAAGTCTCAAAAAGAGGATGCGCAAATGTATAGTGCGGAAGCCGCCAAAAAAATCGCAAAAGGCGCAAACTATGAGTCCAAACCGTTTGAGTCCGCCGACGGCAGCCGTTACATCGTATTAGGCGTACCCGATCAAACGGGAAGCGGGCACGGCATAGTTGGCGTGATGAAGCAGGATATCGTCAAGCAGGTTGAAATGCATCAGAAGCGCAATTTGCGCCTGATCCCTTACCCGGCGGAAGGCAATTACCGGATTGAATCCGTCAAGCCCAATTCCACAGTGGACACAACGGTTAAAACGGGAGAAGACAATGGCAATGCCAGCCATTATCATGTCAAAGATGCCGTTGTCCATTTTACAACCCCGCCTAGTGAAGAGCAATTGTCCAGAATAAAAGCCGATGTCGGAGCCTCCGTTATTCAGCAGCTTGGCGACACCTACGTTTTTCGCTCCGACAAGGTCGAAGCGGACAAATTAATCCAGTATTTTCAGAATAACTGGAAAATTAAATATACGGAGCCTCATTACCTTTATTTAACGAATGATGAGCATGCAGCCAAAATCGTACCTAATGACGCCTTGTATTCCCAGTATCAATGGAACTTGCCCTCCATAGCCGCAGAGGAAGGCTGGACGCTGTCAAAAGGGGACGAAGGTGTTATCATCGCCGTGCTTGATACCGGCGTTCAGAGCAGCCACCCCGACCTTCAAGGCAGGTTGCTCGCTGGAAAAAACATCGTCAACACAGGAAAAACCCCGGATGACGATGTAGGACATGGTACGCATGTTGCCGGAATTATCGGCGCGGCCGTCAACAACGGCGAAGGAGTCGCCGGCGTTTCCTGGTTTAACAAAATTATGCCCGTTAAAGTGCTTGACAGCTCAGGCGCAGGCTCGACTTATTCAGTTGCTCAAGGCATCATCTGGGCGGTTGATAATGGAGCTAAAGTAATCAATATGAGTTTGGGCAATTACGCAAAGGCCGATTTTCTGCATGACGCCATCAAATATGCGTATGAACGCGATGTCGTTCTGATTGCCGCAAGCGGCAACGACAATACAGACCGTCCCGGTTATCCCGCCGCATACCCTGAGGTTTTTGCGGTAGCGGCGACCTCAAGCAACGACCAGAAGGCATCCTTCTCCAATTACGGCGATTACATCGACGTAGCGGCACCTGGCGATAGTATTGCCAGCACCTATCCCGGCAGCCAATATGCGGCATTGTCCGGTACTTCGATGGCTAGCCCTCATGTTGCAGCGCTGGCGGGTTTGATTCGCTCCATTAACCCCGACCTTAGCAATGAGGAAGTTATGGAGATCATGCGCGTATCCGCCCGCGACCTTGGACAAGCAGGCAAAGACAACTATTTTGGCCATGGCGAAATTGATATCGACAAAGCGCTAAAGGCCGCTGCGAATTACGGCGGCGCCCTGCAAACCTACCCTCAACAAGTAAAGCGGAAGCTGGAGCGTTTGGGATCTTGAGTTGAAGGCCACAGGCAATTTCCTGCAGTCTACTGAATCTAAAGGACATCCATGTCCGGCAGGGGCTTAAATTGGCTTGTTTCATAACAGCAACGGTCACGCATGTCCTTTAAAGCTCAAAAATGTAGAATGTGAGGGTAAAATTGGAGTTTTACGGTCGCAAATGTCCGCTAGAATATGGATTTAATTAAAATGAACCGTCTAATGGCCGCAGATGTCCGTAAAGCTTGATGAATAGAAATGAACAAAGACAAACAGAATCGTACTGTAGCCAACTGTGATTAACTGTAGCTAACTGCAACGATCTGAATAACCTGGAAAAGAAGCCGCATCGCCCCATCAGGAAACACTAATTGCTATTTGTTAAATTTTAAAAAAAGACATGAACGCCGCGAATTGCGGGTTCATGTCTTTTTCCCTTATTCCATTTATATCAACATCATTTTAATTAAACGGTATAAGATGGCCGTGCGGAAAGTTTGCCGTAAGCCGGGTTCTGTACTTCTGGTGGTGCAAACGGGAACGACCCTCCCACTAGGAAGCGACAATCATCTATCTAGGCCGTCCATTGCTGAACAGCTCAAGCAACCAACCCGGATGCGCCTCGGGCTAAGGCTGCGGCCTTGCGGCCGCCACATCCTCTCGGTCTTGCTCCAGATGGGGTTTACCAGGAATACAGTCACCTGTACTCCTCGTGGTCTCTTACACCACGGTTCCACCCTTGCCTGTGCCCCTTTACGGGGCCATCGGCGGTCCATTTCTGTGGCACTATCCTTCAGCTCGCGCTGACTGGACGTTATCCAGCATCCTGCCCTGTGGAGCCCGGACTTTCCTCTCGCAGCAACGAGGCTGCCAGCGATTGTCTGTCAAACTTTCCGTAGCAGAACTATTATACAGGTTATTGATTCAAAGCTCAACAGGAAAAGCTAAATAAACACAAACGGCTCCGTATTCAAGCGCGAGGCTATAACCTCCGTTTTCCATTTGTTCTTGGCAAGCTCATTGTTCAGCCAATCCGCCACCTTTTGCTTCATAACCTTTTCAATATTGTGGCCTGCGTCGATAATGGTCATGCCTGCTGCCAAAGCATCATGTGCCGTATGATAATCAATATCCCCCGTAATAAGGACGTCCACGCCTGCAAACATTGCACGATTGACATAGCGGGCTCCCGCCCCGCCAAGCACGGCGGCTTTGTGGATTACCCGGTCAGGCGGACCAACCACGCGCAGCATCGGCACATCAAACGCCGTTTTTAGCCTTAGCGCCAGCTCATTCAGCGTTGCCGGCTGCGTCAGCTTGCCGTAGCGGCCTAATCCGAAGCTTCTCCCCTTCAGGTCTACGGGATACAGATCATAAGCCACCTCTTCATAAGGATGGGCCTTCAGCATGGCGCTCACCGTTTTACGATGGACGCTGTACGGTACGATTGTTTCAATTCGCACTTCATCTGCGCGCTCAAGTCGACCTTGCGAGCCGATAAACGGGTTAGTGCCTTCCCCTGGCAAAAAGGTTCCCGTCCCTTTGCTGGTAAAGCTGCAGCAGCTGTAATTGCCGATTTCTCCAGCCCCCGTTCGCCAGATGCTTTGCAGCACATCTTCGACATGGGATTCCGGCACAAACACAACCAGCTTATATAGCTTATCCGTATGGATATCCTCCAGCGACTTTCGTCCCTGCTCCTCAATCCCCGCCTGATCCGCAAGCCAGTCATTGATGCCGCCATCAGCCACATCCAGATTGGTATGGGATATATAAACGGCAATATCATGTTTAATCAGCTTTTCGTATAGCTTGCCAGCCGGCGTAGACGTATCCAGCTTCGCCAGCGGACGGTAAATGATAGCATGATGGGCGATAATCAGGTTGGCTCCCAGCCTTATGGCTTCATCCACCACCTCGTCGGTCACATCCAAAGCGACCAGCGCCTTCGGAATCTCCTTGGACAATGTGCCTAGCTGCAATCCAATTTTATCGTTTTCCACCGCATAATGCTTTGGGGCAAGCTGCTCCATCAACGAAATGATGCTTTGTCCGTTGGCAAACAAGCCAGCACCTCCTTCAACAAGTCTATTTCCTTGCGGAATTGCTCGCGCTTCGCCATCGACTCCTGCACGCTGGACTCCGCCATCTGGCTCCAAATCCGTTCCAGCTTGATGATTTCAGATTGCCACTTAGCGATAAGTACTGCCGTTGGCTGACGCAGCAGATGCGGTCCCATTCTAATCAAAATCACCTTTTTAAGCTCTGGCTCAAAAGGCAGCGGCAAAAAGGCTCCATCGTAAAGCGCCTCATTTTTGGGTGCTGCTTCAGCATCCCGCACCGCATGAAGCACCTCATAAATTTTACCGTCCTCCTCCAAAACAGCTTCATCGGTCAAATACCAGTTATGCTCCAGCAGCCATACCCTGACCGCGTCTTCGCCAATATTGGGCTGGAGAACCAGACGGGAGACTCCTTCAAGCTTTCCGTTCGCTCGACCGGCTTCAAGAATAGAGGACATCAAAGCGCCGCCCATACCGGCGATCGTAATCGTATCGGCTTCTCCTGGCTCAAGAACGGCCAGCCCGTCGCCCCGGCGAACGGATAATCTATCCGTAAGACCGGCTGCTAAAGCAGCCTTTTGCGCAGCCTTAAACGGTCCCGGATTTACCTCACCGGCAATGGCTTTTGATATTTTCCCGCTTTGCAGCAAATAAACCGGAAGCAAGGCATGGTCGGAGCCTATGTCCGCCAGCGCCGCCCCGTCTGCAATATAATCTGCAACAAGCCGCAGACGTTTAGACAATTCAATCATCAGGTTACCCACACCATCCATTGTTTGCGCATCGTGAAGAGAAGTCCTCCACCTAACGCGATTTTTACGATTATCTGTATTTGCAGCCATGCCGTTTGATGAATAACAAGCAGAGTATACAATTCCGGAAGAAACCAGGCGAGCGCGCAAACCACAAACAATACGGCAGCCACCGCTTTGCTGAAGCGGTGCAAAAACCAGCTGCTCCACCCAAATATAATGGCGATAGGAAGCCAATAAAGCTGCACCTCGTACCATGCCGGCGTCTCGTCCAGTCTTGAGAGAAGCCAGCCATACAGCACTAGGGCGATCAGCCAGCCGCATAAATGAAGCATCGGAACCTTTCTCCAGATGCCGTATGCGACCCAGAAAAAGGCGCAACCGCCTAAAACACCCATTTTCCAGCTCCAGGACTGAAGCTCATGAAGCTCCAGAATATGTAATCCTCCGCCTAGCAGCAGCAACGCTCCAGCGCACACCAGCATGCTGGAAAACGTTCGGCTTCGTTCTCTGAAGCGATGGCCAAATTTTAAAAAAACTAACGCGCCCAGCAAAATAATTGCGATTTGCAATGCCGGATGAAAAGAGCTAAAATAAAGCACAACAAAGGAAATTAAGGTAAAAGTTCCAAATGTAAGCAACCATTGCTTGCCTGTTGCCCGCTGCACCGCCGCTATCGCTTTGCCGACGGCATGATTCGGCTGCGGCGCTGGCCTTGGTGTATCGGGATCGCTGTACAGATTAAGCAGAAATTCGCAATATTGCTCAGGCAACAGCTTGCTCCGACTCCAATGCTGTATTTCCTTGAGAACAATTGCTCTGCGATCCTGTTCCATTGGACGCCATCCTTTCCTGTCCTTGCCTTGTTTTCATCTGAAAAAAAGACCTCGCTGCAAAGGCAGAAAGGTCATTTTGCGGCATAAAGCCGTTATTCCAGAAAGTCCTTGAGTCGTTTGCTGCGGCTTGGATGGCGGAGCTTGCGAAGAGCCTTGGCTTCGATCTGCCGGATTCTCTCCCGCGTTACGCCAAATACTTTGCCCACTTCCTCCAGCGTCCGTGTCCGGCCGTCATCAAGGCCAAAACGAAGGCGAAGAACGTTTTCTTCCCGTTCAGTAAGCGTGTCGAGCACATCCTCAAGCTGTTCCTTAAGCAGCTCGTAGGCAGCGGCATCTGCCGGCGCCAGCGCCTCCTGGTCCTCGATAAAGTCTCCCAGATGCGAATCGTCTTCTTCCCCGATAGGCGTTTCCAACGATACAGGCTCCTGAGCAATCTTCATAATTTCGCGAACCTTTTCCGTGCTAAGCTCCATCTCCACCGCGATTTCCTCAGGCGTGGGTTCACGCCCAAGCTCTTGCAGCAGCTGACGCGATACGCGTATCAGCTTGTTGATGGTTTCCACCATATGGACCGGAATCCGAATGGTGCGCGCCTGATCCGCAATCGCCCGCGTGATGGCCTGGCGAATCCACCAGGTAGCATAGGTACTGAACTTGAAGCCCTTCTGATGATCGAACTTTTCGACCGCCTTGATCAAGCCCATATTGCCTTCCTGAATCAAGTCCAGGAACAGCATGCCTCTGCCCACATAACGCTTGGCAATGCTGACAACCAGACGAAGGTTGGCTTCTGCAAGTCGGCGCTTTGCCTCCTCGTCGCCATTTTCGATCCGAATCGCAAGCTCGATTTCATCGTCCGCGGACAATAGCGGCACACGGCCGATTTCCTTCAGATACATTCTGACGGGGTCATTGATTTTAATGCCGGGCGGCAAAGCCAAATCATCATCGAAATTAAAATCATCGCCTTCGCGCTCTTGCTCTTCAGAAGCCGGTCTGAGCGGATTCTCTTCCTCGCTTTCGTTCAATACCTCGATACCCAAATCGTCAAGCTGCTCAAAAAACTCGTCGATTTGCTCCGGGTCCTGATCAAAGGGAGACAGTTTCTCCATAATTTCTTTATACGTTAAGGAGGATCTTTTTTTGCCCTGCTCAATGAGCTGATCCTTCACGTGATCCAACTTTTGCTCGGTATCCAGCTCAGTATGTTGATCATTCGCCATATTCCGACTCCCTCCTCCCTGGAAACAACCATCCGGTCAACCTTTAAGCCCTCTTTCCAGGGTCATAATCTCAATATAAAGCTGCGCTGCCAATATGGCATCGCCTGCTCGTTCGGCACGTGCAAACTCCTCTTTTTTCCGCTCGATATTTCGAAGCTCCGGTTCCTTCAGAATGGTTTCGATATAAGCATGCAGCGACGTTTCTTCCCTGGAGGAGTTATCCTCCATCAGCAGAATGGAAGAAGCCGTCTCCTCCAGACCGGGATCGTCAAGAGTTTGCACAAACCGGGCAGCATCCGGCTCGTATCCTTGTGCGTAGTAGGCGTACAAATAAGCGGCAAGCGCGGCGTGATCCCTTGCATTAAAGGCATCCCCCACACGTTCATGCACAATTTCGGCAATCTCCTTATCCTGCATCATTACATGCAGCAGTCTCCGCTCTGCATGCATATAAGCAGGCAAAATCTTGGGAGCACCGGGCGCACGGCGCTTTTCATTCCTACCATTATTCCACGAATTGTCGTTATTATCCCTTTGCGGTTTCTTTTTTTGCAGTTCCAGCCGCATTCCATGGCAATCCTGCTTCAGCGCGTCAAGCGAAATGTCGAACTCGCGGGATAATTCCTTCAAATAAACTTCTCGTTCCGTGGATGATTCCACACCGGCTACGATGGCTACTGCTTCCATCAAGTAATTTTTGCGTCCTTCTTCTTTTAGCAGTATATGGTTTTTCCTTGAATATATAAGCTTAAATTTTGTAACCGAAACCGGGCTGTCGATTACCTCCCTAAGGAAGGAGTCCGGTCCATATTCGCTTATATAATCATCGGGGTCTTTGCCTTTCGGCAAAACGGCCATAACGACTTTAAGTCCGGCAGCCTCAAGCAACGGAATATTTTTGAAAGCGGCAGCTTGTCCCGCATCGTCGCCGTCATAGCAGAGCAATACCTCCTCCGCATGACGGCGCATCATGGAGCAATGCTCCTCTGTCAGCGCCGTTCCCATTGTTGCAATCCCGTTATCCACTCCGGCTTGCCAGGCCTTGATGACATCCATATACCCTTCAAAAAGCACGACCTGTTTCCGTTTGCGGATGGCGGCTTTCGCCAAATGCAGATTGTAAAGCGTACGGCTTTTGACAAAAAGCCTGCTTTCCGGAGAGTTCAAATACTTGGGCGATCCCTCATCCACAATACGCGCGGCAAAGGCCGAAGCCTTGCCATTGGCATCATAAAGCGGGAACATGATTCTTCCGCGAAACCGGTCCACATAACCGCTGCCGTCATTTTTGGCGGAAATTAATCCGCCTTGTTCAAGCAAGACGGGATCGAAGCCGCGACCCATTAAAAACTTGGTCAGCACATCCCAATCATCAGGGGCGTATCCGATCATAAATTGATCGATCAGCTTGTCGCTCATTCCCCGGTCACGAAGATATCGCTTGGCCTTTTCCCCTTGCCTGGCATTATTGAGAAAATAATGATAAAACTTGACGGCAAGCTCATGGGCTTCAACCAGCTTCTGACGAGTCGGGTCCTGTTGCGAACCGCCATCCGAAGTCCATGTTACGGGAATATCAGCCTCCTCGGCCAATACACGCACCGCTTCCGGGAAGGTATACCCCTCCATCTCTTCTACAAACCGAATAACGTTGCCGCTTTTTCCGCATCCGTAGCAGTGAAAAATCTGCAATTCGGGCGTAACGGTAAAGGAAGGCGTCTTTTCGGAATGAAACGGACACAACCCCTTCATATATTTGCCTTGCTTCGTGAGATGAACGTATTTCCCGACCGTATCTACAATGTCATGACGCTTGCGGACAGCATCTATGACCTCCTCCGGTATTTTACCGTATGTCATCGTTCATCACCTTCATCCCAAGCTCAAACAGGAATCGCTTGGAGTTCTAAGATAATATTCGCTAAAGCTCACATTTCTCCTGCTGTTCAAGCAAAACTTTTGTCAACTTTTGTTGAAAAAGTTGTCTGTCGGCTTCGCTCATTGCTCTTGGCCCTTTTGTTTTGCCTCCCGAACGGCGGCGGCGCGCGCTTTCATGTCGGCGATCCATCAAATAATCAATATTGGCTTCCGTATACTCCTCCCCGCGGGGGGACAACACGATCGCGCCTTTGCTGATAACGATGCAGGCCAGTCCAAAATCTCCCGTTACAACGATATCGCCTGGTGAAATGCTGTTAGCGATATACAAATCAACAGATTGGTCGCTCCTGTCCACCTGAATGACGCGAACACCATCCTTTGGCAGCAGCAAATGGTCATAGGATGCAACCATCACAACGGGAACCCCCATCTGTGATGCCGTTTCTTGTATTTGCTGCTTGACGGGGCAGGAATCTGCATCCACAACAATTGTCGGTTTAGCCTTCATCCCGTACCCCTCCCCCGGGCGCAGAATTTTCATTCTACAATAATATACGTCAAATGAAACCGTAATCCTTCTAAAGGTTGTCCAAAAAGTCCGTTTAACTTGTAAGGCTATGGCGTCCGGATATATTCCATGATCAGGCTTGCGGTTTCCTCGACGGCTTTATGAGAAACGTCGATAACAACGCAGCCCAGCTTTTTCATTATGCTTTCCGCATACTCCAGCTCTTCCTGAATCCGGTTTTTGGTTGCATAGGCCGCCGTATTGGGAAGGCCCAATGCTTTGAGTCGCTCCTTGCGGATTACGTTCAGGTATCCCGTATCAATCGTAAGTCCGATTACTTTGCGCTTGGGCAGCGTAAACAGTTCCTCAGGAGGCTTTAGCTCCGGCACAAGCGGCACATTCGCAACTTTGAACTTCTGATGCGCCAGATACATGGACAATGGCGTTTTGGACGTTCGCGAAACGCCAACCAGCACAATATCCGCCTTGAGTACGCCCATTGTATCTCTGGCGTCATCGTATTTTACGGCAAATTCGACAGCTTCAACCTTTCGGAAATAATCCGCGTCCAGCACATGATTGAGGCCCGGCTCCTGACGCGATTTGCGTCCCGTGCGCTGCTCCAGCGTCTCAATAAACGAGCCCAGCAAGTCGATGGCTGTAATGCCCGCTTCCTCCGCCAGCTGACGCATCGCTTCGCGCAAATGCGGCCTGACCAGCGTATAAAGCACAATCGCTTCCGCTATTGCCGCCTGCTCCGTAATCCGGGCCAGCAAGGCGACATCGGAAACAAATGGCGCCCGGCGGATGTCGGCGTGAATCGGGTGAAACTGGGCGATAGCCGCTCGCACAACTAATTCGCCTGTGTCGCCGGCGGCATCGGATACAACGTATACGATAACCTCCGGCTTGCCTGTTAAATCAGACATTCCCTGCATTCCCTCATCCCCCTCCATGTGCTGCTTGTTTGTTTCTACCAGACAAGACGCGAGAAATCTGCAATCAGGCCGATGTCTCCCGCAATGCCTTTAAGAGTCGCCAAACGGTTTGCACGCACAGCTTCGTCCGGCGCCATAACCATGACACTGTCAAAATAAGCATGGATAGCAGGCTTCAATTGGGACAGCAATTCAATAGCCTTGTCGATATCGCGGTTGCGGAAAGCTTCATGGAAAGCCTCGCGTCCGTTAACCCAGGCGTCATACAACGCAGCTTCGGCCGGTTCTGCAAATAGCGATACATTGACTTCTCCGCCTTCCGACTTGGCTGCTAGATTGCTGACGCGGCTGAACGCCTCCACTACCAGCTTGAACTCGCCCTTGCCGTCGCCAGCTGCAGCCTTGCCGACTGCCGCCGCGCGATTTGCCGTCAAGGCAAGATCATTAAAGCCCGTTGCCATAACTGCATCAATCACATCATACCGGTTTCCTTGCTCCGACAGCCAGTTTTTTACGCGCAGTGCAAAAAAGTCGTTTAATTCTTTACGCACATCGGCAGCGGAACGTTTCAAACCGCGCTGCTCATGAACGGCAAGCGACAATCCAAACAGCTCATCCAGCTTGAGCTTGAACGGGGATGCCAGCAAAATGGCAACGATCCCGGCAGCTTGTCTGCGAAGCGCATAAGGGTCCTGCGAGCCTGTAGGAATAATTCCGATCGAGAAGCAGCCCGTAATCGTGTCGATTTTATCTGCCAGGCTGACAATCGCTCCCACAGTTCCCGATGGTACGGCATCGCCCGAAAAACGCGGCTGGTAATGCTCGTTAACCGCCTTGGCTACAGCCTCCCTCTCGCCTAGCTTGCGGGCATAATCCTCGCCCATAATGCCTTGCAGCTCGGGAAACTCGTAAACCATCTGCGAAACGAGATCGAATTTGCAAATTTCAGCGGCGCGGGAAACATCGGCAGCCAGCTCCCCGTCCAGCTTAAGCGTTTTGGCTATCGCATTTGCTGTATTTGCAACGCGGCGCGCTTTTTCCGCAACCGTACCCAGCTCTTCATGATAAACAATCGATTCCAGCTTGGACAAGGCGTGCTGGATTGTAAGCTTATGGTCTTCCTCGTAAAAGAACTTGGCATCGGACAATCTGGCGCGCAGCACCTTTTCATTGCCTTTGGCTACTGTTTCAATAGAACGCGTGTCGCCGTTACGAACCGTTACAAAAAACGGAAGCAGCTTGCCTTGATCATCCAGCACCGGGAAATAACGCTGATGCTCGCGCATGGAAGTAATCAGAACCTCCTGCGGAATGTTCAGGAAAGAAGGGTCGAATGAGCCAAATAATGCGCTCGGGTATTCAACCAGGAATAATACCTCTTCCAGCAGGTCATCCTTAATGGCGATTTGCCAGCCTTTTTGCGTCTTCAGCTCGTCGATTTGCTTCAGGATAAGAGCCTTGCGCTCCTCAATATCTACAATGACCTGCTGCTCGCGAAGACTTGCCTCATAAAGTGACGGCTCAGCGATAACCGCATCTTTGCCAAGGAAGCGATGTCCGCGAGAAACACGGTCAGTTGTTACGCCTGTTATCTCAAATGGAATAACGTCTTGGCCAAACAGCGCCACAAGCCAGCGAATCGGTCTTACGAAACGCAGCTCATAGCTGCCCCACCGCATATTTTTGGGGAAGGACATGCCGGTAATAATGCTTTGCAAGCCCTCCGCCAACAGGGATGACGTTTCCTGGCCTATGCTGCTTTTGCGGGCATAAACATATTCAACGCCGCCCAGCTCCTGAAAATAAAAGCTTTCCGGGTCTACGCCCTGGCTGCGGGCAAATCCAAGCGCTGCCTTGCTCCAGTTTCCGGCCTCGTCCTGGGCAATTTTGCGGGAAGGGCCTTTAGCCTCCTCATTGCTGTCCTCCTGCTTTTCCGCAACGCCTTGCACCAAAACAGCCAGCCGGCGCGGTGTTGCGTATGCTTTGACAGCCTGGAAGGAAATGCGGGATTCCTGAAGCCATTTTTCCGTTTTATCCTTTAGCTGGTCGATAGCGCCTCTTACAAAACGGGCAGGCACTTCCTCCAGACCAATTTCCAGTAACAGATCCTTAGCCATTTTGCTCAACCCCTTTCTTCAACAGAGGGAATCCAAGCCGCTCGCGCTCCTCCAGATAGGTGGCTGCACATGCCCGGGCCAGATTTCTGATTCTGGTAATATAGCCGGTTCTTTCCGTCACGCTGATTGCTCCGCGGGCATCCAGCAGGTTAAAGGCATGGGAGCATTTAAGCGTGTAGTCGTAAGCAGGAAATACCAGCTTTTGCTCCATAATCTTTTTCGCCTCTTCTTCATATTTGCCAAAAAGCGAAAACAGCATTTCCGTGTCGGATAACTCAAAAGTATATTTGGAATGCTCGTATTCTGGCTGGAGGAACACATCGCCGTATGTAACGCCGTCCACCCATTCCAGATCAAACACATTTTCTTTTTCCTGAATATAGGAAGCAAGACGCTCCATGCCATAAGTGATTTCTACGGCAACGGGATGGCAGTCGATTCCTCCAACCTGCTGAAAATACGTAAATTGCGTAATTTCCATGCCGTCAAGCCACACTTCCCAGCCAAGTCCCCATGCGCCTAAACCGGGATGCTCCCAGTTGTCCTCTACAAAACGGATATCATGCTCCTCGGGATCAATACCCAGACGTTTCAGGCTTTCCAGATACAACTCCTGAATATTGTCGGGGGAAGGCTTCATAATGACCTGAAACTGATGATGCTGATACAGCCGGTTAGGGTTTTCTCCGTAACGGCCGTCAGCCGGACGACGGGATGGCTCTACATAAGCGACATTCCATGGCTCCGGTCCAATAGAACGCAGAAAAGTCATAGGATTAAGCGTTCCCGCTCCCTTTTCGACATCGTAAGGCTGGACAAGAATACAGTTCTGTTCCGCCCAAAATTGCTGCAGCGTCAAAATCATGCTTTGAAAATTCAAACCGCTTCACTCCTTCACAGGTTCAGTAACGCCTCCGCAACGGATGGCAATGGAACAAACGCAATGGCACGCAAAAAACCCTCGCCGCTACGTCTGCTGCCAGACATAGGGACGAGAGTATAATTCCCGCGGTTCCACCCTACTTGGCTGCCTTCAAGCGACTGTTCAAAATGCTGCTTTTCATTTAGTGCTGAAAAACCTGCTTTTTTGAACATGTACTTAAAAACAACCCGCTTTTCCCAAGCCGGACTCCGGAGCGCCTTTCGTCAAGACTGCCGCATCGGGCTTCCACTCTTCCCGACTCGCTGATTAAAACGGCAACGCTAAACTACTTTTTCCATCATTGTCCGATATTCATATTTCACTATTGTATGATGCAGGTATGCAATTGTCAAACCAATTTATCCAGCTGATCCAGAAAGCCCCGCGACTTCAGCTGAAGACCCAGCTGGTGATCCATCAGGCTGCGCATCGACGCCTTTAATTCGGCTTTGGTCTCCGGCGATACTGCAATATTGCCTAGTCTTCTAATATCCATCCTTTGAAAAAGACGAAGCAGCTTATGGGCCGTTTCGCCAAGGGAAAGAGCGCCCGGATCGCGATGGCGGCAACGCGAGCACAAGATGCCTCCTGCGCCCCCCGACAAAACAAAAGGTCCTACACGGTTGCCGCATTGTACGCATTCCTCCAGCTCGGGAGAATAACCCGCCAGCTCCAGAATACGCATCTCGTACAAATGAGAAACGATTGCGGGATCTTTCCCTTCTTGCATAGCGGCAAAGCAAGCCTTCAGCTGTTGAAAGAGGAAGGCGCTGCTTTCATCCTCCTGCAAGGTTCTATCTGTGAGCTCCGCGATATAGGAGGCAAAAGCAGACAAATCAAGCTGACCGCGCAAAGCATGGTGAGATTGAATCATCTCGCCATGCTGAAGCGTTCCAAGGCCTTTGCCCCTTATAAATTGGAATTCTCCATACGTGAAGGGCTGCGATAACGAGCCGTAACGGCTCTTCACTTTTTTGGCGCCGCGCACTAAAACGCCCGCCTTGCCTCCGGAGTCACACAAGAGAGTAACAATTTTGTTGTTTTCCCCATAATCCATACTGCGAATGACAATGCCTTCCACCCGATACAGCATACCGGCTACTCCCCCACAAAGCCCTTGCTTCACTTATTGAAAAAGCCTTTATTGAACGTGCAAAGTCTGATGTCGTTACAATTCGGTATCCGCCGATTCGTACTCCCCATCATCAATGACTTCCGGTCCCTCTAACGCATGCCTATTGTTCATTTCCTTGTAGAGCATAAAGGATTCCACATCACCGGTCAACGCAAAATAATTCCACGAAAAATCCCGCATGGCTATCCACCCTTTCCGCCTCGGAAATGCTAATCCAGACGTTTATAGGATGACATTTCATGCCCCCGGATATCCGTAGCAAAATACGTCAATCTTTTTTCGCTTAGGGCGTGTCTGAATACTCCGGGTGGAACAGATTGTGCCGAATTTTCGTCCCATGCAAGGAAGTTTTGTGAAGCCTTACCGGGGGTAAGACAAGCAAAACTGACGCAGCAGGGGGCGAAAAGGCGGTGCAAGATGACCACAAGCGGGTTTTCAGACACGCCCTAGTCGTGCCTGAAGCCAAGATCCTTTAGGACCCGCTCCTGATTGCGCCAATCCTTCTTGACCTTGACCCATAGCTCCAGGAAGGTACGGGAGCCAAGCAAGGCTTCAATGTCCTTTCTTGCAGCCTTGCCCACCTCCTTGAGCAAATCTCCCCGTTTGCCAATAATAATGCCTTTTTGGGAATCGCGCTCGACATAAATAACGGCGCCAATATAAACAACGCCATTGTCCTGCACCTTCATATCCTCAATCGCAACCGCAATGGAATGAGGAATTTCCTCCCGAGTCAAATGCAGAATCTTCTCGCGAATCAGTTCCGCACAAACAAATTGCTCCGGATGGTCCGTCACCTGATCCGCAGGATAATATTGAGGACCGGCCGGCAAATATTTGGTTAACTGCTCCAGCAGGGTATTAACGTTATTGCCTTTCATTGCTGAAATCGGAATAATTTCCGCAAAATCATACAAATCCTTGTATTGTACAATAATGGGAAGCAGCTGCTCCGGCTCGATTTTGTCAATTTTGTTCATGACGAGAAACACCGGCGTTTTCACTTTTTTCAGCTGCTCGATAATAAAGCGGTCGCCGCCGCCGATTCCTTCTGAAACATCAACAAGAAACAAAGCCGCTTCTACTTCCTTCAATGCGCCCTCGGCGGATTGATTCATGTAATTGCCCAATTTGGATTGAGGCTTATGAATGCCTGGCGTATCCAGAAAAACGATTTGATAATCGTCTGTTGTATAGACTCCGTGGATTTTGTTCCGCGTCGTTTGCGGCTTGTCCGACATAATGGCAATTTTCTGACCGATCAGATGGTTCATTAAGGTTGACTTGCCGACGTTTGGCCTGCCGATGATGGCTACAAAGCCGGATTTGAAATCTTTTTTTGACATAGTTGGTTAGTCCTCCTTGACCAGCGATGCAGGGGTAAAGGCTCCGGGGAGCAGCTCCGCTACCGAGGTCAGCTTCCAGTTTCCTTGCAGATTACTCATAATGACGGGCATGTCCGGCCCGCAAAGCTCCACTAATACCTGGCGGCAAACGCCGCATGGCGCAATTGGGCCATCCGTATCGCCAATAACGGCAATCGCCTGGAAGGAGCCCGCCTGATGCCCGTCTGCCATAGCGCGAAACAAGGCTGTACGCTCCGCGCAATTCGTTGCTCCATAAGCGGCATTTTCCACATTGCAGCCGTGATGGATATGACCTTTGCTGTCCAGCAGCGCCGCGCCTACTGAAAAATGAGAATACGGCACATAGGCCGATTTCATGGCTTCACGCGCCGCAGCTAGCAAAACTTGATATTGTTGTGAAAGGGTGTTTTCCCCCATAAGCTGCTTCTTCCCTTCTTAATTGCATTTTAGTACATCAAACCTTCCTGCCTAATCAGCCAAAAATCAGCTGCACCAAGGGAGGGCCCAGAATGAGCAGGCCAACGATTACCGCAAAAATCGCGGCGGCCAAAACAGCCCCCGCAGCGGTATCCTTGGCCGCTTTGGCCAGCGGCCTTCTTTCCGGGCTTGCAAGGTCAACCACATGCTCAATCGCTGTATTGACCAGCTCCAGACTGATAACAAGCGCCATAGTCAAGCACAGCACGGCCCATTCCAGCACATTCAGCGACAACACCAATCCTGTCGCAGCAACGATTGCGACAGCAACGCAATGAATACGCATATGGCGCTGGCTGCGAACCGCCTGATAGATGCCTGAGCAGGCGTATCCCAGACTGGCAATAAACCTTCTCATTAGCGGGTTAATCCCGCGGCGCTCAGCACAGACTCCTGCTTTGCGGTCATAACCGCCTCAGCCTCCGCATGCTCATGATCATAGCCGAGCAAATGCAGGAAGCCATGTACAAAAAGAAACCCGATTTCCCGCTCAAGCGAATGTCCGTATTCCTCGCTCTGGGCCTTTGCCCGCTCCACAGATATAATAATATCCCCCAGCATGCCCGACAGCGGATCGCCTTCGTCCTCGCTGTCAACTTCAAAAATAATGTCCAGCTCATCAGGACCGTCGTCCAGCATCGCAAAGGACAATACATCCGTTGGACGGTCAATGCCTCGGTAATCCCTGTTCATTTCGTGAATGCCGGTATCATCCATAAAGGTCAGCGTAACCTCACCGTCTTCCATTCCTTCGGCAGCGCCGGCTAGCTGGAGCAGCTCGCCAAGCTTGGCGATCCAGTTGTCCGGTATATCCATGATGTTTTGCTCGTTGCTCCAATCCAATTGAAGGCTCATTTTGTCTCCGTCTTCTCCTTTGTTTGGGCATCATCCGGGTATTCAATACGGGAGTGGAAGATGCCGATAATGCTTTCCTTGAGAGACTGGGCAATTTTGTCCAGCTCCTTAAGCGTCAAGTCGCATTCGTTGTATTGATTGTCATCCAGCCGGCTTTTGATAATTTTATTGATCATCGCTTCTACATGCTCCACCGTAGGATTGCGCAAGCTGCGAACTGCCGCCTCCACGCAATCCGCGATTCCAACAACAGCCGCTTCCTTGGATTGCGCCTTGGGACCGGGATAACGGTAATCGTCTTCGGTAAAGTTGATTTCCAGTCCTTGCTCCTCCGCCTGTTTTTTCGCTTTGAAATAGAAAAACTTCAGCGAGGTGGTCCCATGATGCTGCTCCGCAATATCCCGGATCGGCTTGGGTATATTGTGGGCTTTCAGCATTTCAACGCCGTCTCGCGCATGTGCAACGATAATGGATTTGCTTAGCATCGGCTCAATTGTATCATGCGGGTTTTCAATATTGGACTGATTTTCAATAAAGTAGTTAGGCCGTTTTGTTTTCCCGATATCGTGGTAAAACGAGCCTACGCGGCAAAGCAGTCCATCCGCTCCGATAGCTTCCGCGGCCGCTTCCGATAGATTTCCAACCATGACGCTATGATGATACGTGCCCGGCGTTTCCGTCAGCAGCTTGCGCAGCAGCGGATGGTTTGGATTGGACAGCTCAACAAGCTTGAGTGCCGAAAGAATGCCAAACGTAATCTCAAAAAATGGCATCAGGCCAATTACCAGAATCGCCGTCAGCAAACCGCTTGCAAAGGCAAAAGCAATGGAATAAATAAACGGCATCCGGTCCAGATTTTCCGACATCATCAGCATAGCCATAACCGCCAGCGAGCCAAACAAGCTGACCATAATGCCCGCCTTCAGAATAGCGGAGCGCTGGCTTGCCCTATGAATGGAGAAAACGGCGGCAAGCGATACGACGATAATGAAAAATCCGTATTTAAAGTCAAAAATCTGAGTTTGCGATGTATTCAAAATAATACTGCCCATTAAAGCAAAAATAAATGAACCCATAATAGCAAGATGCAGATCCAGCAGCAGCGTAATCAGCATAGCGCCCAAAGCGGCGGGAGCCAGGAAGCCGGCATAGGAAGCCGCATCCGTCTGCGTAAGAGCGATTATCTGAATCGTCATAATGTTAATGACAAAAATCAGCCATAACATCAGCAGCTGGGAGTTGGTGTATTTGGGCTTCACGCCGCCGATCGAGCCGGATTGATGAAGGTACGCATACAGCATAACAACAAACATCAGCGACATGATCAGCAGGCCCGTTTGCGGCCAATAATGCTTTTTATCCTGTAGCAGATTGGAATCCGAAAGCAGCTTGTACAAATCAGGCGTAATGATTTCGCCTTGTTTTACAATAATATCGCCTTCCTTAAATACGACCGGCGGCGTATTCAGCTTGGCCTGCTCACGAGCTTCCTCCGTTTTTTCGACGTCCAGAAACTTGTTTGGCGTAATGACAAAGCGCGCCAGCTCCTGAACAATTTCACGGGCGGTCCGGTTGGACAAGGAGCTGGCGTTTACCAGCTCCGCCACCTGCGTGCGGGCGGTATCCGCCTCCCGGATTTGCTCGTTCATCAGCTTGCGGACGATTTCGCGCGCCACAACCCGCATGTCGGAAAGCTGCTCGCTAGTCAGCTGCGGCATTTTGTAGAACGTTTCCTCGGGAATGGTATATTGCTGCTCCTTGGCAAGACGGGCCATTTCCTCAAGCAGCGTATTGTTGTAGGTTCCGCTGCTCTTGCTATTTTTAACAACAGCGTCGATATGGCTGACATAACGGCCAGGAATCTCGGAGCGGTAAATATCGATTTTGTTTTGAACCGTCACCTGATCGTCCATGTTCAACTGCTCGATGCGATACAGAATCTGCTCCACCAGCTGGTCGTTGCGAAGCTGCACAATGGAAAAAGAATCGTCAATCTTCTTGGCCGCATCCTCCTCCGCCTGCCTCGTCGCTTTTTCGTCACGAATCTGATAGGGAGCCTTAATATCCTTTTCGCTGGCGGTCCCTTCTGTTATGTCATAGGTTTCCGGTATAACATGCGGGGCCAGGCTAAAATAAAAAAGCAGCACGAACAATGCCATCAATACCCACTTGACGGCGGGGCTTTGCCTCCAGCCCTGCGTTTTCGCCCTTTCCTTGACGCTAGCAGGCTTGCTTGACCCGTTGTTGACCATGCGGCTCTCTCCCTTTCTAGATTTTATTTTCAGCATCTCGATTATAAGCCGTTATAATTTTTTGAACGAGGGAATGGCGGACCACGTCGCTTTCGACAAAAGTCATCATGCCGATTTCGGGAATATCCTTCAGGATGCGCTGCGCCTCCATCAAGCCGGAGGATTTGCCTCTTGGAAGGTCAATTTGCGTAACGTCGCCGGTAATGACCATTTTGGAGCCGAAGCCAAGACGGGTCAGGAACATTTTCATTTGCTCCGGAGTCGTATTTTGAGCCTCGTCCAAAATAATAAAGGAATCGTCCAGCGTGCGGCCACGCATATAGGCGAGCGGCGCGATTTCGATCAGTCCGCGCTCCAGCGCCTTGGCGGTAGCTTCCGGTCCCAGCACATCATGTAAAGCGTCGTAAAGCGGCCTTAAATAAGGATCGACCTTTTCCTGAAGGTCGCCCGGCAAAAAGCCCAGGTTTTCTCCCGCTTCAACGGCGGGACGCGTCAGCACGATCCGTTTAACGGCATTTTCCTTAAGCGCCATAACGGCCAAAACAACGGCAAGATAGGTCTTGCCCGTGCCGGCAGGACCGATGCCAAATACGATGTCCAGCTTTTTGATCAATTTGACGTAATGGCGCTGGCCAATCGTTTTCACCATTATTTTTTTGCCCCGGAACGTGCTGGCAATCTCTTTTTTGAACAGATCCAGCAGTTCCTCCGCCGCCATCTCTTTAGCTAGCTCCAGCGCATAGACGACATCCCGCTCTGATGGCATATACCCGTTTCTTACAAGCTGCAGCAGCACGCTGTACAGCTGCTCCAGCGATTCCGCCTCTTTTGACGGTCCGCTAATGACAATTTCCGCATCGCGGGAGGTTATCGTGCATTCTACCTGGTCGGCTACCAGTTTCAGAAACTTGTCCTGCGGACCGAATAAGGCCAGCCCTTCGGCAGCATTCCCAAGCGGTACTTTTAAGGTCTTTGTTTCAATTTGCAACAATTCTCAGTCTCCCTGCATTTGGACTATAGGCAATTCTTTAACGATAGATTGCTCTACTTCAAAAAGAACTTTCATATAAACTTTACCATTCTCCGCCTTTTCATGCAAAACAATTTCATCCCTGAAGAGGACATCTATTCCAGCCTTTTCCATAATATCTGCTTTCGCATCCAAAATACCGTTCATTTTTGCTTCATCCTGCGTCAAATCCCGTTCTCTGGTTTCGGCTTCCATCACGGTTTCCTTCATTCGGCCAATGGGAAGCGACCATTTGCGCCATGAAAGCAGCTCCATATGCTCGATACTCTCCGACTGCTCAAAGCCCGGATTTCCAAAGCCGCCGATTTGAAGCGCACGGGAGCCGATGACGGCATACCACTTTATCTTTTTTTCACCCGTATATGCCTTTACCCGCTGTACCATAGGACTGGCGATATCATATTCATACCAGACAAGCCCGCGGACCGTCCCCTTTGCAACAACCGTTTTGCTATTGGTCTCCGAGCCGATAACGCCGGAAATCAACACTTGTCCGGCCTTGACGCGCGTATTTTTTTTGACAGCGGCTTTCCCCGCCTCCGCCACGATTTGCGTAACCACCGCATCCTCGCTGGCGACCAGATGACGGGGATTTTGCAGCGGCGCCTTCTCCGGCAGCGTCATTTCGACCACCTGTATGCGCACCTTTGTCCCTTTTTTTTCTACACCGACCCAAGTCGTGCCAGGAAGCGCGGAAACCAGCCGTTTGGACAGCACGTCCGCATCCTGAAGACGGAAAGACCATTGCATGGGATACAATCCCTCGCCCTTTGCCGCGTTCAGCACCTCTTCCCGGGTAAGCCGCGTATTCCCCTCCACATCAACGCTCCAGACCAGGGAGGAAAGCAGAAACAACAGCACGAAAAAAAATGCCAAACCGGCTGCAAAGCCGATTCTCCGCTCTGCGCGGCGAAGCAGGAAGGGCAGACCTTGACGCGAAACAATATGAATCCTGCAGCTTGTCTCCTTTAAATACGGGCGAAGACGGAAAAAGTCGCTTACCGACACCGTAAATCTCATAA
Source organism: Paenibacillus oryzae (assembly GCF_001675045.1). Classification (GTDB taxonomy): domain Bacteria; phylum Bacillota; class Bacilli; order Paenibacillales; family Paenibacillaceae; genus Pristimantibacillus; species Pristimantibacillus oryzae. Next base: position 106,180 of record NZ_LYPA01000075.1, read on the forward strand.
TATCATGGCTTGTCCATGCAATAGAGGACAAAGAAAGTCCTCCCGCCATACATTTGTTGACCAGCTCCTCGGGACTGCCGCCCCTGACCTCCACAACAACCTCGCCCTTCACCCAGATCACGCCTTTTCCCCTCATGGCGTTTCCCTCCCGTTACCATTATGGTATAAGCTCAATCCCACTAATCAATCCCTCTATAAAAACTTCCTCGCTCCAGATTGTCCGTATGACAAGGTCGCTGCCCCTGACCTCCAGCTGGCCTTTGCTTAACGCAAGCCTAAGCAATTCAGAGGAAAAGCGCACAACGCCTCTGTGGTTTTCAATATAGAGCTGACGGTCGCCAATCATGGTCAGCCTCGGCAAATCATATACGACGTCCTGCGGCATATCCAGCAGCTCTGCCGTCATTTTTCGTAATTTACGTTTCAGCTGTCGCATTGCCGTATCGTTGCCCCCTCGCAAAAAACTGACAAAAACGCAAAACTCCGAAATTATAAATCAATATTCATGTGCTATACCAAAATATGCTAACGGGCGTGCAAATATGAGAACGGAGGCTCCAATACGAAAAAAACCCTTTGCTTGTCCGGGGACAAACAAAGGGTTTAGGGTCGGTTATTAGAGTGTTAACGTTAAAACAAAAAAGGATCAACTAGCGCAAATGACGCTTTGAACGGGGCGGACCCAAAACTTCAGCCCACAAAACAGCCTTGCGCATATCCTCGGCGGTTGGTTTGCCTCCAAGAAGCGATGAAGAGCGCAAGCCGACAGCCTTTCCCGGGATATCCATTTCTTTTCCTTTTCCAGAGGCGCTTCCTCCTCTGCGACTTGCCTCTGAATCACCGCTGGATGAGCTTCTTCCGCCGATCCGGTTGGGCTGATCACGTTTAGGACGCCGATCGGGCTCCGATTGGGAGCGAAGCACCTGCTGCTGTCTTGCAGCCCCTTGTCCCTGTTCTTTCTGCCAGTCGCCAGTCGGTTCGGCGCTGCCAGGCCATGGGCGCTGCCGCTGACCGCCTCCGCCTGGCGGATCGACGCTGCCAGGCCATGGGCGTTGCTGCTGACCGCCTCCGCCAGTTGGTCCGGCGTTTCCCGGCCATGAGCTTTGAGCAGGCCCTTCCCCTCTGGCCGGAGGCTGGTCGAGGCTCTCCCCTCCAGGGAAGCCTTCATGCCCGGGCCGGTCATGCCCGCTTCCGCCGCCAAAACTAGGCATACCGCCCGGCTTGCTTTTCGATTTGGAAAAAAGCCGGCTTAAAAGAAACAATCCAATTAGCACGATATAGACATTGCTTAATAAAAAATCAATAATTTGTTGCAACGCTTGCCACCTCCCATATGGAGTCAACAGGTGAATATGTCCCCATAATCAGGAGCGCCCATCACGGTGATCCGTATCTCCTTCGGCATTGCCGATGGTGGAACGCATTTTGGTATCCGCTTCAATGTTTTTCAGGTTCATATAATCCATGACGCCAAGCTTGCCGCTGCGCAAGGCTTCAGCCATAGCAAGCGGTACCTGCGACTCCGATTCCACAACGCGAGCTTCCATCTCGACGACCTTGGCTTTATTCTCCTGCTCCTGCGCAACCGCCATCGCGCGCCGCTCCTCCGCTTTGGCCTGGGCGATCTTTTTATCCGCTTCCGCCTGCTCGGTTTGCAGATGGGCGCCGATGTTTTTACCTACATCCACGTCCGCGATATCGATCGACAGAATTTCAAATGCCGTACCGGCATCAAGACCTTTATCCAATACCGTTCTGGAGATCAGATCAGGGTTTTCCAATACCGCTTTGTGAGATGCCGAAGAACCTACTGTCGATACAATCCCTTCGCCGACACGGGCAATAATGGTTTCTTCGCCTGCGCCGCCGACTAAACGGTCGATGTTGGCACGAACCGTTACACGCGCTTTAACCTTTACCTCAATGCCGTCCTTGGCGACGGCGGCAACAACCGGCGTTTCGATGACGCGCGGGTTAACGCTCATTTGAACGGCCTGCAAAACGTCGCGGCCTGCCAGGTCGATTGCCGCTGCGCGCTCGAACAACAATGGAATATTGGCGCGCTGCGCCGCAATTAGGGCATTTACGACACGGTCAACGTTGCCGCCCGCCAGAAAGTGGCTTTCCAGCTGGTTGATATTTAATCCCAAACCGGCTTTTGTTGCCTTGATCAACGGGTTTACGATACGGCTAGGCACGACGCGCCGCAGTCTCATGGCCACAAGTGTGATGATGCCGATACGCACGCCGGATGCCAGCGCGGATATCCATAGCATAATCGGAAAAAAGCTCAGAAACACCGATAAAACAATTATGGCTAGCACAACAATAACAAATACCCCTACAATAGGATCCAAACCAAACATGAGCAAACCTCCATTTTTGCCGCCTTAGACGGGATTTTTACCTCACAAAAGTTTTTCAGTTCCTTATTCATCGCTGCGAATTTCTTTTACAACTACCCAGGTACCTTCCGCTTTAACGACTTTTACCCTGGATTTGGCGGGAATAAACTCTCCTCCGGTAACCACGTCGACCCGGTTATCGCCTATCAGGGCCGTTCCAGCGGGACGAAGCGGCGTAACCGTTATTCCTTCAAGGCCGATCAAGGATGTTTTTACGTCAGCGGACAAATACCCCTCTTCCGTCGTCAACGATTCGCGCAAAATAAATTTATTCCATATACCGCGTCCTTTGTTGGTTCTTGCAAACAACACCACGATTACGACGGCTACGGCAAATGCAACCCCCAGCGTAAGAAAACCCGATTGAGGCGTTGGTGCAGCAAGAATGATGCCTGTTATCAATGCGCCTCCCCCCAATATGCCTAATATGCCAAAGCTTGGAACAAATAATTCCAGCGCCAGAAGCAAGACGCCGACCACAAACAACACAACGGTCTCCATCCCGGCCAGTCCTGAAATATAGGAGCCAAAGAAAAACAGGCCAAAGCTTAACAAACCTACAATGCCCGGAGCTCCGAAGCCTGGCACAAACAGCTCAATAGCTACACCCGCTATGCCCAGAATGAGCAATACGGTGGCAACGATTGGATTAACAAGAAACTTCGCAACCTGCTCTGCAATGGAAGGCTCTACCTGTATTTGCGTGCGGCCCTCCAGCTTCAGCCAGGCCATAACCTCATCCACCGAATTGGCTGTATGGTCGGAATAGCCGACTTGCTCAGCCTCGGAGGCGGACAAGGACAAAATATCGCCTTTCCCCTTTTCAACTCCGATTTCCGGCAACGATACGACAGCGTTTACGTCAACCATCGCAGCCGCAATATCAGGATTTCTTCCGTTCAGCTTGGCTGCTTCGGTCATCTGGCTGACCCAGAACGAAACCGTTTTGGGATCTTCAATCAGCTCGCCTGCACCGTTGACGACTGCGGCAGAACCCATGCTGCTTCCTTTTTGCATCACGATATTGTTGGCGTTTAGCGCAATATAAGTTCCAGCCGAAACAGCTTTGCCTTCAATAAAGGCGGTTGACGGAATGGGACTGGTGCGAATCAGCTCGCCAATTTCACTTGCATTGTCCACTCTGCCCCCAAGCGTGTTAAGCACCAGAATGATATGCTCTGCCCTGGCTTCGCCGGCTTCCCTGAAAGCGCGTTCCAAAAACGATTGCATACCTTGGTCAACCTTTTGTTTGACAGGAACAACGTAAACGGCAGGTCCAGGTGAAGAATCCACGCCTTCGTCTTTATCCGCTTGCGAAGCGCCGATAACGGACCCAAACGACAACAGCAGCGCGGCTGCCAGAAGCAGTGGCAGCGCGATGCGCAAAACACGGATAGACCGTTTGTTCAAACTGTCTCCTCCTTTGTTTCATTTGCTAAACTAATACGCAGAAACATATATATTGTTTCAAATGGATAGCCATTCATACAAATGCTGCCGGGAATATGCGGAAATAGATAAAAAAGCACCCCCGTTAAGGGGTGCTTTGTCAGTCCGTATGTTGGCTATTGCAGAAATTGCTGTACAGCTTTATTTACTAGTTTACCGTCAGCGCGTCCTTTAGTTTTAGGCATAAGGGCACTCATAACTTTCCCCATTTCCGCTTTGGAAGAGGCACCGAGTTCTTGGATGGTCTGCCTTACTATCTCTTGAATCTCTTCTTCAGTGAGCTGTTCGGGAAGGTATTGACTAATAATTTCAATTTCTGCAGCCACACCCGACGCTAGGTCGTCACGGCCGGCATTTTTAAATTCTTGGAGGGAATCTTTACGTATTTTGACTTCCCGACTTAATATATCAAGCACTTCATTATCGTCCAACGGACGCTTAAGGTCGATTTCCAAGTTTTTAACCGACGCGCGCATCATTCGTATGGTCGTTAGCTTGAACTTGTCCTGACTCTTCATGGCTTGCTTCATATCGTCGGTCAATCGATCGCTCAGGTTCATTATGGAAGGATCCTCCTAAAACTTTCTCTTGCGCGCAGCCTCGGACTTTTTCTTCCGCTTTACGCTTGGCTTCTCATAATGCTTGCGTTTTTTCACCTCAGCCAAAACACCGTCTTTTGCGATGGAGCGTTTAAAGCGGCGAAGCGCAGCATCAATAGTTTCGTTTTTGCGAACTTTAGTTTCAGACACCAGTTTTCCCTCCCTCCGAAACAGACCGCCCAGAGCTTTAACACGGTTTATCACGCTTCATTATACGGTAAAGTAATTCCCAATGTCAACTTAGTCAGTCTGCCAATAATGCGCCCAGCTTCTTGCCGCCAAGCAAATGAATATGCAAATGGTAAACCACTTGACCGCCGTCCCTGTTTACATTGTTAACCAAACGATAACCATCCTCCGAAATTCCGCGTTCAGCGGCAATATGGCGGGCTGCCGCAAATAGCTCGGCAATCAGAGCGGCATCTTCCTTCCCCACATCATTCATCGTGGGGATATGTTTTTTGGGAATGATAAGTATATGTACGGGAGCGGCCGGCTGAATATCTTCAAAGGCAAGAACATGCTCATTTTCAAACACTTTTTTCGATGGAATGGAGCCTTCCACGATCTTGCAAAAAATGCAGTCCATTTTCTTCAACCTCCTATCCTTTCAGCTTAATCTATCATACCGAAAAATCGCGGCAGAGTCCAATTGTTGCACTGAATGGAAATTGGCAGCCCCTGCTCCCTGTGGAATGGTCGCCAAGCGCGGCCTTTGCCGTTCCCGGCATTAGCCGCTTTTAGCGAAAAACGCCGTTGCGACATCAATGCCGGGAACCTTACAGTCGTCAGAAGTAATAGGGCAGCAGCGAAAGGGCCAGCAAGCCGGCGAGCGGGAACGTTTGGCGGTAGAAGCGCCTGCGGGGATAATATCCATAACCATAAGGGTAGCCTCCAAACGGGATAAACGCTCTCGGATCGCCCTCCCCTTGGCCAAAAGGAACCGCTATGCACAAAACTTCATCGTCCACATGCTCCACAATGCCGTCAAAGCACATACCGTCAGCCGTTTGCACAAGCACATAACGATGCATGTGCTGCTGGCACATCTCCTTTTTGTCAGTTGCCGCAAATGCCTTGTTTTCCATAGTCATCAGCCTCCATTCACTCCATCTTATGCAGGAACGGGCTAAGGGCTACCTTATAAATCCGTAAGCTTCAGCGTCATGCCTTCGTTGAAAACAAGGAGCAATTCCTGCAGCTTGGCCGCGACAGGCAGCCATTCATGTCCTCCGGCAAGGCGGATCATGGAGAGACGGTCGCCTTTGACGGCAAAATTAAACTCGGACACCGCCTCCTTCAATTGCTGAATGGAGGCGGCGGCATCCTCCAGCTCCAACATTTCATCGGCTGTTAAAGCGCCGCTTCCGCCCGAGATATCCCCTAATAGATTACGCAGCTTGCTCATGTGGTAGCTCACCGCTCCGGGACCATTGGACAAATTGCTTGGCTGCAGTTCCTGCGCGGCGCCCATCACATTAAAGAGGCTGGAGTAGAAGCTGCCTTCAACCGTCGACAAAGACGCAGCCATAAAACCTGCTGTCATTCGAACATCGCCCCGTGCTTCATCGCTCGCAGCCATCTCTTCAAGAGCCTCTCCCCAAATAGCCAGACCATCCCTGAGCCATTCCAGATTAGCTATAATCGTTTCACCTTGCTCAACCTTTTCGCCTTGACTGAAGCCCATGTTTTTGGTCAACAGCAGAATATTTCCCATCAGACTCAAAACAAGGATAACCAGCGTAACGGCAAGCGCTTTGGATAGCCCTCCCTGCCCTGCCTTCTTCTGCTCCTTCAACGTATTTCCTCCCCCATTGCGTTTTCCCTGCTTCAACGAGTTCACTTCATTCGAACGTGTCTGCCGCCATCCAGAAAATAGACATAAAGCTCGTCAACTTCCCTTCCCAGCATCGCGGACACAGCCTCTCCGTAAAGCTCAAGCTGGAACCGGTGTCGTTCTGCGGCCTGCTCCCAGTTGCCTTGAGATATCCGGTCGGTTTTGTAGTCAAGTAAAACGAGTCCCTTCTCATCCCTAAAAAGACAATCAATGACCCCTTGTATCATAACGGGTTCGTCGCTGCTCTCCGGCACTGTCTTTCCGTGCACCCGGCTGGCGGGAAGCATGCAGCTGAACGGCACCTCGCGCCTGATCCATTCCGCTGCCGCCATTCTCCGCCCCAGCTCCCCGTCAAAAAATGCGGCAACAGACCTTTTATCAATGCTGTCGGCTTGTTTTCTTGTCAAAAGCCGCCGCTGCACCATTTGCTCCAGCACATCGGCAACCGTGCGTTCGCCGTTATGACCCGTAAGGGGCATATGCTGCATAAGTAGGTGGCTCGCGGTGCCTTTTTCCGCCGCAGTCAGTTTTTTCTCCCCCATAAAAGCGGGTCTTCGCAGTCTTAACGAAAACGGTCCGGGAGTTGAATGTTCTTTTTCAAGACCGGTGACATCCAACGCTTCATCCCCAACGCTATATCCGTCGCTTGCCAATAGCTCTGCGTCATCCGGCTGCTCGTCAAGCAGTCTTTTCATTTCCGTAACCGAGGTTTTGGCTGCCAGCGAGGCTGTTTCCGCGTGGGGGTACGACCAATCCAGGATGGCCTCCAGCTCCTTGTCCAGGCTGGCTTCCTCCAGCAGAGCCAAACCTGCGATCCCCTGGATTCGCTCCTCCCGAAGCTTGTTTTCCTCCGTGTCCTCCTCCAAGGCTGCCGCCGCAAAGCCCGTTAGAGCCGAAGCGGAAAGCGAGCCTGTTCGCCAATCCGGCAGCAATGGAGGCGATGCAATAGCGGCTGCTTCCTCCGGACTGGCCTGAGCCAGCAATTGCCGGGATGCCATCGGTCCAAGCCAGTCCATAAAGGAGCGTGCTGATGAAACCACATAGTCGTTCAGCGTACCGTCGCTTTGGAGCGCCGCCTGCCAGCCTTGCAGCTTTTTGGCCAGATCGGTAGCAGTGCCGACCAGAAACAGCTTCTCCTTCGGCCTCGTCAACGCAACGTACAAAATCCGCATTTCCTCGGCCAGCATTTCGCGGCGCAGCGCCCTTCGTATAGCAAGAAAAGGCAAGCTCGGGTAGCTGATTCTATCATCCGGCTCTATAATGCGAGGACCAAAGCCAAGCTCCTTATGCTTGAGAAACGAGCTCCTCAAATCCTGCTGGTTAAACAGCTTGCCTAATCCCGCAACAAAAACAACGGGAAATTCCAGCCCTTTGCTTTTGTGAATCGACATGATTCGGACTACATTTTCCTGTTCGCCTAATGCGCGTGCTGTTCCTAAATCACCGCCACTGTCCCGCATCCGCTCAATAAACCGCAGAAAACGGAACAAGCCCCGAAACGAAGTTGCCTCGTATTGCCGCGCGCGGTCGTGAAGCGCCCGCAGGTTTGCCTGGCGCTGAACGCCTCCCGGCAGTCCGCCTGCAAACTCGTAATACCCCGTCTCCCGATAGATTTTCCATAGCAGCTCCGCCAGCGCCCCGCCTCTGGCTTCCTCCCGCCAATCCTCCAGCTGATCCAGAAAACGCGACAATCTGCCCTTTATCCGCTCTTCCATTGCTTCATGCCCTGCTGCCTGCAAAACAGCTTCGTAATAAGGCAAGGCGGGAGACAAAATACGGATTTGCGCCAGCTCCTCCGCTGTAAAGCCGAACAACGGTGAACGCAGCACGGCCGCAAGCGGGATATCCTGATAAGGATTGTCTATAATGCGCAGCAACGAAAGCATCGTTACAATCTCCGTCGCTTCAAAATAACCGCTGCCCAGCTCCGCATACGCCGGAATGCCCATGCTTTGCAGTTCTTCGATAATAATGGGAGCCCACTGTCTGGTTGCCCTAAGCAAAATGACCACATCCCGCCATTCCATAGGGCGATGTGCTTTTCGCTTGCTGTCGTAGACCATAAAGCCGCCTTCGTCCAGCCTTTTCATTTGGCTGGCAATCCAGCGGGCCTCCAGCTGCGCGACCTTCAAATCCTCCGCTGCTTCAGCTTCCACCGAGGCTTCAGCGGATTCGTCCAGACTTTCCGAGATATCCTCGCCTTCGGCGGCAGCGGCTTCGCCGCCTCGGTCCAAAATGCCAAACTCCACGCGGCAGCTATCCGGGGGAGCTGGAGGGGGGTAAGCGGCTCCGGCCACCAGCTCGGCGCGGCTGTCGTAATCCATCTCCGCCACCTGCTCCCGCATAATGGCACGAAACACCGTATTTACGCCATCCACCACCTCATTGCGGCTGCGGAAATTACGGGCAAGGTCGATGCGCAGGCCATCGTCGTCAGCAACCGGCCTGTCTAATGATCCGGCGCTTTGGGCTTGTGAGCCGTCACTTGTTTGATACGATTTGTATTTTGCCAGAAAAAGATTAGGCTCCGCCAGCCGGAAGCGGTAGATGCTCTGCTTGACATCGCCTACCATAAAGCGGTTGCCCGCTCCCTCTCTGGCAATAAGGCTTACAATCGCTTCCTGCACCATATTGGTGTCCTGGTATTCGTCCAGCAAAATCTCCTGGAAATGCTGCCTATATTCCAGAGCCGCAGATGAAGGGATCAGATTGCCGGGCTCCGAATTCTCATGACGCAAAATACGGAGGCAATAATGCTCCAGATCGCCAAAATCCAGCAAGCCTTTACGGCGCTTGGCCTCTTCATAGCGGCTGCCGAACTCAATAACGAGCTTCGCAAGCTCCTCCATTAGCGGCGCAAGCTCCGCAAGCTCCTCCATAAACTGCTCCGGCGTCCGTCCAAAAAGCTCGTCTGCAAGCGAGGAAACCAGCTTTTTGGCATTGTCCCGCAATGCCTTGACTGCTTCCTGCAAAGCTTTGTCATAGCTGTCTCCGCGAAGCGGCTTCAGCTTGCCAAACGCCGCAGCGCGGAACCGTTCTCCCCAGCTTCTCCAAGGCAAAAATTTAACGGCCTCTTTCAGCCCCGCCACGAGCGAGCAGTCCTCCGCAAGCGTGTCCGCATATGGATCAGGGCCGCCAGGCTGCGCGCACAAGCGCAGCGCCTCCTTCAGCTGGCCTTCGGCTCCGTCCAGAGCAAGCGCAATGTCGGCGTGAAGCCGTCCGACCCAAACGCCGGATTCCAATTGATCAATCGTATTCGCGCCAAAGGCTTTGGCTGACTCTCTTAACCAATGATCGGGCCAGGGATGACTGCCGGCAAAGTCATAAAGCTGCTGAACAAGAGCATATAACGGCTCATCTCCCCGTTCGCCGCCGTACCGCTCAGCAAGCCGCAAAAAAGCGCCGGAATCCCCATCCGTCCCGCTATATTTGTGCTCAAACAGCTCGTCCAGCACATCCAGCCGCAGCAGCTCGCTTTCCGTTTCATTGGCGATCCGAAAGCCGGGATCAAGCCCGATCATATGATAATAACGCCGGATGACATCCAGACAAAAGGAATGCAGCGTTGTAATGGACGCCCGCCCCATTAATGCCAGCTGCCTGCGCAGATGTCCGTTATCCGGCTGGCGCTCCAGCTCCTTCTCCAGCGCCATGCTGATCCGCTCGCTCATTTCGGCGGCAGCCGCTTTTGTAAAGGTAGCCACAAGCAGCCTGTCCACATCCGCGCTGGACGATATGCGACGAATGATGCGTTCAACCAGAACGGCGGTTTTGCCGGAGCCGGCAGCAGCGGCAACAAGCACATTCCTGCCCCCTGTAACGATGGCATCCCATTGGTCGTCGCTCCACTGGCTTCCCTCCGGCTTAGGAGGGTTTGCGTTTTTATTCATATTCGTCAGCTCCTTCCCAGCCTCTGCCAAACCTCATCCTTTGTCAGCTTGCCCAGCCTTCGATACTGATTGCCCTCGACTTGCTGGTCAAATTGGCAAACGGCCTTGTAGCGGCAAAATTGGCAAGGCGTTTTATCCCCTAGCCGGTAAGGCTCGATAGATACCTGCCCTTGCTGAATGCATTCTCCGATGTCGCCAATCATAGTGCGGACCGATTGCCGCAGCACGGGCCAGTCTTCTTGGCCGATAACAGAGGAGCTGCTATAAAAGCCGCCGTCCTTTTTCAGCGCAACGGGCAGCACCTCGGAATAACCGCTCTCCAGCTCACCGTCCATCAAGCGTACGATATCCGCATCCGCCGTGAGCAGTCCTCTCATCTTGTAGCGTCCCAAAAGCTTTTTTTGGGACTCCTGCCTGGTCAACCGGTTTGACATGGCCATGACGGGGTTATGAACGTGGAAATACAGCACCCCTGCGGGTGCGGCGGGACGGCCCAGCCACGACTCCGCATAGGTCAGCAGAACATCCAGATACGTCAGCATTTGCAGCGACAGGCCTTGCGCCACCTCTTCAAGGCGCAGCGATGTCTGGCTGGATTTGTAATCCATTACGCGAAGCAGCAGCCCATTCTCTGTCTCCGCAGCGTCAACCCTGTCGATTCTCCCTATAACCTCCAAAGTGGAGCCGCCAGGGAGAGCAAGCTTCAAGGCCGGCAGCGTCCCGCCGGGTCCAAACCCGACCTCCGTACCGACGGGGTGGAATTCAGCCCTTCTGGCATGCTCGCCCAGTACAACGGCCGCCTGCGCTACGATTTCCTGCAGCTTGCGGGCGATAAACTGGAATCGGCCGCTGCTAAGCAGGATTTGAGATTGCAGCCGCGGCGCCAGCTCCTCCACCGTCTTGCGCGCCTCTGCCTTGATCTCGTCCTTCGACATTCGGCCCCACCCGCTGCTCAAGCCGTTTGCCAGCCTGCTCATGGCGGCGTGGAACAACTGCCCGACATCCGGCGCCTCCAGACGATACAGCTTGCGCTCGCGCAGCTTTAAGCCATGAATGGCAAAGTGCTGGAAGGGACAGGATACAAACCGTTCCATCCTAGAAACGCTGACGACCATATCGCGGCCGTACAGCTGTCGGGCCACCCCTTTAGGAAGCGGCGGCTCCTCATTGCTGTAAAGAAGCGAGCGCGACAGCAGCTCAAGCCTGCTTTGCCAATCGGGGCGGACGGCAAACCAGTTGTACAGCCCCCACCAAAACGGCGGCGGCTCCTGTCCGGTCTGGAGCCAGCGTCCCAGCACGGAGCCCAGATAAGTCAATGAACGCCCAGGCTGGACGATAAAGCTGACCTGCTCCGCCTCCGTCATGGACAAGGAAGGCTCGGATGCCCCTTCCCGAATGGGAATGCCCGGGAATAAAACAGAGACATGGCGGATCAGCTCGGAGGGCAGCAGACTTTTGCCCTCCTCGTCGGCCTGCGCATAGCTGATCCACAGATGCTTCGAAGGCGCAGCCAAAGCGTTGTAAATCATAAAGCGCTCGTCAAGCAGCCGCCTCTTGGCTCCGGGAGCAAGGCTCATGCCTCGTTCGGCCAGAATATCACGTTCGTTTTCCGTCAAAATGCCGTCTTCTTTCATACGCATCGGAATCATGCCGTCGTTTGCACCCAATATATATACCGCCTTCACTTCGCCGGAGCGAGTCCTGTCCAGGCTTCCGATCAGCACCTGGTCCAGGGCAGGCGGCACAGAGGCAAGCTTAAGGCTGTCGAGTCCGGCCTCCACCATTCCCGCGAACAATTCAGGCTCCGCCCGCTGGTCTCCAGCCAGCTCCGCCAGTTGATCCAGCAGGCTCATAATCCCGTCCCAGAGCTGACGGTGGGAGCGTGAACGGCGAACATCCCCCTTTTCCAGATCATTGCCTGCCCAAAGCTCCAGACGATCGGCGGCGTCCGTTTCATCCAGCAAGGCATACAAAGCCTCGCACATTTCCAGAATGGTGCCGCTCTCCTTCAACCGTTTGCCAAATTGCTCCAGAGGAGGGACAATAGCCCCGCGCGCAGCCATAACGATTTCAAATTCCGCTCTGGCCTTGTCGCTGACGGAGGATTCCATCTCGGATTCCTCATCCAGCGAAACAGCCGCCAGCGGCTTCCAGCTTGTCTCATTCAGCCATTTCCAGCCATCAATGCCACTCGCAAGACAATAATTTTCCAATTGATCGAACCATTCTCTGGGCAAGCTCCCGTCGATAGGGAACAGCATTTCCGTTTTGACGCAGCGAAACACAGCGTCGTAATGCCAGCCATGCAGCACCGTTTCCAATGCCGAACGGATATATTCCACAAGGGGATGATGCAGCGCCTTTTCCTTGCGGTCCACAAAATACGGAATACCGTAATCCTGAAAAACCAGACTCATATAATCCGCATAGTCCTCCGCATTCCGAACCAGCACGGCCATCTCCCGCCAGCGAAGAGCATCCTCGCGCGCCCGGCGGAGCATATCGCGAGCAATTGTTTCCACCTCGGCCCTCCGGCCTGGAAGCGCGTGAAGTGATATGCCGCATCGGTGATCGAGATGCTCGAAAACCCTTTTGTCAGCCGTAAGCATGGGGATGCGGCTGCCATAATGCCGTTCAAGATGACGCAGCATAGCATTGCTTCTGAAACGGGGCGAATTCTCCCCTCCCAGCTCAAGCGCCGGCAGCACCTCTGCGCCGCAGGCTTCGGCAAGCTCCAGCAAAGCGGCGCAGGTTTCGGCAGCGGGGTGGAACAAATCCAGCTCATGAGGGCGCTCTCCGGCCTGATACAGCTTATCCAGCGTCAATGAAACGGTAACATCCGCATGTTCAATAAGCTTGCCAAGCACCGCGTATTCGCCCGGCGTAAAGCCATGAAAGCCGTCTACCCAAATTTGCGCACCCGACATGGATGGGGACTCCGCAAAGCCGCCCTCCAAAAAGGTTAAATAATCCTCCGCGTCAATGTATTTGCCGGATAGCTCGCCCTCCATGGCTTCATAAAGCAGCAAAAGATCATGCAGCTTGTTATCCAGCATCGGAGCGTTTCCCGCTTCGGCTTCCAGCATAACGTCCGGCGACTGGGGATCAATGCCATAGCGCTTCCATTCCGTCAGCAGCTCGGACAGCCGATCCATAAAGCCGGGCTGTCCGGCTCCTCCGCGAAAAAGCTTGAGCTCCGGGGATAGCTTGTGCACCAGCTTGTACAACAGCATATGCTTGCCTATATCCCCGATTGGCACAAGCGCGGTGCCTCCGGTTTCCTGCATGACGCGAAACGCCAAACGCCGGAAGCTGAGCGCTTGCGCGCGCATGGTGCCGGCAAAGCCGCTTCCGTTAAGCATCGCGTATTCGCTCTGGAACGTGGCTTGCTCCGGTACAAGCAAAATGAGCGGAGGTCCGTCAGGACATCCGCTAACTTGTTCTCTTATTTCGGTCAGACAGCGGAAGCTTTTTCCGCTGCCCGCCCTTCCGATGATCAACCGCAGCGACATAATAAATCTCCCCCCTGACGGTTACGCCTTTTCCGGCTATTTGCTTCGCACCTCGAAGATGCCAAACTTCAAATAATGGCCTTCCCGCATGTCCAGCAGCTGCGGATGATCCTTGCCCGCCGCTCTCCACTCCACCAGGCGAAGCACCTTGCCCGCATCGGCCGCCGCCGCGGCGATGGCATCGCGAAACAGCTCCGGACTCATATGGTAAGAGCAGCTGGCCGTCACCAGATAGCCGCCTTCATTAACAAGCTTCATGCCATGCAAATTGATATCCTTGTAGCCCCGCGCAGCGCCAGCCACAGCGCCTTTAGACTTGGCAAATGCAGGCGGGTCCAGGATGACGACATCCCATGTGCGGCCTTGACCGCTAAATTTGGAGGATGTATCACTTTTTCCTGCAGCCCGGGCTGCACGTTCCTCCAGCCCTTTAACTTGCTCCCGCAAGTAGTGAAAGGCGTCAGCCGCCACAAACTCCACTCTGTCTTCAAAACCGTTCAGTTCGACATTGCGTTTTGCCGTTTCAAGCGCATGCTCGGAAATGTCCAGACAGGTAACACGTTTTGCGCCGTATTTGCAAGCATGCAGCGTAAAGCTGCCTGTATGTGCAAAGCATTCCAGCACGGTTGCTCCGTCCCAATAGGGAAACGTCACGATTTTTCCATTTGCATTAAGCGGTACCCGTTCACCTTCACCATCGGGATGTTCCCCTAACGCTATGCCGCTTCGGCTGCCCCAGCCCGTCATCAACGGCTCCAGCGCGGCGCGATTTTCCCTCTGGTCATAGAAGTAGCCTGTTTTTTGCCCTTCTGCAATATCAACCTCAAGCTTCAAGCCGTTTTCACGGATTTGGACAGACGCAGGACAATGTCCATAAAGAACACCTGTTTTTTCCTCCAGCCCCTCTAGCTTTCTTACGCCTACATCACTGCGCTCATATATGCCCTCCGGGCTAAAAACATCCGTCAACGCCTCCGTCAGCTCGTCCCGCCTGCTGTCTATGCCCAGCGTCAGCAGCTGAACAACAAGCACGCCCCCGAACCGGTCCACAATCAAGCCCGGCAAGCCGTCTGCCTCGCCATAGACCAGGCGGCAATCCTCATCCTTCACAAAACGCCTGCGATGCTCCTTGCAGCGCTCCAGTCTTTCCACAAAAAAAGCCTTGTCCATTTCGGAGACCGGACTCCATGAAATGACGCGAATGCTGATTTGCGAAGCCGGATTCCAATAACCCGTTGCCAAATATTTGCCGTGATGCGTCACCACATCGACCAAACCGCCTGCGATAGCGCCTTCTTCCACGCCTTGAATTTCACTGGCAAAAATCCAGGGATGTCCGTTTTCGGTTCTTTTTTTTCGTTCCTTTTTCAAAAATGCTTTGGGATGGCTCACCGTTCTGTTCGTCCTCTCCATGCGGGATGTCATGCTTGTCCCGCTTGCGGCATATAGATAGTAATCGATACTTATGAACATTATAACCTGACTTCAAAATAGACATCGGCAACTGTCTTTTGACCGCCTGACGGTCACCGATGACCGCTAGAGCCTAAAATGGATACATTGGATTCATGTAACGGTCACCAACGTCCTTTAGAGTCTCAAAAGTCTCGTTTTGGGGATGTAATTAAGCTTTTACGGTCATGCATGACCTTTAAAAATGGATATTGCATCAAAACAAAGCTTTAAAGGTCATGCATGTCCGTAGGGAACAGCTAGCTTCCGCGGCCTCGCACTCCATTTTACATGCTAAGGAGATTTAACATTATGTCGATACCCAGCCTGCTGTTTGTGCTGTACGGCTTCGGGGTTTTTCTGTGCGGCATGAAGCTTATGGAGCTTGCCCTGCACCGTCTGGCCGGTCCTTACCTGGACAAAACCCTGCAAAGGTTCACCGCAACTCCGCTAAGAGGCATGGCCGTAGGCGCTGCCGCATCCGCCGCCCTTCAGAGCAGCACAGCGGTTACCGTTGTTTCCATCGGTATGGTGAACGCCCGTCTGCTCAGCTTCAGCCGAACGCTTGGCATTGTGCTGGGCACTAATATCGGAACTTGCCTTACTACGGAATTAATTGGTCTTAATATCAGCCATGCGGCGGTCCCCATGCTTGGTCTTTCGGCTATGTTATGGCTGTTTACCGTATTGACGGGCGAAATGAATCCCATTGCGAATGGCGGCAGACGCGCCTGGCTGAAAAGCCTGCGCTCCGCTTCCCTTGCACTGGCCGGCTTTAGTTTGCTTCTAATGGGATTATCTATGATGCAATCCATCGGACCCGATATACAAAACAGCGGAGTCTATGACTGGTTTCTGGGCAAATCGGCGACCAGCCTCTGGTGGGGCCTTGCCGCAGGAATAGCCTTGACGGCAGCCGTTCATAGCAGCGCCGCGGTAATCGGCATGGTCATGGGGTTTGTTATGCTTGGCGCTATGCCCCCGGAGCTAGGCGTCGCCATTGTGCTCGGCGCCAATGTCGGGACCTGCAGCACGGCGCTGCTGGCCGGCATCGGGAGCACAAGGGAAGGGCGCTTTGTGGCTTATGCCCATACCGTGTTAAATATTGGCGGCGCACTTCTGTTCATGCCCCTGATTGGCGAGCTGACGCTCTTATCGGACTGGCTGTCTCACTCGCCATCATCACTTGTCGCCCGCGCGCAAACTATTTTTAACGTGGCGTGTTCGTTGCTTGCGCTTCCTTTTTGTTACTTAAGCATTTGGAACAGGGTAGGCTGAAGCGATAGTGTCTAACCTTAAAATCTATAACGCACCTTAATGCTTTGCTTTCAGGATGCGAATGCCCCTTGTAACGGGGCTTTGGTTAGCCGAAAACCAGCTGCGCCTTCGAAGTCCAGCTGTGCCTAGTTGGTTTCTATTCCAAGCAGCCTGAGCGCGCCCGCAACAATCCGGTGGTTGTTGTCATAACCGGATTGCTTCTGGCGGCGCCAAGCCTCGAGCGGCTCAAACCAGTCAACGCCTCTGATCTCCTCTACCTGGGCTTGATGGGTTCCGCCGATCGCCTCAACCAGATAGTAGTGGACCTCCTTGTTCACCGTTCCATGCTGAGCATGCTCATATTGATATTTGATCTGGTCAATCGGCTCTATTATAGCGCCCAACAGACCGGTTTCCTCTTTAATTTCGCGCAGCGCCGTCTGCTCGACCGTCTCTCCCGGCTCCATTTTTCCTTTGGGAAGAGAAACCTTTCCATAGCGGTCCTGAATAAGCTGAATTTGCAGCTCTCCCTGCTCATTGCGGCGGTATACGACGCCGCCTGCTGATATTTCCATCATGCCTCTTCCCCCTTGCAGCCTTTATCCATTAGTATATGCAGCAAAGGAATTCTTCATCTTGTGAATCCAGCCGCTGCCGGTACATGTTATGCTTTGATGGTTTCTGTGCGCTCATACTTGTACGTATGAAGCTCCTCGTCCTCTTCTTCCAAAGCTTCTCCATTGACGGCGGACGCGCGAAGCGCATCCAGGCTTTGGCCGTGATTAAGCGGCCGACCGCCGCCGCGGCGCGAGGCAACGGAAACATCATCTCGTTCCCGATCCGCTTCGAGTACGCGAAGAAGCTGGCCTGTGCACTCATTAACGCCCGCTTCCGTAACCTTAACACGGCACAACTGGCCGATCAAAGCCTCAGAGCCTGCAAAAGCCACATTCAAGTAGTTGTCGGAGTGGCCCATTACCCACTCTTCACCGTCGACTCCCTTTACTACCCTCTCCGGAATGACGTCCAGCACCTCGCCAATTGACTTCTTGGCATATTGAAGCTGAAGCTTTTCGGACAAGTCGATCAGCTTGTGCACACGTTCATTTTTGACTTCCTCATCAACCTGGTCTTCCATCCTTGCCGCCGGCGTTCCCGTCCGCTTGGAGTAAGGGAACACATGCATTTCCGCAAAAGCAAGCTCCTCCATCAGCTTATAGCCCGCTTCGAACATCTCGTCGGTTTCACCCGGGAAACCTACGATTACATCCGTTGTAATAGCGACGCCAGGCATAGCTTCATGCAGACGCTTGATTTTGGAGGCAAATTCCTCTGTCGTATATTTACGGCGCATCCGCTTCAGCACGCTGTTGTCTCCCGCCTGCAGCGGGATATGAAGATGGCGGCACATTTTGGAGGAGCGATTCAGCACATCGATCATTTCGTCATCGATCTGGCTTGCCTCTATGGAGCTGATGCGAATTCGCTCCAGCCCTTCCACCTTGTCCAGATCCCACAGCAGACTGGTCAAGTTGTAATTTTCCATATCGTCGCCGTAGCCGCCGGTATGAATGCCCGTCAATACGATTTCCTTGTAGCCTGCAGCAACAAGAGAACGGGCTTGCTCCAGCACGCTTTGCGGCTCGCGGCTGCGCGAAAGGCCGCGCGACCAAGGAATGATGCAGAAGGTGCAGAAGTTATTGCAGCCCTCCTGGATTTTCAGAAATGCACGCGTCCGCTCCGTAAAGTCCGGCACGTCCAGCTCCTCAAAGCTGCGTGTCTTCATAATATTGCGTACTGCGTTGACCGGCGTGCGGTCCTCTCTGATCTGACCGACAAAATCCATTATTTTGTCGCGGTCCTGCGTGCCGATAACAAGATCAACGCCGTCAATCGCCAAAATTTCCGCCGGCGATGTCTGGGCATAACAGCCCGTCACCGCAATAATCGCATCCGGATTTCTGCGGATGGCGCGACGAATGATTTGGCGGCTTTTTTTGTCCCCCGTATTGGTAACCGTGCATGTATTGATCACATACACATCCGCGGTATCCTCAAACTCTACTTGCTCGTAGCCTGTATTTTTGAACAGCTGCCAAATGGCCTCCGTATCATAAAAATTCACTTTGCAGCCCAATGTATAAAATGCAACGGTTGACGTCATGGCTGCGCTCCCCCCATTTCTCCTGATTCATATACTAAACAGGTCAAGCCTGCTATTCCCGCTGTTTCAGCCCGTAAAATACGCTTGCCAAGCCCCGTCAAAACGGCTCCGGCAGCAGCGGCTTCTTCGGCCTCCCGCTCAGCAAAGCCGCCCTCAGGCCCGGCGATAAGCAATATGCGGGGCGGAGCTTCATTTCCGGCGCGGCGCAGCCGCCATTCCTTTACAGCGTCGCCGATCCCGACGCCGTGAGCTGAATCACCCGCGCGCTCATAGCAAAATAAAGCCAGATCATAGGCCGGTATATCTGCCAGAAGCCCCTTCCAGCTTTTCACCGCCTCCACTGAAGGAATCCGGTGCCGGTGGCTTTGCTCCGCCGCTTCCTTGGCGATTTTGCTCCAGCGCTCCAGCCGCTTGGCTTCCTTCTTACCGTCGTATTGGACGATATTCCGTTCCGACTGAAACGGTAAAAAGGCAACCGCGCCAATCTCCGTCCCCTTCTGGATAACCAGCTCCATCTTGTCGCCCTTGGGCAAGCTTTGGGCAATGGTCACCTGCCAGAGAGGCTCGCTATCCTGCGGCAGCAGCTCCTGAACGCTGCCCCGTACTTCTTGGCCGTCGAGCTGTACCACTTTAACAAGCGCGCTGCGCTCGCCGCCGTCGCAGGCGATAAAAACATCGCCTGCGTTCATTCTCATGACCCGCGAGGCATGATGGGCGTCCTCTCCCCGCAATATAACCATGCCGTCCTGGAATTGCTCAGACGCCACAAAATAGCGCTGCATCAGTTTAACCACCTTTTTAAACACGCAATTTTACATAAGTCCGTCCTTCATCATAGCATGTCTGTCGACAATAAATCTATTTAGATGACAAAAGAAACCAATTTCCCAACAAATAAAGTGATGTTTTCCGTCCATCCCAAAATTGGACCAATAGTCACCGCGCGCAATGGCGGAATAAAGACCAGCAGGAGGAATATAATAACGCCCCACTGCGCATGCTGCTCGATTTTGAAGCGCAGGTTCAGTGGCAAAAATTCCATCACAATCCGGTAGCCATCAAGCGGCGGTAGCGGAATAAGGTTAAATACAAACAACAAAAAATTAAAGTGAATGAAATACCCGAAAAAGGTTTCGATCGCAGCTCTAACGCCATCCGAAGCTCCATCCACTAGACCGAAGCGATACAAAAGGAATAGCAAAAAGAACGATAGCACCCCAAGTAAAAAATTGCTAACCGGACCCGCCGCTGACACGATAACGCTCATCAGGCGCGGATTACTGAATCGGCTTGCCCGAACAGGCACGGGCTTGGCCCAGCCAAAGCCGGCAAGAATGATAAAAATAAATCCAAGAAAGTCAAGATGAGCTACAGGGTTAAGCGTTACTCGTCCTTCCTTATAAGCCGTATCATCGCCGAATTTCCATGCGGTGAACGCATGGGCAAATTCATGAATCGTAAAGCAAAGAATAATGGAAAGGACGATAAACGGAAGCTCCTCTATCGGAAACCAAAAAAAGTTGCTCAGACGTATCAGCCCCTCCTATGCTTTTTCAGCTACAAAAGCAATCCAATCTTCGTCACGATGCTTTTGGACGATGCGGAAGCCTGCTCCGATCAGCCCTTGCTCCACGTCATCCTCTTTGTTTTTGTAAATACCGGACGCGATATAAGTCCCGCCTGGTTTCAGCGCCGCATAAACATCGTCCAGGAAAAGCAAAATGATTTCTGCCAAAATATTGGCGACAATGAGGTCTACAGGCAGTGAGACAGCGACTGGAGCATCTTCAGAGCTTCCGCCGTTTCCGGCACTATTGCCCTTCAATACGCCAAGCAAATCGCTGACCTTGACTTGTATATCATTCGACAAGGCATTTAGATGAACGTTTTCAGTTGCGCTGGATACGGCAACGGGATCAAGATCAAGCGCAAGCACCTTTTTGGCGCCCAGCTTTACAGCCCCGATAGCCAGAATGCCGGAGCCTGTGCCAACGTCAATGACTTCTTCTCCGCCCTTAATGACGCTTTCCAGCGTACGAAGACAAAGCGCGGTTGTTGGATGAGTGCCTGTGCCAAACGCCATGCCGGGGTCCAGCTCTATAATTACCTCGCCGTCTGCCGGGTCGTATGACTCCCAGGTAGGCTTGATGGTAAGTTTTTCAGAGACCCTTATCGGCTTAAAATATTGCTTCCATGCTGTAGCCCAGTCTTCATCATCCACGTCTGCAGATGCATAAACAACGTCGCCGGGATCAATATCGAACTCGCGCAGCTCCTCCACGCGCGGCTTTAGTTGCCGAATCAGCTCTTCAGGATTGGTGCCTTCCGCAAAATACCCCTTGATTACGGCTTGCCCCTCCGGTATATCGTTAAGCGGCAGCTCGTACCATTGTCCAAGAGACGTATCGCGAGGTTTGTTAAGGGTTCCCGATTCCTCGATAGATACGCCCCCCGCTCCCATCTCATGCAAAAAATTAGAAATCATTTCTGTTGCTTCTTCCGTTGTATGAATAGTCAGTTCATGCCATTTCATTTCCTTTGCCTCCTACATTTCAATAAAGCCTATCCTCTATTGTACAACAGAGCAGCCCTTTGGCACAAAAAAACGTTCCGCGCTATTCGCCGCGGAACGCTTTCTTCATTTTATCAAAAATGGATTCATGATGCTCGCTCTGTTCGTTTGTTTGCTGACCATTGCTTTCGCCAAATTGACGAAGCAGGTCTTTTTGGTCTTCGGTGAGGTTTGTAGGCGTCACAATCGTCACCTTTACATGCTGATCGCCCGTGCCATAGCTGCGCAGCTTAGGAACGCCTTTGCCCTTCAAGCGGAAATACATTCCCGTTTGAGTGCCTGCCGGAATTTTCAGCTTAACCTTTTCCGTCAATGTCGGAATTTCGATTTCATCTCCAAGCGCTGCCTGCACAAAGGTCAACGGAACCTCGCAATAAATGTCGTCGCCTTCGCGCTGGAAGAAATCATGCGACTTGACGCGCAGCACGATATAAAGATCGCCAGCCTGCCCGCCGCGCAATCCGCCTTCACCTTCGCCGCTCATGCGGATTTGAGCGCCATCGTCCACCCCAGCAGGAATGTTGACTTTGATTCTGCGCTGCTTTTTAACTTTACCCGCTCCATGGCATGTTCCGCATTTTTCACGAATGATTTTGCCCGTCCCGCTACAATTGGAGCATGCTCTCCGGTTAACCATTCGGCCAAACGGCGTATTCTGAACCACTTCCTGCTGGCCGGAGCCATGGCAGACGGAACAGTTTTCCGGCTTCGTACCCGGTTTTGCTCCCGTTCCGAAGCAGGTGTCGCAGGATTCGGTGCGCGGAATCGTAATTTCGGATTCCTTGCCAAATACCGCTTCCTTGAATTCAATGGTCATCGTATATTGAAGATCATTGCCTCGCTGCGGCGCATTGGGGTCGCGACGACCGCCGCCGCCGCCAAAAAACATATCAAAAATGTCGCCAAAGCCGCCAAAATCGGCGCCTCCGCCCATTCCCGCATTAGGGTCCACATGACCGTAACGGTCATAGGTGGCGCGTTTGCCGTCATCGCTTAAAACGTCATAGGCTTCCTTAACTTCCTTAAACTTTGCTTCCGCATCTGCGGCCTTGTTTACGTCGGGATGATATTGGCGGGCCAGCTTGCGGTATGCTTTTTTGATATCATCCGTTGAAGCGTCCTTGCCTAGCTCCAATACTTCGTAATAATCGCGTTTTTCAGCCAACCATTGTCACCCCCGTCCTGTCATTTACGCTGCGGCCGCCAAGGCGGCGCAAAACGCGTGAAAGGAGGTCAAGAACAGCGTTTTCGCCGTCCCTAACCTCCAGACCGCCGCTTTAACTGTCAAGCAGCGGCGGCTTAGCTTGACGTACCGCTTTAAAAGCGGCGACTGCCAGAAGGAGCAGTCTTTGCCAAACCAGGCCGGCTTGATGCTATATCTTAATTTTTGTTGTTTTCGTCAACAACCTCGTAGTCGGCGTCAACAACATTGTCTCTGCCTTTAGCGGAATCATTAGCCGCGCCATCCGCCTGAGCTCCGCCTGCTTGCGCCGCCTGCTCATAAAGCTTGGCAGAAAGCTGTTGAATAATCGCAGTCAGCTCCTCGGTAGCTGCTTTGATTTGCTCGACATCATCAGTAGCAACTGCAGCAGTCACTTTTTCTTTTGCTGCATTTGCTTTTTCGACTTCGCCGGCGTCTACTTTATCGCCAAGGTCCTTCAACGTTTTGTCAACGGAATAAACGAGCTGATCCGCTTCGTTTTTGGCTTCAACCAGCTCACGGCGCTTGCGGTCTTCGTCCGCGTGCAGCTCAGCGTCTCTCATCATTTGATCAATCTCAGCATCGCTCAGGCCGCTGGAGGAAGTGATCGTAATTTTTTGGCTTTTGCCTGTTCCTTTGTCCAGAGCGGATACGTTAACGATGCCGTTGGCGTCGATATCAAACGTAACCTCGATTTGCGGAACGCCGCGCGGAGCCGGAGGAATATCGCCCAGCATAAAGCGTCCCAGCGTTTTGTTACCCGCTGCCATGGAGCGCTCACCTTGCAATACGTGGATTTCCACGCTTGTTTGGTTATCGGCATAGGTGGAATAAACCTGCGATTTGCTGGTTGGAATCGTTGTGTTGCGTTCGATCATTTTTGTAAATACGCCGCCGGCTGTTTCAATGCCCAGCGACAGAGGCGTTACGTCAAGCAAAACAACATCCTTGACTTCGCCTGTCAATACGCCCGCTTGAACGGCAGCGCCCAAAGCAACAACCTCATCCGGGTTAACGCCTTTATGAGGGTCTTTGCCAATAAGCCTTTTAACTGCTTCCTGAACGGCAGGAATACGAGTGGAGCCGCCAACCAGAACAACCTTGTCGATATCGGATGGCGTCATGCCGGAATCCGTCAACGCTTGACGAGTTGGACCAAGCGTGCGCTCAACCAGGTTCGCGGAAAGCTCTTCAAATTTGGCGCGAGTCAAATTTGTCTCCAAATGCTGAGGCACTCCGTCTACCATTGTAATAAATGGCAGGGAAATGGCTGTCGAAACAACGCCGGACAGCTCTTTTTTCGCTTTTTCAGCAGCGTCCTTCAGACGTTGAACAGCCGCTTTGTCCTTGGAAAGGTCAATGCCTTGCTCCTTCTTGAATTCAGCTACGAGGTAGTCGATGATAACCTGGTCGAAGTCGTCGCCGCCCAGCTTGTTGTCGCCGCTAGTCGCCTTAACCTCAAAGAAGCCGTCGCCAAGCTCAAGAATGGAAACGTCGAATGTGCCGCCGCCGAGGTCATAGACCAGAATGGTTTGATCTTCTGCTTTCTCAAGGCCATAAGCAAGAGCCGCAGCCGTTGGTTCGTTGACAATACGCAAAACATCAAGACCTGCGATTTTCCCCGCGTCTTTGGTTGCTTGGCGCTGGCTGTCGTTGAAATAAGCCGGAACGGTGATAACGGCTTGGGTTACCGTTTCGCCCAGATAAGCTTCAGCGTCAGCTTTCAGCTTTTGCAAAATAATCGCGGAGATTTCTTGCGGCGTATATTCCTTATCGTCAATTTTTTCTTTATGGTTGGTACCCATGTGGCGTTTAATGGAGATGATGGTACGGTCAGGGTTCGTAATGGCTTGACGTTTTGCCGTTTCGCCAACTGTACGCTCGCCGTCCTTTTTAAAGCCTACAATGGAAGGGGTCGTGCGGTTTCCTTCCGGATTTGGAATAACAACTGCTTCGCCGCCTTCCATAACGGCTACGCAAGAGTTTGTAGTACCTAAGTCGATGCCGATAACTTTACTCATGGCTTGGTTTCCTCCTTAAAATATGGACTATATAGTCTACTATGTGTCTTGATTATAGGTGCCGTCAGCTTCACGCTTTTTCTAGCCGCTAACCTTAACCATTGCCGGGCGAATGACTTTATCTTTCAGCATGTAGCCCTTTTGAACCTCTTCAACAACGATGCCTTCTTCATATTCGTCTGACTCCACCTGCATGATTGCCTGATGGAATTCCGGGTTGAATGGCTGACCAACGGTTTCCATAACCTTCAAGCCTTCACCCTCAAGAGTCTGGTTCAGTTGACGAAAAATCATTTCAATGCCTTTAGTGAAGGATTCCAGATCGCTGCTTGCTTCTGCTGCCGCAAACGCCCGTTCAAAGTTGTCCATAATGGGCAACAATTGATCGATCAGCTTTGCGGATGCGTATTGGACAAGCTCTTCCTTTTCCTTTATGGTACGGCGGCGGAAATTATCAAAATCCGCTTGCGCCCGCAAATATCGCTGTTGGTTTTCTTCTGCCTGCTTTTGCAGTTCTTCAAGAAGTCCAGCGCCTTCTCCGGTTGTTTCCCCGGATTGTTCGCTGTCCGACTCAGGAGCTTTCACTCCATCCTCCTGACGGCTTTCCATTTCTTCCGCCGCCGCTTGGGCTGTCTCTTGCTCTACTGCTTCGTTATGTTCTGTGCTCACGATTTCACCTCCTTAAAATGCCTCATTACTTAAATGCTGACTTTATTTATACCATTTGCTAAGCAGCTTGCCCATATCCTTGGACATCAGATCAATCAAGCTTATAACCTTCCCGTAATCCATTCGCGTCGGACCCAAAATACCTATTGTCCCCAATGCTTCACCGTCGATGGAATATGTGGCGGTAATAAGGCTGCAGTCGCTTATTGCTTTATGATCGTTTTCTGTACCGATGCGCACCTGAATGCCGGAAGGTAATCCCGAAAACATCTTCATGATAGTTGGGGTTTCCTCCAGCAGGTCCAGAATTGTTTTGACCTTGTCAACGTCCTTGAACTCAGGCTGGGTCAACATATTGGTCGTTCCGCCAAGAAATACGCGATGCTCCTCGTCATTGGTCAATGCACTGTCCAGCACGCCAAGAAGACCTTCAAAGTGATCCACATGCCGCTCCAGCTCCTGCCCGATTTCACTATAAAGCTTGGCCTTCAATCGTACAATAGGCACGCCAACCAGCTTTGTATTTAGAATATTGACGACTTTAGCCATATCATCCATATTGAGCTCCGGAGGAATGGAGACGGTCCGGTTCTCTACATGTCCGGTATTGGTGACGATAATAGCCACGGCGCTGCTCTCATTAAGCGGTACCAGGCCAAAATGCTTCAACGACGTTTGAAATAGCTCCGGTCCAAGCAAAATGGATGTATAGTTAGTCAGATTGGATAAAATCATCGCAGTATGCTGAATGACCTGCTCCATCTGGTTCATCTTGCCAGTGACAAAAGATCTAACCATATCCAGATCGCTTTCCTTGACCTCTCCCAGCTTGACGAGATGATCGACGTAATAACGGTATCCCTTGGTGGATGGCACCCGGCCAGCCGAGGTATGCGGCTGCTCCAGAAATCCAAGCTCCTCCAAATCCGCCATTTCGTTGCGAATGGTTGCGGGACTGAAGCCAACATCGCCTCGCTTGGATATGCTTCGCGAGCCTACCGGCTCCGCCGAGCGAATATAGTCGTCCACGATGGCATTCAAAATCATACGCTGGCGATCACTTAACATTCCAAATCCCCCCATTCAGAATTCGTTAGCACTCAACTCCAATGAGTGCTAATCACTAATACAAAAATACCAAACCAGCGTTGTTATTGTCAAGTGGCTTCCCCCATCAGAATGGTGTTTTTTGGGCGGCATAGCTGTAAAAGCGGCAGACTAGCATATTTTAAAAAGCCTTCAATTTCGGAGTATAGACTTGATCATCAGCAACACACGGCTAATTATTATATCGTCTCTTCATCATAACGTCGTCATGATTTGGAGATTTGCTTCCATAAAAAAAATAAGCCTTCCGCAACACATTAAGTGCATTAGAAGGCTTTGTTTTATTCAACCTGTTCAACCCTAACATTATTATTTCAACTCGCGCAGCACAGCGATTTCGTCGCAGGCCAGCTGCTTGGGGCAGTTGACGCAATCGCGCCATACCTTCTCCGGGAAAATTTCCTTTTCGACGATCGTAAAGCCGTTGCGCTCGAAAAATTTGTCCGCATAAGTAAGCGCCATAACTTTGGTTATGCCCTGCTCTCTGGCCATTTCCAGCAGACGGTCAACCAGCTTGCTGCCGATTCCCAGGCTTTTGTAGCCGTCCGTTATACCCAGCGACCTAATCTCTACAAGATTGTCTCCAAGCTTCGCCAGCGAGCCGCAGCCAACCACAACGCCGTCAACCTCTGCCACAACAAACGTGTCGATTAATTCAGTCAGCGTTTCGCGGGTGCGGGGCAGCATGATTGCTTTCTCGGCGTATCCTTTTATTAATTGAAATAACGTTTCGACATCCTCTGATGCCGCTCTTCTACATAACACTTGCATGGTAGTCATGCCGCCTTCACCTCCGCCTGTCAACACTGTCTACGCAACGCTGACATGATCATCTGAAATATAATATGAATAAATATACATCATAATGTATTTTTCCTCAAGAGGCATTTATAAAGAGAGTTTGCGCTGAACCAAGCCATCGCCGAAATTGGCTAATCGGGATAGCTTGAGCAGCTAAACAGCACCGAGTTCATCAATAAATGACGAAGAACAACGATGTGACTTGATTAACCATAGGACGGCGCGAATAGCAGCAGTACACCACCAAATGACACCAGTGCTCGAATTGCAAAAATGCATCACGGGCAGCAATCATGCGGATTGCAACTATGCACACGAGTAACAACAGTGCAGCATGACTATCAACAATGAAGCATGGATAGCAACACTTCGACACAATGAAGAACAGCCTAAGCAAATGCGAGTTTAAATAGCGGACATTTAAGACCGCTAGAAGGGGATATCTGCAACTATTTCCACTTTAATGGACACAAGTGGCCGTAAGAGGTCAGGTTTGCTTATATTTCCACTGATTCCGATCGCTAACAGACAGCGATGTCCGTAACATTTGTCGAACCTGTTATTTTCCCGTTATGGCGGTCATTCTTGACCGTTATAGCAGTCACCAGCCACTGAGCCTCAGCATGGATTGTTTTTTCGGGCTACTTATTGTAGTCAGCCTGTTTTACGCGGGACTTGTAGCCGGCCTGCTTCGTCCGGCATTCAGGCTTCCTCCACCCCAAGAAACGCCCCGAACACTTCATTGCCCAGCAATACGCCCTGATCGGAAAGCTTGTAGACGGTATCACCCGTCCCGGTCTCTCCGGAAAGCAGCAGTCCCTGCGCCAAAAGACGATCAATAACGCCGCCGAATCTGGACTCCAGCGTTTCTCCCGGAAATTGCGCCGAAAATCTGCTAGCGCTCACGCCCTCAAGCAGCCGCAGTCCCACCATCATAAAATCCTCCATTGCTTCCTCTTGCGGGACCGCGTTTACTTCCAGACGGGGAAGCTTGACCAACGCCGCATCAATAAAAGGCTGGACGCCTTTAAGGTTGACGTGCCGAACGCCATTGACATAACCATGAGCGCCTGCGCCAAGACCGTAATATGGCTCGTTGCGCCAATAAGTTGAGTTATGCCGGCTTTCAAAGCCCGGACGGGCAAAATTGCTGATTTCGTAATGCCGGTAGCCGCCGGCTTTCAGCTTGTCCATAAGCAGCAGGAACATGCCAAGCTCCTCCTCCTCCGCAGGTAGCGGAAGCTCGTTGCGTTCATACAGCTTATGAAACAGCGTATTTTCCTCTACCTTCAAGCTGTATAGGGAATAATGCGGCAAATCCAGCGCCATCGCGCGATCCACGCTATCTGACAAATGCTGAACCGTCTGCCCCGGCAATCCAAACATCAGGTCAATGGACAGGTTGTCAAAACCCGCTTTTCTGGCGTTATCGAGGCTGCGGTAAACATCGTCAACGTTGTGAATGCGCCCTATCCGCTCCAGCAAGCCGTTATCAAAGGACTGGACGCCAAAGCTGATTCGGTTAACGCCGCCATGTCGCATGGCCGCAAGCTTATCGGGATCGGTTGTTCCCGGATTGGCCTCCATTGAAAACTCGACATCCTCCGCAAGCGGGAAATGTTTCCTGACGGAATCAAGAAAACGCTCCATTTGAACCGGAGTAAGCACGGTAGGCGTGCCTCCGCCAACAAAAACCGTCTGGATAACCTCCGGCGGATGCTCCGCCACAGTTGCCTTCATTTCTTCTTCCAGCGCGTCCAGATAACGGTCTACCGGCTGCCCTTTCAACACATAGGATGTAAAATCGCAATAATGACATTTGTTGGTGCAAAACGGGATATGAATATACAATGCCCCCGGCGTTTTCCATACCGTCATCTTCTTTCTTAACCTCCTCAAACAAAGAAAGGAGAGCGTCGCTCTCCCTCCTCGTATGTCGTTTTCCAGATTAATCCTCGTCGATTTTCAATACCGCCATAAATGCCTCTTGCGGCACTTCGACGCTGCCAACCTGCTTCATCCGCTTTTTGCCTTCCTTCTGCTTCTCCAGCAGCTTGCGCTTCCGGCTGATATCGCCGCCGTAACATTTGGCCAATACGTTTTTGCGCATCGCCTTGACCGTTTCGCGGGCAATTACCTTTGTGCCGATGGAGGCCTGTACAGGAACCTCAAACATCTGGCGCGGAATAAGCTCCTTCATTTTGGAGCAAATGGCGCGGCCGCGCTGGTATGCCCGGTCCCGGTGAACGATGACGGACAAAGCATCCACTTGCTCGCCGTTCAGCATAATATCCATCTTGACCAGGCTGCTCTTCCGGTAGCCAGACAGCTCATAGTCAAAGGATGCATACCCTTTGGTACTGGATTTCAGCTGATCAAAGAAATCATAAACGATTTCCGATAGCGGCATATCATATGTGAGCGTAACCCTGTTGGTATCCAGGTATTCCATATTGACAAATTCGCCGCGCTTGCCCTGGCACAGCTCCATTATGGCGCCTACGAAGTCATTTGGTACGATAATGGATGCTTTGACATAAGGCTCTTCCACAAAATCAAGCTTGCCGGATTCCGGGTAATTGGACGGGTTGTCGATATTCATCGTTTCGCCGTTTGTCAGCGTAACCTTGTAAATAACGCTTGGCGCCGTCGTAATCAGAGGAATGTTGAACTCGCGCTCAATCCGCTCCTGTATGATTTCCATATGGAGCAAGCCAAGGAAGCCGCAGCGGAAACCAAACCCGAGCGCCGTCGAGGATTCCGGCTCATAACGAAGCGAAGCGTCATTCAGCTCCAGCTTCTCAAGCGCCTCCCGTAAATCATTGTAATCCTGTGTTTCAATGGGATATAAACCGCAATAAACCATCGGATTAATCCGACGATAGCCTGGAAGCGGCGCCGGTGCAGGTTTGATTGCGTCGGTAACGGTATCGCCTACTCGCGTATCCTTGACGTTTTTGATGCCGGCCACGATAAAACCAACATCTCCAACCGCCAATTCATTCACAATTTCCATGCGCGGCTTGAACGCGCCAACCTCGATGACCTCAAATTCTGCGCCGGTTGCCATAAACCGAATGCGCTTGCCAGCGGAAATGCTGCCGTCTATTACGCGAACATACACGATAACGCCTTTGTAGGCATCATAATGAGAGTCGAATATAAGCGCCTTTAACGGCTGATCCGGATCGCCTTGCGGCGCAGGAACCTTGGCGACAACCTGCTCCAATATCTCCTTGATGCCGATGCCAGCCTTTGCCGAAGCATGTACGGCATCGCTGGCATCAAGTCCGATAACGTCTTCGATTTCGCCTTTGACGCGATCCGGCTCTGCGCTAGGCAAATCAATTTTATTGATAACCGGGAGTATCTCCAGATTGTTGTCAAGCGCCAAATATACGTTAGCCAAGGTCTGAGCTTCGATTCCCTGAGCTGCATCCACCACAAGCAAGGCTCCTTCGCATGCCGCCATGCTTCGCGAAACCTCGTATGTAAAATCCACATGCCCCGGAGTATCTATCAAATTGAGGATATAATCGACGCCATCATCTGCGCGATAGGTCAAACGGACTGCCTGAAGCTTGATTGTAATTCCGCGTTCCCGCTCCAAATCCATTTTATCCAATACCTGCGCCTGCATTTCACGGGAGGTTAAAGCGCCCGTATGCTCCAGAATCCGGTCCGCAAGCGTAGACTTGCCATGGTCAATATGAGCTATAATAGAAAAATTTCTGATTCTTGTCTGCCGTTCACGAACATCCGTCATGCTTGAGCCCCCACGCTTCCATTAATTCCAATCATCCTTTCAATTATATCAGCTTGGCGTGTGGTCAGCAACGGAAGATCACTCCATAAACCCTTCAAATAATGAAACAACAAATCGCATGCCTTTGCTGGAAGCGTTTTGAAGCACGCCTGCGGTAGAATCCGCGAGCTTGTTGACGGCCGGATGATCCTCCCTGTAAGGCATGCCGGGCAAACGCTCCTTTTCCTTCCACCGGCTGCTCTCATAAGCCAGCTCGCGGATTTCCGCCAGCTCGCGCTCCAGCTCCGCAATTCGGCGATCCGTTTCGGAAGCATATTGCGCTTCGCTGGGTTGCTGCGCATAGCCGCTTTCCTTGTCCAGAGGGCCATAAATCGTTTCAACGCCTTTGGTCGACAACTCCATGCCGAACAAGATTAGAAAGGTAAGCGCGCTCCCCAGCAGAAGCCACTTCCAGGTTTGCCGTTTCATTGCCTTCACTCCTCCCCGGATACTTTTTCCGCTTCCCAATAAATCGATGAAACCGCCTTGGCCAAGGCATCTGCCGTCAGGTATGATTCCTCCAGCGTATTTTCAACGCCGCCTATCTCCACCAGCACATTGCCCGGCGATTGCGACTGATTGTATTCCGCATTTCCCGTATTTGCAGTTTTCCCCCAAATGCCGCGCGAAATACCAGGATACTCCTTTTCCAGCGCCTCATGGATTTTGGCGGCAACCTTTTCGTTTTCCTTCCAATCGGGATTGCGGTGGCCGATAATAAAATAAACCTGGGCATAGCTTTTTCCATTGATATCAACCGTTGTATACTCCCGCTTCTGCGAATCGCGGTGAATGTCGAACATAAATTTAAGATCGTCGCTGCTTGCCAGCGCCTCCTTGACTGTTTTGAGCGAATATTTGTAGCTCAGCTCCCAGCGGTAATCTTTAATTGCCGTAGGATAGTCGGTGTCGGAATGCATGCTGCCTACGCCCAGCTCCTCCAGCTTGTCCGCAAGTCTTTTTCCTACCAGCGTAATATTGGTTGTTTTGGAAGTGGCGTCTTTGGCGTCCGCCCCCAGCTCCGGATACCAGGATTCCCGGTTATGAGAATGGTAGACAAAAACAACCTTGGATTTCCCCGTTGAAACAGCGCCTTTATCGGGAGGTGCGCCGGTTTCTCCATCCTCGCCGCCTTCATTTGTGGCAGGCTGTTCCTCATCCGTGCCGGAAGTCACCGCCTCCCCTTCATCCTCATGCAGCCCAGCCAGCGGATCGTAGGTAGGCGGATGGTCTCTAGGCCCCACCTCAACATCGCCTCCAGCGCCTTTTCGGATCAGAAAATACCGGTTATCGCTCATTCCCGCCATTTGACTGGCGACCAGGCTTTCCGGCCTTGCGGGGTTAATATCCGTTAACGTGCGCATCAGGAATGCGCCAACCTCTTTACCTGATAACGACTCTGATTCCAGACTGCTTTGAAAGGCGGGCATTTCCATCTCCAGCATGTCGCCAAAAAATCCGCTGGAAAGCGACGCCGCAATGCCTTTCATTCCAGTGGAGCCAATATCGGAATTTGTACCATACCAGGCAATCGCAACACCTAGCACGATAAAAAAAAGCATAGAGCTAAGCGACATTGCAACATAAGCCCGGCCAGTAACCAAAATGCTTCTCAGCTTATCGCCGCTCCTGTGGCGATTCCGTCCATTATCGTCAGGCTTCCCGCCATGCTCCAGCATAAGCGGCCTCATTGGGGAAGCGTGCTCGCCGCCTTTGTCCTGTCTTAGCTCTTTTAGCGGCGAAGCGCCGTTCATAGGTTTCATCCATGTTTGCTTCATCATTAGAGTGTCCCTCCTGTTTCAGCCAAATCTCAATTGTCCATTTCATCTACTTCCAATCTATGAGAGGATTCAAAATCATAGAACCGCAATCTCTGAACCTAGCGGATAAAAAAGAGAGATGGTAGGCAAGCCCAGGCGGGGAAGAGGGGCAGCATAAAGGAGGATGGTACGGAGCGGTAAGGAGCAGCTAAGCGAATATGGGAAAACCATCAAAATGAAAAAAGGCCCGGATGGCTAATGCCACGGGCCGCGAAATGGCAGGCGAAAGAAAGTCGATTCAGCTAAATACCGGCTTATTTGAAGCCCAGGCCCTGCTCATGGGTATAGGCGTGCAAAGCTACTTTTGGCTGATCGAAAGCGTCGCTTGCTCGAAGAGCATCGATAAGAGTTAAAATCAGCTTATCCGTCACATGCTCCATAATAAAGATATGTGCGTAGCTAACCCCGTCCAACTGCTCGGTAGATAAGGAAAAACGAGTGACAATTGAGGGGTTGGGCCGTAAAAATCTTACAGTAAGCGCACCCGGCGAACGGTCAACATGCAAATCCAGCTTGCGCCATACCGTCTGCTGCAATAATTGCAGCTCATCATAGGCTCTTTGCGCGAGATTCTCCAGTCTGACCGCTTTGTCGACTTGATCGGCATAGGAATGTTTGGCGAAATAATGCCACAGCAGCAAGGCGGAAAAGCCGTTGCGCGAGCCTGACAATGTGGAATCCCGGGCTCCGACATAGCTGACATCAACAAAGTTGAGCAAATATTTCGTTTTGGTCAAATAAACGCCACTTGGCCACGGCGCTCCAATCACCTTATGTCCGCTGACGGAAATGGAGTGGATTTGGGTGCGGAAATCAAACACAGGCACATCTCCGGAATAACGTCCCTGCCTCTTTGCCAGCTCCAGAAAAGGCATATAGGCGGCGCCAAGCGCTCCATCCACATGGAACCAGAAGCCGTTGCGCCGGCTGATGACCGTTTTGTCACCAACCACAACTTTTAGATCGCGTTGATACAAATTGTTGGCCTTAAGAATCGGAAGCAACGCATTTACGGCCTTTTCCACCTGATCGTATTCACCCTTAAACGTAGTACCAAAATTGAAGTTAACGGCGACGGGATGGCCTTTGGCGACAAAAAACTGGACCAGTGCCTTGAGCGCATCCAGATTGATCGAGCCGTCATTGTTGGACGGCACCTTTTCCGGCCAATCGCCGCCAATCGGGGATTGCCCCGGGTAATGCGCCCTTCCGTATTCTGAGAAGGTCGGCAGCAGTAGCAAATCTTTAATTTTATCGATGGAATAATGCGTGTCCTCCGAATAGAACAGGATTGGAATGTAGGCATTCGCATTGTCTTCCGGCAATTCCTCCACAGTCAATCCAGCATCCTCCCCTCCTTCCGAACCGCCTTCAGTACCCGTCTCCTGCGGTTTCAAAAACAGGCCTTGATACAGCCTGCTCCGAAGCTGTACAGGGTGATCGTCGTGAGACGCACCGCCGTCGGCTTTAGATGGAATATCGGATGCCAGCAGCTTGCCCGACAAATAATCCCTTGCGTTTCTCAAGCCGTATAGATTGCCCTCCGTGCCCCCCATCGAAACGACATACCCCCAGTAGGAGTCGCCATCCTTGTCATCATGCGGCGCCTTCGCATTCCATAACTTTGCAAAATAGTCCAGCACAGCCCGCTCGATCCATTTTGTATTCAACATAAAATTGCCGGATTGAAATGGATCTCCAATGTTGTTTAAATGCAGATTGAGATAATCGCCAAGGTCATCCTTGTAATTTAACGCCTGATTAGCCTGATAACCCAGGAAATTAGCTCTATAGAGTAACGTATAATTCTTTAATTGATTCAACGCATTATTAAATTGAGCGGCCGGCAGCGCATTTTCGCCAAGCTGGAACAGGCTGGGATCAATACCGGGCACCGGCGGATAGTCATTAAATGAGGTCATTTTGTAAGCTCCTTATCGGTTTTATAGGTTTACCACGCGGGAATCAAAACCTCTTTGCCTCCATAGGCATCCTTAAACGCCTGCTTGATCCGGTCAGATTGGTAGGCCTTCCGGAGCGCCTTGATTTTGTCGGAGTCTTTATCCTGTGGTTTCACGGCAATAATATCAGGGGACCACAGCTCCTCCGACTCCTTGATCAGCGCGTCCTCGCCGAAGATAAGGCCGATTTCGGCTGCAAGCGTAGCGTACAGAAAACCGGCGTCTGCATCGTCCAGGGCGCGGGTAAGCAGCGCGTAATCAACCTCCTGAAATTTGAAATTTCGCGGATTGTCCACAATATCGCGCTGAGTTATTTTGGCGGGCTCTACGCCCTCCTTCAGAGTAATCAAACCTTCCTTGGCCAGCATGACAAAGGTTCGGAAATTGTTGGAGGGATCGACAGGAATGCTGATTACCGCTCCGTCGGGCAATTCATTCAGCGATTTATGCTTTTTCGAGAACAGGCCGCTAGGGTCGGTAAACGCCTCAAAGGCAGGCACCAGATCCGAATTATGCAAGGCGTTAAATTCGTTCAGATATGCGGTATGCTGATGGTAATTGGCATCCGCCTCTCCGCTAATAACCGCTACATTTAATTGGGTATTATCCGAAATAAATTTGTATTCGAGCTTATACCCTTCCTTTTCCAGCTCCTCCGCCAAAATTTTGGTGGTATCCTCATACAGCTTGATATTTGCCGCCACAAACTTGATCGTTTTCTCCGAATTGCCGCCGCCGCTGCAGGCCGTCAATAAAAACAGCAGCAGCAGCGGGAGCAGAGTTAATTTTTTCATGGCTTGATCCTCCTATGGAATTGCAATTTCATACTCATCAAAAGCTTCGGCTAATGCCTTTTGTCCAATCTGCGGACCAGATAATTGCCAGTGGATTGAATAATCTGCACAATGATCACAATCAAAGCAACGGTAAACGCCATCACATCCAACTGATAGCGGTAATAGCCGTATCGGATCGCAAAATCGCCGATCCCGCCGCCCCCCACCAGTCCCGCAACGGTGGAAAAGCTGAGGAAATTAATGGATATGATGGTGCAGGTGCTCACAATGCCGCTGCGCGCCTCGCGATAAAGCACCTTTGTGACAATTTGGAACGTAGAAGCTCCCATAGCTTCTGCGGCCTGAATGACGCCCCGATTGACCTCCAGCAGCGTCTGTTCAATCAGACGGGCAAAATCGGGGATCGCGCTAATCGCAAGCGGGACAATAACCGCTGTTGTGCCAATTGCCGTGCCAACAATAAAGCGGGTAATTGGAATTAGCACAATAAGCAGAATCAAAAACGGAAAGGAACGCAGAATATTAACCGCCGTATCCAAAACGGCATAAAGCCTCGGTTGCTGGGCGAGGGAACCGGGACGAATCAAATAAAGAAGCGTTCCCAGCGGAATCCCCGCCAGCGCGGCAATCCCCATCGCAAACATCATCATATAGCCGGTCTGACCCAGCGCATGCAGGATTTCCGGCCAGAGCTCAATCGTTGGCCCGAAGAAGTCCGTAAGCATAATCCACCTCCTTCGCCTCTTGGCCGTGATTAAACAGCAGCTTGGCAATTTGAGACTTGGGCTCATGCTGCTTCCGCTCCGCAAGATCCAGCGTTTCCGCAATCACTCCCCGCTCCATCAGCGATACCTTGGAGCAGATGGAGCCAACAACCTCCATTTCATGCGATACAATAACAATCGTAATATGCAGCTTGCGGTTGATGTCCTGCAAAAAACGCAAAATCTGTCCCGTTGTATCGGGATCAAGCGCCGATGTCGGCTCATCGCACAGCAGCAGCTTGGGGCGCGCCACCAGCGCCCTTGCAATGGCGATACGCTGCTTTTGACCACCGCTCAGCTTCGCCGGATAAACAAGCACCTTGTCTTGAAGGTCGACGATCGCCAGACTTTCCAGAATCCGTTCCCGGCGCTCCTTCTTCGGCACGCCGGCTATTTCCAGCGGAAAGCTGATATTATCGTAAACAGTCCGGTTTTCAATGAGATGAAAATGCTGAAATATCATGCCGATTTGCCCTCTTGCAAGACGCAGCTCCCGCTTGCCAAGCTTTGTCAAATCCACTCCTTCCAGCCAAACCTCTCCGCTATCGGGACGCTCCAGCAAATTAATCGTGCGGAGCAATGTTGATTTGCCGGCTCCGCTTGCACCGATAATGCCATAAATATCCCCTTTGCCGACGGAGAGGGAAACATTATTAACGACATCGTGGCGGCCGTCGGCTCCGGTAAATGATTTGAGTATGTTTTGCAGCTCCAGCATGCGGCGGGCTCCTTTCTATAGAATGGAATGTTGCTCGCGTATCAGGAATAAAAACCGGGAGTCGGCACCTTGCCGTTCAGCACCCAATCACCGATATTGCGCAGCTTAAACTCCGCTGGATTATGCAGCGTGTGGACCCGCGCATTGCGCCAAAATCGGTCATAGCCAAACCTTGAAGCCGTAGAGCGCGCTCCCATCACTTCGAATATCCGGTTACTGAGCAGCAAAGCTGTTTCTCCGGCCTTTACATTGGCCGCAGCCGCCAGCACCGCGCACTCTCCGCGCTCCTCCTCCGTCAGCGCCGTCCCTTTTTCCCAGACGGCATCCAGCCGCAAAGCCGCCTTTTCAAGCAGGGAGAGGGCGGCTTGATGCTCCGTCCACAACTCACCATAGCGGCGTACCGTGGACGGCTCGTCGGAGGCTCGTTCCACGCCCGACGTATACCAGGGCCGGGCCTCCCTCAGGGTGTATTGCTTTGCTTCCGCAATAATGCCTTCGCTAATGCCGGCAAACAGGCTGCCCAATATGCTTTGCGACAGGACGGGAATAAGAGTTGAAAAAACGGTCTGGCCCGCATAAGGCGTATGCAAAATTTCCTCTTCCTCCACAACGACCTGATGGAAGCGGACGGTGCCGCTGCCCGTCTGGCGCTGTCCAAAGGCGTCCCAGTCATCAACCACAGTGATTCCCCGGCGGCTTGTAGGCACAATGCCCTCGTAATAATCTCCTGTTTCGCTGTCATGCCACGAAATCGCCAGAACATCGGAATCCGGAGAGCCGGAGCTAAAGGATTTGGCGCCGTCTACAATGACCCGCGAGCCCTCCCGAACCCCGATAATGCCGTGGTCAAGCGGGTTGGAGGAATTGCCCCAGAACCAGTTGTTCACAACAGTAGAGCGGTAGAAATGGCCCCTCTGTTCCTCGCTGCCCGCCAGATGCGGCGCAACCAGACATAAAAAATGATAGCCGTAAAGATGGGCGAGCGAAGGATCGGCGGCGGCCAATATCCGGGTTACCTCCAATACCAGTGACCATTTCGCCCCATCGCCCCCATAAGCCTTTGGAATAAGCAGCTTCAGCAGCCCGCTTGACCGCAGGGCATCGCGCTGCTCCTTGGGGGTTCCACCTTGCTTGTCGCGCTCCGCTGCGTCGGAGCGCAGCCATTCCGCCAGCCTTGCCGCTTTTTCCAGCGCTTCGTCCCGAATTGCCGTGCTTGCAAGAACGTCCGCCATTATGCTAATCTCCTTTCTTCAAGCTGCTGTATTAATCGCCGCCGGGCGACCACAGCTCCGCAGGCAGACCAACCAATTGCTTGCCTACCAGCTCCCGGGCCAGATTGTTGGATGGCGTCAAGGCCAGCCCCGCTCTCACATCGCGATAGATGCGTTCGATCGGCCCTTTTTTGTAACCGTATCCGCCCGTAACGTCAAGCGCGACTCCAGCCGCCTGATTTGCCACCTCCGTCGCATGGATTTTAAATTCTGTGCCTTCATACCACAGCTCGCCAAGCGGTGTACCCTGCGCTTCGTATTGTGTAAATTTAGCCGCCAGCTCGCGCTGCCACGGCTTCAGCGCGCTGATTGCAATTTTGACCCTGGCAAGCTGATGGCGAATAACCTGATAATCTGCAAGGCTCCGGTCAAAATCGCGATGCACGGTACGCCGGGCATGACTGACCGCCAGCTCCAGCGCCTCCTCCGCAACTCCGATCCAGGCGGAGCCGATGCCAAGCAAATAAAGCGGATCAATGCCATTCAGCGCAATTTCAGCGGCCCGATTCTCCTCCCAGATGAGGTCTTTGCGGGGAACCTTGACATTGTGCAGCTTCAGCGGACCGCTCTGATTGCCCCGCACGCCAAGCGCCTCCCACGGGCCTGCCGAAATGCCGGGATCGCTGCCGTCAACAATAAAATAACTCAAATCCGATGGCTGCTCCGCGCCGGGCGTTCGCGTCTGCAAAATATAAAAATCAGCTTGCCCTCCGCTGGTCGTAAACGATTTTTCCAGATCAAGCACATAGTTTTCGCCATCTCTTTCCGCCTCGCTCAGGTTAAACCAGGTGTGCCCTCCCGTCGCCTTTTCGCTCATGGAATGAGTTCCGATTGCCCCCCTCCGCACCGGCTTCAGCCACCGCCGCTTCTGCTCCTCCGTTCCGTAATATACAATCGTTTGCGCTGCTCCCACATGCATCACATAGATAAGCGAGGTGGACGGGCAGCCACGCCCGATTTCCTCTGCCGCTATCGCAAAAGCAGTGTAGTCCAATCCAAGCCCATCGTAATCTTGCGGAATAAGCAAGCTGTTCCAGCCTTCATCCGCCAGCGCCTGCAGATTTTCCTTTGGAAAAACACCTTCGCGGTCAGTTCTCTCCGCATTGGGCCGAATCGTTGCCGCCACAGTTTCCCTGATACGGCTTCGCAATTGCTCATCATCCATTTTTACCGCTGATGTTGTGCTCATCGTTTATACACTCCCCTACTTTACTGTTTCCCGTCCGGCACAAGCGCCCGCAGCCTGCTCCTCCCGGTCTCTTACAAGCGGAATAACGCGTCTCCCAAAAGCCTCCAGCTCCTCGTCATAATGAAGAAATCCCGTCAGGATCAGGTTTATGCCGATATTCTCCAGCTCTCCGACCCGTTCAGCCACTTGATCCGGCGTGCCGATGAGTCCTGTTTTGAAGCCATCGTTAAACTGCACCAAATCCTCAAAGGAGGAGTCTGCCCACATCCCCTGTCCTTCCCGAGAGGCTGCGCCTGCCTGGCGGGTCTGCTTCCTGAACAGCTCCACCGCATCACGGTCTGCATTCTGGATAATCTCCCTGAGCTGCGCTTTGGCTGCCTCCTCCGTCTCCCTGACGATAACAAAGGCATTAACGCCAAAAGATATGCTCCTTCCGGCATCCTCGGCATAACTCCGAACCTCGTCGATTTGTTGCTTCAACTCTGCAAGTGTGTTGCCGTTCATCAGATAATAATCCGAAGCCCGGCCCGCCATCCTTCTTGCCGCCCTGGAGTTGCCTCCTTGAAATACAAGCGGTCCGGCAGCCTGAAGCGGCTTTGGCTGGTATTCCGCCTGTCTCAGCCTATAGAAATCACCGCTGAATTCCGCTTTTTCATCATTCCAAAGCTTGCGCAGCACCGTTATAAACTCCTCCGAGCGGCGATATCGCTCCTCATGATCCAGCCAGGGCTGGCCCAAAGCAATATATTCATCCTTCAGCCAGCCGCTTACCACATTAATTGCAGCCCTTCCTCCGCTCACATGATCGATGGTCGTCAGCATTTTAGCCACTATCGCAGGCGGCCACAAGCCAGATGCCACGGCTGCGATCAAGCCGATTTTCTCCGTTTTTACCGCAAGCGCAGCGGCAATGGTCAGCGATTCCCACTGCTCGGTGGAATCGCTGCTCGCAATAAAGCGGGTTGGAAGCAGGATGTGGCTGTAGCCAGTTTCCTCTGCAATGCGAGCATACCGAACATTATCCTCAAACGAGCTGCTCGTCCTGCCGGGCAGCTTTGTTGCAAGCAAGCCGTTATTTTCCAGCGGAGCCCAATAGCCGAATTGCATAACCATTCAGGCGCCCTCCCTATGCCCGGCCGCCGTTTTTGCCGCCCCGGGCAATAAATTGCTGGCGATCATCTCGCCGAACGGGCTGACATAGGCGGGATGGCCGCTGCTTGCAGGCGCCAGATTTAATTGGGGGAACAACAGCTCTGCCGTGCGGTAAGCCTCCTCCAGATGCGGGTAGCCCGACAAAATGAACGTTTCGATGCCAAGCGCCTCGTATTCCCTCATTCGTTCAGCCACATTTTCCGGGCTGCCAACCAGCGCTGTTCCCGCTCCTCCCCGCACCAGCCCGATCCCCGCCCATAGATTGGGACCAATTACGAGTTTGCTGCGATCTCCTCCATGCAGCTCCGACATGCGACGTTGTCCCTCCGAGTCCATGCGGGCAAAAATGCTCTGCGCCGCCTGAATGGTCTCATCGTCAAGATGGGAAATCAGCTCGTCGGCCGCAGCCCAGGCTTCCTCCTCCGTAGGCCGCACGATCACATGCAGCCTGATTCCAAAGCGGAGCTTGCGCCCATGCGCCTCTGCCCGGCTAGTCATTACGGCAATTTTTTCCTTAACCTGCTCCAGCGGCTCTCCCCAGGTGAGATAGACATCCACATGCTCAGCCGCCACCTCCATGGCGGCTTGGGACGAACCGCCGAAATATAGCGGAGGATGCGGCTTTTGGACGGAGGGATACAACAGCTTGCCGCCGGCCACCTTCAAATGTTTCCCTTCATAATCAACCTGCTCCCCCTTCATCTCCTTCCGCCAAATATCAAGAAATTCATCGGTCATGCCATACCTTTTGTCATGATCCAGAAACAGCCCTTCCCCTGCCATTTCCACGGGATCGCCACCCGCCACTACATTTATGAGCAGCCTTCCCTCCGAAAATCGATCCAGCGTTGCCGCCATCCGCGCCGCCGTCGTGGGAGACATCAGCCCTGGCCTGACCGCCACTAGAAATTTCAGTTTTTTGGTCACTGGGACCAAAGTGGAAGCAACAACCCAGGGATCTTCACACGACTTGCCCGTTGGCAGCAGCACGCCCCCAAACCCGAGCTCATCGGCCGCTTGGGCAATTTGCCGGCAATAGGCAAAGCTGACGGCCCGCGCACCCTCTTGCGTACCCAGATGTCTGCCGTCGCCGTGCGTCGGAATAAACCAGAAAACTTCCATCGGTTTTTCTCCTCCTCTTGATTTCTCTCCATCCATACGTTTGAATCGTCAAATCGTAGATGCTCCCATTTTGCTGGCATCCTTCACCAGCCTCCATACCGGGTCCGTTAAGGCCTGTTTATTAAACTGGACATATTGCGAGGCATAGTTGCGGACCGGATCGCCGGCATAAAATCGCTCATAAAGCTCATGCCGCGAACCCAGCGGACTGCCGATCAAATCCCACGCCAGCTTGTAAAGCTGGACCTTCTTCTCTGCACTAACCGAGGCCCCTTCGAAATAAAGATGCATAAGCCCCGATATCGGGCCATAAAAATCTTCAACGCCTGATGGCG
The DNA here is from genome assembly GCF_001675045.1 of Paenibacillus oryzae. Lineage (GTDB taxonomy): Bacteria > Bacillota > Bacilli > Paenibacillales > Paenibacillaceae > Pristimantibacillus > Pristimantibacillus oryzae. Next base: position 148,050 of record NZ_LYPA01000075.1, read on the forward strand.
CTTGAACAAAACCTCCCCCGCCAACCTGCTGCAATATTTCGATAGCACGGGGGTAAAAGCGCGTCCCGATATTTCTTGCCGTATCGATATAGCTGAGCTCCGGCACCAGCACCCCGTTTTCATTGCGCTTGGCCTTCGTTTCAGAAGCCAGCACTAGCGCTTTCATGACATCTATCTGGGTCAGCAGCTCGCCCAGCTTTTCCTGAACGTGCAAAAAGCCGTCCGCACCAATGGATTCCGCAACCGCAAAAGCAACCCCCGCCACAAATTCAAGCTTGGCTACGTAACGCACAATGTTTTGATGGAACGCCAGGCCGTTGGCCGTCCGATTGGCTCGAAGACTCAATACCTTTTCGGTGTCGCCATGCAGCAGCACCCTTTCCCAAGGAACAAACACATCATCAAAAAAGAGCACGGCATCCATTTCTTCATATCGGGAGCTAAGGATATGGTTTTGCTCGTGGCTATCGGCAAACGACTCCCGACATACGATGTGAAGTCCTTTGGAATTGGCCGGCACCAGCAGAACATGGGCATGCTTCTTCTGTTCTGCGCTGAACTTGAGAAACGAAAAAATAACAAAATCATGAGTGTAAGGCGCCCCTGTCGCAATCATTTTGGCGCCGCGAATGACGATACCTTCGCTGGTTTCCTTGACGATATGCAGAAACCGCTCCGCAATCCGGCTATCCTCCAGGCCGCTGGAGCGGTCGATCTGGGGATCGATAATAGCGGTTGTCAGAAACAAATCGCCATCGCGGGCATGCTCGTAATAACTCGATATTTTGGCGGCAAAGCCGGTATCATAACGGGCAATTTCATGGCGCGCTGCGTACCATCCCGTCACCAGAGAACGTGCATAATCAGACAAGCGGCTCATCATTCCGTGCGTTTGCTGTGACCAGCAGGAAAAGGCTTCATGACGCTTTTGCAAGTCCTCCGCCGAATAAGGGATAAGGAACGAACTGTGCGCATAGCGATTTTGCCCTGGAACCAAATACCCGACCTTCTCCCGCTCCTCCGGATTATCCAGAAGATTGAACAGCGAGCGAATTGTATCCAGTGTTCCCTTGAAGGCGGGATGCTCCCGCAGATCCGACACCGTCGCGCCCTCCAGCCATACGCTGCGCCCGTCTTTCAAGCTTTCAATAAACTTGTCACCTCTCACTCCTGCGCCCTCCTAAAATAATTAGCAATTAATCCTATTGAATTAATCGTATTTGTTGTTTATTATAGATTGAAATATTTTCTATTCAAGAAACAATTTGTATCGAGATGTCGTTTAGCAAACAGCAAAGTCGCATATGTTGCTTGCGCGCTTTTTTAAACGACGAATAGCCCTATATTGTAAGTCTTAAACAAGCTCTTGTTCCGCTTCAAAACAAAAAAAGCGCAGAGAAATCAAGCCTCCTCCGCGCTCCGTGGCAGGTTTGCATTTGTTGTTTAAGCGACAGATAACATCAAAATGTAGAAGGGCGGGATTAACATGTCAGAGCGAAACAATGAGTCATTCCCCGGCGATCGCCGCATTATGCGTACACGCACAACAATCATTGAGTCTTTGCTCAAGCTGGTTCGCCGCAAGACATTTCAAAGCATTACCGTTCGGGATATTACAGATTTGGCCAATGTGAATCGTACCACCTTTTATGCCCATTTCACTGATAAATACGATTTGCTGGACAGCATGATAGAGGAGAAGCTGCAGCTTCTGAAGAAGGAGCTTATGAATAACGTGGAGGCCAGTCAAAGCGTTGATTCGGCACAACCGGAGGCGGCGGACGGGTATTATTTGTCTTTTTTCAACCATCTGGCGGAACATGAGCCTTATTACCGTATTGTTTTGGAAGAAGCCTATGCAGAGAAGCATTTCAGCGCTATGCAAAATGTTGTCAGAGATAGCTTGTACGAACGGATTCTGCGATTTGATCCCGAGCAAAAGCTGCTGATTCCCCTGGATCTTCTTCTGGATTATATGAGTGTTTCCTTAATGGGTCTTTCCCGCAAGTGGCTGGAGCAGCAGATGATTTATACACCTCGTTACATGGCGCTTCAGCTTACCAGACTATCCGCAATAGGAGCCTATCAAGCAATGGGCATGCCGCCAAACCGGAACCCTGCAAAGCGCAATCCCGGTATCTAACCCTCCAACTCCCGCTGCCAGATCTGCGGCTCATTACTGAAAGCCATTGGAACCTCGCTCGCTTTAAAACAAAAAAACCTCAACATCCACCATATAAAATGGAGATTGAGGCTTATTTTTATCCCGCTTTGTCAGCTTCAGTCTTTGCCAGACTTCAATGCCCTTCAATGCGTGTAGGCAGCAACGTTGCTGGAGTCCACTGCTTCATGCAGCGCGGCATTCAGGCCACTCGCAATAATATTGGCGATATCCTCGATAAATTCATCCACTTCCTTGGGCGTAACCAGAAGATCATGGCCAACGGGAGTTAACACCTCTCGTACCAGGCCTAATCGCTCATTTTCATCCATTCCGTTCAGCAGTCCCAAAATTTGATTTGTGTCGCCATTTTGCCGTTCAAGATGAGCCTTCATCAGTTCAAAGGCATTGCTTACAATCGTTGAGGCATAAACCACCGTTGGAACGCCAATCGCTATACAGGGCACGCCTAGCTGCTCTTTCGTCAATCCCTTTCGTTTATTGCCGATTCCGGAGCCGGGATGAATGCCGGTATCCGCAATCTGGATCGTAGTATTGACGCGCTCAAGCGAGCGGGAGGCCAATGCATCAATTGCGATGATGAGATCGGGGGAAGATTTTTCCGTGATGCCTTGAATAATGTCGCTGGACTCGATGCCCGTTGTACCCAGAACCCCTGGAGCAACAGCGCTGACAGGCCGATAGCCGGGAGCCACCTGATCTGGCATCAGCTCAAAAAAATGCCGCGTCACCATAACGTTTTCGACAACAAGCGGTCCCAAGGCATCCGGCGTTACATTGACATTGCCCAGTCCCACAATAAGGACGCGGGCCATCGGGGCTATGTTCAAGTCCTTGAGAAAGGACTCGAAATGTTTGGCAAAGGCTGTTGCCACTTTGTCCTGAAGCGCCGTGTCGCCGCCTCTTAGGCCGGGCACCTCAATCGTGACATAACGGCCCTTCATTTTGCCAATAGCCTGCTCCCCCTGCTCGTTTTGAACATGCAGCAGCGTCACCGTAATGCCGTCGCCTTTTTCCACTTCGGATGAAATGCCCGGAATGGGGCCCCCTTTGGGGGATTCCGCAAGCTCCTTGGCCTCCAGCGCCAAATCCGTTGCGACATTGAATTGCTGTAAATCGAGATCGCTCATTATGCTTCCCCTTTCGCCTTCGTTCTTGGCATTATTGTTCGCAGAGCATCATTTTTCATGCAAAGTGTTGATCAAAAAACTGTTTTGAGCTGGCAATCTGGCTTGAGGCGGATCTCGTTTCGGCATCATGCGCGTCTACTTGCGCTATTGCATTTTGACAAGTGGCGTGGTAATATATTTTAAGTTGTGTTGTCTAGGTTTATTGAAAGTAGGAGGTGAATTCCATGCCAAACATTAAATCCGCGATTAAACGCGTGAAGACTAACGAAAAACGCCGTGCTCTGAACGCTTCGCAGAAATCCGCTCTTCGCACAGCTGTTAAATCGGCTGACCAAGCGGTTGCAGGTACTGATGTAGAGACTGCTAAAGCGGCTCTTATCGTTGCTTCGAAGAAATTGGACAAGGCCGTTACTAAAGGCCTGATTCATAAAAATGCGGCTGCCCGCAAAAAATCCCGCCTGGCTAAGAGACTGAACGCTTTGTCCGCTCAAGCCTAGTATGGAAAAAATAAGAGCGATGTCCCCGGAATGGAGATACCGCTCTTTTTTATTGCTTTTTATTATGCTTCAACCTCTAAACGCTCACATCCCTACGTGTGCCATCCACGCCTAAAGATAAAAAGTACAGCTCCAGCCCCAGATGCTTATCGATTGCTCCGGTTTTCATCCCGTAATCCAGGTCGGCCAAAGCTGACAACAGCTTGCCAAGGACGGCTGGCGAAAACTTTTTGGCCTTTTCTGCCGCAAGCTTAACCGCATAGGGATGCAGCCCCAGCTGGCCTGCCATTTGCTGCGGCGAATAATGATGCTGCTCTAGCTCCTTGATTTGCAGCATAATGCGGAGCTGCCGGGCGATCAAAGCGGCAATTTTGATCGGCTCTTCCCGCTTGGTAAGCAATTGCTTGTACAGATCCAACGCGCGCCGGATTTGAAGCTCCAATGTTGCATCTACAAGCGCAAACACATCCTCCTCCAGTGAAGCCACTGTAAGCCCGCTTACCTCATTGGCGCCGATCTTGCCGCCTTTGCCAACATGCAGACATAGCTTGTCCAGCTCCTGAGACAGACCTCCCGTGTTCATTCCTATTCGGGTAATCAACAGCTCCGCTCCATCGGCATCCAGCACTCTGCCCTGCTCCGCAGCGCGTTTGATCAGCCATTGTCTCAGCTCCGCCATATCCATTTCCTGAAAAGCAATCAGCGATTTCCGATCCTTAAGCGCCTTGACCAGCTTGCGCCGTTCATCCAGCTTGTCCGATTGTACGGCAAATACCAAAACGGTATCCTCCATCGGCGCTTCCAGATAGGCCAACACCCGCTCCGGGGCATGCTCAACCTTTGCGTTTTCTTTTCCGCCCGCCGCCATAACCGTATTGTCCCGTATAAGAACCAGCTTACGCCCGCCAAAAAAAGAAGGTGTCTCCGCCTCCAAAACCGCCTCTTCAACCGCCGTTTCTGCGGTATCAAACTTAACGATGCCCATTTCCTTCTCTTCGGGAGCAAACATCATATTGCTCAAGGTATCTATAAACTGTGTCATCCGGTAACGATCCTTGCCGAACAATACATAGACTGGACGGAATTTCCCCGCCTTCATTTCTCTAAAGGCTTCCTTGGCCTCCATCCTTCATCCCCCTGATTCATCCGTTCGTATATCTTCTATCATACTTCAACAAACATAGCTCAACAACCATGACACAACAACCACGACACAACAACCATGACACAACAACAAAGGGATGACTTCCCGAAGGCAGCATCCCTTTGTCTTTATATAAACATTCGTAGGCAGCTCCATGGCACTGCCAGAGGAATGGTCATACGACGCTGCGGAACGTCGCAGACTGTTTACCTGGGTATATCATACTCAAATCCATGGCTAATGGTGACGGCTTTGCAGAAATTTAATGGTTTGCTTTTTTTTCAGTCCAGTCTTTGGCGGAAATAACGTATTTTTCGATAGCTCCTTGCCCAAGCTTGACCTCATAGCTTAACGAGGAAGAGTCCTCCGACCAGACAAGACCTCCGAATTCCCCGTTTTTGCGGGACGACTTCATCAGCTCCTCACCGGAATCCGCTCTTGTAACAACAATTGTAAAATTGTTAACCGCGGCAAAATACAATCCGTCAGGGGAAAGCGCAACTTCTTCCGAAATCAGATTATGCATGCCGCCTGTTGTCAGACTTTCCGGCATGTCAGAATTTTCCATCTGCTCCACGTTCAGAGCGGTGCTGGATTGATCGGTCATATCTTTCGCAACGGGACCGTCATATTTGGCAACGAAACGCTGATCCCCTTCATCCGCATTGGTACCTTCTCCAACGGCTCCTGTTTGCTGTACGGATTCCGGTTTGCTATCTGATCTTGTGCCTGAAGTATCTCCGCCTTCTGCAGGTGCAGCCTCTCCCAACCGCTCTGTGACTGGAGCTTGCTTCCCTTCCTGCTCGTTCGCAGCTCCCTCCAGACCAGCTTCGAAGGATTGGATGCCAACATCGTTAGTGGATGCATCTCCTCCAGGGTCTTCCGTCATGCTTCTAGCCCCGGCGGCTTCATTCTGAAGAGCAACCGAATAGGTCATATCGCCCGCAACGCCTGTGCTGTTATTTTGATTGGAGCCAAAGTTGGGAGGATACGTAATCATAAAGATACTGGCAACGATACCTGCTGCTACTACGCCGCCAATGCTGCCCCATGAACGCCAACGCTTACGGCGCCGCTGAACGCCGATGTCCGGAGCTGCTGCAGCAGGAAGAACCGTATCCGTTTCAGGCAATAAGGCATTTTCAGTATCGGTATCTGTGACCGTATCGGTATCCGTATTTTTCATTTCGTCAATACGGAGCAACTCCGGCAGGATCGCATCCACCAGACTGTAGCTGGGCGTCACTTTGGGCAAGCTTGTCAACTCCGCAGATAGCAGCTTCAGCCTCTCCAGCATTTCGGCGCATTCCGGACATTGCCTGGTATGATTCATCAAAACGGTAATCTCGCTTTCATCCAGATCATCGTCCAGTTGTCTTTGCATCAGTTCCATCACCTCTTGACAATTCATCCCCGGACGCCTCCTTTCTGATAATCATGTAGTAGCGATTGAAGTTGCTGTCTGGCCCTGAAAAGGTAGGACTTAACCGTATTAAGCGGCAGGTTGAGGCAATCGGCAATTTCATTGTAGGAGAAATCCTGCAAATATCGAAGCACCACGACGGTTCGATGATGCTCCGGCAGCTGGTCAATAGCGCTTCTTATGTCTTGAAGAGCATAGGACGACATTACCTCGTCCTCAACATCCCGCTTTTCCCTGAATACCAGCTCATGCTCGTCTATGGACACGGTTGGCTTGCTCCTTCTGAACTTATCGATACAAATATTGGTAACGATACGTTGCACCCAGGTCTTAAATTGGGCTTTTTCCTCATAGGAGCCAATTTTGGTATAAATGCGGATAAGCGCTTCTTGAGCAGCATCCATCGCGTCTTGCTCATTGTTCAATATATAATAGGCTGTCCGATAAACATGCGTTTCAATCTCTCGCAATAGAGTAATTAACGCTTCTCGATCTCCCGATTGGGCTGCTTTAATGGTGCTGAGCTCAACCACGAAGGATCCTCCTCTCTTGCAACCTTATTGACGGGCAGGTTGCTTTAAAAGTTGCACCATGATGTGCACGTTTTTTTTATTTTTAGGGCTTAACTCAAAAATTGCTGCATGCATGACAGGGCCGGGTAACCAAATCTGTCATTTTGTGTGATTTATCGTTCAAAAGGAAAAGGCAATTGCCATGAGGACGGGGCTTTGTACGATTATTCGTATAAAAATAAGTAATCGCCTCCTGGAACCGGGCATTTTGTACGATTAATCGTATAAAAATAAGGAATCACTGCCCGGAATCGGGCGTTTTGTACGATTAATCGTACAAAAATAAGTAATTGCTGCCTGGAACCGGGCATTTTGTACGATTAATCGTACAAAAATAAGGAATTGCTTGCTTGGAACCGGGCATTTTGTACGATTATACATACAAAAATAAGTAATCGCTGCCCGAAACTGGGCATTTTATACGATTAATCGTACAAAAATAAGGAATCACTGCCCGGATGCGGACGTTTTGTACGATTATCCATACAAAAATAAGGAATCGCTGCCCGGATGCGGGCAGTTTGTACGATGATTCGTACAACTAGGGTAATCTGGCCATAATGCTGCCAGCTTTTATACGAAAAATCATACAAATACGCCTCCGCTAAAATAAGACAGCCTGCCAGAATATATAAGTACCTATATAAGAGCCATATTAAAAGGTTATGCGATAAATGTTGTTCATGCCAATTTTCGAATTAAACTCCACCTCAAAGCATACCAAAAATATGGGTTTGCGTATATAGAATCATTTTGCCCAATAATAGATTCCCCTGTTATTAACACGAAAGGAAGCTTCTCCTTGCTGATCAATTCTCCAGAGCGCAACGCCTGCCGCTTGAAGTCTTGCAAGCGTGTCCGGATGGGGATGATTGTACGGATTATTAGCTCCGGCAGAGTTTACCGCAACGGCAGGCCGCCAAAAATCCAGCCAATCATCCGCCGTAGAAAATCGGCTGCCATGATGGGCAACCTTCATAATATGCAGGGCGGACTGCTTTTCGCCTAACCCCTCAACCATCATACGCATAAGCGACCGCTCCGTTGCGGTTCCAATGTCGCCTGTAAACAGGAACCTTTTGCCGTATGTCTCCAGCTCCAGCACCAGACTCTGTTCGTTTTGCTCCTTAATCAGCGGTACTCCAGCCAATCGGGCTCCCTCCGATTCAGACGGCGGCCATAATACCTCAAGCCGCGTATCCGGGTCGGGACGCCAGCTATCCCCGGCTTTTGGCGCATACAGCGGAATGCCTTTATCAAGCATTGATTGCAGCAGACTCCGCGCATCGGCCGCTTCCTTAAAGGTTCCGTTCCACCAGACGGCAGAAATCGGTATTTGCTCCATAATTGCCGCCAAACCGCGAATATGGTCGCTATCCAGATGGGTAATGACCAGCAGATCAATATGCTGCACTCCTCTTTTCAGCAGGAGCGGAACTACCACTTTTGCGCCAACTTCAAAAGGGTCCTTTCTCGTCTTCCAAGCATCCTCCGGCTTTTGAAAAGAAACAGTTCCGCCGCCGTCAATCAAAATATGCTTTCCTCCGGGTGTTCTGATCAATGCGGAATCTCCCTGCCCCACATCCATAAAGCTGATTACAGCATCCCTGTTTGCCGCATCCGGCATATACGCATATACCAACATCATGCCAAAGGCAGCGGCTAGTCCGATAAAAGCAAAACCCAGCCTCCTGGCTTTGTCCATTCCTTTTGCCGTAAAAGGATTCTCCAATGGCGGCCCTTCTGCCTCGCTGCGCTTTTTGGCGGCCTTCATGGCCTGCCATCCCCTTAATAAGGAAAACAATAGCAGCAAAAGAAGCAGCCAGGCATACACCCACCAGAGCGGCGGCGTTTTCCAGATTAACCGTAAATGATTGCTAATGCCGGTCGACATAAGCTCAACAAGCTTAAACGAAAAGTCATTGGCCCAGATGCCCGCTGAAGCCAGCGCCTTGGCCCCTCCTTGCCAAACCATCGAAACCATCAAGCTGGCGGAGCCAATCGGCAAAACGACAAAGCTGATAAACGGCACCAGCACCAGATTAGCCGGCAGAGACAGAAGATGAAAGCCGTTAAAATAATAAAGCGTCACCGGAAACGAAACAAGCTGCGCCGTGACGGATACGGCTATCAAATCCGGCAGCCAGCCGTGCTTTTTCCAGCGCGGCATACATCGTCTTAACGGCTGCACGCCTAAAATCAGACCCAGCGTTACAATAAACGAAAGCTGGAAGCTAATGTCGTTTAAAACATAAGGATTAACAACCAACAGCGCCAGCGCCGCCGCGCTAATCAAATGCAGGCCATCCTTCAGCTTGCCCATACGTGCCGCCGCAAGCCCCAGCATGGACATGATTCCCGCCCGCAGCACGGAAGGCGAACCGCCCGTTAAGAGAACATACGCCGGAACGGCAAAAAGCAGAATGAGCAATATTTTCTCCTTCGGCAGCCTTGCCAGACGAAGCAGGCCTCCCAGCACATACAGAAACACGCCGACATGAAGGCCGGAAATAGCCAATATGTGCGTCAAGCCCAGCTTCGAAAATTGGCCGAAGCGCTCAGGGTCGAGATCCTCGCGGATGCCGAGGATCAGCCCTTTCATGTACCCCGCTTGACTATCGGGGTACAGCTCGTCAAAGGCCGCGCCGAGCCAGCCGCGCGCGGCATCCACGCGGCCCAGCAGCGCGGCCGCGGTAAAGGCGCCCGCCGCAGGCTCCACCTGCGCGTCGGCGGCGCCTTGCCCCTTGAGCAGCCAGTGGATTCTCTGGCTGCGCAAATAGCGGCGGTAGTCGAAGCCGCCGCGATTGGTTGCTTCGGCGGGGGCGGCAAGCTCCCCCGCCACGGCAATGGCATCGCCGCGCTGCCAGGCTGCGGCGATTTCCTGCTCCAGCTGCTGCTGAAGGCGCAGCTGAACCATGATCCGCTCGCTGAGGCCCGTCAGCGGCGGATAACCTTCAACATGGACGCTCCGCGCCTCCATGACAAAACGAACGCGGTCGCCGTCGACCTCGACCGCGCTAACGATGACTCCGCTGGCGTTAACAGGATACGCCGCCAGCGGACCATCCAGAGCAGCGGCTTCGCGCACAGCGTCCAGCGCCGTCACATTGCGCTCGTCGGCCCAAAGCCGCTGTCCCGACGCCGCCGTCAGCGCCAGCAGGCAAGCCAGCATCAGACGGGGGCTTGCCAGCCTCCAGCCTATCGCTGCAGCGGCAAGCAAAACGCCTGCTCCTGCTGCAAGCAAGCTGCCGCGCATGCCCAGCGATGCCGCAAAAGCGCTCCCCGCGACCCAGCTCAGAGCAAACCAGAGCAAAGGCCGATTATTCATACTCATCATCCTTGCATCCTCCCATGCGCAACAAAAAAAACCTTCCAGCGCAAGCTCAAGCTTGCTCCAAAAGGTTCTTCCTTGTTTTTTTTCGTATAATTTTAACTTGCAATAACGATAGATTATTAATCAAAAACGTTTGCGCCTATCTCTAAAATATACGGACTTCCCCGTCCTCCGGAATCCACACGGCTCCATCGCAATGCTGCTCCCGCAAATATACCTCAAGCTCACGCCTGCTGAGCTTGCAGTGGTTGATGGCATCCATGTGAACGGCTGCTAGTTTAGTTTTTGGCGACAATCGGGCCAGCCGGAGCACATCCTCGCGCGTCATCGTTATGACAGCTCCCCATATCATCTGCGCTTCTCCCGTATTTACAATAGCAATATCCGGAGCATATTTCCGAAACGCCTCTTCAATAGCAGGCGTCAACATGCAGTCGCCAACAATATAAACAGAGCCTTGCTGCGCTGAATCCAAAATAAAGCCGGATACCGGTCCCAGCAATTTGCCGGTCAAGCCGTAGGCGTGGATTCCCTGAATCCGCTTGATAGAAATACCTTCCCATTCCAGACTCTCGTCCACTGGCAATGCTCTTGAAAATCCGGCAGAAAGGACTGACGCTTGATCTTTTGGCTGACATAAAACAGGAAGTCCTTTATCTAAAACAGATAGTGCTTTCTTATCCCAATGATCGAAATGGCGATGCGTCAACAAAATGGCGTCTATATCCTGGAAAACACTCAGTGGAACTGTCATTTCAACCAGCGGATTCCTGACATAATTCCGTGTTAATGGCACTGGTGAAAGTCCGCCAGCCTTGCTCAGCATTGGGTCGATTAATATTCGCTTTCCATTAATGACTAAAATTGATGTGGCATGTCGAATATGATGAATGGAAACAGTTATGCAAAGCAACTCCTTAATTAACTAGGGCGTGTCTGAATACTCCGAGTGGTAGTGCCGATTTTTTGTCCCAAGCAAGGAAGTTTTGTGCAGGCTTACCGGCGGTAAGTCAAACAAAACGGACTTAGCAGGGGGCGAAAAGGCGGTGCAAGATGACCTCAAGCGGGTTTTCAGACGCGCCCTAATTTGTCGTTTACAAAAATGTAATGCTCCAGCATTCCGCAGCATTTCCCCTACTGGGGCGATCGCCTTTTTTTACGGGATAACAGCCATCTGAGCCTGCTCGGGAGGCGCATAGGATTGCAGCTGGCGAAAAACAATTCCCTTTTGCTCCATAAGGCTATACACCTTAACGCTGTCCTTGGGGTAACTCCTATGATAAACAATCTCCACCACTCCGCTGTTTGCCAGCATATTGGCGCAGGTCCAGCAAGGCTGGTCCGTTACATAAACCGTCGAGCCCTCCCGATTCGCCCGGTCGGTGAAAAGCAGAAGATTTTGCTCTGCGTGAATGGTGCGTATGCAGCGCTGCTTGCGAACAACCTGCTCCACGCCATCCGTAATATTAACTTCAATTTCTTCAGCAATCATGCACCCGGCATCGGAGCAATCCGGCACTCCCATCGGAGCGCCATTGTAAGCTGTCCCCAGCAGTTTTTTCCCTTGAACGAGAACAGCGCCGACATGTCTTCGAGGACAGCGTGAACGAGTCGAAACCATATAGGCGATGTCCATAAAATATGTATCCCAATCCTTGCGCGAGGCATCATTTCCGGTTTCAGCCATTTGTGCGCGCCCCCTTCCGCTTTTGGCGGGCTTGTCCGCCGCTATCTATTGATGTTCCCTTATTATACTTCATAAATCCGCTGCCTTAAAGACATGCAAAGATAGAGCAAAAGATCAGTAGCTTATTGCAGCCAAAATTACTAACCATTCAACTGAGGATTAAAACATAAACATGACTTTCTGTGAGCGTGTTAGAGCAGCTGGATGGTTCAGCTTCAATATAAAGAAGCGCTGTCGCTTGTCCGACAGCGCTTCTTTATTGGAAAATAAGTAAAGCAACAGCTGCCGATTAAGCCTGGCTTGCCGCGATAGCCTGCTCCAGATCCGCTATGATGTCGCGAATACCTTCGGTTCCGATGGACAAACGCACCATTCCCGGCTCTACGCCGGCAGCAAATTGCTCTTGCTCCGACAGCTGCTGATGAGTCGTGCTGGCCGGATGGATAATCAGCGACTTGGAATCGCCGACGTTAGCCAGATGCGACAGCAGCTTCACGGAATTGATGATTTTTTTGCCAGCTTCTATTCCGCCTTTGATGCCAAAGGTTAGAATAGCGCCTTTGCCGTCCGGCAAATATTTCTGAGCCAGCTCGTAGGACGGGTGGCTTGGCAAGCCCGGGTAATTGACCCATTCAACCGCTTCGTGAGCTTCCAGGTATTCAGCCACCGCTTGGGCGTTGCTGCTGTGGCGCTCCATGCGGAGATGCAGCGTTTCCAGACCCTGCAGCAGCAGGAAGGAGTTGAACGGAGACAAAGCTGCTCCCATATCACGAAGCAATTGCACGCGGGCTTTAATGATATAGGCGACAGGACCAACCGCGTCGGTATAAACGACGCCATGATAGCTTGGGTCTGGCTCGGTCAAGCCAGGGAACTTGCCGCTAGCCTTCCAGTCGAACTTGCCTCCGTCCACGATGATGCCGCCGATGGACGTGCCATGCCCGCCGATAAATTTTGTGGCGGAATGAACAACAATATCTGCGCCATGCTCAATCGGGCGGCACAAATACGGGCTAGGGAAGGTGTTGTCCACAATAAGCGGAATGCCGTTTTCGTGAGCAATTGCGGCAACCGCCTCCAAGTCGATTACATCGCCTTTAGGATTGCCGATTGTTTCTACAAACACCGCTTTTGTTTTGTCGGTAATAGCGGCGCGGAAGTTTTCCGGATTTGCGGGGTCCGCAAATTTAACCGCTATGCCCAGCTTGGGCAGCGTATGGGAAAACAGGTTGTAGGTTCCCCCGTACAGGCTTGTGGAGGAAACAATTTCATCTCCCGCACCAGCGATATTCATGATAGAATACGTGATCGCGGCTTGTCCGGAAGCAACGGCCAGCGCGGCCGGGGCACCTTCAAGCTCTGCAACGCGCTTTTCAAAAACATCCGATGTCGGGTTCATAATGCGCGTATAAATATTGCCGAACTCCTGCAAGCCGAACAAACGGGCTGCATGGTCCGTATCCTTGAAGCCGTACGACGTAGTCTGATAAATAGGAACGGCCCTAGACTGCGTTGTCGGATCGATTTCTTGACCTCCGTGGACGGATAGCGTGTCTAGCGAAAGCTTTTTTTCCTCTGACATGGTCCTGATCACCCTCCAGCTAATTGCTTCTGCATTTAACTGCCGCTTTAAAGTGGCTGTCCTTTCCATTATCTCACAATCAGCGGTTTGCTACAACGCTTTCTTTCAAGCCCGCCAACAGTTTATCGCCAATTCCCTTAACCCTGAGCAAATCATCTACACTGAGAAAAAAACCATTCAACTCGCGGTCTCGAACAATCGCAGCAGCCTTGGATGGCCCAATTCCCTTTAACGTCTCCAGCTCCGCAGCGGTGGCGCGATTAATATCCAGCTTGCCAGCATTGCTACTGACAGGACCGTTTGGTTCGCCTGACACTACAGCACCGCCGCTATCTTTGCCGTTTGGACCATCATCTACACTAGCAGCGGCGGCAGTTTGACTGCTGCTTTTGTCCCGTGCAGATGCACTCTCCTTTGATTCAGGCTTCTTTTCACTCCTTGCCCAGAGGCCGGCATCCTCCACTCCGTCAAGCTTTGCTTGCAAGGCATCATTAAGCGGCACCCACTCCCCGCCCGCGCCGCTATCCTCTCCGCTAAATGCGAGCAGCAGCAAAACGACGGCGCCTGAAACGCACAGCAGCCCGGGCAGCTTGGTGCGCAGCAGCCTGGCGGACAACAGCCGTTCTACGCCCCCTGCCTTTGCGGCTGGCTGGCGCCCGCTATATCGATGTTGTCCGCTGTTGGTTTTGCCTGAAAACCATTTGCAGAGCTTATCTGCAGCTATTTTCATAACTTCCATCCTTTCACGGATTTCTGAATGTAAAAGCATTTCAACTTACATGTACCAATCTGCAAAGCATTGACATATGGAACAAGTCCCCCTGAATATCTTTTAAAGAATATGGAAATGTTCACACTCTGGCACGGGGGGTTTATGCCATGAAGGTTGGATTTATCGGAACAGGCTCCATGGGGAGTCTGCTGATCGAGGCGTTTATGACATCCGGAGCTCTGCTGCCCGCGGAAGTGACGGTTAGCAACCGCACCTTTTCCAAGGCTCAAACCTTTGCAGAGCGTTATCCAGGCATTAAGGCCGAGTTTTACAATGCCGATACGGCCCAGGCCAGCGACATTGTGTTCATCTGCGTCAAGCCTCATGAATTCATTCATGTTGTAAAGGACATCCGGCCTGTTATGACGCCCGACAAAATTGTTGTATCCATTACAAGTCCCGTTCTTGTTTCCCATCTGGAAGGCGAGCTGAACTGCAAAATCGCCAAAATCATTCCCAGCATTACGAATCTGGTATGGAGCGGATCGGCGCTTTGCATTTACGGAGACACAATGGAGGACCGGGACAAAAAAAGGCTTGAGGCGTTGTTCGATCATATAAGCGAGCCCTTGCGGATTGAGGAGAGCTACACCCGCATCGTTTCCGACTTGTCGAGCTGCGGTCCTGCATTTATGGCTTTTCTGCTGGAACAGTTCGTCAATGCCGCAGTCGAGGAAACCGGCATTCCGCGAGAATCCGCTCAGCAGGTTGCATCCAATATGCTGCTGGGAACCGCGCTACTACTGACGGAAGGCCGCATGACCCCGGCCGAGGTGCAGGAGCGGGTTGCCGTGCCGGGCGGCATTACCGCCAAAGCGCTTAAGCTGCTTGAACGCAAAAGCAGCGGCATGTTTCAGGATTTGATCGCAACAACGCATGCCAAATACCGTGAGGATCTTATCAAGGTATCCACCTCCTTTTACGGCGAAGAGGTGAACGGTCAATAGCTGTTCTTCAGCTAAAGTCCGCTCACCTCTTCGGTTTGCGTTTTACTTATGGACGGGCGCCATGCGCCCTTTAGTTGGCGACAATGTTGACAAGCTTGCCCTTAACGGCTACAACCTTGCGGACCGTTTTGCCCGCAATCAGCTCCTGCACCTTTTGCAGATCCTTGGCAAGTGCTTCCATGTCGGCTTGATTTGTATCGGCAGCGATGGATAAGCGCTCTACAATTTTGCCATTGACCTGAACAACAATTTCAACCTCCTGATCTACCGTCCAGGCTGCGTCGTACGATGGCCACTGGCTGTACGTGATGCTTTCTTTTTGTCCAAGCATTGCCCACAGCTCCTCTGAAATATGCGGAGCGATCGGGGACAACAGCTGCAGGAAGTCGCGCAGCGCTTGTTCCGGCAGAACCTCGGTTTTGTAAGCTTCGTTGACAAAAATCATCAATTGGCTGATGACTGTATTGAAGCGCAGGCCTTCATAATCCTCGCCAATCTTTTTGATGGAGCGATGCCATACGCGCTTGAATTCGTCGCTGGTTTCGCCATCCTTGCTCAGCTTGGATGTCAGTGTGCCGTCTTCGTTTACAAAAAGCCGCCATACGCGGGCCAGGAAGCGGTACGTGCCTTCAACGCCGTTTGTATTCCATGGCTTGGTCGCCTCCAGCGGCCCCATAAACATTTCGTACATCCGCAGCGTATCTGCGCCATATTCACCGACAATATCATCCGGATTAATGACGTTGCCGCGGGATTTGGACATTTTTTCATTGTTCGTGCCCAAAATCATGCCTTGGTTAACCAGCTTGTGGAACGGCTCCTTCGTGTGCACTACGCCGATATCGTACAGCACCTTGTGCCAGAAACGGGCATACAGCAAATGAAGCACGGCGTGCTCGGCGCCGCCGATATACAGATCGACAGGCAGCCATTCCTTCTGCTTCTCCGGCGAACAGATTTCCTTATCGTTTTTGGGATCGATAAAGCGCAGGTAATACCAGCAGCTTCCCGCCCATTGCGGCATGGTGTTTGTTTCGCGTCTGGCCTTCATGCCGGTTTCGGGATCAACGGTGTTGACCCAATCTGTCACATTCGCCAGCGGAGACTCTCCCGTGCCGGAAGGCTTGATGGCGTCTACGTCAGGCAGCAGCAGCGGCAGCTGGTCCTCTGGCACGGTTTTCATTGTGCCGTCCTCCAGATGCAGAATCGGAATCGGCTCGCCCCAATAACGCTGGCGGCTGAACAACCAATCTCGCAGACGGTAAGTCACTTTGCCCTTACCTTTGCCGTTTTGAGTCAAGTAGTCGATCATGGCTTTGATCGCATCTTCATTATTCAGGCCGTCAAGGAAGCCGGAATTGACATGCGGTCCTTCTCCTGTATATGCCTCTTTTGAAACATCTCCTCCTTGCACAACCTCGATGATTGGCAGGTCGAATTGCTTCGCAAACTCCCAGTCGCGGGAATCATGGCCCGGAACCGCCATAATTGCGCCCGTACCGTAACCTGCCAGCACGTAATCCGCAATCCAGATCGGCGTTTTTTCGCCGTTTGCGGGATTGATCGCATACGCTCCCGTAAATACGCCGCTTTTTTCTTTGGCCAGATCCGTCCGTTCGAGATCGCTCTTGCGTGCGGCAGCTTCCTGATAGGCTTCAACCGCGCCGCGCTGCTCCTCTGTAACGATAGCGGCTACCAGCTCATGCTCCGGAGCCAATACGCAATAGGTTGCTCCAAACAGCGTATCAGGGCGTGTCGTAAATACAACCAGCGACTCCTTGCGCCCTTCGATAGCAAAGGTCACTTCCGCGCCGGTCGATTTGCCAATCCAGTTGCGCTGCATATCCTTGATGCTTTCGGACCAGTCCAGCTCCTCCAAATCCTCGAGCAGGCGTTCCGCGTATTCTGTAATTTTAAGAATCCATTGGCGCATTGGCTTGCGGACGACGGGATGGTTGCCGCGCTCGCTTTTGCCGTCGATAACCTCTTCGTTCGCCAGCACCGTGCCCAGCGCTTCGCACCAGTTGACGGGAACCTCTGCCACATAGGCAAGGCCGCGTTTGTACAGCTGGATAAAAATCCACTGCGTCCATTTATAATAATCCGGGTCCGTTGTGCTGAATTCCCGATCCCAATCATAGGAAAAGCCCAATGATTTGATCTGGCGGCGGAAGTTATCAATATTTTTGAAGGTGATGTCGCGCGGGTGCTGCCCGGTATCCAGCGCATGCTGCTCCGCCGGCAAACCAAATGCATCCCATGCCATAGGATGCAGCACGTTAAAGCCCTTCATCCGCTTGTAGCGGGATACGATATCCGTTGCCGTATAGCCTTCCGGATGGCCTACATGAAGCCCTGCGCCGGATGGATATGGAAACATATCAAGGGCGTAGAACTTCGGCTTGCCTTTTTCCTCTTTTGTCTGAAACGTCTTGTTGTTGTCCCAATATTGCTGCCACTTCGGTTCGATTGCCAGCGGATTATAGCCGTGGCGATGCTCATGACTCATGACATACATCCTCCTAGTCGTAGAAAAACATAAAACCTCCCGCCCCCAGCGGATTAACGCTAGGGACGAGAGGTTATTCTCCCGTGGTACCACCCTAGTTAGCTCGAACATGCTCTGTCCGACGCTCACTCAAAGCCCTTAACGCGGGCTGAATCGGTGCATATGCCGCCATGAGCAATCATGTCGGTCTTGCACAGCTCCAAGGCGAGCTTCCTTCCGCATAAGGTCCGGTTTTCACCAAAACACCGGCTCTCTGAAACCTTCATAACGGATGTACTATTCCTCTTCAACGCTTATTTATTGGAAAAATCAATATATACGATTATATAAGGCAAATCATGCTCATGTCAAGCAATCCGACATGCCCCGGCCGTTTTCCCCATCCCGTGTTATCAATTTTGGAACCACGCAGCTAATGGTTATTGCGATGGTTTTGCATCCTCGGCATAATTGACCTTCCCGGTCACAAAAATCAATGTAATGGCGAGCAGCAATACTGCGTGCAGCACAGCGCCGGGAAGACTTCCATACCCGCTTATAAAAAAACCGATCGTCCAAAGTCCCAATGCAGGCAGCTGAATGACAAACAAGAAGGACAAGAGCAAAATCATCTGGCCGTCGTTTATTGCAGTCTTCATGCGCGAGCGGAGTGCAAGGGTAACAAGAAGCACAGCTCCCAGCCCCATGGAGGCTTTGCTCCAAAAGGATGTTGCGGCAAGCTCCGAGCCTTGCTCCATGCCCAGCAGATCCTTGAAATAAAAACCGTCATTTAAATACATCCATCCCGCCGCCAGCGACATCAGCCCGACCACTGCAATCAGCCAGTTTTTGTGATTCATGTCATCTCAGCCTTTCTCATAAAATAGCATTCATTGTAAATCTGCCATTTTCATCAGTATATACCACAACTGACGGACATATACGAAGAAAGGTTGCATAGGCCGGGGATGGTGATTATTGGCTGGCGACAGATTTGACCCTATACCAGTATTCATAGACGGTTTGAAAGCCTAGCTTGCTATAAAGGCTTAGTGCAGCGCTGTTATCGTCGACAACTAGCAGATAGGCCTTGCTCGCGCCGCTCTGCTTCGCCCAATTCAGCAGATGCAGCGTTAGCGATAACCCGTAACCCCTGCCGCGATAATGAGGATCAGTCATAATGTCCGATAAACCCGCCCAGCCGTCCTCCAGCACGATATTGCCGAATGCCACGGGCTTGCCGTCAACCTTGAGGGAAGCAAAACATTGGTTAAGCGGCTGTCCGAAAAAAAGCTTTCGTTTTGTTTCGAGCTGCGTCGCGCTCAGCCCCTTCAGCTCTGCAAGCTGCCGGAGCCATATATCTCCGGCTTGATCGGAGAACTCCGCCTCCGCATGAACCGGCGACGGGAGAGAATCAAGCTCCAGCGTTTGAACCAGCACATGCTCGGCTTTCCGGTAGCCCAGCTCCTCCAGCCGGCCATCCAGATTTTCGGGATGGGAAAAAGGAGTGATTTTAAAAACGGAGTCCATCCCTTTTTTCCTGTAGAACCGTTCGCAATAGGCTATTTTATCATCCAGCGGCATGGAATGTCCGTATATCGGATTAATGGAATTGGATCGTTTGGTATAGCCCTCCGAAACGCGAAGCAGCCAGCCGTCATAGAGAACCGACTGCAATGCAGGCCAACCGTTTAGCGAAATTTCTTCGATACGTTTATTGAGATGATAGGTATCTCCCATTTCCTTATCTCACCGTCTCCTTTATGCCAAAGCGCTGTATTATCCCCTGCTGGCCTGCCTTTTTCAGAATAGCGGCCTGGCGCGGGCCAAACAGGTCAAAATGGGGGTATTCCCCCCGTCGATGTATGTAACGCGGCTCCAGTCCATGATCTCTGCACCATGCCGCCAGCTTGTCCAGATTGGAGCAGCCAACCTTGGTCACTGTCTTCATTTCCGGAAAACGCTCGTCCAGCCAATAATGCGTCAAAAACGCGATTTCGCCCTGTGCTACGGCAGATTTCCAAGCCTGAAGCTCTTCTCTTTTAATGCCAAATGCCATTCTTCAGCCTCCCTGCCGCTGCTCCACTACCGGATTTATTCTATAATTTCTTTGACTCTTCCCACCGCTCCGTCGCTTAATCTGACTTTAATGCCGTGGGGATGGGATGGCGAGTTGGTCAAAATATCCTTAACCACCCCTTCGGTAAGCTGACCCGTTCGCTGATGCTGCTTCAATACGATCCGCACTCGCTGCCCTGCCTTGATGGATGTTCGCAATTTGCCGTCCATACTATCCTTCATTCCTTTTCATCAAAATAGCTGGCTATTAAAGGTGGTTCAAAAAGCCCGCTTTCCATTACGACGCATGCCTTGCGGCATGATCAGCATCGAACATGAAATTCATCCGAAATGTCCGTTGCTCACTTAGCCTCCACTAAGCTCCGCTACTCCCTTTCTACCTTCATTCCATCTTCTCGGTACTGAAAACCGATCTTTTTGAACTTACATTTTTAACATAACACAAGCAATTCGGAGATGCACTTGTCTTCGCCAACTGTTATACTTAGCTTCAATACGAAATGTTACGAAATGAGGAATTATAGAAATGTCAAAGTCATTTGCAGCTCTTGGCGTACAGCAGGAGCTTTGTGAAGCCTTATCCCAAAACGGCATCAATGAGCCAACGGCTGTCCAGAGCCAAAGTATTCCGCGGTTGTTCAGAGGGGAAGACGTTATTGCCCAAGCCCAGACAGGCACGGGAAAAACGCTTGCGTTCGCCCTTCCCATGCTGCAGCGAATCCAAACCGGCAAGGAGCAGGTTCAAGGCCTTATATTGACGCCTACGCGGGAGCTGGCGCTGCAAATTACGGTAGAGCTGAAAAAGCTCGCGCCGGTTGTAGGAGCTACCGTTCTTGCCGCTTACGGCGGTCAAGACGTTGATGCGCAAATTCGCAAGCTTCAGAACTCCCCTCATATCGTCGTTGCGACGCCGGGGCGTCTGATTGATCATATGAACCGCGGCACCGTCAATTTGGGTAAAATTTCGATGCTGGTGCTGGATGAAGCCGACCAAATGCTGCATATGGGCTTCCTTCCCGAGGTTGAAAGAATTATTGTCCAGACGCCAAAAGCGAGACAAACCATGCTGTTTTCCGCCACAATGCCGGATGCCGTTCGCAGGCTGGCGGGCGAATATATGAATGATCCGGCGGATGTAACGGTGCAAAGCCGCCATGTCACGCTGGACAGCATCAACCAGATAGTTGTTGAAACGACGGATCGGGGTAAACAAAGCGCGCTTATCCATTTGCTGGAGCAGCACACGCCATATTTGGCGGTTGTGTTCTGCCGGACAAAGGTACGTGCGAAAAAGCTGAATGAAGCGCTGCAGGACTACGGCCTTGTCAGCGACGAGCTGCACGGCGACCTGACTCAGGCCAAAAGGGAGCAGGTCATGCGCCGCTTCCGCGAGGCGCGCTTGCAAATTCTGGTCGCAACCGATGTTGCGGCGCGCGGCCTGGATGTAGAAGGCGTTACCCATGTTTACAATTACGATATGCCGCTTGACGCAGAAAGCTACATTCACCGGATCGGCCGTACAGGCAGAGCCGGGCAAAACGGCATGGCCGTCACGCTGGCTACGCCTTACGATACCGGCAAGCTGGCCGCAGTCGAACGCGGCATACAAGCTGCGTTGAAACGCGTCTCGATAGACCGGGATGGCCAGATTTCCGATGGACAAGGCTCCGCACGCAGGAGCAGCGCCTCTCGCGGAGGCTCCGGCCGCACCGGAGATCGTGAGGAATCGGCAGGCCGCGGTTCGGCCCGTAAAGGGGCTCGCGGCGCAGAAGGCAGGGGCGGAAGGCGCGGAGAAGCATCCGGCCGGGATGCGGAAGGCAGAGGCGGAAGGCGCGGCGGTGCTTCAGGACGAAGCGCCGGAGCTGGACGCGGCGCGTCAGACAGGCGCAGCGCGGCAGCAGGACGTCCCTCCGAAGGCCGCAGTTTCAAAGCAGGAAAAGGATTATCTGCTGAAGGAAGAGGTTCAGCGGCAGGCGGACGCGGCTCCGCCCGCAAAAACGGTTCCGCGACGGCGGCTGTCGGAAGCGGTAATCCTTGGGAAACCGGCGAAACCTCACAGCGCGGTTCTCGCGGAAGCCGGAATGAGCGAAGCGGCGGAGGCTCCCGCAATCAAGGCGCTCGCGGAAGCCGGGACGGCTCGGGACGAGGCGGCCAATCGGGAGGCAAGGAGCGTTCTGGCAGAGACAGCCGCCAGAATAAGCCTGGCGGACGTGGAAGACGCTAATTGCTAGTCTTCCGGTCTATCGCCGTTATTCCAAATATTCCGGCAAATGTCCAAGCAAAACTCCCATACTATCATATAGTGAAATATGCCGATAGCCGAAGATATGCAATTTGCCAGTTATGGCGCTTCGGCTTAGGCAATACAGTAGTTCGGGAGGCTTTGGCATGTCAGGTGTGTATGGAGGCTACACGTCGGCGGGTGTAATCCTGGTTCTGTTTATTCTTCTGGTCATCATTACTAGAACTTTTCTGTAACGGACGGAACATCCCCTTCGTGAAATCGCGCTAGAGCCTGCTAGGCTCCAGCGCACATGAGAACCCCCTTATTGCAGCGATGATTTCATCGCCCGGCAAGAGGGGGTTTTCTTTGTGATTTCATAGCTTCGCCGCAACAAACAACCTCCTTCATGCGTCTAACTGCAAAACGGCTTTATTCGAGAGCAAAACAGGAGGTTATCAACAAAATGATAGCAAGAAAGACGGTCGGCTGGCTGCTGATTGTGATGATGTTTCTGGCACTTGCCATTCCGTCCGCTCAAGCCGCGGCGCTTCCGGATGGAGCAAGCAGCGGCAGCAAGGAAATCGAAATCATACTGGACGGTAAAGTCATTCAAAGTGATGTCCCGCCTTATATTCTGCCTAAAGTTTTTGTAACAATGGTGCCTTTACGCGTGATTAGCGAGGAATTAGGCGCAAAAGTAGTCTGGAATGAAAAGGATCAGCAGGTTGTTATCGCCGGAAAAGACAATACATATTTGATGATGGAAAAGGGCTCCAAAATAGCGACAGTCAACGGACAAGCCATCCCGCTGGAAGCATCGGTCGAGCTCAAAAACAAGCGTATGATGGTGCCGCTTCGTTTTGTCAGCGAGCAATTGGGCTTAAAGGTGGATTGGAGCCAGCAGCTTCGCAGAATTACGCTAACGACGCAAGGCGCCGCCCTGGAGCAGCCGGATCAAGACCCGGTCGATGGAAATATCGACGCAGGCATTGAGGAACCGGAGCAAGCCGGACTACGCGGCGTTTGGATTTCAACGGTATATAATTTGGACTGGCCATCGACGGCATCCTATGGCAATGCCGTTAAGCAAATGGACGAATACCGGAAGCTGCTTGACGAATTGCAGGCATTGGGCATAAATGCCGTATTTGTTCAGGTGCGCGCCGCAGCCGACGCTATCTACCCCTCCCTTCTCGTTCCATGGGCCACATCCTTGACAGGCACTCAGGGACAGGCGCCCGGTTATGATCCGCTGGCGCTTATCATTGAAGAAACGCATGCGCGGAATATGGAGTTCCATGCCTGGTTTAATCCTTTCCGTGCCAGCGTTGATGCCAAGCTAGAGAAATTGGCCTCCAATCACATTGCTAAGCAGCAGCCGGACTGGATCGTTAACGCAAGCAACAAGCTGTACATTAACCCCGGCGTGCCGCAAGCAAGGCAGCATATTATTGAGGCGATAAGCGAGGTTGCGCGAAACTATAACATTGACGGCATTCATCTGGATGATTATTTTTATCCCTCCAATGTAGCTTTTGCCGATGATGCCGCCTTTAAAGCCTATAATCCCGAAAAGCTCCGTTCCAAGGGAGATTGGCGGCGCAACAACATTAATATGTTTGTCCGTGATCTGGGACTGGCCATAAAGGCAATAAATCCCGACATCAGCTATGGCATCAGCCCGTTTGGCGTTTGGCGGAACCAGAAGGATGATCCCACCGGCTCCGATACCAAAGCCGGCGTAACCGCTTATGACAGCATGTTTGCTGATGTTCGCACCTGGATCAAGCAGGGCTGGATTGATTATATTAATCCGCAGCTTTATTGGAGCCTTTCTTTACCCGTTGCGAGGTATGATAAATTGGTAGATTGGTGGGTGCAAGAGGTTCAGGGCACCGGAGTGGACTTATATATCGGGCATTCCCCGTACAAGCTGGGCACAAAAGAAGCGGGCTGGGACAGCGCGCAAGAGCTGGTCAACCAGCTCGACTACAACAAGCAATATCCGCAAATAACCGGGGACGTCTTTTTCAGCGCCAAAGACTTGATGCGCAACCCTTTGAACATCAAGGAAGCGTTGCAGACTTATTATATGAACTCTATAAACTAAACAAAGGACCTCTATTTCCGCGTGAAAGCGGAAATGAGGTCCTTTTGCTTGCCATGGACAACAGCATTATTCAAGCCGGCTGACCTAACACATATTGGCGCAGCGCTGCCGCTGCTCCGGCTTCGTTGTTGCTGCCGCAAACGGCGTCAGCCGCCGCTTTGACAGCGTCCGGCGAATTATCCATCGCTATGCCAAGACCAGCAAATTGAAGCATGGAAATATCGTTATAATAATTGCCGATAGAAAATATTCGTTCACGCGGCATGCCTCTTTGCAAGGCCAGCTCTTTTAATGCGTCTCCCTTGCTCGCGCCGGGATGCTGAATATCAATAAAATAATCGCCGCTGCGAATAATTTGCAACGTCTGTGCTTGTCCCTCCCAATACTGCTGAACACGATCTATTCCTTCTATTTGGCCAAATACGGACATTTTAATCAAGCCATCAGGCAGCGGGTAGCCGCTATTAAGCATAACAGGCCGAACGTTTAAATGCTGGTAAACAGCCCTGGCTTCCTCCGAAAGCTGCTCCACCATCACGTCAAAGGCAGTATTCAAGTCAAATTGAAGCCCTTCCCGGCGGCATGTTTCCAGAAACGGCTTCAGCTTATCGCTATCCAGCTTAAATTGGCTGATCACGCGGCTGTCGCTTGACGACACCGTCGCTCCTCCATTATGGACAATCATCGTTCCCGCCAGACCCAGCTCTTCCATAATCGGCATGGCAGCTCGCGGCCCTCTGCCCGTACACAAAACAATTTCCGCGCCTGTTTGCGCCGCTTCGCGAACAGCCTCCTTTACCTCCGGCACCAAGGCATGCTCGTCATTCAGCAGCGTTCCGTCCACATCCAATGCGATGATTCCAAAGTTTCCTTTCATCTCTCCCACTCCCGTCTCTCTTTCATGCTGCGACGAACCATTTACACTCTGGCCTAATGCTTGTTTCTATTGTTCAACTTATATAGGGGTCTCCTTTTTTTACATGACGGCAGACATCAACTCTTTTTCCCCTGCTTCCCGCCCTGAAGCTCCTTCAAGCTAAGCAGCTCCTCCTGGCTCAGCTCTCTGTATTGCCCCTCGGCAAGGCCTTCATCCAAAACGAGCGGGCCCATCGTTACCCGTTTCAGAGTTAGGACGGTTTTGCCTACCGCTTGAAACATCCGTTTAACCTGATGGAACTTGCCTTCTTTGATTTTTAGCGAAATAGAGGTCAAATCGCCTTCATCATCATGATCTCTTGTAACAATTTGCAGCTCTGAAGGCATCGTTATATAACCGTCCTCCAGCTCAACGCCTTCCGAAAACGCCAATATATCCTCATCGGTAACCTTGCCCCGCACCATGGCTTCATAGGTTTTCACCACATGCTTGCGCGGTGACAGCAGCTCATGCGCCAAAGCTCCGTCATTGGTCAGCAGCAGCAAGCCGACGGTATCTTTGTCGAGTCTGCCAACCGGGAATGGCTTAAGCAGATTATCCTCCGGTTTAAGCAGGTCGATCACGGTTGTATCCCTTGCGTCCTCCGTTGCGGATATAACGCCTTGTGGCTTGTTTAGCATAAAATAAACCACACTCCGGTAATGCACCTGAGCGCCTTGAAAAGCAATGACTTGCTCCGAAGGCACGACGATTAACCCGCTATCCTTGACCGTTATTCCGTCTACTGTAACCATGCCCGCCTTGACATATCGTTTAATTTCGCTCCTGGTGCCGCAGCCCGCATGGGCAAGCAGCTTATCGATACGCAGACGTTCCTTCATTCAGATTCGCCTCCAACCTGCAGCCAATTCATTTTTCAACATACCATCCACGTACTTTCCCCATCCAAGCGGGAAGCCGTCTACACATACCAGAACATATCCTTTTGCGGACACTCCGCCTTGAAGCAGCAGCTCCTCCGGCTCAATAAACAAGGTTTCCCCCCGCAAAAACCGGGATACCCTATCATCCTGACAGCTCCAGCATACACTTCGCGCCGCTTGCTCCGCCTTCAATCCCATCGACAGCGGCTGGGAAGGAATAAAGCGTTGTTTTTTGGCTTCGCCGAGCAGCCAGCCCCCGCGAATGACCTTAAGCCCCTCCAATGAGGGCAAACCCCTATACCTGAAAAAAACCTTATCCTGAAAAGCCTCCGCCACTTCATCTTCGGCTGCATCAAGCAGCAGGTTTTCCCGGCAAAAGTACTCCCATGCCGCGATAGGGTCTACCCGTTCGCCGCTTGTTGCCCCATGGCTTTGGCCGTCACGAGACTTTCGGCTATTGCGGCTCATCGGCGATTCCGGGTACCCGGCTCCTTGCTTGCGCGTTGAATTTTGCATCGTTGCTTTCGCTCGTCCCCCCGCGGCTGAGCGCAATGAACCAGGCTTGTCCGTGAAAGCTTGCTTCGGTTCACGTGCTCGCGAGACATCATCAAGATTTTCCCGGCTTCTTTCATTTTGAAGGTTCTCACCGCATTTAGAAGCTTCAGCGTGCCGTGTAAGCAAAACGGCAAAATGGCCTTCCCCTGCTGTATGATGCGGCCAAACCCGGACGGCTCCCTTCAAGCTGTCCGTAACGTCTTTCCCCGCCAGCTTAGCAGCAGCTTCCCCGATCCAATCAGGCCGCCCCGGTTGAAGGCCGCTTACAGGGTGTAAAGGAACAACCGAAAAATCTCGATTTGCAGCCAAAAAGGACGCAATTTGTTCTTCGTTTTCCTCTGGTGAAAACGTGCAGGTAGAATAAAGCATTTGCCCGCCAGGCGCCAGCATGGCAGCGGCATGGATCAAAATGTCCCGCTGCATGGCAGAACAGCGTTCAACGGAATGCCTCTCCCAGGACGCAGCCATGCTCTCGTCCTTTCGAAACATGCCCTCTCCCGAACATGGCGCATCCACCAATATCCGGTCAAACCAGAGGGGAAAAACGGCCGCCAAACGCTCCGGCTCCTCATTTAGTACTATAGCGTTGCGGATGCCGGCCATAGCTATGTTTTTCGCTAGCGGCTTTGTGCGCTCATACGCATTATCGTTGGATACGAGCACGCCTCTGCCAAGCAGGCGCCCGCCGATCTGGACTGATTTTCCTCCGGGAGCAGCGCATAAATCAAGCACCCGATGTCCTGGACGCACGTCCAGCAATTCCACAGGCAGCATAGCGCTTGGCTCCTGAATATAATACAAGCCGGCGTTATAATAGGGATGGGTGCCCGGCCTGTCTTCTTCGGAATAATAGAAGCCATCGCTGCTCCATGGTATAGGCTGCGAATGTTTTCCCATTGGCAACAGTTCATGCCATTTTCCCGCATCCAGCTTTAATGGATTGATTCTAAGCCCATAAGCCCGAGGGAAATTATAGGAATTCACAAATTGTTCATATTCCTCTAAAAGCAGCCCTTTCATTTTGTCCAGAAACGCTGCGGGCAATGTTTCGTTCATATATTCATCCTTCCATGTCCCTATTGGAGCTTTGCTCTCATTTACAAACCTACTCTTGTTTGGTATATAATAAAAAGTAAGTGCGGTGTGCGATCCATCACGGCATTCATTTAATCCTTTTACGGAGGTAAGCAAGCCAATGAAAAAAACAGTGAGCAGAAAGAAAAAATTCCCAATGATTTACGTGTACATCGGTATTGTCGTGGTGTTGTTCGGATCAATCTTTGCAGTCAGCAATATGAGTCCCGTAAATGCGCTTTATGACAAAAAAGTAAATGATCTCAATCCTGCAACACGCGCCCAACTGAAAGATCCCAATTATCAGAATATCATATTGCCGGCGGAATTGGACAAGAAGATTGCGGACAAAGAGGATTTCTTTGTATACATGTTCTCCTCCTCTTGTATCTATTGCCAATATACTACACCGCAGCTTGTGCCGCTTGTACAAGAGCTGGGCATCGATATGCCGCAATTTAATCTGCTTGAATTTCCCGCATACAACAACAAGATGAATATTAATTATACGCCTACTCTGCTTTACTTCAAAGACGGCGTTGAAGTGGACCGAATGGAAAGCGGAATAAGGGAAGAAGGCACGGACGTCGGTTATACGATCGATGACTTCCGGGCGTTCTTCACCAAATATTCGGGAGCTGAGGCTCAGTGAGTCAGAACGGCCATCAACCGGGCGTCTCGGAGAACGGCAGTAGGAGTAAATTATCGAAGGGCGGCTCCGAAAGCTCCTTTCGCTTTACACCGCGCGGCATCATGTATACATTGGTATTCGGCTTTGCGCTGGTCACGCTGCTAACCGCCTGCGGCCTTGCCAAGGAAGAGGGCAGCCACGCCGAGCTGCATGGCTCCGAGCATTGGCAAACCACCGCATCGGCTGATACGCTGCCGGGTTTTCTGGACGAGCATACCAAGCTGACGAAGGAGCTGTACGCCCAAGTGCACAGCCATGCCGACATTATGAGCGGTATGAACTGCTATTGCGGATGCATGCAAGGGACAGAGATCGACGATCCCCATGATTCCTTGCTTCGCTGCTATTGGGTTGAACATCCCGCCGATGAAGGCGCCGTAACCTGGACCGATCACAGTACGGGCTGCGGCATTTGCAAAATGGAGATGGAGGAAGTCATCGCCCTTAAAAAGCAAGGCAAAAACACCGACGAAATCCGCGAAGCCATTGATGCGAAGTTTAAACCTAAAACGTCGGGGCAAACCTGAACGCAGGCCCGCCTGCTACACAACCAGCCAAACAGCCTCCGCTTGCATCTCCCCATAGGGAGGCAGGCGGAGGCTGTTGGCTTATCGAGGGCGTTCAAGCAGAGCCGACTAACCGCTTATGGTCCTGTCAGTCTTGGTCAGAGCTTTTTTTAGCCTTTCCAATAGATGACTGAATGTCCGCGGACAAGGCTTGAAGCCCAAAATAATCTTCCTGCTCGAACAACTCGTTAAATTTCATCTGATAATGAGCCGCTTCGCGAACCCGGTGATAAAAATACAAATTCTGGATGCCGCTCAGCACTTTTGTCACAATATTGGAATGCTCCTCAAACTCCGTCTGGGCGTCCAATATTTCCATCCGAATGCTGGTCATCTCCGTATCCAGCAAAAACGCCGCTTCGGCAGCCTTCTTCAACCGCCCTTTTACGTCCTCGGGCAAGCTCTCCTTAAACTTGTAATTAAGGGAATGCTCAATCGTCGCCCAGAAGTTCATGGCAAGCGTTCTTATTTGAATTTCAGCCAGCACTTCCTTATAGCCCAATGCCGTCTGAACGGGATATTTGACAATAATGTGATAGCTCCGGTAACCGCTGTCCTTGTAATTGGTAATATAATCCTTTTCGTAAACAAGCTCCAGATCCTTCCGGTTGCGGATTAGCGCAGCCACCCGGTAAATATCGTCAACAAACTGGCACATGATTCGAATACCCGCAATATCTTCAATTCCGGCGTCGAGCTGATCCGGAGGGACATTTAGCCGTTTCGCCTTTTCCAGGATACTGGATATTTTTTTAACCCGTCCCGTCACGAATTCAATCGGCGCATAAGCTTCCCTCAATTTGAGCTCGGTACGCATGGTTTTGAATTTTACCTTCAATTCTTCAACTGCTTGTTCATAGGGCTGTAGAAATAGACTCCAGTCTCTACCGTCCATCCGGCCGCCTCCTGTTTCTAACGATGATCTGCCCCCACTGCTTCGGCAATGTTGCGGTAGCCATCCTTTTTCAAGCATTCCGTAAGACCGCTTGTCAGCTCACGCAATACGCCTGGTCCCTTATAAATCAAAGCGGTATAAATTTCCACGAGCGACGAACCCGCGCGAATTTTATCGTATGCATCCTGTGCCGTAAAAATGCCGCCGGAGCCAATTATCGGGATCGCGCCTCCCGTCTGCCGATAAATACAGGCTATAACCTCCGTGGAACGATCGCGAAGCGGCCTGCCGCTTAAGCCCCCGGTTTCGGAAGCGTGGGCATGAGTCAGCCCGTCCCGCGACAAGGTGGTATTGGTTGCAATAATGCCGGCAACGCCGCTTTCCTTTATTGTATGTACAGTATGCTCCAGTTGGTCCTGCGACATATCCGGCGCTATTTTGACCAAAACGGGTTTAGGTGCAGCTCCACGCTTCTGCGCTTGAACGCTCATTTCGTTCGTGACCGCTTGCAGCAGCTGCTTCAGCTCGTCGCCATGCTGCAAATCGCGCAGACCTTGCGTATTGGGGGAGCTTATATTGACAACAAAAAAGTCGCCGCAATCGTACAAAACGGAAATGCATGACCGATAATCATCAGCAGCCAGTTCGTTTGGCGTATCCTTGTTTTTCCCGATATTGACTGCGATCGGCACACGGTGCACCTTGCGCTTGTCCAAGCGCTCTTTCATCGCTTCCGCGCCGTAATTGTTAAAGCCCATGCGGTTAATAAGCGCTTCGTCGGGCGGCAGACGGAATAAACGGGGCTGCGGATTGCCTGGTTGACCTTTTGGGGTAACAGTCCCTACCTCCGTAAAACCAAAACCGATGCTGGAGAAGCCATCGCTGGCCGTTCCGTTTTTGTCCAGACCCGCCGCAAGCCCGACGGGATGCGGAAAGGTGATGCCAAACAGCTCGGTTTGCAGCTCAGGTGTCGCCGCTACGCCATACATGGCATTCATGATGGAGGTTGCCCCCGGAATTGCGCCGGCCGCGGCCAGCCCGTCCACAACGAGATGATGGGCCTTTTCGGGGTCCATTTTGAAAAAAAGCGGCTTAAGTATGGATTTGTATAGCAAACCGGTCACTCCGTTCCGAAATTTATACTCTATCGAACAGTTTATCCCTTTTGGCCCAAAAAGAAAAGAGCCGCATAATGTCTGAACGCGACCTTTACAGGCCTGTCATATTGCGGCAGAAGTCGAAAACGATTACAATATATAATTATAGAAGGATATTGAAATTCGAATCAGAAAGGTTGTATGCATGATGAGTGCTGCCAAAAGAAAACCCGCCACAATGAAGCAAAAGCCTAAGGAAGAGGTCAATAAGAAAGCGCTGATCTGGATCGCTGCTTCAGTCGGTGTCGTCATCATCGCCGTCTCCGCGCTTCTTATTTTTACATCTTGATTATTATGTCAGCCATTTATAAACTTTAGCGGGATTGCTTTCATTTTGCTGGGGATCGAGCTTGAATCTTTTTTCAGGCGTTTCGGCCCGGGATGGAAGACTCCCGTTTTTAATTTTGACCGTTGTCCCGAGAGGCACCATGTCGAATAATTCCTCGACATCCTCGTTATACATCCTGATACAGCCCAGCGATTCATCCTTGCCGATGCTGTTTGGCTTATTGGTGCCGTGAATAGCATACAGCGTATTGGACAGCGTCATCCCTCTTGTGCCGAAGATGCCTTCGTCTTCGCTCTGCGGGTCCCTGACCTTCTCCCCGATATAAAAGGTTCCTTCCGGCGTTCTGTCGCCTCCAAGCCCTACTTTATAGCTACGGATAACCAGATCATTCTGAACGACCGCCAGCGTGTGGTTAGACGTGTCGATTATGATTTCCAGCGGCTTGGACCAATCGCCTTGAAAAAGCCCGTTTGAGCCGATCACCGATAAGCTGCCGCTATCTCGACTTTCGCCCGCGCCATTGCTTTCGCTTGAAGCGCCGTCGCCGCCATTTGTCTCCTTGTCCTTCAGACGCGCCAATACGCGTGCAAACACAGCATCCATTTCCTTGGCGTCGCCCGATAAAATGTTATTGGGATATGGACGAACCAGATCGGATGCATTGGCGGGCCATTTGCCATACATACGCTTGTAATGAGCAATACCGCTCATGACGGTCCAATGCAGCTCCTGATCCTCTTGCCAGCCGCCAAACTGCGCCTTCGCTTTTACACTGTCTCCAGGCTCGCATTGGCAGGCATCCCGATCCATCATTGCAACATCGAATTTGCCCGCGCCTTCTCCCTTGGTTGCCGACAGCCAGAACTTGGCATTGCCCAGCCAGCTTCGCCATCCCTCCCGCTCCTCCAGCGTAATAGCAAAGGATCGTTCCGGCGCGCCGCTGCCCGCTTCTATTATGCCGTTAAGCGCATAACCAATTGGCCTTCTTTCATTTTGGGGCACGAATAAAACGCCAAGCTCAGGCTCCGCAAGAGGTTCAACCGTCATAGGGACATCATCCTCAGGCGGGGATTTTTCGCCCAAATAATGCTGCGCCGGCGCAACCAGGGCAAAGAGCAGCAGCGGTAATGCAAGCAAGGCGATGCGCCAGACCAGCCGTTTTTTCTTCTGCTTTTTTTCCCAATCCTTCAGGCTTGCAAGCTGCTGCTCCGCAAGCGCGATGGGATGGGTTTCATCCTCAAAGGCTTCATAGATGTCTCCTGCCTGTATAAAGCAATAGTTGGCTTTGCCCTCCTTGCCAACCTCGCGGTAATGTTTGCCAAGCAAATACCAGCCCATCTTGTTGTTTGGATGCTGCTTTACGAACTGCTTCAAATAAAGTACGTCTTCCGGCTTATTCACACGCATCCCCCCAGCCTGTTTCTCTACCTGTTCTATGAAGTATATCGGCACATGCCGGATAAATATCCATATGGCTGGAGCCTTATTTTATTCACTTCCAATACATTTGAATGAATGGCATCAAATACTTCTTTGCAAGTCACGGATGGCCTTCCATGTTATCAGTTTGATTTGTTCCCGTTTAATCAGTCTCTTAACATCGTCATCCTGTAGCAGGCGATACTCCATTTCTCTTTCTTCATAACAATGCGTTATTTCTTTTAACTGGTCGGTTAGGATAGATGGATGGACGGTCAATTGAGTTACTCCTGGTTTCAATCTTTGTAGTATGTCTATCAACTGCTGCTTCAGCCTGCTATATTCTAAATTGGGTCCTGAGCAATAGGGAAGAGAAACCATATCATCAATCAACACTATTTTTCGGTCGTATGCCGAAGCCATTCTTTTTTGGAATAATTTTAGCTGATCTGCATTAAAAAAGGGCTGTTCTAATATCCTCTTCGGCAAATTAAAGGGTAGGCGGTACTTTTCACATAAATCAAATACTACCTCCAAAAAATCCCTGCCTGACAATAATCCCATAACGCTGCCACCATGACTATCCAGATGAGTTGGGTCAATGCCTTTTAAGATTGATTTTCGAATCTGGGATTCCAGTTCTATCCGCACCTCTTTTTCGTCGGCATTTTTTTCCAAAAGAGAAATATCTGTGTGAAAATAGCCTTCATCTGTGATCAAGCTGCTCAATGATTGCTGCTGAAAAACCGGGGTGCAAGGATGCAAGTCACTGCTTGTGAGCGTCAGGTGAACACCAATATATTCTATTCCTTTTCTAATACTTACATCCATCGCATTATTAGAAGCAGGATAAGCATTAATAATTGATGCAGACGTTATAGATTTATTTTCAAACAAGTTAACGATGGCTTCGTTACTTCCCTCCGTTATTCCAAAATCGTCAGCATTAATAATTAACAAACGGTCTTTTGCGGTAAGTCCCATTTTGTTTATCATAACTTTCCTCCTGTCCATAATTTCATAGCAAAACAGATGCCAATACGAGATAAACACAAAAAAATGGCACACATAGCTGTTTCCAGCCTGTGTGCCATTTTGAATATAATACCCAACATTGTTAAAATAACCAAAACCCGCCAACTATCAAATAAGCAGGCTTTAGCAACAGTGATTTAGCCTTCTGCGTTAAACGGCTCGTCAGCGATTTTGATAGAATCCGTCGGGCAGCCGTCGCAAGCATCTTGCATATCATCGAACATATCGTCAGGAATTGCCGTTACGCCGCGGTTTTTGTCGCCGTCGAAAATGACCTCCGCCAATCCCTCGTCATCGTAATCGTAAATATCCGGAGCTGTGGCTCCGCAAGCGCCGCAAGCGATACAGGTATCTTTCTCTACCCATGTAAACTTGGCCATGTTGTTTCCCTCCTTATGAATACGGAAAAAAAATCCGTCTAGCACCTATCCTTGAGATGCTTCTGTCTGAAAGCTTCAATCATCAATATATAACAAACTATCATCCTTTTGCAAGGAGGTTCCGCGAATTCGCTTGTTCCTGATTAAGGCAGAGGGATCATCGCCAAGCATGCCCGCTGTCAAAACGGCATCCTCCCCATATTTATCCCTTAGCTTATCCATCGCTTTGATGAGCGCATCCTTCTTGGGCTGTTCCTCATAGGTAAATAGATCCAGCTGAAGCGCAGCCTCCCGAAGCGGCGACAAATTTTGCAGCGCAACGCCCAGCAGCCGGATTGGCTCTCCCATTTTCCAATGCTTCAGAAATAAGCGGCGCGCCTCCGTATTGATTTCCTCCGAGGATTGGGTCGGAACCGGAAGCGTATGCGAGCGTGTGATCGTTGTCATATCCGGCCGTCGAATCGTTATCTGGACCGTGGATGCGACCATGCCTTGCCGCCTCAGCCGCCGGCCCGTCTGATCGCTCAAATTCAGCAATACTCTGAATATATCCTCCGCTTCCGTAAAATCATGGGGAAGCGTCGTTGTATGGCCAATCGACTTGTTGGGCTCGTGATTTCCATTAACGGGGGAATGATCAATGCCATGCGCAGCCGATTTCATCCAGGCGCCCATCACGCCAAAATGCTTGATCAGCTTTGTTTCCTCCGCAGCCGCAAGCTCTCCGATTGTTTTTATTCCCAGCTTGGACAGCTTATCCGCCGTTTTTGCCCCAATGCCATACATATCGCCGCATGGCTTATGCCACAGCAAGCGCGGCACATCGCGGATGCGGAGAACCGTCAGGCCATTGGGCTTTTTCATGTCGGACGCCATCTTTGCCAGCAGCTTGTTGGGAGCAAGGCCGATGGAGCAAGGCAACTGCCATTCCTTTTTGATTCTTTGCTGCAGCGCTTCCGCAATTTCCAGCGGCGTGCCGAACATTTTGGACCCGGTGATGTCGATATAGCATTCATCTATAGATATGGATTCCACAAGGGGCGAATATTGCCTTGCAATCTCCATAAATCCTCTGGAATATTTACGGTACAAATCAAAATCCGGCTTGATCAATATCATATCCGGGCACCGCTTCATCCCTTGCGCTACCGTCATGCCGGTTTTGACCCCTTTGGCTCGCGCGGCATAGGAGCAAGTAACGATAATGCCTTTACGCTGTTCGACGCTTCCGGAAACGGCCGTTGGTTTGTTGGCGTACACATCGGGTTCCTCCGCTTCGTGGACGGAGCAATAAAAGGCATTCATATCTACATGAATGATAACCCTTCCTTTAGATGGATAATATTCCTGTACATTTCCCATATCTCCGCCGCACCCCCGAACATTTGTTTCCACAAGCTATAAAATCAGCATATCCATTAGAGACGATGAAGTCAATGGCCCTTTGCCAAGCTCTATTTTTTACTGATCGAGCCAAAAAAATGTCTTTACCTCTCTACTTTAACGCATCGGGATGGTATAATAATAAAATTATGAATACAGGCTCGTTAGGCATCATGCCTCAAAAAGCCTGTCATCACCTCGCGGAATGCCGGTTTTGCGCCAGAAATTATGAATGCGGCAGGCGTTTGCGCTGATTTATTGAAGGGGGCCCCACAACTAATGAATAGAAACATTACGATTTTTGATACGACGCTTCGCGACGGAACGCAAGGCGAAGGCATCAGCCTGTCTGCCGACGACAAGCTCAAAATTGCCCAGAAGCTTGACGCTTTGGGCGTTCATTATATTGAAGGCGGCAATCCCGGAAGCAACAGCAAGGATATCGAGTTTTTTCAACGCGCAAAATCATTGGGTCTAACCGCCAAGTTAACCGCTTTCGGAAGCACTCGCCGCAAAAACAGCATAGCTGAGCAGGATGCAAGCCTGCTGCGGATTATTGAATCCGGCGTTCCGGCGGCGACCCTTGTCGGCAAAGCATGGGATTTCCATGTGCATACGGCCCTGCAAACCTCGCTGGAGGAAAACCTGGCGATGATCTTTGACTCCTTTGCCTTCCTTAAACGTTCCGGCATGGAAGCCATGTATGATGCGGAGCATTTTTTTGACGGGTACAAAAATAATCCGGAATATGCGCTCGCCGCTTTGAGAAAAGCCCAGGAGGGCGGCGCAGACTGGCTGGTTCTGTGCGACACCAATGGCGGCACCATGCCGGGCGAAATACATGAAATCGTTAGCCGCGTAGCGCAGGAGCTGTCGACGCCAATCGGCATCCACACGCATAACGACTGCGAATTGGCCGTAGCCAACTCCCTCGCTGCCATTGGAGCGGGAGCGCGTCAGGTTCAAGGCACAATAAACGGCTACGGGGAACGGTGCGGCAACGCCAATCTGTGTTCCATCATTCCCAACCTGCAGCTGAAGCTGGGATACTCCTGCCTGCCGGAGGAGAAGCTGCGGGCATTAACAAGCACCGCGCGATTTGTAAGCGAAATCGCCAATGTGCATATGCCGGTTGGTCAAGCGTTTGTGGGCAACGCAGCATTTGCCCATAAAGGAGGCATTCATGTCTCCGCTATCATGAAGGATTCCAAAACGTATGAGCATATACAGCCGGAGCTGGTTGGCAACAAGCAGCGGATTCTCGTTTCGGAGCTGGCTGGCCAAAGCAACATTATTTCCAAGGCGGTTGAAATGGGCCTTGATGTCAACGCCAATAACGAAAAAACAAAAGCCATTATCGACCGGATCAAAGAGCTGGAGCATCAAGGTTATCAATTTGAAGGCGCCGACGCTTCGCTGGAGCTGCTGCTGCGCGACGCGTTTACGGAATCCGTCAGCATCTTTACGGTGGAATCCTTCAAGATGCATGTGGAAAAAAGCAACGGCAATATGATTTCCGAGGCTATAGTCAAGCTGAACGTCGGCGGTCAGCAGGTGTATACGGCCGCGGAGGGCAACGGTCCCGTCAATGCGCTGGATAATGCGCTGCGGAAGGCGCTGGTTCAGTTCTACCCCCAAATCGAAAACATTCATTTGTCCGATTATAAGGTTCGGGTGCTTAGCGAAAAGGATGCAACTGCCGCCAAGGTTCGCGTGTTGATCGAATCGACGGGCTTAGACAATACATGGAGCACGGTCGGGGTATCCAGCAATGTCATTGAAGCCAGCTGGGAAGCGCTGCTTGACAGTATCCGGTATGCCTTGCTCCAAATGGATCGTGTAGAGATTGGAAATCCTCCTGCAACGGAACGGCTGGGATTAGTGAATCATTAAGTTCACATTATGTAATGCGATCGAGTAGGAGGCTACCCATTAGTTGAGTAGCCGACCTCTCACACCACCGTACGTACCGTTCGGTATACGGCGGTTCAA
>NZ_LYPA01000076.1 GCF_001675045.1 Paenibacillus oryzae
TAAATGACTCATTCGGCATCGAGGCCCTTAGTTCCTGTTTGTTCCAAAAATTCACTTAGTAGAGCACCTAAGTAGTAACGAAGAAACGTACAAAAGCGCTTGATCCAATAGAGAAACGCGCCCATTTGTATGAAGAAACGTACAAAAGCGCTTGATCCAAGAAAGAAACACGCCCGTTTGTATGAAGAAGCGTACAAAAGCGCTTGATCCAATAGAGAAACACGCCCGTTTGTATGAAGAAACATACAAAAGCGCTTGATCCAATAGAGAAACGCGCCCGTTTATATGAAGAATCATACAAAACGACTTACCCCAATTCCCTTACCCCAATTCCTACGCTAATCCACCGTTTCTTTTCCAATCAACTATTTCCGGAAAATCCCACGGAAAATCCCCTTAAAACAACCGGATAGATCACTAAATGGTCCGAACCGTATCCCCTAAAAAACCTAAAATACAAATAAAATGCAAAAAAACGGATGCACAAAACAACCGTTAAACCGATGAAGTATTCAAATAGAACTTTAAAAGCTAAACGTTTTATAAAAATAGTATTTCCTCGTCATCTATAATAATAGAATAACACAGCAGAAAACATAAGTCTATACTTTTTTTGAAATTTACGATATATTTTTTTTCTGTTGGAAATGCGAGAGGAGGCTAAGTATGAATAACGGAATGATTCAGGTGCACGGCATCAGTAAAACCTTTAAGGTAGCCGAGCGGACATCGGGATTGAAGGCGGCGGTAAAGTCGCTCATTGTACGCAAGCATCGGATGGTTGAAGCCTTGAAGGATATTTCCTTTGAGATTGGGGAGGGAGAAATCGTAGGCTACATAGGGCCTAACGGAGCGGGCAAATCAACCACGATCAAGGTCATGAGCGGAATCCTCGTGCCGGATGCAGGAACCTGTTCTATTATGGGGTACACCCCATGGAAGGAACGGAGCCAATACGTGCGGAATATCGGCGTTGTCTTTGGTCAACGGTCGCAGCTATGGTGGGATGTGCCGGTGTTGGATTCATTTGAGCTGTTAAGGGATATTTACCGGATTCCCGAAGCGTCTTACAAAAGAGAGCTGGATTTGCTGAGCGATATGCTCGATCTTGGGCCGTTGTTGTCTATGCCGGTCAGGCAGCTAAGCCTGGGCCAGCGCATGCGATGCGAAATAGCAGCTTCCCTGCTGCACAGCCCCAAGCTGTTGTTTTTGGACGAACCAACAATCGGGCTGGATGCCGTCAGCAAATTGGCTGTCAGGCGATTTATTAAGGACATTAATGCGGAACGTGCGGTTACGGTCATTTTGACCACGCATGATATGAGCGATATTGAAGCGCTGGCTAACCGGATTATTATGATCGGCAAAGGAACCAAGCTGTACGACGGTTCCCTGACGGAGCTGAGAACTCGTTTTGGACGCAACCGCATACTGAAGGCGGATTTTCGGGAGCATCATGAGCCTGTTGATATCGAAGGCGCAACCAGGCTGGAATGGTACCCGGAGCGTGCGGTCTACGGCTTTGACACGGATCAAACCAGCATGGCTGACGTGATTGCGCAGCTGTCGCAAAATGTTCAGTTGCGCGATGTGATAGTAGAGTCCAAGGATATCGACGAAATGATACTGGAGCTGTACGAGGAGCATCGGATATGAGCGCCATCCATCTGAAAGCCTACGCCAGCTTGTGGCGCATACGCTTCATCAACGGGCTTCAATACCGCGCTGCGGCCCTTGCCGGGATAGCGACTCAGCTGTTCTTTGGCTTTGTATTTATGATGATCTTTATGGCCTATTACGAAAATAGCGGAGTATCACCGGATTTGTCGATCCAGCAATTGGTCACCTATGTGTGGCTGCAGCAGATGTTTGTTGCCTTTATTATGTTATGGTACCGGGACAACGAGCTGTTCACCATGATAACGGGCGGCAATATCGCTTATGAGCTATGCCGTCCCGTCAATATGTATGTGTTCTGGTTCGTCAAGCTGCTGGCGCAGCGAATGGCGAGCGCCTTGCTTCGCAGCCTGCCGATTATGCTAGTCGTGTTCTTTTTGCCGGAGCCTTACCGCATGAGCCTGCCCGATAGCCCGGCCTCGTTTGGTCTGTTTCTGATTGCTCTGATGCTGGGACTGCTGGTTGTGGTGGCTATATCCATGCTGATATATATTTCGGTATTTTGGACGATGTCGCCTGTTGGTTCAACCTTGATGATTGCTGTCATCGGCGAGTTTTTTGCCGGGCTTATCATTCCCGTACCGCTTATGCCGGATTGGCTGCAAAGCATCGTATATGCTCTGCCTTTTCGCTTTACGGCAGATTTTCCATTCCGGGTCTACAGCGGGCATATTCCCGTAAATGAAGCCATTACCGGCATCGGGCTGCAGCTGCTATGGATTTTGGCGCTGGCCGTGGTGGGACAGTGGCTCATGCGCCGGGCGCTGCGCAGCGTTATCGTACAGGGAGGGTGAGGACATGAAGCTGTATTTCAACTATTTAAGCATTCATTTTCGCAGTCAAATGCAATACAGGACGTCGTTCCTCATGCTGACGGCGGGACAATTTCTTATTCCGTTTACCGTTTTTGCGGGCGTCTATTTTATGTTTGAGCGATTTGGACAATTAAAGGGCTGGACCTTTTTTGAGGTAACGCTATGTTATGCCATCATCCATTTGGCTTTTTCCCTGAGCGAATGCTTTGCGCGCGGCTTTGATTCCTTTTCCGGGCTTGTGGTAAGAGGGGACTTTGATCGTTTGCTGGTGAGGCCGCGGGGAACTGTCGTACAAGTGCTTGGCTCCGCATTCGAGTTTACCCGGTTTGGCCGTCTCATCCAGGGCGGAGCGGTATTGGCGTGGTCAATCAGCCAGCTGCCGGAGCTTTGGACATTTCCCAAGCTGCTGGCGGTGCTGCTGATGGTTGTCAACGGTGTGTTTGTATTTACCGGTATTTTTATTCTTGCAGCGACGATGTGTTTTTGGTCGGTTCAAGGACTGGAGCTGGCAAACGTGTTTACAGATGGCGGCCGGGAGATGGCTCAGTATCCGCTTGGCATATACGAAGCCTGGGTACGTAAGTTTTTTACGTACATCATACCGTTTGCCAGCGTCAGCTATTTGCCGCTTATGCTGCTGCTGGATAAAAGAGAGGGCAGTACGGCAGAGCTGCTTCTGCTCCCGTTTGGCGGAGCGTTATTCCTGCTTCCATGTCTGCTAATCTGGCAAATTGGCATCCGTCATTACCGATCAACTGGCTCTTAGACGCTGTCAATTGACACAATATTAAAAAAGGGCATCAATCGATTTTTATAGATCCGATGAACACAAACTGAAAGCAAACGCTGCTTAATTTACTTAGTAGGAAGCAAGCGCTGTCGTTGAAAACAAACAGCAAGCCCCCGTCGCCGGCTCCTTGGGAGCGCGGTAACGGGGGCTTGCCTTGTTTATACATTAATCCAAAGAGATGTACGAAATGGACCTGAGCTGCAAAACGGATTCTTCCGCGGGTATGGCCGATGATACGGCGGCAACGCCCGAGGCGTATTGCTGCTGTATGGCGCCAAGCGCGGCGGCAAAAAGCGAAAAAGCGCGGTTGTCGGCATCAGCTTTTCCTGCAATCATCTCCGTCAGCCTTGTTGTGAGGGAGGATAGCGGAAAACGGCCGATAAAGCCTTGCAATTGTTTCCCCCAGGATTCCGGCTCAAAAAAGACGTAATCCTGTTTAGCCAGAAAAACCTCGCTCCAGCCGTATCCGTGCTCCGTTGTCAAACGAAGGCATACACGGTAGCCTTCATTATCGATCGCCAGTGCAGGAATAACAAAAACTTCGATTCTGGAGACGGTCAGCTGCCCTGGATCTTGCTCTGGATAAAGGGAATCATGCAGCGATAAACAAAGCATCATACATCTCTCCTTTGTTCGCTTGCGAGGTTAGCTGTCGGATTCGGGCTAGAGAGGAAGCCCTACCGGGTAAACCCGGATTCACCCCTTGCGATAAAACCGGCATACATAAGCGTATGCAGATTTCGGCCGCGTTGGTTCCCCCGCTTTTTCCATTCGGAAAAATTCAGCGTTGTTTACATAATATTTTATCTCCAAAAAGCCGCTTTGTAAATGCTTCAGTTTATCGCCGCTATCCAATATCCTTTTTTTTGTTGACAAACCTACTATAATGTATGATATTGTACTTATACAATAAGTACATTAAACGTCAGTGAGGCGGTGGTTGCATGTGGACATCATTAGCAGCAATACAAGCAAACCCATATATGAGCAGATCACCTCACAAGTTAAAGCCATGATTAGGGCGTAACCGTTGGTCGAGGCAGCCTTGTGGCAGCAAGAAACAAGGAACTTATCCAAGAGGAGCTGCAGAAGAATGTAGAAGAACAGTTAAGTCTGGCGGCGGAAACGGCGCGGACCGGAGGGATACCTTTGCCTAAATTGATCGAATTGCTAACTATTTTTTATATGGAGGAGTAACGATGAGCTACAGCTTGGACATACAAAATTTGAATAAAACTTATCCTGATTCTGATTTTCGTCTAAATAACGTTTCGTTTTCCATTCCCAAGGGAACGATTATGGGCTTTGTTGGAGAAAACGGAGCGGGAAAGTCAACAACGATGAATGCGGTTTTAAACATCATCAAAAAGGACAGCGGCACTATAAAAATCTTTGGCCGGGAAATGGGGGACAGGGATACAGACATTCGCGAGCAAATAGGGGTAGTTTTCGATGCATCCAACTTCCCGGAAGTATTGACGCCGGCCAAGCTGTCGAAGGTCATGTCAGGGATATATAAGCAATGGGACCATTCGTTTTTTCTGGACGCCACTGCGAGATTTAAGCTGGATACGAGGAAACAAATCGGAAAGTTTTCGCGTGGAATGAAAATGAAGCTGGCCCTTGCCGTTGCGCTTTCGCACCGGCCTAAGCTGCTCATTCTGGATGAGGCCACCTCCGGGCTGGACCCGATAGTCAGAGATGAGGTTTTGGAGGTATTCCTGGAATTTGTGGAAGACGAAGACCATTCCATTTTGATGTCCTCCCATATTACCACCGATATGGAAAAGATCGCTGATTACATTACATTTATTCATCAAGGCACAATCCTTTTGACAGAGAAAAAGGATCATCTAATCTATGAATATGGAATTGCCCGCTGCAAAGCTGAACAGTTTCAGCACATTGACCGTGCGGATATGCTGGCCTTTAAAAAACGGGATTATCAAATCGATGTGCTGGTGGAGAACAGAGGGGCATTTGAGCGGAAGTATAGCGGAATTGTGGTAGACACAGGCACTATTGATGAAATTATGGTTTTGCTGGTTAAGGGGGATCAATAAAATGAGGGGTTTGGTGGTTAACAATCTTTATACGAGTCGAGACAATATCAAGCTATCGCTCATAATCGCCCTGCTGCTTGCGTTTGTACCGCTATTTGTAAAGGAAAACAGCATTATCAGCATCGTCATTGCAATGCAGACATTTGTCCTTGTCTCCAATATGTCCACTTCTTTAAAGATGGATGAAGCCTCCAAATGGAATAAATTCGAAATTACTTTGCCGGTGACTAGAAATACACTTATTAGCGCCAAATACATTTCATTTATTCTGCTGATATTGATCGGAGTTGCTGCAAGTCTGGTCACGGTGGCCCTTCAAGCCATGCGGGGAAAAATCGACTTTAATACACTCATCCTGGGCTACAACTTTGGTTTGCAGCTGTCCCTTTCCACTGTTGCCATAGTTTATCCGCTTATTTTGAAGCTGGGGGCCGAAAAAAGCGATACGCTGCTGTTTACGGCAATTGGACTATCCGTCGGGCTGAGATTTTTGGTCTGGTATCTGTTGTACTTGTCTGACGAAACGATTACGTTCAGAACCTCTCCTAGTGTGGGGAATATCTCTTTGGCCATTTCGCTAGCCATGTTTATTTTATCCTATTTTATTTCAGCGGCCATTCATCGACACAAGGAGTTTTAACATTACAAAACATAATCTGAGAGGATTGAAGCCAGAAATGAAAAAGTTAACGTCATTATTTATAAGCGTTGTTATGCTGCTTGTATTTGCGACTGGTGTACAAGCGCAAACTGTTGCGCCTCCTGTAGCGGTATTACTTGATAAAGAACAGCTAACCTTTGATAGCGGACATGCATTCATTGAAAAAGCAACGACACTGGTCCCGGCTGAAGCTTTCCTGGAAGGACTGGATTATGAGCTACGCTGGGATAGAGCAAATACGACTCTTCGTGCGTCGAAAGGCGAGCTTTCTTTTGTTCTCGAAACCGGGAAAACGGAGGCCATGGCCAATAA
This sequence comes from Paenibacillus oryzae, assembly GCF_001675045.1. Classification (GTDB taxonomy): domain Bacteria; phylum Bacillota; class Bacilli; order Paenibacillales; family Paenibacillaceae; genus Pristimantibacillus; species Pristimantibacillus oryzae. Next base: position 6,319 of record NZ_LYPA01000076.1, read on the forward strand.
TGAGGCGCATCAACTGAGGGCAGCTCCAAAAATTGTTAACGGAACATTGTACGCCCCGCTTCGATTCCTGGCAGAAAATGCGGGTTACCGCATTGACTGGGATGCTGAAAGTCGCGCTGCTGCTTTGGCGCTGCAAGATAACAAGGGTTTTTTCTGGAAGGTAGAAAAGGATGGCGTGGAGTTGTATTTGCTTGGTTCTATCCATGTTGGCAACGATGAGATGTACCCGATTCGACCAGAGCTGAATGTGGCATATGCTAATTCCGATCATCTGGTTCTGGAAGTAAACATGGCTGCTCCAATGGATGAGCAAACGATGAAGGAACTTCAAAAAAAGTATATGCTGTACGATGACAACACAACATTGCCCGACCATATTGACGCTGAAATGTATAGACAGATTCAAACCATTTTGAAGGAAAACGGAGCGCCTGAAACATTCCTCGATACATTTAAACCTTGGATGGTCTATATAAGTTTGGATAACATGAAATCACGATTAGGCGGCTTTGAAGCCGGTCTTGGCATTGATATGTACTTCGCGCAGAAGGCAACGGCTTCCGGAAAGTCTATTCTGGAGCTGGAATCGCATGATTCCCAATATTCGCAATTTAACCATTTCTCGGATGGTCTTATTGCTTCTATGATAAAGGAGCTGCTTGAAACATTCCATCAGCCGGATAACGGCACGGAGACACTGGCCGATCTGTGGCGTAGCGGAGACGAAGCTGCATTGGCAGAAATGCTGGAAGCAATGAAGGAAATACCGGAATATTACAAAACCACGATTATTGACCGTAATGCTGGAATGATTGAAAAAATTGAAGGTTACCTGGGAGACGAAAAAAAGGAAACGTATTTTGTCATTGCAGGATCTTTCCATATGATAGGAAAAGACGGAATCGTAAACGCGCTCAAAGAAAAGGGCTATACCGTTACCCGCCTGTAAGTTATCGCGAGGTGCGTTGTGTAGTTTTGTTGTTATGGAATGGGCTGCGCCTTTGGGGAAATAGAAGAAATCGGTTAGAACATAAGTAGACATGGGCTTGTTTAAGATGATATCCGCATAATAATAGCCAATAAAGCTTTGCGTTCACCGTTTTTTTCAAGTATGATGTAAGGAAAAAATGAACTCATGTTCAAATCAAAGGAGCAGCAGTATGCATTCGAAAACTAGCCATTGTAAAATCGTCGATTGCACCATCCGCGACGGCGGCCTCGTCAATAATTGGGACTTCAGCGTGGAGTTTGTGCAGCATTTGTATAATAGCCTTAACGAAGCCGGCGTTGATTATATGGAAATCGGCTACAAAAATTCTCCAAAGCTTCTGAAAGGAGCCGATAGCGCGGGACCTTGGCGGTTTCTGAATGACGATTTTCTTAGAAAGGTGCTGCCGAACAAAGGCAATACCAAGCTGTCCGCTCTCGTTGATATCGGGCGCGTGGATGAAAACGATATTTTGCCGCGCAGCGAAAGCATGATCGATCTTATTCGCGTGGCTTGTTATATTCAAGACGTGGATAAGGCGCTGGAGCTGGTTCAAACCTTCCACGACCGCGGCTATGAAACAACGCTGAACATCATGGCTTTGTCCAATGTGATGGAAAATCAGCTTGTTGAAGCCTTCGAGCGCATTAACGAAAGCGTCGTAGACGTTGTTTACATCGTTGATTCCTACGGCAGTCTGAAGCCAAGCGACGTTGAATACCTGGTGGACAAGTTCCGCCAGCATTTGCCGAACAAACGGCTTGGCGTACATGCCCATAACAACCTTCAGCTTGCTTTTGCCAATACGCTCCTTGCGGCAGGCAAAGGCGTAGAGCTGCTTGACGCATCCGTGTACGGCATGGGCCGCGCGGCTGGCAATTGCAATACGGAGCTGCTTGTCTCCGAGCTGCAAAATACGAAATACAACGTACGTCCCGTTCTGGACATGATCGAAAAATATATGATTCCGCTTCGCGAGAAGGAAGAATGGGGCTATATCATTCCTTACATGATTACCGGCATTCTGGACGAGCATCCTCGTTCCGCCATGGCGCTCCGCGCTTCGGAAAAGAAGGACAAAGCCGTTGATTTCTACGATCAGCTGACGACTCCCGAAATCTCCAGCAAATAAGGATAAAAGGGGCTGCCCGAACAGTCTGTTACGGTGAATAATGATTCAGCAAAACCGGTTCCTACCGGAAAAGGGTGTCTTGGAAGCTCAAACCTATTTGTCCGCTTTATTTTGATCCTATTTGTAGTGGATAAAAGCGGACAAAAAAACTCGCCCTCAAGACACCCTTTCCGCTCCGGCCCTCTGCTGAATAATTATTCGTTCGGTTTGACTTTTCGGACAGCCCCTTTATTTGGGGTAAATCGAAGAATTACCCTGGAAAACACATCCTAGACCGTGCTTCGCTTTAATTCTCCCGAGCCGCGAATGGCTGCGGCCTTGTGCGCCGTATTTGGGTGCAGAAAACCGTTGCCCTGCAGCTGCTCGCCTTCACTGGATACGGCCTCCATGCTGACGGAAATATCCTCGCTGGCGGCAAACCAGTCCAATACCTCGCTGTTTGCCACGCCGTCCGCGTCGATATACCAGAGCTTGTCTCCGTATTGCGTAACCAGAAGCAGCTTCGCCTCGGTGAAATCAAGCTCCAGCGACTCCCAATGCCCGTTGCTGATAGCGATGCGGGTCAAAATGATTTGCTCAACCTCCATTTATTCACAACCCCTTAATAAAGCTTGCCTTGTCTGAACAAAACGGAAGATAGCTTCATGACGGCATGGATGTAGCAATTTTGCCTGAGCGTCTGGCTTTCGCCAAAATAAGCAGGAAGTATGCCCTTCATCGTATGCTGCATTTTGTCATAAAGCAGCTTGAAGATTTGCTCCTCGCTGTAAAACTGCGTTTCCCGGCCTTGCAGCCATTCAAAATAAGAAACGATAACGCCGCCGGCATTAGCCAAAATGTCGGGAATAACGATAGTTCCCTTGGCAGCCAGCTTTTCATCCGCGTTGCCCGTGATCGGGGCATTGGCGCCTTCCACAATGATGGACGCTTTAACGTCATCCACATTGGAATCATGAATTTGACCCTCCAGTGCGGCCAAAACAAGCACATCAACGTTAAGCAGCAGCACAGCGCTGCGATCCTTCAGCTCGGCTTTGATGCCGGATTCCGCAAGCTGCTCCTCGTTTGAAGGGAGATCGCCGGAATTGCCGGACGCATAAGCCAGCAAGGACGGAATATCTAGTCCCTCCTCATTATAAAGAGTAACATTGCGATCGCTGACTGCTACGATTTTGTTGCGCAGCATGGAGCATTTGTAAGCTTCAAGCGCCGCGATGGAGCCGACATTACCGAAGCCCTGCACCGCTATGGTCAGCGGTTTGTCGCCAAGTGCAAGCGCGGTTTGTGCAAAAGGGCTGCTGCTGGCTGAAAGCCAGCCGCTATGCTCCTTGAGGAAATCATGCAGCAGATAGCGCAGGGTGAAATAAACGCCTTTGCCTGTCGCCTCCCGTCTGCCAAGCGAACCGCCGCTAATCAGGCTTTTCCCGGTAAAGCTGCCAAGGTAAGGCTGTCCGGGATGGATGCTTTTGAACTCGGCCATCATCCAGTCCATTTCGCGGTCGCCCGTGCCCATATCGGGGGCGGGAATATCTTTATCGGGGCCTAGCACATCGCTAAAATATTGCACATATTTTTTGCAGATAAGATAAAGCTCGCGCTCCGAGAAGTCGCGGGGCGTAATGGCGACGCCGCCTTTGCCGCCGCCAAACGGCACCTCGTGCAAGGCGTTTTTGAGCGTCATCAGCGCAGCGAGATTGGTCACTTCATCTTCATTGACGGTTTCATGGAAGCGGATGCCGCCTTTGTAGGGCCCCAGCGCGTCATTGTGCTGAATGCGGAAGGCGGGAATGCGAACCACGTTTCCGCTATCAAGCGGAATACGCAGAAAAGCTTTATGTACCTTGTTTGGCGTGGACAAAATAGCGGTCAGAGATTGAAAGGCCTGCTCGCGTCGTTGTCCTTGAAGGTGAGGAAGAAAGGTTGAATTGCCAAGCAATGCTTCTAGTGATTGTTGTACGATAGCGCCTGTATGTCTTTCCATGGAAAAGGCCTCCTTTATCGCTTTTGATGATTGTAACATAGTTGCCCCTGTCTTAAAAATCGTTCATACTGTCAGTGCGGAACGGTTGCCTATAGCTTGACCGCACAGCGGCCTGATATGGCCGTTAATTACTGACTTTTACATAATGGAAACAGGGGGTATAGACATGCAGGCAAGACTAAAGTGGCCAGGTGGCCTGACCCAAAACGCAACAGGCAAAAATGCCGGGCGTCTGGGAGCTACAGCAGCTGCAAAGGATTTGGGAGGCAGGCTTTTGCTGCTTTGTATCGTTTTATTGACGGCGGCCGCGCTGCTTGGCGGCATGCCTGATAAGGCGTTGGCCTCAAGCGTGAGCGCCGGCGCGGGGGTACAATTATCAGCCGCGCCGCCAGCCCCGGCGCTGGAGACTTATGCGGCGCTGCATAATCACAATCAGTCAGGCAAGCCGGGAGCTGAGAGCCCTTCGCTTGGCTCATTGGCCGTTTCGGCGGCATTAATTGTTTCCCGCGCCGCCTTTTATTTTTCGACTCTGCTGGCCGCCGGGTTGCCGTTTTTGATGATCCTGTTCAAGCGAGGCGATGAGCAGCAGCCGTTGCTCCGTCGTCTCGACAGTCTGCGCCAAACCTCGATTAAAGCTTTGCTGCTGGCAACATTGACTTATATTTTTCTTCATTCCATCACCATAGCGCAAAGCGTCGGAGGCGGGGATAGCTGGCTTCGCGTTTTTACGGAAACATCGCTGGGGAAGGTATGGATCGCACAGCTTGTTTTGGCTTTATTGGGCTTTTTCGCGCTGTCTCTCGCAATTCCGGGCAGAATCGTATGGGCTGCCGGGTTGCTTGTTACAGAAAGCTTGAATGGACATGCTGCGGCGGCGGAGCTTAAAACCGGTGCTATTGGCTTCGATTTTGTTCACTTGCTGTGCTCGTCTCTATGGGCGAGCGGCGTCATTGCGCTGCTGGTGCTTTGGCGAAAAGAGCGCAAGGAAACGGGGCATTTTGCAGAGCGTTTTGCAGGCATAGCCTGGTTAACAATCCTGCTGCTCGTCGTTAGCGGCATCGGCATGATTATTCTGCTGGCGCCGTCCTGGCACTATTTGCTTTATACGTCCTGGGGGCAATGGCTAATCGGGAAGGCCTGTCTCGTTGTTGCGGTGGCGGCAACGGGGTATGCTCTTCGGCGCAGAGCTAAGGCGCGTTTGATGCCGCGAGGCTCCCTTTTGAAGCTGGACGGACTTCTGATGGCTTCCATTATTGCAATTGCAAGCTTATTTACCTTTATTGGTCCTGCGTCATCCGGGGAGCCGTACAAGCATCACCAGATGGGCGAAAGCTTTCATTATACGCTGGAGGTAACGCCGAATGCGGCTGGTCCCAACAAGGCGGAGCTCATTGTATGGCTGCCGGAGGCTGACGGCAAGCCGCAGGAAATTTCGTTGACGTTTCAAGCCGGACGTTATTCCGGCGGCAAGGCTGTGACGGCCAAGCTTAAGGAGCTGCCTGCTCCGGCATCCCATCTTGAATTTCCTGGCTTCACCGCTTTTTATTACGAGAGCGAAGGCTTTGTGCTTCCTGTTCCGACGGGTTGGAGCGCTTCGTTGGAGGTGCTGACATTAGAGGGGGAAAGGATTCAGAGAAGCGCCGACCTGGACAACAATGAACAATAGATGACTTTAAGAGATGACTTTAAGGAGCGGGAGCTTGTGTATGTGTGCAATGACTTGCGGGATGTGCTTATTCAGAATGGTGAAAGCCTTCCGCGCCAAAAAACAAGCTCGCATCTCCTGCTGCTGGCGGCAGGAGGAAAAGGCACTCTGAGAGCAGGCGGCCATAGCTATGCTGTCGATGAAGGCCGTATGTTTTTGCTGGGCATTGGAGAGTGGTTTGAGATTGAGTCCCGGCATGGCGGCGGCTGTCGGCTTCTGCTGCTCGACTTCGACGAATTGGAGAGTATGCCTTCCTGGGAGACGGAGCGCCGATTTCGCAAAATAACGGGCCGGTTTCCTCAATACGGCGAGCTTCAAGGCAAAGAAGTCCGGGAATTATATGATACGATGCTCCGGCTCAAAGAAGCTGCCGATCAGGCGCATGCCTCAAGCGGAAACCGCCAGGGCATTTTGTTCCAGCAGCTTGTGGGACAGCTTTTGACTGCCGGGGAGTCGGAGCGGCCTCTTTCGTCATTGGAGGATATCGAACGCACGATAGCCTATATGGAGGAGCACTTTCATGAAAATCTGGAGCGGGATAAGCTGGCGGCCATTGCGGGACTAAGTCCCTGGTATTATTCCGGTCTGTTCAAAAGAATCAAGGGCTGCTCGCCGATTGCCTATTTGAATGAAATCAGGCTTCGCCATGCCAAAAAACGGCTTCTGGACCCTCGCGCCTCCATCGGGGAGGTGGCCCGGAGCTGCGGATATGGGGATGAGTCGTATTTTCGCCGTAAATTTAAAGCGGAAACCGGGGTTACTCCCGGCGCATTCAGCCGCAAAAGCCATGAACGGATAGCTGTGTTATCCAACCCGTACACAGCTCATTTGCTGGCATTAGGGATTAAGCCGCTTGCGGCTCCCGTCGAAAAGGGAAGAGAGCTGTACCGCGAAACTTATTACAGCTCGGTCCCGGTGCATCTGGGCAGAAGCTGTCTGGAGCACGGGGAAACGGAGTTTTCCATATGGCACACCAATTACAAGCTGCTGGCTGCAGCAGGTCCAAGCTATATTTTGTGCGATGATGGTCTGCTTCAAATGCAATACGGCCTGGATTTGAACCATATTGCTCCTTGCGGCAGCGTGCCTTGGCTAGAACTCAATTGGCGATCGCACCTGCGGCATATTGCCTCCTTGCTTCGGCTTGAGGAGCGGGCGGAAAGCTGGCTGGAGAGGTATGAAGCTAAAGCGGCAGCAGCGCGCATTCAGCTTGAAGCGGCAATCGGGACGCAATCACTCATGCTGCTGCGGGTTGCCAAGGATCAGCTATCGGTATTTGGCAGGCGTAATGTTGGCGCTGTTCTCTATGACGATCTTGGTTTGACCTGTCCTTATGAGTGGAATGACATTCAAGTGGAGCAGGTTGTCGATATGGATTTTGTCAGCGCCTGTAATCCGGCATATTTGCTGCTTGCTTCGGATACCGATGCAGAATCCATTGACTGCTTGAAGCAGCTGGCCGCAAGCGACAAATGGCGCTGCCTTCAGGCTGTTGCAAACAGCCGTATAGTGCACGTCGAACCATCGCCATGGCTGGAATACAGTCCGCTTGCCCACGATTTGATAATAGATAAACTGCTTGGCTGGCTAACCTGATAGGACATCTATAAATGTTCTCCAGCGCACAAAAAACATCTCCAATACCGCACAGAAGTGCATAGAAAGGGGCGGATGATCATGTTATCATTCCATTGAGAATGATAATTAATTACAATCAGGAGGGGCATCATGGCAGTTGCAAGGCAATTTAAAAGTATAATCGGGGTTATTTTGATCGCGCTGCTTCTTTCGGCATGTGCTTCTGGCGTGAAGGACAATACAAGCGGACAAAACGGAGACTCCGGCGGGCAAAATACAGCGGCAGACCTTAATGCCGCCAAATCGTCGAATGAGAAAACGGGAGACGCTGCTGAACAAACAGGCGAGGCGGCGGCATATCCACGGACATTTCAGCATGTCTACGGCGTAACTACGCTTGAGCAGCCGCCGGTTAGGATTTATGCGCCTTATCTGGAGGACGCGCTTCTGACGCTGGGTGTTACGCCTGTGTTGAAATGGTCGGTGGGCGAGCTGTTGCAGGATTATTTGGAGCCGCAATTAAAGGATGTTCCAAAGATTGATTTTGCAGGCGGGCCGGATGCGGAAACCATTCTCGCATCGGAGCCGGATCTGATTATACTCTACAGCAGCGACATGGCAGCTGAAGGAAGATATGAGCAATATTCAAAAATAGCTCCAACCTTTGTGTTCGATAATGCGGCGGGCAATTGGGAGGATACGCTTCAGACACTGGGCGATATTCTGGACCGCAAGAAAGAGGCAGCAGACGGAGCAAAGCAATACGCTGATCTGGTAGCAGAAGCAAAAGAGAAGCTTGGGCCACTTGCGGACGGCAAAACCTTTGCGGTTGTCCGCATGAGACAAAAGGAGCTTTTGCTGATGGACGGCGTTTATTTCAGCGGCTTGACGCTTTATCGCGATTTGGGGCTGACGCCTCATCCCATGGTCAAGGAGCTGTCCTGGGAAGGGCATGTGTCCCTGTCGCTAGAGAAGCTGCCTGACCTTGATGCCGACTATATTTTCTATATGATTCAGGGCAGAGATTCGCAGGCGGCGGCGGAGGAGCTGATGAACAGCTTTGCCTGGCAATCGCTTCCCGCCGTTAAAGCCGGTCATGCTTACCAGGTGCAGACGGGACATTGGCTGGCTACAGGGGCTATCGCAAACGCCAAACAAATCAATGATGTCCTAAATGACATCAAAGATTAACCGATGCCTTGCAAGCGGTCATGTTTTTGCATATAATAGTGGGTATTATGTAGCTTTATAGCTGACATGCAGTGATGGAGAAGAGTAGCCAGTGCTTTTGCACAGGGAGGGATTGCCGCAGATTGAGAGCATTCCCGCAGAATCAGGCTGGTGAAGTTCGCTCCGGAGCATGCTCCTGAAACGCCGCTGTACGGGCGCGGTAGGGAAGTACGGCTGCCTCCGTTATCGGGCCTTTGAGAACAGCTTGTCTGGTATTAGTCCGGCCTGCTGTTGAAATCAGGGTGGTACCACGGTTCTTCCGTCCCTATCGGGGAGGAAGGACCTTTTTTGTTTTTTTATTTAAGTGAAAAATGGAGGCGTTCAGGATGAAGGAAAGGCTGGAGGAGCTGCGCGGCGAAGCGCTGCGCGAGCTTCAGGAAGTGGAATCGCAAGGCGCGCTTAACGATTTGCGCGTCAAATATTTGGGTAAAAAGGGAGCGCTGACGGAGATTCTTCGCGGCATGGGCTCGCTTAGCGCTGAGGAGCGTCCTGTCATCGGCGGTGTAGCCAACGATGTGCGCGCCGCAATTGAAGCGGTAATTGAAGAAAAGCAGGTTGCTTTTCAGGAGGCGGAAACGAACCGCAGACTGGCGGCTGAAACGCTAGACGTCTCTCTTCCCGGCAGAGCGCTGCCAACAGGCGCTATTCATCCTCTAAACAAGGTAGCTCAAGAGATCGAAGACGTGTTTGTAGGTCTTGGTTACAGCATTGCTGAAGGTCCTGAGGTGGAAAGCGATTATTATAATTTTGAAGCGCTGAATCTGCCTAAAAACCATCCCGCGCGCGATATGCAGGATTCCTTCTATGTAACGGAGGACATTCTGATGCGTACCCATACGTCGCCGGTACAGGTTCGCACCATGCAGGCCAAAAAAGGCGAAGCGCCAATCAAGGTTATTTGCCCCGGCAAGGTGTACAGAAGAGACGACGACGATGCGACCCACTCCTTCCAGTTCAACCAGATTGAAGGGCTTGTCGTTGGCAAGGGCATTCGCATGAGCGACCTGAAGGGAACATTATTGCAGTTTGTGCAGCAAATGTTTGGCTCCCAGGCGCAAATTCGCCTGCGTCCAAGCTTCTTCCCGTTTACGGAGCCAAGCGCCGAGGTTGACGTTACGTGCGTGCAATGCGGCGGACACGGCTGCCGGATGTGCAAAGGCACAGGCTGGCTGGAAATTCTCGGCTGCGGCATGGTGCATCCTCGCGTTTTGGAAATGGGCGGTTACGACCCCGAGGAGGTTACCGGCTTTGCGTTTGGTATGGGGGTTGAGCGTATTGCCCTGCTGAAATACGGCATCGACGATATCCGCCATTTTTACAGCAACGATCTGAGGTTCCTTGGCCAATTCGCGAGAATGTGACGAGAAGAGAAGGGAAGAGGACAAATGAAAGTATCCTATCAATGGCTTAACGAATATATATCGCTTGAAGGTCTGCCGGCAGAAGAGCTTGCGGAAAAAATGACGCGCGGCGGCATCGAAATCGACGGCGTTGAACAGCTCAATAAAGGAGTTAGCGGCGTAGTTGTCGGCTACGTCAAGTCCAAGGAGCGTCATCCCGATGCGGACAAGCTGAACGTCTGCAAGGTGGACGTTGGGACTGGTGAAGAGCTGCAAATCGTGTGCGGCGCCAAAAACGTGGATGCCGGCCAGCTCGTTCCGGTAGCTGTAATCGGCGCTGTTCTGCCAGGCGACTTCAAGATCAAGCGGGCCAAGCTGCGCGGCGTGGAGTCACAAGGCATGATTTGCTCCGCCAAGGAGCTGGGGCTTAACGACAAGCTGTTGCCCAAGGAGCAGCAGGAAGGCATTTTGGTGCTGCCAACGGGTACGGCGATTGGTGCGCCGATTGGCGAGGTGCTGGGCCTTGACGATGAGGTGCTAGAGCTGGACTTGACGCCTAACCGATCGGATTGCCTCAGCATGCTGGGAGCAGCCTACGAGGTTGCGGCCTTGACGGGACGCGATGTCAAGCTGCCTAACAATTCCGTCCTGCACGCGGCAATTAAAACGGAGGATTATGTGTCTGTCGATGTGCAGGCAACCGGCCAATGCCATCATTATTCCGCCCGTTACATCAAAGGGGTAAAAATCGGAGAATCGCCGCTTTGGCTGAAAAACCGGCTCATGGCTGCGGGAATCCGCCCGATCAATAATGTTGTGGACGTAACCAACTACGTTATGCTTGAATACGGTCAACCGCTGCATGCGTTTGACGCGGACAAAATCCCTGGCGGCAAAATCGTGGTCCGGCCGGCGCGCGAAGGTGAAACGCTGGTTACGCTGGACGAGCAAGAGCGCCGTCTGGAGCCGCATATGCTGGTCATCGCAGACGGGAATGCCCCGATTGCGTTGGCAGGCGTGATGGGTGGAGCAAGCACCGAGGTAACCGGAGATACGGTAAACCTGATTCTGGAATCGGCATATTTTGATGGCGGCGTTGTTCGCAAAACGTCCCGTCAGCTCGGCCTTCGTTCGGAATCCAGCATTCGCTTCGAAAAAGAAGTGGATCATGCGGCTGTTGTTCCTGCGCTGAATCGCGCAGCGTCGCTTATTGCGGAGCTGGCAAACGGCTTGGTGGCTGAAGGCGTGGTGGAATCCTTCACACGCGAACCAAAGCCTGCTGCCATTCATGTATCGCTGGACCGCATTAACGATTATTTGGGTACCTCATTGTCCAGTCTTGAGGTTCGCACCATTTTGGCTCGACTTCAATTCCCGTACGAGATGGACACCAATGATGTCTTTACGATAACAGTACCCACACGACGCGGCGAAATTACAAGAGATGTTGACATCATTGAAGAGGTAGCCCGCCTTCATGGCTATGACAATATTCCAACGACTCTGATTCACGGAGACGCGATTCCGGGCGCCTTGACCAAGCCGCAGGCCATCCGCCGCGAGCTTCGCAAACGTCTTGCGGATTCCGGCTTGTACGAGGTGGTCAGCTATTCCTTCACCAGTCCGGCCCGCACGGCGCTGTTCCCGGTACTGACAGGAGACGCCAAGCATGTCAAGCTGTCAATGCCGATGAGCGAGGATCGCAGCGTATTGCGCACCACGCTCATCGCACAATTGCTGGAAACGGCGATTTATAACCGCAATCGCAGAAATGAAACATCGGCTTTATTCGAGATCGGCAGCGTCTTCCATACCCGGGAGGAGACGTTAACCAAGCTTCCTCAAGAGAAGCACCGGTTTGCAGCGCTTTTGACGGGCAACCGCAAGGAAAAAGCATGGAATGAAGCGCCTGCCGCCTATGACTTTTTTGATGCAAAAGGGATTGTCGAAACACTTCTGTCTGTGCTTGGCCTATCGTCCAAAGTATCCTATGCTGCCGCCAATCCGGAGCATTTCCATCCTGGCCGCACGGCAGCCGTGACGCTTGAGACAGCCGACGGCCCTGTGGTTATTGGTTATGTTGGCCAGCTGCATCCTGCAAAGCAGGTGGAGTGGGACCTGGCCGACACCTATCTGGTCGAGCTGGAGCTTGCGCCAATCTATGAGCTTGCCGACGACCATCTGGTTTACAAGCCGCTTCCTCGCTTCCCGGCTATTGAACGGGATATCGCTGTTGTTGTCGACAGTGCCGTTCCTGCGGCCGGTTTGACGGCAGTTGCGCGGGAAAAAGCGGGCGAGCTGCTGGAGTCGGTTTCCGTATTTGACGTATATACGGGAGAACGGCTTGGAGAGGGCAAAAAAAGCGTTGCCATGTCGCTCCTGTACCGCCATGCGGAACGTACGCTGACGGATGAAGAAGTAACTAGCCTGCACGCCGAAGTTGTCCAGCAATTGGAACAATCTTTTGGCGCTGAATTGCGCAAGTAGGCAGGAAACCAGGCAAGCCGCATCGAATTAGTTCTTAGGTGAACGTCGATGCGGCTTTTTTATGCTGCAGGTTTTGGCGGTATCAGCCAAATGATAGGGGGATACGACACACGTGGATGCGGAGCAAACCGTTGTAACCGTTGATATATATGGAGTTCAGTATAAATTGAAAGGACATTCCAGTGTCGATTATGTCAAAAGAGTAGCTACCTCTATTGACGAAAGCATGCGAAAGCTTGCCAAAAGCAATCCTCGTCTGGACATGCCAAAGCTTGCCGTATTGTGCGCGGTGCAAATTACGGAGGAAGTTTTTCAGCTGCGCAGAGAAACGCTGCGGCTGCAGCAGGAGGAAGCCAAGCTGGCGGAAACGGCCCGGCTGCTGGAGGAAGCCAAGCACAAGGAAGCCGAGCTAGCCGCAGCTTTGGTGGAGCAGGCCGGGGAGGCTCAAGCGAAGCTGGCGCGTGAGCTTGAGCTGGCGGAGCAAAAGCAGCGCGAGCTGGAGGGCGTCTGGGAGGAAAAGCTGCGCCAGGGGCTGGAAGCAGCGGCTGATGCCGCCGCAGAAGCCGCGCGTCTACAGCAGGAGGCTGCGGATGCTCTTGTTCAGGAGCATGAGGAAACTTTGCGTTCGCTGAAGCATGAGCATGAGCAAGTCATCGCCAGAACAAGGGAAGTTATGATTTTTGAGAAAAAGACGGAGCTTGTCCAGCTGAAAAGCAGGCTGGAGACGGAGCTGGCCAAGCAGGAGGCGGAACGGGACAGGCTACTGGCCCAATTGACTGCCGAAAAGGATGAAGTTATTAGCGGCCTGGAGGCTCAGCTTGCAAGCGCCGCAGAGTCCGCTCTTTTGCAAAAGGAAGAAGAGCTTGCTGCTGCTGAAAGCGCTCATAAAGCCGAGCTTGAAGCCTTGAAGTCTGCCGCTGCGGAAGAGCTTGCAGCATTAAAGGCGGCGAAGGAGCAGGCAGAGGCGTTGTGGCTGAAGGAACGCGACGAGGCGCTTGAGCTAGCCGCAGATGTAGAACGCAGGAGCATGGAGACGGAAGCGAGCCTGCGGGGAGAATTATCGGAGCTGGAGCGCCGCGCTGCCGAGCTGGAGGCCGAGCATCAGCGCGATCTGGTAGAGCTTGCGGCTGCCGGCAAGCAGGCTAAGGAGCAGAGCCTTGCGTCTCTGCAAAACGAGCACCAGACAAAACTGGATGAGCTGGAGAGGGCCTGGAAGGAAAAGCTGGAGCAGCTTGACGGCGAATGGACAGCGGTTGCTTCTGCTGAGCGGGAAGAGCTTGAACGCAGAAATGCAGAGCTGGCTCAAAAAATCAGCGAGCTTGAGTCCTCGTCCAAAGATGAGCTTGCCCGTCTTGAAAGCGACTTGAGGGCTGATCTGGAGCGCAGGCGCAGCAGCTGGCAGGAGGAGCGGAGCAAGCTGCTTGCCCGCCAGGAGGAGCTGGAGGCTGCCGTTGCTGCGATTTCCGACGATAAGCAAAAGCTGCTGGAGGAAAAGCAGCTTGAGAGTAAAATGCAGGAAGCGGAAAGAATGGCGGAACGGGAAGCCTGGGAAGCAAAGCTTCTGGCGGAGAAAGAGGCTGTAGCAGCGGAATGGAAGCAAGCGCTTGAAGCCGAAAGGGAGGCTTTGGAGGCGCAGCGCGAAGAAGCTCTGTTGGACCAAAAGGCGGCTCTGGAAGCGCAGCGCAACGAAGCTTTGACTGCTGAACGTGCAGCCATTGAAGCGCGCATGCTGGAGGAGGTGGCAGCTTTGGAAAGCCGTCTGTCTCTGGCGGATGACCAGCTCATTCAAGCGCTGGAGCAGGAGGAGGCGCTTCGGACCAGCATTTCCAAGCTGCAGCAGGAGCGTGAAGGCTGGCAAATTCAACTGTCGGATGCTAAGCAGCAGGCAGATGAACTCCAGGAGGTCAAAGCTGCTGTGGAGTCTGAATTGCGAAAACAGCTGCAAGAGCAGATGGAAAGAGAAGCCTTGCTTCGCGAGCAACTGCAGGAGCAGACGGAAAGAGAATCTCAGCTTGGGGATCAGCTGCAAGAGCAGATGGACAGAGAAAATGAGCTTCGCGAGCAACTGGAATTCATACAGCTGAGGGAGCTTGAGCTTCAGGAGGAGCTTCAAGCCAAGCAGCTGCGCGAACAGGAGCTTGCGGCAACCGTTGAGGAGCTTCGCTCTGCCCGCCGCGAGCTTGAGAAGGCAGTTGAGTTGTCGGCCATTAAAGAGCAGGAATTGGCGGAGCGGTTAACCCTGCTGGAAAATGAAGATAAACAAAGCGGAATGCGCTTTGAAGAGCAGGAGCAGCAGCTTCAGGAGCTGGAGGAGCAAGCAAGCCAGCTTCGCATAAAAGTGGAGCAGCTGGCAGCGGAAAGGGACGAATACAGCAATCGTGACCGCGAGTTGACGGAGCAGCTGGAGCTGATTGCCGCTAGAGAACGCATAGCGTCCGGCCAGCTGGCAGCCATAGCCGAACGAAGCGAAAAGCTGGAAGCCGAACTTCAATTGCAAGAGGCGCAATTGCAGGAGCGCGAGGCCATGATTAAGGAGCTGCAGCAGGAGCGGCAGCGGCAGCAGGATATGAAAGACAATTTGACCGATACCGAAGCTGATTTGAAGCTGCAGCTTGAGCAGGCAATGAATGAAGCCGCCGCTGCAAGCCAGGTCCGGCAGCAATTGCAGGAGCTGCTGGAGGAACGCGATGAATGGCAGCGGATATTGGAGCAGCGCCGCAAAGAGCAAGAATTAATTTCGCAAGAGCATTCCAAACTGAAAATCGAGCATGCCAAGCTTCAATCCGAATTTAATGAATGGATTGAATTGATCGAGCAGGCTTGATCCGGTTAAGTCTTACGCAAATGTTGTGCGCAAATAGCCTCAGCTGCCGCTGTTTCTGCGGTTTCTGCTGAGGCTGTTTGTTTATTTACAGATGCAGATATGCTCGGAAAAGGGGGAACGTGATGGATACCTTTCAGTTAGTCGAAGTAAATAAAGCAAATTTGAATAACGAAGGCTGCTACTGCTGCAGAAGCAAAAACACCTCTCTCGGTTACAGGAACAAAAACGAGTGGCTTGAGAGTAATTTTGATAAAGGATTAACCTATGTAAAAATAATGGAAGGTGGAAAGCCGGCGGGTTTTATCGAATATGTGCCCATCGAAAGCTCGTCCAGGGTGGTTTACGGGGAAAATTACATGGTTATACACTGTTTATGGGTGCAGGTTGCCGGTAAGGGCTACGCATCCGCGCTTATTTCCAGATGTCTTGACGATGCAAGAGCTCTGGGCATGGACGGTGTGATCGTCCTGACTAATCCCGATACGTCGTGGACGCCCGGCAAGGCTGTTTTTTTGAAAAACGGTTTTATAGAAGTTGCACAAGCTCCCTATCAATTCGAGCTGCTAGTCTATGCTTTTCGCCAAGCGCCGGAGCCTTATTTTCCGAATGACTGGGAGAAACGCCTTGCTCCCTACGACCAGCTGACAGTCCTTCGAACCTGGCAGTGCCCTTTTATTGATGCGGCTTCGCAAAATATGGCTGAAGCGGCCAAAAAACTGGATATGCCGGTTAACATTGTGGAATTGACCACAAGAGAGCAGCTTCTCCGGCTAGCTCCAACGCCCTACGGCGTTTACGGAGTTGTTTTTAACAGGCAGCTGGTTGCCTTTCATCGATTGACAGTTCATTCCGCCTTTAAACGGTTAAACATGCTTCAAAAATCGAAATGAAACGTCGCATAATTCTACTATTATATGTAATTTTATACAGGTATACAAAGACATACAAAAAAGTTGAAGCGGAAACGGAAACGTTTCCCTCCAACTTATTGTCTGGCATTTTATAAATACGCACTATTTATGACTACTATTATTGACCTTGTCCAAGGAAACCTTGTTCAAAAATGTTTAGCAGATATTCCAGCGTTGTGGGATCGCTGTAGGACGAAGCTTTACTTTCGATTTCAATGACCTGGTTTTTTTGTACGGCGGGAATGTTTTTCCAAACCTCAGAAGTCAATATATCGTTATCCCGGCTCAAATCCCGGCTGACGATAATGAAATCGCCGGAGTATTCCGGTAAAACCTCAAGCGACAAGGAGTAATAACCGACCTCTGCCGTATCTTTTTTTACTATTTCAGGCATAGTTAAGCCCATAGCCTGGTAAATAATTTCGGTGCCGCGCGCCCAGCTGTCGCCCATTGTGAACACGCTGTTATCTCCCATTTCAAAGAAAGTAACGGATACGTTATCGCCATGCTTGGCCTTGATTTCCTGTCCAATGGCAGTAGCTCTTGTTTTGAAGTCGTTGACCCACTTTTCGGCATCGCTAGTTTTGTTTAGCAATTTGCCGATTTCCAGCTGTTGATCCAGATAGTTGAGCTTTCCCCAAGTGTAGACGACGGTTGGCGCTATTTTGGAAAGCTGGTCCAGGTTTTTCATATGCGAGCCCGCGATAATCAAGTCGGGGTTTTGTGCCGCAACGCCTTCGGGATCTTCCTCGGATACAATCGCTACATCTTTTAGCATATCGGTAAAAAGGGGATTTGCGCCTGTCCATTGATCAACGCCTACTAGAGATTGACCCAGCGAAAGCACGTTAGGCGCATTGGTCAACGCAACGATACGGGCTGGTTTGGCCGGGATTTCAACAGGGCCGGTTTCCGATTCATAAGTAACCGTTCCGGAGGTTTCCTCGGAAGCGGGCTGTTCGGCGCCAGACTCGGGCGAAGCCGATTCTTGAGGCTTGGCTGAAGGTCCTTTATTGGCATTATTTCCGCCGCATGCCGCGACAAAAACAGCAAGCAAAATCAGGATGGACAACGTCACTATTGATTTTTTCTTCATTTTTCAGAATCTCCCCTTAATGTTGACTCTCCATACAATGAAAATCATTATCATTGCAAACAAGTGTGATTTTAAATGAAATCGGGGGCGATGTCAATCTTCGGTTTGCAGAACAACGGAAAAACCTTCTTTAATATTGCCCCAATAAATGAAGAGAAAAACGGCAATGGCTAAAGCAAACAACATGGCAGCTACACCGTAGCCAGAGGCATCCTCGTTAAAGATCATCGGGACAAATAATAGGATCGGGGAAGCGATGCATATGACAACGCCTAACCAAATGACCAGCTTATACGTCGGCATAAAGGCGGATTTCCGTTGGTTAATCTCTTCCCATAGAGCATTTGGCAGCTGGAATTGCCTTTGCATATATTCGTAAGGCTCATTTTTTGAGCCATTATAGCCAAACAGGGCAATACCCGGCACGACGCAAGCAAGCAACACGACAATGCTGATCAAACCTGCGCTGTCTTCACTCATAGTCATGAACTGGCTTCCTTCTCCAAGCAGCATATTAATCAGCATCATAAAAGCAACGCCAAAAATAATGATCGCAACGCCTAAAGCAATGTTAAATGCCGAGCGTCTCCGCATTTGCAAATAATCCTCGACCTCATGAGCTGTCAGAACTCGCGGTTGAGCCCCCGAAACCAAAGGTGTCATCTCAAGCTCTTGCATTAATTCATCAATATTGCCGAATTCGGAGATAACGATGCCAACCGCTTCGTTTTCACTGCGGCCTTCAGCCTTCAGCTCATTGTATTTTTCCTCCATTGTCGCCAGCAAATCCTCTTTGAGTCTCCAGGTTTGCGCGTTTCGCGGAAGCTGTGCAAACATCGTCTCCAGATAATTGACAAGGGTATTCATAATATCTTCTTCACTCCCTAATAAATTTGTTCACGACTTCTTGCGTCAAACGCCATTCTATGCACTTTTCCTCATAATAAGCGCGGCCCTCGGGCGTAATCCGATAATAGGTTCGCCGTTTTCCAAACGTTTCGTCCCTGTAAAAGGATAAGATATATCCGTTTTTCTCCAGACGGGTAAAAGCGGAATATAGCGTAGTTTCCTTCATCACATATTTTTCTTCCGAAAGCTGTCGTATATTTTTTGATATTTCATAACCATAAGATTCCTGCTCCAGCAGCATATACAGAATCATTGTATCGTTGTAACCTCGGATAATGTCACTGCTGATCAAACGTTAACCTCCTCTTTACTGCATCTGTCGTAGTAAAATGAATATAGCATAATTACTACGACAGGTAAAGTAATTATCGAAGAAACGGGATGCTGCCATTTTGGCGCTGATAACGCTATGTCGTAAACGTAACGGCTCTACTATTCGTGCCTGATTTTCGGCGATGCCTATTTGATCATTACGTTATAATCAAGTTGGTTTTAATCACGATAAGGATGTGTCTTAATGATTGATGATAAAAGAAAGCAGCAGTATTATGAAGCTTTGGTGGCTAAGGATTCGGAATATGAAGGATTGTTTTATGTTGGCGTAAAAACAACCGGCGTATTTTGCCGGCCGACTTGTCCCGCTCGCAAGCCTAAAATAGAGAATTGCGAATTTTACGAAACGGCCCAGCAGGCGTTGCTGGCAGCATATCGCCCATGCCGGCGCTGCCGCCCGCTAACTCATCCTAATCAAGTATCGGATGTGATCAGGTTATTGGTAGAAGCGGTGGAAAATAATCCGGAAAAACGCTGGAGAAGCGAGGACTTCAAACGGTTGTCGGTGGATGAATCGACTGCCAGAAGGCAATTTAAGAAGCGGTTTGGGATGACGTTTGTAGAATATGCACGGGCGCGCAGAATGGGGATAGCACTTAAAAATATGACTTCAGGAGAAGCCGTTATCGACGCTCAGCTTTCAAGCGGATATCAATCCAGCAGCGGATTTCGCGAGGCTTTTTCAAAAATTATGGGGGCTTCCCCTACTCATATGTCAGAGGAACGATTGCTTAAGGCGTCCTGGCTGGATACACCTCTTGGTCCCATGATGGCCGTGGCTGACGAAACAAGTTTGCATTTGCTTGAATTTGTTGACAGGAGAGGACTGGAGCGGGAGCTTGAGCGTTTGCGCCAATCGACCCGTTCCGCAATTGTGCCTGGAATGACGGACCCCATTTGTTCCATAGAAGAGGAGCTTAAGTCTTATTTCGAGGGCTCATTAAAGCAATTCAAAACGCCTTTGTTCCAAGGAGGTACAACCTTTCAGCGCAGCGTATGGGATAAGCTGGCGGCAATTCCGTGCGGTGAAACGGTATCTTATCAGGCTTTGGCGGTTTCACTTGGCAAACCTAACGCTTACCGGGCCGTGGCGCAAGCAAATGGAGCCAATCAACTGGCCATTGTCATTCCATGTCATAGAGTGATTAACGCAAGCGGCGAGCTTGGCGGTTACGGAGGCGGCTTGACCCGGAAAAGCTGGCTTCTTCAGCACGAGCAACGGATGAGCATAGCGAAGAAATGAGCGGGAATTACCCATAGGAATGAAGGGCGCCTGTTGGACCGCCAAATGATAGCGAAGCCAGTCTCACCAGATCCGGCGTGACGACGGAGGGATCTTTGCCAACGGCATGCATTTCGGTGCGTAGAGTGCCCGGATTGTAGAGGTTTACCAATATGCCGTATTCATGTTCTTCATGTGCGGTTGTAACCGTCAGCGATTCCAATCCCGCCTTGGCGGCGCTGTACGCTGCAAATCCCCCGGCGCCATTGCGCGCCAGGCCTGAAGTAATATTAATTATACGGCCATACCTGTTAGCCCTCATCACGGGCAGGACAGCCTGAGTAAGCAGGAAGGGACCTGTCAAATTTGTGGCGATTTGTTTTTCCCATTCCTCCGAATCCAGGTCAAGAACGGAGCCGGATTCCAAAACGGCGGCATTGTTAAGCAATACGTCAATGCGCCCCCATGCATTCACCAAGCTGCCAATTGCCGCATGAATGTCATCTTTAACGGTGATATCGGCCTGGATCGGCATGGCCTTTTGACCAGTTGCCGTCTCCAGCAGCTCCGCGGTTTCCTCCAGCTTGTCGAGGCGGCGTCCCAGCAGTGCGACGGAAGCGCCTTCGCGTGCAAAAGCCAATGCTGTGGCCCTGCCCAATCCGCTCCCTGCTCCAGTGACTACCGCGATACGTCCCTCCAAAACTCCCATTGCGCATCCCTCGCTTTTTGCATGTATCAATTGGTACACCCATCTTATCAAAGGAAGCTTGTCAATGGAAGCGACAAGCAATGCGGTGACGACCAAGCAAGAGGATGACCGTGAACAAGAGGTTGACAACAAGTAATAAGGTGACGATTAGCAAGAGGGTGACGAAAAGTAATAAGGTGACAACAAGCAAGAGAGTGACCAAAAGCATGAGGGTGAACACAAGCAAGAGAGTGACCAAAAGCATGAGGGTGAAGACAAGCAAGAGAGTGACCAAAAGCAAGAGATTGAACACAAGATAGAGGAGAGCAAGAACTGGCAAGCATCAAGCAACGCTATAGGCGTTGCTGATAACTGACTGATCTGACTCATTGCTGAAGCATCTGATTGTGGATTTGCCTAAATGTTGAACCGCCTGAGTGTGGATTATGACTGAATGATGAACTGCCTGATTGTTGATTGACTGAATGTTGGAACCGCCTGATTATAGATTATGACTGATTGCTGACTTGCCTGATGATATGACTAATTTGGTGATCCGCCTGACTATTGAACTAACTAATGAATCAGCTATCGCCTTGGTCTGTTGATCTAATAAGCTATCGAACAGCCAATTTTCCTGTTAGGTTTGATTTGCTTATCCGGCTTTTTTGCTGATCTGCTTCGTTGTTGCTGTTCTCCTAGGCTTGACGTTGGAAAATCCATGCATGGACTAATGATGTGGACACAATTGTCCGTTACAAACCAGATAACGGCAATATCCATTATTTGGCGGTCAAAAATGTCCATTACAGTGCAATATCCCTCGTTTTCTACGTCTTTTTATGCTGTAATGGACAATTTTTTCCGTTACAAATCAAAAGTCACTGAAAATGTCCGGCTAAAGGACATCGATGTCCGATATCAGTTTCGAACCCCTGCACTTAGAGCTAAATACAAGGCTAACAGAGTAAATCGACTGAACTGAACAACCCAAACAGCAACCGAACTATACAACCCAACAGCACAAATGGACAAATCCACTGAACTGAACAACCCAACAACAAAAGTAGACAAGTCGACTGAACTGTACAACCCAACAGCACAAGTGATCAAATCCACTGAACAAGTACAACCAAAAAAGCCCTGGACTGCCGTAACGTATACGCGGCAATCCTGGGCTTTCATTGAGTTGATTTGTTGGTGACTCATATGTTTGTTGACGATTAACATGTTGCAGTAATCTTCTTAGTTTGCAGATTTATTCAATAACCAGCTTGGACTTCATGGTGCGGTGCCCGGTGCCGCAAGGGACGGAGCAAATGATATCATATGTGCCAGGTTCATCGAACTTGACGGCTAATGTTTCATCGTTGCCGATTTGATCGTAGCCGCTTTTCAGAATCATGACGCCGTGGGAGCCGCCAGCCGATTTGAGCGTCAGATTTACTGTGTCGCCTGATTTGATTTTGTATTCCTCTTGATCAAACTTCCAGTTGGACGCAGTGATAACAACCTCGGAGGTTGCCGCGCTGCTGTCTGCGGAGAGATCGCCGCCTTTTAACTCGCTGCCGCTGTTTCCTCCCGATTTTTCACCCGCATTGCTTCCGCATGCGGCAACAATGGCAACCATAACAAGCACAAACGCAAATGTAAGCCATTTTTTCATCTCATTAATATCCCCTTTCACAGAAAACATAAATATAACCAAACTTTCACTACCATTGTAAACGAAAACAGGACAAGATAAAGAGAGAATGAGAGCAACAGTTTGACAATATTTCGAAAATGTGATGAATGTCATTGCGGGTAAAAGGGGAGAATGCCTCCCGTTCACCTTACTCCAGCCGAGAAGTTACTCAAAAAGCCGGGAAATTCCTCAAAAGTCAAGAAGCTTTTCAAGTCGGGAAAAAGCCCTTCGTTCCCGGTTAGCGGGATTGAAGGGCTGTTTTTGGAGCGTGGACGGCTCCTTGTCAAGTCGTTTTCAGCTTGCAGCGCCTTAATGGGCAGTGCAAGCATTCATGAAAGGTGAGGCTACGCGTTGCGGCGGCCTGCTTCATATGGCGTGCTTACGGGAATAAACAGGTCGATAATCCCGATTACAAGCGCCGCCAGAATGGCTCCCAGCCAAGTGACAGCTATGCCGCTGACGATAAACTGAGCAATCCAGATGACGGCGGCGCTGCACAAAAAGCCAACGATGCCCCGTCCAAACGGCGTAACTCTTTTGCCAAAGACGCCCTCGATGATCCAGCCGAGAGCGGCAATGACAAGCGCGAGGAAAAACGCGCTCCAAAATCCGCCAACTTTGAACCCAGGCACAATAAAGCCCACCAGCATAAGGACCAGGGCCGATACGATAAACCGGACAACGTGTCCCAGAAAAGTCATTGGAAGTCCTCCTTTTTCATTGAGCTCGATTTGGCTCCATAACCTTCTGTTGAAGGCTATACTTCGTGTTCAAGCACATATAGTGTTGCCGCGAGTTCCTGCGATTATGTACCGTCTATTCCATTGTCGACAACATTTTGCATTAGGAGAGTCGGCGGCCAAAATCGTGCATGTAACCAAAGGTTCGGCTATAATAAAAAAAGCGAGAGGAGTGTTCGTTGTTGGATTCCAAAATTTTATCCACACTTGAATATCAAAAAATTATAAATAAACTAAGCGCACATGCAGCCACAGAGCTTGGAAAACGGCTTGTGGAGGGGCTTCTTCCCTCAACCGGACTTGAAACGGTGAAGCTGCTGCTCCAGGCGACGGACGAGGCTTATGCTGCCGACAGACTGAAGGGAAGCGCCCCGTTTGGCGGCATCGTTGATATTAGCGCCCCACTGCATCGAGCGCGTATAGGCGGTACGCTTAATCCCTCCGAGCTGCTTGATATTGCTTTTGCTTCGCGGGGCGGACGCCGCGTTAAGAAACATATTGCGCATATTCATGAGGAGCATCCTATCCCGCTGCTCCAAGGACTTGCAGGAGATATTACAGAGCATAAGGGGCTGGAGGACGACATTCTGGCATGCATCGACGAAAACGCGGAGGTACTGGACAGCGCGAGTCCGGGGCTTGCTTCCGTGCGCCGCGAGCTTCGTAATGGCGAATCCCGCATCCGGGAAAAGCTGGAGTCCATGATCCGTTCTTCATCCGTGCAAAAAATGCTTCAGGATGTCATTATTACGCTGCGCAACGATCGTTATGTTATCCCTGTGAAGCAGGAATACCGCTCCAGCTTCGGGGGCATCGTGCATGATCAATCGGGTTCGGGCGCTACGCTGTTTATCGAGCCTGAAGCTATGGTGGCAATGAATAACCGGCTGCGCGAGCTAAAAGCGGCGGAAGAGCGGGAAATCGAAAAAATATTGCAAAAGCTTACAGCGCTGGCCTCGGACTATGTTGAGGATTTGCTTGCCAATCAAGAGCTGCTCGGCGAGCTGGATTTTGCTTTTGCGAAAGCGCGACTGGCCCACACCATGAAAGCAACTCAGCCGCGAATGAACGACAGAGGATTTCTGAAGCTGAAGCGCGGGCGGCATCCCCTCATCGACCGGGACAAGGTTGTTCCGCTGGATGTGGAGCTTGGCAACAGCTTTACCGCTATCATCGTGACGGGGCCTAATACCGGCGGCAAAACGGTGTCCCTCAAAACAATCGGACTTCTGTCGCTGATGGCGATGTCGGGTTTGTTCGTGCCTGCGGACGAAGGCAGCCAGCTTTGTGTGTTTGACGCGATTTACGCCGATATCGGCGACGAGCAAAGCATCGAGCAGAGCTTGAGCACCTTTTCCAGTCATTTGACCAATATCATATCCATTCTAAAAAGGATGACAGCGAAAAGCCTGGTTTTGCTGGATGAGCTGGGAGCGGGCACGGACCCTGCGGAAGGCTCCGCTTTGGCCATAGCTATTCTTGAGCATATCCACGCCATCGGCTGCCGTATCGTGGCGACCACCCACTACAGCGAGCTGAAGGCTTACGCGTACAATCGCAAATCCGTCATCAACGCCAGCATGGAATTTGACGTGGCGACCCTAAGCCCGACCTACCGGCTGCTTGTTGGCGTGCCTGGACGAAGCAATGCGTTCGCTATTGCGGAGCGTCTCGGGCTGCAGCGCAGCATTATTGATCATGCCAGAGGCGAGGTCAGCGAGGAGGATTTGCGCGTCGAAAGCATGATTGCTTCGCTGGAGGAAAACCGGTTAAGCGCCGAAAACGAGCGCCAAACGGCGGAGGAGCTGCGCCGCCAGATGGAGCTTCAGCGGGCCAAGCACGAGGAGGAAAAACGGCGTTTTGAGGAGCAGAAGGAAAAGCTGCTGCTTAAAGCGCAGGACGAAGCCATCGGCATTCTCGACAAGGCCAAAAAAGAAGCGGAAACCATTATCTCCGAGCTGCGTAAACTTGCTATGGAGGAAGGTGCTTCCGTCAAGGAGCATAAGCTGATTGAAGCGCGGCGCAAGCTGGAAGAAGCGGCTCCCGAAAAAAGCCAGAAGCGGCCGGCCAAAACGCAAGGCGGCAAACGTGAGACCATTGGCCCTGGCGACGAGGTTATGGTGTACAGCCTGAATCAAAGAGGGCATGTGCTGGAAATAAATGCTTCGGACGCCTTGGTACAGCTGGGCATTCTGAAAATGAAGGTTACGCTGGATGATATGGAGCTTATCAAAAGCCAGGCTCCGGCAGCCAAGCAGCAGCCTAAGCAAAGCGCCACGCTTATGCGGTCGAAGGACGATAATGTCCGTATGGAGCTTGATCTTCGGGGCGAAAACCTGGAGGAGGCCATTATGGAGGTTGACCGCTTCCTTGACGAATCCTTTTTATCCGGCTTTGGCCGGGTATATATTATACATGGCAAGGGCACAGGGATATTGCGTACCGGCATTCAGCAATATTTGCGCCGCCATGCCCATGTGAAAAGCTTCCGCAACGGCGATTACGGCGAAGGGGGCACCGGCGTAACGGTAGCGGAGCTGAAATAGGAGGGGTTTAGGAAATGGAAACGGAAATCGACAAGCTGCTTGACAATGCTTATGCATCATCGCTTGTTTTTGTGTCGGTGACGGTTCTGTCGCTTATTGTTTTCCTGTGGGTTTTTGAGATGATGACCAAATATAAATGCTGGAAAGAAATTAAACGCGGCAATATGGCGGTGGCGATGGCGACAGGCGGCAAAATATTCGGGATTTGCAATATTTTCCGCTTTTCTATTGAAGCCAATGATTCCATCTATCAAAGCCTGATTTGGGGCGCGTTTGGTTTTGTTATTTTGCTGCTTGCCTATTTTCTGTTTGAATTCATGACGCCCGTGTTTCGGATCGACGAAGAGATTGCGAGCGACAATCGGGCGGTAGGCCTGATTGCCATGATTATTTCGGTTTCTCTATCTTATGTAATCGGAGCAACGGTTATTATTTAAGGCGGGTCGAATACCGCCTTAACGCGCGGAGGCGAATATGAAATATTTATGGATCATATTGCTTGTGATCGCTATTTTGTTTATTGCGGCCGGCATTTTTTATTTACTGAACAATTAGGGCGGTTCTCTTAAAACGTTAAAGGAGTGGGTTGGGTATGGCGGAAAGTCAGGTGTGCCCTTGGTGTATGACGGACATTGTTTGGGATGAGGAAATCGGACCGGAATCTCATTGTCCGCATTGCGAAAATAAGCTGAGCGGCTATAACAGCTTAAGCATAGGTCTCGATAATGACGAAGAGCGGGATGAAGAGGAGCAAAACGCCTCCTATGGACAAGCCGCGGATGCCGACGGCGATTGGGAGGACGAAGGCAGCTTGCGGGGCATGGGAGCCGGGCTTGCCGCAGAGGCGGGAGCCCAGCTTGTGCTGGAGCAGCAGCTTGAGGCGCCGGAATGTCCGGTTTGCCGCGAATATATGCTGGAGGCCGGAGAGCAGCAAATTGGCGGAGAAGGCTTTAAAGCAACCATTCCGGCAGCGCTTGGCCACAGCATCCTTCCCGTTCCGATTACTGTCAATTGGTATGTTTGTCCCTCTTGCTATCATGTATCCTCGCAGCTTGCTTTGAGCGATCGCAACGAACTGGCCAAACGGCTGCATAGAGAAGAGTAGCGCAACATTTTTGCCTTGATGGAGAAGAAGAAGAGTAGCCTGACTCTTTTGCCTTGATGGAGAAGAAGATTGGCCTGATTCTTTTGCCTTGATGGAAAAATCTGCTGCGCTGGGGCTTGATCACATCCTTTATTGGGCAGGCATGGGAAAAGCGACTGTAGGGCATCTTACAATACGACCAAGGCGTGAATGAGAGCACGCCAGCATCAATTGCACAATTGCACAAACCGTTTGTGCAGTTCGGGGGTGTCGTATTGGCAAAGCTGGAGAAGCAGGCTGTGCTGCTGCTTGTTGTACAAGCTCTGTTTGCAGTAGGAAACGCGTTGTCGGGCACCTTTGTGCCTGTATACCTATGGAAGGCCAGCCAGTCATACACCTTGATCGGCTGGTTTACGATGGCCCAATACGCTTGCAGCGGTTTAACGTTTTGGCTTGCAGGCAAATGGGTTAAGGAGCATAACAAAATGAACAGCCTGCGCGCGGGCATCGCGCTGTCGGGCTTGTTTTATTGCACGGTGCTGCTGCTTGCCGGAGAAGCCCAGCGTTACGCCATTCCGTTAGGAGCCCTTAACGGAGTGGCGCTGGGCTTTTTTTGGCTTGCCTACAATGTGGTCTATTTTGAAATTACGGAGCCGGATACCCGCGACAGCTATAATGGCTGGGCGGGTCTTTCGGTTTCGGGCGCCGGCATTGTAGCGCCTTGGATATCCGGTATTCTGATTACTTCGATGAGCGGGGAAAAGGGATATCGGCTTATTTTTACGTTGTCGCTTATTATATTTGCAGCTACCGTAATTCTCAGCTTTTGGCTCAAAAAACGGAAGAGTCACGGTACTTACAACTGGAGGCATGGCTGGCAGCAGCTTTCGCAAAAGGGGAACGCCTGGCGCAGGATGTTTGCCGCGATAGTGGCCCAAGGCGTGCGGGAAGGCGTGTTTATGTTTTTGATAGGTCTTGTCGTTTATATTTCCACCAAAGACGAAAGCAAGCTGGGCACTTATGCGCTTATTACCTCGCTGGTCGCGCTTGCCAGCTTCTGGGCGGCCGGGAAATGGCTGAAGAGGAGCAACCGGAGCAGGGCAATGCTGATAGGCTCCGTTATGATTGCCGTTGTTGTAGTGCCATTGTTCTGGAAAATGTCCTATACTACGCTCCTGCTGCTTGGCATCGGGACCTCGCTGTTTATCCCTCTATATTTTGTGCCCATGACCTCAAGCGTATTTGATTTGATCGGCAGCTCCAGAGAAAGCGCCGAGGAACGCGAGGAGTTTGTTGTGCTGCGGGAAGCAGGGCTTGTGACAGGCAGGCTGATCGGCTTATCTTGTTATTTGATTGTGCTGCCGCTGAATGATTCCGCGCTTGCCATCACTTGCCTGCTCCTCGCGGTAGGGAGCTTTCCAATCGCCAGCTGGTGGCTGCTGCGCCCGCTGCTTAAAAATGGCAGCTATATAAGTTGAACAAAAGAAAAGTAGCGATAGGCCAGAGTGTGAGGGGTTCTGGAGAAAAGCATATGCTTTCGAAGTAACGTTCTTCCAGAACGTTTTAAGCGCTCGCTTGTGTTTCAGGATTTCAACAATCAAACAATTTATTCAGGGAAATCTGGAAACAATTGCGATCGGAAGAACTTCTCACACGCCGGCCCCAGCGGAGACTCTTTTGTTCAACTTATATAATACCGACATGAAGGGAGGAGGCATAATTTGCCGCTCCCGGCGCATACTACAACAGGATTAAAAAATGACGCAAGGAGGCTTCCGCCATGCAGGCCATGACAGCCAAAGAGCTGGAGTACATTGCAGACTCCATGTCCAACGAGGACTTGTTGATCAAGCAATGCGCAGTTGTGGTTTCCACAGCTACAACGCCGGCTCTCCGTAATATCTGCTCGCAGATGATTGCGACCCATCAGCAGCATTATGATTCGCTGCTCCATGCCATTTCGCATCATCAAAGCTTAGCTCCAACACAGCCACAATAATACCACTATTGAATATGAAGGAGGCAAGCGCAATGCAACAAGGACAGCACCAATCTTTATTGTCGGAGGAGGATTTGGCCTCCACTATTTTGTCCGATCTCAAGCGGGTCGTTCGTGAATATGCAACGGCGGCAACAGAATCCACCTGCCCCGATATCCGTCAATTATTCACCAAGCTGCTCAACAATACATTGAATATGCAGGGCCAATTGTTTCAGGTCATGCAGCAGAGCAATATGTATAACACGGCGTCGCCGGCGCTGAGGCAGGAGCTGGACAAGCAGTCCAAGCAATATCAGCAGACGATTCAAAAGACCAAGCAATTTCTGCAGCAGAAGCTGGGGAACCAGCAAAATGGCTCCTTTTATACGCCGGCTCAGCAAGACCAGCAGCACGGAAATCAAGGACAAACGTATTACATGTGAAGACCCTTCGGGGTCTTTTCATTTTTTCTTTGCAGGAACCCCCGATATCTTGTAAAATATTCTTTATTACCGCGAGGCAACCCGGAAGGAGTTTTGGAATGAGCGAACTACAATTAAAGGTGCTTGAGCTGTTGAAGGAAGACGCGCGCAGGGACGCGGAACTCATAGCGACCATGCTGGGCGTATCGCTGGAGGAAGTAAAGTCGGCGATTGCGGAATTGGAGAACAACCATGTTATTGTTAAATATGCGACAGTTGTCAACTGGAGCAAGGTAGACGACGAAAAAGTGACGGCGCTCATCGAGGTTCAAATTACTCCCGAGCGTGGACGCGGCTTCGAAGGTATAGCGGAGCGTATTTATTTGTACCCGGAAGTAAAATCGGTTTATCTGATGTCCGGCGCTTATGATTTGCTGGTGGAGATCGAGGGCAAAAACCTGAAGGAAGTTGCATCCTTTGTATCCAACAAGCTGTCTCCGATTGATGCGGTATTATCGACCAAAACATTTTTTATATTGAAAAAATACAAACAAGACGGCATCATCTTCGAGGAGCATGAAGGTGACCATCGCTTGATGGTTTCGCCGTAACGAAAATAGAGGGTGATGGCGATGTTAAAAGAGGAAACAGAAGGAACATCGGTCTCGGGCCAGCGGCGGCAAAACATGTCTGACTATTTGTCACCGCTTGTCAAGGGCATTAAGCCGTCGGGTATCCGCCGGTTTTTTGATTTAGTCAGCGCACGCAAGGATGTCATTACGCTCGGGGTAGGCGAGCCGGACTTTGTAACCCCTTGGCATGTGCGCGAAGCTGCTGTTTATTCCCTGGAGACCGGCAAGACGCAATATACGTCAAATGCCGGCATGCCGGAGCTGCGCGAGGAAATAGGGCAATATTTAAACGATTCATTCCAGGTAGCGTACGACCCTGCCAGCGAAATCGTCGTAACGGTCGGAGGCAGCGAAGCGATTGATCTTGCGCTGCGCGCGTTAATTACGCCAGGCGATGAAATTTTGGTGCCGGAGCCTTGTTATATTTCCTATTCACCCATTACCTCGCTAAGCGGCGGCATTGCGGTAGGGATTGAAACGTCGGCAGACAATGAGTTCAAGCTGACGGAGGAAGCTTTGAGAAAAAGCATAACGCCAAAGTCCAAAGTGCTTATTGTTAGTTATCCCAGCAATCCTACCGGCGGCATTATGACGTACGAGGACTGGCTGCCGATTGCCAAGGTTGTAGAAGAGCATGATCTCATTGTTATATCTGATGAAATATACGCGGAGCTGACTTACGGCACAAAACATGCCAGCTTTGCGGCTTTGCCAGGAATGAAGGATCGGACGATTCTCGTTAGCGGCTTCTCCAAAGCCTTTGCCATGACGGGATGGCGTCTTGGTTATATGTGCGGACATCCCGAGCTGATAGCAGCCATGCTCAAAATTCATCAATACACGATCATGTGCGCGCCAACCATGGCGCAATATGCCGCTCTTGAGGCATTGCGAAACGGCATGGAGGAAAAGGACAAAATGGTGGAATCCTATAATCAGCGCAGACGCCTGGTTGTAAAGGGCTTCCGCGATATCGGTCTGCAATGTCATGAGCCGCAAGGCGCGTTTTACGCCTTTCCATCCATTGCTTCCACCGGACTGGACAGCGAAACCTTTGCTCAGCGTTTGCTGGAGGAGGCGGGAGTAGCGGCCGTTCCGGGGCAGGTATTTGGCCTGGGAGGCGAGGGGTTCCTGCGCTGCTCCTATGCAACCTCCGTTACTCAGCTGACGGAAGCTCTGGATCGTATAGGCGGTTTTGTGCACAAGCTGAAGCAAGGGTAGACTTTTGGCCCGAGCCTTTCCGTCCGAACCTTTCAGCTCGAACTAAATATGATCGTAAGTAATATGCTCCGGGTTATATCACATATTGCGCAGCGCTGCGCATTTCATAGAGGTAGTGGCGGTCAGCAGGGAGGAGTCAATCCGCCCTGCTGTTGTCTTGATATTGCAGCTTATAAGGAGGTCTGAAGGATGCGTTTGTATACAAAAACGGGCGATAAAGGGCAAACCTCTCTAATTGGAGGCCGGGTCCGCAAGGACGATGTCCGGGTTGAAGCTTACGGAACGATTGACGAGCTCAACAGCTTTGTTGGTCTTGCCGCTGCCGAGGCGGCCAAACATATCGAACTGGAGACATTGGCGGGACAGCTGATGGACATTCAGCAGGAGCTGTTCGACTGCGGCTCCGACCTTGCGTATGCACGTGAAGGTCATCCGTTCAAGATGACCGGCGAACCGATCCTGAGGCTGGAGGCATGGATTGATGTCATGCTGACGGAGGCGCCGGAAATTACAAGATTTATTTTGCCGGGCGGAGGCGTCGTTTCCTCCCATCTTCACGTATGCCGGACCGTATGCCGGAGAGCGGAGCGCAGAGTTGTGACGCTGGCCTCGGAACATGCCATTAATGGAGATGCGGCTATTTATCTAAATCGTCTGTCCGACTATTTTTTTGCTGCGGCACGAGTCGCTAATGCGAAGCTTGGTTTGCAGGATACGGAATATGTAAGAAGCGGCGAGGTTTTTCGCTCCCGCAGAAAAAAAAGCGCCGGAAACGAAGCAGTGTCAGATGCAGCGCCGGCAGCAGCTCCTGATGCCGGAAATTCTCTGCAGGATCATGAGCGGGAGTAAAGCCGGAATGAAGGATGCAGAGGGATTAAAAGCTGTAGAGGGCTTAAAGGATGAGCTGCTGCTCCGGTATTATAAGCCGCTGACGGTAACCGTCAGCGAGCAGGATGCAGGGAAGGAAGTACGCACCGTGCTGGAGCGGAGGTTAGGCGTTTCACGAAAGCTGCTGTCGCAGGTGAAGCTGACCGAGCATGGCCTAACGCTTAATGAAGAGAGAGTGTATACAACGGCGAAGGTTTCGGCGGGAGATATAATCCGGGTACGAATGGAGCGGGAGCAATCCGACGATATATTGCCGCAGGATTTACCGCTTGATATTTTATTTGAGGATGAGGATTTGCTGGTTGTCAATAAACCGGCGGGCGTTATCGTTCATCCCACCCACGGCCATTATACGGGAACGCTGGCAAATGGCGTTGTCTATCATTGGCTGCAGAGAGGGGAAAAGGTACGGTTTCGTCCCGTTCACAGGCTGGACGAGGAAACCTCCGGCGTGGTGGCCATTGCGAAAACGGGTTATGTGCATCAGCAATTGTCGGAGCAAATGCAGCGTGGAGAGGTGGACAAGCGATATCTCGCTTATGTGTATGGCGCCCCCCCTGCGCCAACCGGCGTGGTGGATGAACCTATCGACCGCGACCCGGAGTCTCCGCATATTCGTATCGTGACGCCAACGGGTTATCCATCGCTTACCCGTTACGAGGCCGTGAAGCATTTTGGGGGCGGGCCGGGGGAAGCGGCGGCAACGTTAGTCAAGCTAAAGCTGGAAACAGGCAGAACGCATCAGATCCGTGTACATATGAAGCATCTTGGCTGCCCTCTTATTGGAGATAAAATGTACGGTGCTGACGCAAATGAGATCACTGCCTGGGAGGATTGCGTCAATCGTCAGGCGCTCCATGCGGCCAGTCTCGGTTTTGTCCATCCTTTGACGGGAGAAAAAATGGAGTTCCATGCTCCGCTGCCGCCGGAGCTTACCGCCCTTGAGGCGCTCCTCAAGCAACATAGCAAACATGCAAGCAACGTACGATTCTGGACATGAGAGGAGAAAGGTACATGTCAAAAGTAATTACGGTTATACAATACCCTCCTTGCAGCACGTGCAGGGCGGCCGTCAAATCGCTGAAGGCGAAGGGATTTGAAGTGACGGCGAGACATATCGTGGAGGAGACGCCTTCGGCAGAGGAGCTGCAGAAGCTGCTGGATTTGTCTGGTCTGGATATCAAAAAGCTGTTCAATACCTCCGGTGAAGTGTACCGGGAGCTGGGACTGAAGGACAAGCTTGCCGATATGAGCCATAACGACAAGCTTAAGCTTCTGGCCTCTCATGGCATGTTGATCAAACGTCCTATCGCGACAGATGGCAAACGCGTCACCGTCGGGTATAAGGAAGAGCAATATGCCGAGGTTTGGGGTAGCGATGAAACAGATGCGTAACGCCTTTTTGTCCAGCCAATTTGACGGCAATGGAGAATTACGATCACCCGGCAAGGCGGTGCAGGGCTCCGAAGTTGAGGAGGCTGTACGCAGTTCAGGCGGGAGTGCAATGCCGGACGTAAAAGGCGTCGGTGATGGAGGGCGTTGGCGCTCCAAACGATTAGGCGAGCTGGGCTCGTCTATCTTTTCCGAGGTTTCGCAATGGAAGCGGGAAGCGATGGCGAACGGCATGGATGTTATTGATCTTGGCATCGGCAGTCCCGACAAACCTCCTTCAGAAGCCGTTCGCAACACATTGGCTAAGGCCGCATTGCGGCTCGACAACTATATGTATCCTGCTATTAAAAGCGATATGCCGTTTAAGGAAACGGCAGCACGATGGATGGACCATCGCTTCGGAGTAAAATGCGAGCCGGCGGCTGAAATGGTGACGCTGCTGGGCTCCCAGGACGGTCTCGCTCATCTTGCGATGGCCATTTGTGATCCAGGAGACATTGCTTTGCTGCCGGACCCTGGCTATCCCATCTATACGGCATCGCTTGCGCTGGCTGGGGTTCAGCCCGTTATGATGCCGTTGAGAGCGGAAAATGGGTACCTGCCGGATCTGGATGCTATAAGCGATGAAGTGTGGCGGAGCGCCAAGCTTTTACTCGTCAATTATCCTAATAACCCGCTTTCCGCTATTGCCGATCTTGATTTCTTCCGCAGGCTGCTGAAAAAAGCGGAGATGTACGATGTGCTCATCGTTCAGGATCTAGCTTATTCCGAGATGGGGTTTGACGGAGTAGTGCCGCCTAGCATCCTTCAGGTCGAGGGAGCATTCAGGTATGCGGTAGAATTTCATTCATTGTCCAAAAGCTTTAATATGGCGGGCTGCCGGATTGGCTTTTTGGCTGGCAATCGGGACGCGGTTGGCGCGCTGCGGGAGCTAAAGGCCAATATTGATTACGGAGCCTTTTACCCTGTTCAGGAAGCCGGAATCGCCGCTCTTCGGGAAGCAATGGAAAACACCGGATACGAGCGGGCCGGGTCGTTATACGAGCGCCGAAGAAATAGGTTTGTTGAAGCGTTGCAGCGCATCGGCTGGGAGGTTGAGCTCCCCAAAGCAACGATGTTTCTGTGGGCAAAGCTTCCGGAAATGAAATGGGGCGGCAATTGGGATTCCAGAACCTTTTCACAGGAGCTGTTGAGAAAGGCGGGAGTTGTCGTCATACCAGGCGAAGCCTTTGGCCAAGAGGGAAAGGGGTTCGTTCGTATCGCTCTTGTGGAAGATGAGGAACGTCTCCTAGAAGCGGCGGAACGAATTGGAGCCTTCATTGCGGAATAAGATGTGGTACAATGTAGGGAACCAGGGGCTGTCCAAAAAGTCTGTTTCGGTGAATAAATATTCAACAAAACCGGTACCTGCAGGAAAAGGGTGTCTTGGAAGCTCAAACATTTTTGTCGGCTTATTTTGATCCTATTTTTTAGTGGATAAAAGCCGGCAAAAAAACTCGCCCTCAAGACACCCATTCCCCTCCGGTCCTCTCTGCTGAATAGTTATTCGTTTCACGTGACTTTTCGGACAACCCCTTATTAAAAGAGGGGACGAAGCTTAGATGAACAGCAACAAAATATTGGTTGTTGACGGGATGGCGCTATTATTCAGAGCATATTTTGCTCAATCCTACAGCTCCAGACGAATTGATGACGGCACGCCTACCAATGCGATTTACGGCTTCCTGCAATATCTTTTTGATGCGGTAAATGCCTTTCAGCCGACACATGTATTATGCTGCTGGGATATGGGAAGCAAAACCTTCAGAAGCGATTTGTATCCCCATTATAAGGCCAATCGGCCTGAAGCCCCTGAGGATTTGATTCCCCAGTTTAGCCTGGTCAAAGATATTGTGTCTGCCATGCAAATTCCTAATATCGGGCTTGCCGGGTATGAAGCGGACGATTGCATTGGGACGGTATCCCGGCAATTCAGCGAGCTTGGACATGTCTACATTCTTACCGGAGATCAGGATATGCTGCAGCTTGTGGACGAGCGTATTCATGTTGTCATTATGAAGAAGGGCAGATCCAATTACGCCGTGTATGATTTGGAGCTGCTTAAAACGGATAAAGGCATTCAGCCATTTCAGGTTGTTGAGATGAAGGGGTTGACCGGCGATACAAGCGATAACTACCCTGGAGTTAAAGGCATAGGTGAAAAAACAGCCCTGAAGCTGCTGACGGAATATGAATCTATTGATGGCATATTAAGCAATCTGGAGCATTTGCCCAAAAGCGTAAAGGCCAAAATTGAAGCTGATCTGGACATGCTTCATTTATCCCGGTCGCTGGCCCGCATCAACATCGAGGTTCCTATTGAGTGCAATCTGGATGAATGTCTATGGGATATCCCTCTTGAATCCGCAACAGCCGTATTTGATAAATATCGTCTGACGACGCTGCTCAAATTAATTAGCTAGTCGATACAGGAAGCGAGGACGCCCCGTCGGTTAATGATGGGACGTCCTTTGTTTATTTCAAGGTATTACCATTCGTGAATAATATCCCGGATTATCCGAATCGTCGTCCACAACCAGTATGGCGTTCATCGGGCTGCTCCTTATGCCATTATTTTGTTATCATAACCTTCTTTACGACAAGTATATACGAATGCCGGGGGGAAATTTAAGGGGACGAATTCAATTTTTTCTATATCCAATTTCAGTGACAGATGCTTTTTCATCTGAAGTGAATATTGGAACGCCACAAACAGTCCGCCCGGTTTTAACGAATAATAAATTTGCTGAAGCAGTGTTTCCCTCAGTTCAGGACTGAAATTAAAAAAAGGAAGGCCGCTTATTACACAGTCTAACTGGTTAATGCCTTCCCGTTGTACTTCTTCTACCAATCGGCTCGCGTTTGGAAGACAATGAAAGCGAGGGAAGCTGTTCTTTAATTGGCCGCGCATTATGTTATCCATTTCAAACAAAAATACGTTAGTGCCCTCCGTAACATTGTCCTTAATGAACTTCGTAATTGCGCCAGTGCCCGATCCAAGCTCTGCAACAGCGTTTACCTCATGCCAGGGAATGGAATGAACCATTTTGGATGCCAGAAATCTGGAGCTTGGCAATACGCTGCCTACTTGTTTGGGCTGCCGAATAAAGCTTCGCGCAAACTGCAAATAGTTGTTTTTTTTCATAAAAATCCCCCTCTTTTTCTAGTTTCATAAGATGTGAGCCGCAATAAGTGTCCCGATTCCATAAAACAAGGCTGTCCAAACAAAAGCCCCAAAATACGAGATGATCATGAATGTTTTAAAGCGGGTGCCGCTGAATCCAGCCAGCATAGGCATGATATACCTCACAACAGGCAGGAAAAAACCGGCAGCCATCGCCCATTTGCCATGTTTCTGAAGCAGGAGCTGCGCTTTTTGAAAACGGCGGTTATTTTGGAGCTTCAAATTGAAATGGTCGCCACAGAATCGCCCCAGTGAATAGGACAAGGTCACCGCCGTTAGCAAACCCGCCAAAATGCAGAGATAAGCGGTCAGCGGATTCAGAATGTCGGCGCGGCCGAGGAATACAGCGGTCAAAAGTGTGACTTCATTGGGGACGGGAATACCAAATGGACCTAACGAAAAAGCGAGAAAGAAAACAAAGTAGCCGTATTGATCTATTAATCCAGTGATCGTACTGCTGATCATGGGTAAGGTCCTCCCTCATGAATTCTCTATTGATAGAAGAATAACAAGTAATTCTGAAGATCCTATCAATGTTTTTCTAAAGAAATTCTGAAGAAAGGCAAGGTTCGATAAAAGGCATGTTTCGATTGTTCGTTATAGTGAATGATTTAAATTGCTTTTCTGCAGAAAAAAAGCTGAAAAAAGCTAGAAACAGGCGGGTAATAGGGGATAAAGCATGCGATAAACTATAAAATGTGGGGGTTGAAAGTATTGACCTGTTCTCTTTAAAGAACTACAATAAAGATATTGTCCGTTATAGACTCCTGTTCAACACCGTTTTTTGCAGCCATAGTACGGATCTAATCTGACTGAAGGAGAATCTTATGATTGGGGAACGGATTAAAGCGCTGAGAGAAAAGAAGGGTTATTCCATTACCAGGCTTGCGGAGCTGGCAGGCGTTTCAAAATCATATTTGAGCTATATTGAGCGAAATGTGCAGAACAATCCTTCTCTGCAGGTATTGGCCAAAATCGCCTTTCATCTGGATAGCAATATTGAATATTTGCTGGGCGAGGATTTGACGCCAAAGGTTTGGGTAGAGGATGTGCTGGATGAGGAATGGCATTCCATGATCCGGGATGCTGTGGATGAAGGCATGAGCAAAGGGGATTTCCGCGCGCTCAAAGAGCTTGTGACCTCTAATAAATGGCGGGAAGAACGGAAAGCCGCCGTGCCTGAAAGCTCCGGAAAAAAGAAGTCGTCGAATATTATTATTTTGCATATTGACCATTGAGCTATTGACATGTTCTATATAAAGAACTACTATTGTGTTAGTGTTCACTATAACTAACATTATAAGTGGGTGTAGGAATGGAAACCAAACGTAGCAACACCGTTTTGCCAAAAGAAACGGAGAAGGAAATCAACCTTAGAGAAGTTTTGCTGACGATTCGTAAAAGGATATGGCTGATTGCGCTGATTACCGGAATATTGACCGCATTGGGGATTCTATACAATTCCCGTCCCGAGCCTCAAGTGTATGCCTCGTCGACCCGCATCATTATTGCCGCTAGCAGCGAGATGATGTCTACAGTACGCGCTTTGGTCAGAGAGCCGATCGTATTAAACGAGGTCATTAAAAAGCTGGAGCTGAACACAACGCCAGGCCAGTTACGGTCGCAAATCGGGATTAACAGTGTGGATTCTTCGCTTATTACCGTAGTCAGTGTAATGGATAGCGATCCCGTAAGAGCCGCAGATATTGCCAATGCCACTGTTGACGCGTATCGCAAGGTTGCAGCAGACACGCTCAGTCTTCAAAGCATCCGGCTGTTGACGCCGGCCCAGCCGGAGCCGACGCCTATCAACTCCAAAAGCAATACGATTATTTATATCGCATTTTTGACGGGACTGATTCTGAGCATTAGCTTAACCTTCCTCCTTAATTCTCTTGACGAGTCGATCCGGACGGAAAGCGATATTGAGAACAGGCTTGGGCTTAATATGTTAGGGCAGGTACCGGTCATTAAAAGGCGGCATGCCGATACCGGAGGCAAAAAGATTAAGCCAAGCATGGTAAGGAGTGAGACATTTGGTTCGTGAACGGACAAAAGCAGCCAGGAAAGACGTTAACCGCAGTTTGCTTGCTTATCTGAATCCATCGCATCCCATTGCCCAGCAATTCCGCGCGATTCGCAATAATATTCAATACGCGTCCGATGGAAAAGCCATCACTTCGCTGCTGATCACATCGCCTGAGGAAGGCGACGGAAAATCCACTGCGGCCATTAATTTGGCCATAAGTATGGCGCAGCGCGGCGAGCATGTCCTGCTCATTGACGCTAACTTTCGCAATCCTGTGCTTCACAAAATATTCGGCACGCAAATGTCGCCGGGGCTTGCCACCGTTGTTGGAGAACAATTAAGTTTGCCTGAAGCCGTGCGGCGTACGGAGATTGAAGGGCTTGACCTGCTGACATGCGGCTCCGCCGGAGCAGGTACTGCTGATTTACTGGATTCCCCCGCAATGAGCGCGTTGATGGCTTCCGCCGCAGATAGATATGACCGTGTCATTATTGATTGTCCCGCCGTCCTGTCTTCCCCTGACACCAACTGTCTGGTAGGCAAAAGCGATGGAGTTGTCCTGCTGCTGCACTGCGGCCATACGACGCATGGCAAAGCGCTGGAGGCCAAGCAGGCGCTTGCCTTTGCGGGGGCCAATATTGTAGGCGCGGTGCTTAACAAAAAAAATGCCAGGTAAAAGCGAGCCTTGCATGGAATGATTAAGCGGAAGCATATACACGCTGTAGAGGATTTGCTTGAGACTGCATAGTGGAATAGGCGATATTTTTTTGGATATGCATGTTCTTTATAAAGAACTATATTGTTCTTTGGTGTTAGTTAATGAAAGGATGATTGGAATGACTTATCGACGAAGAATGTTTCTGCTCGTCCTGCTGGATTCGTTCATTGTGCTGTTTGCCGTTGCATTGGCAGCGTGGGTCGCCGGGCCGGGCGCAGGTGAAGGACCGGAGTGGCTGGTCGCGATGAATAAGGAAGGCGCGGCCTTCCAGGGAGGATTTTTTGTCGATGCAGGTACGCTATACCTGTTTACTCCGTTGCTTCTGCTTTGTCATCATTTGTTTTTTTTCAGATACAAGCTGTACAGAAAAGCGTGGGAATATGCCAGCATAGGCGAGCTGGTTATGATTGCCAAAGCGGTGGGACTTTCTTTTGCGACGGCGGGAGTTATTCAGTGGATTGTTCTGCAGCGTCTTGAACCCCGGTTTCTGTTTGCAGCCTGGGTCATCCATATGCTGCTAATCGGCGGCTCGCGCCTGATCTGGCGGCTTATCCGCGGCGGCTTCAACCGCAGCGGCGGCAGAAGGAAACGCACGCTGATTGTCGGCGCAGGCTCCGCCGGCACTATGCTGGCCCGACAGCTGATGGGCAATCCCGACAGCGAGCTGTATCCGGTCGGTTTTGTCGATGACGATCCCGGGAAGCAGCAGCTGGATATTATGGGCATTCCCGTTGTTGGAGGCATGGGACAAATTGCGGCAACGGCAGGCGAGCTTAAAATCGACAATATTGTCATTGCCATTCCGTCCCTGACCAAAAAACAGCTTTACAGCATCTATACCGAATGTGCCCGCACCAGAGCCAAGACGCAAATCATCCCCATGCTTGAGGATTTGGCGACGGGGCGTATCTCAGTGACCAAATTTCGCGATGTCCAGGTGGAGGACCTGCTGGGCCGCGAGCCGGTGGAGCTGGATATTGAAAGCATTTCGGGATATGTCACGCAAAAGGTGGTGCTGGTGACGGGGGCGGGCGGCTCTATCGGCTCGGAGGTATGCCGTCAAATTTCGCGGTTTTTGCCGGAAAAGCTGGTGCTGCTGGGTCATGGAGAAAATAGCATCTACGCCATCGAGATGGAATTGAAGGAAATGTATCGCGATTCCAGCATCAAATTTTTTACCGAAATTGCCGATTTGCAGGACAGCGAAAAAATGGCGGCAGTTATGGCCGCGCACCGTCCGCATGTTGTGTACCATGCCGCGGCGCACAAGCATGTTCCGCTTATGGAGCGCAACCCCGAGGAGGCGTTCAAAAACAATGTGCTGGGCACGCTGAACACGGCCAGGGCGGCAAGCCGGGCGAAGGTGGAAACGTTTGTTATGATCTCTACCGATAAAGCGGTTAATCCCACCTCGGTGATGGGGGCAACGAAACGCGTGGCGGAGATGATCATCCAGCATATGGACCGGATCAGCGCCACCACATTTGTGGCGGTCCGCTTTGGCAATGTGCTGGGCAGCCGAGGCAGCGTCATTCCTCTGTTCCAGAAGCAAATTGCCAAAGGCGGCCCCGTTACGGTGACGCATCCCGACATGGTTCGTTATTTTATGACGATACCGGAGGCGTCAAGACTGGTTATCCAGGCGGGGGCGCTGGCGAGAGGCGGCGAAATTTTTGTGCTGGACATGGGCGATCCCGTCAATATTACCGAGCTGGCCAGAAACGTCATTACCATGTCTGGGTATTCCGTTGAAGAAATCGGCATTGAATATACAGGGATAAGGCCCGGCGAAAAGCTGTTCGAGGAAATGCTCAAGGACAGCGAAACGGCGGAGCAGCAGGTGTATCCCAAAATCTACATCGGCAAGGCGGAACATATCTATTTTGAGGAAATCGAAAGAATCATCCATGAATTTCCCGGCATGAACAGCGCCGAGCTCAAGGTAAGGCTGCTGGATTTGGCGAACCATGTTGTACCCGCCGAATCTGCCAAGCTGGCAACCGTTTAGAGAGGTCGTTCAAAAAGACCGCTTTTGATCACGAATCATGCCTAGTGGCATAATCAGCATCGAATATGGGACTCAGCCGAAATAAGCGTATGCTTACGAAGTATGTTTCTTTCAGAAACATTTGAGTTGCTCACTTAGCTTCCACTAAGCTCCGCTACTCAGTTTCTAGCTTCATCCCATCTTCTCGGTGCTGAAAACCGGCCTTTTTGAACATGTATGTCAATGAAGCTTAACTGAAAGGTGAGGGATTTTATGAAAGTAAGAAAAGCAATTATTCCCGCAGCAGGGCTTGGAACCCGGTTCCTGCCGGCAACCAAGGCGATGCCCAAGGAAATGCTGCCAATCGTTGATAAGCCGACCATTCAATATATTGTGGAGGAAGCGATAGCTTCCGGCATTGAAGATATTATTATCGTCACGGGAAAAGGAAAACGGGCGATCGAGGATCATTTTGACAACTCGATGGAGCTGGAGCATATTTTGGCCGCCAAAAGCAAGTTTGATCTGCTGCAGGAGGTGCGCAAATCGTCGGATATGGTGGATATCCATTACATTCGGCAGAAGGAACCGAGAGGGCTGGGCCATGCCATCTGGTGCGCGCGGAAATTTATCGGCAACGAGCCGTTTGCCGTGCTGCTGGGCGATGATATCATTTCGGCGGAGGAGCCGTGCCTTAAGCAGATGATGAGGAAGTTCGGGCAATACGGCTCCTCTGTAATTGGCGTGCAGCAGGTGCCGGACGAGGCCGTATCGCGTTACGGCATTGTGGACGGAATGGAGCTTGAGCCGTCCTTCCACCGGATCAACCATCTGGTGGAAAAGCCGAAGCTGAGCGAGGCGCCGTCCAATATGGCCATTATGGGCCGTTATATTTTGACGCCGGAAATATTCAGCATTCTTGAAAATCAGACGCCCGGCTCCGGCGGCGAAATCCAGCTGACGGACGCGATTGCGTCGCTTAATGCCATTCGGGCGGTGTTCGCCTACGAATTCCAGGGCACGCGCCACGATGTGGGAGAAAAGATGGGCTTTATTCAAACAACGATACAATTTGCGCTGGAGCGCGAGGATTTGCGGTACGAGCTGCTGGCTTATTTGACGGAAACGCTGGAGAAGGAAGCGGCGCGGAAGTAGAGAGGGAGGGCCAATGAACGCCATGAGCAAAAAGGTATTGTTTTGCGCAAGCGTGGATTATCATTTTCGCGCGTTCCACCTTCCTACGCTGGAATGGTTCCAGCAAAACGGATGGGAGGTGCATATTGCGGCTCGCGGCGAGCTGGAGCTTCCGTTTGTGGATGCGAAATATGATATGCCCTTTTCGCGTTCTCCTCTGCGCCGCAGCAATCTGCAGGCTTATCGTCAGCTGAAAGAGCTGATTGAACGGGAAAAATACGATCTGATTCATTGCCATACGCCAGCCGCCGGCGCATTGGCGAGGCTGGCGGCCCGGAAAGCAAGGCGGTACGGAACAAAGGTGGTTTACACCGCACACGGGTTCCATTTTCATAAGGGAGGCCCGCTCTCAAGCTGGCTGCTGTATTATCCCGTGGAGAAATTTTTGGCGGGACTGACGGATTGCCTGATCACTATTAACAACGAGGATTACAACCGGGCCAAATGGGGGGGCTTTCGGGCGGGGCAAATCAGGCATGTGCCCGGAGTTGGCGTTCATACCGGCCATTTCACCCCGGCGGATGGCATAACGAGGAAACATTGGAGGAAGCATTACCGCTACAATGACGATGATTTTCTGATGATTTATGCCGCCGAATTCAACCAGAACAAAAATCACGACCTGCTGCTCCACGCCTTGTCCAGACTTAAGAGCAAGGTGCCGCAAGCGCGTCTGCTGCTGGCTGGCGAAGGGAGCCGGCTTGAGGAATGTAAGGCGCTGGCGGAAAAGCTGGACATTGTGGACAGGGTGGACTTTCTGGGTTACCGGAAGGATCTGAGAACGCTGCTGCCTATGGCCGATGTGGCTGTAGCCTCCAGCCTTCGCGAGGGGCTGCCGGTCAACATTATGGAAGCTATGGCATGCGGCTTGCCCGTCGTCGCTACGCGCAATCGCGGCCATGCCGAGCTTATTCAGGAAGGCCACAACGGCTTTTTGGTTCCGCCCGAGGATGCTGACGTATTCGCCAGCCGCCTTCATCTGTTGTTCGCCTTCAAGGATTCGCGGCGCAAGATGGGGCAGCTCGGAGCGGAAAGGGCGGCACATTATAGTCTTGCCAGGGTGCAGGAGGAATTGACAGATATTTATCAATCCTTATTATCGGAGGGCGAGAATGGGGCCAAAGCCAAAAGTCAGTATCGTCGTGCCTATCTATAATATGGAGCCATATTTGCCGCGTTGCCTGGACAGTCTGCTGGGCCAAAGCTTGAAGGAGCTGGAGATTATTGCTGTTGATGACGGTTCTAGCGATGCCAGCGCCTCTATTGCTCTGGCCCGGGCGGAGAGCGACGGCAGGCTAAAGGTGATTTTAAGTACCAATTCAGGCGTAGCGTCGGCGAGAAATCTGGGACTGTCTTATTGCAGCGGCGATTATATCGGTTTTGCCGATCCCGACGATTGGTCCGACCCCGTTATGTACGAATCCATGTACGCTGAGGCCGTCGAGAATGATGCCGATATTGTCATGTGCGCTTACGTCAGGGAGTTTGGGAGCCATAGCAGGGAGAAGACCTTTCCTCTTGATCACAAAAGCCTTCTGCAAGGCGAGCAGCTTCAGCATGAATTAACGCGCAGGCTCATCGGGCCAATCGGGGCGGAGACCTCAAGCCCGGAGCATCTGGATGCCTGGGGGACGGTATGGAATAAGCTGTATAGAAGCTCGCTGCTTCAGCGCCATGGCATAACGTTTACCAATCTTGGCGAAATAGGGAGCAACGAGGATTCCTTGTTTAATGTTGCGGCATTCCGGCGCGCGGATCGTTTTCTGTTTCTAGACCGCTGCTACTATCACTACTGGCGGGCAAACGCAGCTTCTATCACCTCTCGCTACAGGGAAGGGCTGCCGGCAAAATTCCGGCGGCAATACGCATTGCTGGAAGCCGAAGCGGCGGCCATGCCGCCAAACGTGCCTTGCAGGGAGGCGCTTCAAAACCGCATAGCGATGAATGTGCTGGGACTGGGGCTTAACGTCATCAGTCAGAGTAATCCCGCAAGGCTGCGGGGGAAAATCAGGGAGCTCAAGGATATCATAACCGCTCCTACAACGGCTGAGGCGCTAAAGGCCTTTGACAGCCGCCACTCCGCCGCTGTCTGGAGATTGTTTTATGCTGTAGCGGGAAGAAAGCTGGCGGCTCCGCTGCTCCTGCTTCTGTACGGAGCAGAG
The DNA here is from genome assembly GCF_001675045.1 of Paenibacillus oryzae. Taxonomy (GTDB): domain Bacteria; phylum Bacillota; class Bacilli; order Paenibacillales; family Paenibacillaceae; genus Pristimantibacillus; species Pristimantibacillus oryzae. The sequence continues at coordinate 50,649 of NZ_LYPA01000076.1, forward strand.
CTTATGCGGACCAGGCCAAAGCGGAAGGAGCGTCGCCATGGAGACAATCCGCATTCTGCAAGTCGTCACCGCGATGAACCGCGGGGGACTGGAAACGATGCTTATGAACTATTACCGCCAGCTGAAAAAGGGCGGCATTCAATTTGATTTCATGGTTCACAGGGCGGAAAAGGGGGAATATGACGAAGAAATTGCGGCCTTGGGCGGCAGGCGTTATGTGATGCCCGCTATCCGGCCTGGTGGTTACCGCTCTTATTTTGCAGCGCTGCGGTCTTTTTTCGAAAAGCATCGGGAATACGGAATCGTTCATGCCCATTTGAACGAAAATAGCGCTTTTGTGCTGAAAGCGGCAAAAGAGGCGGGCATAACGGGGCTAATCGCCCATAGCCATATGAGCGATCTGGAGTGGGATTACAAGCTGCCGTTCAGGCTGTATGCCAGAGCGGTGCTGAGATCGCAGCCCGGACTTCCCATGGCTTGCTCCGCCAGAGCCGGAGACTGGCTGTACGGAAGGGACAATAAGAGCAGGGGAACGCCTATGGTGCTGCCTAATGCCGTCAACCTGGAGGAATATACCCGGGATGACCGCGTCCGGCTGGCTGTGCGCCGCGAGCTGAATGCCGAAAACCGCCTGGTGCTGGGCCATGTCGGGCGGTTTTGCCGGCAAAAAAACCATGACTTCCTCCTGCGCGTTTTCCGCGAGGTGCTGGCGGAAAACAAGGATGCGCTGCTGCTGCTTGCCGGAGACGGCCCGCTTAGGTCCGGCGCAATGGCGCTTGCCAAGAGGCTGGGGATTTCGGGGAACGTTGTTTTTTTGGGCGTAAGGAACGATATTAGCCGCCTGCTTCAGGGCATGGACCTGTTTCTGATGCCCTCGCGCTACGAAGGACTGCCGCTTGCGCTGGTGGAAGCGCAGGCAGCTGGACTGCGGTGCGTCGTATCGGATTCCATCACCCGAGAGGCCGATTTGACCGGCAATGTCGTTTTTATTCCGTTAAAAGCGCCGCTAACGGAATGGAGCCGGCAAATAGGCGGAATGGCAAGGGAACGGACCGACACCCGCGCGGCCTTGGCAGCCCAGGGCTATGATTGCGGACAGCAGGCGTTGCGGCTGGAGCAATTATACAAGCGGCTGGCTGCGGAAGGGGCAAGGCTGGGCAGCGGCCTCAAGCCTGGCGGCTGGCATTCAGAGCTGAAAGAGGCTGTGCAAAAAGCCCGCTTTTGATCGCAAACAAGCTTTAAGGAGGGAAATCGGCCTTATGACGCCTACGTTGACGGTTTTTACACCGACCTATAACAGGGCCTATACGCTTCATCTCTGCTATGAAAGCCTGAAGCGGCAAACAAGCCGCGACTTTGTATGGCTGATTGTGGATGACGGCTCTACTGACAATACAAAGGAGCTGGTGGAGAAATGGATGCGGGAAAATGCCGTGCCCATAACCTACGTCTACCAGGACAATCAGGGGATGCACGGCGCGCATAACAAGGCGTACGAGCATGTAAATACGGAGCTTAATGTGTGCATTGATTCCGACGACTATATGACGGATGACGCGGTGGAAAAGATTATAAGCTTTTGGCGGCGCCACGGCGGCGAGCAATACGCGGGGATCATTGCGCTGGATGCTTTTCCCGACGGCGAGGTGATCGGAACAAGACTGCCTGTGGAGCTTGGAAGCTCGCCCCAAACGGATTTGTTCGTGCGGCATGGCGTCAGGGGCGACAAAAAGCTGATTTACCGCACCGATATTATTACGGCAACGCCGCCTTATCCGCTTTTCAGCGGCGAGAAGTATTGCCCGCTTTCCTACAAATACATCCTGGTGGACCAGCAGCTCCCCGTGCTCATTATGGACGAGGTCGTCTGCATCGTGGAATATCGGCAGGACGGCTCCAGCATGAACATTATTAATCAATACAAGCGAAATCCGCAGGGCTTTTCCTTTTTTCGCAAGACGGCCATGCAATATGCGCCAACGCTTAAGGACAAGCTGCGGGAGGCATCCCATTATGTATCCAGCAGCCTGATGCTTCGCAACCGGAGCTTTCTGGCCCAGTCCCCCTGCAAATGGGCGACGCTGCTGGCTATACCTTCAGGCATTTTGCTCTATCTGTTTATTACGACGACCCGGCGCCTGACGGTTATGAAAACCAGGGCGTAGCGAGGAAGGAGAAGGACGACAGTGCAAATGCTTTGGGCAACGCTTGCCTTATGTTTTGTTACGGCATTTATGGCGAGATACGTTTCCGTAACGACGGAGTCGCGGCCAACCGGGGTTAAGCCGAACAAGCTGTATATCATCCTGGCGGCGCTGTGTCTGATGACGGTTGCCGGACTGCGCAACAATATCGGGGACACCTATTTTTACATTCATAGCTATCGGGTGGACGATTTCAGCTTGTCCGCAGTGCTGCAAAAAAGCGATGTCGGCTTTAATTTGTTCCAGATGCTGCTGAAGCAATTGTCGGACGATCCGCAAATTTTGCTTTTAACAACAGCCGGCGTGACGAATATGCTGATCGTTATCGTCTTCTATCGCTATTCCAGAATGATTGAAATCAGCTTGTATCTGTATATAACAACCGGGGCGTTTATTGTTTCCATGAACGGCGTGCGGCAATATTTGGCGGCGGCGATTGTATTTACGGCAACTCATGCCTTGCTGGAGGGCAAGTGGAAGCTGTATATGGGCATTGTTCTGCTGGCCTCCGTTTTTCATCAGAGCGCGCTTATTATGATCCCGATTTATTTTCTGGTCCGCCGCAAGGCCTGGACTATGACCACGCTAATTATGCTGGGCGTTGCCATCGCCGTGGTGCTTGGCTTTAATCATTTTTCTAGCATGATGTTTTCATTGATTAAGGATTCGCAATACGGCCATTACGAGGATTTCCAGGAGGGCGGAGCCAACTACATCCGGGTTGTCGTTTATCTTGTGCCATTGTTCGTGGCGTTTCTGGGCAGGGAGAAGCTGCGCGAGCTCTATCCCAAAGGAGATATCTTCGTTAATTTGGCCATCGTGGGCGGCGTGCTGCTGTTTATTTCCACTCAGAACTGGATCATCGCAAGGCTGGGCATTTATTTTACGCTGTACCACATTTTATTGATGAGCTGGCTGATCAAGCTTTTTCGGAAAAAGGACAGGCCGCTTATTTATTTTGCCATCATCGTTTTATATTTTCTGTATTTCTTCTATGAAAATGAAATCATGCTGAACATCAGATATGGCAGCGATTATCTCAAGTGGCCATTCTGACAAAAAGGGGGGAGCGGCATTGGAAAGCAGTTTTAATGACGGGCAAGTGGGGCAAGTCGGGCAAGTCAAAATGGGTGAGGGAAGAGGGAACGAGCCTATTCCCAAAATCATTCATTTTTGCTGGTTCGGAGGGGCAGAGAAGCCCAAAAAGGTTGTTAAATGTATGGCAAGCTGGCGAAAGCACCTGAGCGGTTACACGTGGATGGAGTGGAACGAAAGCAATTTTGATGTCTCCGTCAGCCGTTATGCCCGGGAGGCGTACGAAGCAAGGAAGTTTGCTTTTGTCAGCGATTATGCAAGGCTTCATGCGCTGTATCGCTATGGCGGCGTTTATCTGGATACCGATGTGGAGGTGCTGCGTTCGCTGGATGATTTGCTGAAGCATTCCGCCTTTTCGGGTTTTGAGGACGAGCGTTATTTGCAGTCCGGCACGATGGGAGCAGCGCCGGGACATCCATGGATCAAGGAGCTGCTGGATGATTACAAGGGCAGGCCTTTCGTCAAGGAAGACGGTAGCTACGATATGCGCACCAACACGGCGGTTATTTCGGAAATATGCACCCGCAGCGGACTGGTGCTGAACGGTCGCGAGCAAAGCCTGCCCTCCGGCGTCGTATTTTACCCCCGCACCTACTTCAGTCCCTTTGATCCCGTCAATGGCGGCAGCTATCTGAGCGACAACAGCTATACGATTCATCATTTTTCGCAATCGTGGCTCCCTGCGCATGTCCGGCTCCGAAGCCGTCTCAAGCGCGGCGTAAGCCGAATCGTCGGTCCCGATATGATTGCAAAAATGCGCAAGCTGCTGCCGCGCTGAAAACATTATTATGGCTAAGGGGATTGGTTCATCATGCTGAAACGAATATTGGATGCGACGGGAGCGGCGCTGCTTCTGCTGCTTCTGCTGCCGCTGATGGGGGGGATTGCCCTCTTGGTCAGGCTGAAGCTGGGATCTCCCGTATTGTTCAGGCAGCAGCGTCCCGGCCTGCACGGAAAGCCTTTTTATTTGTACAAATTCCGCAGCTTGACCAATGAACGGGATGAATCGGGAGCGCTGCTGCCGGATAGCTTGCGCATGACGCCTTTTGGACGGCTGCTTCGCAAGAGCAGCATGGACGAGCTGCCGCAGCTGTGGAACGTGCTGAAGGGCGAGCTTAGCTTTGTCGGCCCGAGGCCGCTTCTGATGGATTACCTCCCGCTGTACTCCAAGGAGCAAGCCAGAAGGCATCTGGTCAGACCGGGAATAACAGGCTGGGCGCAGGTCAATGGCCGCAACGATGTCACCTGGGAGGAGCGGTTCCAGCGGGATTTGTGGTATGTCGATAACGTCAGCCTTTTGCTGGATTTGAAAATCGTTGGTTTAACCATCAAAAAAGTATGGAGCGGCGACGGAACCAGCCACAGCGGCCATGTAAGCATGCCGTTGTTCGAGGGAACGACAAGCCGCCGGGAGGGATAAGAGGATATGGCGCTGCAAAAACACGACTTTGAACGGATTTATTTATCACCGCCGCATATGAGCGGCAACGAGCAGGGATATATTGCGGAGGCTTTTGCAACAAACTGGATTGCACCGCTTGGCCCTCACATTGATGCGTTCGAGGAAAGCTTCGCCGCATATACCGGCTCCAAGGGAGCGGCGGCCGTTTCCTCCGGCACGGCCGCGATTCATCTGGCTTTGACGCTGCTTGGCGTTGGTCCCGGCGATACGGTCGTCTGTCCAAGCTTTACATTTGTCGCTAGCGCCAATCCCGTCTTGTATCTGGGAGCAAAGCCGCTGTTTATCGACTCGGAGCCGGAGACGTGGAATATGTCGCCCTCCGCGCTGGAAAGGGCGCTTCAGGATGCTTCGGCTAGAGGCAAACTGCCAAAGGCCGCCGTAATTGTGCATCTGTACGGCGGAATGGCCCGGATGGATGAGCTGATGGAAATATGCGAAAGGTACGGCGTACCGGTTGTGGAGGATGCCGCGGAATCGCTGGGCTCCACCTATCAAGGCAGACAAAGCGGCACCTTTGGACATTATGGCATTTTTTCCTTTAACGGCAATAAAATCATTACGACCTCCGGGGGCGGCATGCTGGTTTCCGACGATTTGGATTCGCTGAAAAAGGCGCGTTTTCTGGCAACACAGGCCAGGGATGCCGCCGTCCATTATCAGCATAGCGTAATGGGCCACAATTATCGGATGAGTAATGTGCTGGCGGGCATCGGCAGAGCGCAGCTGGAGCAGATCGAGCAGCGGGTTGCGGCAAGACGCGTTGTATTCAGCCGGTACGAGGATGCGTTAGGCGGGCTCAGCGGTGTTTCTTTTATGCCGGAGCTAAACGGCACGCGCTCCAACCGCTGGCTGACCGCACTTGCGCTTGAGGGCGAAGACGCTTCTGCTCTGGTGCAGGATATGCTGTTCCGTCTGGAGGAGGCCAACATTGAAGCGAGGCCTCTCTGGAAGCCGCTTCACCTTCAGCCCTTGTTTTCGGAAGCTTTGTTCTATCCCCATGTGGAAGGAGAAAGCCCCGTATGCGAGGAGTTATTCCGCACAGGCCTATGCTTACCGTCGGGCTCGGCCATGAGCGTCGAGCAGCAGGAGCGGGTTATTGCCGTCTTGGAGCATGTATTGTCAAGCCGATCCGGCAGATTGATTACACCGCTTCATGCCGTTCCTGCCATTCCCAAAACGAGCGCTTAGCAATCTCGCGCCTATGGCTAACTCTGTTCACGTTGCGTTGTATGAAATTACGTACAAAAGTTGAGTTTTTAATCCCCAAACGGGTCGTTTTGTATGATTCATCATACAAATTCACCCATTCAGCAGGAGGAAGCTTTATTTTTGTACGATATTTCGTACAAGTGGCATTTATAGTCGTGCATGAAACGGTACTTTGAGTGAAATATCGTACAAATTCAACTTATTTATTTAAGTGAGGTTCTCTCTGCCGCTTCCTCATCGCGTAAGTACTTTAATTACTACTTTTATTTGTACTTTTTATTAGGTGAGCCCGATTAGGGAAATTACAAGTTGACAGTAACGTTTGCTATGCTGAAGCTGTTTGTGTTTGTGTTTGTGTTTGTGTTTGTGTTTGTGTTTGTGTTTGTGTTTGTGTTTGTGTTTGTGTTTGTGTTTGTGTTTGTGTTTGTGTTTGTGTTTGTGTTTGTGTTTGTGTTTGTGTTTGTGTTTGTGTTTGTGTTTGTGTTTGTGTTTGTGTTTGTGTTTGTGTTTGTGTTTGTGTTTGTGTTTGTGTTTGTGTTTGTGTTTGTGTTTGTGTTTGTGTTTGTGTTTGTGTTTGTGTTTGTGTTTGTGTTTGTGTTTGTGTTTGTGTTTGTGTTTGTGTTTGTGTTTGTGTTTGTGTTTGTGTTTGTGTTTGTGTTTGTGTTTGTGTTTGTGTTTGTGTTTGTGTTTGTGTTTGTGTTTGTGTTTGTGTTTGTGTTTGTGTTTGTGTTTGTGTTTGTGTTTGTGTTTGTGTTTGTGTTTGTGTTTGTGTTTGTGTTTGTGTTTGTGTTTGTGTTTGTGTTTGTGTTTGTGTTTGTGTTTGTGTTTGTGTTTGTGTTTGTGTTTGTGTTTGTGTTTGTGTTTGTGTTTGTGTTTGTGTTTGTGTTTGTGTTTGTGTTTGTGTTTGTGTTTGTGTTTGTGTTTGTGTTTGTGTTTGTGTTTGTGTTTGTGTTTGTGTTTGTGTTTGTGTTTGTGTTTGTGTTTGTGTTTGTGTTTGTGTTTGTGTTTGTGTTTGTGTTTGTGTTTGTGTTTGTGTTTGTGTTTGTGTTTGTGTTTGTGTTTGTGTTTGTGTTTGTGTTTGTGTTTGTGTTTGTGTTTGTGTTTGTGTTTGTGTTTGTGTTTGTGTTTGTGTTTGTGTTTGTGTTTGTGTTTGTGTTTGTGTTTGTGTTTGTGTTTGTGTTTGTGTTTGTGTTTGTGTTTGTGTTTGTGTTTGTGTTTGTGTTTGTGTTTGTGTTTGTGTTTGTGTTTGTGTTTGTGTTTGTGTTTGTGCCTTTGCTTGGGGCTTCGGCGTTGCTGGTTGCGCGCAACTCCAGCTGCAGCTCCTGTCCTAACGTCTCGACTTGCTCAAAACGCAGCGTCGAGTCGCTAAGAGACACCATGCGTTCCCGGCTGTCCGTCCTGCAGCCGGGGAACAAACGCTCGATGTAGCGCAAAGCCTCTGGCGAAAAGCCGCTTTTAACGACGGCTTCGGCGATGCCGGTAATTCCGTTTTCCTCGGAATTGGGCTTCATGCGGCGTGTCCGTATACGCTGGTATTGCCGCTCGGAATCCATTTGAGATACGGCAATGGTCAAATCCGTGCCGGGAATTGGCGCCGCATATACCGTTTGCCAAGGCATAGTGACGCGAAACAGGCCAAAAAGCTTAAAGCTGATCCGCTCGGGCTCTGAGGCTTGAATGCCGCTGGCAAGCCATTTCTCCCGAACTGCCTGCAAATTGTCCGTCATTAGCATTAAGCCAAAAACTCCGCGTTTGCCCTCGTTGTAGAGCCGCTCCCAGTCGTTGCGCCAATCGGTCTGCTGCTTGCGCAGCCACACCAGCTCAAAATAGTGATCGCCCATCCACATATTTGAAACCTTGAAGCTGCTTGTACCTTTGCCGCGATCGGGACAATAGGGAAAGCCGAGCCGCTCGGCCTGCTGCTTCAGCAGCGCCAAACGCTCCTTGTCCTCATCAATATGTATAACAAAATGATCCAGCTTTATTTTGGCATTCATCTTATGTGCCTCCTAATGGTTATTAAATAGTCAAATTTGACTATTTGGGTAAAACAGGACATTGAGCTGCCTGTTTTGGTTGCACTTTTTTGTAAATCGCTAGAGCTTGTCTGAGCAGTGCAAGATGACCTCAAGCGGGTTTTCAGATACGCCCTAGACTGGGACAAGCAAGCAGCCAGCCCATCATTGATGCTGGGACTGTGCTGCTGCGAGCCACTTGGGAAGCTGCTCCTTCAGGTGACGCAACAGCTCCAGGTCGGTATGGATGTGCTGCTTGCCATTGTTGAACAGCGCTTTGACAAAATCAGGCATATGACTTTGCTCTGCTTTGATGCTTTCGCCAATATCCCAGTCGCTAAGCCTGTTCTCCAGCTCAACCATTTGATTTTCAATGGCTTCCAGAATGTTTTCCAGCGGAAGCTCGTCTATAAAGGAAAGGGCTGTATAAAGGGTTGTTGGAACCGATAACTTCGAAACGCTCCAGGCCTCCTGTAACAGACGGTGGAGCTCCTCCACGCCAGCCTCCGTTATTTCATAAACTGCCTTGCCGCGTTGTCCCGTAGATTCATGGGCCCTTACCTGAACCAGTCCTTCTTTCTGCATTTGCTTAAGCGCATAATAGATCGAGCCGGGCAAAATATCCGCCCACTGATCCGCCTTGCTCTGCTGGAGCGATTGCTGCATTTCGTAGCCATGCATCGGCTTGCGTTTCAGAAGACCTAGCACCATTAAGCGAGCCATTTTGCTTTAACCTCCAATAATCAAGTTTGACTATTAACTTTTATAATTAGCTTAATGGTATTGAGATGAGTTGTCAAGGTCAAGATTGCTGCGGAGCCTCGGCAAACGAGTGTGTTCATACATAAATAAACGGCCCCAACCCCATTGAATACACGAGGCCAAAGCCGCATAATGCGTTTTGCTTCTGCATTTGCTTCTACAGATACCGCTCGCCTGCAGAACGCTCACGAACAGGCCGGGCCGGCGTTCCGTATGCGACAGTATGGGAAGGAATATTTCCCAGCACCGTAGCGCCGGCGCCTATGACGCAATGTTCTCCGATGGACACGGAGTGGGCAAGTGTAGCTCCGATCGCGATAGCGGTGTAGTCGCCAATCAAAACTCCGCCCCCGGTGACGGCCTTTGGAGCAAAGCTCGTGCAAGCCCCGGCTCTGCTGTCGTGATCCAGCGAGGTCAAAGGATACATGACGGTATGCTCTCCCAACCTGGAATCGCTGCCTACTGCCGCGCCGGCCATGATGACGGAGCCATCGCCGATAACAGAGCCTCTGGCAAGCTGGGCGGAAGGATGGATCGCCGTAGCAAATGGCAGGCCTGGCGCGGCCTTCCGTATGCTTTCCGCCAAAGCTGCTCGTGTCCAATTGTCGCCTATCGCAACAATGACGCCGTCAAGCTCCTCCCCATGCCGGGTAAGCCAATCCAGCCCTCCCATTATTTCATAGCCATATACCTGACTGCCGATAGGCCTGTTGTCATCCAGCAAACCCGTAATGGCATATACCCCTTGCTTTTCCACAGTGTCAGCCACGGCTTTGGCATGTCCGCCAGCGCCGTAAAGAACGATTTTTTTGACCATTTAATAATTCCCCCACCATTGTAAGCATCAATATCTCACCATTATAGCGAACATAAGACGGGCTTGAATAGGGAGTAGGAGTAGGAGTAGGAGTAGTCGGGCAGCCTCGGGCGGATAAGCAGAGACAGAGACAACGTTCTGTCGGGCAGATTTGAAGTCTAATGGTCATCGGTGACCGCCATAGCTATAAATAGCCGAATTCTGCTTATACAACGGTCACCCCTGACCTTTAGATGCTAAAAAGTGTTGGATATCGGGTGAAAATGAGCTTTGACGGTCGCCAATGTCCGTAACAATCTGTATTTTTGATATTCAGGAGCTCTAAAGGCCAAGGATGTCCGTAGGAGTTGAAATGACCGTAGACGCAGAAGTTGCGGCAGCAAACGAAATTCACCTCTTGCCTACAATGCTTGTTGCTGGCGTGGAGGTGCGGATTATTAGAGGAAGTCTCTTTGCCGCCACAAATTGCTTGGCAGTCATTGACAGAACAAAAAAGGGATGATAATCTTTAGTTGTGTTCTTTTTAAAGAACAAAATGTTCTATAGTGAGAATGGCGGGACATGCGCAAAGCATATGAGGGAGATAGCCATGAAAAAAGAAGTTGAAGAGCTTGTTGAAGAGTTTTCACAAGAACTGCGGTTACTGCTTGCTTTTTTGGAGATGGAGGAGGAGGCGGAGCTGACCTTCGAGCATTGGGAATTGCTCCAGGAGGTGAACTGGCATGAATTTATTGAATTAGCCAGACATCATCGCGTATTCCCCACGATTAGCCAAAGGCTGCAAAACAGGAAGCCTCCATACGTCCCGCAGTTTGTCACAAGCCTTTTTCAACGGGATTATTATCGAAATACATTGTCCATGCTTGCCCTCAGCGGCGAAATGGAGCAATTGGCCACCATCTTTTCCATCGGGGGCATCAAGGCGCTTTTTCTAAAAGGGCCCGTTATCGCGGCTGATCTATATGGCGACGTGTCGCTGCGGACCTCATGCGATCTGGATGTGCTGGTTGAGCTGGATCAGGTGGAGGCTGCACAAAAGCTGCTGCTCGAAAGGGGCTACGAAAAAGACGAATATATAGAAACCATACTGAATGATTGGACATGGCGCCATCATCATTATGTTTATCATCATCCCCAAAAGGAAATCAAGGTGGAGGTTCATTGGCGGCTGAATCCTTTTCCCTCCAGAGAGCCCAAGTTCGAGGAGCTATGGGAGAGGCGGAGGCAAAGCGCGTTAATCAATCGTCCCATCTATTATTTGGGAGGGGAAGACCTGTTTCTTTTTTTGGTCTCGCATGGAGCGCGCCACGGCTGGGCCAGGCTTCGCTGGCTGCTGGACATCAAGCAGCTGAGCAACCAGAAGCTGGATTGGACGGTGCTTCCGGCACTTTTGCACAAGTGTCAGCTTGCGGCTGTTGGAGGTCAAGCTCTTTGGCTGGCTTCCAGGCTGATCGGAGCGCCTCTGCGGGAGGAGATGAAGCCTCTTCTGCAATCGCGCAGGGCGGAGTGGCTGGCGGAGGATGCGTTGTTTTATATCCGCAGAAAGGTTAATTTGCATTCGCCCCCCGTCCCACGCGATGTAGAGAGCTATCACAAAAAATATCTGTTTGCTCTTATGCCTCTGGGCCAGCGCTTGAAGTTTGTCGCAAGCATGCTTTATCCCTATCCGGAGGATGCCCGTACGCTACCGCTTCCGAAGCGGCTGCATTTTTTGTATTTTCCGCTGAGGCCGTTTTTGCTGGTGTGGAGAAGGATGAAAAGGCTGTCGCGCTGGAGCGGCTCCCAAATGAGCAAATGAGGAGAGTTGTTGGTCATGAAAAAGATTTTGATCGCATCCTGCGATATGGGGATTGGAGGCGTCGAGCGCAGCCTCGCCGGGATGCTGGAGCAATTCAGCTATGATGAATATAAGGTGGATCTTATGCTGTACAGCCAAAGCGGGGAATTTATGGAGCTTCTCCATGAGGATATCTCCCTTCTGGACGAGATGGCGGAATACAAGACGTTCCGTTCCTCCATTGCCGAAACCTTCCGCGCACGGCAGATCGGCATAGGCATTACCCGACTGGTATCGAAAGCAAGAACGGCGCTGGAGACAAGGCTGCGCAAGCTGGAGGAGCCGGGCTATTACCAGCAGCAGCTGATGTGGCGCTACGCGCTGCCTTTGCTCCCCAAGCTTGAGCAGCGCTACGATGTGGCTATCAGCTTCCTGTGGCCGCATTATTTTGTTGCGGACAAGGTGGCGGCGGATGTTAAAATCGCCTGGATTCATACCGATTATTCCACGATTGTAACCAACCATGCGATGGATCTGAAGATGTGGAGCAATTTTGATCACATTATAGCCGTGTCGGATGCATGCAAAAGCTCCTTTATAAGCCGGTACAAGGAATTGAAGGACAAGGTGTCCGTTATTGAAAATATTATTTCGCCTCCGGCCGTTTCCATGCTGGCGGACAGCGGCGAGGTGGACAACCCCATGCTGCGGGATCGCCGGTTCAAGCTGCTGACCGTCGCGAGGCTGTCCTACCAGAAGGGCATCGACCAGGCAATTAAGGCTTTTGACATGCTGCGACAATTGGGTTACCGGGATATGGCCTGGTACGTGGTTGGTTATGGCGGCGAGGAAGCGGCGCTGCGGGAGCAGATTGCTGAATATGGTTTGCAGGACAGCTTTGTGCTGCTGGGCAAGCAGACCAATCCCTATCCCTTTGTCAAAGCCTGCGACTTGTACGTACAGCCGTCGCGTTATGAAGGCAAGGCTATCACCGTTACGGAGGCCAAAATATTGGGCAAGCCGGTTGTTATTACGGGGTACCCCACGGCAGCCAGCCAGGTGACCAACTACATAGACGGCTATATTACGGAGCAGTCGGTGGAAGGTATAGCCGCCGGAATAGAAAGGCTTTATCAGGATAAGGAGCTGCGGGATCGGCTTGCCCGCAATTGCGCGGGCATGGACTATGGCAACGCCTATGAGCTTCAAAAGCTGTACAGTCTGTTTCAGGGGGATAGGAGAGGATCGGCGTGACGGTTAAGGTCAGTGTTGTCATACCGGTGTATAATGCGGAGCCTTATTTGCCCCGCTGCATTTCGTCGCTTGTGAACCAGACCTTGAAGGATTGCGAATTTATTTTTGTAAACGACGGCTCCTCCGATGGAAGCAAAGCCATTATTGAGCGTTTCGGCTGCTGCGATAAACGGATAAGGGTAATCAGCCAGGCCAACGGAGGCGTCAGCAGCGCCCGTAATACCGGCATCCGCCATGCGCGCGGCGAATATGTCGGCTTTGTTGATGTGGACGACTATGTTGCCTTCGACATGTTCTACAACCTGTACAAAGCCGCGGTGGAGGAGGACTGCGACATCGTGGCGTCCAATTTCCAGGTCCGTCAGGATGGCGCGCTTATTATGGCCAAGTATCCTTTTCCGACTAACAAAAAGCTGACCCGAGGCTACATCCGCGAGCATGTATTGCCGTATATGCTGCGGAGCGATGATTTTAACACCGCCTGTACCAAGCTGTACCGGAGAGAGCTGCTGGAAAGCCGGGGCATCTTTTTTCCAGAGGGCGTCAAGCTGGGGGAGGACGGCATCTTTAATATGGCGTTCCTGTCCGTGGCGGAGTCCATGCGTTACCTCAGTTATGCCGGCTATCATTATTGCGAGGTGGAAGGAAGCGCTACGCGGAATGCCGCCAAAAGCGATTATTATCAGCGGGTGCTGGAGGTGTACCAGGCGGAGCCTCCTTCCGTATATATTGAGGTCATGGCGCCTCACGACATTTCCCGCCTGAAATCCATCAAGCTGATCAGCAATGTGCTGGACAATATCCATATTTATTTGAATGAATCAAGCTTGCCGCTAGGCTCAAGGCTTCGTTACGTAAAAGGAATGGTCGCCCATCAGGCGGTGCGCGAATCGCTTCCGTATTATTGGGAGGAAAAAAAGAATGTCCTGGGCTCTTATCACAAGCTGCTGCTTTTCCTGCTGCGGCGGAGGTCGCTGCTGGGCATTTACGTGCTGACGGGATACAGCCGTTACAGAAACCGAAATTCTGGAGGGAAAAGAAATGAAAATCATGATGTTTGCTCATGACGGCAGCTTGAATCGGGGCTGCGAGGCTATTGTGCGTTCTTCCGCCGCTTTGCTTAAAGGAGGGCTAAAGCAATCCAAAATCTATTTGGCCTCCGGCAAGCCGGAGAGCGACAAGGGCATTCCGCAGCTTGACGGCGTTTATGACGGAGCGGCTGTGCCCATTCGCAAATATTCAGCAGACTGGTGGATTTCCTCCATGCGGGTCAAGTGGTTCCGGGATGAGTCGTATGCGCTGGGACGGATTCATCGCAATATCATTAACCGGATCGGCGATATGGATGTGCTTTTGTCCATCGGCGGCGACAATTATTGCTACGGCGAACAGCCGGGCTGGTACGAAATCGACAAGCGGATCAAGGAAAAGGGGAAAAAGCTGGTGCTGTGGGGCTGCTCGATCGGCGAGGAGGATATGTCGCCGCGCAAGCTGGCGGATTTGAAGCTGTTTGATTTGATCCTGACGCGGGAAACGCTGACCTACAATATGCTGCGAAGCAAAGGGCTTCATCAGGTCAGACTGGTTGCCGACCCCGCTTTTACAATGGAAAAGGAAGAGCTGGAGCTGCCCGAGGGATGGGTGGAGGGCAATACGGTCGGCATTAACTTCAGCCCGCTTGTGTCGCAGCGCAATCCGGGCTCCCGCGAAGCCGTGGAAGGCTTGATTCGTCATATTCTGGAGACGACGGATATGGCGATTGCGCTTACCCCGCATGTTATGGAGCATGGCAACAACGATTACGAGCTGCTGAAGGAGCTCCATGCCAGCTATCGGGATACGGGCAGAGTGCTGCTGCTTCCGGATCATTGCTCTGCTGTGCAATACAAAGGCTATATTGCCCGGATGCGTTTTTTTGTCGGCGCGCGCACGCATGCCACAATTGCCGCGTATTCCAATTGCGTGCCCACACTGGTGCTAGGATACAGCGTTAAGTCGAAGGGCATCGCCCGCGATCTGTTCGGGGAGGAAAAGCTGGTGCTGGACCTTGGGGAATTGTCGGACGGGGACAAGCTGATTGGCGGATTCCGAACGCTGCTCGCGGAGGAAAAAGAAATCAGAGAAACGCTGCGCAAGGCGCTGCCCGGCATACAGGCCAAGTCGGGCAAGGCTGTACAATATATTAAAGAGCTTGTCTATGGCTAGGATGAATACTGGCGCGGAGCGCAAAAAAAATCTGTTGTTTATTATTCCGGGGTTGTCTGCGGGAGGCGGCGAGCGCAGTCTGATCAATCTGCTGACGGGACTTGATTATTCGAGGTATAACGTGGACCTTCAATTGCTGAGCCATGAAGGCTTGTTTATGAATTTAATCCCGCGGCAGGTCAAGCTGCTGCCCTTGCGGGAGCCTTTTTCCACCTTTTCCCGGCCGTTAGGCGCTTCCGCCCTGGCGCTGGCGAGAAAAGGAAGCGTACGGCTGGCGGCCAACCGCGTGCTGTATTCCCTGCACAACCGGATTGGCAGAGAGGGCGGGAAGCGCGAGCAGCGCAGCTGGAGACATCTCTCCCGGTCTTTTTCCAGGCTGAGCAAAACCTATGACGCCGCAATCGGGTTTCTGGAAAAAACCTCGATCTATTTTTGCGTGGAAAAGGTAAACGCGGCCGTCAAAATCGGCTGGGTGCATAATGACTATGACAAGCTGGAGCTTGCTCCGGCGTTTGACCGGCGTTATTTTGCGGAGCTTGATCACCTAGTGACGGTATCGCGGGAATGCGCAAATGTTCTGAAGATGAGATTCCCGGAGCATAGCGGTAAAATAGCCGTCATTCATAATGTTGTGTCGCCGAGGCTGATCAGAGAGATGGCGTTTCTAGAGGGCGGGGAGCTTTACAACAGGGCCAACGGAGAATTGGTTATCGTTTCTATCGGACGGCTGCATGAGCAAAAAAACTTCGAGCTAGCCATCGAGGCTTGCCGCAAGCTGCTTGATCGCGGCGTGAACGTTCAGTGGCATGTTATCGGAGAAGGGCCGGAGCGGGAAAAGCTGAAGCAGCTGATTGCGTCGCACGGGCTGGAGGAGCGTTTCCGGCTGCTGGGCTTAAAGGCCAATCCGTATCCATATGTTCAGCAGGCGGATCTCTACGTGCAAACGTCTTTATATGAAGGTAAAGCAATAGCAGTCGATGAGGCCAAAATTTTGCAAAAGCCGATTGTGATCACCAACTTCAGCACGGCACGCGACCAGCTGCGGCATGAAAGCGAAGGTTTGATTGCGGAGATGAATGCAGACGCCGTTGCCGATGCAATCGCCCGTCTGGCAGCCGACGCCTCGCTCCGCCAGCGCATAACAAGCAAGCTGGCGGGCCAGCAGCTGGGAACGGAGAAGGAAATCGACAAGCTGTATAGTTTGGTTGAAGGGGGAGAGGCGGGGTGAAGAAGCAGATCCTTATCGTTATGAATCATTTGCATTGCGGCGGAGCGGAAAAAGCGTTGATCTCTCTGCTTCACAGCTTCGATTACGACAGGTACGATGTCGATTTGCTGCTGTTCAAGCGGGAAGGGTTATTTCTGCCCCAGGTGCCGGACCAGGTTAATCTGCTGGAGCCTCCGCCGCATTATGTTTTTTTCGATATGCCCATTGCGGCGTCCCTGAAGGCATGCCTCAGGAGCGGCTTATACCGGATTGCTGCGGCGCGTCTCGGAGCAGGGCTTCTGTTCAAGACAGATTCCCGCGTCGCAAGGCGCGAGCAAAAGCTGTGGAGCTATCTGCAGACGGCGCTGCCGCCGCTTCGTAAAAGCTATGACGCCGCAATCGGCTTTTTGGAAAAGACGCCTGTCTATTATTGCATCGACAAGGTTCAGGCGACCCGCAAGCTGGGATTTATCCACAACGATTATATTCAGCTCGGCATGGAGCCTTCCTACGATCGCAAACGTTTTGCCAAACTCCATCATCTGGTGACGGTATCGGAGGGCTGCGGCGATGTGCTGCGGGAAGCGTTTCCGGCTTATGCCGAAAAGGTGCAGGTTATTCACAATATCGTTTCTCCCTCGCTGATAGCGGGACTGGCAGAAGAGCCGGTTCCGCCGCTTCGTCGCAAAATGGATGCCGCCTTGATCGTAACGGTAGGCCGGCTGCATCGCCAAAAAGGGCTGGATATGGCGATTGACGCCTGCAAGGAGCTGAAGGACAGGGGAGTTTCCGTGGAATGGCATGTCATCGGTGAAGGGGAGGAGCGCAGCGCGCTGGAGAAGCGGATAGCTGAAAGAGGACTTCAGGACTGTTTTTTTCTGGACGGCGTTCGGGACAATCCATACCCTTATATGCGCCAGGCCGATCTGTATGTGCAGCCATCCCGTTACGAAGGCAAGTCGATCGCGATCGACGAGGCCAAAATAATGGGCCTTCCCATTATTACAACCCGTTATTCAACGGCCGCCGATCAGATTGCCCATATGGAAGACGGTCTGATCGTGGATATGAACGCGGCGGCGCTTGGCGAAGGCATTGCCCGCATGCTTCAGGACAAGGACCTTGCGTCGGCTTTTTCGGAGCGTTTGTTAAGCGGCTGGTTTGGTACAGAGGGGGAAACGGAAAAGCTTTACCGACTTATCGGGTGATTGCCGGAGAAGAAGGAATACCTTAGGGGCTTAACAGCCGAAGCTCAAGAAGGAAATAGATTGCGGAGGGAGAGGTGGAGCGAGGTGCTGGAAACAGGTTTTTTTGTGCTTTTGGGGCTGCTTGCTCTTATGCTGCTGTCGTTTGCGGTTGATTTGTATCCCGTGTTAAGGGATTGGGTTGGCCGGATTCATATCGGGCGTTATCGGAATGCCGACGTCTGGGCTCAATCCATTAACGAAAGGGGAGCCAAATGGCTGTCCAAAACGCCAACGATCAAGCTGACAGACAATTCGCGTCTTGTGCTGCTTGATATGCTGTCCGGCAATTACAGCCGCAGCCAAATTCAGCAATGGCAGGAGGGAGCGCTGCTGCTGGGCTTTAGCGAATATTTGCGGCATCGTCAGGATGAAGCCTTGGACAAGAGGATTTCGCGTTATTTTGAAGCTAAATTTAACAGCGACGGGAGCTGGAGGGAGAAGCCGTGCCATGTGGATGCGGGCTTGCTTGCGTATGGCGTCATGAAGCTGGCAGGGGAGAAGGCTGACCGGTTCCGGCCGGCGCTGGACGACATGTGGGCTTTGATCGCCGATCATGTAGGAGCGGACGGGACTGTTCAATATCGCAAAAGCATGCCGGATTACCGCTATGTGGACACGATTGGTTTCATATGCCCTTTTCTGGTTCTGTATGGCATCCGTTACGGCAAGGAGGAGTGCGTAGAGCTGGCTCTGCGCCAGCTGCGGCAGTATGACCGGGAAGGCATGCTGGATAAAAGAGGCCTTCCGGGGCATGCCTACCACGTAGGACGCGGCTTGCCCGCCGGACTGTACGGCTGGGGAAGAGGCCTGGGCTGGTTTGCGATTGGCCTGATCGATGCCTGGAACGAGCTGCCCGTCCATCATAGCGGACGCAGCGAATTGGAGGGCATGATCGTCCGATTTGCCCACAGCCTGCTAAAGCTTCAGAATCCTTCGGGAAGCTGGGGGTGGGCGGCGACTCGCGGCGAATCCAGGCAGGATTCCTCCGCGACGGTTATGCTGGGATGGTTTCTGCAGCTGGCCTCCGGCATCAAGGGGCTGGAAAAGGCGTGTGGAGAAGGGGCAAGCCGGGCTGCTGCTTATTTGATGTCGGTTACGCGCCGCAACGGAGCGGTTGATTTTTCGCAAGGAGACACCAAGGATATAGGCGTATATTCTACCCTTTTTACGATTTTGCCGTTTACCCAAGGCTTCAGCATTCGGCTGGCCGAGCTGGCGCGGTGTAAAGAAGGTGTCAAGGACAATGGCGGGATTAAGGAAGCTGTATAGCTATGGCAGGTCGCGGCTTCGGAAGTGGCTGCTGGAGGAGATTTGGCTAAAGGACTTCATTGCGGAAGGCATGAAGGTGGGAAGGGGCTGTTCCATACAGCCCGGCGTTGTTTTCGACTATTCGCATTGCTGGCTGATTGAAATCGGCGATTATGTAACGATTGCCCCGGAGGCCTATCTGCTTGCGCATGACGCCAGCAGCAAGCCGTATACGGGGCATACGCGGATTGGCAAGGTGGTTATCGAGGATTATGCTTTTATCGGCGCGCGAGCCATCATTATGCCCGGCGTTACGGTGGGAAGGAGTGCCATTGTTGCCGCAGGCAGCATTGTCACGCGATCGGTTCCGCCGGACACCCTTGTAGGGGGCAATCCAGCGAAGCCAATCGGAACTATCCGTCAATACGGCGATAAAATGGCTGCTCTGGCGGAAGCCGCCCCAACCTATGATGAATCCTATACGTTGTCAGCTCGTCTGTCGGCTAAACAGAAGGAAGAAATGCGAAGGGAGCTGGCAGGCAAGGACGGCTTTGTGAAATAACGGGTACAATGGCATCGGGGTTGGAGCTACTGAATAGTGCCGTAAGGCCTGAACTGAGCCAGCGTGCCGACGGCTTGCCAGGTCACAGCGCCATCCTTCAGCGTCTGCTCGCTGCCCGAGTACGCAAGCGTTGCTTCGCTGCCTGTTGTTCCGGCGTTGGAGGCCTCAAAGACAGCTTCGCCAATCGCAATTGTTGCACCCTTGTTCACGGCTGTTGACGCAGCTCGCATCCCTGCCGCGTAGCCGGTGCGTGTGCATACCCAGCCCATCGGGCCGCCCGAGGCGGGAAAGGCGTTGCGGTAGCGGTCGCTGCGGAACCAATATCCTGCCGTTGGCGGAGCCGGGCCTTCCGCAGCAGGGTCGTAATCGATGGCGATTTCCTTATCTGCGGCGGGCAGAAGGATGCCGCTAAACCGGTTTCTGGCGTTTACAAAGCTTTTGACCGCCCGTTTATTGTTGGGATTAAAATAAAGCAGAGACAGCAGTCCTGCGCCGGTGTACGCGATATGTGAGCGCTTGATAGAAAGGCTGTTGGTTCCCGCAACATTAAAATTGTTGGTTTGCAGATATTGGAATGAAGCATTTGCAAGGATGATGTCGCTTTGCTCTGCCTCAATGCTTCCAAAGCCGGTATTGAATTCCGACTGGAACAGCCAATTGATGGCGTTTGCCGACAATCGGCAGCGCTTCAGACGGGTGAACGGCGACTCCGCAGGCGTGTTGATATTGCCGATTCTGACAATAGTGTCGGTCAACGTGCAATCCTCCAGCAGCACAGTTCTGCCTTTTGTGCCGAAAATATGGTTGTTGAGCTGGCATGAAGCAAACCTTGATTGCTTGATAGTTACGGTTTCGGCCTTGTTTTTTTGCTGGCGGGTTTCGATACGGATATGCAGATTCGTCATGACGCTGTCCATGATTTGATAGGCGCGAATATAGAGATCGCGCTGGCTGCCGACCGACTCAAAGCTGGAGCCCGTAATGATGTTGGCGGTAACAATTGGCGTTCCGCTGTACGAGGATGTCCAAATAAAGTGATTTTGCTCGCAAATCGTTTTATCATCGTCGCGGAACGAGGTTGTGTCGGAATCGACCAATGTGTTGCGGACAAAATACGTTTCATAGCCGTTTCCTCCGAGTCCCGTGTTATTAACGGCAACGAGCGTATTGTTTTCGATAAAAGCATGCGCGCCCGGAATGGCTGTGTTCATTAATCCGATTCCAGTGCGGCAGCGGTACAGATAATTGCCTGTGACGCGAGCGGCATGCAGCGTATAGAGGTTGATGCCGACCCCGCTTAGATTGTATATATGATTGTTTTCTACCCGAACCGACCAGCAGCCTGCCAGAATAGCGTGAACAAGGTTGTAAAAAACGTTGCTTCTTACGACGCAATTGTCCCCATAAGAATCCTCCTGATTGATGCCGTAGCGCGTCGAATCGTTAAAAACGGGCTTGCGGTCGATCAGGCCGGTGCCATCCCGGAGCACGTTATACTCCACTGTGTTGTAGTTGCCGCCTAACGTAATGCCGCCGCGATGAATATTGAATATTTCATTTCGTTCAATAACGTTGTGATGCGGCGTGAGTCCAAATTTTAATGAAATTTGCATGTTTTTGGTCAAGGAGGGCTCGTTGCGAAAAATCAGGCGGTATCTTCGCGCCTCCTGCGGTATGGAGATCGGCGTATAGATTTTTTTGTTGTCATAACGGCCCAAATAGGCTCCGTCGGAGGCATAATAGGCGACATCGGCCTCTTTGATGTTTAAAGCGGTCAATCTGGCATAACCTGCGCCGGCGATCAGAAAGCTGTTGTATCCTGCCGCTGGCAAATCCAGCAGCCGGGAGGTTACTGTGCCGTCGTTACCGGCCACAAGCGCCCCGGTTGTGCGGTCTACATCTCCAAACGAAAGACCCATGCTGAATTCAGCATAATCCTGGTAGGAGGTATTGCCGATGGAGATGCAATCGCCCATATAGCTGCTGATGCTGCAATTGGAGATGACGCAATGAGAAGAACCGTTGGCGAGCTGGATGCCGTAGCTCCACTCTGCAGCGGCCTCAGCAGGATTGGTAAAGCTTCGGTCGGCTTTGCAGCCGATCAGCTTCAAATTTTTGATGCGGCTGTTGGTGACCCGCTGAAGCTTGATGGAAATACCGTCGTCAGTGCCGGAGTTTTTGCCGGGAAAGGTGAAAGGATCTGCGGGATTGCTTCTGGGGTCAAAAGGCGATTTGGTGTTGGAGTCGTAAATAACCTTTAACGTAGAGCCATTAAAATCGAGAGTAAAATCGCTGACGGAAATCTGGATGGAACGAGGATAACATATCGCGTATTCTCCCGGCGGCACGATAAGCGTGTTATAGCCGCTTTCCGCGCACCATTGAATCGCATTGTTAAATCCCTGCACATTGGCGTCAGCCGCCAGATATGCAGCATCGGTATAAGGCTTCGAGGGCAGTCCCGGCTTGATGCTGAAGCGGTCGATATCCAAATAATAAGCTGTCAAAATAACATCGGAAGAAAGTCCGCCGTCCCTCCCGGGCTCTCCCTGGGGTCCGGGAGGGCCTGTCGCGCCCGTGGAGCCTTTAGGTCCAATTGCTCCGGCGGTGCCTGCCGCGCCAGCAGGTCCCGTTGCACCCGTGGAGCCTTTAGGTCCAGCGGGCCCAATTGCGCCAGTCGCTCCCGTCGCTCCGGCAGGGCCGGCAGGGCCCGGTGTTGCGGAGTAGCTTTCCGGCAGCATGGTTGCTTTTATTTTTCCGGTGGCATCATCCATTATGGTATCTATAGCAGCCTGAAGAGCGATGTCATCATAGATTTTGACAAGCTGGCCGTTAATCATCATATAACCGTTTGGAATGGTTGACATAAACTCACCTCTCTTATACGACACGTACTATTAGTGCGTGTTCAAAAAGTTCGCTTTTCAGTACCGAGAAGATGGGATAAAGCTAGAAATCGAGGAGCGGAGCTTAGTGGGAGCTAAGTGAGCACCGGAGATTTCGGCTGAATGCCATATTCGACGCCGACTCTGTCGCCAGGCATGATTCGTAATGGAAAGTGGGCTTTTTGAACAGCCTCTATTAGTAGAATATGAGGCGATTAAACATGATGTTTGGACTTATGTCACGAAAGGCGAGAGATATGGTGCCATAATCGTTGGCATATTTTCATTGACATGTTCTTTATAAAGAACTATATTCATTATTAAGAACGTTTGGTTGCCATGAAAGGATGGAGATGTCAATTCGGCGTTTTACCTATGTAAAAATCAACAATTATTACTATTGCATCAATACCGGGAAATGGAAGATGTTTCGTTATTTGATGAATAAATTTAAACCCTTGTCACTGGTGGACGAAACGGCGCAGCATATGCTCCTGCCGGACAGGCTTGCCAAAAGCTATAGAGTGATGCGGCTGCTGCTCTTTATGCATAGAGGGTTAAAAAAGAACAAGCTCACTACCATCAAGCTGCCGGTTTACGGTCAGGTTGCCATGTTCAAAAAAAACGACAACGCCTATATGATATTTGACGCCGAACGGGAGGTCGTGACGTTTTTTCCGGCGGGTTCTCCCAAGGAGATGAAAACGGGCAAGGTTTCCTATTTGCGGAAGATCGGACAGTCGGGCATTGGCCCCCGCATCGTGGAAGAAAACAGGAAGGAGGGCTGGTACGAGGAGGAATATTTGAATACGCCGCATGAGCCGCCGGAGAAGCTGGAGCAATCTGAACGGCTGCAGACGGAGGTTATGGGATTTATCGGCCGGGTTATCAGCCAGTTTCCGATTAAGACTGTACCCCTTTCCCATTACGTCACCAAGCTGATGGCCAAGCTGCCGGAAAACATGATGGAGGACGAACGTTACGCGCCGAAAATAAATCAGATCTTATCGTTCATCGCCAGGCTCCGCGAAGCTCTCTCTCAGGCGGAGGAGCAAAATATTGATCTGGCATTTTCCCACGGCGATTTACATCTGAAAAATCTGATTCGCCGTGACGGCCGCTTGATCGGCATTGATTGGGAGTTTATGAAATGGCGTTCTCTGCTCTACGACGCTTATTATTTCTACAATTTTATCCGTAAAGAACCCGACGCAAGCGCCTTGCTGCGCGAGCTTGAAGCCTCCAAGGAGCTGGAGCTGTCCCCGATAAACCCGGATACCTATCGCATGGTTTTTCAATTGGAATGGATTGTTCATTGGCTCGTTATTATCGGCGATCGTCTGGAGAGGATCAAACCGGCTCGCGTGAATCATATTTTGGATAATTTGATCCAGAGCACAACACTATTTTTTGAGGGCGTGGAGAAGAGATGAAGGATGTAATCCGCAAGCTTTACGGCTTGTTCGACAAAAGAGAGAAGAGAAAGCTGGGCTTCATACTGGTCATGATGCTGTTTGCCGCTTTTTTTGAAGTGCTTGGCATAGGACTTATTGTTCCTTTTATTTCGGTGGCAACCAAGCCTAATCTGATTCAAGACAACAGCGTGTTGTCCTATCTGTATGAAACGCTGCAATTCACCAGCACAACGGCGTTTCTTATTTGTTCTGTCGTGCTCCTCCTGGCTGTTTTTGTTATTAAAAATGTTTATATCCTCTGGTATCAGCATCGGCAATACAAGGTAATTCTGGATCAGCAGGTGAAGCTGTCCCAAAGCCTGTTCCGCACGTATTTGACCAAACCGTATGTTTTTCACCTTCAACGGAATACCGCCGTGCTGCTGCGTAATATCAATGTGGAGGTGCCAAAGGTTTTCCAGGGCGTTATCCTGTCCGCGCTGCAGCTTATAGCGGAAATCGTGGTGATGATCTGCATTTTTTCCTTGCTGCTTGCGATCGAGCCGATTGCTACTTTGATCGTTTCAGGCTTGATGGCGGCATGTGTGGCGCTTTTTTTCGCTCTGTTCAACAAAAAAATCGGCAATCGGGGACGAGAGCAGCAAAATATTAACCGTGAAATGATCAAGTGGACAAATCAGGGACTTGGCGCAAGCAAAGAGGTAAAGGTTTCCGGCAAGGAGCATTTTTTTGTGGAGGCCTACCGGAAGCATAGCGTGCGCAACGCAAACAATACCCGCTACATGAAGGTGCTGGATCATGTGCCGCGCCTGTATATTGAAACGTTGCTGGTTACGCTTGTTCTGGTCATGCTGCTGGTTATCATGCTGCAGAAAACCGGCGTGGAAGGCATGATGTCAACTATGGCGCTTTTTTCGCTGGCGGCCTTTCGCCTAATGCCATCCATAAACCGGATCGTTGGTCTGGTGACCACAATCAAATACAATATACCGGCATTTAGCGTTGTGTATGAGGATCTATCCGTAGTAAGCGGCCGTGCTTCCCGCAGGCGCGGTTCAGGGCGGCAAATGTCTGCTCCGCCGAGCTCGTACCGGGTGGAGCCGCTGAAGCGCTCCATTGAGCTTTCCAACGTATCCTTCCGTTATCCGGAGCAGGCGGAGGTTGCCCTTAGCGACATTTCGCTTTCGATTCCGGCTGGCAAATCGGCTGCGATCATCGGGGAATCCGGCTCCGGGAAATCAACGCTTGTTGATATCATGTTGGGTCTGCTTGAGCCGGAGCAAGGCCGTGTCATTGTGGACGGTGTCAGTCTGAACTACCGCATGGATGAGTGGAGAAGCCAAATCGGATATATTCCCCAGTTTATTTATTTGACGGACGATACCATTCGGGCAAACGTTGCTTTTGGCGTTGCCGAAAACGATATCGACGACGCCAAGGTTTGGCATTGTCTCGAGCAGGCACAGCTAAAAAGCTACGTCGCTTCCCTGCCGGATGCCTTGGAGACGGAGGTAGGGGAACGGGGAGTTCGCCTCTCCGGCGGGCAACGGCAGCGAATCGGCATTGCCCGCGCATTGTATCATAATCCGTCCGTCCTGTTTATGGACGAGGCCACGTCGGCGCTGGACAACGAAACGGAGCAGGAGGTCATGAATGCCGTCGAAGCGCTGAAAGGCGACAAAACGATTATTATTATTGCCCACCGCCTCAGTACCATTGCAGGCTGCGATATCGTTTATGTCATGAACAAGGGCAAGCTGGTTGATGTGCAGATCAAAAGCGGAAAAGCAGAGGAGCAGCCCCGGCCGCTAGCTGTTGCCGGAAGCCCGTCCTGACGGAGGCAAGCGGGAAAACGAGCCATTCAGACCAAGCGCTTAACGCAGGAAATGCAGCTGCCTCTCGGCTTTGTTTGGCCGGGAAAGGCATTGTAAGCACTAATTGTTCTTTATAATGAACAAAATAAAATCTAATGGAGAACAATGCGTTTAAGTCAGTCATGTTTAAAGAGCCTCAGGCTCACGTTGTCTACAAATGTTTATAACCAATCACCATTGAGGAGGAGAGAAATTGGCGATTTTGGTAACAGGAGGAGCAGGTTATATCGGCAGCCATACATGTGTTGAGCTGCTGGAGGCGGGTTATGAAATTGTGGTGGTCGATAACCTGAGCAACAGCAAGGAAGAGGCTGTGCACCGCGTGATGAAGCTTGCTGGCCGGAATTTTCCCTTTTATATAACGGACTTGACGGATAAGGAAGGACTGCGCGGGATCTTCCGGGATAACGGCATTGAAGCAGTCATCCATTTTGCGGGCTTAAAAGCCGTAGGGGAATCCGTACAGCTTCCTCTCAAATATTATTATCAAAATATGACCAGCACGACGGTGCTTTGCGAGGTTATGGAGGAGTTTGGCGTGCACCGGCTCATATTCAGCTCGTCGGCAACGGTGTACGGCGTGCCTGATGCTGTGCCGATATCAGAGGAAGCGGCTGTTCGAGCAATTAATCCCTATGGTCGAACCAAAGCTATGATCGAGCAGGTTCTGCAGGATTTGGCTAATGCCAACCCAGCTTGGAGCATTGCAATTTTGCGGTATTTCAACCCGGTGGGCGCGCATGCCAGCGGCCTGATTGGAGAAGACCCCGGTGGATTGCCCAATAATCTGCTTCCCTATATTGCCCAGGTAGCGGTAGGCAGGCTGAAGGAGGTTGCCGTGTTTGGCGGCGATTATGATACGCCGGACGGTACCGGTGTAAGGGACTACATTCATGTGGTGGACTTGGCGCAAGGACATTTAAAGGCTCTGGAGAAAATCAGCGCCGACAGCGGTTTGCATATTTACAACCTGGGCACAGGACGCGGCTTTAGCGTGCTGGAAATGATACAAGCCTTTCAACATGTATCCGGGGTTCCCATTCCTTACTGTATTACGGACAGGCGGGAGGGCGACATCGGAACGTGTTATGCCAATTCCGCCAAAGCAAATCGGGAGCTTGGCTGGGAAGCCGCTAGAGATATTGTGGAGATGTGCCGTGATGCCTGGCGCTGGCAATCCGCCAATCCGCAAGGGTATGTGAGAGTGATGGCTGAAGGCGGCTTTATTTCCCGGGAGGAAGCAGCTATATCCGGGCAAGGGAGCGCTTTGGCAGGGTCGTTGTAAAGCTGTGCGGATTTTGGCGGGACGCTCTATGACGTTGCAAGTCTGACGGTTCGCGAAAAAGGAGGGGAGCCAGCATGAGCAAGGCGGCCGCCAAAGTCAGCGTGGTTATACCCGTTTACAACGCAGGCCGCAAGCTGCGTCGCTGTGTAGACTCCGTGCTGGAGCAGACCTGCCCCGATATTGAGATTGTTTTGATAAATGACGGCTCCAGCGATGGGAGCGGCGACCTGTGCCGCCGCTACGTGGAGCGGGATGTCCGGGTATTTCTGATTGAGCAGGCTAAGGCGGGAAGCATTGTTGCAAGAAGGCGAGGCATTGAAGCTTCGCGTGCTCCCTATGTCGCCTTTGCAGACGCCGATGACTGGATGGATGCCAGACTGGTGGAATGTTTGCTCAATGAAGCGGAGACGCAGGGAGCGGATATTGCCGTATGTAATACCTACCGGGTTATTGATGGCCTGCCTCTGCTTCGTCGTAAAAATCGCAGCCGTTATTTTGAAACGCCGCAAATTTATGAAGGCCAGACAATCCGCGATGAGCTTGTTGCGGCCTATTTGCACGGTTATCCCTTCCCAGCCGCGCTGCACGGAAAGCTGTACCGGAGAGAGCTGCTGCTTGGCTGCGGGTCTTTTCTGGATAACATCGTGTTTTTTGGCGACGATCTGTTTTATAACCTGGAGATGCTGCTGCATGCGCGGCGGGTTGCCGTTATGCCGGAAAGCCTCTATTATTACCGGTCCGGCGGCACCACCAGCCGCTATATGCCCCATCTGTTCCCGGATATCGTAAACGGGTACGGCATTCAGCAGGAGGTTGCTGTTCATTGCTTCGGTCATATAAGCGGAAGAGGGCTTGACGAACATAGGCGGGGGATTAGCGAAATGTTGTTGAGGACGCTGTTGACTTGTCTGGTCTATTTATTTTATGCGGAAATGAGCGCCGGAGAGCGTCTGCGGCATGTGGAGGAATATTGCAATCATCCCGCCGTGAGGGAAAGCCTGGGAAATCTGTCGGGAGCAGCCTCCTTGCCTCAAGGCTACGTAGATGCCCTGCAGCAGCGGGATTTGATGGCCCTGTATGCGCTGGCCAAGCGGATTCATCGGGCCGGAATGCCCAAACGGGCTTTGCTCAAGCTGCTGTCTTTTATGCCATCCGGTCTCTAGGGCGTGTTTGCAAACACACTCTGAGCTTGATTTTTTTGAATAAAAATGTTTTAAAAAATTCGACAAATAGACAAATAATCTATCAAAAAATGAAGACATGAACCGACAGCATATGCATGTCCAATCGTTTAAGATCAATCATGTGCAGTTAAAAGATAAGGGAGACGTTGAAATGCGCCTTGTATCTGGGCACCTTAGGCGTATGGAGTCAGTGGTGCAACCGCCCCGACGATATGGGGGATGAACATGACGGGAAAAGTTTCGGAAAATGTTCAGCATGTCCAATTGGATGCTGATTGGGTGAAATTAATCATTTGCGCTCGCGACAAAGGCCTGTCGCCGGAGGAAGTATTGAAGATTTTGTCTACTCTTCGTGACGAGCAGATGTCCATCATACAAGAAAGCGCCGTATGATAACATACAGCGCTATTCTCGATTGGATTTCCACTTGTTGAATTCAAGAAACTCCTTGAACTGTTCTTTGCTGACGCCAGATTTCATAGCTTCCCGCACAATATCTTCCCATTCGCGGTCCAGCTCGCCGGCGGGGCGGTCTTGTTGTTCGCTATTAACAAATTCCTCGACCGGCACATGAAGCACTTCGCCGATCTTTTCCAAAAACTGAATGGAAGGATTTTGTTGGAGCCCTCTTTCAATGGAGCTCAAATATGATTTTGCAACTCCGGCTCTTTGAGACAATTCGGTTAACGAGAGGCCTCTCCGTTTGCGAAACATTTGAATGCGTTCTCCAATCATGACAGACTCCTCCGTTAGTGCTTCAGCCTCAAATAAGTTTTCATTTGTTTACATTATAACGGAATTCATACGCGAGGGAAAGAGTCGTCAAAAAAGGCGGCTTTTTCGCTATTTCCAGAGGGGATAAAATGATTGTTCATTAAAAAGAACGTTTTACTGAAAATACATGAAAAAATATTGTGAAAACTGGATTGACATTCCCTTCGTAGCGGTGTTAATATACAGATATGTTCTTTATAAAGAACGAACGCAACGAAATGTGGAGGCCCAAATGAGTGCAATCGCCGGAATTTGGAATGTAAGCGAAAGCCGGGATACCGGCGAAGAGGGAGAACAGCTCCGCAGGAATTTGTCGAAATGCCCCGCCGATTGCGAGGGCGTATGGCAGGAGGGGACGATGTTTCTGACCTGCCGCAGCCGATGGATCAATTCCGAAGCGGTTGGCGTTCCCAATCCATACCATGATGGCGGCAGAAGGTTAACGATTGTTGCGGATGCTATCATCGACAATCGCAAGGAGCTGCTTGATCGTTTGGGCATTCAGCCGGGGCAGCATGGCG
This sequence comes from Paenibacillus oryzae, assembly GCF_001675045.1. Taxonomy (GTDB): domain Bacteria; phylum Bacillota; class Bacilli; order Paenibacillales; family Paenibacillaceae; genus Pristimantibacillus; species Pristimantibacillus oryzae. The sequence goes on from NZ_LYPA01000076.1 coordinate 79,651, forward strand.
AGGTTAGCGATCAGGAGCTGATACTGCTGTCCTACGACAAATGGGGGACGGATGCAGCTAGCAAGCTGGTTGGTGATTTTGCTTTTGTGCTGTGGGATGAAAGAAGGGGCCGATTGTACGGCGCAAGAGATTTTTCCGGGGGCAGGATGCTTTATTACCATTGGAACGGCCGATCGTTCCGTTTTTCCTCCTTAATAGAGCCTCTTCTGGCACTGGAGGATACCAGCCGCGAGCTAAATGAGCAGTGGCTTGCCCAATACGTTGCGATTACAGCGGTAGTGGATGTAGTCGGCATGGATCAGACGGTATATAGAAATGTGAATCAGATTCCGCCGGCTCATTATTTTTTGCTGGAGAACGGATCTTTGACATTGTCGCGGTATTTCTGGCTTGATTCGGTGAAGAAGCTATGTCTAAAAAACGATCACGATTATGTAGAAGCTTTCCGCGAGGTATTCCAGGAGGCTATCGACGCCAGAGTCCGGACGTTCCGAAAGGTTGGCGCTCAGCTAAGCGGAGGACTGGATTCAGGAGCCGTTGCCAGCTTTGCGGCTCGCCGACTGCGCCGGGATGACCATTCCCTTTATACTTACAGCTACGTGCCGGTTTCGGATTTTGTCGATTATACCCCAAGATGGTATGCGGCGGATGAAACGCCGTACATTGCCCAGACGGTGGCGCATATCGGCGGTATAAATGAGCATTACCTGGCCTTTGAGGGCGCCGATCCTTACAGCGAAATAGACGGAATGTTAGGCATTATGGAAATGCCTTATAAATTTTATACTAATTCCTTTTGGCTCAAAGGTATTTTCGAGCATGCGGAGCGAGACGGTGTCGGCGTGCTTTTGAATGGCGGAAGGGGGAATTTAAGTATTTCCTGGGGAGACGCCATTCCCTTTTATGCAGAGTTAATGAAGAAAATGCGCTGGGGCAAATTGATGGAGGAGCTGGCTCTTCGCAGGTATGCCGCGGGAACGGGCCGCAAGCATTTGTTGTCGCTTGTTGGCCGGGAGCTTCTGACCGGCCTTCCCGGGCGCAAGGAGAAGACGCCGCCTTATCAGGTCATTATTAATGAAGGCTTTGCCGCAAGAACCGGTGTCTACGAGGTGCTAAGGCAACATGGCATCGGGCAGGACGGGTGGCTGGCGTCCACCAATGCATACATAAACCGGAGCAATCATTTTCAGGAGCTTTACCATTGGAATGCCAGCAATACGCTAGCCGCCAAGCTTTCCTACCGGTATGGCGTCTGGAAGCGGGACCCTACCAATGATCTGCGCGTCATTTCCTTCTGTCTGTCTCTGCCGGAGGAGCAATATGTGCACAAAGGGATGTCCCGGGCGCTGGTGCGCAGGGCAACGGAGCATATGCTGCCGGACGGAATCCGGCTTAATGAAACGATACGCGGAGTACAAGGAGCCGATTGGCTGCATCGCGTCCTACCCAAATGGGAACAGCTTCACAGCGAGTTCCAGGATATGTTGGGCAACGCCGCTTTGCTGGAAATGGTGGATGGCAATGTACTCCGAGCCGCGCTTGGCGAGCTGTCAGATGGCGTTTCCCCCTCGGATGCCCATGGCAGACATATCAATGCATTGATGGTTAGTCTGATCCTTCACCGCTTTTTGAAGCAGGCTGCTTAATTGATAATTAATAACCTAATCATATAAGTTCAACTAAAGAAGCGGCAGAAAGAGGACAGAGTGTGAAAGATTCTGGAGAAGCGAAGCGTTCGTTTGTGTTTCCGAATTTCACCATTAACCCTTATATAATCAGGAAATTTGGAAACAACTGCGATCGGAAGAACTTTCACACGGCGGACTCCTCTGCCACCACAATTTTGTTGAACTTATATGACCGCCCCTTTGAAAGGAGGTGAAATGATATGACGCTGAAAAAAGAATGGAGCAAGCCTGAGCTGGAAGTTCTTCAAGTTCACATGACTGAAGCATCCACCACTAATGGTCCTTTGACTGACGAGGCTTACATTCCGGGCCAATACAGTGAAAATCCGCGCTTTACTAGCTAGAAGCAAGGGAGACAAGCCAGCCGGGCAAGCCCTTATGCCGAGAGGGTAGGGGCTTGCCGGGGTACCTGGGATGGAGGCGAAGGTTGTGCTGGAAACGGAAGTTGGATTTGTATACCGGGCATTCGGGTTAACCATCCATAGCGAGCTCAGGCTGCCGGAGCTGTTGCCTGCCGACGGAGACGGAGACACGCCGGATGTATGGATCAAGCTGGATCCTTTCCTCAAAAGCGGTTTTGATGGAGAAGCGTATGACTTTGTTGCGGAATCGGGCCATGTCACAGTCAAAATGCCGGATGCGGGAGTTTTCCGCGTACAGGACGGCCATACCATCATCATCTCGCCATATACGTTTGCCGATGAAGGGTTGATTAAGCTGTATGCGCTGGGTACCTGCTGCGGTATTTTGATGCTTCAAAGAGGCATTTATCCGCTGCATGGCAGCGCGGTTGCAATCGGCGGCAAAGCCGTTGCTATCGTTGGCCAATCAGGCGCCGGCAAATCGACATTGGCATCCGCCCTCTTGGAGAGGGGCTGCGGGCTGGTGAGCGATGATGTAATAGCCGTACATATCCCGGAGAACGGGAGTCCGCCGCTTGCATCATCTGCGTACCCTCAGCAGAAGCTTTGGCAAAGCAGCCTGGAGGCGCTGGGCAGGAGCACTGATGAGTTATCCTCTATATATGGCAGGGAAAGCAAGTTTTGCGTGCCTGTCAAAGACCGTTTTCATAGCGGTCCATTGCCCCTGGCGGCCATTGTTGAATTGACCGGTCCTGGAGAAAACGCTGGAGAGGCGGCTTGCCTGAGGGTTGGCAATTTGCAATGCTTGCCGCTGCTGCTGCGTCATACTTATCGCTATCAGCTTCTGGGCAGAATGCAATTGCTGCCTTGGCATTTCCGGCAATCCGCGGCGTTGGCCACCCGTTTGCCGTTATACAGCATGGCCAGGCCTGCCGGCGAATTTTCGGCGCCGCAAATGGCCGATTGTCTTTTAAAAACAATAGCTGCGGGGGAATAGTCCATGTCCATGGTAATCAAGCAAGATGTGCTCGATCGTACGGTCCAGATGACGCATTCGCTTAAATTGACCGTTGTGCAAAGCTTCAACTATATTGCTAGCGATATGAACGGGGAGCGGGTGCTGCTCTGCGTGGACAGCGGGAAGTATTACAATCTGGGCGCAATCGGGACAGTGATCTGGGATCACATGGAGAAGCCGGTTACGGTGGGGTCAATCGTGCAAAGCCTTCTGGATCAATATGAGGTCGACCGGCCTAGCTGCGAGGCGGAGGTTTTTGCTTTTTTGGCAAGGCTTTCCGAGGAGCGGCTGATCCGGTTTGGGGTTTAGGCAGGTTCTATGACAAGGCTTGCCAAAAAACTGAGGCTGCTGGCGGGAATGGACCGCACGCAGCTGTCGCTGCTGCTTGAAGCGGCCTTTTATATGGGCTGGGCCCGATTCAAGCTCCTGCACACCCCTTTTGTCAAGCTGGCTGCTACGCTGGGAGCTTTTATGCACGAGAGCGCTTCTGCCGAGGACGGAAAGCGCCGCCGGGAGCTGTCCATGATTATCGATGCGCTGCATATTATGAGCCGGAATACCTTTTGGGAAAGCAAATGTCTGGTTCGCGCCGTTGCCGGTCTCAAAATGCTGGAGCGCAGAGGCATTTCAAGCACGCTTTATCTGGGAACCTCAAAGGATGAACATGGCAAGCTGATCGCCCACGCGTGGCTGAGAAGCGGCCCATGGTATATTACAGGCGCGGAGGAAATGGACCGCTTTGTAGAGGTCGGCAAATTTGCATGCTTGCCGGAAGCCAGCTCCAATCCACCCGTCGGAAAGCGATGATGTCATGAACCATATCTGGTATTTTGCCGGGAAGCTGAACCGCTACGCGGGGAAAAAGCTCTATTTTAATATGATGGGCATGTTGATAATCGGACTGCTCGATGGAGCGGCTGTGCTGTTGCTGCTGCCATTGCTTGGCATTATCGGAATGGTCAGCGCTCCGGGAGCCGGATTGCCTTTTATGGACAAGCTGGCGTTTCTGCAGGAGCTGCCGACGGCGCAGTCGCTTGCGCTGGTCCTGCTTTTTTTTGTCGGGCTGACGGTACTGCAAAGCTTGCTCCAGCGGAGCTTGACTCTTCGCGAGGTAACGCTTCATACCGGGTTTATTAACCAGCTGAGGCTGGAAACCTATCGGATGCTGCTTCAGGCGAACTGGAGCTTTTTTATTACCAAACGAAAATCGGATTTAGTAAATGCGCTGACAGGCGAGCTTGGAAGAGTAACGGGAGGCGCATTTTTGTTTCTGCAGGTGCTGGCTTCCATTTTGTTTACGATGATTCAAATCGGTTTGGCGTTTTGGCTGTCTTGGCAATTGTCGTTGTTTGTGCTGGTGTGCGGTTTGGTCATCGGGCTGTTGTCGCGTCGTTTTATTGTCAAATCGAAGCAGCTTGGCGCTGTTTCAGTCGATCTGGCCAAGCATTATTTGGCTGGTATTTCGGATCATTTTCACGGGATGAAGGATATAAAAAGCCATTTGCTCGAAGGCTCTCGTTATCGGTGGCTGCAGGACTGGTCGGCCAAAATCGAGGCTGAAAGATATGAATATACCAGGTTGCGAAGCAATTCGCAGCTGTTTTATAAAGTGGGCTCGGCCGTGCTTATCGCTGTGTTTGTGTTTACGGGGGCCGGTTTGTTTCAGGCGCAGGCCCCTCAGATGCTCTTGATCACGGTTTTGTTTGCCCGGCTATGGCCCCGTTTTACCGGCATTCAATCTCAGCTTGAGCAATTGGCCTCCGCTTTGCCGGGGTTTAAGGTTTTGGAGGAATTGCAGCGGGAATGCCTTGCAGAGCGGGACGAGGTTTACGTGGAAAATGAAGAAGACGGTATCAAGCCTTTACATCTATCAAGAGACCTTGAGCTGCGTAATGTTTGGTATCGCTATTCAAAAACACAGCCCGACTATACGTTAAAGCATATTTCACTGCACATTCCGGCAGGAGGCATGACCGCGATTGTCGGGAAATCCGGTGCGGGAAAAAGCACGATTGTTGATTTGCTCCTGGGATTGATTCAGCCCGAGAAAGGAGAAATTGCGGCGGACGGCAAGGTGCTGGGCAGAAGCGATATGCTGAAATTGCGCCGCGCGATCGGTTATGTGCCGCAGGAGGCGTTTTTGTATCATGGCAGCATAAGGGACAATTTGATGATGCTGTGCCCGGATGCCTCGGAGGAGCAGCTGTGGGAGGCTATGGAATTTGCCGCTGTAGCCGATTTTGTAAGGATGCTGCCCCATGGGCTGGATACGTTGATTGGCGATCGCGGCGTGATGGTATCCGGGGGGGAGCGGCAGCGGCTGGTGCTGGCTAGAGCTATATTGCGCAAGCCTGCCCTGCTTATTCTGGACGAAGCGACCAGCGCTCTCGATAGCGTCAATGAAAGCTTGATCCAGTCAGCGCTTGAGCGTCTTAAGGGGGCGATGACGATTGTGGTGATCGCTCATCGTTATACGACGATTCGCAATGCGGATCAGGTCGTTGTTGTGGATGAAGGCAGGATCGTGGAGTCAGGTCCCTTCGAGCGGCTCTGCAAGGAAGAAGGCATGTTCAGCGCCTTGCTGGGGCGCCAGGAGCAGGTAGCATTATAACCCCAACTCCACTATACTGGTTAGAGGTAGTTCAAAAAGTCCGCTTTCCATTGCGGGGCATGACTGGCGTCATGGCCGGCGGCGAATATGGGATTCAGCCGAAATCTCCGATCCTCTCGTAGCTTAGACTACGCTCCGGTCCTCGATTTCTAGCTTCTTCCCATCTTCTTGGCACTGAAAACCGGACTTTTTGAACTTTATTTGGAAGAGGTAGTTCAAAAAGTCCGCTTTCCATTGCGGGGCATGACTAGTGTCATGGCCGGCGGCGAATATGGGATTCAGCCGAAATCTCCGGTCCTCTCGTAGCTTAGACTACGCTCCGGTCCTCGATTTCTAGCTTCTTCCCATCTTCTTGGCACTGAAAACCGGACTTTTTGAACTTTCATTTGGGTGAGGTGGTTCAAAAAGTCCGCTTTCCATTTAAACTTACCTTGTTAGAGTCAGATGGCAGCAATGAAGAAGAGGAGTGCGCCATGGCCTTTTGGATATCTTTGTTGATTGCGGCTGCGTCAGCAGCCGCTTTGTTGTATTTATTTCTCATTTTCCCTACGCAATGGCTTAAGGTGGAGCAGGTGGATTATCCGCTGGGAATTGGCAAAAGGATTTTGCAAATCAGCGATTTGCATGTGGATATGCTCCGAATTTCCCCCATGCGTCTGTCCCGCGCCATCAAGCGGGCTGCACCGGATTATATCTTTTTGACCGGAGACTATACGTACAGGGAGCCCTATTTGCCCCGGTTGGCTCATTATTTGAAGGAGATGGCTTCTGCCGGGGTACCTGTCTACGCCGTGCTTGGCAATCATGATCACGAGCTGCCGCGCCTGCGCAAATTGTCCGAGCTGATGGAGTCCTGCGGCGTTGTTTTGCTGCGAAATAGCATGGTTGAACTTCTGGAGTTTCAGCTTGTCGGAATCGACAATTACAGCACAGGCCATAGCCGCTTCAAGGAGTCGTTCAGATGGGTTGCGGACAACAAACCCGTGCTTGTGATTACCCACGACCCCAATGCCGTGCTTTTTCTGCGCAAGCCTTACCATTATTTAATGGCGGGTCACTTTCACGGAAAACAAATCAATCTGCCTTTTTTATTTGACATCAAGCCCAAAGGCCCCTTATCCGCAAAAGGAATTTATAAAGGGCTTCACCAAGCCGAAAACGGAGGCGTCTATTATATATCTAAGGGCGTCGGTCAAGCCGGCATTAACGCAAGGTTTATGGTTCGCAGCGAAATCACGCTGCATAAGGTTTGAATAATCCAGCTTCTCACAGATGTGTTCATAACTCCCGCAGGCCTCGCGATATTGTGTAAAAAAAAACGAGAAAATAAATCCAAAACCTTCCGCTGCGAGTCTTATAGATAGAGGAGGATTGATCGCCATTGTCAGAGAGGATTGAACGGATACATCAAGCGAAGCAGGGCAATCATCATGCCTTTATCATTCTGATGGGAGAGCAAAAGGAAAAGCTTCGGCGTATTGCCGGCTATTATATAAAAAATGCCGCGGACATCGAAGACATTGTACAAGACACGGTCGTAAGCGCCTATTGCTCCTTGCATAAGCTGCGCAGCGCGGAGGCCTTCGACGGCTGGTTGAGCCGTATCGCCGTTAATCGGGCGTTGACCTGCCTTCAGCGGCAAAAGCGTGTCGTACTTACCGATGAGCCAAAGACGATGGAGGCAGCGGATTCTAAAGCTGATTATGAGACAAGCATGGACCTGGAAGACGCGATTTCCAAGCTGAATCCGCATTTACAGCAATTGATATATCTAAAATACGTCCGTGACCTGACCCAGCAGCAAATTGCAAGCTTGCTGGATTTGCCATTGGGAACGGTCAAAACCAGCTTGAGGAAGGGGTTGAAGCAATTGCGCGAGCAGCTTCAAGGCAAGGAAGAGAACACTCAGTCGGCGAAGACGTCTCGTGAAATGGAGCAGGACCTCGTTGCTCTGCGCAATCGGCTCAAGCTGCAAGCGGAACGGATGTTTCACATTCCGCGTGATTATGAACTGCTGATAGAGGATTATAGTAAAGGGGACACAACTCCTCATGGCAGGGGAGAGGCCAGCTTTGCATGGGTGGTGCCCGGCAGAGAAATCGGCATAGCCCTCACGCTGTCGGACCAAGGAAGCCTGCTGAATTATACGATAGACCTGGAGCCAGCCAAGGGAGCTAAGGCGTTGTCTGAGGAGCAGTTGAAAATGAATGCCGAACGATTTGTTGAGGATCATTATCCTGGCCGATTAGCGGCTTTTCCATCTATGGAGACGGCTTGGCAAGCAGGGGCCTGCTCGTTTCGATATAAGCAAACCGCGATGGGGCTGCCGCTTCCTTTTACGGGCTTTATCATTAATGTGCATAGCGCCAGCGGGGAGATCATGGACTTTACCTACTATGGAGAGGCTGAGGCTCCGCCCGTTCCAGGCAATTTGCGAGACCCTGCCGAAGTGATTGCCGAAATTCGGGACAACCTGGATATGGAGTTGATGTTTTCGGTCTTGTCTCCGGAAATATATCAGGGCGGCGATGATGGCATCAAGCTTGTTTATGAGCCGTCCGGCTTGGCCCATCTTTTAGCTTTCCCAGCTGCTGTGGAGTCCATCAACGATACAAATGAAGGCGTGGCGGGTTCAAGCGGCGACGAGGCAGAGCTTGCCGCTTCGGTCACGGGCTCCTCTGAATCATTGCCCGCAACCGAGGAAGTTTATCTGCCCATTGATTTATATCAATTTGAAGGGAAGGAATGGCCAAAATGGGAGGGCCGATCGCTGGAGGAATGGGCGGGCGTTGATCCCGCTGTTTTCGAGCTGGCCCGTGAGGTGGAAATAGGAGATACCGTAACGGGCGTTGTTTGGCAAAAAAAGAATCGCGCCCTCAAGACGGATCGCTCCTGGAATGCGTATTTAGCCAATCGTATAGAAGACACCATCAAGGCAAAGCTGGACAAAGAAAGCGGGAGGCTGCTGGAATTTGTGCAATTTACAGCTGATGAGGAGATAATTTTACAGGAGTTAAGCCATAAGCTCGACCGCAAGGAATGCCTACAGATTGCGCTGGAATATGTGCAAGCCTTGACTCCAGGCATGCTTCCGTTTCTCCGCATGCTGGCAGATGAGGATATTGATGAAAAGCCGGAGGACGGAGGAGAGAGGGCTCATTTTATGTTTAGAGCTTATGTAGGTGAGCTTCCCGTAGGCTTCGAATTTACTTCTGTTACTGTCAATCGGCAATCGGGAAAAGTGATCAGATTTATGGCAAGCTCCCTGAAGCCGGAAAAGTTGGCGGGGCTGTCGTCGAAGCCTCAACTAAACGCATCGGAGGCAAAGGAGCTTTTTATGAGCCTGATGAAGCTTCAATTAAAATGGGAGGCAAATTATTCTGGAGAAAAGGCTGGCCGTCACTACAAGCTTGTTTATGGTTTGGTAGAGTCCGAGACGGGCCGACCACCGCGATTGCTGGATGCCATGACGGGTGATGTTTATTGCTCAGCTCGGAATTAGAAACAAATAGGCCAGCCCCAGTCTTGAAAATGAGCAAGGGGGGGTTCGGGGCTAGCCTTCAATCAGGAGTCCAGCATATGAAAACACTTTTTCAAAAACTATACAGTGAATATTTACTCATACCACGTGCCTTCCGTCTGTTCATGCTCTGGTGCTGGATTTTGGCTGTGGGGTGGATGCTGTTAGGGAAACGGCTTTTTTAAGCAGTCCTTTATCGTAATTGCTGATTCGCAATGCTTAAAGCAGCGACAATACCGCTCCGCCCGCAGCGCCCGCTATGACAACAAGCCATGGCGGACATTTCCAATAAACAAGCAGGCAGAATAACAGGGCGGCAAGCCCAAAGTCCGCAGGCCCAAGGACGGAGCCCGTCCAGATGGGATAATAAAATGATCCTAGCAGCAAACCAACAACGGCGGCATTGATGCCCGTAAAAGCTCCTTGCACTCTTTTGAAGCGTTGGATGGAATGCCAGAAGGGGAGAGCCCCCGCGATTAAAAGAAACCCCGGCAGAAAAATGGCCGCTGTGGCGAGCAATGCCATCGGCCATCCCCCGATTACAGCACCCAAATAGGCGCCAAAGGTAAACAATGGTCCAGGCACCGCCTGCGCAGCGCCGTAACCCTCCAGAAACATCTCTTTGCTGACCCAGCCGCCGGGAACCAGCTCTTTTTCCAGCAGCGGCAGCACTACATGCCCCCCGCCAAATACAAGGGAGCCTGAACGATAGAAGCTATCGAACAGCACCAGCCATTCGACGGGAAATAGATAGCTCAAAACAGGCAATAGAACAAGCAAAGCAAAGAACAAAAAAAGACAGGCAGCTCCCCCTATTTTGCTGATCGGCAGCCTGAAGGAGGGGGGAACGCTGGTTTCCTTGACCGTATACAGCAAGCTCCCCGCCAACCCCGCCCCAGCAATGAGGACAACATGGCTAAACGGCGATTGCCAAAGCAAGCTGGCGATAGCTGCGATGACGGCTATAGTCATGCGGCTTTTGTCCGGCGCCAGCTTTTGCGCCATACCTGCTATAGCCTGGGCGACAATCGCAACGGCTACAAGCTTCAAGCCGTGCAGCCATCCCGCTCCTCCTATCGGGAACGTCTGAACAAGAGCGGCAAAAGCTATCAACGCCAAAACGGAGGGCAGCGTAAACCCGATAAAAGCGAGCAGCCCGCCCCACATGCCCGCCCGCATCATACCAATGCCAATACCGACCTGGCTGCTGGCGGGGCCGGGAAGAAACTGGCTAAGCGCTACCAAATCAGCATAGCTTTTATCATCTATCCACTGCTTTCGCTTTACATATTCGTTATGAAAATAACCCAGATGGGCGATCGGCCCTCCAAAGGAGGTTAAACCTAGCTTTGCCGCGACCCACAATATTTCCAGCCGGGACTTCAGGGACGCTTTCAAAAGCCGCTGCCTCCTTTATTTAGAGATATTTCTCTGGTTCAAGACATCCATCCTATTATAAATGGAAATTACCGTGCCGGAAGTTAATGATTTGTAAAGATAAGCTTTTGTCTCGAAATTGTTCATACAAACAGAAACCATGCTTAGCTAGTATACTGGATTTTATAAGTCATATATCTGGAAAAAGAAATAATGATAGTAATAAAATCTTTCATTTAGAAAAGTATAGGATATAATAGAATTTGGAATAGTGGATATGGGTATTATTCCCATCATGACTGACGGAGGTAAGAAATGAAAAGGAAATTTTTATTGTTAAATGTATTGCTTATTATTTTGTTACTCACATCATGCAGCATTGGTTTGAGTACGGAGGAGAAGTTGAATCAGAGTTTGCATTAGACATAAATATTGATGAAGAGTACGGACTCGTACAGGCATCAAACTATGTTTCGTTCGGTGAATCCTATCTGGAGCCGAAGGGATGGGAAAATAACGTCTTGTTCATTTTTCAGTATCCAGGTAAATATTCAAGTATAGTTACATTCGTAAGCACAGGAGAGGATATAATAACCGGTACCGCACAATTTGTGAAAAGTAGCGATAAGGATATGCTGAATATACTGGAGAAAGCTTATGGTATTCCAAAATCTGAATTCCAGCACATCACCAGCAGTGAGTTGAAGGTATTGCTAGATGAATAGAAAATAAAGCCCAAAAAAAGTGCGCGACCTATTGTTGGATCTACCATACAATAGGTCGCGCACTCTTTTGTGTTTTCAAAAGAAGCCCTCTGGATGATTAAACCTTTACTTTGCCAACCGCTTCGTTCATGGCGTTCGTTTGCCTGCGCAGCTGTGCGGACATATCCGCAACCTTCTGAAATACAGCGGACTGCTCGCGGGTGAGACGATAAATTTCATCCGAGCGCTCGGAAACATCGGATGAGATTTGGGATATAGTATGAACGGAAGCTGATGCTTCCTCGGAGCCTGCGGATATTTGTTCGGCGGCCGCAGAAACCTCCAATATCCGTTCCGTTACGATTTGGAAGGCATCAACCGCATGAAGGAATGCTGCCTCTGCGTCGCCCGACAGCGTTACGCCTTGGCCGATTTCACGGGCCGTTGTGCTCATTCGCTCGCCAATTTCTTGAGATTCCCTCTGAATACCGAGCAATAATTCGGAAATTCGTTGCACGGAGGAGCCGGAGGCCTCGGCAAGCTTGCGCACCTCTCCAGCAACAACCGCAAAGCCTTGCCCATGCTCTCCCGCATGTGCCGCTTCAATGGAGGCATTCAGCGCCAGCAGCTTTGTTTGGGCGGCAAAATCTTGTACGCTATATAAAGCATCTATAATTTCTTCGGAATAGCCGTTTAAGACCTGGACCTTCGTTGTTACTTCGTCTGCGGCTGCCGAAATATGGACCATCTGGCCCTTCATCTGCGTCATGCTTTGTTTGCCGGATTGCGCGGAAGCCAATGCGCCCGTTGCGGCATCCGATACAGCCGTTGAGGATGCCGAAATATCGGTAATTCCTCTGGCGATTTCCTCCATTGCATTAGCGCTGTCTCCTGCCCCTTGCTTTTGGGAATGGGCGCCTTGCCGAATTTGATCGACTGAGCCGTCTACTATACTTCCGAGCTTAAGCATTTCCTCTGCGTCCCGGCTGAATTGCTCCGTTGATTTCGTCAAAATCGCAGTAGTTGCCGCAACGCCCTCCACCATGCCGCCCACAATGCCGTTTAAATTTTCCGACATATGAATCATGGCTTTAAACGTGACTCCGATTTCGTCCTGGCTGCGGAGACGGTAATCCTTCAAAATTCGCCCGGCTTCCGCGAGCTCTCCATGCGCCATCTTGTCGACACTGGCTTTTAATGGCTGAAGCGGACGAAGTCCTTTCATAATAAACCATACAACCGCCATAATGCCCGCTACGGTGATAACCAGGAGCAAAGCGTAAAGCGGAATGCCGCTTTTCAAAATATCGCTTTCAATATGGCCAATCACATCTACTCCGGTATCGATTCCGATAACGCCTTGCAAAGCTCCGTCGGCCCCCATGATCGGAGCGTAGGAGGAAATATAGTTGCCGTATTGGGCATTTTCGATAATGGGAGAGCTGGCCGTTTTGCCTTTAAGCAGCTCTTGAACAGCGTCCGCCGGAATATCGACTTCTTCATTGATGCCGGAAGCCAGATTTTCGTCCAATATTCCGTCAACCATCATAAGCGGCTTGTGATTTTCATCGATTTTTACAAAATAAACATACATCGCCCCGATGCGCTGGCGAAATTGATCCATTTCATCGCGAATGGATAAAAAGGCTTCATTTTGTTCCGGAGCTTTGGCAAATTGAATATAGGCTTCGTCGTCCAGCTGCTTGACATAGCTTTCGGCGATTCGAATATTGTAGCTTGAAATCGCTTCCTGTGTAGCTTGCTTTAAATTAGCCAACTGAAGAAAAATGCTTCCGGCCGAGATTACGAGAATGACCAGAGTAACCATTGCGACAATACGCACTACCAAACGTTTCTTGAAGTAACCGATCATGTAGATCTCTTCCCCTCGTCACTCATATGCAAATAGGTCTTTTTTAGTGGCTGGCCCCTTGCTTTCAGGTGTTTTGTACTATGTAATCACCAAAATAGTAAATGAAATAATGGTAGATTGCAAGATAATCCTGTCAGGACTGCTGCTTAGAAAGGGGAATGTCAACGACAAAAATCACTATTGGACGGGGTTGCCGCGGCTTCGTAGTTCCTCTTGATTGGATATGGTACTATGATGGTAGCTTGAAACGAAGAACCGCCGGGCGCGAAAGGGTTTGCTTATATTATGTAGGGATTGAAACAATGAAAGGCGGAAGCGTATGAACGAGGAGCGGGAGCAATCGGGCATGATTACGTATTCGGACACCCAGCGCGAAATTGTGCAAAGCGGCCCGAAGGCCATCCAAAATATTTTGACAGATGGAATGAATGGAGCGGATGTGTCGTGAAGCTGTTTGCTTTGACAACTGAAATCAATGGCAGCAGCCGGATGAGCGATTTTGTCCGCGACTGCTTTGTTTGCTTGTTTTGTCCCGGCGTTGGCGGCTTGGAGGGCTTGAACGAAAATGAGCTGACGGCAGCGCTGACAGAAGCAGGACAGTCGCAAAACGGGGGCAAGCAGTACGAAGCGGAATCGGGTCAAAACGAAATGCGGCTTGCAGGGATCAAAACGTTTGTTATGGACATGGAGGACGGGGATTATATCCTTATCGGAAACGGGGAGGAGGTATATTGGGGCGACCTTGGCGATTATTATTATGTCGAGCAGGCGGACCAGCCGGATGACGGCAGCTGCCATCGTCGCGGCGTCACCTGGCTAAAAGGGATGCCGCATCAGGAAATACCCGATGTCTTTAAGCTTTTATTGGATCAAGCAAAGCCAGTTGCAAAATATGGCGAGGAAATATCCCATGCGCAAATGGAGTTCTGGCTTTCGCCGACGCCCCGGCAAACGGTTAACGGAACGGGAGCGGATGTGGATGAAGAAAGCATCGGAATGGCGCTGGATATTCTTAAGCAGGCAATGCAGCATGGCGATGCCGAGCGCAGGGAACGGGCGGCTGCAGCCATTTTGAACTATGCAGCCGCCCGCAGCAATCAAATAAACAGATGATGGCCTCCGCCTTCGGTCTGGCCCAGATAATAGCCGACTCCGCCTATAACGGCTTCATCCACTAACTCCTCACGCTTCAGTCCCATCAAATCCATGGACATTTGGCAAGCAACGATTTCCACGCCTTGCGCGATGGCGGATTGTATAAGCTCTTCAAGGGAAGCAACATTGTTGCTTTTCATTAGAGAGCGAATCATGGCCGGGCCTGCTCCTGCCATATTCATGCGGGACATTTTGAGCTTCCGGCTTCCTCGCGGCAGCATCGTGCCGAACATTTTGCCTATCAGGCTTTTTCCGGGAGCAGATTTGCTGTTTTTGCGAATGATGGAAAGTCCCCAAAAGGTAAAGAAAAGCGTAACCTTTTTGCCGCTTGCCGCTGCTCCATTGGCAATTATAAACGAAGCAATAGCTTTGTCCAGATCGCCGCTGAACACAACAATGGTGCTGGCGTTTGATCCAGAAGGAGCAAGCTGCGAGGTGCTGTCTGCGGCAGCACCTGAGAAACGAGGCGGAGCTTCTGACTTTTGAAGCCAGGCATTGATTTCGCCGTTTTCCTCCTTTTGGAGCTGCATCAAATTATTTCCGGTCATTTTGGCCCATGCGCGGATATCCTCGTAAAACCCGGGATCGGTAGCGGTCACCTGCAGCACTTGACCGGAGTGCAGCTGCTCCATGCGGCTTTTAACCTGAAGCAGAGGCCCTGGGCAACAAAGGCCGCATGCATCCAGCGTGGCGTCGGCCTTTAATGCTCCACCGTCTCCCTGCGAAGGGACGAACGTTTGCTCCAAAGCCGCCGAGGCTTCGCCATACGTGTTGTTCACAGCTGCCGACGCTGCTTGCATGTCCTTCATAGCCATTGTTTGCGCATGCCCGTAGTTTTTCGGGACGGAGCCGGGTGCTGTGCCCTGCACGTCGTCGTCAGGCCATGCTTTTTTCAGGCTTCGAGGTTTAGTCGGATAAGGCGACGGACGGGACAGCCGATAGGTTTTGTATCCTCCACTCAAGTTTTTTACGCGGAATCCCCGTTGCTTCAGGATGCGAGAAGCGGTATATCCGCGCAGACCGACCTGGCAGTACACCCATATCTCCTTGCTGGCATCCAGCTCCTCCAGACGATCCCGCAGCTCATCGACAGGAATGTGCATAGAGCCTGGAATATGACCTGCCGCATGCTCCATCTGGGACCTGACATCCAGCAGCACCGTATTTTTTTCATCGCGGCGCTCCAGCTCGGCTGTACTGTAAACTTCCACTAATCCCTTAACTACATTTTCGGCAACGTATCCCGCCATATTGACTGGATCTTTTGCAGAGGAATAGGGCGGTGCATAAGCCAGTTCCAGCTCGCTTAGCTCCATTACATTACCCCGGTACCGTATGAGGGTGGCGATATCGTCTATTCTTTTGTCGACGCCATCCCTGCCGACGGCTTGAGCGCCCAATACAACGCCTTCCGGATCAAACAATAGCTTCAGGGAAAGCGATGAAGCTCCGGGATAATAGCCTGCATGGGAATTGGGGTGAATGTGAATGGCATGATAGGGCAAGCCAAGACGCTTTAACGTTTTTTCGTTGTTTCCGGTGGCAGCCCCGGTCAAGCCGAACACCTTGATAATGGATGTGCCTTGGGTGCCCTTGTAGCTTGTATCCAAGCCGCAGACATTATCGGCGGCGATCCGGCCTTGCTTGTTGGCTGGTCCGGCAAGCGGAATTGCGGTTTTACCGCCATTGACGTAATCCACAACCTCAACGGCATCGCCAACCGCGAAAACCCCCGAAAGATTGCTTTCCAGCTTGTCATTGACGACAATATGGCCTCTCGGACCAAGCTCCAGTCCGCTATTCTTCAGGAAAGTCGTATCCGGCGTAACTCCAATGGCCAGCAGAACCAAATCCGCAGTTACAGTATTGCCGCTTTCCAGATGGACGCCGACTCCTTCTCCGTTTTCCTCAAAGCCCTGCACTCTCTCGTTAAAAAGCAGGCCGATGCCTTGCTCGGACAGCTCTCCGGCAAGCATGCCGGCCATTTCGGGGTCCAGTGGGGCAAGGACCTGGGGTCCAGCTTCAATCAACGTTACCTCTAGTCCGGCCTCGCTCAGATTTTCTGCCATCTCGACGCCGATAAATCCGCCTCCGATCACAATCGCAGAACGGGTGCGTTCCTGATCGACCTTGCTTTTGATGCTGTCCATATCCGGGATGTTGCGAAGCGTATAAATATGCCGCCCCGAAATGCCGGGCAAATCGGGAACAATCGGCTTTGCTCCAGGCGACAAAATTAGCGCATCATAACTTTCCTCATACAAACCTTTGTCCGCGCTGCGAACTTTAACGAGACGCTGCTCATGATTAATAGATAAAACCTCGCTGCGCGTTCTGACGTCGATATTAAAGCGCTCCTTCATGCCCTCGGGAGTCTGGACCAGCAGGCGCGAACGCTCCTTGATGCTGTTTCCTATAAAATAGGGAAGGCCGCAGTTGGCAAAAGAAATATGCTCGCCCCGTTCAAACATAATAATGCTGGCATGCTCATCAAGACGCCTCAGTCTGGCTGCCGCCGAAGCGCCGCCGGCAACTCCGCCTATAATCAAAACCTTTTTTGCTGCCATCAGTTTTGCTCCTCCTCCAGAAACAGTTCCACGAACTGTTTAATTTTTTCATTTTTAATGGAATAATTCACTTCCAGCCCGTTGCGCTCGGCTTCAACTATTCCGGCTGTCCTCAGCTTCTGCAAATGCTGGGAAACTGTTGATTGAGGCAGCCCAAGGCAATCCTGCATAAATGAAACATTGCAATTTCCTTTTTGCAGCAGGCCGTTTAGAATACATAGCCGCACGGGATGGGCAATAGCTTTCAGCACTTCCGCCTTGGCATCAAAAGCCCGATAATTGTTATCCATGGTTCAGCTCCCTTTGAATCACTATATCCATATATTACGATATAACGATTTTAATTGCAACTGTATAAGATTTCGCTTGCCAGAAGTTCCTCATTATGGTAGCATGTCCTTAATGTGATACATGAACGAACGGGAGGAAGCACCTCTTTCGCAAAATTTGCGAAGGAGGTGCTTTTTTTTGCACCTCAAAATCTGGCTGGTTCGTTTATCGGTCGCTACATTTAATCCATTGAAAGGGTGTATGGGAATGCAACTGGTATTCATGAACACATTCGAAAAACTGGAAGGCGATCATCATTATACCGCTCGTTTAACAATAGCCGAGGAGCAAGGCGTTTGGCATGTTAATTGGCAGGAAATGGACACTGCCCAAACGATGGAGCTAGAGGTTTGGTACGAAAGCCTGTCATGGGAGGAGCTATTGACAGCGTTCCGGCACGGGGTTGCGTTAAAGATGGGCGCAGGCTATGTGCCCGTCATTGAATCCATGCTGGATGGAGACCGTCATGCTAAAGGCAGCTATCGCTCCATGCTGCAGTGTTATGGCGAGCATTATGGGAACGAAGCCGTGTTTCAGACGCTAAGAGAATGGCGCCGCAAGAAAGCGGCCGCCGACAGAAAATCGCCTTTTTTGATTGCCACCAATGTATTGCTGTGGATGATTAGCGCTTATCTGCCTCATAATGAAGAAGAGCTGCGGCAAATTCCGGGTTGGGGCAAAGCGCGTAATGAAGCCTATGGCGGAGATATTTTGGAGCTCACCAGACCATACACCAGAGAAACGGCTTTCCCATTGGATTGGGTGGCACAGAAGCTGGACGGAGAATTGTTCCGCAACTGGCAGCTCAAGCAGCAGGAAAATAAATACCGCAATGCGCTGGAGCGGCAGGAGGAGAAAAAGCGATTGTTAAGCATTGTACAGCAAGGCGGTCTTCTGAGCACGCTGGAGGAAGAGCTGAAGCTGCCGCGGCGGGAGCTACTGCTCAGAATGGAGCAATTGGAGCAGGAGGGCTACGAGCTAGAGCCGCTGGTTGAGGAAGAGCTGCGAGATGTACCGGAGGCGGAGATGCATTCCATCCTGGAAGTCATGACCGAAAAGGGCGATCGTTATTTAAAACCCGTATTGGAGCACGTATATGGAGAGGGTAATAGGTCTAAAGATGGAAGAACTGACGAACTATTGTATGAAAAGCTTCGCTTGATACGGATTCATTTTCGGCGGAAACAAGGGAAAAAAGCGGTCTAATGGAAGTTTTTGCGACAAATTTGCGTAGGTCTAAAGTTTCATATGTGTGAATAATAGTATACTTGTCCTATGATTTAAAGTATACTATTAACAACTTAGACAAATAGCGAATTTTGTCGAACAAAGGAGCGCTACCCTTTATGAAGGCAGAATATATCAATCCGTTTCTTGAATCTGCAAAGCTCGTAATTGAACAGGTGGTGCAAATCCGGCCTGAAACAGGTCAATTAGGCCTGAAGGACATTAAATTCGTAGAAAACTATATCTGGATTCAGATTGGTCTTAACGGACAAATGAACGGAGATATCGTTTTTGGCTTGAGCGAAGAGGTTGCTCTCAAGATGGTGTCGGCCATGATGGGCGGATTTGTTATTTCTGAAATTGACGAGATAGGACGTAGCGCGATTTCTGAACTTGGTAACATGATTAGCGGAAATGCAAGCACCATTCTTTACAATCAAGGTGTCCGGGTGGATATAACGCCTCCAAAAGTTATTCAGTCCGCACAATCCGCTGGGTTTCAGCCGGCGCAAGCGCTGACGATACCTCTTATTATGGATGGAATCGGCGAGCTGGATATTCAGGTATTGGTGGCCTCCTAAGACCGTATGCTCTTGAGCAGTATGGAAGAACAAGCTTAAACCTCAGAATCAAAAGCCTCCGGACCGCCTGCAGGGTGGTGAAGGAGGCTTTTGTCATTGAAAATTGCATGAAAACGCCTTTGCTTCGAGGAAGCTGATGCGCTACACTTGAGCAAGAGAGAATGAGGAAGCCGAAGGCGGTGGTTTGAGATGTTAAAAGGAAAGGTCGTGCTCATTACGGGAGCATCGAGCGGGATTGGGGCGCTGGCAGCCTCCGAGCTGGCGCGTCATGGGGCAGTTCCGGTGTTGACTGGCCGTAATTTGGAAAAGCTTAAAAAACATGCGGAGGCCATATCCGCGGATTGTCTCTATTATAAGATGGATGTTGCAAACAGGGATGAAATTCGTCAAGTTGTAGAGCAGGTATTGAATAAACATGGCGTCATCGACATTTTGCTCAACAATGCCGGTTACGGCGAGTTTCGGCGTTTTGAGGAGATGCCGGTGGAGGATTTCCAGGCTATGATGGACACCAACTATATGGGCATAGTACGCTGTACAAAAGAAGTGCTCCCCCATATGCTGAAGCGGGGTTCGGGGCATATCGTCAATATCGCATCCATGGCTGGGAAAATCGGCTCTGCCAAATCGGTCAGCTATACGGCAACGAAACATGCCGTGTTAGGCTTTACCAATGCACTCCGAATGGAGATGGCGCAACAGGGCATCAAGGTGTCCGCCATAAATCCTGGTCCCATCGACACTGAATTTTTTAGCATCGCAGATCCCGCCGGAAATTACGTCAAAAATGTCGGATGGCTTATGATGAAGCCTGAATATGTAGTAAAAGGCATTCTTCGCGTGATGGATACGGGCAAGGCGGAGCTGGACTTGCCGCGTAAGGCTGGTTTTGCGATCAAGCTGTATCAGTTGTTTCCGCGCACTGTGGACAGGTTGTTTGGAAAATGGATGAATCAAAAATAGCAGGTACATAGAGGAGTTAAAGGCATGAACGATAAAACATGGACGGAATTGGGTATTACTGAATCATTATCACAGGCTCTGAAGGAACGTGGAATTGTAACGCCAACCGATGTTCAGGCTGAGGCGATTCCGGCGCTTTTGGCGGGGCATGATGTTACTGCGCGCTCGCAAACCGGCAGCGGGAAAACATTGGCGTTTTTACTGCCGATTCTTCAGCGGATAAATGCGGCATCAGGCGCCATTCAAGGCGTTGTTATTTCTCCGACGCAGGAGCTGGCTATGCAAATTGTACGGGTTGCGGAGCAATATAGCGAACCGCTGGGCATCCGCATACAGCAATTGATTGGCGGCGCCGCGATGAAGCGCCAGGTTGAAAAGCTGAAGCTGCGCCCGCATCTGATCATAGGAACTCCCGGACGCATTCATGAGCTTGTCAAGCTGCGCAAGCTGAAGCTTGGAGAGGTTCGTTTTGTCGTTATAGACGAAGCGGATCAAACCTTCCAGCTAGGTTCCACTAAGGATTTGGAAACGGTCCTTTATTCCATGAATCCGAAAAGGCAAACCGCCTTTTTTTCGGCTACTTATCCCGAAATTATGACCCGTTACGAAGGACGCTGGATGAAGGAGCCCGTACGCGTGCAATTAAAGCCGCTGCAGCGGGTTGCGGAAACGGTGTCCAACTACTATATATTAAGCGATAAACGCGATAAAACCGATACAGTGCGCAGGCTTGTGCGGCTGCTGAATCCGGCCTCCGCCTTGTTATTCCTGAATGATACGGGTGAAATAGCCAATTGGGAAGCCAAGCTGAAGTATGAAGGCTTTGCGGTAGAGACGTTATACGGCGATTCCGACAAACTGAGAAGAGCGGCAACGCTGGCGCGTTTCCGCGACGGGACTTGCCAATTGCTGCTTGCAACCGACGTTGCGGCACGCGGGCTGGATATTGAAGGTCTGCCGCTGGTCATGCAACTGGACCCTGCAATTGATGCCGACCACTATGTCCACCGGGCAGGAAGAACGGGACGTATGGGCCGCAGCGGCACGGTTATTACAATCGTAACTCCGCAGGAGTTATTCATTATGGAAAAATTCCGCAAGCAGCTTGGCATTGACCTGCAGGAAAGAGCTATGTTCCGCGGCCGGTTTTTATCGATGGAGGAGCTGGCTGCCGCAACTAGCCCGCATAGGGGGATAAAAAGCGGACAACCAAGAGAAAATGGAACTGGCTTGGGCGGCGGCAGAGCCAAGACTGCTCGAGAAACCAAAGCTGTATTAGAAAACAAAGCTGTAAAAGATACCAAAGCTGATGGAGCGGCAAGCCGTAATGGTTCAATCCAACCGAGTCGTTCAACTGGAGAGAATGCCGGAGCGCTTCATGGACGTTCCAACAAAACCGTGGCAGCTAACCGGAGAGACAGTGGTGTAAAAGCCAAGGGAGGACGTCCGGGCGCTCCTGACGGAGGACGCGCTAACGTTTCCGGCGGTTCAGTCAAATCTGCTTCATCGACCGGCGGCAAGGCCAAACAGACTAAAAAAAGCGAAGGCAAAAACAAGGGAGCGCCTAAATGGCTTAAAGAGAAGCGCCAACAATCCAGCCAAGCGGACAAATAATTCTCTTTGACCCTGAAAAACCGCTCACATGGCGTTCAAACAAGCTGAATCTTTTTACTCAACCAGCATGGTACAAAATAACTATTTATAAAAGCCACCCCCTCTAATTGTCTTTTGGCCCCCGAATGTTATGGGCGAAGGCAACAACGGCGACAACATCGCCAAATGAAAAAAGAGGAGAGTGGCTTTTTTATGACTACCAATAAACTGTGGAAAAAGACTGCAATAACGGCAACAGCCATGCTTATGCTGGCAAGCGGCGCAACCTCCGCTTTTGCGGACGCCAAAGGCAATCATGACGGAAACGATAAAGGCAAACATAAAGGCTGGTACGAAAATAGCAATAACGGCAAAGGAAACAAAGATAAAGATAAAAGCAAAGATGAAGACAAGGCGAATATCCGCTGGAACTTCAAGGACGAGCAGGATTTGGAATGGGCGCTGGAATACATTATGCGCCTGGCGGCAAAAGGCGTTTTCACGGGATACGAGGATGGAACCTTCAAGCCAAAGCAAAATATTTCGCGTATTGAAACGTTGACAGCGGCCGTCAGACTGATGGGTCTGCGCGAACAAGCGGAATCCGCGGAGGAAATGAAAACCGAGCTCAACTTCAAGGATGCCGATAAGCTGTACAAAAAATATCCTTGGGCCGTTGGTTACGTGGCGGTAGGCTTGGAAAATGATCTTTTTATTGAATCGGAAACGGAAATCAAGCCGGAGCAAAATGCAACCCGGCTCTGGTCGACGATTTTGTTGATTAAAGCGCTCAAGCTGGAGGATGAAGCCAAAAAGCTGAACAATACGAAGCTTGATTTCAAGGATGCTAATGAAATTCCGGCGGGTGCGGTTGGTTATGTAGCCCTTGCTCTTGAGAAGGGCATCATTACGGGCTATTCCGATAAACACGGCAACAAAACCTTCCGTCCTAATCAGCCCGTTACCCGCGCCGAGCTTGCGGCATTGCTTGATCGTACAGACAACGAAATGCCTGACCATGACGCGCAAGCGATTGTCGGCAAGCTGAAAGCCGCTCCGGTTAACGGCACATTAACGCTCGTCAAGCCGGACAATACCGAGGTGACACTGGCAATTGATCCAACTGTCTTTATTTTCCGTGATGACAAAAAAGCCCCGGTAAGCGCGCTGCAAGCGGGCGACAGCTTGTTCCTGCGGACATATCAGCAAAAGGTTGTATTTATTGAAGTGACGGAGAAGGCTCCCGCAAGCACGGCTTTTACAGAGCTGGGGCAAGTCAATACGCTGAATTTCAATGCTCAGGCCAAGCTGTCCACGATTTCCCTGACTCGCGTGGAAAACGGCCAAACAAAAGTGTTGATTTACAATGTTGATGCTAACGTTACCATCATTGGCGATGCGTCCAAGCTGAAGAGCGGTCAGGTCGTGGAGGTTAAAGGCGAAGCTGGCACCGTTAAGTCCATTGAAATAAAATAAGCAATAAACATCTGTGCCCGGCCTTGGTCAACCGTCTCTATAGAGATGGCTGGCCAAGGTTTTTTAATATGCGGTGAGCATGTTGATTGCCTGAACTTGATTTAAGGGGCAATTGCGGCTTTTTTTGAAATTAGCCTCCATTTTCGGTATGCTGATAGACAGAGAGTTTTTATATGGCGGAAATGAAGGTGAATGTAATGACAACGATTTTGCAGGTGAAAAAGCTGACAGGCGGCTATAGCCCCAAGAGGCCGGTGCTGCATGAGGTGGATTTTGAAATCCGGTCAGGCGAAATGATCGGGTTAATCGGATTAAACGGTGCGGGAAAAAGCACTACGATCAAGCATATATTAGGCCTTATGACTCCTCATAGCGGAGAAGTGAAGGTGGCAGGCGTAACGCTGGAGCAGTCGCCTGAGGTTTATCGGGAAGCTTTTGCTTATGTGCCGGAATCGCCGGCTTTGTTCGACGAGCTGACGGTGGAGGAGCATTTGCGGCTTAGCGGCATGGCTTACGGCGTGTCCGGCGAGCAATACGACCTGCGGGTGGAGGAGCTGCTGAAGGAGTTTCAGATGCTTCCCAAACGCAAGGCGTTTGCTTCTCATCTATCCAAGGGTATGAAGCAAAAGGTGATGATTATGAGCGCACTTCTGGCATCTCCGCCTCTGTATATTATCGACGAGCCATTCCTGGGGCTCGATCCGCTCGGCATTCGTTCACTGCTGGAGCGGCTTGTAGAAGTGAAAAAAAGCGGCGCGGCGATTTTGATGAGCTCGCATATATTGTCAACCGTGGAAGCCTATTGCGACCGTTTTATCGTTATGCATGGCGGCGCAATTGCCGCTCAGGGCGAGCTGGGCGATATTACAGCCGCAGCGGGAATGAGAGATCGGGACAGCGGGCTGGAGGAAGCCTTTTACCAGCTGGTCAGCGGAGGCGGGAAGTGATGGCGGAGTCCCGGGCTGAGCTGGAGAAGCTGTGGAGAGAGCGGGCGGGACGTTTTCGCCGTGAAATGATGCCATACATACGCTACATGGGTCAAAGCGGTTTTCCTGCTTTTTTGTCATTGGTTTTGATCATGGCTGTTATAAGCTACACCAAGCTTGTTGTGAATCCCCCGGCCGATTTTCCGATAGGGGAAATCGGGGTATTGGTCTTAACGCCATTTCTGTGCCGCAGTCCGCTGCGTACCTGGCTGCATCCCGCAGACGTTGTTTACCTGATGCCGCGCGAGCATCAAATGGGGAGCTATTTGTCTCTTTCGTTTAAGCGCTCCATCAAATGGAGCGGAGTTTGGGCGGTAATCGTTTTTTTGCTGTATACTCCGCTATATTCGGCAGTTAACGCGGGCGGCGGTTCGGGGGCTGGCGTTGAGGCTGGCAATGCCGGAGTGCTGCTTTTGGCATTCGTTTGCCTCGTGCTTAGAGTCATCAATTATTGGGGAGCGTGGCAGGAACGACGGATTAGCTGGAGCGGACACCGGGTATTTTCTCGTGTGCTGCGCTGGCTGGTGACTGCGCTTGTGATCGGAGGCTGGTTGTTTGCTCCGCTTGGACAAGCGGTTATTATTAACTCATTAGGCTTGTTTGTATTAGGGATCATGTATCGTAATGCGGCAAAAAGCTCTTTTCCTTGGGAAAGGCTCATTGAAGAGGAGCGGGGAACACGAAAGAGGTATTATGCTTTTTTCAGCCTGTTTATTGATGTCCCTGTATTGGACAATTCCATCTCTCGGCGGCCGTATTTAACCTGGCTGCTGCGCCGAATTCCATATGGCCAACATAGCACCTTCGTTTATATGTATGCCGCATCGCTTCTGCGAACGGAAATTGGCGGTATTTTGCTCCGAATTGCAGCTCTGGGCTGTCTTGTTACGTATTGGGCGGCCGAAGCGGCTACCTTGTCCGGCTGGAGCGCTGTTTTTTCGATAATTGTTTTTGGCTTTGTTTATAGTGTGCAGCTTGGGGCTCTTCGCAATATTAATAAATATACGGTGTGGAGGAGCATTTATCCACTGCCGGAAAACGGCCGCATCGGACAATATTTGAAGGTGGATGCCGCCGCGCTGGCTACGGGTTTTGTTCTGTTATGGCTTGCGGCTGCTGTGCCGTTGCTGCTTCAAGGTATTTTTGCTCCTCCCGCCGTCGCGGCCGTTTTATTGCTGCTTTTTGTGTGGAGACGTCCCAAGGTTTTGCGGCGAAAGCTGCTTTTGGAGGAGGAAGAGGAGTAGAAGAGGAGCTTAAAAAGCAGGTTAAAAAGCAGATGACTAAAAGTTGCGTATTAATAGTTGCGAATAAATAGTTGCGTAGTATTAGTTGCGTATTAAAAGTTGCGAATTAAAAGGCTTCGAATAAAATGTTTCAATTAAAAGGCTTCGAATCTTCGATTAATTGGCTTCAATTAAAAGGATAAAGAAGCTGCTAAAAGGATAAAGGCGCTGCGGTGCTCCGTAAAAGTGTGTGATCAAAAAAATGGAAAGTGAACATTTTTTTGAACAATCTCTTAGAGGAGCCGCAGCGCCTTTTGGCATGTGCGCGTATAACAAGGCGTAACCTGCCTCTTACTGCCTAGTGGACATCCATGACCGTAACATCGCCAAATCGTAAAAAAAAGTAAAGTTTAGCGGTCGCTTTTGTCCGTTAGCATTTAAAAACAGCATCATTTTGGTAAAAAAAGAGCTGTTACGGCCAAAAATGTCTGTTAGCTACCGATTTGCTTGAAAAACGGCCTCTAACGGTCAAAATTGTCCGTAGGAACAAGATCTTGAACTGGCGCTTCTGAAGCGTCCGCAGGAACATGATCTTGAACTGGCGCTTCTGAAGCGTCCGCAGGAACATGATCTTGAACTTCAGAAGCGCTGCCTCTATGAACTGAAGCTTTTGACTAAAGTTTAATATCTGCTATTGAGCTTGCTTAACCTCGATAACCGCTTTGTTTACCGTATCGAACAGCTCTTCCAGATGAATTTCCTCAATACAGGAAAACGCGATGCGAAGATCGGTTTCGCCCAGCGCAATCGTACCGATTCCGTATTCATTCAGCAAATGCTGCCGAACAGCTTCCGCCGTTACGCCCGACAGCTTGAGACACATGAAATAGCCGGAGTTGAATGGATAATAAGGCAGGTTATCGCCGTATTTGCCGCTGTCCAGCAAGGATTTGACTACATTGGCGCGTCTTTTCATGATTGCGAATTTTTCCGCCTTTTGCTCTTCAAACTGCTCCGACTGGAGGGCATGAAGCACAAAGGTTTGGGAAGGATGAGGGCCGCTGGAAATCGTTGCGCGAATAATGCCCATTGTTTTTTGCTCTAAAGCGGCAAGCGCTGCTTGAGAGTCGGATGCGTACGTAATAAAGCCGACGCGGAAGCCCCAGACGTATTCTTCCTTGGTTGCGCCGTCAACCTTGATAGCCAATACGCGCGGGTGAAGATCACAAAGACGGGAGAAAAGCGATTCCTGAAGCGAATCTTCAAAAAACAACCCGAAATAAGCATCATCCGTAACGACCGCAACATTGATTCCCGCTTCTGCGGCATCCTTGATAGCAGCGACAATTTCTAAGCCTTCCTGAAGCCCAGGGGTATATCCAGTCGGGTTATTCGGGAAATTAAGGACAACAATGGCTTTTCCTTTGTCCTTTTGCGCAAGCAACGCTTCGCGGAAGCCTTTGCTGTTAAACTTGGTTTCTTCATTATAGAGCGGGTATTCTACGATAACGGCGCCTCGGCGCACGCCAAAAGTAAGCTCGTAGTTTTCCCAGTTTTTATCGGGAATGATAACCGCATCGCCCGCGTCCGCGAACAAATCAGCCACGATGCTAAGACCGTGCGTCAGGGCGTTGGTAACGATGGGATTGCCATAGCTTTTGCCTTGCAGGCCGGGATTGTCCTTAACCATCTTGGCGC
This sequence comes from Paenibacillus oryzae, assembly GCF_001675045.1. Classification (GTDB taxonomy): domain Bacteria; phylum Bacillota; class Bacilli; order Paenibacillales; family Paenibacillaceae; genus Pristimantibacillus; species Pristimantibacillus oryzae. The sequence goes on from NZ_LYPA01000076.1 coordinate 106,603, forward strand.
GCCAGGCGCTGCGCAGCTCCGGCTTGCCTGCCGGGGGCGCATATTCATATATATCCTTCGGATTGTAGGAGCTTAGCGTATCTTGAATGAGCTTGAGGTGCATGGGCTGACCGCCCTCAGTTGCAATGCCGATTGTGGCGTTAAATTTGTTAGCCTTGCTTTTGGCCTCGGCGGACTGGCTGAGGATGCCTTCCTTCGGGAAATAAATGGCTTTGCCTAAGCCTGACAACATGTCGTAGACATGCGGATTTTCCTTCTGCAACGTCTCATTTAACTGCTGAGCCAATGGGTTCATGGACTTCATTCCATCCTTCCGAATTAAATGCTGATAGTAATTGATGATGCAAACACTGCTTTTACAGTGAGTTTCGAGCTATTATAACACTTTTGGCGCTTGCAAGCCATTCTCAATTTATCAAAATTAAACCGTTTTTCAAGCTTCACAAAATAGTCATTTTTTGGTTTGGGGTCTGACTTAACATGTAAGCTTTTTATGGGGTAATGCTTGATTGATGGAGGTGTTTTATTATAATAGAATAAAAGGTTTACCGTGAAGGAGGTTGACGAATGCTCCACGTATCGCCTGAATGTCTTGGCTTGTTGCCATCGTTCGCTAAAATTGTATGTGAGCCAAGCTGGAGGTGGGCCAGACGGGAAAAGCCGATGGCCAACTTTGATCTTTTTTATGTGTGGAGCGGAGAGGGAGAGGTCGAGGTGAACGGCACGCATTACGAAGCTGGCAAAGGCAGCTGCTTTCTCTTTCGCCCGGGCGATTATACCAGCGCCACCCATAATCCCCAGCGTCCGTTTGTGTTGACCTACATTCATTTTGCGGTTAATGACAATGTAACGGATGTGCCTGAGCGCTACCGCAGGCTTGAGGACACGGTTGATTTTGAATATATGCTTTCCCGGTACGTTCGGCTGTTTCTGGTCAAAACCTATGCCGCTGAGCAGGAGGCCCAGCTTGTGTTGAAATCGCTTATGATTCAATTGCTCAGATCGGACAAGCAGACGCCGGTAGAGAAAAAGGGCAGCAACCAGCTGACAGAGGCAATCCACGAAATCGCCAACTATATCCGGCAAAATCCCGGGGTTGCGCACCGGGTAGAGGATTTGGCGACGCGCGCGCAGCTGTCCCCCCGTTATTTCTCCATGAAGTTTAAGGAATTGATAGGTCTTTCCGTTCAAAATTACATGATTCGGACACGTATTGAACGTGCCCAGCATTTGCTGATGCATGCCGGTATGAATGTGACGGAGGTGGCGGATGCGCTGGGTTATCGCGACATATTTTTCTTCAGTCGCCAGTTCAAGCAGTATACCGGACGAAGCCCGTCCGAAATCAGATAAAAAAAGACGCCTTGAGATTGCTCTGCAAGCGCGTCTTTCCAGGCGTCGAGTTTTTCAGCTGTCTTAAATCAGCTCGCCCAAGGGATCTCCCATTTTTACCCGTGCCCCTGTGCGGATTCCTTCTCCTGGCATGAAGGTGCCATCCTCCAGCAAAAGGACAACGGTTGACCCAAACTGAAAATAAGCCAGCTCTTCGCCCTTGGTTAATTTGTCGGAGTCCTGCTGAACATATTGGATGCTGCTGACGTTCATAGCTCCGACCTTCACAACCGCTGCTTCGCCGCCTTGATGGCGAATATAGGTGATCAGCCGTTCGTTGCGGCTCAGCACGCGCGGCATGTGGCGCAGTCCAAAATCGTTGACGGGATAAACCTTGCCCGGCAGATGAACCCGCTCCATCACATCTCCCGAAATAGGGGAGTGAATGCGGTGATAGTCGCTTGGGCTAAGGTATAGAACCATATAATAGCCGTTCCGGTAATGGTCGGCGCGTTTCGAGCCTCCCAGCAGCTCGTCAATGGAGTAGTTCTGGCCCTTGACATTAAGGATGGTGCCGGCTTGTATATCTCCTGCTCCTGTGATCAGCGCATCAACCGGGCTGATAACGGAACGGGGGCCGGAATGGATGATTCGTTTTCCCGGTTTTAATCTGCGCGTAAAAAATTCATTGAGCGTTCTATACTGGGCAAGCTCTTTCTCCGCTTCCTCTACGGGGATGCCATAGATTTTGGCAAAACGGGGGATTAGATGGCGGCTGAGCGTCGATTGGGCGAATCCGCCTGTTATTCTGGAAATCCACTTGCGCGAGCTGAGCTCGGTGAGGGCGCGTAACAGCGGTTTGTTCATAGCTGTTGCCTTCACATCCTTTCATTGGCTACACTGTAACTGATTATATGTAAGTATCAGTGTGGCACAAGAGCATTATTTTATCAATAGAAAAGGAAGATAAAAGGAGCGCTCATAGGATGAACATAGAAGGAAGGAACCGTCCGCAGGCTTTAATCTTTGATATGGATGGTACGTTGTTTAAGACGGATACGCTGTTAGAGGTTGTGCATCCGCGCGTGTTCGCTACGCTGCGGGATGAAGGGCTGTATACCGGAGAAACGCCGCCGCTTGACCATTTGCTGGCCTGTCTTGGTATGCTGCTGGACGATTTATGGCGCAAGCTGATGCCGGATAGCAGCCTTGCAGCGCGAGAACGTGCGGATGAGCTGCTGCTCCAGTATGAGCTAGAGGAGCTGGAAGCGGGACATGGGAGTTTGTATGGCGGCGTGGAGGAGACGCTTCGGGAGCTTAAGGCCCGGGGCTGCAAGCTGTTTGTTGCCAGCAACGGCCTGGAGCATTATGTCAAAGGCGTGGCGGAGCATAAAGGGATTGCTTCCTTGTTTGACGGCATTTACAGCGCCGGGGAATACGGCACATCCAGCAAGGTTGATCTGGTCGCCAGACTGCTCAACGAGCATAAGCTTGAGCCATCGCCCGGCATTTGGATGGTGGGCGACCGTTCCTCCGATGTGGAGGCCGGCAAGTCCAACGGGCTGACGGCTGTTGCATGCGCATACGCCACATACGGAAAGGCTGCCGAATTGGAAGGCGCAGATATATTTATATCCGCATTTACGGAGCTGGCAAGCGTGGTTTAATAGATCATCCAACAAGCAACCAACAAGCAAACAAGCAAACAAGGAAAAAAGCGCCAGGTGCAGCCGCTGCTAATATGCAGTCTGACTGCTCCCAGCGCTTTTTTGTCCTCGTGGGCAGAACCGGTTCAGCTCCGGGAAACGCAAGAGCGGGGCGGAAAACGGAGACTACGGCTTAGCCGTTTTGCAACTATGACGTTCCGCCTTGCTCACGGCTCTGTTTCTGTTTGTATTTCCATAAAGCATATTCCAATGGGCGGATGATGGCGTTTCGGTAGACCTCGGCTTCTCCGGCGCGGCTGAACACCTCGCGCGCGGGCTTGGGGTTGACCTCAATCATCCAGATGCGCCCGTTGCGCTCGATGGCAATGTCGACAGCCAGCTCGCACAATGCGCCGTAGCAGAGCTCCAGGTATTGCGCGATGCCAAGGCCGAACCGTTCAACCTCTTGCTTGATAGCGCTGATCCGGCTGTCATCCTGAATCCAGTCCTTAAGCAAAACATCCATTTTGACCGCCCGCCCGCCGCCATGGAGGTTGGCTGTAATGCTGCCGGGCGCGCCTATGCGACCTGCGCAGCCGGTCACCTTCCATTCCCCGGCGCCGTCCTTCTGGACCAAAAGCCGGTAGTCGTGGACCCGTCCATTGTTCAGCTTGAGCTGGATGCCTTGTTGTACAATGTATTTGGTTTTTGGCTGAAGCCACTCCGCAAAAAAATGGTTCAACCGCTCTGGCTGTACCCTCCTGGGCGGTATAATTTCTCTGGACGGCGTTCTGCCTTGAAGCAGCAGCCGTCCGTTCCTGTCCCTCTGAATGCGGAGAATGCCTCGTCCTCCCGTTCCGTTAACGGGTTTTACATAAACGATGGAGCAGCTTTTCAGCATATCCTTCACATCGCGAACGCTTCCGTACAGGACCGTCTTGGGCAGGTAGGAGCTGAAGCGCGCGTCTTTGGCGAGCATGGCGTGAATAGCCCATTTATTACGCAGCGGACGATTCAGAAAACCGCCGTCCTTATGGCGCGATCTAAATTTCAGCAGCTGCTCGTAGCGGTGAGAGGTCTGGATACGGCTGCGATCAAAGATGAGCGCTGGCATCGCCGTCCATTTGCGCGACCACAGGCCGGTTGCGGGATTATAGAACAAGCCGCGGACGAGGCTTTTGCTCTCATTCACATCCTGTGGAGTAAACACAAACACCTGCAGGCCAAGCTTCTTCCCCTCAACGGTCATTTTCTGATAAACATCCCGCTCCTCCAGCGCTCCGGCATTATTGAGGTAAAGCGTCAGAATGCCCAGAACAGGCTGGCTCATGCCGGATTCCCCTTTCAAAACGGAGCGTCGATTTGCCGGTTGGCCCTCTGTGAATGGAGACGGCTTTCATGCCGAGGCCAAAACAAAGGGCCATGCTTGGAATATTGTCGGATGCGACGTGGCAGGCAAGAAAACCAAGCCTGGTTATCAACGCCTTCATAATGGCGGTGCCGGTCCCGCTTCTGCGGGCATCGGGATGAACGACAAGCAGGCAGCCGCCATCCCCGCCGTCAGCGGCAAATCCAATGCCGGCTAAAGCTCCTTTGCGTTTGACCACCACCACTGCCGCGCGCGCATGGCCGTTAACACCAATATCAAGCCAAGAGGGGTCCAGTCCCCGCATTGCGCGAAGCGCGGCCAGCGTGATCCGTTTTTCGCCAAAGCCAAGCACAAAGCGGAACAGCTTTCTTCGTTCCCTTACCCAGCTATGAGGTGTGAGATAGAGCAGTTCCATGCTGTGAACCTCCCGCAGATTCTCATTTTTTTCGGATTAGAAAGGTGCTGTATTGAAAAATCCGCTCCAACGACTTCTGCCGGATATGCGGCTCATCGAATTTCATCGGCTTGGAATTAGCTTCAAAAAACCACAGGTTTCCATTGCTGTCAATGCCCAGATCCATGGACATTTCGCCCAGGCGCTGGCCGGAGGCGCGTTCGATTTGCCTTGCAATCAGCAGTGCCGTCGTTTTGGTCTTTTGCAACAGCATATGAGCGCGGTCGGCATTGAATGAATAAGTCAACAGCTTCTCCGGGTCATCGATCCGCCCGCCGCGCGGAACATGGGTTGTAATGCTGGAGGCGCCGGCTATGCGGGCGCCAATGCCTGTGACCTCCCATATCCCGCGGCGGTTTTTCTGGACCAGCGCCCGCAGATCAAACCGCCTGTCGTGAAAGGAGGCCAGCTGGATGCCTTGCTGGGCGATGTAGGCATGGCCCCCGCTTTGCTTCTGAATGCGAGCCCACAGCTTTTGCATGGATGCGCAATTATAGGTGGAGCTTCGTTTTTCCTCCTGAATTTTGAGCCGATACGGCAATGTTTTTTCTCCATGAACACGAACGGTCATGATGCCTTTTCCCGCTTTGCCGCTCTCCGGCTTGAGATAGAGGTAGACATGCCGGCGCATCATTTTGTCCAGACCGCTAACGCTCATAAGCCGCCGTGTGCTTGGAATATACGGCTTAGTCGTTTTGGAACGGCGCAGCCATTCAAAGAGATCCCATTTATTAAAGAAGGCCGGATTGAAGATGGCCACTCGAGCATGCTTGCGGCAGGCGTTGATTTTGCCCCGGACAGCCGGCGTCATTTCATCCTCTCGCTGCGGAATCCGATTGTAAATAATATCGGGGAAGGGGAGATTGGAGGCCTTTTGCCAGCCCCCGTATTCCTTCCCGTAGAGAAAACCTGACAACCGCTTGCGACCCAGATTCAACTGTTTGACTGGCAAAACATAAACGAGAAAACCCATGTTTTGACCCGTTGTAATGAGATCGGCAAAGTTGCTGCGGTTGCCGCGAAATCCGCCGTTTCCGTCGGATACGGTCAATATGGCGAGCACAGGCACGCTTGCCGGCGCAACCTTAGTTGTGGCTACTTCCTCTTGAACTGTGTTCATCAGCCTTTTCCCCCTTGGAAGCGGCTCAGAAAGAGACAATGCTCCAAAATATAGGAGACGGATGCCTTGCCTTCCGAGCGCAGCGCCGGATGTTTGAAGATGGAGCGTCCCGGCTTGGCATTGGCTTCAAACATCCATACATTGCCCGATTTGTCGATGCCGATATCAAGCCCCAGCTCGCCGAGGCGATGGGGATAGTTGCGCTCGATCGACTCCGACAGCTTGACGGCTACGGCTTTGGCCTTCTGCAGAATGGCGCCTGCTCCATCGCCAAAGGTGCGGCTTAGCGCATGCTCCGGCGTCATAAGCGAGCCGCCGCTTTTGATATGGGTCGTCACGCTGCCGCGTCCGGCTTTTTTGGCGCCAATGCCTGCGGGAACCCATTGGTTGCTCCCGTTTTTATGCATGTGAAAACGAAAGTCAAGCGGACAGCCGTCAATTTCCACCAGCCGGATTCCCTGCTGCGCGACATATTGGCTCATCCGGCTTCCCAGTCTTGCCTGAAGCATGCGCATCAGGCTTTGAAAGCTGCTGTAACGGACCAGCACGTTTTCGCTGCCTCTGCGATATCGGGCAAAATAGCCCCTGCGGGGATGATGGGTCAGCCGATAGATGCCTATGCCCAGGCTTCCGCCTCCGGGTTTATAGTAGAGAAACTGGTATTTATCCAGCATTTCTTTTATTTTGGCGGGAGTGGGATTGGAAACGGACTCCGGCAGATGAAGCAGCGCTTCGGGATCGTTGTCGAGCAGTCGGTAAACGTCCGCTTTATTCAGGAAGCTCCAGTTGAATAAAGGGATTTGCCGCTTCACGAACCGTTCACGGACAGCGCTAATATAGGATGATGTTTCCGCTTTGCGATTGGGCAGCCGGTTATAGACGACGTCGGGAAGGGGAACCACCTTGCGGTACCAATTCCCCTGGGCGTTGAGGAAATAGCCGTTGACCGTCTCCTGCTGCCAGTTGATATCGCCCGGCGTGAAGCCAAACATGTAGGCTTTGCGGTCGCCGGTTCGCAGCACTTGCTTGATAAAGCCGGAACGGGTGCCGAAGGGATAGCTTTCCCCCGAACGAATGCTGTCGGTCAGGATGCCAACCAGCGGTCCCAGCTTGATTTCGTCCTGATCATTGCTGAGAAGATAAATATTTCCGGATTTCGGAACCCGGATCGACTGGCGCACGCCGGCCGACAAATAGAGGTGATTGCCGGAACGCTTGAGCGGCTTGATCGTTGCGGTCAAAACCTCGTTGCCCAGCTTGAGCTGGATGGAGCCTTTGCCGGACAGACGGAGCTGCTGGATGAGCGGTCTGGACAAATAGACGACTTTATCGGATTGTTGCGAAAAGTGCACGTTGCAAGTTGTCAAACTCATCGATGAACCTCCTGAACGTTTAAGGCTGCGGCCCCATTCCTGACGGGAATATCCCGGCGGAGGGCGCGGCCGGTTGCGGACTGGCTGGCAGGTAAGACCGGCATGGTACGGCCCGCAAGGCTGCGGGCATACAACAAGGGCCGCAGAGCGGACAAGGCTTGCGCTTCTGCGTCTCCGATGTGACGGAAAGATTGTCTTCCGGGTTTGGAATTGGCTTCTAGCAGCCAGAGTTTCCCGGTTGGCTCAACGCCGAAATCAAAGGCAAGCTCGCAAAATCGGCCAAAGGCCCCTTCAATGCATGTCGCGGCGAGCTGGCTAGCCTCCTTGAGAGTAGTCAGCAGCTCGCGAGATTTCTTCTTGCCGAACGACGCGCTCAGCTTGGATAGGGCATGCTCGGCTTTGCCTCCGCCATGCAGATTGGAGGTCAAACGTCCGGCTGCGCCTACCCGCGCTGCCGCTCCGGTGAAGCTCCAAGCCCCCGTTTCGTTTTTTTGCAGCAGGATGCGTATATCAAAGGGCCGGTTATCGGCGTCCCGGAGCAGCAAGCAGGGCTGGAGGAGGTAGGCGGTTCCCCGAGTCCAGCGCTCCAGCCAGACCGTTAACTCCTCCTCGTCCGCAAATAATCGGCGTATGCTGCGGTTGCTGCGGTTTTTTCCCGCTATTTCATAGCCCTTGCGCAGGTTAAGCGTCTTTATTGCAATAATGCCTCTGCCCTGCATGCCCGAAGCCGGCTTTAACACAAGGCCTTGCGGATAACGGCGCAGCAAGCGGGGCAAGGAGGCGGCTGAACGGAAGAGCATGGAGGGAGGCAGGAGCGGCGTGAGCTCCGGCTGCTCTTTCAGCCGCAGCAGCACCTCCGGCTTGGATGGCAGGCTTCCATTGAGCCATTCCCAGCCCTTGCGGCGACGGAGCAGCTCCAGCATGGCGGCGCTGCTTTGCTTCTCCGCCAATGTAGCCGGAAATCGCCGATCCAGCACGAAATCGGGCAGCGGAACGGACTGGCGGATCCATTTATTTTCCTTTAGGCACAGGCCATAAAGCTTGCCGGTTCGCTTCTCAAAATCTGGCGTGGAAAAGGCATACGCCGTCATCCCGAGCGAGGCAGCCGCAGCAGCTATTTCCCTGCATAGCTGCGGTTCCGCCAGCTCCGCCTCGCACTCCTCCGGTTCGCAATTCTCCGGCTCCCGACACACTGATTCCTGCCCAAGCTGGCCGTTGTGTCCACTGCGATTGTTCTGCTCGTTCGGTCTGGATGCCGGTTTTGACCGGGCGGAATACAGTATGGCTACAACCGGGCCTGCCTGTTTCATGCCGCCACCTCCTCAAAAGCCCGACAGAAACCGGGCGTATTGAATCATCATACGGACAGAAGGCCTGATTTTTCCTTCCGTCAAGGGAGTGTTGTCATTTTTGGACGGCTTGGAGTTGACCTCCAGAAGCCAAACCCGGCCGCTCGTATCCAGCGCAAGATCGATGCCTAGCTCCCCGAAATGCGCCGGTATTTGCGCTTCGATGCCTTGGGCGATTGCGAGCGCCGCCTGCCGCAGCCTCTGGGCGGCTCCCTGGCCGCCAATGCTGCTGGTCAAATTGCTTTTGACAATCGCTGCGCTGACTCTGCTGAGCGTGCCGCCCCTTGCCAGGTTGGAGACAAAATGCTGATTGCCCGCTGTCCGTGCAACGATGGAGGTAATGACCCAGCTGCCGGTGCCGTTTTTTTGCGCCAGCGCCCTGAAATCGACGGGACGTTTGGCCACCTCGATCAATTGCAGACCCTGCTGAATCTGATAACGGACGGTTTTCATTTTTAGCGAAATGGCTCCATACAGCTTGGATAACGTCGGGTATACTTGCTTTCGCGCGCCGGACGGAGTGGCATGAAGGGCCTGGTAGCTGTCGCCCTCCAGGTGGGAAATCCGGATAATGCCTTTGCCGAGACTGCCGCGGACGGGTTTGAGAAACACATGCGCGTATTTTGGGCACATGCTTTTGAAAACGGCGTAGCTGCTTAGCAAATGCGATTCCGGCAAATAACGTGCGAGGCTTTTGTCTCCCTTAAGCGCGTCAAACACTTCGGTTTTATCCAGAAACTTTTCATTAAACACAACAGTCGCATAGTTTTTACGGGCATTTTCAAAAAAATGCTGGACGGCCGGGCTATTCTCCAGCTTGCGTGAGGTAAGGCGATTGTTGACAATGTCGGGAACAGGCATGTCGGCTTGCTTCCAGTTGCCTGCAAAGTGCCAGCCCTGCACAACGCTGTCCCCGCGGCTGATGCCTTGGGGCGTGAAAAAATAGACGGATGCTCCCTGGGCTTTGCATGCCTCCACAAGCTCGCGGCAAAAAAGCGTGATGGAGCCAAAAGGCCTGTCGGGAGAGCCGGGCTCATCTCTGCTGATCAAAACGCCGATCAAGGGGCCAAGACTAAGCGTGCTTGTAGCGGCCCGGTAATGCATGCGCAAGGTTATGCGGGATTGGGCAGCGGAGAGCGGCAAGGCCATACGGCCTGCAAGCGCGCTCCCTATGCGCATTCCATCCAGGCGCGGTGACGGGATCACCTTGACATGCTGGCGGAAACCCCCGAATTTCAGCTGGATATGCTGACCTTTGGGAATTTTCCAATGCCGGACAAAGCTCTCTCCCAGCATGATGGTATCGTCCGGCAGCGTGCCGGAGCCGGCGATCCCAATGGCTACCTTTGTTTTAAGCATTTGCAATCTCCTTCCGGACCTGGAAAAAATCCGAATTATGCCGGGGATCTATAGGTGTTTGCACGAATAGTTCATCATATGAGGGCGCTTGTGCGTTTGTGATTCCGCAGTCATAGCCTGCGGCTTCCATGCATACAATGGCAGGGAGCATGGACAAGGCCGGCAGCGAGCTGTGGAAGGAGATGGGACAATGGCGGAACGGCAATGGGTTAAAGGAAAACGCGATTCAGCGCTGGGAATAAAACAGGATCGGGCATTAGCGGGGCAAAGAGAAACAATGGGCGGCAAAGCTCAAAAAATGGGCAGGGGCAAAGCTGTTTTTTACCTGGTTATTGCAACGGGCATGCTCCTGTACGGAATGAGCGCGATGGAGCCGGGCGATGCCGCGCATCGCGGACAGTCGCTATTTTGGCTGGTTTGGCTGGCCTTTGCGGCTTTGATCATCGCTGGCAACGCTAACGCCATCCTGATGAGCAACGAAAAAAAGCGCCGGCTGGCGCAGTTAAAAGCGTATAAAGCTCGGCAGAGAGAACGTACAGTCGAAAAGCTTCTGATGCGAAAGGACAAAGCGTAATAAATGAGGGAAAGGCGCTTCCGGGTCACTGCTGCAGTGAATGCCGAAAGCGCCTTTTGCATGCGATGAGAGTTGGTTCCGCTCCTAAATCAGTCCAGCTCCTTGAACTGGACAATCTGTTTCACGAACCTGTAAACCGCTTCCTGTTCCTTAAGGCTCATGCCATTAAGCTGATGGGCGATTTTGTCATAAACTGCATTGGAAGCTTTCCGCTGCTCTGTTTGCTCGTCGACTTGGACAAGCTTTTCCAGTGGCGTCCCAAGAGCGGAGGCGATTTTACTCAATACGTCGATTGTTGGATTTTTTTCCCCTCGTTCGACCTGCCCCATATAAGAGGCGTTAATATCGGCACGAAGAGCAAGCTGCTCCTGGCTAAGGCCGCTTGCTTTGCGCAATGCGCGAATATTGTCCCCAATCTTTACACCGATGTCGCTCATTATGTCACCTCAGCCTAACGATAGAGCTTTGAACTTATAGCAACAACGTTATATAGTATGTATCTAAAAAAGTGTTTATAGTCATTGACCTGGATGTGGATGATTTATTATAATTAACATAAAAATGACAATTGTGTTAGAATGGTGGAATAAATAAAATGAGGCAAGGTGGCCGGCATGGTGATTGAGGAGTTTGATTTTTATCGCAAGGTCAGGGCTTATTATTGCAAGGTTAATTTTGATTTGCTGTTTACCTATCGCTTTGCGCACCGGCTCGACAAAACGGCGATGGCTCGCGGATCATTTGGTTGCTCGGTCAATTACCATGCCCAAACGGTGGAATACACTATGCAGCTCGTATCGGATGTCATTGAAAGACCATTCAGCGAAAGCGGATCGTTTCTGTTTTCGACCATTTATGAAGCCATACCCCCCCAGCGTATTGAATATCATGATTACCCCATCCATAAGCTTCGATACAAAGTTCCGATTGATTACGATTGGCAGGCATTTATCGAAGAAGGCGCCGCATCCGCCATTAATCGCCACACGATTGGCGCATTGTTTAAAAAGTGGGGTATAAAGGATGAACAAGACCGCGAGGTTGACGCCCATATCAAAATTACTAAATTAACCGTGGATTGGAAGGGATCTAATCAGGTTGGGTGATGGGGTCAACCATACTCTTTTGAGCGGCAATCCGGTATAATGAGTGGAATAATGCGGCAGGGGGAGAAGACATGAACGATGCTCATGGCAACATCAGGGGCGGCAGCACAAAGCATGAGCTGATTTTGCAGCATATCCAGGGTCTCAAGATCGGAACCCAAATTTCGGTACGGGCGATTGCCAAGGAGCTTGGGGTAAGCGAAGGGACGGTTTACAAGGCTTTCAAGGAAGCGGAGGTGACCGGCCTCGTCAGCACCAAGGAGCGGATCGGCACCGTGCGGATCGGCCGGAAAAAGCGGGAATCGCTGGATCAGCTGACTTTTGGCGAGGTGGCCCAAATTGCCGAAGGCAGATTGTATGGCGGAGGAGACGGGCTGGAGAAGACGCTGCATAAATTCGTAATTGGCGCAATGGAGCTGGACGATATGCTGCGCTATATCGACCAGAGCAGCCTGCTCATTGTCGGCAATCGGGCAGGCGCGCATCGTTGCGCCCTGGAGCAAGGGGCGGGGGTGCTTATTACCGGCGGGTTCGAGCCTAGCAGCGAGGTGATTGAGCTGGCAGACAAGCTGGAGCTGCCGGTGCTTTCCTCGCGGCATGACACCTTTACAGTTGCTTCCATGATCAACCGGGCGATGTTCGACCGGCTCATCAAGCGAAAAATTATGCTGCTTGAGGACATTGTGACGTTTGGCCGTCCGGCGGATGTGCTTCGGGCTGGCGGCAATTTGCGGCATTATCATCATTTGTGCCAATCAACGGGTTATTCCCGCTTTCCGGTCGTGGATGAAAGAGGCCGGGTGGTGGGCATGATGACGGGCAAGGATGCGGCAGGGAGCGAATCCGACACCCCGATCGAAAAGGTAATGACGCGAAAGCCGATAACGGCTGCGCCCAATATAACAGTTGCGTCTGCCGCTTATACGATGGCGGCGGAAGGTATAGACCTGCTTCCTATCGTGGATCGTCACCGGAAGCTGCTTGGCGTTGTGACGAGACGGGAAATTTGGGATGCCATGCGTTTTGCCGTCAAGCAGCCGGAGTCGGGTGAAACGTTCGAGGATTTGATGTGGTCCGGCTTTATGCAGCACGAGGAGCGGGTAGCGGACGAGGTTGCAATCAGCTACAAAGGAAGCATTACCCCGCAGATGACGGGAGCGCTTGGCATGGCCTCGGAGGGGCTGCTCTCAACGTTGATGTCCCAGGCGGCGCGGCGAATGATTCAGGAAATCGGAAAAAGGAATTTTTTGCTGGAGAGCATGACCAGCTTTTTTGTGCGGCCGATAGGTATTGATGCTGAAATTACGATCAAACCAAAGGCGATGGAGCTGAGCCGGAAGTTTTCAAAGCTCGAAATTGAGCTGTTCGATGAGAGGGGACTGGCAGCCAAAGCGATGCTGACGGCTCAAATGATTGATCCTTATTAGAGGAAACCCGAGTAAGAAGCAGCTAAGCGGGGTGCGAATTAAGTATGAAGAGATTGTCCGAAAAGCCCAGGATTGTTGATTTTTCATAACATCCCTGGGCTTTTCATTTGGGTTTCATGTACTCCGTAATGGACGTTCTGGACACCCCCCCCCACAGCAGGGGGCGGCGGCTCTTAAGCGGAATCAGTTGCTGCCGCTTTGTATTTTCGCCTGATAAAAGCTGTGGTTGCGCAAGCCTGCAAACACATTAAACAAGCCGATGACGCCAAACAACGCTCCGATGACGATCCTCAGCGTGGATTCGCCGGACAGGAAGAGCTGGACGGCCGCGATAGACAGGAGCATAGCTCCCATTGCTATATTTGTCCGTGCTTGATAAAGTCCACGTATGCCGGGTTCCTTGGAACGGCGCGTCTTAAGGCTATAAAATGCCGAAAACCCGAGTGAAATCAAAATGAGGGGCGAAAACACCCATGAAATGATGTAATCCATTGGCGGCGGGCAGCCTCCTTTTTGAATGTGTAACCATATTGTATCATGTTTGTCACAAAAATGCGTTGCCAACCATCAGGTTGATGGCGGTTTGATGATTCGTTTGGCCTGAACCCAGATTTGCAGTACATTTTCCGCAAGCAGCACGGTTTTGAGCTCTGCCGAGTAGTCTTTTCCGTTAATGTCTATATAGGTTTTACGCTCCAGCAATAACCGGGCAAGCTTGGCGTCGGAGTCGATATCGTATATGCTTCTGCCTATGAAAATGGACAAATCCTCCTTCAGCAGTTTCAGCAAAATCGTTTCCGATGACTTGTCCAGCGGAGCGCGCTCCTGGGCAGCCGTTCCTTCCTCCAGTCTGATCTGGATGCTTTTGATGACGGTATGCTGGGATTTGTACTGATTCAGGGAGTGAAGATCCTTTTCATATTGCTCGATCTTTTCGCGCAGGCTGCTGTTGGTATTGTAGATGGCTTCGAATTTGGCCACGGACAGGGAGTTCAAAACCGCGGCGCCAACCATCATGCCCGCAACAAATACCCCGATCATGCCCGTCATCCGCCAATATTTTTCAAAGAGGGGCAGCCTCATATCTCATACAGCCCCCTTGCACATCAGCTTGATCAGCTCCGTAGCGACATGCGCGCCCAAAAAAGCAAACAGAATAAAAGCAATTTGCTGGGCTGCCGGCGACAGATGCCCTGCGGAAATATTGCTTTCAATGACCCGGACAGGATCGATGGAGCCGCCGATTGCGGCAACTATCGCCCATATTTTAAGCCGCAGCGCCGTATCCAGCATGACGGTAGCGGGAGGCAGCAGCATAAAGATGGAGCCAACCCCCGCAAGCATAGCCCCGCCCATTACGACGCCAAACGCAATAAAAAAATCCAGACCCGCTTTGGATAAAAAATACGACATGAGACAACCCTCCTCCTTACCATTGTATGGGCGCGTCCGCCCGCAATATGATAAAATGAATAAACTTAAGAGTGAATCGCAGGAGCGGAAAGGAAGAGGGCGTATGGCCGGCGAAACAGAGGTTTCTTTTGTCCATTTGCATGTACATAGCGAATACAGCCTGCTGGATGGAGCCGGCCGTATCGCAGATTTGACGGCGCGCGCAGCCGAGCTTGGCATGGGGGCGCTCGCGCTTACCGACCACGGAGTGATGTACGGAGCGGTGCCGTTCTACCGCGCCTGCAAGGCGCATGGCATCAAGCCGATTATCGGCTGCGAGTTTTATATGACGGCGGGCTCCCGTTTTGAAAAGGGCTCACGCAAGGAAAATCCGTCCTATCACCTGATCCTGCTCGCCAAAAATGAAACGGGCTACCGTAATTTGATGAAGCTGAGCAGTATCGCCCATTTGGAGGGCTTTCATTACAAGCCGCGTATTGATATGGAAAGTTTGGCGCAGCATGGAGAAGGCTTGATTTGTCTCAGCTCCTGTCTGAAGGGCGAGGTATCTCAGCATTTGCTCTATGACCGTCCGGCAGAAGCGAAGGCGACGGCTCTTCGTTACCGGGCTATTTTTGGAGAGGATTATTATCTGGAGCTTCAGGATCACGGCATGCTCGACCAGAAGAAGGTAGCGGCTGCGATGATCGAGCTTTCCAGGGAAACGGGCATTCCGCTGGCGGCAACCAACGACGTGCATTATCTTCATGCGGAGGATGCCGAAATGCAGGATGTGCTGATCTGTATCGGCACGGGAAAAACGGTCGAGGATGAAGGCAGGCTGAAAATTGGAACCAACCAGCTTTATTTGAAAAGCCCGGAGGAGATGGCGGCTTTATTCCGCCATGTGCCGGAAGCGCTTGTCTCCACCGTGGAAATCGCGGAAAAATGCAATCTGGAGCTGACGCTGGGCCGCGCGGCTCTGCCGCAATACCGGCCGCTGCCGGACGGACTTGATTCAAGCGGATATTTGGCCGAGCTGTGCAGAAGCGGCCTGGAGCGCCGTTACGGCGAATTGCCCGGCTGGAAGGATGAAGGCTTTAGGGCGAGCGCCCGGGAGCGTCTCGCCTATGAGCTTGGCGTTATCGAAAAAATGGGCTATAGCGACTATTTTCTGATTGTATGGGACTTTATCCGCTTTGCGCACGAGCAAGGCATACGGACAGGCCCTGGACGCGGCTCCTCGGCGGGCAGCCTTGTTGCTTACGTGTTATGGATTACCGATGTTGATCCGATCAAATATAAATTGTTGTTTGAGCGTTTTCTCAATCCCGAACGGATTACGATGCCGGATATCGACATCGACTTTAACGATGAACGGCGGGATGAGGTCATTGCGTATGTTTCGCAAAAATACGGCGAAGGGCATGTCGCCCAGATCATTACATTTGGAACAATGGCTGCAAAAGCCGCCGTTCGCGATGTCGGTCGCGCGCTTAACGTACCGTTTCATGAAACCGACCGGGCGGCAAAGCTGATTCCGCAGCAGCTTGGCATAACGCTGGAGGCTGCCCTGCGCAGCAGCGCCGAGCTTAAAGAGGCTTATGAACGCCAGCCGAGAACAAAGGCGCTGCTGGATATGGCAATCAAGGTGGAGGGGATGCCTCGCCATGCCTCCACTCATGCCGCGGGCGTTGTTATCGCCGAGGAGCCGCTGACTCACTACGTGCCGCTGCAGCAAGGCGGAGAAGGCATACCGCTTACGCAATATTCCATGGAGCATCTGGAAGCGGTAGGTTTGCTCAAGATGGACTTTTTGGGCTTGCGGACCTTGTCTATTTTGGAAAGATGTCTGAACTGGGTTCATGAGCTGACGGGAAATGTAATTGATTTCCGGGAGGTTTCGGATGCCGACCTCAAAACCTATGACATGCTCGGCAGAGGCGACACAACGGGCATTTTCCAATTGGAGTCCTCCGGCGTGCGCCGCGTGCTTCGTGAATTAAAGCCTTCGGGCTTTGAGGATGTTATATCCGTTTTGGCGCTTTACCGGCCAGGTCCAATGGAGTTTATCCCTAAGTTTATCGCGGGCAAGCATGGGCACATTGCAGTAGAATACCCCCATCCTTCGCTGGAGCCAATATTGGCGGATACGTATGGCATCATTGTTTATCAGGAGCAGATTATGCAAATTGCCTCCCAAATGGCGGGTTTTTCACTTGGAGAAGCCGATTTGCTGCGCCGGGCGGTTTCCAAGAAAAAACGCGAGGTGCTGGACGAGGAGAGAGCGCATTTTGTCCGGGGCAGTCTGGAGCAAGGATTTTCAGCGGAGGACGCAAATGCAGTTTACGATATGATCGTGCGTTTTGCCGATTACGGCTTTCCTCGCGCTCATGCCGCCGCTTACGGCGTCCTGGCTTTTCAAACGGCTTGGCTGAAGGCCCATTATCCCGTGCCGTTTATGGCCTCCATGCTGGCGTCGGTGACCGGACATATGCGGAAGACGGCAGAATATGCCGAAGAATGCCGGCGGATGGGCATTCCGGTGCTGCCGCCCGACATTAATGAAAGCGGCGTTTCCTTCACGCCGGTGCAAGGCGCCATCCGCTTTGGGCTTGCTTCTATTAAAAACGTAGGCACGCAGGCTATTGATGCTATTTTGCGCGAACGTCAGAATAAACGCTTTAATAGTCTGCTGGATCTTTGCAAACGCGTTGATTTGCGGGTGGTGAACAAAAGGGTGCTGGAAAGCCTGATCCAGGCCGGAGCTTGCGACAGCCTGCCGGGCCATCGCGCCCAATTGCTGGGTGCGCTTGGCGAAACGCTGGAGGCCGCCCAGAAGTGGCGCAAGGATCGGGAGGAGCTGCAAATCGATTTGTTTGGCTTTGAAGAAGTGCAAAACTGGGATGTCGAGCTTCCGCCTATACCGCCTTTGCAAACCTCCGAGCTTTTGAATCTGGAGCGGGAGCTGCTGGGCATCTACCTGTCAGGCCATCCGCTGGATGAAGCCGCGGAGCGGTTTGAGAGGCTTCAATTGGATCGGCTGGTGGATTTATCCGAAGCACCGGACGGCACGGTGGCTGTGCTGGGCGTTATGGTTGCGGGACGAAAGCCGTTTACAAGCAAAAAAGGCAGCGACATGGCTTTTCTGGAGCTGGAGGATAGGGTCATGCGCGTTGAAGCCGTTGTGTTTCCTAATGTGTGGAAGCGATACAGCAGCTTCCTTGACAGGGAGGCTATCGTAATCGTGCAAGCTACGGTTCAGCAGCAGGACGAGGATTACAAGCTTCTAGTGCAGGAGGTTGTTGCTGTCGCCAACGCATCGGATGAACAACTTGCCGCCCAAGCCAGACGTTTAAAGCAATCCGCCAAAAACCGCGGTTCCGTTCGAGAGGCGCCGGCCGGAAAACGCCCGCCGGATAAATCCATGCTCGGAAGCGAGTCGCAAGGGAATACCATATTGCAATCCCAGGAAAGATCAACTGGAGAGAGAAATTCTCAAAACGATGAGCAGAATCAAATCATGGAGAACAATCAAATCAACGACAAGCCTCGGCCAAAGAGGAAGCCGCAGCGCATGTACATTAAAGTAGCTGCCGAATTGGAACAGCCTGAAATACTGTCAAGGTTGAAAAAGCTTCTGCTTTCGCATAAAGGACCGATAGAAACGGCTCTTTTCTATGAAAGCACGGGAAAAACGATAGCGTTAAGCTCCGATTATGCCATTACCCCGTCACCGAAATTAATAGAGTCGGTGGAGTCGCTGCTTGGTTTCGGCAACGCAATTATTAAATAGGGGCATATTTGCCCCTTTATTTTGTCATTTTGCTCGCCTTGCCACGGGGATGTATTCCTACGGACAGCGATGACCTTTACAAGCTTCTTTTTGCGGGAAGTTACTTTGTAAAGGTCATTGGTGTCCGTAAAACCCGATAAACCTGCCCGTAACCGCCATTTTTGAGCGCTAGCGGACACCGGTGTCCGTTCCTCAGGGCAAATCGGGCCATTATGGTCTCTAACGGTCAATCATGACCGGAAAGACAGTTCACCCACGCTAACAAATCCTCTTAAAGCTTTTGCCCGGAGGCTCGCTCGACCCCAACCGCAAGAGCATTTGACCAGGATGAAACCTCGCACATTAGTAATGCTTCAACACCCCTTTGTAACTCTCTGAAACTGTATCTTCATCATCTGAATGTAGATCTCCCACATATCCTACCTATCCCACCTATCCTTTTCTGCATACCTTACCGGTAAACGTTTTGTTTCATCAAATCGAGTTATACATTCTGACATAAACCAGAGCAGGAAAAGCGTTTATTTAGACGAAAATTGTTTATTATGTGATAATAGTTAACACAAATCCAGTGATTTTTTATGAATGAAAATAGTTTATTGTGCTTTTTTTGATTTTAATGTGATACTATCTAACATCAAGGGCAGGCGGAATATCGCTGCAAAACCAAACACGGTTCACCTCCCGGATGTAAAAGCCAAGCCAAGGCTTAAGGCTGAAGCAATGGAGGGATAAAGCGGTGAGTTTTGCGGACAGCCGGAGATGATAATAAGAAACCGAGAAGGGGCAAGGTGATGACAAATGACTGAAAGTATGCTGAAAAAGTGGGCGCGTCCCGCACTGGCTGTAACGCTGGCCTCTTCATTGCTGCTTGGCGCATGTTCTTCCACAACTAAGGAGGAGACAGGAAGCGGCGATGGGGCTGCATCCCAAGGAGCCACTACATTAAAGGTTGAAATATTCGACCGGGGCAATGCACCTGCCGGCTATACCATTACAAACAGTTATTTGACCAATCTTGTTCAAGAAAGATTCGGCGATCCGAACAACATCAATGTGGAGTTTGTTCCGGTTCCGCGTTCAGAGGAAACTCAAAAGCTTAACGTATTAATGGCGAGCAAAAGCGAGGTGCCCGATATTGTTTTCACATACGATTCCGGTACGTTTAACCGCTATGCGGAGCAAGGCGGCTTGACTGATCTGTCGGGCATGCTGGACGAGTTTGCTCCTAACTTAAAGAAGTTTCTGGGAGAGGATACGCTTGCTTATGGCCAATACAAGGGACAGCAATTTGCTATTCCGGGCAGACGCCTTGTACTGGGCAAATATGCCGGCTACGTGCGCCAGGATTGGCTGGACAAGCTGGGACTTCCGGTTCCGCAAACCACGGAGGAGCTCTACGATACCTTTAAGGCGTTTAAGGAAAGCGACCCCGGCGCAACGGGCGGCCGAGTAATCCCCTTTGGCGTCAGCCTTGCGGCTGCACAATACGAGCCGCTGCTCTGGTCGTTTATTGAGCCATTGACCGAGGAGCAGCGTTATACCTTGACCCAACAGCTGGGGTCCAGCGACTATCCGACGCTTCTTCCGGGCTTTGAAGACGGCCTCCGCTTCATGAACAAGCTGTTTAATGAAGGACTTATGAGCAAGGATTTTGGCCTGGACAAGGATAAAAAACAGCTTTGGCAGGATATGCAAAACGGCTTGGTAGGGTTCTATACCGAGGATGCGGGAGAGCTTTATTTCAGCGCCAATGGCGGCTACGAAAATCTTCAGAAAAACGTACCCGGCGCCGTCATGACCCCGGTAGACGCTTTTACAAATTCCGAAGGCAAACACGCGAAACCTGCGTATGCCCCTAACGCTATGTACGTCATGATTCCAAAATCCAGCAAAAACGCGGAAGCGGCTCTGAAATATTTGGACTGGATGGCTTCTGGCACAAATCTGTTCGATATCCAATACGGCATTGAAAATGAAAACTTTACACTGGTGGACGGCGTGCCCGTCGTTAAGGCGGATGCTACGCAGGAGGCCAAGGACCGGATTTATAATTTTGGCGACATCGCCATTATTGTGAACGGCAAATTCGCCGGCGACGATGTAAAAAATGAATCGGCATACATTGCTCAAACACCAGCCGCCTTCCAGGCTGATATGCGTAAATCAGTAGAAATCTCCAATGTCGATAACATTCAGCCCGTTCGTTTTGATCATCCCATCGCGGCTGAAGCCAAATATGGAAACGCCTTGTCGGATAAGTTCGAGGAAATGATTGTTAGGCTGACTATGGTGAAACCGGATCAGTTCGATAGCTCGTTCGATTCCATGCTCAAGGACTACATGGCAAGCGGCGGCCAAGCCATCTTGGACGAACGCACAGAAGCTTACAAGGCAATGTCCGGCAAATAAGAGGGCGGCTGCGCGGGGGAATGGCTCTGAAGCCTGTCTAGAGATTGGTTTCCTGAGCCTTTCCCGCAGCTGTTTCCTACCCCGAGAGGAGTGAGAGCAATGAAAAATTGGATTTACATCAGGAGAAGCTGGCAGCTTTATGTGTTGCTGGTGCTCCCGCTCATTTATTTTGTTTTGTTCAAATACGGCCCGATGTATGGTGTTCAGGTTGCTTTCAAAGATTTTAACTTTTTTCAAGGAATTGCCGGCAGCGATTGGGTAGGCCTGGATATATTTCGCGAGGTTTTCCAAAACAACGATTTTTTTAAGGCGCTGCGCAATACGCTGTTTCTGAACCTGCTGGACATCGTTGTATCCTTTCCCGCTCCGCTTATTTTGGCGATCATGCTGTATGAGCTGCGTATAGCCTGGTTCAAAAAAATGGCTCAAACTATTTTGTATATTCCGCATTTTATTTCCTGGGTCATAATCGGCGGCATTGTGCTGCAGGTGTTTGGCACCCAATCCGGCTTTATCAACAACATGCTGCATGGTTTCGGCATTCAGGCCATTCCGTTTTTATCCGACAAATATTACTGGCTGTTCACGTATCTCATTGTTGGGGTCTGGCAAAGCGCGGGCTGGGGCACCATTCTCTATCTGGCGGCTTTGACGGGTATCAACAAGGAGCTGTTTGAAGCAGCCGAGGTGGACGGCGCAAACCGCTTCCGCAAAATTTGGCATATTTCGTTGCCTGGCATCAAAACGACGATTGCGACTCTCCTGATCATTAATTTGGGCAATATGGTCGCCATCGGCTTCGACCGTCCCTTTATTATCGGCAACGTAGCGGTCAGGGATTTCTCCGATGTTCTAAGCACCTTTGTTTATCGGATCGGCATGCAATCCGGTCAAATTTCGCTTGCAACCGCCGTAGGCTTATTCCAGGCACTGGTTGGCCTGCTCTTCCTGCTTGGCGCCAACTACGCCTCCAAAAAGCTAGCCGATGAAAGCATTCTTTAAATAGAAATAACAGTTCATAAATTTTGGTTTTCAGTACCAAGAAGATGGAATGAAGCTAGAAATGGAGGAGCGGAGCGTAGTGAAAGCTACGTGAGCACCGGACATTTCGGCTGAATTTCATATTCGACGCTGATTATGCCGCAAGGCATGCTTCGTAATGGAAGGCGAATTTTTTGAACAACTTCTAAAGTATAGGAGGAAATCCCGATGAGCGAACGCCGTATTAACCAATTATTCGATTCCGCCAACATTGTGCTCATGCTTGGGGCCGTGCTCCTATGCCTGACTCCGTTTATCCACATTGTTGCGATATCGCTAAGCTCCAGCCGTCCCATTATGTCGGGTTTAGTCAGCTTTTTCCCAAAAGAATTTACGTTAGAGGCCTATATTAAAGTTTTTTCCGATGCCAGCATGATTCAGTCGTTAGGCTTTACTATCTTTTTAACGCTGTTAACTGCGGTTTCTTCTATGGTCATGACGATTGCGGCGGCTTACGCCTTGTCCAAAAGCGATCTCAAGGGACGAAAATGGTTTATGCTCGTGATCGTGGTTACGATGTTTTTTAGCGGCGGGATCATTCCTGAATATATGCTTGTCCGCGACCTGCAGCTGCTGGATTCCATCTGGGCGCTTGTGCTTCCCGGTCTGGTCAGCCCGTTTTACATGATTATTCTTATTTCCTTCTTCAAAGGCATTCCCGGCAGTCTGGAGGAGGCCGCGCAAATTGACGGAAGCTCTCATATCGGGACGTTGTTCCGTATTATTTTGCCGCTGTCGCTGCCTGCTCTAGCAACTCTCAGCTTGTTTTATGCGGTTGGCCGCTGGAACGCGTTCCAGGACGCGCTGATGTATATCGCCAAACCTGTGCTTTATCCGCTCCAGCTTAAGCTGTATCAAATGATTCAGAACAATCAGGTTGGCGATCTGCTGCAGCAGGAGGGGCTCGGAATGACGGAGTTGATGCCGGAAAGCCTGAAGGCAGCCAGTGTTATTTTCTCGACTGTGCCGATATTGATTGTATATCCGTTTCTGCAGCGTTACTTTATTAGTGGTATTATGCTGGGAGCGGTTAAAGGTTAAGGAAGGTGGCAAATGAATGGTAACGACTATGCTGGATAAGCTGGATGAACGTCCTCGTTTTTTGGTGGAGCAGGCGATGGACCTGATGGATGCGCTATATGACGGGGAGATAGGGCTGCTTCGGGATGAAGAAAGACCGGACCGCCACGATACCCGCAGCAGCGTGCATTATGCGCTGGGATTGCTAGTTCGAGGCGAAGACGGAGATGCTGCGCTGGCGGAAAAGCTGCTGCACAACGTTATTGATCTTCAGCTTGATGCGCCGGGTGAAATCTATGACGGCACCTTTCTGACAGCACCGGAGGCGGCGCGTCCTCCAGGCGGATATGAGCAATGGAATCGTTTTGGACCCGGCTTTGCATATTTTCTGAACGACACCTTGGAAAAAATAGCGTCGTCCCTGGAAAAATCGATGGCGGAAAGCCTGCCGGGTCTAGCTCCGGGCGAGATGAGGGACCGTTTCTGGAAGGCGGCTGATTCCGTTATTCCTCCTGTCTGGCGCAGCTTTGACCCCAACTGGCGCGAATTTATCGCATGCTCCTTTGCCGTTATTCTGGAGCATTTTGAAACAGAGCTGTCAAGCGGGCTTATTGCCCGAATGGATGTTTCTATGCGGCGAGCAGTGGCCGGTTCAATACACCGCCGGTTAAATGACGCCATTCCGATGAATTCCAATATCGAGCTTATGCATATTTTTGCCGTTCATTATTTTGGCTATCGTTATAGCAATAACGACTGGATTCAGCACGCGGAGAGGGAAGCAAGCGGTTTTCTTGTTGAATTCCGGGAATTTGGGAGCTTTGCGGAATTTAATACGACAACCTATTACGGCGTGGATTTGACCGTGCTGGGCATGTGGCGCCGGTATGGACGTTCGCCGGGCATTCTGGCTGCAGGGCTAGAAATTGAAGCTGGGCTGTGGCGCAATATCGGACTGTTTTACAATCCGGTTCTGGAGAACCTGTCCGGGCCGTTTGCCCGCGCTTATGAAATGGAAATGACGGGACATAGCTCCGTCGGGGTATTTCTGTATTTGGCGTTAGGCGATGACTGGCGTCATCTGACCGGCGTCAATTGCGAAACGAGCCATGATCCGCTCATTGCGCTGGTTGGCGTAAACGTGCCGGAGGATGTGCTGCCGGGACTGATGGTGCATGGGGGCGACCGCTATGCCGTCAAACGGTTCAGGGAGCTGTGCGAGCGCGACCGTCCGGGACAAAATCGCAACCTGTGTACGGCTGCTGCCTGGATTGAGCGAAATCTTATGATCGGAGCTATGTCGGGCAGCCGGAATACAAACGGGCAGATGCATCCCGCAACGATTCATTGGATCAGCCCGGAGGGCGAGCGGTATTATTTAAGGCTGATTCGCCGGGAGAAGGGCAAAGGCTGGAATACCCATTTTCGGGGCATCGTTTTTGACGCCAAGGCTGAAAAGGACAAGCTGGAGGTCATTGCAAGGATTGACAGCGAGCTTGATATCGAGGTTTATTTTGAAATTACGGGCCCCGGCATGTCCAGAGCTGAATTAACGCCTGAGCTGTGGAGGCTGCCAGGTCTGCTCTGCAGGGTCAAGGCGAAAGCCCTCATTCCTGTCATCCAGACGGAGTCCGGCAAAGCGGAAATCGTATATGCCTATCAGGCGGCCAGCGGAAGTGTGGAGATGAGCTTTGTGCTGGAGCTTGAGCCTGAAAAGCTGCTGAAGCGATAGCCGTTTTTTGCTTGCTGTTCCATGCCCCGCGTCATTTACCGGACAGGCTTAATGATTTATAATGATAGGCTGATATGATAATGCTGCGGACCCTTTGCTGTACAAGCAGGTACAGGGTTGCCGCGGGATGGAGGCAGGCATGGATATTCAAAAGGGAATGGGTCATGTAGTCGGGATTGACGTCGGGGGCACTAAAACGATGGTTTGTATCGCAAGCGCAGACGGCGATGTCAAGCTGCTGGAAAAGTGGGAGACATCGCAGCATGGCAAGCCGGAGCTTTTTTTTGAATGGCTGTTTGATGGACTTAAGTCATTGCTCGCGAAAATGGATTTGACGCTGGACCAAATATCGGGCGTAGGCATTGGATTTCCGGGCGTTATCTCGCAAGGAGGCAAGCTTAGCCATGCTCCGGCTTTACCTTGGCCGGAGGGCGATCTCCTTCCATATATCCGGCAATATTATCAGGGCCATGTGAAGCTCGGAAACGATGTTAATATGGCGTTGCTTGGAGAATGCTGGCAGGGGGCAGCCCAAGGGAAGCGGCATGTGCTGCTGCTGACTGTAGGCACGGGCATCGGCGGAGCGATGCTGCTGAACGGCATGCTTTACGAGGGAGCAGGCGGCGCGGCGGGAGAAGCGGGTTATGCCATCGTTGACCTCCCTGCATTGAATGGTAAACCTCTGGATGGAGACGCGTTTGGACCGCTGGAGAGCGTGACGTCGGGAACCGGCATCGGCGCGCTTGCCAGAGCTTACTATAAAGATAAAGCCATGAGCGGCAGCGACAGCGTTGGCGCGCCTCAGGTGCTTCAAGGCGCCATAGCCGGCGACGCCGACGCTTTGGCGATTATGGAGAAGCCGCTCCAGCATATGGCTGCATTTATTGGCAGCGCAACAAGCCTGTTGAACCCGGAGCTAGTCCTGCTGGGCGGCGGGGTGGCGGATTCCGGCGAATATTATGTTAAGGAAATCGCAGAGCGGGTACCATCGTTTACGCCTTTCCATGTGGACATCCGCAGGGCTGGACTGGGCAACAAAGCGGGCGCCATTGGAGCGGCTGCAGCCGCAGCTCGCATCTTTGAACAATAAATAAATGGAAAGCGCACTTTTTGAACGACCACATCAAATGAAGGTTCAAAAAGTTCGGTTTCCAGTACCAAGAAGATGGTTTGAAGCTAGAAATCGAGGAACGGAGCTTAGTGGAAGCTAAGTGAGTACCGGAGAGTTCGGCTGAAAGCCATATTCGCCGCCGGCCATGACGCCAGTCATGTCCCGTAATGGAAAGCGCACTTTTTGAACGACCACATCAAATGAAGGTTCAAAAAGTTCGGTTTCCAGTACCAAGAAGATGGTTTGAAGCTAGAAATCGAGGAACGGAGCTTAGTGGAAGCTAAGTGAGTACCGGAGAGTTCGGCTGAAAGCCATATTCGCCGCCGGCCATGACGCCAGTCATGTCCCGTAATGGAAAGCGCACTTTTTGAACGACCACATCAAATGAAGGTTCAAAAAGTTCGGTTTCCAGTACCAAGAAGATGGTTTGAAGCTAGAAATCGAGGAACGGAGCTTAGTGGAAGCTAAGTGAGTACCGGAGAGTTCGGCTGAAAGCCATATTCGCCGCCGGCCATGACGCCAGTCATGTCCCGTAATGGAAAGCGCACTTTTTGAACGACCACATCAAATGAAGGTTCAAAAAGTTCGGTTTCCAGTACCAAGAAGATGGTTTGAAGCTAGAAATCGAGGAACGGAGCTTAGTGGAAGCTAAGTGAGCAACGGAAGTTTCGGCTGAAAGCCATATTCGCCGCCGTCCATGACGCCAGTCATGGCCCGTAATGGAAGGCGTACTTTTTGAACGACCTCTCAAGAAGGAAGAATGCATCGTGATGAACAGCGTACCACTGGAAGCTCGCAGAGATTTGCTTAAGCTAAGAATACTTTATTTGTTTACAGGGTTGGCCGGTGGGCTGTTCAATCCATATTTGACAGCCCTGTTCGTTCATCAAGGGATAGGCGCGGATGTAGCGGGAGTGCTGATGTCTGCGGGAACTCTTTTGTCCATACTGGTTCAGCCAATCTGGGGCATACTGGTTGACCGCTTCCGTCAAACCAAGCTCGTGCTGCTGCTTAGCATAACGGTGCCGGCATGCATGTCCTTTTTTTATCGCTTTGAGTATATCGCACTTATTGTGGCAGCTTATATATTGTCTATTGCTTTTCAGGCAACACAAAGTCCGATTGCGGATTCCTATGCAGTGTCTGCTGCACGCGCGG
Organism: Paenibacillus oryzae; assembly: GCF_001675045.1. Lineage (GTDB taxonomy): Bacteria > Bacillota > Bacilli > Paenibacillales > Paenibacillaceae > Pristimantibacillus > Pristimantibacillus oryzae. The sequence continues at coordinate 133,374 of NZ_LYPA01000076.1, forward strand.
CCAAAACCTCCTATGGCACGATACGCAGTCTTGGAAGCCTTGGAACGGCGCTTGGCGGCTATGCCGGAGGGACCTTTCTGTCCTACTTCGCCATTACGCAGCTTTGGATGCCGTTTCTTACTCTTAGCCTTGCGGGAGCAGTCACCGCTTTGACCTTGTCCATGCGAGGCAATGAAATGTCTTCCTCCATCTCATTGTCCCGAGGGCTGAAGGATTTGCTTGGCAACCCAAGGTTTGTGCTGTTTCTTGTTGCTTGCTTTTTTGTCAATCAAACGCTCACGGCGTATAATTCGTTTTTTGTTTTGTCCTTTCAAGGCGCGGGCGGCAGCTATTCGCTTGTCGGAACAGCGCTGCTGCTGGCATCCTTGACGAATGTGCCTTCCATGCTGCTGGCTGCAAAAATCGTAAAAGGGATCGGACACGAGCGTACCCTGCTTTTGGCGGCATTTTTCTATGCGCTGCGCTGGGGCATTCAATGGCTGTTTCCTATCCCGTCCGTTATGGTCGGCATCCAGGTGCTGCACGGGCTATCCTTCGGCTTGTTTTATGTGGCTGCGGTGGAATATGTGGCGGCGGCTTCCGGAAAAGAGATGCAGGCGACGGGACAAAGCATTTTTACGATGGTGTTCTCCGGTCTCGGGGGAATCGTTGGCAACCTGCTTAACGGTTATTTGTTCTATCACGGCGGCGCCGATTACATGTATCTGGCCTGCACAATCAGCGCTCTGGCAGGAGCGGGCCTGTTGTTTGTCATAAGCAGAATGGCAGCGGGCACGAGAGCAAAACTTATGTAAAAAGGCTGTTCAAAAGGGGGCAAAGAGATAATGAAGTGGAATTGGTCAAGCAGAATGATGTTTTCCTATTTTCCCATTTTTCTGCTCACCATCTCGATCCTTATTTTTTTGTCCTTTCTGATCGTGGGAGAAATGTCCCGGAATGAAACGGCCAAGGCTAATCGCCTTTCTACCGAATACGTGGTGGACGCGGTCGATAAAGCCCTTGCTTCTTTACAGCTTGCGGTGCTGCAGGAGGTGGAAACCAACAGGAAGGTCGCGGACTTTCTGGGGCCAGCCGGACTGGAGCCGAAGGATGAAGGAAATATCATGTTTGATGTTGTTCATGGCTTGAGAGGTTTGCTATACCGGAATGAGCTGATCGACTCCATTTATATTTACCGAAAGTCGGATGATCAGGTGCTGACAGTGAACGGACTGGTGCCTATAGCCGAATTTCCGGACCGGGACTTTCTGGGACAAGCGAAGCTGAGCGAAAGCGAGAGGGAGTGGAGCTCTGTCCGCGACTTCCGCGCGTATGGCTCTGACGAAACCGTCAGGGTCATGAGCATCAGCAAGCAGCTTCCGCTTCCTTTTGGCTCCGAAGGGATCATTGTTGTTAATGCAAGCATGTACCGGATTGAGGGCATGATCAAAGCAATGACCAACAGCAAGCTGTCGTTTATGCGCGTTGTGGATGAGCAGGGCGAGCTTGTTTTTTCTCTTCAGCAGGACTCCGGGGAGTCGAGGGACGTATTGAACCGGATTACATCTCAGCGCGCCGGATGGACTTTCGAAAGCGGAATTGCTGCCGGCGAGCTGTACGGCTGGATGACGGTTGTTACTTATATCTGGATCGGCATAGGCGTCGCGACAGTTGTTGCGGGAACAGCCTATATTCTTTACATTACCCGTAAAAACTACCGCCCGATTAAAGTGATGCTGAACCGGCTGGAAGCTCTGCAATTGCGAGATGAAACGCTGCAGCGGCCATCCGGGAATGAACTGGTGCTGATCGATCAGGCATTGGAAGCGTTGATTGCCCAGACCGTGGATTACAGGGAACAATACGACGAAAATTTGCTTGTTCAGCGCCGTCAGCTGTTTCTGGATCTGCTGGAGGGAGAGCCTTCGGCAGTGACCGCGGATAGAATGGAAAGGCTGCAGGCCTTGCCTTTGTCCAGAGGTTCGGGGCATTATGCCTTTATATCCGCTGAAATCAATCAATATGCAGCGTTTCGCGACAAATTCGGCAATGAAGATCAAAATGTGCTGAAGCTGACCATGATGAATGTATTTCAGGAAATGGCGGCTGAAGAAGGGCTGCGGGGATGGGCGGAGTGGATGAGCGGCAGCAAGCTGGGACTTATCGTGTCCCTGGAGGAAGAACCAGCTTCCGCTACAGACGGAGTGGCGCTTCGGCAGCTGGCGGAGAGATGCCTGCGATGGACAAGCGATAATCTTGGCGTGTCGCTCGCTATCGGAATTGGCCCCAGCGTCCCGAAGCTGGAGGAGCTTCCGCAATCGCGCTCCGCAGCGGATACAGCGCTGCGGCATAAGCTTGCGCTGGGGCAGGATATGATTGTTCTGGCCGGAAACCCGGCGGAGCCAAGCTCATCAAAGTCATATCGTTATTTGAAAATGATTGGGGATCTGGTCAGGGAATTTCGGCTGGCGGATGAGGGCTGGAGAAGCAGGCTTGAGGATATTTTTTCCGTTTTCCGGGCCGAAGGAATCAGTGACGAGGAAATTCGCATGGTGCTGCGCTTACTGGTGCAGATGCTGGGCCGCGAGCTTGGCGAGTTGTCGGATGGACTGCGCCGCATGATGAACGAACCGGGGAGTGCGGTTTATTACGCCGAGCTGGAGGCAGAGACCTCTCTTGACGGAGTGAAGGCTGTTATGCTGGGCTGGCTGTCGGAAATATACAGAATTTATGTGTCTGCGAATGAGTCGAAAAGCTACCGGGCCATGATCAGCGAAATGAAAAAATACATCGAGGAAAACTTTGAAAACCAGGACCTGTCCCTGAAGCATTTGAGCGACAAGTTCCAAATATCGGGGAAATACGCCAGTCATCTTTTCAAGGAAGAATTTGATATGAAGTTTGTAGATTTTTTGACGCAGCTTCGCATGCAAAGGGCCGAATTTCTGCTGGCGGGCACAAGCGACAACGTTCAGGATATCGCGCAGAAGGTAGGATATGCCAACTCCATCACCTTTGGCCGCGTGTTCAAACGAATCGTAGGCGTTACGCCAGGAGATTACCGCAAGCTGGGCATGAGGCCCGAGTCGCCTTAAATCGCAGAACGGATGAACAATCCGCTCCGCGATTTTTTTGCGCATGGAGCGACTTGCAGCGTTTCCGCTTTCTCGGCTTTTCCGAACAGGCACATAACCGGATGGATTCGCATATGCATATAGATACAAGCAGTTGCGAGAGGATGAAGCCCATGAGCAAAATCGAAAGCTGGCTGGAAAAACGAGGCGTCAAGGTGGCAGATGTTGCAGAAATCGTGTTGAGCCTTCAGCAGCCTTATAACGGCAGCCTGACAGTGGAGCAATGCGAGGAGAGCGTTCGCGCCGTATTGGAGAAGCGGGAGGTTCAATATGTCCTTTATACAGGCATTGCGCTGGATGAGCTTGCGGAGAAGCGTTTGCTTCCGGAGCCGCTTCAGGCGATTATGGAGCGCGACGAATCTCTCTACGGAGTCGATGAAACGCTGGCGCTTGGCATTACCAATGTTTATGGCATGATTGGGCTCACCAGCTTCGGCTATTTGGACAAAGTGAAGCCGGGCATCATCCGGCAGCTGAATGAAAAGGGCAAAAAAATTCATGTTTTTCTCGATGATCTGGTAGCGGGCCTTGCCGCAGCCGCATCTGCAAGAATCGCACACGGCGATCCTGCGGCCATCCAATATCATTTGCCGGAAAGCCTGTAATTGTGTTATCATTGTGACATCATATGGCCTTTGGCAGGATTGGCAAGTTTTAAGGTCAGCTTTGCTGACGCATGGCTTTCAGGAGGTACCACGATGTGGACGGTTATTTACATCGCACCAACAGCAAAAATGGCAGAAACCATTAGGAAACGGCTCACGGAAGAAGGTTTTTTAATCAAAATCCGGTCCGTCAATCTGTCCAAACAGCAATATGAGATTTTGGTCCCGTCCGGCGAGCTAGAGGAAGTGCAGGAAGTTTTTAATTCCATCATTCGTCCGTAAGGTCCGGCTCAATACTATTGCGCCTTGAGAGGTGTCACATAACGTGCAGATAAAAGATTTGTTTTCCAAGAAAAAATATGCAACTATCCCTTCCGAACGTCCCAAGCGGGACATTCCTGAGGGACTGATGAACAAGTGCTCCAAATGCGGCACCATTCAGTACAGCAAGGAACTGGAGAAAAACCTGAAGGTTTGTTCGTCATGCGGTCATCATTACCGGTTAAACGCATGGGAGCGCATCGCGATGACGCTTGACGGCGGACGTCTGACCCAGTATGACGAGGATATGGAATCTGTAGATCCGCTCACATTCCCCGGCTATGAAGCCAAGCTGGAGCAGCAGAAGGCCAAGTCGGGTTTGAAGGATTCCGTGGTGACGGGAGAAGGAACGATTGACGGTTACCCAGTTGTTGTTGCCGTCATGAGCTTTGACTTCTTTACCGGCAGCATGGGTTCAGTGGCCGGGGAGAAAATTACGCGCGCAATCGAGGCGGCTCATAGCAAGTCGCTGCCGCTGATCATCTTCTCCACGTCCAGCGGAGCCCGGATGCAGGAAAGCATTCTAAGCTTGATGCAGATGGCCAAAACAAGCGCGGCGTTGTCCCGTTTTCAAGGGGACGGCGGCTTGTATATTTCCGTGTTTACGGATCCTACGACGGGAGGCGTATCGGCCAGCTTTGCGTCGCTTGGCGATTACAATTTGGCCGAGCCCGGCGCGTTGATCGGCTTTGCCGGACGGATCGTCATCGAGCAAACGATTCGCCAGAAGCTGCCGGACAATTTTCAGACTGCGGAATTTAACCTGCAGCATGGGCAGCTTGACAAGGTTGTGCATCGCAAGGATATGAAGAGCACATTAAGCAAGCTGCTGGATTTGCACGGCGTAAAAAAGGAGGAGTCGATTGATGCCGAATGAGCTGCCTTTTGAGAAGCCCATTGTGGAGCTTCGTCAGAAAATCAAGGAGCTGAAAAGCCTGAGCGTAGGCAAGGGAATCGATTTCTCCGAGGAGATTTTACGGTTGGAGGAGCGCTGCAAGCAGCTGGAGGAAGAGCTCTACAGCGAGCTGACCCCCGCTCAGAAAATGCATTTGGCCCGCCATCATCAGCGGCCAACCTCTCTGGACTTTATCGGTTCCATATTTACCGACTTTATCGAGCTGCACGGCGACCGTCTGTTTGCGGACGATCTGGCCGTTGTAGGCGGCTTGGCGAAGCTGAACGGAATACCCGTGACTGTTATCGGCCATCAGCGGGGCAAGGATACCCGGGACAATATTGCCCGATTCTTTGGCAGTCCGCATCCGGAAGGCTTACGCAAGGCGCTTCGTCTCATGCAGCAGGCTAACAAGTTTGGTCGTCCCATTATTACGTTTATTGATACAAAGGGCGCTTATCCCGGCAATACGGCCGAGGAACGCGGCCAATCGGAAGCTATAGCACGCAACCTGCGCGAAATGGCGGGTTTTGGCGTGCCTATCGTCTGCGTTGTTATTGGCGAAGGAGGCAGCGGCGGTGCGCTTGCGCTTGGCGTAGGCAACCGGGTGCTCATGCTGGAAAACGCCATTTATTCCGCAATTTCTCCAAATGGAGCGGCCTCCATCCTATGGAAGGATGCTTCACGCGCGGATCAGGCTGCGGAAGCGATGAAGATTACAGCCAAGGATTTGCTTGCATTTGGCGTCATCGAGGAAATCATTCCGGAGCCGCAAGGCGGCGCGCATCGTGATCTCGAGGTTCAGGCTGAGTCCATCAAGACGGCAGTAACGCGTCATCTGGAGGAGCTGCTTGCCATGAACGCAACTGAATTAATAGAGGACCGTTATCAGAAGTTCCGCAAAATCGGAGAGTTTCAATTTGTGTCTGCGGAAAAGGCCTCAGAACCTCCGGCCCTGGAAGCTGAAGCGGTAACTCTGGATGAAGCCAGCCTAAAGAAAAACTCCGGTGAAACGTTGGAGCAGGATAAGGAAGCCGCGCCTCAAATAAACTAAGGCGTATTTGCCTTAAACGTGTTTTCGGATTTTTGGATGTACGACAGGATTTGGTTTTGCATACACTCGTCAAGCCGGCAAAAGGACAAGTTCCGGCTGGCGTGCATGTATAGATAGCTTCAATACTTGCAACAATTAGGCAATGAGGGTTAAGCAGTAGACAATTTATGCATCAGACGGAGGAAATGAAAAATGCGCAAAACAAAAATCGTATGTACTATCGGTCCTTCCAGCGAGTCGCTGGAAAACACCAAAAAACTGATCCAAGCGGGCATGAACGTGGCGCGTCTCAACTTCTCCCACGGAGACTTTGAGGAGCATGGCAACCGGATCAAGAACATCCGTCAAGCAAATGTTGAATTGGGTACTTCAGTAGCGATCCTGCTGGATACGAAAGGTCCCGAGATCCGTCTGGGCAAACTGAAGGAAGAGCCGATTGAACTGGTTCAGGGCGAAACAATTACGCTGACAACAGAAGAAATTTTGGGCGATCGCAGCCGCATTCCGGTTACATACAGCAATTTGCCTAACGACCTTACCGTTGGTTCGACGGTACTGATCGACGACGGCTTGATCGGCCTGACGGTTGAAAGCATTGACGGTACTGAAATTCATTGCCGCATCGTCAATAACGGTCCCATCAAAAGCAAAAAAGGCGTTAACGTTCCCGGCGTAAAAATTTCCTTGCCTGGCATTACGGAAAAGGATGCAGGGGATATCGTGTTTGGCATAGAGCAAGGCATTGATTTTATCGCAGCTTCCTTTGTCCGCAAAGCAAGCGACGTGCTGGAAATCCGCGAGCTTCTTGAGAAGCATAACGGCGGCCATATCCAAATCATCTCCAAAATCGAAAACCAGGAAGGCGTAGACAACCTGGACGAAATTTTGGAGGTTTCCGACGGATTGATGGTAGCGCGCGGCGATCTGGGCGTTGAAATTCCGGCAGAAGAGGTTCCGCTGGTTCAAAAAATGATGATCAAAAAATGTAACCATGCCGGTAAACCGGTTATTACAGCAACTCAAATGCTGGACTCCATGCAGCGCAACCCGCGTCCGACTCGCGCAGAAGCAAGCGACGTTGCCAACGCTATTTTTGACGGCACGGATGCTATTATGCTTTCCGGCGAAACGGCTGCAGGCAAATACCCTGTGGAATCGGTACAAACGATGTCCCGTATTGCTGAACGTACAGAGCAGGCATTGGAATACCGTGAAATTTTCACAAGACAAGCCAATGCTCAAAAAACAAGCGTAACGGAAGCGGTCAGCCAGGCTGTTGCCAACTCCGCGCTTGATTTGAACGCTAAAGCGATTATTACATCGACGCAAAGCGGCTTTACGGCACGCGTTGTATCCAAATACCGTCCAAAAGCTCCGATTATCGCTGTTACGCCTGACGAATCTGTTATGCGCCGTTTGGCTTTGGGCTGGGGCGTATTCCCGGTTAAAGGACAAGACGCCAATACGACCGACGAAATGTTCGAGCATGCCGTTAAAGGCGCATTGGGTACAGGCTTGCTTAGCCTTGGCGACACGGTTGTGATTACGGCAGGCGTGCCAATCGGCCGCGCAGGCACAACAAACCTGATTAAAATTCATCATGTCGGCGAATTGCTTGCGCAAGGTCAAGGCATCGGCAGCCAAAACGTAACAGGCAAGCTGGTTGTAGCCCGTACGCCGCAAGAAGCAAATGAAAAGGTTCAGCCTGGCGATATCCTTGTTACGGTTTCCACTGACAAGGAATATATGCCTGCTTTTGAAAAGGCCGGCGCTGTTGTAACGGAGCAAGGCGGCATTACTAGCCATGCAGCCGTTTGCGGCTTGAACCTGGGCATCCCGGTTGTGCTTGGCGTTGCCAATGCGCTTGAAACGCTGAAGGATGGCATGGAAGTCACTATTTATGGAGAAACCGGCGTTATTTATTCCGGTCAATCCAGAGTATTTTAATGAGCTGTAACCACCCCTAAATAAAGAGGCAAATTCAAGCGATGGTGATCCTTCACCGTCGCTTTTTGCAAATGGAAGAACAAATAGAATGTGATTAAGGGAGAACGGGGTATGCTAAACCTTAAAAACTGGTATTGTCATCCGCTGCGCGTCCGTTATCAGGAATGCGACAGCATGGGTGTTGTTTTTCATGCGAATTATGTAACCTGGTTTGAAATTGGCCGTACTGAATGGATAAGGCAGCGGGGCTATTCCTATAAGGCTATTGAAGAACATGGCTTGCTTCTGCCCGTAGTCGATTTGCAATGCTCGTATCTTGCCCCTGCCCGCTATGATGATATGGTGCTCGTATGTACGACCGTGGCGGAGGTGTCGCCGCTCAAGCTAACTTTTCAGTCTCAAATCCGTAAAGTAGCAGAGGGACAGTTTCAACCTTGTTTTGCCGAGGACGCAGAGCTTCCAGGCGAGCTACTAGTTGAAGGGGCGACGCGGCATGTATGGCTGAACAGCCAGTGGAAGCCGGTACGGCTGAGCAAGCAGCTGCCAGAGCTTTATGCGGCGATAGGCGGTCAATAAGAAGAGGGTGGAATAGAATGGTAAAATGGATCGTTCCGGTTATTTTGTTACTTCCCATCATTGAAATTTGGGGCATTCTACAAGTCGGAGATTGGCTTGGCGGCTGGAATACCTTTTTGTTGTTGCTTGTGACAAGCGGTTTGGGTGCTTATTTTGCCCGCCTGGAGGGAAGGAAGGTATGGCAGGAGGTTCAGCGCCAGACCCAGCAAGGCATTATGCCGGGCCGCTCTTTAATTGACGGTCTTTGCGTGCTTGTTGGCGGGATTCTCCTGCTGCTGCCCGGATTTTTCTCCGATATAGCCGGATTATTGCTATTGCTGCCGCCAACGAGGCCCATTTTTAAAGGGTTGATCCTGAAGTGGCTTGAAAAAGTGATGAAAAATGGGAATTATTCTATTCGCCGATATTAAAAAGGCAAGCCTAATTTTTACATTGTCTTAATATTTATTTGATATGATGATAAACAATGGCCTGTACAATGGGACAGACAAGTCGTTTATTTTCCGCTGTTGTTTATATGTGTTTCTAGGAGGAACATGATGATTAAGCATATGTCCCATTACGTTAACCGTGACCTAAGCTGGATCGAGTTTAACCGGAGAGTGCTGGAGGAAGCGCAGGATATTCAAAATCCGCTGCTGGAGCGCGCCAAGTTTTTATCCATTGTGTCAAGCAACCTGGACGAATTTATGAGCGTTCGGGTAGCCGGCATTCAGGATCAGATGCGTGCCGGATTAGCGAAAACCGATTTTTCAGGCTATACGCCGGCAGGCTTGTGGAAGAGGCTGATCAAGCGAACAACCACGATGGTGGGAGAGCAATATCGCACTTATCGGGAAATTATCAGGGCGCTTGCCAAGGAAGGCATTTGCATGCGTACGCTGGATGAGCTTAACGCATCTCAGAGCCATGCAATGAGCGACTATTTTCATGAAATTGTATTTCCGGTTTTGACGCCTATGGCCGTCGATCAGAGCCGTCCGTTTCCGCTTGTTCATACCAAAGAGCTGTATCTGGCGGTTTTGCTGCAGCGTGAAGAAGCTGAGGAAAACGATGAGCCGTTGTTTGCCATTGTGCAGGTGCCGTCGATTTTACCACGGTTTGTACCTATACCCGGCAGAACCAATAGCAAAAAGCAGGAGTTTGTTTTGCTTGAGGATTTGATCGAACGTTATATCAACACCTTGTTTAACGGCTATACGCCGTTTGCCGTAAATCCGTTCCGATTGACCCGCAACGCGGATCTGACGCTGAATGAAGAAGGCGCGGAGGATCTGCTGGAGGAAATCGAGAAGGAGCTGCGCCGCCGCAGATGGGGCATCCCCGTTCGGCTGGAGGTTGGCAAGGGCATGCATCCTTATGCTTTGGATACCTTGCTTGAGGAGCTGGAGATTCAGGATAATTTGTTTGAAATCGACGGGCCGCTGGATCTCAGCTTTTTGATGCGTTTTTCGGGCAGCCTGCCTGGACATGATAATTTACGTTATGAGCGGCTGGAGCCTGTTTATCCGCGCGAGTTTGACGAAACGGACGATATGTTTGAGGTTATGAGAGAGAGAGATGTTTTGCTCTATCATCCTTACGAATCCTTTGAGGCTGTAACCGATTTTCTGATGCAAGCCTCGTATGATCCCGACGTATTAGCGATCAAAATGACGCTTTACCGGGTTAGCGGGCAGTCTGCGCTTGTGCAGGCGTTAGCCAATGCAGCCGAGTCCGGCAAGCAGGTGACGGTTGTAGTCGAGCTGAAGGCCAGGTTTGACGAGGAGCGTAATATTGCATGGGCAAGACAGCTGGAGAAAGCGGGCTGTCATGTGGTATACGGTCTTGTCGGCTTGAAAACCCATGCCAAAATATTGCTGGTCGTCCGGCGAGAGCAAGGAACGCTGCGTCGTTACGTTCATGTAGGCACCGGCAACTACAATGACAATACAGCGATGTTGTATACAGATATTGGCCTTTTTACCTCTCATCCCGTCATTGGGGCTGATGCTTCCGCATTGTTCAACGAGGTTACAGGGTATTCCTCGCCGTATGACTGGAAGGCATTTGGCGTAGCGCCAACGGATTTGAAGGAAAAGCTGTACCGGCTTATTGACCGTGAGCGCGACAATGCTCTCGCAGGAAAGCCTGCGCGAATAATTGCCAAAATGAACAGCCTGTCCAATCAGGAGATGATCGACAAGCTGTATGAAGCTTCGCAAGCCGGCGTTAAGATCAATTTAATCGTCAGAGGCGTTTGCTGTCTTAGACCGGGCGTTGCTGGACGCAGCGAAAATATTAAGGTCATCAGCATTGTTGACCGATTCCTGGAGCATTCCAGAGTGATGTATTTTTATAACAATGGAAATGAAGAGGTTTACTTATCGAGCGCGGATTGGATGACTCGAAATCTGATGAAGCGGATTGAGCTGATGTGCCCCGTTTTTGACCCCGCGCTGCGCGATATTTTGATCACCATGCTGAACCTGAATCTGGAGGATAACGTCAAGGCTCGGGAGCTGAAGCCAAACGGCTTGTACGAAAAGGTAACCGGAGCGCCAGAAGCCAAACCGTTCCGCAGCCAGTTCGAGGCCAAAGTTATTTCCTTGTGGAAGGGTCATGGTTGAATAGAGCAGGTCAATGGTTATTGTGATCGCAAAATAAAACCTTTAAACCAGAGACGGCAATTGCCGCTGGTTTAAAGGTTTTTTGTCTTGGCTTGGTGGCGAGACAGGATTATTTAGGGAAAAATAACGTCCGACTGTAAACTATCTGGTATGGTTTGTCGATCATAAAGATAAAAAATATATTGGAATAGATCCCAATTATTATAACAAGATTGAAATTTGTATTCACTCTCGGGCAAAGATTATGAAATAAGCTTGTTTATTATTGGCTCAAAGCAGAATCAGCACTTGACTCACGGATGCCTGGCACGCATAGACGCAGGTACTGCATCACATATTGTATTACGTATTGGCTCTGCCTGCTAAATCTTCATGGTTGTTGTCATTTGTATGAATTTGCGTATAAAAGTTGAGTTTCTGAAAGCCATTAGGGTCGTTTTGTACGATAAATCGTACAACATTACCCATTTAGAGGGAATGAGCCTTATATTTGTACGATATTTCGTACAAGTTGTATTCATTGCGGTGCATGAAAATGGTATTTGAGTGAATTATCGAACAAAGCCTTCTTGTTGTTTACGTGTGGATTTGTAACGGACTGTTTTTTTAACATGTAAACACTAATTATTAGATTGAGCCTTATTATTACGATGTCTTTTCATAAAGGGATGATCCAATGAAGATTTGGTCAATGCAAGTTGATGATTATAATATGACAGTTTGTTCTGAAGATCATAATCCAGCAGATTATTCGGCTAGTCTAGAAGGCCTTCCTGTTACAAACTGGAATACTGCTCAATTGAAAATATGGAAGAAAGGAAAGAATAGAGATTTTGTTGGTTTTCTTAATGGCGGAATGTTGGTTTTAAGTGATAAAGCAATAGAGGTTATAAAAGGATTTCTTGATCCAAATGTTCAATATTTAAATTGTGTAGTTAAGAATTATAGTACTAAGCTGACGTTAGTTAATGTCGTAACAATATGATTCCAACTTTGTCAACATTCAAATGGCATGTCGCTGAGCGATCAGATTTCTAAAAAAGGTATTAATATTAGCAATGTAAAACGGAGGAGTTATGAAAGTTTGGAAATTAAGCACCCATAATCGAAATGTTGAATTAAATACTGTCAGAAACGATTATTATGAATATCAGGATAATTTTGATGGGAACCAAATCCTTGATTTAGTAAAGCCACACCTAATGGTTTTTAAAAAAGGAAAGTATTATGATTTTCCTTATTTCACTAGTGGAATTCCAATTTTTAGCCTGAAAGCAATCGATCTTTTAAAAGTATTTTTAGAAGACAATGTCCAATTTTTTGATTGCACGGTAGAGAATTACGAAATGCCTATAAAGATGCTTAATATAACAAATTTAATTGATGCAGTAGATTACTCACAATCTGTACCTTTTTTACTATTATGGAGAAAGTGGAGTGGCTTTAAAAAACTGAGCTTTTTGAAGACAAAGGTAAGTGAACAACATATTTTTAAAATTCCAGAGTCATACAAGACAAATGTGTATGTTTCAGATTACTTCCGTGATACGGTTCTGAACTCTAAGCTTAAAGGCTTTGTGTTTGATGAAGTATGGAACTCTGAAGATATAGACGAAACGGCTAATGCTAAACAAAGACAATACAAGAAAATGGTTGGGGATATTGAAAGGGAAAAGGGGGAAGAGTTGGATTGGGAAAATGCAATGAAGTTTGTTTTAAGTGGTAGCGCAATAAGATGTGCAGCTTGGAAAATACAGGCGAAAACGGATGTACTAATGCTTGGGAATCTTAACCTTGATGCTGGGTACAGTTGGACTAAAGCTAACAATATGATTCCAACTTTGTCAACATTCAAATGGCATGTCGCTGAGCGATCAGATTTTTAGGTGCTTCACATTCGTTTATTTTGACAGCGAAAACAGCTCTTTTTTTTGGCATAAGGGAAATACAACACGGGGCTGTCCGAAAAATCAAGCGGAACGAATAATAATTCAGAAGAGAGGACCGGAGGGGAAAGGGTGACTTGAGGGCGAGTTTTTTGTCCGCTTTAATCCACTAAAAAATATGATCGAAATAAAGGGGATAAAAATGTTTGAGCTTCCAAGACACCATTTTCCGGTAGGTACCGGTTTTGCTGAATCATTATTCACTGTAGCAGACTTTTCGGACAGTCCCGTGACTTTATTTCATCATTTTATCCAGCTTCCCGAAAAGAAGCTTTATTAATTGCGTAGGTCCAGGCAGGTTGGGATAGATGAGAAGCGTCAGCGCAAGTGTGGCACTAACAAGCGTAATTCCCGTTGTGATTGCCCGCATCTTTTTGCTTTTGCTGCCTCGCCACTCGCCCCAAATAATAATTACTGTGAGGATAAGAATGCCTAACGTGGATAAAATCTTCATGGCAACACGCCCCTCCTCCCATTTTGAGCCTCTGCTGCTTAATTGGACGCTTGATGCGGTATACCTTGAGGCTCAATTGATTTTCCTGTATCGGTAATAATTACATTTCCTGTAATTTCAACCTCCATGTTTCGGTAAATGGTTAACCAGTTCTCCTGATTCTTCTTCCATATTCCAGCATTGTAACGACGGAACTGATCGGCAAATTTATAAATGTCCGCTGACAAATCCTTTTGAGCAAGCTGGAGCGCCTGTTCGGCAAGCTCCTTGAAGCGATTTAGCCATGCCTCCTCAACCTTAGATAGCATAACGGGATTGGCCAAATCGTAATTGGTTGTATTGAGCACAACCTCACCCTCGCTTTCAATATGAACGCCCATGCCCCATGTACCGTTAACAATGCTTGGCGTTAATTTTGTTTTAACTTTATTCATACGGATAGAAAATGCTCCTTTAACCTGCGGTAGCTCTATAGGCATGATAAAGTTGTTTAATTCGTTGCTAAGCAAAAGCACTCCTACACTTACAGGCTCCAAGGCCGTTTTTACATAGTAGCCGTCCTTAAAAAGGCTGATGCCTTTTGCATAAGGGGTTGTCGCCAATTTTTTTTGTCCGGGATCGGCGGGGGAAATGAGCATGCGGGACAAAATAGCCGAGCCGCTTGGACTGGCAATGGATTGAGCAAGCTCAAGCAATGTCACGCGGGAGCCCAAGCCCAAATTAGCCATCTCGCGCAAGGATTCCGCCGAGCTCCTCTCCAGCGGATCGAGCAGTGCCAGCACCTCCTTGGCCTCTCCTCCGCTGGTGAATACATAAGCATGCTCCCGAAATTGGGGGTAGCGGAGAAGAAAATCGAGATATTCGCGCAGTCCCTGCTTACCCGCTTGCTCGCTGATGACAACTACCTCGCAGTGCCCCCAGAACATCTCCCGCGACACCTTTCGTTGCAAGCGATTCAATGCCTCTGCAATCGTGCTTCCTTCAGCTGTTCGTATCATGGTTACTCCGCTTGGACTGCTTTCCGAGCTGCCGGTGCTGCTCACGCTTCCACTTTTGCGGGGAATAAAAATTTGAGCAGTCAGCTCAACCTTTTGGTGGGAGTAGTCAATGCCGGTAGCCAGAACAATCGCCAGATCATTAATTTCGTTTCGATCCCAGCAGCCGGATAACAGAAGACCGCATAACAGCGAAAGAAAAAAAGCAAGGGAGTATTTAATTCCTTTGGTTTTCATGTTCCACAGCTCCCTTATTGTTCAGCTTCGTTTCTTTTTTCGGCCCAGCATCCTTTTCAGAAGGGCTATCAGGTAAAGGGCTGCTGGCAGTACCAACAAAATGACCAAGGTGTATACGTTCGCGGAAGTGCTGACAAGACTGGAAGCCCCGGGCCGGTCGGAAACAAGCCAATAGGTAAAAACCATGCATAAATACGATAGCGGGAATACAAGCGGCTTATAGCTCTTCACGCCAAGCCATTGGGCTGCTGTAATTGTGAATATGTAGAGAAAGACGGATATTTTAACAAAGATGCCAAAGATCCAGATGGCAATAACAATTGCCTCAATGTGCTGCAAAAAATCGGCTATCGTAATGTAACGAGCAGCGATCATAACAGGATAGGCAAAGCTGTCCGTAAGATCGCCTAACAAAAAAAGACAAAATAGATTGGTAGCCACCATGGCTATTGCGGTCACAACGAGAGAGCTCAGCATAATTGGCGTAACATTTTTCCTGTTATGAACAAACGGAAGAAGGAAGGCCAATACTATGTATTCGCTAAACCAGGCAGCGGGAGAGACTGCACCTTTGAGGGTGGGGAGCAAGCCTTTTTCCATAAAGGGCAGCAGTTCCTTTGGGTTCAGCTCACCGATCAGCAAAACAAAGATCAAGCACAGCAGGAACGCAAGCAAAGTTACAAATATTTGCGAGGTTCTGCCTACTACTTCAATGCCAAGCCTGACATTCAGAGCGCAAACCGCAGTCATTGTGCCCATAATGACAAACAGCGGTGTCTCCGGCAATGCATTGCTGGAAATAAATTCGCCGTATACCCGAATAATCAGACCGATGAGATGAGGCCAATAGAAAAAAAAGACAAAGCCAAACAGCTTCCCGGGGAGCCAGCCGAGTACTTGCGAGCTGACCTCGATAATCGTTTTTCCGGGATAAAGTGAGTTTAAGCCCAGCGATATACCAATTGCCGCCACTCCTACAACCGAACCCCATATTGGCGACAGCCACATGTCATGGCCTGCATAATGCATGGTCAGACTTGGTACGGATAAAATAGCGGTGGCCATAATGGTGGGAAAGATCATAATGGCAAGCTGGGAGGCCGAAATCTTTCCTTTATCAGGAAGCATAATTAAAACTCCTTTGCTGCTTATCGTGACTTGCTCCATGGAATGGAACGCCACCACACGTCCTTAAGCTTCCCGGCTGAAGTGGGGGCAATAGGCGATAGATAAGGCGTCCCGAATGAGCGCAGACTGCTCAGGTGGATTACGAGCAGAATGATAGCAAGTATGATGCCGGTCAAACCCAGCGTTCCCGCCAGCAGCATAATTGGAAAGCGGAGCAGCCGGGTGGAAATGCTTGCCGAATAGCGCGGTACCATAAAAGAAGCAATGCCCGTCAGCGCAACGATAATAATCATAGGCGCCGATACAATGCCGGCAGTGGTTGCGGCTTGTCCGATAATAAGGGCGCCCACGATGCTGACGGCAGAGCCGATCTGCTTGGGCAAGCGTACTCCCGCCTCCCTCAGCGCCTCAAACGAAACCTCCATAATCAACGCCTCTACAAGCGCGGGAAACGGAATTTCCTCACGAGCCCTGGCTATGCTTAGAAGCAATACGGTCGGAATCATTTCCTGATGAAAGGTTGTAATAGCGACATAGAATGATGGCAGCAATAGCGACATAATGTAAAAAATGTATCGCATCCACCGAATAGCTATGCTTATGTAGATGTTCTGGTAATAATCCTCGGGGGATTGCAGCATGGAGGACAAGGTGATGGGTGCTACCAGACTGAAGGGGGTTCCGTCCACCAGAATAACAAAACGCCCCTCCAGCAGATTGGAGACAACAACATCAGGACGCTCCGTCGCCAGCATTTGCGGAAAAGGAGAGAAGCGCTCATCAACAATGCCTTCCTCGATGGAATGGCTCTCCAGCACATAGTCGATTTTTAAGCGGCTAAGCCGCCGCTCCACTTCTTGAACTAGCTCCGGTGAAATAAGCCCCTCCACAAAAGCCAAAGTCACCTTTGTATTCGTATATGTGCCCATTGTAATGGTTTTGGATTTGAAGCTCGCTATTTTCAGTCTCATCCGAAGCAGCGCCAGGTTGCTCTCCAATGATTCTGTAAAGCCGTCACGCGGGCCCCGTACGGTAGATTCCGCAGCAGGTTCCTCGGTTGTCCGGCCTATGTTTTTGGAGAGTGCATAAATGGTGCCATTTGACTCGCCCTCCATAAGCAGCAGAGCAAAGCCGTCAAGAATGGCCTGCGATGCCTCCTGTAGGGTATAGACAAGCTGGGTTGAGGAGACGGTTGGGGAACCGCCTTCAGTCTCGGCCAATGGTTTAAGTACTTGCCTCTCAATCCGTTCGGCGTCGCATAAGCCCACGCAAAAAATGCAAACGGCGGAAAGGCGGCTGTTGGTTTGGAAGGTATGGAAGACCATATCCGAACAGTCTAAAAAAATGCTTTGGAGCCTGGCCCCGTCGATTTCCGGCTGCCCGGTAATGACGGTGCCATCGCTGCTGCCTCCCGCTCCTTGTCGCTTGCTCATCCATGTCCCTCCCTGCATTTTTATCAAAATAATGTCCAATAGATAGTGAGTATGCTGTGCAGGGAAAAGGGAAATTATGCATAAACCATTTTTTATCGCCGTTTAAGGATAACTGAATTGGACGTTTGGCAAAAAACGCAATTATAATAAACGAATAATAGATATATAAAAGATGAAAAGATGACAAACCGATCGCGAGGAGGGCAAATATGAAAAAACCGATCATTGGCTTATTGCCCCTGTACGATAGGGATAGGGACAGTTATTGGATGCTGCCGGGATACATGAAGGCGGTAGAAGCCGCAGGAGGAATTCCGGTTATGCTGCCCATGGCGCCGGATGAACTGGACATAAAAGCTTTGTCGGAGGCCTTTGACGGCTTTTTGTTTACAGGGGGACATGACATTAACCCATTGCTGTATGGTGAAGCATTAGATGCGGCATGCGGGGAATTGTGTCAGGAGAGGGACAGGCTGGAGCAAGCTTTGTTTCAATATGTTTTAGAGCTGGATAAGCCGGCTTTTGGTATATGCCGAGGGTTGCAGCTGTTTAATGTATTGCTTGGCGGAACGCTTTATCAGGATTTGCCCTCGGGTCGAATAACGGAATTAAACGTCAAACACCAGCAGCGACCGCCTTACAATAAACCTGTTCATTCTGTAACTCTTCAAAAAAACAGTC
Source organism: Paenibacillus oryzae (assembly GCF_001675045.1). Lineage (GTDB taxonomy): Bacteria > Bacillota > Bacilli > Paenibacillales > Paenibacillaceae > Pristimantibacillus > Pristimantibacillus oryzae. Next base: position 151,368 of record NZ_LYPA01000076.1, read on the forward strand.
TCTTGTACAGCATTTTGGAAAAGGAAGCTATTGCGGTTAACAGCTATCATCATCAAGCCATTAAAGAGCTCGCTCCAGTGCTGCAGGCGTCTGCTCTTTCGGAGGACGGCCTGGTGGAGGCGGTTGAAATGCCGGACAAAACCTTCCTTTGCGCTGTGCAATGGCATCCGGAATTCAATTTTACAGAGGATGAGGACAGCATGAAATTATTCAGGCATTTTGTGGCTGCATGCTCTGGCAACATGAAATGACAGATAAATAAAGGGGTGTCCGAAAAATCAAGTGGTACGAATAAATATTCACTTCAACAGACTTTTCGGACAACCCCTTGCTTTTAGGGAATGAACTTCGGTTCTTACTTTACTCCAATTCAATTGTATTAAAATACGTCTGGATAACATCTGCTTTTAGAGCTTTGAATTGTTCGTTATGCTCTTGAACCGCCATTTCCTTCAAATCGCTTTGGTCAACGTTAAACTTGCCTTGGTGAAGTGCGTGTACCCAATAGGCTTCTTTATTTTCATCCCAATTCAGAAATAAAAGATAGCTTGCTCCAGGGGCTGCTTTACGATAGTCTTCTGAATAATATTGTGTCTTTCCAACGCTGGGAAACTTGTTTTCCATAGTAAACGCAGGTTCGATGATAGTAATTGAATCTTGATTGCTTAAGGATTCTCCATCATTTTTAATGACATGTTCAACATTGACTTCCGTCAATGAATAGCCATCCAAATATTCGCCTTCAATAATAACTGCCTTTGATTCAGAGGTTACATTGGCTAACACGACCAGTTCAACATCATCATACAAATCTTTTGCACTATCATATACAGCATGATTGAAATGACCAAGAGGAGCTTCTTTGAGCGTTGTTTGGTCGTAGTAAACGTAGATTGATATCAGAGCTAACACCAATATCATAATGAAACTTGATAAAACTTTATTTTTCATAAGCATATATCGATCCTCCCAATATATATTATGGAGCCGGCCACTTCCATACTAAATGATCAGCATCAGTCGACGTAGGGGAGTTAAGAGATATTTGACCTGATTTCATCCAATGATTGCCTGTATGTGCGGGATAGTCTTCGAAGTGACTCAAACTCATAGCATGACCTGTTTCATGGCCAGCATTATGATTTCTCTCTGCAGATGTGAAATTAGCGCTAGTCATTCTGCCGTAATCCAAGCGGATTCTAGTCATATCAAAATTAGTTCCTGACATAACGCTTGTTGGGGAAAGGAATGAGAGTTTTCCGTTGCTGTTGCGGTCCCAAAAATCTGCAGCTCCAAAAACACCTGATCCTAGTTCATTGTTTGTAACATAATATTTTATTTCGGCATCGTCTGCATCAGAAGTCTCAAAAAGGAAGATTCCTGCATTCGGGACAGCATTCCAGTTTGTCTTTGCATTAGTAATTGAATTAGTATACCCGTAGCTTGCAACAGATGAGTCAAGCCAGTACTTAAATACCCCCCCAGTTCGATTTTTCCCGCCTAAAACATGATTGCTGGAATAATCTGCACTAACCATGGTGGATCCTAAAAATAGGAGAGAAATGGTGGTCAACAAAACAATGCGTTTTTTCTTCATTATTCAAGTCTCCCTTCACATTCAGACATGACTTATGCAGTTCGTCCCAATTGATGGAAGTTTCATAGGTGTCATGCAAATGTACTCAAAAATCCTGAAAACCCCT
>NZ_LYPA01000077.1 GCF_001675045.1 Paenibacillus oryzae
GGTAGCCGTATCGGAAGGTGCGGCTGGATCACCTCCTTTCTAAGGAATACTCAACCACGATGATGGTTGATCAGGAAACGTAAGTTTCCATAATCTCAGGCAGAGGTTGCTCACTCGTTGTCAGTTTTGAAAGAACAAGAAGTGCCGGAAACGGCGCTTTGATGTGTCTTTCATTGAAATTCCGTTTGGTGGCGATGGCGGAGGGGATCCACGCGTTCCCATCCCGAACACGACCGTTAAGCCCTCCAGCGCCGATGGTACTTGGACCGCAGGGTCCTGGGAGAGTAGGACGTCGCCAAGCGGATNTTGATGTGTCTTTCATTGAAATTCCGTTTGGTGGCGATGGCGGAGGGGATCCACGCGTTCCCATCCCGAACACGACCGTTAAGCCCTCCAGCGCCGATGGTACTTGGACCGCAGGGTCCTGGGAGAGTAGGACGTCGCCAAGCGGATTTTATCTTGCAAGCTTTTTGATAAAGGTAACATTTCGATGTTGCAGGAATCGAAAAAGCATGGTAGGATATAAATCCTGTCGCAGCAATGCGGCACACTTTGCACCTTGAAAACTGGATAACGAAAGAAAAGAAG
>NZ_LYPA01000078.1:0-32193 GCF_001675045.1 Paenibacillus oryzae
CTCCAAGTGTTCCAAAACGTCTTGAGCAGCTATCGCTTTTTACTGTAAATTTAAGGAAGCGTTATGGGTCAAGCGTAGTCATCCGTGACCGTTATAAATGGTAATCTCGCCAAAAAAAGGTTGTAACGGTCACAGATGTCCAATAGAGCTATCCGGCCCAACTGATTGGTTAAAGCGGGTAAAAAGAACTGCGCCGGCAGGATAGAATATGGTTAGTCTAGCATGTACAGTCGCACTACAGGAAAGAGGATTGTCAGTGTAGCAGGACCAGCCATGCCCGGCAGGATAGAATATGGTTAGTATAGCATGTACAGACGCGTCTACAGGAAAGAGTATGGTCAGATTAGCGTCAGAGTAGCAGGACCGGCCACGCCGGCAGGATAGCGTATTGTCAATGGAGCCGCTTTAGCTACAGGTCTTGTCGGGTTTGCTCGGTTACTATAGGATAAAAGAAGCAGGAAAGATATGGACATTAACAAAAGAGGGATGCAGGATGGAACAGACGAAGGAGCAGGCAAAAAAGCTGGCGATTTTGCTGGTTGAGGACGATACTGAAATTAGTGAAATGGTGGCCGAGCATTTGAGACTGGAAGGACTTGCGGTGGTACAGGCGTTTGATGGGAATGAGGCGTTAAGGCTGTTCCGGGAACAAGGCTTTGACCTAGTATTGCTGGATTTGATGCTGCCGGAAGTCGGCGGTATGGATGTGCTTCAGGTTATCCGCATGGACAGCACAGTGCCCATTTTGATTATGTCGGCCAAAAATGGAGATGTGGACAAGGCGATTGGACTGGGCTTCGGCGCCGATGATTATATAGCCAAACCGTTTTCCATGATCGAGCTTACAGCGAGAGTAAAGGCGGCAATTCGCAGGGCTACCCGATATTCAGGCGGGACAGCTAAGGAAAAAGCGGTGCATCGGATTGGAAAGCTGTTGATAGATCAGGACAATTTTACCGTAACAAAAGAGGGAGAGATGGTACCATTGACCGCCAAGGAGTTCCAGATTTTGGCGCTATTTGCGCGCAATCCAGGCAGAGTATTTAGCAAAGGTCAATTATACAGCGCGGTTTGGGATGATCCTTATTTGGGCGATGAAAATGTAATTAATGTACATATTCGCCGGTTGCGCGAAAAAATTGAAGATGATCCTTCTTCCCCGGTGTATATTAAAACACTCTGGGGAATCGGCTATCGTTTGGGAGAGCTGGACTGATGATGATTATACTTATACTAATTGTGGTTGCGCTGTCGGCGGGGCTTGTATTTGCGCTTTCCAGAATGGCGGGGCAGCGTGCGGGCATGAACTACATAACGAGCAAGCTTGAGGAAATAAACCGGAGCGGGACCCCCGTTCAATTGCTTCATCCATCGGATGACCCCGATATTCAGGCGCTGCTGAATGCCGTCAATATATTTTTGACCCGAAAAGATAAGGAAGCGGCTGGATTCAAATTGACGGAAGCCGCCATGAGAAGGATGCTGGCAAATGTGTCGCATGATTTAAAAACGCCGTTGACGGTTGTTTTAGGTTATCTTGAAACGCTGCATCGCCGCCCTGAGTTAGCGCCGGACAAGCGGGAAGAGCTGCTGAAAAAGGTGTATGACAAAGGGCTGGAGGTCATTTCGCTGATGAACCGCTTTTTTGATCTGGCGCTGCTTGAAGCCGGCGACCGCAAGCTGGAGCTAACCCGGGTGTATATGAATGAAGCATGCTCCGCCAATTTATTGGCCTTTTATGAGCTGCTGGAATCGCAGCAGATCAGGGTGGAGGCAGAAATCCCGGAGCAGCCGCTTTATGCATTTGCCAATGCGGACGGTCTTGATCGGATTTTGAACAATTTACTATCAAATGCGGTCAAATACGGGAGCGCCGGGCGGATGCTTGGGCTTAAGCTATACGCCGACCATGAATGGGTATTTTGCGAGGTTATGGACCGGGGCAAAGGCATTTCGGAGGAACATGCGGACCATGTGTTTGAGCGCCTTTATACGCTGGAGGATTCCAGAAACAAAAAGTATCAAGGCAGCGGACTAGGTCTCAGCATTTCCAAACGTCTGGCGGAGGAAATGGGCGGAGAGCTTCAATTGCGCAGCAAGCCTTACGAGGAAACGGTATTTGTCCTGCGTCTTCCCAAGGCTGCCGGACCGTGACCATTGCAGCTTAAGAAATAAGTAAGATACTCGTAAAGAAAAAGATAAGCCTTCCCGCTAAGATAGAAAACAAGAGCCAATGACGTATATTGTCCAGGGAGGTAAAGCAATGAGCTATATTATTCACACATCGAGGCTGACCAAGGCCTATAAGGGCACAGAAGTGGTATCGAATGTCAGCATGCATGTCAAAAAGGGAGAGATTTACGGTTTTCTAGGCCCTAACGGAGCAGGTAAAACAACAGTTATGCGAATGTTGACCAATCTGATAAAGCCGACCGCAGGCGATATCCAGTTATTTGGGGAGCCGCTGCTGCCAAATTCCTATGAAACGCTGAAGCGAATGGGAAGCATTATAGAATTTCCTATATTTTACGATAAGCTGACTGCTGTCGAAAATCTGGAGCTTCATTGCCGCTACATGGGATATTTTCGCAAAAATGCCGTCTCCGAAGCATTGGAGCGCGTTTCTCTGGAGGGTATCGCGGGCAAGCCGGTCAAGGAATTTTCGTTAGGTATGAAGCAGCGTCTCGGGATCGCCAGAGCAATCATTACCAGGCCGGAGCTGCTTCTGCTGGATGAGCCGATTAATGGCCTCGATCCTGTAGGCATCCGCGAAATGAGGACTCTTCTTGACTCGCTCAGCAAGGAATATGGCATGACCCTCCTCATATCCAGTCATATCCTGGGAGAAATAGAGCAAATAGCAGACACTATCGGGGTGCTGGACAAAGGAAGGCTTGTACAGGAGGTTTCTATGAACGTTGTCAGACTGATGAATGCAAATTACACCGAGCTGATTACGCCCGATGTTAAAAAAGCGGCGTTTGTTCTGGAGCATGAGCTGGCAATTTCCAATTTCAAGGTGAGCGGCGAGCGCGAATTGCGCATTTATGATGCAGGCATGTCTTCCAGCGAGCTTTCCAAAGGGCTGATTCAGCACAATGTGCCTCTGGACTCCATTACTGTTAAAGCCAACTCGCTTGAGGATTATTTTCTGGAACTGCTGGAGGGAGGAAAAAAACATGCTTAGTTTAATGAAGCTGGAAATACAAAAAATAAAATTCAGATGGTTTCCCCCAAGCGCTTTCATTATCGTGCTTGTAATAGTTGGGTTGTCGATGCCGCTTTATTTTTCCGACGCAATAAACGAATTGCCTGAGTTTGGAACCTATGAGCAGCTGTTTGCGATGATTGGCACCTTTACACGCGTGGCGTTTGTTGTATACGGCGGGACCTTAATTAGCCGTTTGGTTATAAGCGAATATAAAAACAAGACCATTTCTGTGTTGTTTATGTACCCCGTCAGCCGGAAAAAGCTGCTCAGCGCCAAGCTGCTGCTGGTTGTGCTGTGGACCTTTAGCGCGATTGTAGTCAGCACCGCTCTTATCACTTTCATTTTTTTGATTCTGGATCGGCAGTTAGGCAAAATTCCTGAAGCACTTACGCAGAGCCATCTGGTTGAGCATGCCATTCAGACCGTTGTCCATGCAGCCGCATCCGCCTGTATGTGTTTAATCTCCTTATTTTTCGGCATGAGGAAAAAATCGGTTCCTGTCACCATTGTATCGGCTACTATTATCGCTGCGATTGTAAACAGCAATAATGGCAATTTTACATTAAGCTCCATAGTGGCCGTGCCGTTGACATTAGCAGCGATTGGCCTAGGCATTGCCTGGCTCACGATATCTAAAGTGGATCAAACGGATGTTGTCTGATTACAGCCTGTGTAGCCGTAAATAAAAGGAAAACGATGGAATAATTTAAAGCGCAAAGGTCAACACTGAATAGGAAAATATAACCGCTTTTCTTTCAGGAGGGACTGCGCTTTGAAAAAGACTTTAAAAATAGTAACCGCCATGCTGGTGGCATGTACCTTGCTTCTGCCTTCGATAGCAGGAGCTGAAGAGAAGGCGCCGGCACAGGATGGAAACGCCGCAGGTAATGCTGCCGGGAATCAGTCGGCTATTCCCGATTTGGCGCCAAGCGCAAATTCGGCTATTTTGATGGATGCCGATACGGGCACCGTCATTTTTGAAAAAAACAGCCATACCAAGCTTCCGCCGGCCAGCATTACTAAAATCATGACGATGCTGCTCATCATGGAGGCGCTCGACGACGGTACGATCAAGCTTAGCGACAAGGTAACAACCAGCGAATACGCCGCATCTATGGGCGGTTCGCAAATTTTTCTGGAGCAAGGCGAAGAGATGTCGGTCGAAGACATGATCAAGGGTATTGCGCTTGCTTCCGGAAACGATGCTTCGGTGGCTATGGCGGAAAAGCTGGCGGGAACGGAGGCCCAGTTTGTCGCCCGCATGAATGAGCGCGCAAGGGAGCTTGGCATGAACGACACCCGTTTTGTCAATCCCAACGGACTTCCCGTGGAAGGCCACTATTCCTCGGCGCATGATATCGCCGTTATGTCGCGCGAGCTGCTCAAGCATCAGGAAATTACGAAATATACCGGCCTCTATCAGGATTACTTGCGGAAAACGTCCGAGAAGCCGTTTTGGCTCGTAAATACAAACAAGCTGGTTCGCTTCTATAGCGGGGCCGACGGCTTGAAAACAGGTTATACAAGCGAAGCAAAATATTGTTTGTCCGCAACCGCGCTTCGGGACGGTCTGCGCGTAGTCGCCGTTGTTATGGGAGAACCAACAACCAAGCAGCGAAACAGCGAGGTTTCCCAAATGTTCGACTTCGCCTTTGCTCAATATATGAATTATCCCATTGTTGAACAGGGAGAGGACATAGGAGCATTGACCATACAGAAGGGCAAGGAATCCGTCCTGCCGCTCACGGCCGAGCGTTCCTACAGCGTGCTGCTCAAAAAAGGGACGCCAACAAACGATATCCGCTACGAGCTTAAGCTGGAGGACCATGTAAAAGCACCCGTGAAGGAAGGCCAGCCGATAGGCAAGCTTGTTGTTTATCAGGGCGGGCAAACATTAAAGGAATTTGAATTGACGGCGCCAAAAAGTGTCGGCAAGGCGGGCTGGTGGCAATTGTTCCAGCGCTCCTCGCATAGCCTGTTCCATTAAACCAAAACAACCCGCGCCGGCTAACGGCGCGGGATTCTGTCTTTGCGTTTTTTGTCGCATTTGCGGCAATGGCGGAGGTCGTATTTGTCAGCTTGTAGCGGCCTGCTTCTAGTTTTGTCGCCATGCAGGAATAAACGGCGGCGGTGAAGAATCCCTTCTCTCATACCGGCGGAATGAGATGAGGCTAAAGGAGATGAAGGGTGCATATGAGTCTGCAAATTGATTTGGAGCATCGCCGCAATGTGTTGATTGTGCGGCTGCAAGGCGAATTAGATCACCACACGGCGGACAAGGTGAGGTTCAAAATGGAGGAGGAGCTTCTTCGGGATGGAGTCCGCCATGTCATTCTGAGTCTCAAGGACCTGCAATTTATGGACAGCTCGGGGCTTGGCGTCATTCTGGGACGCTATAAGCAGGTCAGGGCAAAGGGAGGAAAAATGGCCGTTTGCGATGTTAATCCAGGCGTTTACCGGCTGTTTGAGCTATCCGGCTTATTCAAAATCGTGGACATCCATGACAATGAAAGAAGCGCAATCACCAGTTTGGAGGTGGTCTCATGAACGGAACCAATACAATGACCCTTTCATTCAGCGCGCGTTCGGAGAACGAAGCGTTTGCCCGAATTGCCGTTGCTGCATTCGTTTCCCAGCTCGATCCTACGCTGGAGGAGCTAAACGATCTCAAAACCGCGGTTTCCGAGGCGGTAACCAATGCTATCATCCATGGCTACGACAACGACCCGTCAAAGCTGGTCAAGGTTGAAGCCAGCATTGAACGCGATACGGTGGCCATTGTTGTGTCGGATGAAGGCTCGGGCATCGAGGATGTCGAGCTGGCCCTTCAGCCCTTGTATACATCCAAGCCGGAGCTGGAGCGATCGGGCATGGGATTTACCATTATGGAAAATTTCATGGACCGGTTCGAGGTAGCCAGCTCGCTTGGAGGAGGAACGACTATATCCATGCTGAAGCGTATTGAATCAAAAAAAGCGCTCTATAACTAGAGTATAGGGGTTGAGCCTCATGGATGTTCATTTGAAGCAGTCAGCCCAGCCTTATTTGGACGACGCAGAGGTCAAGCGGCTGATCGCGCTCAGCCAGTCGGGCGATACGGTCGCCAGAGATACGCTGGTAAGCTGCAATATAAGGCTTGTATGGTCGGTGGTCCAGCGTTTTATTAACCGGGGGTACGAGCCGGAGGACCTGTTCCAGATCGGGTGCATCGGGCTGCTGAAGTCCGTCGATAAATTTGATTTGTCTTATGATGTCAAGTTTTCTACCTATGCGGTTCCTATGATTATCGGAGAAATCCAGCGTTTTCTGCGCGACGACGGCACATTGAAGGTCAGCCGGTCATTGAAGGAAACGGCAGGCAAGGTGCGCAAAATGAGGGATGAGTTGTCCAAGACGCTTGGCAGGCTGCCCACTATTTCGGAGGTAGCCGAGCGGCTTGGCATTTCACCGGAGGACGTCGTGTTTGCCCAAGAGGCCAACAAACCGCCGGCTTCGATACACGAAACGGTTTTTGAAAATGACGGCGATCCTATTACGCTGATGGATCAAATCGCCGATGATTCCCAGGAGCGCTGGTTCGATAAGCTTGCCTTGACGGAAGCAATCGGAGGGTTAAGCGAGCGGGAACGGTTAATCGTATACCTGCGGTATTACCGCGATAAGACACAGTCAGAGGTTGCCAGCAGGCTTGGCATCTCCCAGGTGCAGGTGTCCAGGCTGGAGAAAAAAATATTGCAGTCCATTCGGGATCAAATCGCTTTATAGCGGTTTGGTCCTTTTTCATGAAATTGGTTGAGTATCCTTATCCTCCGCGTTCCATACTAACCATGTCAGTTCAAAAAGATAAGCGGAGGGGATGATTTGATGGACGCAGCCAGCCATCCCGTTCTCTACCTGCGTCTCAAAAGACGGATTTATATCAAAACCGGCCATGAGGTCATGCTGGGTCAAGCCGCCAGACTGCTGACGGATGACGAGGAGCTGGAGGAAAGGCTGAAACGGTTTCCGCTTTATCGCCATCGTCAAAGCGACGGAAACCGGGTCGTGATCGATTTGCTTCAGATTGTAAGAGCTCTGCGCAAGGAGATTCCGGATTTGACGGTTGAAGCCTATGGTGATCCCCAGGTACTCGTTATGGTAGCTGACAAGCCGGTAAAACCCCGATATGCGATATTGGTTTTTGCCTGGCTGCTCTTGTTTTTTGGAGCGGGCTTGGCGATTATGAACTTCCATACCGACGTCAGCATGAAGGAAGTCCATATTCGCATTGTGGAGCTGATTACGGGCCGGCGGACGGAGCATCCGCTATGGTTCCAAATTCCGTATTCGCTTGGGGTCGGATTAGGCATGATATTGTTTTTTAATCATTTGTTCAAGAAAAAATTCAATGAAGAGCCTAATCCGCTGGAAGTGGAGCTGTATCTGTACCAGGAAAACATGAATGATTATGTTATCGCGGACGAAATGCGCAAGCAAGCCGATCTGGACCAAAGCGGGAGCAAGGAACATGGGTGAGCTGGCGATTAATCTGTTTCTTGTGCTGCTTGGCCTTGCCGGGGGACTGGCCGTAGGCAGCGGCATGGTTGCCCTCCTGATCGTTTTCGATTTAATCCCGCGTCTGGCCCAGCTGGCGAGGGCTTTCCGCAAAGCCGTATGGTTTGAAACGGCCATTATCGCAGGTTCCCTGTATTGGACCTTTGCCGATTTTCTGGACTGGCGGCTGCCTCTGGGTTTTGTCCCACTTTTGGGGCTGCCGGGACTTCTGGACGGCATTTTTATCGGTATGCTGGCGGCGGCATTAACAGAGGTTATCAACGTTTTGCCGATTCTGGCTAAACGAATGGGCTTGTCCCAATATATGTTTGCGCTTGTTATGTCGATGGTTTTGGGCAAAACGCTTGGTTCGTTGTTTGATTGGCTGATTTTTCAGTGGTGACGGGATGAAACTACTCCGGAGGCGATAGGTATGACAGATATGGAACAGGACAGGGAGCAGGCTGCGGGGCGAAACGGGAAATCCGGCTGGATGCCCGGCATGCCCGAGGAACAACGGATGGAGGAGAGAGGAGCGCTGCAAGGCTATTCTGGCATGAATACGCATACCGGCCCATCTGAAGAAGCCTCTGAAGCATATAAGAGCGAGGAGGCCAACGGGCAAAAGGCGGGCCAGTCCTCCGGCGGTCAAAAGGGCCGGGGAGGAAATGCAAAAGAAGCGTCAGAGGGCAAGGGTGAGGATGCGGAAAAGCAGGCAAGGCCAATTCCCTCTAAGCTCGACGAGGTGCTGAAACGGCTGGAGGATGAAGTCGGCTTTAAAACAAGCTTTGACATTGTTGTCCGCGAGATGACGTTCGGGGAGCGGAAAACGGCGCTTTTTTGCATGAACGGGCTAGTTAAGGACGAACTGCTTACAGAGGTGCTCAAACGGCTGACCTATCTCCAGCCCGATGATTTGAGCAGCGACGCGCTTCACATGTTTCTGGATCATTATGTGCCTGCGGCGCAGGTGGAGCGGGAAAGTGACTGGACGATGCTCATTAACAGCGTTTTGGCCGGAGGAACGGCGCTGTTTATTGATGGAGAGAGTACCGCATTGCGAATCGACGCCAAAAATTTTCCAGCACGCGGGCTGGAGGAGCCTTCGCTGGAGAAGGTGGTAAGGGGCAGCAGGGACGGTTTTATTGAAACGCTTATGGTTAACGTTTCCCTGGTCCGCAGACGCCTGCGCGATCCCGCGCTGAGATACGAGCTTGTCCAGATCGGCGAACGGACCAAAAGCGATGTTTGCATTGCCTATATAGACGATATTGTCGACAAGGAGCTGCTGAAATCCATCAAGGATAAAATCGGCTTGGTCAAGGTCGACGGATTGCCGCTTGCGGACAAGCAGCTGGAGGAGGCGACGATCAATCGGGGCTGGAGTCCGTTTCCGCTCGCCCGATATTCCGAACGTCCCGATACGGTTGCCGCACATTTACTGGAAGGCGCTGTCGCTATTTTCGTGGATACCTCGCCCAGCGTCATGACGCTGCCAACAACCTATACCGATTTGATGCAGCACGCGGAGGAAAATCGCCAGACGCCGCTGATTGGCACTTATTTGCGGTGGGTTCGTTTCGCCGGGGTGCTGGCATCGCTGTTTATGCTGCCCTTGTGGCTTCTATTCGTTTTGCATCCGGAGTACAAACCTCCAATGCTGGAATTTATCGGTCCCAACAAAACCGGTAAAATTCCGCTGTTTCTCCAATTTTTATTGGCGGAAATCGGGGTGGATTTAATGAGGATGGCCTCTGTGCATACCCCGTCTTCCTTATCAACCGCCGTCTCGCTGGTTGCAGCCATTTTGATTGGCGATATTGCCGTGCAAACCGGTATTTTTGTCAATGAGGTCATCCTGTATATGGCTATTGCAGCCATCGGCATGTTTGCGACGCCGAGCTACGAGCTTAGCTTGGCTAACCGGATAGTGAGGCTGATTTTACTCATCTCCGTCGCGGCCTTTGAAGCTCCGGGCTTTATGATCGTTTGCACGCTTATCTTTATTATGCTGGTTATGGAGCGTTCCGTGAACCGTCCCTACATGTGGCCGATTATTCCCTTCGATGCTAAAGCCTTATGGAGCATCATCATTCGCAAGCCGGTTTTGCATAACCGGACAAGGCCCAACATTATGCGGGCGCAGCAATCGGAAAAGCTGCCGGAGGCGGAGTAGCGGCGGCGATATTTAATGGCCTCTTATGGAGCCCGGATTTCGGACAAAGGGCGCCATACCCAAAAATACAAATGAAATGCGAATTTATCCATTTCGGGCGCGGAAGGATTGCGTTATACTGATGCTATAAGATGCAAATCATATCCGTTTTAGGTAAGCGGAAGAAAGCTGAGGGTAACCAATGTATCTGCATGGAACAAGTAAAATTAATGACAAAGGCCATCTTGAAATAGGCGGTTGCGACGTTACGGATTTGGCGCAGCAGTTTGGCACGCCGCTATATATCGTGGACGAGGAGCTCGTTCGCCAGCGCGCAAGAGAATATGTGGAGGCGTTTAAGGCATCCGGATTCAAGTTCCAGGTGGCTTACGCAAGCAAGGCGTTTAGCGTTATGGCTATGTGCGCCATCGCGGAGCAGGAAGGGCTGTCACTGGACGTTGTGTCCGACGGCGAGCTGCATACAGCGCTGCAAGCGGGCTTCCCGGTACAGCGCATCCATTTCCACGGCAACAACAAAACGCCGGACGAAATCAATATGGCGCTGGATGCTAATATCGGCTGCTTCGTAGTGGACAACTTCCACGAGCTTGCTCTGCTTAACGCTCTTGCGGGCGAAAAAGGCAAAAAGGTCAATATCCTGTTCCGCATCACGCCTGGCGTCGAGGCGCATACACATGATTATATTTCTACCGGCCAGCAGGATTCCAAGTTTGGCTTCGATCTGGGCAATGGCTCGGCCAAAGCTGCGATTGGACAGGCGCTTGAGCTTCCTAACCTGGAAATTCTCGGCTTGCATTCCCATATCGGCTCTCAAATTTTCGAGGTTGAAGGCTTCCGCATGGCCGTTGACAAGGTTGCAGACTTTGCGGTTTCCATCCGCGAGGAATTTGGCTTGACCTTTAAGGTCATCAACTTGGGCGGCGGCTTCGGCATTCGTTATGTTGAAGGCGATACGCCGCTTCCGCTGGGCGAATATGTAGCCGCTATTACAAATGCCATCAAGGTCAAATTCAACCAGGCAGACTTCCCGCTTCCCGAAATCTGGGTGGAGCCGGGCCGCAGCATGGTTGGCGATGCGGGTACTACGCTGTACACAATCGGGACAAGCAAGGATATTCCCGGCGTACGCAAATACGTTGCTGTTGACGGCGGCATGACGGATAATCCGCGTCCGGCTCTGTATCAGTCCCGTTATGAAGCTATTTTGGCTAACCGCGCCAACGAGGCAATTGAAGAAACCGTGTCCATTGCCGGCAAATGCTGCGAAAGCGGCGATATGCTCATTTGGGATCTGGAGCTGCCGAAGTCGGAAAGCGGTGATTTGCTGGCCGTGTTCTGCACCGGCGCCTACAATTACGCCATGGCAAGCAACTATAACCGGATACGCCGTCCGGCTGTTGTATTTGTCAAGGACGGCCAGGCTGACCTGGTTGTTAAGCGCGAATCGCTTCACGATATCGTCGTAAATGACGTCATTCCGGCCCGCCTGCAAAAGTCTGCACTTGCGAATTAAAGATAAAATTGGTAACGTATCTTTATTCGGTATAGAAAGGTAGATGTTTAAACATGGCAAAACAAGCAAAGATCAAATTGGCAAGCGGCGGCGAGGTGCACCTGGAGCTGTTCGACCAGGATGCGCCAAATACTGTTGCAAACTTTGAAAAGCTGGCAAGCAGCGGTTTTTACGACGGCTTGACCTTCCACCGCGTTATTCCGGGTTTTGTTGCCCAAGGCGGCTGCCCGACAGGCAACGGCACGGGTGGACCGGGCTATCAAATCAATTGCGAAATCAACCCTAACAAGCACGAGCGCGGAACGCTTGCAATGGCTCACGCCGGACGCAACACTGGCGGCAGCCAATTCTATATCTGCTACCAGCCGCAGCCGCATCTTGACGGCGGCCACACGGTCTTCGGCAAGGTGACTAAAGGCATGGAGTTTGTGGATGCTCTTAAAAACGGCGACAAAATGGAGAAGGTTGAAGTTTCCGCCGAATAGTGGTAAGATGCTAACCATATCATCAATAGCAAGCTTTCCTTCGGGGTCGGGTGAAAGTCCCAACCGGCGGTGATCGGAGCGAGCCGGACAAAACGGGCAACCGTATGTCCGGCGCTCTCCGTCAGTCCGTGACCCGGATTGAACGAATTGTTCAATGCGGTGGACCTGGTGAAAATCCGGGACCGACAGTATAGTCTGGATGGGAGAAGGAGGAGCTTCGGCATTGCGCAGACCAAAATCCTGCTTTATTTCCGCTTGTGCTTTAATTCACATTAGCGAAAATTTCCTGGATTTTTGGACAGCTTCGCGAGACGTTTTTGTCCTGCGCAAAAATAGACTGGATGCTCACAGCCTAAAAGGCGGTGAATGGTCTATTTGTCGTTGTTCTTATTTTCTTTGAACCCCCTCGGCAAGCTGCCTGGAGGGGCTTTTTGCGTTTCTGACCGTTCAGCGAAGGAATCGCCGGATGATTAGAGCGTTATATTAACGGGAGGGGGAGACCTTTATTTTTACCGGACTGGTTGAGGAAGTCGGAGTCATGAAAGGCGCAACCCGGCAAGGTGAAGCCATGCGGCTGCTAATTGGAGCAAGTCTCGTTGTCGACGGCGTCAAGCTGGGGGACAGCATTTCCGTAAATGGCGTATGTCTGACCGTTACCGCCTTCGATCATCATTCTTTTGCTGCAGACGTTATGCCCGAAACATACCGGAAATCGACCCTGCATAGCCTGAAGCCTGGCAGCGCGGTGAATCTGGAGCGGGCGATGAAGGCGGGCGACCGGTTTGGCGGCCATATTGTACAGGGGCACGTGGACGGCACCGGTGTAGTTGTTTCCAGACGAAGGGATGCCAATGCGGTTGTTTTTAACATTTCTCTTCACGACAACGAAAGCCTCCGTTATATCATACCTAAAGGCTCCATTACGATTGACGGCATCAGCTTGACGGTGGTAGACGTGTCTGAGGACGGCTTTTGTGTTTCGATTATACCGCATACCTTGGCGGAAACCGCTCTTCAGCAGCGTCAGCCTGGCGAAGCGGTTAATATTGAATGCGATATTATCGGAAAATATGTCGATCATCTGCTTCATTTCAGCACGCCGGAGCAACGTGGCCGACGCAGCGCCTCCAAATTGACAACGGGTTATTTGGCAGAACACGGCTTTTTGTAAGGGACATTGGGAGGGGATTGTATGACGGAAGAAAAACAAGCGTCGTTTGACACCATTGAGGAGGCCGTAAAGGATTTGCTTGCGGGCCGTCCCATAATTGTGGTAGATGATGAAGACCGGGAAAATGAAGGCGATCTGGTTGCTCTTGCGGATAAATCGACGCCCGAGGTGATCAACTTTATGATTTCCGAGGCGCGCGGCCTAGTCTGCGCTCCCATTACGGCAAAGCGCGCGGAAGAGCTGGATCTGCCGCCAATGGTGAAAAAAAATACGGATTACCACGGAACAGCCTTTACCGTATCCGTCGATCATATCTCCACGAGTACGGGCATTTCCGCGTACGAGCGTTCGGTTAGCATCAAGGCGCTGATTGATCCAGCGGCGCGTGCGGAGGATTTCCGCCGTCCGGGTCACATCTTTCCGCTGATTGCCAAGGAAGGCGGCGTATTACGCCGCGCGGGGCATACGGAGGCGGCAATTGATCTGGCTCTGCTGTGCGGGGCGAGCCCTGCGGCTACGATATGCGAAATTATTAAAGAGGACGGGACCATGGCGCGCCTTCCCGATCTTGTTCTTTTCAAAAACAAGCATGGCCTCAAAATGATTACGATCGAAGAGCTGATCCGTTACCGCAATGAAAAGGAGCAGCTGGTGGATCGGATCGTGGATGTGACTATACCGACTGATTTTGGCGTTTTTCGCGCCGTCGCGTATACGAACAAGGTAGACGACAAGGAGCATGTCGCTTTTGTGAAAGGCGAAATCAAGCCCGATCAGCCTGTGCTCGTGCGCGTTCATTCGGAATGCCTCACCGGAGACGTGTTCCATTCCCATCGCTGCGACTGCGGACCGCAGCTGGCCGCCGCGATGAATCAGATCAATGAAGCCGGCTCCGGCGTATTGCTATATATGCGCCAGGAGGGCCGCGGCATCGGCTTGATCAACAAATTAAAGGCGTATGCGCTTCAGGAGCAGGGATTGGATACGGTCGAGGCGAATATTAAACTAGGCTTTGCTCCCGATTTGCGGGAATACGGCATTGGCGCTCAAATTTTGAGAGATCTCGGCATCACTCAAATGCAGCTTATGACCAATAATCCCCGTAAAATTAAAGGGCTTGAAGGGTATGGCATTGAAGTTGTGGACCGTGTGCCCATCCAGATGCCGGCCAACGATAGCAACCGCGGTTATTTGCGCGCCAAGGCTGCCAAAATGGGGCATTTGCTAAAGCTGGATGAGCTGGAGCAGAGAGCTGAAGAAGGAAAGCCTGCATCGCCGCAGCATTTGTAATTCAAGATTCCATGAGCGAAAGTTCAGTTTCTAATACAAGCAGAGGGGAAGTAGCAGACATGGCAAAATATTATGAAGGACATTTAGTATCTAATGGGTTGAAATATGGCGTTGTTGTGGGCAGATTTAATGAATTCATCTCCGGGAAGCTGTTAAGCGGAGCTTTGGACGCGTTCAAGCGTCACGGAGCGGAGGACGATGATGTGGAAGTGGCTTGGGTGCCTGGTGCCTTTGAAATTCCGCTTATTGCCCAAAAGATGGCGGAAAGCGGCAAATATGACGCTGTCATCACGCTTGGCGCCGTCATCCGCGGATCGACGCCGCATTTTGATTATGTGTGCAACGAAGCGGCCAAAGGCGTGGCGGCTATTGCGCTGAAAACCGGCATTCCAACCATTTTTGGCGTTTTGACGGTCGATTCCATCGAGCAGGCGATTGAGCGCGCGGGCACAAAAGCCGGCAATAAAGGCTATGAAGCGGCTGCCAGCGCCATCGAAATGGCCAATTTGAGCAAGCAGCTTCAAGGATAATCTCAACACCTTGATTTGCCAGACGGCGGGAGGGCATCATTTTGTCTGTGCTTTACAAGCTTGAAACGTTTGAAGGTCCGCTTGACCTGCTTCTCCATTTGATTGATAAAGCGGAAATCGATATCCATGATATATCCATCAGCGAAATTACGATTCAGTATATGGAATATCTGAATGCCATGAAGGAGCTGGAGCTGGAGGTTACCAGCGAGTTTCTGGTGATGGCGGCAACGCTGCTGGCGATCAAAAGCAAGCAGCTGCTCCCTAAACCTCCCGTGTTTGACGATGAGCCCGAGGATTGGTATGACGATGGCATGGACATGCGGGATGAACTGATTCAGCGGCTGGTGGAATATCGCAAATTCAAGGCTATTGCGGAGCAATTACGCGACAGGGAGCATGACAGAAGCCTGCTGTTTTCGCGCGAGCCCGAGGATATGACCCCGTTTCTTAAGGAAGTTCCGGTTAATCCGGTGGAAGGGCTTCATATTTCCGATCTGGTGAATGCATTCCAGAAGGCGCTGCGCAAGGCGGCAAGGCGGAATTTTGTAGCTACCGTTCATCGCGATGAAATTTCCGTCAAGGATCGTATTCAGGATATCGTGGAGCTTCTGAAGCAATACGAAACGGTTCGATTTTCCAAGCTGATCCGAGAAAATATGGACAGACATGAAATCGTCGTTACCTTTCTTGCGATATTGGAGCTTATGAAGATGAAGCATATCCGGTGCCATCAGCATGGGCTGTTTGATGATATCGTGATTCACTGGAGAGGAGAAAGCGGGCAAGATGGATTATCAGCATTTGAAGAAAATTATTGAGGGCTTGCTGTTTATGGCTGGGGATGAAGGCTTGAACAAGCGTCAGCTGGGCGATATTCTGGAGCTGAACATGGAATTTGCCGTTGAGCTGGTTCATGATCTTCAAAGGGATCTGGAGCGAGAAGGAAGAGGCGTGCAAATTTCCGAGGTGGCCGGCTCCTTCCGGATGACGACGCATCCCGAGCATGCGCCTTATTTTGAACGTATGGCTTATACGCCAACTCGCGCCCAGCTATCGCAGGCTGCGCTGGAAACGTTGTCGATTGTAGCCTATCGGCAGCCGATTACAAGAATAGACGTGGAAGAAATTCGGGGAGTCAAAAGCGACAGAGCTATTCAATCGCTTGTATCCAAGGATCTGATTGAGGAGGTAGGCAGGGCTGAAGCGATTGGACGTCCTATCCTCTACGGCACCACAAAAGCATTTTTGGACTATTTTGGACTTCCTTCTATAAAAGATTTGCCGGAGCCGAAGCAGGTTAACATGGAGGATGAGCTTGACGAGCATACGCAGCTTTTGTTCGAAAAGCTGGACGGCCGTCAAATGACGATTGATGAGGTAAAAATAGAAGAATGAGAAAACGCCGCTTGGTCATACTATATTCAACCTGTTTCTGGAAACGGAGGGAACACAGTCGTGTTTGACACTCCTTTTGGTTGGATAATGATCAGCGGTGTTTTTTTTGCGCTTTTGCTGTATATGGTAATTGTCTCGCCAATCGTAATCGATGGCCATTATCGCCGAAGCGGCAATAAGGATGATGCCGCATTTACCGTCAAGCTGCTTTATGGGTTGATCAAATACCGCATTAACGTGCCGTTTGTCCGGTTTACTGGCAAATCAATTCAACTGAAGGAAAAAATCTCGACGACAAGCGCCGGACAAAGCGATTCCCACAAGCAGCAAGAAGAGATTGATGCTGAACGCGTCGTCCGCTTAATCGACCAGTGGAAGCAGCTGCTGGAAATGACCAGGGACTTTACCGGCGTGGTGAAGCATGCGCTGGAACGAGTGGATGTGCTGCGCTGGCGTTGGACGACTTCTGTAGGTACGGGAGACGCGATGTGGACGGCTATGGCCACAGGGCTGGTATGGTCAATCAAAACAAGCGCTATCGGCTTATTGTCGCAGGTAGTTCATCTTAAATCCAGCCCGGAGATGCAGGTAAATCCGGTGTATAACCGCCCTGCTTTTACAACAGAGTGGTCGTGCATAGCGCAAATCCGCTTCGGTTATGCTATTCTTGCCGGACTGCAACTGTTCATTCGTTTGAAGAAATGGAAAGGAGGCGTCAAGCTATGGCAGAACATCCTATTCAAGGCCTAATGCAAACCGCAATGGAAAACATTAAGGAAATGGTTGACGTCAATACGATTGTTGGCGATCCGGTTCAGACGCCGGACGGCAGCGTTATTATGCCGATCTCCAAAGTAGGCTTCGGCTTTGTGGCAGGCGGCAGCGATATTCGAATGGACGGCGGCGACAAGCATGATGCGGCAAAGGACGACGCTCACAACGCTTCGGTTGCTTTGCCGTTTGGCGGCGGCAGCGGCGGCGGCGTATCCATTACGCCAATCGCTTTTTTGGTAGTGGGAGCAACTGGCGTTAAAGTTGTGCCGCTGGATAACCAGACCCATCTCATGGAGCGTGTCATCGATTCCGCCCCGCAAGTGTTTGACAAGCTTCAAAATATGATCAGACGCAACAGCAACGGCGACTTCGTCGAATCCACGACAACAACGATCGTGGACAGTCATATGTAACGAATGCATCTCTAAAAAGCCGCGGCGGCTTCATTAAGCTTGCTCCCGCAGCGAACGGCCTCCCGCGCAATAGCGACGGGAGGTTTTTTGCGTTAGCGTCGCCATAAGAAGTTTTTTCATCCAGCATTTTCGGGCACATAGCTCGTCTATTGTTAGATGTACAGGCATATACTACATTAGATGCAATTAGATGCAATCAACATGAACCAACACCGGAAGGAGCCAGCTTAGAATGACAACCGGGTTATACAGATTCAGAGCAAGGCTTATAGCCGCGCTGGCATTATTGGCGCTATTGGCAAATCTGGCGCCAGGCGGCGCCTTTGCAGCGCCTTCGATAAGCACGCAAGCCAAAGGAGCGGCACTAATGGATGTAGCCTCCGGCAGGCTGCTGTATAGCAGCAATGGCGACACGCCAATGAGAATTGCCAGCTTGACCAAAATTATGACGGCCATCGTAGCTATTGAGCATGGCAAGCTGGATGGCATGGTAAAAACGGGAAAACGCGCTGTTGGTAAGGAAGGTTCATCCATCTATCTTCAGCTTGGTGAAGAGATGAGCTTGTCCAACATGCTGTACGGCCTTATGCTTCGATCCGGCAACGATGCCGCAACAGCAATTGCGGAGCACGTAGGAGGATCGGAGGAAGGTTTTGTTCACCTCATGAATGAAAAAGCGGCCATGCTGGGATTAACCCATACACAATTCCGCAATCCTCATGGGCTGGATGAAGAGGGACATTTTTCATCCCCCAATGATCTTGCCCGCCTGGCAGCTTATGCGCTGAAAAACAAGGATTTTGCTGCAATAGTTAGCACTCGCGTCAAGGATGTTCCGAACCCGCACGAGAAATGGAGCTATCGCTGGCAAAACAAAAATAAAATGCTTGCCATGTATGAGGGCGCAGACGGCGTAAAAACGGGCTATACCAAAAAAGCGCTTCGTTGTTTAGTAAGCTCGGCCACCCGCAATGGGCAAAAGCTTGTTGCAGTGACGATCAACGACGGCGATGACTGGAGAGATCATCAGCAATTGCTGGATTGGGGATTCGGCCATTTTCCTCTACGGACACTGGCGGAAAAGGGTCAGCCCATACAGGGAATAACGCAGGTCGCAGGCCAGCCCTTCCGGTATCCGTTGGAGGAAAGCGAAGCAGCAGGAATCCAAAGCAAGCTGGAGCTCATTCCCGCCATCGGGGAAAGGTTCGAGCTGGGCGAACGTGGCAAATTGTTGTTTTATTTAAACGGAAGCCTCATTGGCAGTATTCCGGTTTATGAGCCTGACAGCCCCTTATTGACGGCGGGCGGCTAGCTGCAAGAGAGGCATAAGGATGCTTTATAAAGAAATTAATCAGTTTATGATGAAGAGGTTTTTCGTTATGGCTGTGCTCAAGCAGAGCTTGAGGTATCGGCATAGTTTAAGGATGTCAGACCATGCATTCGTTTGGGAGAAGCGAAGGCGGGTTGTTCCGGGGGAGGTTTGTGGGAGATGGTAAACTGGATATGGCTTTTTTTTATTGTGGCAAGCGTAGTTGTGGCGGCGTTTACGGGAAAAATGGATGCCGTAACCGCCGCTGCCTTTGACGGAGCCAAGTCGGGTGTAACGGTAAGCTTTGGCCTGATCAGTATAATGGTGTTTTGGCTAGGCATGATGTCTATTGCTGAACAGGCGGGTTTGCTCAAAAAGCTTGCTGCGATGCTGGGGCCGGTTGTTCGATGGTTATTTCCTGACGTTCCGAAGGACCATCCTGCTATGGGCTATATTATGAGCAACCTGAGCGCTAATCTGTTTGGCTTGGGCAATGCCGCAACCCCGATGGGCATTAAAGCGATGCAGGAGCTGCAAAAGCTGAATCCGCATAAAGAGACGGCAACCCCGGCGATGTGTACGCTGCTTGCTCTGAATACCTCCAGCATCACGCTGGTGCCGACCACGCTTATTGCCATACGCATGAACTATAATTCCGCCAATCCGGCGGAGATTATTGGCACAACGCTTGCCGCAACCTTTGTAGCAACAGCCGCCGCTATTATGGCCGACCGCTGGTACAGAAGGCGCTTGAAGGCTCCTCCGGGAGGTGGAGGGGATGTATGAGCTGTTTTCGACGTTATCGGCCTGGATGATTCCCGGTATCATTGTTTTTATTCCACTGTACGCCATGCTCAGGCGCAGGCTTCCGGTATATGAAGTATTCGTAGACGGAGCAAAAGACGGCTTTGGCACGGCAATCGGCATAATTCCCCATCTGGTGGGCATGATGGTAGCTATCAGCATGTTCCGGGCTTCTGGCGCCATGGAGCTGATGCTGTCGGCTGTCCGCCCGTTTTTTGATTGGCTGGGCATCCCCAGCGAGGTGCTTCCGCTTGGCGTGTTGAGGCCGCTTACGGGAGCGGGTTCGCTTGCATTTACAGCGGATTTGATCAGTACATACGGGCCGGACTCCATGATCGGCCGCATCGCTTCAACGATTCAGGGCAGCACGGATACAACGCTGTATGTGTTAACGGTTTATTTTGGCGCGGTGGCGGTGCGTCGGACAAGATATGCGCTTAAGGTCGGGTTGTTTTCCGATCTGGTAGGTTTTTTTGCAGCAATCGCCGTTTGTCTTTATTTGTTCGGCTGATCAGGACATGCTCTAAATCTCCACCTTGTGCTTTGTCCCTCCAATCGTTATGATGGAGAGTGAGGTGAAAGCATTGGAACGTTTACAAAAAATATTGGCTCAGGCCGGAATTGCTTCAAGACGCAAATGCGAGGAGCTTATTTTGTCCGGCGTTGTTGAGGTCAACGGCGAAAAGGTGACAACGCTTGGCGTAAAGGCCGATCCAGCCGCGGATGTCATTACCGTTAACGGCAAGCCAATCAAAGGCGAAAAAAAGCTTTATTTGATGATGAACAAAGTAAAAGGCGTTATTACAAGCGCCAGCGATCCCAAGGGTCGGAAAATCGTAACGGATTATCTGCCTGGCATCAAGGAGCGGGTTTATCCCGTTGGCCGGCTGGATTATGATACGGAAGGGCTGCTGCTGCTTACCAATGACGGCGAGTTTGCCAATTTGCTCACGCATCCCAAGCATCACGTGCCGAAAACGTACCACGCAACGGTCAAGGGCGTGCCGCACGGCTCGGCGCTGGAGAAGCTGCAAAGAGGGATACAGCTGGAGGACGGCATGACGGCTCCCGCTGAGGTGGAATATCACGACGTGGCGGCGGATGACAAGGAAGCCACTATTTCCATTACGATCTATGAGGGACGAAACCGCCAGGTCAGACGTATGTTTGAGGCGATCGGGCATAAGGTTGTGCGGCTGAAACGGATCAAGTTTGGAGATGTCGGCTTGCAGGGCCTAGGTCGCGGCAAGTACCGTCATTTGACGCCGCAGGAGGTTCAAGGACTCATTTCCGCCGCAAGCAAGACACACAATGTTCACAAATAGCAATTGGCGGCGGCAGTTTTTGCCGTCTGCTTTTCGTTATAATGAAATCTGGGACTCTGCTTTATTTGCTGGTCCAGCGCGTGCGCAACCTCATTTATAACGGTGGTGAGTTAATGGGAAAATCCCGTAGAAAAATCCAGATCGTCATTTTGATTGCGGTATTTATTATTGGCGGCTATGCAATCGGGACAACCCTGTTCGCCCAAAATGACAACGGGCAGCTTCGCCCGGGCGACAAGCCGCCCGCCTTTGCGCTTGCGGATCTGGACGGCAATGTGTTTCAGCTGTCGGATTTTGAGGGCAAACCGGTGATCGTCAATTTCTGGGGAAGCTTTTGCGAGCCTTGCGTCAGGGAAATGCCTGAATTTCAGAGGCAATATTTGAAATGGCAGGAGAAGGGGCTTACTGTTCTTGCCATTAATTTGAGCGAAGATACGCTTACTGTGCAAAATTTCGTCAAGCGCTTCCAATTGGATTACCATATTTTGCGTGATATCGGACGCAAGACGGAACGCAGCTATGGACTTCGATCGTATCCCACCACTTTTTTTATACGGTCTGACGGCAGGCTGATGGAAGCAGTGGTTGGCGGCATGAGCGAAGAGGACATCGACAAGCGCGTTGAGCGTTTGCTCGAGCTGTAGGGGGTTATTGCTTGCTGGTTCCGGAAAATACAAAATGTGAATGCGGCCATCAAAACGCAGTAGGCACCGTATTGTGCGAGTCATGCGGCAAGCCGCTGCTCGAAGAGCTTCAAAAGGCCGATACTCCCCTGGAGATGAGGTACGACGGGGTAGCACGGCGTTCGCAAAAGACCAATCCATCCATAATCGATAGAGTATGGAATTTTTTCTCCTCGGTTAAAATTGCGATCTATTTAATCATCATCACCTTTCTGACAGCGATGCTGGGTACGATTTATCCGCAGGAAAACTCTTTTATTAATAATAGCGAGCCATGGCTGTATTATGAGCAAACCCATGGGCTGCCGGGCAAAATTTATTATGCGCTTGGCTTGTCCCGAACGTATGAAAGCTGGTGGTTTATCGGCTTGCTGGTTATGATCGGCACTTCGCTTGTCATATGCAGTCTTGATCGCGTGTTGCCGCTTTACCGGGCGCTGAGCAAGCAGCAAATCCGCAAGCATCATCAATTTCTTCATCGCCAGAAGACGGTATACAGAGGCGAGGTTGAAGGCAATGCTGGTGAATGGGTGGACCAATTTGCCGCGCAGCTGAAGCGCAAGGGATATACGATACATACGGATGAGTCCGGAGCCGCTATGCTGGCGGAGAAAAACCGCTTTAGCCGATGGGGGCCTTATATCAACCACATCGGACTGATCCTGTTTTTGCTGGCCATTCTTGCGCGCAGCATACCGGGATGGCAGATGGACACCTATGTAACCGTGCCGGATGGAGATACGGTAGAAATCCAGGGAACCAATTATTATGTCAAAAGCGAAAAGTTCACTGTCGATTTTTACAACGACGAGGAATTGCCGGATTCGCTGAAGGGCAAGCCGCGTCCCAAAAATTTTGAAACCAAAGCCGTCCTGTACCAATGCGTGCAGGATTGCAGCGATCCCCTCAAAAGTCCGCAGCTGGAAGAGGTAACGAGGCATGACATTGGCGTAAATTCTCCGCTGCAATATAAAGGGCTCAAGCTGTTTCAATTTGACTTTAATCTCACGCCTAGATTAAATGCTGTACATCCTGTGCTGGTGGACAAAACAACGGGCGACGTCTACGGGCCATTCGATTTGCCGATGAAGGATTCCGCGCTTGTACATAAGCTCGGTCCCTTTACATTGGAGCTGTATGCAAATTATATGGAATTTGCCCTGGATAGCGAAGGGAAGCCAACGACACTGTCCCGCGAGCCTAACGCTCCGGCCTTTGTCTTTACAGTGAAAGGCCCCGGCCTGAAGCCGGAAGGCGAGCCCTACATGTATTTCCCGATGCAGAAGGATAAGGTCCGCTTTTCCCAAGACAGCATCAATCGTGCCTTGGCGGACAGGATTGAAATTCGCGTGGATGGTATGGAAAACGTTGATTTTTCCGAAGCGACCACCTTTCTTAATGTAAGAATGGACAAGGCTTTGTCCTTTCTATGGGTGGGCGGCATTATTTCCATGATCGGGCTTGTCATGGGCACCTATTGGCAGCATCGCAGAATCTGGCTGCGAATTGACGAAGGCAAGCTTTCGCTCGGCGCCCACAGCAACAAGAACTTTTTTGGGCTAAGAGCCGAAATTGCCGCGGCTTTAAAAAAGACAGGGATTGAGGTCGAGCCAAAGCGACTTGATAACGGGGGGAACAACGCGTGAATCTAGTGGATTTCAGCAGCGATGCGTTTATAGCGGCATTTTTCCTGTATTGCATTGCGTTTATGCTTTATGTCATTTCGATAGCGGGCAGAAAATGGAGCAACCGTGATCCGGTGGAGCATGAGCGGAAATGGAGCCGTATTGCTTTTTTCTTCTCCAGTGCCGGTCTTGCCGCGCATATCGTGTTTTTTATTACGCGCTGGATTGGAAGCGGACAAATTCCGACCAGCAATATGTATGAATTTCTTACGTTTCTGGGTATGGCCATTATGCTGGCATACACCGTTATCTTTTTTCTGTACCGCAAGCCGCTGCTTGGCATGTTTGCGCTGCCGCTTACGATTATTATCGTGGCGTATGCATCGGTGTTTCCTCAAGAAGTGCAGCCGCTTATTCCTGCACTGAAATCCATCTGGCTGAAAATTCATGTTACGTTTGCGGCGCTTGGCGAAGCCTTTTTTGCTGTAGGCTTTGCCGCAGGGCTAATGTATTTGCTGCGGGTTATCGATTTTAAGGATAAATCCAAGAGCGGGCGCCGTGCGCAGTTTTGGGTCGAGTTTTGCCTGTATTCCATTATGGTAGTGGTTGGCTTTATCGTGGCGGTGTTTGTATTCCGCGGCATGGGCTATGAAGCGCAATTTACACAGGAAAAAGTGAATATTGACGCCAAAGGCATTGCTACCACTCTTACGGAAACGGTGCATTACACCTTGCCTCCTATTGTCCAGCCCTATAATAGCACTGTGGATCATGTAGGGGCTTTTCTTAACGTAAATGAGCCGCTGTTTGAAGCTCCTTCCTGGATGAATGGAGTCAATGCGGGCCGCAAGCTCAATACGGTCCTGTGGTCGATCATTACAGGCTCGCTGCTGTACGGGCTGCTGCGGCTTCTGTTTCGGAAACCGCTTGGCGCCGTTATTCATCCCGCGTTGGAGGGCATTGACCCTGACGATTTGGATGAAATCAGCTATAGGGCGATTGCAATCGGTTTTCCGATTTTTACATTAGGCGCACTCATCTTTGCGATGATTTGGGCCGAAATCGCCTGGGGCCGCTTCTGGGGCTGGGATCCCAAAGAGGTCTGGGCATTGATTACATGGCTGTTCTATAGCGCATACCTGCATTTCAGGCTGTCGCGCGGATGGCAGGGGCTTCGTTCCTCCTGGCTTGCAGTAATCGGATTTGTCATTGTATTGTTTACATTAGTGGGCGTAAACCTGATCATTGCGGGCTTGCACTCCTACTCTGGTGTATAATAGAGGTTGTTCAAAAAGTTCGCTCCGGTACTGAAAACCGAACTTTTTGAACACGAATTAGTAGAGAATAGAGACTTTGTTTACTGAGAGGAGCTGCTCCCAATTGTCTGATTATAATAACCGTATTCTGGTAGTGGACGATGAGGAACGTATTCGGCGTCTGCTAAAAATGTATCTGGAAAAAGAAGGATATCTCATTGATGAGGCAGAGGACGGAGAGAAGGCGCTAAAGCTGGCGTCCAATACGGACTATGCCCTTATCCTGCTAGATGTGATGCTGCCTGGCATTGACGGCGTGGAGGTATGCTCCCGCTTGCGTCAGATTAAGTCCACTCCTGTTATTATGCTCACCGCCAAAGGCGAGGAGATGAACCGGGTTCAAGGCTTTGAGGTAGGCGCTGACGATTACGTCATCAAGCCGTTTAGCCCGCGTGAAGTAATCTATCGGGTAAAAGCGATCCTGCGCAGATCGTCCGCTACCGCCTTTCTTACGAATGAAGCCAAAACAAGCAGCAACATAGTTTTTCCCCATCTTCTTATTGAGCATGACGCCCACCGGGTGACGGCCGGAGGCCATGAGGTCAGCCTGACGCCAAAGGAATATGAGCTGCTGCATTATTTGGCCATTTCGCCGGACAAGGTGTTTTCGCGCGAGGATTTGTTGAAGGATGTATGGAATTACGAATTTTTCGGCGATTTGCGGACTGTGGACACGCACGTCAAGCGTTTGCGCGAAAAGCTGAACAAGGTTTCGCCCGAGGCTGCTGCCATGATTACGACCGTTTGGGGCGTCGGCTACAAGCTTGAGGTGCCCAAATAAATGAGGCTGTGGGATCGGCTGGCCAGAGTGCTGTGGTACAGCGTAGTCGGCAAGCTATGGGCAACCATTATGCTGCTGGTTGCGTTTGTTTTGCTCATATTGGGATTTTTTCTGCTGCAATATATCGACATTTGGTTTCATGAAAATACTCGTGACATAAAGCTTCTGTTTATTGTCACGGCGGTTATCGGCTTTTGCTTATCCACTTTTTTTGCTTTTTTCCTGTCACGAAACTTGCAGCGTCCGCTGATTCAGTTAAAGGATGCCGCAGATTCCATCTCGCAGGGGGACTATAGCACACGTGTGGAAATACGTTCGCGTGATGAAATTGGACAACTGGCTAAAACCTTCAACCATATGACCGAGCAAATCGATAAGCTGATTCACGACTTGAATCATGAAAAAAACCATCTGGCCAGCATTTTGCGCAGTATGGGCGATTCCGTCATTACCTTTAATGCGGAAGGGGAGGTCATATTGACCAACCCAAGCGGTCACTTGCTTATTACCCAGTGGTCGTCGCTGGAGGGAGGCTGGCTTGAGGTTCCCCGTAAAAAAGGGAATATGCCTTATGCCAAGGTGCCTATGCCGCTACAGGATCTTTTTCATACGGTTATGGCCGAGGCGCATGACGCGATGGAGAAAATTCATGTACATAGCAATGTATGGTCTGTCGTTATGGCGCCCCTTCAATCCGGCGGCGTTGTGCGGGGAGCGGTAGCCGTTATCCGTAACGTAACCGAGGAGCATAGGCTTGAGAAGCTGCGCCGCGACTTCGTAGCGAATGTATCCCATGAAATCCGAACACCGTTGTCGATGCTTCAAGGGTACAGCGAAGCGCTTCTGGATGAGATTGTAGCTTCGCCGGAAGAGAGGCAGGAGCTTGTTCAGGTCATTTATGACGAATCGCTCCGAATGGGAAGGCTTGTTAATGATTTTCTTGATGTTGCGCGTATGGAAGCCGGTCATGTCGACATGAACTACCAACGCATCGATTTGGGCAATATGATGCGCCGCGTTCATCGAAAGTTTGGCGTTTATGCCAAGGAGCGGGGCGTCAAGCTGATTGCGGATATTCCGGACTCAATGCTTGTCCTAGAACAAGCCGATGAAGACCGCTTGGAGCAAATTTTGACCAACCTGCTGGATAATGCTTTGCGCCATACCGCCTCAGGTAAAAGTATTTTAATTCGTGGCGCTGCAGTCGAAGTAAACGGGGAGCCCTATATTCAGCTGGAAATCAAGGATGAGGGCAAAGGTATTCCACCCGAGGATGCGCCATTCATTTTTGAACGCTTTTATAAAGCGGATAAAGCTAGAACCAGGGGAGCCTCCGGCGGGACGGGCCTTGGCCTGGCGATTGTTAAAAATTTGATTGATCTTCATCAGGGAACCATCGCCGTTGACAGCATCGTTAATGTGGGTACAACATTTACCATCTTGCTCCCGGTAGCAGGAGACATCGTTGGTCGAACACAGCCAACTAACAAAAAGTAACACTTTCCTTTGGGGGCAAAAGCAGACAAGCAGAATGCTTCCACGTCCTTGAAGCGACTGCCTGCCCATTAGACCGACAAAAAAAGCGTGCCTTGCGGCACGCTTTTTGTTGAATCATCGACTAAAATCTTGTTGTTCGTGAAACATTCAATCTGAAATCAGATCGACTTTAGTTCAAAATGATCTCTTTGGCTGTTTTCAGCTCAGGCAGGCTGGTCAACTGATCCAGTACATCCTTTGGAGCGCCTTTGTCTACGCGCAATACCATGATGGCGGAGCCGCCTTCCAATTGACGTCCAACCTGCATTGTTGCAATGTTGACATCATTGGAGCCAAGCAGCGTGCCGACACGGCCGATAATGCCTGGTTTGTCAGTATGCGAAATCAGAACAAGGTTGCCTTCAGGCGTAACATCAACAGGATAGTTGTCGATTTGAACGATGCGCGGGCCGTAACCGGTAAGCAGCGTTCCGCCAACAACATGCTCTTCTTTTTTGGTCCGAAGAGATACGGTTACCAGGTTTGTAAAGTCCTTGGAAGTAAGGGACTTCTTCACGACGATGTTGACATCGCGAATTTTGGCCAAATGCATGGAGTTTACGACATTGACCTGCTCCGAGCCAAGATGATGGGATAATACACCGCGAACAATATATCGGGTCAGCGGCTGAGTATCCACATCGGCAAGCTCGCCGGAATAGCTGATGGAAATTTCTTGTACGCCGCCTTCGGTGGATTGTGCAATAAAGCTGCCCAGCTTTTCGCCAAGCGTAAAGTAAGGCTGAAGCGTGTTTTGCAGGTTAGCCGGAATCGGAGGCATGTTGACCGCGTTAACAAACGGCTCGTCACGCAAAATGTGCAGCACTTGCTCCGAAACGTCGATGGCTACGTTTTCCTGCGCCTCAACCGTAGAAGCGCCAAGATGCGGTGTTACGATAATTTTAGGATGAGTGAGGAACGGATGGTCGGCAGCAGGAGGCTCAACCTCGAATACGTCAAATGCGGCGCCTGCCACAATGCCTTCATCGATTGCTTCCACCAGGGCAAGCTCGTCCACAACACCGCCGCGGGCACAGTTGACGATGCGCATGCCGGGTTTCATTACGCTGAATTGCGCTTTTCCGATCATATGGCGCGTTTCAGGGGTAAGGGGCGTATGCACGGTAATAAAGTCAGCTCCGCGAACAATTTCATCAACCGTGGAAAGCTTAACGCCCAGCTTTTCAGCGCGTTCTTCCGTCAGGAAGGGATCAAAGCCCATAATAGTCATGCCAAACGCTTTAGCCCGTTTAGCCACTTCGCTGCCGATCCGGCCCATGCCTAGAACGCCCAGCGTTTTGGCACGCAGTTCAACGCCCAGGAAGGACTTGCGGTCCCATGTGCCGTTAACTGTTTTCATATAAGCTTGCGGAATGTGGCGGGCAAGCGCCATCATCATGGCAAATGCATGCTCGCAAGTTGTAATGGTATTGCCGTCCGGTGCGTTGATTACGATAATGCCTCGTTGCGTGGCAGCGTCCAGGTCGATATTGTCTACGCCAACGCCGGCGCGGCCAACCACCTTCAGAGCTTTTCCGGCTTCCATTACTTTGGCAGTGACGCGAGTCTGGCTGCGAACCAGCAGGGCATCGTATTCACCAATAATGGCAATAAGCTCGTCTTCGCTCAGACCTGTTTTTTTGTCCACGATGACATCGGTTGCTTCCACAAGCTGCTGGATGCCCAGATCGCTTATGGGGTCGGATACTAACACTTTGTACATGTTACACAGTCCTCCTAGTTTGGCAAGTCCTTATTCCTTGCGCAGTTATGAAAAGAAAAACCCTCTCACCGCTCCGTTGTGGCGCAGCGGTTCGAGAGTTCAATCCACGAAGTCATGTCACTTTATTATTTTAATGCATGACAGCGGAAAATTGCAATCCTTAAACTTGCTCATTTGTGAAAATTTCGTTATGATTCAAGCAACATCCTGAGGCCGTCCATTTTAATGGTTTTCTGCATGTTTCTTATTGGCCTTGATCCGGCAGGAAAAAGGGCAGCAGCGGCAGCATTTCGGATTGATAATAACGCAATTTGTAGTCATTGAATTGTCCGGTTCGGACCGCATCGGTAGAGAGCAGCAAATCCACGATTGCGCCTGCTGTCTGAAGCTTCATTTTGGCAGCTTGTCCCGATTGAATGAAGTCGTCGACGCGACTCGTCAAGTCCTGCGGGTAAAAGCCTTCAAGCTCGCCGCGCTCCGCCAGGTAGTTGACCACAATGACGTTTTTAATAATAAGCGGCTGCCCGCTCCATTCCTTCAGCGCCAATGCATTTTTGACAGTGTAGGTGTCCGGTATGTCGGGGTCGATGCTTGCAGCCCATTTCTGCATAGCGGTATAATAAGCAGTCTGGGCGTTCAGCGCTTCCTTGGCAGCGGCTTTGTAGTTGCTTTCCTCCAGGATGATGTTGCGCAGCTCGGTCAGCTCCGCGTTTTTGGAGGCCGAGGCCGCTTTGGAGGCTGCATCCTTAAAAAGCTTCAAGCTGCGCGCATAACCAATCTGCGAGGTGCCAAGCAGCTCGGATTTTCCCATATCGAAGGTGCTGGCTTCGGTCGCCTTCTGATCCGCAAGCTTAGCCAGACTGGAGAAGGTAGAGGCTGCGTCCATACTTTGGCCCTGAGAAAGCTTGTTCATGGCATCAAGCCATTTGCTCTGAAATTCACGATAAGGGGAAAATACAGTATGATAGAAGGACACAAGGTCTTGCTGCTGATAAGGCAAACTTGCGACAGCGGCATTATCCTCGCTGCCGCTTTCCGATTTGTATTTGGCTTCAACCTTGTCCATGCCGATTTGCACGCCGTAGAAGAACGCACCTACTGCAAATACTAGCATACAAACAAATCCAACGCTAAACATCATTGCTGTGGTAGTCAATCGTTTTTCCATGATAATCTCCTTCGTATGTATGTAAATAGTTGTGACTTTTGAACTCGAACAAAGACAAAAATGCAGACAGGCGGGACATAATGAAAAAGTTCGATTTACGCAAAATACGGGTTCGCAAGGTCAGTGTTGACGAAATTGATGACCGTATGCTACTTATTAACTTATATGCAACACAAGGGCTTACACTTATTATCGGTATTGTGTGGTTATTATTTCAGCGTCAAAACATAATTCATTTGCTGGCCTTGCCATCCACGTTAAACGTCTTATGGTGGGGGCTAGGCCTGGCGGCTGCCGTTGTTGCCGTCGACCTGCTCATTTCCCGCTGGGTGCCGGATGAGGTTTCCGATGACGGCGGGGTCAACGACCGTATTTTCCGCATGCGGCCCGTCTGGCATATCGCCCTGATTTCGTTTATTGTGGCGATTTGCGAGGAGCTGTTGTTCCGCGGCGCCGTGCAGCACGCATTTGGACCTTATTGGACAAGCATCATTTTTGCCGCCATACATGTCCGCTATTTGAGACATTGGATACCTACCGGCCTGGTCTTTTCTATTAGCTACGGCCTGGGCTGGATTTATATTCAAAGCGGATCGATCTGGGCGCCTATCCTTGCGCATTTCGCCATCGATCTTATCATGGGACTTATTATTCGCTTCAGGAGGGAGCCATGAGCAGGAAAGAAAGACATAGCCGCTCTGCCAGAGGGGCTCGGCCGATGCCGCCGCCCTTGCAGGACGAACAGGCGGCAGGGGAGGAGCAGGCCAAGCTGCCGCCTCGCCGCAAAAAGTATCCGTCCAGCATAAACAAGCTCTACAAGTGGTATTTTAATTTACTCTTTTTATTGTTCGTTGCGCTTGTTGCTTTCCTGTTCTGGTACGGAAACAAATTTACCCAGTAGCCGTCCCGCGACTAATTTGCAGATATGGAAATGTCGGCAGGATCAATAAAGCCGTAATCCCGATCCTCCAGCTCCGTCAAAAGAGTGTCCAGGGCGTCCGCGGTCCAGGAAAGCTCATGCATCAAAATATTGGCGCCGGGATGAAGCTGGTCGAGCACATTGGAGACAACAACTTCCGGTTTATTTTTGGCGGAGCTTTCCCAGTCCAGGGAGCCATTCGACCATGTCATGTACAACATGCCATGGTTTTTTACTGTTTCGCGAACGTCATCGCTGCCTGCGCCGTATGGCGGCCTGAAAAAAAGCGGCTTGACGCCCACAAGCTCCTCTACTATGGTTTGAACATCGCCCACTTGCTTCTGGACCGTCTCAAGCTTTTCATTTTTCAAATTAATATGGTCATAGGAATGGTTGCCGATGGCTTGTCCCCGTGCATGGATCAGCTTCAGCAGCTCCGGATTTTGTTTGACTCGATATCCATTAACGAAAAAAATCGCTTTTGCTCCATGCTGATCCAGCACATCAAGCAGCTTGGTCAAAACGGTCTCATCATGAGGGCCGTCATCAAAGGTGAGCAGCACAACCTGGGATGGCACGCCTTCCTTTAAAGGCTTGAAGCGGAAAGCCTCCGTCATAGCATAAAGCGGCGTCGCGCTTTTGGCTTCTCCTGCGGGCTCTTCTGCCGGCTCTTTTTCGGGAGGCGAAGAGGCCTCCGTTAGAGCAGTGGTTTCCGCGGCCGATCCTTCATTAGCCGCTGGCGTTGCAGCGGTTTCCGCCGTTAGCTCCGGCGATGCCTCCGCAGATGCGGCGGGTAGGCGTTTGCCGGCTTCCGCTGCTTCGTTTGCACTGCCGCCGCCTGCGGAGCAGCCCGCCAGCTGAAACGCCAGAATTACCAGGCCTATTTGTCGCCAAGGTGTTTTCATACAGGCCTCCTGTCTTGGTGTACGGGATAGAAACTTTCGACATCATTGTACCACAAATGGTTTAGTGGAGGTTCAAAAAGTCCGCTTTCCATTACGGGTCATGACTAGTGTCATGGCCGGCGGCGAATATGGCTTTCAGCCGAAACCTCCGTTGCTCACTTAGCTTCCACTAAGCTCCGCTACTCAGTTTCTAGCTTCATGCCATCTTCTTGGCACTGAAAACCGGACTTTTTGAACTTGATTTGAAGCGGAGGTTCAAAAAGTCCGCTTTCCATTGCGGGTCATGACTAGCGTCATGGCCGGCGGCGAATATGGCATTCAGCCGAAACTTCCGTTGCTCACTTAGCTTCCACTAAGCTCCGCTACTCAGTTTCTAGCTTCATGCCATCTTCTTGGCACTGAAAACCGGACTTTTTGAACTTGATTTGAAGCGGAGGTTCAAAAAGTCCGCTTTCCATTGCGGGTCATGACTAGCGTCATGGCCGGCGGCGAATATGGCATTCAGCCGAAACTTCCGTTGCTCACTTAGCTTCCACTAAGCTCCGCTACTCAGTTTCTAGCTTCATGCCATCTTCTTGGCACTGAAAACCGGACTTTTTGAACTT
>NZ_LYPA01000078.1:32288-90590 GCF_001675045.1 Paenibacillus oryzae
GAAACTTCCGTTGCTCACTTAGCTTCCACTAAGCTCCGCTACTCAGTTTCTAGCTTCATGCCATCTTCTTGGCACTGAAAACCGGACTTTTTGAACTTGATTTGAAGCGGAGGTTCAAAAAGTCCGCTTTCCATTGCTGGTCATGACTAGTGTCATGGCGGGCGGCGAATATGGCATTCAGCCGAAACACGGAATTGACTTCTTGCGGACATCCGTGACCTTTAGGAGTCTCTTTTTGCGGAATATCATTTTGTAAAGGACAATGGCGTCCGTTAAACCCAATATTTGCGCCCGAATGCGCAATTTTGGAGCGATAAAGGACAGCGGTGTCCGCTACACAAGTCAAATCCAGCTATTTCGGTCTGTGACGGTCATCCATGACCGTTAAATAATCATTAACTCATTCATCACTCTTTGCTTCCGTAATAATATTTTTCATTAAATTGTACGCTGGGGTGGCCAGGGTTATAGCTTTTGGCCTGCTCATGATGGTGCAGGGCGTTTTTTTTGTCGCCCAGGCGGTCGTAGCATACCGTCAGTTGAAGATGGGGCAGCCAGGTCGAGGTTGCACGGTCCGAAAAACCCATATGCTGGGCTGGACGCTCCACCGAAATCGCTTGCTGGAACCAGTAGATGGCCTGCTGATATTGCTTTCGGTTGATAAACACGGCGCCTATCTCGCAGCAAAATTCTGGCCGCGGCGTATCGTAGCTCAAGGTTCTCAGAATCGAAGTCATCTGCTTATCATGCTGGAGAAGACGGCCGTAGCAATCCCCCTGCTTCAGGCAGGCGTTAATTTCATCCTCTACCCAGCCTTTGCCGGAGTTCAGAAACGTTTCGTACCACTCAGCCGCTTCGGAAAAACGGCCGTTGTCGCGCAGTTCATTGGCGAAGTAGTATTGATCGCGAGGCGAAAAGGTTTCGCCGCTTGCCTGCCGCTTGAGATAGATGCGCAAATTGCGGTCGGTATGCTGCCGCTCCTTGCGATGGGTGACGGCAACATCGCTGTGATGAGTATGACCGGATACCGCAAGATATTCATGCACAGGCCCAATCCACTGGAAGTTGCGGCTTCGGCGCACCAAGCGGTTTCGCCGCAGGCTGAATACAGGATTCCCCTTATGGTCAAAGGTTAGATGGTAGTTCATAGTGACACTGTCAAAAGGGAAAGGATTAACCTCCTTTAATGCTTTAAGCTTCCGCAAATCATCGGGTTCTATCACATCATCGGCGTCCAGCCACAGAATAAATTCTTTTGTCGCTTGCCGGAAGCAGAAATTGCGCGCCGCCGCAAAGTCGTCAATCCATTCAAAGTCATGAATAACAGCGCCAAATGACTCTGCGATTTCTTTCGTTTTATCCGTTGAACCGGTATCGGTAATGACAATTTCATCAACAGCGTCGGCTACGGATGCCAGACATCTGCCGAGGCTTTCCTCTTCATTGCGCACGATCATGCACAAGCTGATGGATATCATGGATGATCTTCCTTTCGCCTTTTCATTGGTACCATACTATTAAGCAAAAGAGCTCTTGGTGCGATGAGGCGCCGTTTTGGAAGCATACATTTTGAACGTAAACAGTTTGGAGACAAAAATAATGAAGCAAACCTTGCTCCTGTCAAAATTAAACTGGCATTCCTCCGCATATTTGCTATAATGATGAATGATTGATCAAGCCTATATTGCACCGGGGAGCTGGATTAGCTGGCTGAGAGGGAATGAAGCATCGTTCCGACCCGTATACCTGAACCGGATAATGCCGGCGTAGGAAGGAAAGCTACCTTTTTCAAAAGAGTGATTGCGTTTTTTGGCGTATGCCGGAAATGGGTCGCGTTATGGAAAAATTGGCGGCGAATGTTAGCGTCCTTCGTATGGAGGACGTTTTTTTGTTTTTTCCAGGGTATTCAGGGTATAAAGCTTAGGATGATCGGTCTAAAACGAAGACGATACAGAGAAGGAGAGATCGGCATGACGAAGCAAGGAAATACGAAGCGCAGCCGCTGGACGCTGGCGCTGATGGCAGTGACGGCAATTGCGCTGACACTGGCAGGCTGCGGGGGCAAAGCGGTTAACAACACAAGCAAAGAGGGACAGGAGACGGGGGAAAAGGGGGAAGTGTTGCAGAAGGTGCAGGTTGTATTGGACTGGTCCCCTAACACGAATCACACCGGCCTTTATGTAGCCAGGGATTTGGGTTATTTCAAGGAGCATGGGATGGATGTTGAAATTGTGCAGCCGGGTCAGGACGGCCCGGACGCAATGGTGGCTTCCGGCGCCGCAGAGTTTGGCGTTAGCTACCAGGAGTCGGTCACCATGGCCAAAATCGCCGGGGTGCCGCTTGTTTCGCTTGCTGCCGTTATTCAGCATAATACCTCGGGTTTTGCATCGCTTAAAGAACAAGGCATTGATTCTCCTAAAAAATTTGAAGGGAAACGTTACGGCGGCTGGGGCGCTCCAGTTGAGGAGGCCGTCATTAAGGCTTTAATGCTTACAGAGGATGCCGATGTCAGCAAGGTGGATATTATGAGCATCGGAGACAGCGACTTTTTTTCGGCCGTTGAGCGCGATATTGATTTTGCCTGGATCTATTATGCCTGGACCGGCATTGAGGCCGAGCTTCGCGGCGAGCCAATTAACATGGTATATTTGACCGATTATAGCGACAAGCTGGATTATTATACGCCGGTGCTGATTACAACCGAAGAGATGGTCAGCGGCTCCCCGGAGCTGGTAAGGGCCTTTACCGAGGCAGCGGCGCAGGGCTACCAATATGCAATTGAACATCCTGAGGAAGCGGCGGATGTGCTGATTAAGGCTGAGCCGGATTTGAACCCGGAGCAAGTAAAAGCAAGCCAGAAGTGGCTGAGCAGCCGTTATCAGGACGACGCTCCGCGTTGGGGCGAGCAAAAGCTGAGCGTATGGCAGAACTATGCCGACTGGATGTTTGAAAACGGATTGCTGGAGGGCAAGCTGGACGCGGAAGCGGTCTTTACTAACGAATTTCTTCCGAAATCATAATCCAAAATCCTACTACTATAATTA
This sequence comes from Paenibacillus oryzae, assembly GCF_001675045.1. Taxonomy (GTDB): domain Bacteria; phylum Bacillota; class Bacilli; order Paenibacillales; family Paenibacillaceae; genus Pristimantibacillus; species Pristimantibacillus oryzae. Next base: position 35,333 of record NZ_LYPA01000078.1, read on the forward strand.
AGGAGATGAATACGATGGCAAACGCATTGGTCAGCATTCAAATTTTGCCCAGCACGCCTGGAGGAGCCAGCGTTCTTCCTTTTGTAGACGCCGCGATTGATGTTATTAAAGCCTCTGGCGTAGCTTATCGCGTAGCGCCGCTGGAAACGACAATGGAGGGGGAGCTTTCCCGGCTGCTGGAGGTTGTTCAGGATATGAATACCGCTATGACAGATATGGGCTGTGCCTCCGTTATTTCGCAAATCAAAATTTACTATAACCCGCAAAACGGGGCTTCGATGGACCGTCTGCTGGAGAAATACCCTGATGGGCAATAAAAAAAATAGCAGCTGGAGCGCGATTTGGCCTCCCGCTGCCGTGCTTGCGGCGCTTTTGCTTTTCTGGCAAAGCGCCGTCAGTCTGGGCTGGGTGCAGGCCTGGCGCATTCCGGCGCCGATAGCGGTGGTGCAGGAGGCAATCGCTATCTGGCCCAGGCTGATGATGCATGCAGGCTACACGCTTCAGCTGACCTTGATCGGCTTTGGCGGCGGCGCGGCGGCGGGTTTTGTGCTCGCCGCCTTGCTGCATTTGCTGCCTGGCGTGCGCCGCGGCGTATATCCCCTGTTCGTTCTGTCGCAAAATGTGCCAATTGTTATTTTGGGGCCTATTATGACGATGCTGTTTGGCTATGGCCTGCTGCCAAAGGTGCTGCTTGTCATCATGGTTTGCTTTTTTCCCGTTGTGGTGGCGATGTTAAGCGGTTTGTCGCATGCCGATCCCGCGCTTAGACATTATTTGCAGATGATCGGGGCGGGCAAATGGACTTTATTCTGGCGTTTGGAGCTGCCGGGCTCGCTGGTGCATTTATTTTCCGGCTTGAAAATAGCCGTTTCCTACAGTGTAGTAAGCGCCGTATTTGCCGAGCTGCTGGCTCCCAAAAACGGCCTGGGCGGCTTTATGGTGCTGTCGTCGAGAGGTTTTATGCCGGAGCGCTCCTTTGCTGCGGCTCTGCTTATTATTATAGTCAGCCTGCTGTTGTTTGGTTTGATCGTTTGGTGCGAGCGTTTTGTTGTGAAATGGCGGCCAAAAGCGGAGGGAGGAAGCAGTCATGCTTGACGTTAAAGGGATAAGTAAATCCTTTGGCGCTGGAAGCACCGCCAAGGAAGTATTGAGCGGTCTCTCGCTTTCCGTTGCCGATGGCGAATTTGTTTCGCTCATCGGGCCGTCCGGCAGCGGCAAATCGACCTTGTTCAGCCTGATCGGGGGATTGCAAACTCCATCAAGCGGGCGCATTGCGGTAGGCGGAGAGGACATTACGGGCAAAACCGGCCATATTGCCTATATGCCTCAGCAGGCCTCGCTGCTGCCCTGGAGGACGGTATCAGGCAATATTGAGCTTGCTTTGCGGATTGCGGGCCATGGCGACAAAGCCTCCATTAAAGCTACAGCGCAGAAATGGCTGGAGGCGGTTGGGCTCGGCGAATACTGCAACGCTTATCCGCATGTGCTTTCCGGCGGCATGGCGCAGCGCGTCTCCTTTCTGCGGGCGCTTCTGTCGCCTCAGCCGTTAATGCTGCTGGATGAGCCCTTTGGCGCGCTGGATGCGCTGACACGCCTTCAGATGCAGCAATGGCTGCTGTCCATTTGGGAAAAGCATCGGCGTTCGGTATTGCTCATTACGCACAGTATAGAAGAGGCGCTGCAATTGTCGGATCGTGTACTTGTTTTGTCGGCATCCCCAGGAACAATAGTTGATGAAATCATCGTGCCTTTTGAACGCCCGCGCCGGGAGGACTTATGGACCGATAACCGCTGGAGCGAGCTGAAGGGACGGATTTACAACGGGCTTCAAGGCGCTGGAGGGGGAGTGTAAGATGGGCGGTCAAAATGATAGGGACGAAAATGTTGCCGCTTTGGAAGAGATGTCAGTCTCAGATAGGGCTTCTGCCACGACTGATGCACACGCACTTCGCAGGTTTCCCCAGTGGGGAGCGGCAGCAGACTTGCGGTGCATAGACGCACATCTGCATGCCGATCAATACAGCGAAGAGGAACGACATGGTCTGCTGGAGCAAGCATTTGAGGGAGGCGTGGAGGCTGTTGTCGCTGTCTCGATGGGTCTGCGGTCCAGTCAGGAAAACCGCCGTCTTGCAGAGCGTTATCCCGGCCGAGTTATGCCTGCATACGGCTGGCATCCCGAACAAGATCCGCTTAATCCGTCAGACAGAGACGAGCTGATCCGGTGGATTAAAGCGAGACATGAGGCAGGCGAAAGCTTTGCGATTGGAGAGGTTGGGCTGCCTTATTACAGGCGAACCGAGGCGGAGTCAAACAGTGAAGCCTTCGATGAAGGTCCGTATTTGGAAAATCTGGAGGTGTTTATTTCACTAGCGGCAGAGCTTGATCGTCCTTTGGCTCTGCATGCCGTTTACGAGGATGCCGACAAGGTGATGCGGCTGCTTTTGGCCAACGGCGTCACAAAAGCCCATTTTCATTGGTTTAAAGGAAGCGCAGATACGATAAAAGCTATGGCTGCTGCCGGATATATGATCTCCATTACGCCGGATGTAGCTTATGAGGAGGAAATTCAAAGCTTGGTGAAGGCGTATCCTCTGGAGCTGCTGATGGCGGAAACGGATGGCCCCTGGCCCTTTGAGGGACCTTACTCCGGGCACGCAACTGTGCCTTCCATGACGCGCGGCGTTATCCGTGATATCGCCGTCATCAAAGGGGTGGACGAGCGCCTTGCCGCGGAAACGCTCCTGTCCAACACCAGAAGATTTTATGACATCGCCAGCGAGAAATAAAGCTGGCGATTGTTTTATTTTTGCCGCTTTATTGCAGCCCTTCGCGTACCGTTTTTCTCCATTTGACGGCTGCGCTTATTTTTATGGTAGAGGAGCCCTCCGAGCCGTGAATCATCTCCAGCAGCTCCTTTGCCGCCAAATACCCGCTTTCGTAACGAGGGATGGAAATGGTCGTTAAGCCGGCCAGCGCCGCAGTATCGGAATCGTCAAATCCCGTTACGGAAACCTGCTCCGGCACCTTGACGCCCCGCTCCTCTAACGCCTTGATCGCTCCTATCGCCATATTGTCATTGGCGCAAACGAGCACCTCCGGCAGGTCATTTCCAAGAAACATCAGCTTGCCCGCCTGATAGCCGCTTTTCTCCCGATAATTGCCGTGATAATAATTTTTCTGGTCAAACAGGATGCCGTTTTTCTGAAGCGTGTCGGCAAAGCCGGCGAAACGCTCCTGGTTATCCAGCGTATGACTCAGTCCTCCTAAAAAGCCGAATTTACGAAACCCCCTGTCCACCAGCGCTTGCACCAGCTCGCACATGGCGGGGTAATTGTCGACAATGACGCTTCTTGCGTTGGCATGCCCCTTGTCGACGATTCTGTCCATCAGCACAACGGGAAATTCCGGTTTGGCAACGGTGTGCAGGAACTCATCCGTCAAGCTGCCGTCCAGACTGATTGTACCCCGGGCAAAGCTGCTGCGCAGAAAGCTGTCGCTGGATTTATTAGTACAAATGACAAGGTCATAGCCGTTTTCAGTCAGGCATGTGCTGACGCCTTCAATAATTTTCAAATAAAAGTCGCGGTCAAAGTCGCTGAAAATAAACACAATCCGCCTGGTGCGCTCCAGCGGTTTCTTTTTGCCTGCCGCTTCGTGAACATACCCCTGCTCCTCACAGCATTTCAATATGCGGTCCCGCGTTTCCTGCGAAACGTTTTTTCGTCCATTTAGAACGTTGGATACGGTTGATACGGAAACGCCGGTCATTTCCGCAATTTCCTTCAAGCCAATCATTGCTGCAGCCTCCCCCGCTTTCTTTTGTAAAATGATTATATCACTTTACCAGGTATTTTACTAAAGATATCTTTCATTTACAAAACCATCTCAAAAAAATAAAAGAGTTTTGGAGAGACTGATTCAAAATGTGTCAATTGTCTTAATACTATAGGGAGGAACCGGGCATAGTTTGTTGCTAAAAAGGAAAATTAGTAAAAGTGTTGGTTTTATATGAAAATAGTTTAGTATAATACTTAATTTTATTTAGGTTTTTTATTGACTTTGTAAGAGCTTTCATTATAAAATCAACATGAATAAAACCTAGGGGGCGTTACAATGAAGAGAGCAATACGCATTGCAAGCATTCTGACGACAGCGGCGCTTATGACAGCTTCGCTGGCGGCATGCGGAGGCAGCGGCGACGGAGGCGGTTCCGGTAGCGGAGAAGGCAAGCTGGCGAAAATTTCACTGTTTCAATCCAAGGTTGAAATTGCCGGACCGTTAGAGGCTCTTGCTAAAAAATATACTGAAGAAACGGGTAATGAGGTTGATGTGTGGGGCTCGGCTGGCGATAATTACATTTCACAGCTGCAAGCCAAGCTGAATGCAGGCGAAGGACCAACTATCTTCAGTGTTCAGCCTGGGGCGGAGGCTCAAAAATATGCTTCCTATTATGTCGATTTGAGCAACGAGGATTACGTCAAAAATATTGCGCCTGGACTAAGCACCGAAATCGATGGCAAAACCGTCGGCGTTCCCATTGGCGTGGAAGGCTTTGGACTTGTCTATAACAAGGATCTGGTGCGGCCGGACGAGGTGACGGATCTGGAGTCCTTTACTTCTGTCCTTCAAAAGTTTAAAGGCGAGGGCAAAAACGGCATAAGCCTGTCGCAGGAAGCCTACTTTCTGATCGGGCATATCATCAATACGCCTTTTTCTGTCCAGGATGACCCTAAAGGCTTTGTGGAGAAGGTGAATAGCGGCGAGGTAAAAATGGCGGATACGCCGGCCTTCCAGGAATTTGCCCGGTTTATGGAAACCATCCGCGAAAATTCCGTTAATCCGCTTGAAGTGACCTACGATTCCCAAATGGGCGATCTGGCGGCTGGCAAGTCGGCTATGGTTCATCAGGGGAACTGGAGCTACGGCATGTTGTCTGAATTCGGCGACCTGAATGTAAGCATGATGCCGCTGCCGTTGGGTGGAAACGATAAGCTGGCCGTTGATTTGCCTGCCATGTGGGTGATCAACAACAAGGCGACGGAGGCGCAAATTGAAGCAGCCCATGCCTTCATTGACTGGGTATTCAATAGCGAAACCGGTAAAAACGCCATTGTCAACGAGTTCAAGTTTATTCCGTCCATGACTAATATTGAAGCTCCTAATCTTGATCCGCTGTCGCAAGCGGTGTTTGAGGCAACGCAAAGCGGCAAAACCATTCCGTGGGCGCTGAACTATTTTCCGCAAGGCATCATCATTAATGATCTGGCCCCTATTACGCAGGAGTTTTTCCTGGATGGCAGCATAACCGGCGAGCAGTATTTGCAAAAGCTGGACGAAGCTTGGGCGAAAGCTCCTAAATAAGGAGTCCCGGCACGGCAAAAAAAAGCCTAACTTCCTGAAATACGGCGTTAGGCTTTCTCCATTTCAGGGATGCCGACAGCTTTATATTTTAACCGGAAATGAGTGATTCGACATGAACAAGTGGAAAAACAAAGCGTGGTTTGTCCTGTTTACGGTGCCATTGCTGCTTGTGTTTACAACGGTCGTTATTATTCCGTTTATCATCGGCATTGTCTACTCCTTTATCAAATGGGACGGAATAGCGGCCAATGCCAAGCAGTTTGTTGGCTTTAGCAATTACGTTCAGGTTTTTCAGGATGACCGCTTTATGCACTCTGCCTGGATTACGATCCAGTTTACGCTGATGGCGCTGGTGCTCGTTAATGTGGCCGGGCTTGGCTTATCGCTTCTGGTAACCTCAAAGCTGAAAAGCAGCAATCTGGCGCGCACGCTCTTTTTTATGCCGAATTTGATCGGCGGCTTGATTTTGGGCTACATCTGGAAATTTATTTTTACCGACGCGTTTAAATACATTGGCGAAAATGTCGGGGCCGAAAATATCTTTTTCAACTGGCTGCTCAATCCCCAATATGCGCTGTATGCCATCGTTGTTGTATTTGCCTGGCAGATGGCGGGTTATACGATGATTATTTATATCGCCGGTTTGCAGGGCATTCCGGATGATCTGATGGAAGCGGCGCAGGTTGATGGAGCGGGTCCTTGGCATCGCTTGACCAAAATCGTGTTCCCTCTGCTTATGCCGTCGTTTACGATTTGTTTGTTCCTGACTCTGTCTGGCGCTTTCAAAATCTTCGACGTAAACCTTTCCCTTACCGGAGGGGGGCCGGTTAATAGCACGGAGATGTTTGCGATGAATATTTTTAATGAAATATTCGGTTATAGCCGGTATGGCATCGGGCAGGCAAAAGCGATTATTTTCTTTGTTGTTGTCGCTGCGATTACGCTTGTCCAGGTATACATCACGAAGAAGAGGGAGGTGCAGATGTGATGAACAGAGTCAACAAATGGATAGCGGAGATTCTGCTTGTCGCTCTTGCGCTGGTCTTCCTTTCTCCCATTTATATCATGCTGGTCAACTCCTTTAAGGACCGGTCGGAGCTATATAACAACGCCTTGGCTCTGCCGACGTCGTTCAGCTTCACTTATTACGCCCAGGCGCTGGAAAAAATGAATTTCCTGACGGCGTTTGGCAACTCGCTATACGTTACGATTGTATCCGTCGTTATTGTCGTAGTGCTGGCGTCTATGACGGCATGGATGCTGGTGCGCACAAACAACCGGCTGAGTCAGGTTATTTTTATGGTATTTGTCGCTACGATGCTGATTCCGTTCCAGACGCTGATGATGCCGCTGATGCAAACGATGGGCTGGATTAGGACCAATCTCGGCATCCCTATGCTGAATACGCATGAAGGCTTGATTTTTATGAACGTTGGTTTTCATGCCAGCCTTGCGGTGTTTCTGTATCACGGCTTCATGAAGTCGATTCCTATAGCGCTGGAGGAGGCGGCCACGCTGGACGGCTGCAGCAAGTTTGGCGTATTTTGGCGCATCGTCTTTCCAATGCTCAAAACGATCACGATTACAATCGCCATTCTGGATGTTATCGCCATGTGGAACGACTACCTGCTTCCGTCGCTGACCTTGTCCGACAAAGGGCTGCGGACGATTCCGCTCTCCACCTTCTATTTCTTCGGCGAGTTTACGATTGTATGGAATCTGGCAATGGCCGGCCTGACCTTAACGATCATTCCTGTCGTCATCTTTTATTTCACGGCGCAAAAACATATCATTAAGGGCATTGCCGAAGGAGCGGTCAAATGAAAAAAACATGGTGGAAGGAGGCTGTCGTGTATCAGGTTTATTGGCGCAGCTTCTATGACAGCAACGGCGACGGATACGGCGATCTGGACGGCGTTATTGAAAAGTTGGATTATATCGCTAAGCTTGGAGCGGACGTTGTTTGGCTTAATCCTTGCTACGGCTCTCCAGACGTGGACAACGGGTACGACATTTCCGATTATCGGTCCATTATGCCCAAAGCAGGGGATATGGAGAGCTTCGAACGGCTGCTGGCTGCTGTGCACAAACGGGGCATGAAGCTGATTATGGATCTGGTTGTCAATCATACCTCGGATCAGCATGAATGGTTTCGGCAAGCCCGCTCCTCCAGGGATAATCCGTACCGCGACTATTACATTTGGCGGAAGGAGCCGAACAACTGGCGTTCCTATTTCGAGCCGTCAGCCTGGACGTATGATGAAGGGAGCGGGGAATATTATTTTCATTCCTTTGCCTCCCAGCAGCCGGATTTGAACTGGGCAAACAAAGCAGTGAGGGAAGAAATTTACGACATGATGCGGTTTTGGCTGGATAAAGGGATAAACGGATTCCGCATGGACGTTATTAATTTACTGGCGAAGCAAGAAGGGTTTCCCGACTCCGAAAATCCGAGGGATATTTCGTATCTGGGCAACAATCCCGGCATTCATGATTACTTGAGGGAAATGCATGATGAGGTGCTGCGCCATTATGATGTGTTTACAGTTGGCGAAATCCCTTTTGTGACGCCGGAGGATGGCGTATTGTATGTAGGGGAGAACCGGGGCGAGCTGAATACGCTGTTTCATTTTGAAGTATGCGACGATATGCCTTATTGGGATTTGGCCCGGTTCAAGGAAATTCAGCAGCGCTGGTACGATGGCTTGTGGGGCAGGGGATGGAATTCGCAATTTCTTAATAATCATGATCATACCCGCGTCGTGACGAGGTTTGGCAATGATGCCGATCTGCGGGTGGAATCCGCAACCTGCTTCGCAACGCTGCTGCATACGCTCCCCGGGATGCCTTATATTTTCCAGGGAGAAGAAATCGGCATGACGGGCATCAAGCTGCCCTCCATAGAGGATTACGATGATATCGCAATGAAAAATAAATTTGCGGAGCAGGTCGCTTTGGGCAGAGAGCCGGAGGCGGTATTAGCCGAGTTGCAGCATCTTGCGCGGGATAACTCCAGAACGCCGATGCAATGGAATAGCGGCCATCAGGCCGGATTTACAAGCGGACAGCCGTGGTTGAACGTCAATCCGAACTATAAGGAGATTAATGTCGAGCAAGCTTTGAGCGACCCCGATTCCATCTTTTATTATTATCAGAAGCTGATTGCGCTGCGCCGCAAGCACGAAGTTATGGTGTATGGGGACTTCCATATGCTGCTGGAGGAGCATCATCAGATTTTTGCTTATACCCGAACCTTGCCCGAGGAAAGCTGGCTTGTTTTGCTGAATCTTTCCGGCGAACCGGCAGCCTGTATGCTGCCCCCGGAGATCGGGAATGTGGTTGGCGAGCTGGTCATTGGAAATGGCAGCTTAGGTAGTTGCAATAGAAGACTTGACGAGAGTGAAGGCAGCACGCGCGGAGAGGGAAAAAGCGTATACAGTGCGGGCGCATTCAGCGTACCAGAAGGAGCTTTGCTGGAGCTGAAGCCTTATGAAGCGGCGGTTTATCGGCTGTGCGTCTAATGACTTGATCGCGAAAGGCTGGCTTTTCGAGATCCGTCTATTTTGACAAAAACATAAAGAACAGCCCGCGAAACGGTCTTTTGCCTTGCCTGGCAAAGGACCGTTTCGCTATGCCAAGCCCTTGCATATACCGTAATATAACGCATGCTTTCATGCAGCGCGCAAGGAGAGTGACAACATGGCAAAGCTGACGAGAGTCCAGTTTTTTGCTGCAATTGCTCCAGCCGTTTTGTTTGTCCGGGATGAAGGCTCCCGAATGTTTCCTTCATTGCGAATGGCGCAAAGCTTGCTTGAATCCGGCGGGGAGCTCCATCCCTGGAACAATCTTGGCGGTATTAAGGTGGGAGGCGGAAAAATCAATGCTTATTGGCAGGGTGAAGCCGTCATAAAAGGCACATGGGAATATATCGATGGAAAAACAATTACCGCCCGAGCCGCTTTTCGCGCCTATAAAAGCATCTATCATTTCTACAAGGATTTGGACCTGCTGCTTGCAACGCCGCGTTATGAGCGAGTCAGGGCCGCCGGAACAGCGGAGAGGCAAGCAGAGATGCTGTATGCATGCGGTTATGCAACAGATCCCGCATATCCGGCCAAGCTCATAAGTTTAATAAAGCAATATAAGCTTCAAGCCTATGATATGACCCGTTATGCTCCTGCACCGCCTACGAGAAATTTGCAGGAGGCTTCCCGCGTTGCAGTTGTACATCAGGGACAGCTCATCGGGCCCGGCTATTTGCAAAATGGCACAACGTGGATCCCCGCGCGATTAATTGGCGAAGCCTTGGGCGCAAAAATAGGGTGGACGGGGTCGCAGGCGACGGTCAACGGCATAGAAAGGGAGACCCTTTTGTCTGATTCCACGGGATATATAAAGGTTCGCGACTTGGCGGAGGTGCTGGATGTAAAGGTGGAATGGGATGGGCTTGCCCGGGCTGTTTTGCTGGGCCAATGACATACGAGCCCTCCCCTAGTCCCTTTTGGCGGCACAGATTATAGGGAAAAGCTATTTTCGGTACAAGGGGGTGAGTGATGTTTCCCTATATTATTGATCATATCCCGGTAGCAACGCCACATAACCGCCGCCCTGGTCTAGCCATTGGGGCAACCTCGATAACGATCCACAACACGGCCAATCCTTCCAGTACAGCCCGCAATGAAAGAAACTGGCTGACCAATCCATCCAATACGGCAACAGCGTCTTTTCATATCGTTATCGACCAAAAGGAAGCTATCGAATGTATCCCGTTAACCGAAATCGCTTGGCATGCGGGAGACGGCAATACGGCAGGCAGCGGCAATCGGACCTCCATCGGCATCGAAATTTGCGAAAGCGGCAATTACGACGTTACGCTTCGCAATGCAGCGGAGCTTGTTGCAGGAATGCTGCAGCAGCGGGGCTGGGACACAGACAGGCTTCGCAGACATTATGACTGGAGCGGCAAAAACTGCCCTCGCCTGATGAATAGCGATGGTCAATGGAAGGGCTGGTTAGATTTTGTCGGAATGGTAAAAGAAAAGCTTGATGGAAGCGGTGAAGAAGGAGGGGGTGAGAAGGTGTTAAAGCCGGAGGATGCCAACAACATTATCCGTTTTTTGAGCGCGGCCTATATGGCAACCGATTCGCCAGATGCCCGAAAAGAATTTAACCGTTTGGCCAACGAGCTTCGCCGCGTGAGCGGTCAGCCGCCTCAGCCTTAACAGGATAAGTACAATTAAAAGAGCAAAAAAAAATCGAGGTCCCCTTTCGGGGACCTCTTTCATGGGAGAGGAGAAACCGGACGAAGAGCTTATGGGGAACGTAAGTCTTCTCCGCGGTTGTCTACGGCATTTCGCAACGCCGATGATTTTATTGTGTCCGCATTCATTGCGAATATACACATTACGGAAAATAAATTCGCCATTTGAGTTCGCAAACGATTAAAAAGCCAGCATAGAAAAGGCATAATGCTTATTGTTCAACGACAAAAGCGTCAATAATATTTTTCATCTCCGAGGATGGAAGGTTTCCGGAAATGATATAAAGCAAATGATCGTGTACAAAAACGGCAAGCTTCTCTGTAATGCTTCCTGCTGCATACATTAATAGACTGCTCTCATCAGATGTGGCTTGGAACGTGTCTTTTAAAAGGTAAGCTGTAATGCCATTTATAGGGCTTATATATTTTTCTTCATAATTGTAAGTATCCAGGTTGTCCATCTCATACTCTGCGCCTTTTCCGGTGAAAAATGAAACCTTCATGTCTAAAGGAGACTTATAGACGGTTTCCTGATCTGAGCTGTAGCTTTGTCGTCTATCGCCGTTTTCCAAAATGATTTCCGTGAAGTTTTTCAAATCACCAATGAAAAAATGACGCAATATGAGCTCGGCCCTGTTTTCTTTTTCAAAGAATAAAAAGTTAAGCACAGATTCGTTGCTCCTAGCGTTGTGCAGCAGCTTGATCTTAAGCTCATCTTGTGCGGCATGGATATTGGTATAAGACTTATGTCCAACCCGGTTTGGCTGTTTGCCCACCCATTCGAGACCCTCCACCTCAATCGGTATCCTGTATACATTGTTGTCGATGACCAAGGTTTCGTTATAGAGGGATAGCTTAATGCTCCTGTACATCGTTTCTGCCATAGTGGCAATCTGTTGAAATTGAGCAGTACCTATAATGACAACCAGCAGGACGATTGCTGCGGAGATCAGCATGTGCCGTCTGCGATTTTGTCTGCGATTTCGGATTTGCTCCAAAACATGCTGCTTGAAGCGCATTTCCGGGGGAGTAATTTCCTCCAATTGCTTTCGGATGAGCTCCATATTCATTGCACCCACTCCTCTTTTGCATACGTTTCCCTGTGCCTAGCCTCTTTGGCCAGTCTGCTTCTCAGCCGTTCGAATCGTTTTCGAAGCGTTGATTCTGATGCGTTTAATATTTGTGACAGCTCTTGGTATGACCGTTCATCCAAAACTCTGCCGTAAAGCAATGCTCTGTCTGCCACTGACAAAGACGATAATAGACTGTAAAGAGGTTCAGATATGTAGTTTTCCTGAGCGGGGCTTATGTCTTTGCTTGCTTTCCAGAGCCTGAATCTGAGCCTGCGTCTTCTTACCGCACTGATTGCCGTCGTATACGCAATACGATATAACCAAGCATTCAATGATGTACCTGGCTGATAATGCCTTCTTTTTTCGTATGCTTTAATAAAGGTTTCTTGCAAAACATCCTTGGCCTCTTCAACATCACACAAAATGGAGATGCAGTATCGAAGAAGTGACTTGCTATACCTGTCTATTATTGCTTCAAGCGCTCTCTCGTCTCCATTAACAAAAGCGTGCAACGTTTCCTGTTCCAGCAGCTTTACACCTCCCTCAAACTTGTATTTACTTCTATAACGCTTCATCTGCGCTAATTGTGACATCGTTAAGAGAAACAATATTCCTGTTTGGAACGTTTAGATTAGTAGCTGGTTGTATTAGGGCGTGTCTGAAAACCCGCTTGAGGTCATCTTGCACCGCTTTTTCGCCCCCTGCTGCGTCCGTTTTTTTTGACTTACCCCCGGTAAGCCTGCACAAACCTTCCTTGCATGGGACGAGAAAGAGGTATTACCCATCGGAGTATTCAGCCACGCCCTAGAAATGGGGGAGTATTTTAAATGAATAAGGTTGGCCATGTTTCGCTTGGCTGGGCCGGTGCAGCAGCGGGTTTATTTTTGCTGCCAACAACGCTATCTGGTGGAGAAGCGGCTGTTTATATTGGAGCTGCCACGATAGCCAGCCTGCTGCCGGATCTGGACCACAAAACAAGCACGGCAAGCAATATGGTCCAATTGCCGACGAAATACCGGAAGCTTGCCAACCGCTTGGGATGGGGGCTGATTGTTTGCTCTCCAATAGGCTTGTTATGGAGCATCATAGCGAGCCTCATTCTTTTTGCTGGGGGAATATTTGCTTTTGGAATTGCACGTTTGAGGAATCTGATTTTTATTGCGATAGGGCTGGCCGGTATTTTGGCCTACTGGCATTTCAGTCTGCATTGGGTGATAGCTTTGGTTGGCTTGGGCTTTATCCTTTTGCCAACCGTAAAGCACCGGGGGATGATTCATTCTCCCGAATTTGCCATCCTGTTAAGTGTTGGTTTGGTGCTAAGCATCGCTGCGCAGCCGGTTTTGATTCAGGCTGCTGTGTATGGCGTCATCGCGGGCTGGTGGTCGCATCTGGCGGGAGACGTCTTTGGCAGGGAAGGCATTGGCTTGCTTGTCTGGCCGAAGCTGCGCCTGGCGCTGCGCCTTTTCAGAAATGGCGGCCGGACCGAGCGCATGCTTGCAGCGGCATGCAGTTTCCTTAGCATAACGATGATTGCGTTTTATTTTGTGTATAATAGCTTTAATCTACAATGAATCTGAAAACGTATCTGAGGCTCCTATCTGCCAGGATGGGAGTTTTTGTAATGCTCAAAAAAAGCCTGATTTTGCAATTTTGAACATATGATCCTGCCAGAAATTATGTTCTTGCAAGCCCTTTCATAATGTAGTATGATGATTCCAGAACAAATATTCAAACAAGAAATAATGTTCAGGGAGAGGGGGATAAGACCCATTGTGAATGATGTAAGCCAAGAAAAAACGAGGTTGTTGGTCAAGGTCAGCACGATGTATTACTTGGACGGAATGAACCAGCAGGAAATATCCGAGCGGCTGGGCATCTCTCGTCCGCAGGTAAGCAGAATGCTTGCAGCAGCCAAGTCGGAGGGGATTGTGCAGATAAGTATACGCAATCCATATTCGGAGGAGCAGGCCTATGAGAGAGCCATTGCGGAGACGTTTGGCATCCACGATGTCATCGTTGTTCATGTGCCGGGCGCTGATCGTCAAATGATTGACCTGCATGTCGCTCGAGCCGCTTCGGCGCTGCTTGAGAGTTCGATCAAGGATCGGGACGTCGTTGGTATAATGGCCGGGCGCACGATTGCGTCGGTCGGCAAGGAAATGCATTATGCCGACCGGAAGGACGTTCAATTTGTTCCAATGATCGGCGGTTTCGGATCGGACGGCGGAACCTGGCACGCCAATTCGAATGCGCGCGTGTTCGCGGAACGTTTTAAATCCCGCCATCTGCTTCTTAATGCGCCCGCCGTTGTTGCGTCACCTCAGGCCAGAGATTTTTTTCTGAATGAATCAGAAATTTCCGACGTGCTTGAAGCCGCCGGTAAAGTATCGCTTGCGCTGATCGGCATTGGACAGGTGTCGGATCAGGCGACGATTGTTCGTTCCGGATATTTCAGCGACGAAGAGATGCAAGACATGCGAACGAAAGGCGCGGTTTGCAATATTTCTACATCGTTTCTGGATGGAAGCGGGGAAAGAGTACATTATGATGGAGAAGCTCGTATGATCGGGCTTACTATTGACGAAATTAAAGCGATCCCGAATGTGATCGCGATCGCCTCCGGCGAAGACAAAGTCGAAGCGATTGTTTCCGCTCTGAGGGGCAAGTGCATGGACGTGCTCGTCACGGATATGGATACGGCCAAGCAGCTGCTGGATTGGCAGCGTAAACACCCTGCCCGGTAAACCCGGGCAGCCGCACTGCGGCGATTAAAAACAACGGATCTTTCCACAATTATAAGGGGGCGTCACGTAAATGAAAAAAGGAACTTTGATTTTGATAGCGCTTTTAATGGTAATGGCGTTGACTGCATGCGGAGGGAAATCCGAAGGGAAAAGCGGCTCCAAGACGATTTCCATCATGACGCCTTACCTATCGTCTGTTACAACAAACGAGATGGTCGAATCGCTTAAGAAACAAGCGGCCGATAAAGGGTGGAAAGCGACCGTAGTTGATTCCAAAGGCGACATGGGACAGCTTGCGAGCCGTATGGAAGATGTCATCGCTTCCAAAACCGATGCAATCGTGCTTGTAAGCACCGATCCCAACCAACTGAAAAGCCAGATCAAACGCGCCAAGGAAAAAAACATTCCGGTGTTCGGCGCTGACTCCGGTTATATCGACGGGATGGTCATGAACGCAACGAGCAACAATAATGAAATGTCCAAGATGATTTCCGAGCATCTGTTCAAAACAATTGGCGATCAAGGCAAACTGGTCATTCTGACGCATCGCCCGCATCCCGGCGTTTTGGCTCGTACGGTACAGCTGGACGAGCTGCTGAAGACTAAACCGGACATCTCCGTGGCGACGGAGCAGCAAGTCGAGGTTCCGGGACCAATCGAAAATGCCAGGAAGCAGATGGAAAGCCTGCTGTTGTCCAACAAGGCCGAAGGGTCCATCACTGCAGTATGGGCGGGCTGGGATGAAGCGGCAATTGGTGCGGCGCAAGCAATCGAAGCAGCCGGACGCAAAGATATCATCGTCACTGGCATTGACGGAAACAGCCAGGCGGTGGAAATGATAAAAAAAGGCTCTCCGCTCGTAGCTACGGTTAAACAAAACTTTACAGGCATGACGGAGATTGTTGTTAAGCAAATTGAGCTGGTATTTGAAGGCAAGCCGGCTGAAGGTACCGAGCTTTATGCTCCGGCCAGCCTTATCACGAAAGACAGCGAATAATTACCCGAAGGAGGATTCCCAATTGACCCTACTGAAAGTCGAAGGACTGAACAAAGTGTTCGGGCAGCATTATGCGCTTTCCGGGGTTGGCTTAGAGGTCAAGCCCGGGGAGGTTCATGCGCTCGTTGGTGAAAACGGGGCGGGCAAATCAACATTCATCAAAATCATGACCGGCGTCTATACGTTGGATGCAGGTACCATTCAATGGAAAGGCGCGAAGGTCGATATTCCAGACCCTGTGGCCTCCAGACGGCTCGGCATTAATGTCGTGCACCAGGACCGGCATCTCGTTCCTTCTTTTACCGGGTATGAAAACCTGTTTCTGGGGCTCGACTATCCAGCAAACCAAGCGCGAATCGGCGTGAACTGGAAGGCGATGAAGCAGCAGGCGGAAAAACTCCGGAACGATTTGGGCGTCGATATTGACTTGAATAAAACCGCAGACCGGATGTTCCCTCCCGAAAAAACGATGCTGGAGATTTTGCGGGCCATGATGCTGGAGTGCCAGCTGCTTATTCTAGATGAGCCGACGGCTTCGCTTACGGACCAGGAGGCGGAGAAACTATTCGCTCTCATTAAGAGATTGACCGAGCAGGGGACGGCGATTCTGTACGTTTCCCATCGCATGGACGAGATTTTCCGGCTGTCCGACCGCATTACGGTTTTTCGCAATGGCCAGCGGGTTGCGACCGTTAATACCTCCGAAACGGACAAAGACGGCTTGGTCCGGCTAATGAGCAATGCCGAAGTGAAGAAATCTCAGAAGAGGACGGGGATTTCGGCAACGGAAGAAAACGTGCTTGAATTGAAAGGCCTGTCTACGAAAGATGGAAAAGTAAAAGAGGTCAGTCTCAGCGTCCGTAAGGGAGAGATTGTTGGCATTTTTGGTTTGGCTGGCGCAGGCCGCACGGAATTGCTGGAAACAATCTACGGGCTGCGCGAACCTGCGGGCGGAAGCATTCAGCTTGCGGGACGCAGGGTGGCCGCGCCTACTCCGAAACGATCTCTTGAGAATGGAGTTGTACTCATTCCCGAAGAACGCAAGCGCGATGCACTCATTCTAGGCATGTCGATACGTGAAAACATGACACTGCCGGTTTTAAAACGGTTTTCGGGCCTGCTGAAGCTTCGGTCCCGGGCCGAACGGACGGAAGTCAACGCCTGGATGCAGGAAATGAACGTAAAAGCGGCAGGCTCCGAGCAAATGATCGGCCAGCTGAGCGGGGGCAATCAACAGAAGGTCGTCTTTGCTAAGGCTCTGCTCTCAAATCCGGTATTGTTTCTGTGTGACGAGCCGACCCAAGCGGTCGATGTTATGACGCGTGAAGAAATCCACCGTCTGCTGAAGGCGCAAGCCGATAAAGGCTGCGGGGTTCTGTTCGTGTCGTCTGATCTTCAAGAAGTATTGGATATCTCCGATCGCCTGTATGTCCTTCATGACAGCCATTTCGTGGCTGAACTGGACAATGACGGCGTGACCTCCGAGCAAGTGCTCGGCTACTGCTACAGTCACGGAAAAGGAAGTGAACATCATGGTTGAAGCGCGCGCGGGAATTCCGTATGTAAGGCTTATTCGCACCTATGGCACAGTTGCCGCAGGAATTCTGATTATATTGGCTTTTTCTCTTCTCAGCCCGGATTCATTCGCAACAATTGATAACGCTATCAATATTAGCCGGCAAATATCGTTCCTCGTGATTATCGCGCTTGGAGCCACGCTTGTTATGGCCGTTGGGGAGTTTGATTTGTCCGTCGGCGCAGTCGCCAGCTTTGGGGGCGTATTCGCGGCGCAGATGGCCGTTTCAGGTTATCCGATCTGGCTCACATTTCTGGCCCCTATGGCCGCCGCGTTCATTATTGGTTTCGTGAACGGCTGGATTGTTACGCGGTTCCGAGTGCTCTCTTTTATTACAACGCTAGCGATGGGTACGATTCTTGGCGGTATTAACTTCCGTCTCACCGGCGGGGCCACTGTATTTGAGAATATACCGGACGGGTTCCGTTATTTGGGTCAATCCGAATGGATGGGCATTCCGGTGTTATCCTTTATTATGCTGTTTGTAACGCTTATTTTCTGGTACGTGATGTCGCATATGCCCTTCGGTCGCAAGCTGTACGCAATCGGAGGCAACGAATCCGCTTCCCGCGTCGCGGGAGTCAGGGTTGCGTTTAACAAAAACATGGCGTTTGCCTTGTGTGCAATGCTGGCTGCATTGACAGGCATCCTGATGGCATCCCGGCTTGGTTCCGCGCATCCGACAGGCGGAGACGGCTTATTTCTATCCGCGTACGCGGCGGCTTTTCTGGGTATGACTTCCTTTAAAGAAGGCGTTCCGAACATCTGGGGCACGTTCGTGGGCGCAGCAATTATTGGCATTTTGGCTAACGGCTTGACGATTCTGGAAGTACCTACGTTTATGCAGGACGTCATTACGGGCTGTATCGTCATCGCGGCTGTTCTCATGCAGAAGCTTGGACGTGGGAAATCATGATATTGAAAAAGATGCATAGCCCTCTAAACGTAGACATTTATCGAGCAGCCCAAGAGAGAGGAGAAGCTTTGCTCATTGGTTATTTGGTAGCGGGCGATCCCGCAATCGACGAGTCTTTCGAAATGATACAAGCCAGTGCGCAGGCAGGGATTGATATTATCGAGCTTGGCGTCCCAAGTCTCTATCCAATAGCTGACGGTCAAATTATCCAGCGCGCGCACAAGCGGGCGCTGGATGCGGGCGCCTCCCCCTCGGACGGGCTGCTTGGCCTTTGGCGCAAAGTCCGTCGCGAGGTGGCCCGCCCGATTTGGGCAATGGGTTATAAGCGCGAACTTATTGATGAAGGCCTGTACCGCCAATTAATGGAGGAAAAGCTGATTGACGCGCTTGTGCTGCCTGACTGCTCGCTGGAAGAGCAGATTAGCTTGCAGCGCGAAGTCGGAGCGGCGGGTATCGACGTTATTCGTTTTGTTAATAGCGCAATGGACGAGTCTGAGATTCGCCGGGTTTGCGATGGCGCTACGGTCATCTATGCCCAATCCTATTCAGGCGTAACGGGTGATCCGATGGCCAGCGTTCAAGGCTTGGCGGAGCTGTGCCAACGGATTCGCCCTCATTTGCCGGAGGGGCTGCTCGTCGCCGGGTTTGGTCTTCGTTCGCCGGATCTGGTTGGTCAAGCTGTGCAAGGAGGCTTCGATGGCGCGGTTGTTGGTTCGGTGCTTGTCAGATGCTGCGAGAACCTGGAGAAGGACTACTTATACCGGCTGGTTGCGGAAATGAAGCTGGAAACCATAGACTCCACGGCAAGGGGTGAGTAGATGAAATATATAGCTTCATTCGATATTGGTACCACAAACGTGAAGGGAATGCTTGTGACTTCGGAGGCCGGTATTTTTCTGGAAAAAAATATGGAGCTTACGGTATTGCGCCGCGGCGAATACATCGAGCAGGAGCCTGCGCAATGGTATGAAGCGGTTAAACGAATTGCCGCTTCCTGGTTCAAAGTCGGCATCAAGCCTGAGGCGGTTGCCGCGCTGACCTTCAGCGGCCAGATGCAGGACTGCATCCCGGTGGGGGATGATCTTGAGCCGCTTTGCCCCGCAATTCTATATGCGGACGGCCGATCGACAGAGCAATCCGCGCGTTTGCTTGCAGAGCTTGGTGAGGAGCATATCCACGAACGGACAGAAAACCATATGGACGGGACGTTAACCTTCCCCAAAATGTTGTGGCTGAAAGAAAACGAGGAAGAGTTGTTTCGCGATACGAGAAGCTTCCTCGTAAGCTCCAAGGACTACGTTGTGGCAAGGCTTACGGGCGTCTGTGCAACGGATCCAACATCGGCCGCTACGACCGGCTGTATGGATGCGAGAACCCGGACATGGGTTGGCGCGTGGCTGGACCAATATGGAGTGCCGTCGGGCAAAATGCCCCAAATAATGGCTTCCGATAGCGTTGTTGGAACGGTTACTGCAGCCGGGGCCGCAGAGTCGGGCTTTGCGGAAGGGACGCCGGTATTGTGCGGCATCGGCGATGCAGGGGCGGCAACTCTTGGCGCAGGCGTCTACGAAGATGGCGAGGTTTACGCTTATGTGGGTACGACCGGCTGGGTGGCGAGCGCAACCTCCAATTATATCGACGTAAACAGCGGCGCGTTTAATCTGGCTTATGTCGATAACGGCCGTCAAATCGCGATTGCGCCGCTCTCCAACGCGGGTAACGCTCACCAATGGGCTGTTAGCGCGTTTGGAGGAGGGGGGACGGGCGACCTGTTATCGTATCAGCTGTTCGAAAAGACGGTAGACCAGACGGAGCGCGGAAGCGACAACGTATTGTTTTTGCCTTATTTGAACGGGGAGCGCTGCCCGGTACAGGACGTTAACGCTTCAGGTTGCTTTATTGGCTTAAAGCCAACGACGACAAAAGAGCGGATGGGAACCGCCGTGCTGGAAGGCGTCGCTTATGCGATGCGCCAAGCGCTTGACTTGGTGACAGAGCGGCAGCCGGGCAAGAAGCAACGCGTTACACTAATCGGCGGCGGAGCAAAAAGCAAAGTGTGGTGCCAAATTATGGCGGACATTCTGGGATGCGAGCTTATCGTTCCGAGGGACGCGCAATATTTGCCATCGCTCGGCGCAGCCGCGCTGGGGTTCCGGCAGGCAGGCTGGTGCTCGGACTATGCGGAGGTTTGCCGCATGTTTAAAAGCATTGGTTCAGCTGTGACCTATGCGCCTAACGAAAGGCTGCTGTCCTATTACGACAAGCAATATGCGAGGTTTAAGCGGATTTACCCCGCCGTGGCTCCGCTATTTGCTGAATAGACTTACAGTGGGGCGAGCCGTCAAGGCTTGCTCTTTTTTTGTCTTTAAAGGGCAAAAGTTGAAAATAAAGAAAAAATCATATATAATAGCAAATTGTAACAATATATCAAAAATTTATTAGGAGGTATTATTCGTGAAAAAAATGATTGTTGGCATTATAATTGGGGCATTTCTTGCAACAGCGATTCCTGTAGCTGCTGAACAGGTGAATAAAAAAGTTACTGCAACGATAAGGAATGATTTTACCCTTCAGGTTGATGGGGTTAATGTCAATTTGGATAATTCCCCGCTTGCTTTTGAAGGGAAATCATATTTGCCGGTTGCCGAGGTGGCAAGAGCTGTAGGGAAGGAGGTTGGATTTAAGGATGGTGTGATAAAATTGGACACCGTTAAAAATGAAGAAGCTGAGTCCAACACTCCCGGTAAACCGGATGCCAATGTAAATGAGGTTGACATTAACAATATCAAATCCAAAGAGGACTTTGATAAAGCCATTAGTAAGTATTCAATTGAATTAACATCATTCCAAAATGTCGTGGAAAGCAACAAAGCTGGAATGGAACAAATGAAAAAACAATTGCCCAACACACCAAAAATACAAGAAACTCTTGAAATAATGAGTAATCAAGAAAAAGGATTTCAAGCTAAAATAGATGAATTAAAGCGCTCCATTGAAGAACTAAAAGCCAAATACCCGGAGTATGCAAACGAAAATTAATCCGGTTCTAATGAATCTAAAGCATTTTGTATCCGCTTGTAATTTTATCTATCCTCTCCCATGAAACGAGGCCCTCGAAAAGGGCCTCATTTTTGTTGAACAGATTTTGTTTGTTTAATTTGATTATCACGGGACAGGCTTCCAAATCATAAGAACCATAGAGGCCAGCGGCGTAACCGTCGCCAATATTCCATAAGATTTCCAAATGATGCCGACAATATAAATAGCCCATAAGAAATGCCAAGCCAGCTCTAGGGTAAATCCACCTTGATTATAACTTAGACGATAATGAATATAATGAAACGTTCCAAATTCATAATCGTTTATCCTCGTATGTATTCCTCGACGGTGGGGGTATTTTTATTTTTATCATCGCCATGGTCATCATCTTCTTCTTTTTCTTGCTTCTCCTCATGAAACTCAACTTGGGAATGGGCCGTGATGTAGTCAAACGGAGTATAATGATTGCTGGGAAGTTTTCTTGTAACGAATACCTTAACAATGATGATTGCTAATGCAATAAAGAAAGTGGCGCTTACTCCACCTGCAATGTAGACTACATAATTCATGCTAGACACCACCTCTGCCATTGTGTTTTGGTCATAGTTCCGTCTCCTGGACAAGCAATAATTCTGAATCGGTACTAATTTAAAATAGCAATGACCCTGAGAACAAAGCGATAACGAGAATGACGAGGGCTAGGATGCTGCCGATTCTGCTCATAGCGAGATAAGCATCGCTTGGTTCGGATTCGCCTTTTACCATCCAGCCATATCTAAGGTACCAGCCAAAGGCTGGATAAATAATATTAACGATTGACAGAATGATGAAAATGATGATGATGAAAATGGCCATAGTCATTAACTCCTTTTTTATTTTAGACGGAAAAGCGGCAGAAATGTTTCACAGATAAGGAATGAATTTTCCATATAACCAACCCCAATAGTGAAAAGGTTAGGCAAGGATTTTAACTTGGTATCTCCATCTCTTTTTTGTAACCTTTTATTTAATTGGGACACTAATCATAAAACAGGCGGGCAAGAGGTGATGGAGTGAAAGAAATCGAGCAATTGTATGTCGATTACAATAAAGACATACATCGTTTTCTGCTCAAAATAAGCGGTTACGATTTTTTTGTAGCCGAAGAATTGACTCAGGAAACGTTTTATCAAGCATTTAAATCATTGGGCAAATTTCAAGGGAGATGCCATATTAAAACGTGGTTGTGTCAAATTGCCAAAAACAGCTATTATCAGCATCTCAAAAAAAACAAAAAGCAGCATATGGCTGTAAAAAGGGCTAGTTATGAAAATGAAAACAAAACAAATACGAACCTGGAAAGCAGGGTGGAGGACGAGGAGCTTATCCAACATGTTTTAGAGCTTATAAATGATCTGGATGATCGGACGAGGGACGTTATGCTATACAGGCTTTATTCCGAATTGCCGTATGCTCAAATCGCTCTCCTCTTGGGGATTAGCGAGGGTTCGGCCAAAGTTATCTTTTTTCGCGGGAAAGCTTTTCTTCAAACAAAATTAAGGGAGGATCATGGATGATGAAATCGGATTGCGAGCTTATTAGGGATTTATTGCCGCTTTATCAGGATGGTGTGGCAAGCGAGGCTAGCCGCAATGCAGTGGATGAGCATTTATTGTCCTGCCAACAATGCCGAAGCTATAAAAAGGGGCTGGATTCAGAGCATTTCTTGCAGACGGAAGTAGCGGCAGACGACGAAACGATCGCATATGCAAGAGTTGCTAAACGCATCAAAAAGAGAAAAATGTACCTTTCGGCGTGTCTGGCTTTATTCGTTATCATCGTTTTCTTTTTTGCTCAGGCCTATGCCGTTGGAAAAAGAATAGATTCTTTCGCTGCTGCTCAAAACAGCCGCTGGATTGACGAGGAATCGGTTTTGTTAGATGAACTGGATATGTATCCTTATCATATTTATTTCTATGAAAACGAGGACAAGTACAGGACAATCGTAACCCATTATGCGTTTCCTTTCTGGGAGCCTGGCGGCAGCTCATGGGCCAACAAAACAGACGATGTGATCAAATTAGTTGGCTGGTACAGCGGCGGCACCAACGGTAAAGGAGTTACAGTTGTCCCTATCGAA
This sequence comes from Paenibacillus oryzae, assembly GCF_001675045.1. Taxonomy (GTDB): domain Bacteria; phylum Bacillota; class Bacilli; order Paenibacillales; family Paenibacillaceae; genus Pristimantibacillus; species Pristimantibacillus oryzae. Next base: position 58,418 of record NZ_LYPA01000078.1, read on the forward strand.
AGCTTTGATGAGAAGGTTGCATACATTGAAATGGGTTCGACTGACCGCCTGCGTAAAGAGGTTAGACCTGGTCAAATTATGGTCTTTTCATGGTCTAGCGTTATGCGATGGAACGAGCTGGATGGCATTGCCTATTCTGAAGCCGGCGAACCCCTTTATAAGCTGGGGTATGAAACCTCAGGCCAAACGATAAAAACAGACGAACTTCGGTGGCTTCCCGTTAGCGAATAAAAGAATGCGAATCGGGCAAGACAATCTAAACATCCCTAAACGCAAGTCTCAACAACACGGCGTAAAAGCCAAATAACGTGGCATGAGCAACGACCATACTTGGTGTTGTTTCCAAAAAAATGCAACATTATTTGGCTTGATTCCGTTATATTTACATTATGAAGCAGTTGATTGAGCAAATGTTGAAGGGAGTTTTTTCAATGGTTCATGTCACAAAAGCAGGTCATGTTTCCAAGTGGGACATTTACGAAATTGTGCTGGAGGGCGGACCTTCGAAAGGAAACCCTTTTTGCGACATCAAATTGGAAGCGCTTTTTTCGTTGGGTAAACGAAGTAGCTGCGTATCGGGCTTTTATGATGGAAATGGAGTTTATCGCATTCGATTTATGCCGGATGCCGAAGGCGAGTGGTCGTTTAAAACCGCAAGCCCGGAAGCGTCGCTAGACGGGATAGAAGGGGTGTTTCAGTGCCAGGGGGCAAGAGGGGGCAATCATGGACCTGTCCGTGTACGAAACACCTTTCATTTTGCCTATGAGGATGGAACGCCGTATATTCCTGTAGGAACAACCTGTTATGCATGGAGTCATCAAGGCGAGGAGATGGAGCGGCAAACCTTGGAAACGTTGAAAACGGCTCCATTCAACAAGCTGAGGATGTGCGTTTTCCCAAAATCGTACCTGTACAACGTTAATGAGCCCCCGTTTTATCCTTTTGAGGGGACGGTAGCGGACGGTTGGGATTATAGCCGGTTTAATCCGGCGTTTTTTGGACATTTGGAGAAGCGGATTGCCGAGCTTGGGGAAATGGGCATTGAAGTGGATCTAATCCTGTTTCATCCTTATGACCGATGGGGCTTTGCCCATATGAAGCCGGAATATGACGACCTGTATTTGCGATACATCGTAGCCCGATTGTCCCCGTATCGGCACATTTGGTGGTCGCTTGCCAATGAATATGATTTTATGAGGAACAAAACGCCGGAGGATTGGGAGCGGTACGGCGGAATCGTGACGGAATATGATCCTTACCGTCATTTGATTTCCAATCATAACGGCTTAGCCTTCTATGATTTTGACAAGCCTTGGGTAACTCATTGCAGCATTCAGCGCGTGGACGTCTATAAAACCTCCGAAAATACGGATGAATGGCGAAAAAAGTGGAATAAACCAGTCGTTATTGACGAATGCGCGTATGAAGGCAATGCGGAATATGGCTGGGGAAATATTACGGGGGAGGAAATGGTGCGGCGCTTCTGGGAAGGCTTTGTTCGCGGTGGATACGTGGGGCATGGCGAGACCTATATGCATCCCGAGGACAAAATCTGGTGGGCCAAAGGCGGCTTGCTATATGGCACAAGCCCTGAACGCATCGCGTTTTTACGCCGCGTTGTTGAAGAAGGTCCGGCAGGCGGCCTTGACCCGCTGCCCTCCGACTGGGACTTGCCTTGTGCGGGCGTGGAGGACTTCTATTATTTGTTTTATTTTGGCTTCAACCAGCCCAAGTCCCGTGAGTTCAGAATGAAGCCCGGAATCCGTTACCAGGTCGAGCTGCTTGATATGTGGAACATGAAGGTGGAAAAGCTGCCGGGCAGCTACGAAGGCGCCTTCCGAATTGAGCTGCCAAGCCGGATGTATATGGCCGTTCGAATGACAGCAATGCCTGAATAATATCAGTTAGTCCGGGCTTTAGTTAGACCAGTCGTTTGATCAAGTCCGCGTTGTCGATTCGGCTGTTGCCGACCGCTTGATTGACAGGATAAGCCTCCATAAGCCGGTCGGGATATGGGCGCAGCAGCTGTTGCAGCTGGGAAGATTGGCTGTTGCGATCCAGCCAAATACGTTCATCTCCCGGCTGCAAAATAACGGGCATCCGATCATGGATGACGCTCATGAGCTCGTTTGGCTCGGTGGTCAGAATCGTGCAGGTGCTTAGCTTGTTGCCTTCTTTGTCCATCCATATTTCGTAAAGGCCGGCAAACGCAAAGAGGCCTTCCTCCCGCATCACGATGCGATAAGGCTGCTTGGTGCCATCGGATCGGCGCTGCCACTCATAAAAGCCGTCAGCCGGTATGAGACATCGCCGCGACTTGAAGGCGGCTCGGAAGGCGGGCTTGTCCGCCACGGTTTCGGCGCGGGCATTAATAAGCTTGAACGACTCCTTGTCCGATTGGGCCCAGCTTGGCACAAGCCCCCACTTAAGCTGGCCGATGATATGGCTCCGGCCACCGTTGACGATAGCCGGAACCCATTGACCGGGAGCGATATTGTAACGGGGCGAATAAGTGTGCAGCCGTTCATTTTCCAGCATAAAATGCTTCATTAATTCCTCGAGCGTTACTACCAGCGTATATCGGCCGCACATTTTTATTCCTCCTCGTTTTTAAGGGCGAATCGTTACTCTTGTCCCGATCGGGACCATTGCCTGAAGGGCCAGCACATCTTCGTTGTGCATTCGGATACAGCCGTGGGACACCTCATGTCCGATAGATGACGGGTCGTTAGTGCCGTGAATGCCGTAGGAGGGCTTGGATAACCCCATCCAAAAAGCGCCGAAAGGTCCTCCGGGGTTTGGCTGCTTGTTAATAATGGTAAACTCGCCGGTAGGCGTTCTGGTCACCATCTTGCCTACTCCCACGGGAAAGCTGCGCACAACGACGTTTCCATCAAGCAGATGCAGCATTTTATCCGACAAATCAACAATAATCCGGTAGCTGGGCATATTGAGCCTCCTTTATTATATCTTATGGACGGGGTGAAATGGAGGACCGGGATAACAGCCCTTTTTGTTTTGTGTATTCGTTAACCTTATGTGAATGAAGCAAACATTCGATGAAGCGGGAGGTAGAAGTATGGTTAAAAAACGAATGTTATTGCTCCTATTGCTAGTGCTGATCACAGCTTGCTCCAGCAATGGCGATATTGGCGGTTCAGAGGGCGCCAAAATCGTTAACGGAGATTGTCCTTACAACGGCGCTGTCGTTGAAGTGAATTATTCAACAAAGATTCCGTTTGAAAAAATAGAAAAAATCTGGTCTGACAACGGCTGGCAGATTGCTAATCCAGAGGCGGACGGACATACCATGGTTGGAGTGATATCCGGCTCGTTTGAGGGAGAGCAATGGGTGACAGCAAGCGTGTATCAAACGGAGGAGTCGACGCTTGTTTCCATCTGGGTAAACGAGGAAGCCGATGAAAGCATGCATGATAAACAAATTTCAAAAGCCAGCTTATTGTTAGACCAAATGGAAGCCGTACTTGATAAGGACTACCCGACGAAGGGAGAACGAACCTCGGGTCCAAGATCGGGCTGTATACAAGATTAAAGCTGGCGAGGCTGCTGCATTACACCTATTAATTACACCTGTTTTTCCGCTTGTTATGGGCAAAAAAACGTGCCGTTAAACGCAACCGCTCATCTTCGATCGCCGAGGGGAGCGGTTTTCTCAGTGGAGTTGCGGCGTATTCTTTATTAATAAATACAATTTGTGGTACGATAGGCGGTAGGCGTAATGTAGCGTGAAAGGGGTAATTGCAGTGAGAGTCATAGCGGGCACGGCACGCGGGCGCGCGCTCAAGGCTGTTCCGGGGAATGGGACAAGACCAACGACGGATAAAGTGAAAGAAGCTATTTTTAGCATGATTGGCCCCTATTTTGATGGGGGAACGGCGCTTGATCTTTATGCGGGCACGGGAGGCTTGGCTATTGAAGCCTGGAGCAGAGGGATAGAAAAGCTGGTTCTGGTGGATAAGGAAAAAGCAAGCATCGATATTATTCGCCTTAATCTACAGGCCGTCGGAGCAATAGATGCCGCCGAGCTGTACCGTAACGACGCGGAGCGGGCAGTGAAAGCGTTGGCAAAGCGGGGATTGAAATTCCGGCTCGTATTCCTTGATCCGCCATACCGGATGACCGGCATGGATAAGCAGATGGAGGAGCTGGCGCTAAAGGAGATGCTGGAGCCAGACGCCCTTATTGTGGTGGAGCATGATTCGGCGGTCCATTATGCCAAAGAGATTACAGGCTTCCAGCAAATCCGGGAGGCCAAATATGGCGATACGATCGTCAGCATATACCGTTTTGAAGGAATAGACAGCAGCGATAGGAGCGAGGAATATGCCACAATCGATGAATCCTGATCATCAAAATAATAAAGAGACAACTCCAAAGGTTAGAATAGCGGCTTATCCGGGGAGCTTCGATCCGGTTACATGCGGCCATCTGGATATTATCCGCCGGTCTGCAAAGCAATTTGACCGGCTGGTGGTAGCCGTCTTGAACAATACCAGCAAAAACCCGCTGTTTTCGGTGGAGGAACGCAAGGAGCTGCTTCGCGAAGCGACAAAGGATCTTCCCAATGTCGAAATTGACAGCTTCCGCGATTTGACGGTCCGGTTTATGCGGTCCAAGGGGGCGGATGTGATCGTTCGCGGTATTCGCTCGGTCACTGATTTTGAATACGAGCTGATGCTGGCTTCAACCAACCACCAGCTGGATAAGGATATTGAAACCGTCTTTATGATGACCAACCCTAAATATTCTTATTTAAGCTCCAGCATTGTTAAAGAAATTGCGCAATTCGACGGCGAGGTGCATGATTTGGTGCCGCCAGGCGTGGAAATCGCATTGAAAGAGAAATACCGCGAGCGCAAGGCACAGCAATAAGGCGAAAGCGGTTATATTTCAGTGCGGCCAACAGGGCGCCATTTGAACAGGAAATACAGACTGCACAACAGTACGGCCCCGCCAACAAAAATAGCGGCGGAATAAGGCCATAGCGTAGGCATATTGACGGCTGTAAAGGCTTGAGCCTCCGACAGCGGACCATGGGACGACAGACGGGTTGTTCCTTCCGCCAAAACAGGAAAGCCGCCGTCCGGAGCCAGCATGGAAAAAAGCTTCCCGGCCGGACCCCATAGGAGCAGGGTAACAAGAAACGCGTGTACGGCATGATTCAACCGGTACATCATAAACGGAAAAAGCTTTAGTCCGGTGCCGCCGATGGAATAGCCTGCTTGTAAAATGCCGCTTATTCCAGTCCATGAGACGGCTGCGGCAATGGCGGCGCAAATGAGCGGCAATCCCGCTCCGGGAAGATTCCACAGCGATGCGGCATACGCCCCTAAATGGCCTTCAAATAAAACCTGGCCGACAAACGGAAATCCCATGTTGCTAAGCGGGAGCAGCAATGGCTCCGCCAGCCTCGCAAGCACGGAAGCCACGATCATGAACCCGCCAACGATCATGAGCCGCTGCACGCTTGCCGTTACGGATTCTCCCAGCACTCTGCCAAAGCTTCTTCCGTCGCTTTCCCGGCCTGCCTTCATGGCGAAGGCAGCAGCGGCAAGCAATCCATGCCGAGGGTGCGGGCGAGCGGGAGCTGGCTGCTGATTATGCGGATTGCCATGCGGGAATTGCGGCCATATCGAGGAGAGAAGCAGCAGCCACAGGGCGGATAACCAGACCCCGGCGGCTACGATCAGCCCGGCAGTTGGCGTTTGCAGAAATGACGCGCCAACAATAACGATCATAAACAAGGGGTTGGGCATGTGGGACAAGGCCAGCAGATGCTGGCCTTGACTGTTGTTCAGCCGCCCTTCTCTGCACAGCCGCGCAACCTGCTCGGCTCCTGCGGGATATCCGCCCATCCAGCCTGCCGCAAGTCCGATCACCGCTTCACCGGGCATGCGAAGCAGACGCGAAGCCACTGGCTGTAGCAGAGCGCCTAATCCGTGGGCCAGGCCGAAGGCAAGCATGATTTCATATAGGACAAAATAAGGAAGCAGCCCCGGGAACACAATGTCCCACCAGATCGATAATCCTTTTAAGGAAGCCTGAAAGGAAACATCGGGCTGCAAAATGATACAACATACCAGAAGAATGGACAATATTGCAAGCATTACCGTTTTTGCCATGGGAGTCAGCTCCTATGTCTTCGTGGACAACCTGATCTTACATATGTACGCTATATTTTTCAGGTTAGACCAGGACGCAGCGACGATGCTTGCAAATGGCCGCTTCAAGCAGGTGAATGCCGATATGGGACGTAATGGATCCCCATGGAAAAAAATGATATATTCAGCAGCCGGTACAGCTCTGTTCATGTGGCTGCTGCTGTATGCGCCAACGCCTTTTGTCCTATTTCAGCCCGGCATTGCGATATCTGTGGAGCCGATGATTACATTGGAGGAATTGGATGAAAATTCCGTTCCCGCTGACAATGGAATAACAGAGACCGCTCCTCACGAAGACAAAAGCGAAGGCGAATTTTTATTGACGGCTGTCAAGCTGACGGAGCCTAACTTCTGGAACGTGGCAAAGGCGGCTTTTCAACGGGATTATGATCTTATGCGAAAGCGGGACGTTTACGGCGATGCAAGCCGCAGCCAGTATGTCCGGCAGCTGGCCGTAGTGATGCAGAATTCCCAGAGTAATGCCGTGGAAGCGGTATACCGTCATCTTTCCGTAACTTATACGCATCGGGTCTCTGCTATCGTTGTAACCGGGATTGTTCCAGGCGAAGGCTCTCAGATGCTGGAGCAGGGAGACCTTTTAATCGGCGCAGAAGGGGAGGAGCCGTTCCGCGACATAAAGGATGCCGTAAGCCGGTGGCAGCTGAACCGCCAGACGAACGAGGCATGGAAGCTTGTTATTGATCGCGGAGGCGAGCGCATGGTGTTGGAATTGGAGAAGTCGTCAGATGCGGCAGGAAATGCCCTCAAATACTCAGAAAATGAGCGTTTGGAGCAATTTGCTGCGTGGCTTGGCGTTGCCGGGTTTGCGGAGAAGCAAGAGCTTGTCCCGGAGAAAACTCCTCATAAGCTGAATATTTCCGCCAATAACATCGGCGGGCCGTCCGCCGGCCTCGTGTTTGCGCTGCAAGGCGTCGATTTGCTGACGCCGGGAGATTTGACTGGCGGCCGCCGGATAGCAGCGACCGGGACGATTAGCCCTGACGGCGCCGTGGGGGATATTGGAGGCATCTCGCAAAAGGTCGTATCGACCAGCTCCGAAGGAGCCGAGCTGTTTCTGGTTCCGCTCGGGAATGAGGCGGACGCCCGCAAAAAAGCAGCCGCGCTTCATTCGCCGATGAAAATCGCCGGAGTGAGAACTCTTCAAGAGGCGCTGGATGTCATTGAGGATTTCATTCGGGAGCCAGCATAACGGGCTTGTCCCGGAAATCCCGCAGCATGGCGGAGGGCAAATCCGCTCCCGGCATGCCTAGCATATAAGCGCCTGTAGCCGCGATATCAAGCTCCAGATAGCGGTTTGTCTCCGCCAGCCGCGAGGCGTTAAGCAGGACGGGAAGAGCGGCGGAGCGTCGCATCTCCGCCAGCAGCTCCTGACCCTTGGGCGAAAAGCCCAATACGCGTATATAGCGAACGCCCTCCTCCAGCTTTTCGCGGGTGAAGTCGCTTTTGGCATGTCCGAGCAGGATGGAAAGCAAGGCGCGCTGCAGCTTGGTTCGCGTGTACCGCTTCGTTTTGAGCGCGTTCAGCAGATGCTCCATATCAAAACCTTGCATAACGGCTAACGACTTGACGATACGGTGCTCCAGCCCTTCTGTCATGTCGCGAAGCTCGCGCAGGCCGGCAGCCCCGCTTGTTGCAATGACATGCATAAGCTGAGGCAGAAAGGTGTTCCAGCCGATAGGAGGAATGCCGTTTTTCCTGGCTTCGGTCAAAATATGTAGCGTTGAAGCCGGTACATAAGGCTTAATATCCTCAAGCCTTCCGCCCTCCGACAACAGCTTTCGCAGCGCTGTGGCGCTGGCGATCGGACCGTCGTCTATGGAGGTGTCGCCATATTGCGCGCCTTGGCGGGCAATGGTGTAAGGCCGCAAGCCGCCGCCAAGCCGGTTCAGGGCAATGAGATAATGCAGGCCTAACGTATGGTTGGGCTGGCTGAACGGAAATGAAGCGGCCTCCGGAAGTCCCAGCTCATTCAAATAGGACGCGATGGCGGAGCTATAGGCGGAGGGATAAGGCACTCCTTGATTTAATTGCTGCTTCAGCAAATCCTTAAAGGCTTGCGGCTCAAACGCCGCTGCATCCGCGGCGGCAAGCAGGGGGGCCAGGCTCCCGCTTTCCGTCCCGAAGCAAAAAGCGTCAACGACGCCGGTGGCCTTAAGCAGCTTGACGGCTCCGTAGGCGAACCATTCCGCCGGCTGGGTGGCGTAAGCGACGGGGAGCTCGATAACGAGGTCACAGCCGCCCTCAAGCGCCATACGCGTCCTCAGCCACTTGTCCGCCATCGCGGGTTCGCCGCGCTGAAGGAAATGGCCGCTCATGACGGCGACTACGGCGTCAGCTCCTGTTATTTTACGGGATTGCTGCAAATGATAACGATGACCGTTGTGAAACGGATTGTATTCCACGATCAGTCCAACTGTCGTCATATTTTTTTCCCCTCTTGCGGAAATAGTGGTTTGGCTCTACTATAGCATAGCAAGCCGCTCTGTACAGCATGGGATAGGGCTTGCCTTATGTTGGTTTCGGTCTGCGCAGGAAAATCGCAATGTGAAATTGTTGACAAAAGCCTATTTAAATCGCTATAATAATCTTTGTTTGTTTGGAGTGATGAATATGCAGTTTCATATGCAAGAGATGATGTCCAAGGGGCTTAAGGCGGACATTAAGGAAACGCTGGATGTCAGCAGTCTCTTCAAAGGCAAGCCCGATGTGCTTGGCGCGGGACCGCTTCATGTAGACATTCATGTAGAGGGACATGCTGGCTTTATCGCCGCTAACGGGCAGCTGGAGATTGATCTGGAGATGGCGTGCTCGCGTTGTCTTGATCCCGTAAGCGCACATACGGTCATTCCTTTCTCGGAGCAGTTCAAGCAGGTTTCGGGCGATGAGCCTGACGAAGAGGAAGGCGAAGGCGAAGAATCCGATTTTGCAGAGGTTCCGGGAGAGAGACTGGATCTGAAGCCGTTTCTGGAGGAAGCTCTTCTGCTATACATTCCCTTTGCTCCGCTTTGCAGCGAACAGTGCAAGGGACTTTGCCAGCAATGCGGGCAAAATCTCAACGAGCGGAAGTGCGGGTGCAGCAATGAGGTTTTAGATCCTCGATTTGCAGCGCTCAAGGATCTTTTTAAGGACTAGCGTATTTTTGAATCTGTGAAGGAGGTGGGAAAGATGGCAGTACCTCAACGTAGAACATCCAAAACTCGCCGCGACAAACGTCGCACGCATTTTAAACTTGCAGTACCGGGCATGGTAAAATGTGAGCAATGCGGAGAGCTGAAATTGGCTCACCACGTATGCAAAGTATGCGGATATTACAAAACAAAGGAAATCATTTCCCAATAGGATATGGCTTCGGCGATAGCACTTCATCTTGCGGTGAGGTGCTATTTTTATGACTACATAAGAATGTCCGGCTGGATGGTTGGCATACCCTCTTGATAGAGGGAGTTGGTTGCGCACGGCGGACTTTTTTTATATACTTGTTTAGTACCAGGTGATAACATGTACTCCTAAACATAAATAGAGAGAATTATCTTTAAACCCTAGAGCGGAGGCGATGCCGGAAATGGAACGGATGCCCAAACGGCAGCGGCATCAGCAGCTTGCCCAATACATTGATGACAACCCTTTTATAACGGATAGAGAGTTGACGCGCCTGCTTAAAGTAAGCATTCAGACGATTCGGCTGGACCGGATGGAGCTAGGCATTCCCGAGCTCAGAGAACGGATGAAGCTGATGGCGGAGCGTTCCTACGATTCTGTCCGTTCCTTGCCTCTGCACGAAGTGATCGGGGAAATCGTGGATTTGGAGCTGGACAAGTCCGGCATCTCCATTTTTGAAATTACGGAGGAGCACGTTTTCTCTCGAACAAACATTGCGCGCGGCCATCATGTTTTTGCTCAGGCCAATTCGCTTGCAGTTGCCGTTATCGACGACGCCATCGCTTTGACGGTAACGGCGGATATCCGCTTTATCCGTCCTGTCAAGCTGGGCGAAAAATGCATTGCGAAGGCGTATGTCCGTTCAATCTCCGGGGAACGCAGTAAATCGAAGGTGGAGCTGTTCACCTATGTAGGCGACGAGATGGTGTTTCAAGGCAATTTCGTCATTTACAGATCGACGGGAGAGCAGATTTTGGAGGAGGAATAAACTATGCGGATCGCCATTGACGCTATGGGCGGGGACCACGCTCCAGAGCTGATTGTGCAAGGCGCATTGCAGGCGGCGGCCGAATGGCCGGATACGGAATTGCTGCTGGTTGGAAACGCGTCGGCGATCGAGCCGCTGCTCGCTGGCGGCATACCGTCAAACGTAAAGCTTCATCATGCCGAGGATGTAATCGCCGGCGATGAGGAGCCGGTCAAAGCCGTCAGACGAAAAAAAGATTCGTCGATGGTGGTGGCGGGAACACTTGTGAAAGAAAAACAGGCGGATGCGATGTTGTCTGCGGGCAATACGGGCGCGCTGATGGCAACGGGACTGCTGGTCGTAGGACGCATGTCTGGGATTGAACGCCCGGCACTGGCACCTATGCTTCCTACACAGGACGACATGGGCGTGCTTGCGCTGGATCTTGGCGCCAATATGGATGCCAAGCCGGAGCATTTGCTGCAATACGCAATTATGGGCAGCGTATACCGCGCCAAGGTGCATGGCTTATCGCAGCCTCGGGTCGGCTTGCTTAACGTAGGCACGGAGGCCAAAAAAGGCAGCGAGCTTACGAAGGCGGCGTTTGAGCTGCTGGAGCAGGCTCCCGTTAACTTCATCGGCAACGTGGAGGCCAGAGACGTGCTGAGCCGCAATTGCGACGTGCTTGTTTGCGACGGCTTCTCCGGCAACATTTTGCTGAAGTCGATGGAAGGTGCGGCGGGCATGATTTTTTCATCGCTCAAGGATGCATTTGGCCATTCCCTTCTGACCAAAGCAGCCGCAGCGATCATGCTTCCGCGCTTGCGCCATCTGAAGAAAAAAATGGACTACAAGGAGCATGGCGGCGCTCCTCTGCTGGGGTTAAACGGCCTGGTCGTGAAATGTCACGGCTCATCCGACGCCCTTGCGGTCAAAAATGCCGTCGGCAAAGCCAGAATCGCCCTGCAAGGCGAATTGATATCATCCATCTCCGCAGAAATTAACGGGAAGTGAGTGTGTAGCATGAGTTTGCATCCTGTCGGTATTATTGGAACGGGCAAATATACGCCTGAACGAATTTTGAGCAATCAAGAGCTGGAACGCATGGTGGAAACCAATGATGAATGGATTGTAACGCGGACTGGCATTAAAGAGCGCCGCATCGCTGCGGAATCGGAAGCAACCTCCGATTTGGCCTACCAGGCGGCACTAAAGGCACTGGAGGCGGCCAATTTGAAGGCGGCTGATCTGGATCTCATTATCGTCGCAACAATTACGCCGGATATGTTTTTCCCTTCGACGGCCTGCCTGCTGCAAAACAAGCTGGGCGCAGCAAAAGCGGCCGCTTTTGATCTCTCCGCCGCATGCTCGGGCTTTATTTACGGGTTGGCTACGGCGTCCAACATGATCGCAACAGGCATGTACAAAAATGCGCTTGTAATCGGCGCGGAGACATTGTCCCGAATTACGGATTATACGGACCGCAATACATGCATCCTGTTTGGCGACGGAGCTGGCGCTGTTGTGCTTGGCGAAGTGCCGGAAGGACGGGGCTTCCGTTCCTTTGAATTGGGCGCTGACGGAAGCGGCGGCGAGCTGCTGAAGATCAGCGGCGGCGGCTCGCGCATTCCGGCTTCGCAGCAAAGTCTGGAAGACAAGAAGCATTTTATCCATATGGCGGGCAATGATGTATTTAAATTTGCTGTACGCATCATGGGCGGCGCTGCCGAGGAAGCATTGTCGAAAGCCGGCATGACCAAAGCCGATGTTGATCTTCTGGTGCCGCATCAAGCCAATATCCGCATTATCCAGTCGGCGCTGAATCGCCTGGACTTGCCGGAAGAAAAAGCTATGATCAACCTGAACAAATACGGGAATATGTCGGCGGCTTCCATTCCGGTTGCGCTCGCAGAAGCTGTGGAGCAGGACCGAGTGAAGGAAGGCGACTGTGTTGTATTCGTAGGTTTCGGCGGCGGCTTGACATGGGGCGCGTCCGTTCTGGTTTGGTAAAGGTTAAGCTTGGGGGGAGAAAGCGTAGATGAGCAAAACGGCATTTGTGTTTCCTGGGCAAGGCGCTCAGGCGGTTGGCATGGGCAGAGACGCATACGAGTCCAACCCAAAGGCTAAAGCCATATTTGAGGAAGCGGACGCCGTATTGGGGTTTCAGCTGAGCGATATCATTTTTAACGGGCCGGAAGAAGCGTTGAAGCAAACGGCCAACACCCAGCCTGCCTTGCTGACCGTTAGCGCGGCATTGCTGGAGCTGCTGGCGGACAGCGGGCTCAAGCCGGATTATGTCGCGGGCCACAGCCTTGGCGAATATAGCGCGCTTGTTGCCGCAGGCGTTATAAGCTTCCGCGATGCGGTGGCAACGGTACGCGCGCGCGGCGAATATATGGAGCAGGCCGTTCCGGGCGGACAAGGCGCAATGGCGGCCGTGCTTGGAGCCGAGCGCGAAGCTCTTGGCGAGCTGTGCCAGGCGGTTTCCGCAGAAGGCAGCGTTGTGGAGCTTGCCAACGTAAATTCGCCGGGTCAAATTGTCGTTTCCGGAAGCACGGCCGGTGTGCAAAGCATCGTTGCCCGCGGCAAGGAAATTGGCGCCAAACGCGTCATTCCGCTGGAGGTTAGCGGCCCGTTCCATTCATCGCTGATGAAGCCTGCCGCAGAGCGGCTTGGGGAAACACTGGCGAAGGTCGAGCTAAACGATGCAAAGGTGCCGCTTATTGCTAACGTGACGGCGCGCGAGGCTGTTCAAGGGGAGGAAATTCGGCGCTTGCTGGTGGAGCAGGTGTATTCCCCGGTGTTATGGGAAGACAGCATCCGCTATTTGATTGAACAAGGCGTGGATACTTTTGTAGAAATTGGCTCAGGGTCCGTGCTTGCAGGCCTCATTAAAAAAATAGATAAAAATGTCCGTATCATTTCGGTTAATTCGGTGACGGCGCTGGAAGCGCTGCAAGTAAACTAGCAGCAAAGCAATCAAGGAGGCTGATCTTTATGTTTGCAGGTCTTGAAGGCAAAACGGCGCTTGTAACCGGCGCTTCGCGGGGCATCGGCCGCGCCATCGCTATCGCGCTGGCGGAAGCCGGGGCGGATGTTGCCGTCAATTATGCCGGCAGCGAAGCCGCTGCTGCGGAAACAGCCCAAGCGATTGAGGCGCTGGGCCGCCGCGCCATAGTGCTTAAAGGCAATGTCGGCAAAAGCGAAGAGTTTGAAGCCATGGTTAAAGAAACGATTGGCCAGCTTGGCGGTCTGGACATCCTGGTGAATAACGCGGGCATTACAAGAGATAATTTAATTATGCGCATGAAGGAAGAAGAGTTCGACGAAGTAATCGAGACTAATCTGAAGGGCGTATTCAACGGCATCAAGGCCGTAACCCGCCATATGATGAAGCAGCGCTCCGGCCGAATTATTAATATTTCTTCCGTTGTTGGCGTGCTGGGCAATCCGGGTCAGACCAACTACGTCGCAGCCAAAGCCGGCGTCATCGGTCTGACCAAGGCCAGCGCGCGGGAATTGGCATCGCGCGGCATTACCGTCAATTGCGTCGCTCCCGGCTTTATTGCGACGGATATGACGGATAAGCTGCCGCAGGATATGAAGGAAGCGCTGATGACTCAAATTCCGCTGGCGAAGCTTGGCTCAGCCGGGGATATCGCGTCCGCTGTACGTTTTTTAGCCTCCGAAGCCGCGTCGTATATGACAGGTCAAACGATCCATGTAGACGGCGGTATGTACATGTAGGTTTTGAAAAGGTAAAGATGGCATTTTGACGTCAATTCTCGTATAATACGGTGGAGGAGGTGAACCGGATGTCCGAAGTAGTGGATCGCGTAAAACGTATTGTCATCGACCGCCTTGGCGTAGACGAAGCAGAGGTAACGCTCGAAGCTTCCTTCAAAGATGACCTCGGCGCTGACTCTCTTGACGTAGTAGAATTGGTCATGGAGCTGGAAGACGAGTTTGATATGGAAATCTCTGATGAAGATGCAGAGAAAATCACGACGGTGGGAGAAGTTGTGTCTTACATACAATCTCATACCTAAGGATTGGACAAGTCCCGTTAACCATTACGGGACTTCTCTCCATACAGGCCATGTTTGCCGATGAATGGATTTATGAATAAACGAATTTATAGCAGTTTGCTATTTATATAGTGCGTGTTCAAAAAGTCTGGTTATTAGTGTCGATGGGAAGCGGACTTTTTGAACATCCTCATATAGAAGGATAACGGTTTCGTTATCTATAATGCGGGTCAGAGGTGAATGCAATGAAACAAAGAGTTGTCGTAACGGGCATGGGGGTCATGACCTCGCTTGGTTCCGATTTGGAGCAGTTCTGGAACAACCTGCTTGAAGGAAAGTCAGGCGTTTCCGTCGTGGAGGCATTTGATTTTTCAACATACACTACGCGCATCGCTGCCGAAATCAAAAACTTTAATCCCGAGGATTATGGTTTAGATAAAAAGGAAGCGCGCCGGATGGACCGGTTTGTGCAGTTTGCGGCCGTGGCAAGCAAGCTTGCCATTGAAGACGCGGAGCTGAATATTGGCGAAAATGCGGACCCTGAACGGGTTGGCGTCATGATCGGTTCGGGAATCGGCGGACTTGGCACTTGGGAGGATCAGCATAATATCCTTCTGGAGAAGGGGCCAAAACGCGTCAGCCCGTTTTTTATCCCGATGATGATTGCCAATATGGCTTCGGGCCAAGTGTCCATGCTGACTGGCGCCAAGGGACCTAACAGCACAGCGGTAACCGCTTGCGCTACAGGCACGCATTCCATTGGCGATTCCTTCAAAATGATTCAGCGCGGCGATGCCGACGTCATGATCGCAGGCGGAGCGGAAGCAACGATTCGCCCGACGGGCATGGCAGGCTTCTGTTCCATGCGCGCCATGTCGGTGCGCAACGACGAGCCTGAAAAAGCAAGCCGGCCGTTCGATATCGACCGCGACGGCTTCGTCATGGGCGAAGGTTCGGGCGTGCTGGTACTGGAATCGCTGGAGCATGCCAAGGCGCGCGGCGCAAAAATTTATGCCGAGGTAATTGGTTACGGCATGAGCGGCGATGCTTATCATATGACGGAGCCCGATCCTGACGGAGCGGCGCGCTGCATGAGCAAAGCGATCAAGGATGCCGGCATCGATCCTTCCGAAATTCAATATATTAACGCGCATGGCACTTCGACGCCAGTTGGCGATCGTTCCGAAACGCTGGCTATCAAAAAAGCATTTGGCGACCATGCCTACAAGCTGGCCGTCAGCTCCACTAAATCCATGACGGGCCATTTGCTTGGCGCCGCAGGCGGCGTGGAGGCCGTTATTCTGGGGCTTACCCTGAAAAACGGCATGATTGCGCCAACGATCAACCTGGACAATCAGGACCCCGAGCTGGATCTGGACTATGTTCCTAATGTGCCGCGTGAAGCCAAGGTGACGACGGCGCTGTCCAATTCGTTTGGTTTTGGCGGTCATAACGCCACGATCGTGATGAAGGCGTATGAGTCATGAAACCTTTGACGAGCTGCAGCAGAAGCTGCAGCTCGATTTTAAACGAACCAAGCTGCTGAAGCAGGCTTTTACGCATACCTCATATGTAAATGAGCATAAGCGGGGTTCAGTTCAAGATAATGAGCGGCTGGAATTTCTTGGCGATGCGGTGCTTCAGCTGCTGGTATCAGAATATTTGTTTGCTACATATCCAAAAAGGCCGGAAGGCGAATTGACCCGGATGCGCGCATCCGTCGTATGCGAACCTTCGCTGGCCTATTTTGCGGAACGGCTGGAGCTTGGAAAACACGTTTTACTTGGTCGGGGCGAGGAGCAGCTTGGCGGTCGTAATCGTCAGGCGCTGCTGGCCGATTTGTTTGAATCCTTGGTCGGCGCCATCTATCTGGATGCCGGAATCGAGCGGACGCGCAGGTTTCTTCAGGAGCATATGTTTCCGTTTATCGAATCCAACGATTTTGGCCTGCTGATGAAGGATGCCAAGTCAAAGCTTCAGGAGCGGGTTCAGCATCTTGGACTAGGTCCGGTGGAATACCGCATCATGGAAGAGCGTGGTCCCGCGCATGACCGGGAGTTTGTTGTTGAGGTTTTGCTGGGCGAAAATCATTCCGGTTTAGGCGCAGGCCGAACAAAAAAAGAAGCCGAGCAACGCGCGGCAGCGGAAGCATGGAGCAAGCTGGCGCAGGAATAACGATTGACAACAGATAAGTGAAAGCAACTGTTTAAGGAAGCCTTTTAAGCCTACTGCAGGCCGGAGAGGCTTTTTTGTTGCTTGCCGCAGGCTTTAAAGCCCCTCCTTGGCCGAAGCCTCCTTCATCAGCTCATAAATTTTGCGCGTTGTATTGACGTTGCGAATCGTGACGTTGCTATAAAGCTTGGTTCCGATAATTTTGGACAAGCCGCTTTTGGCAGCTGACGCCCGGCTGACCGACCATAAGACGGCTCCCGGCGTATAAAGGACGGTTTCGATTTCCGGCTTGAAAATCAGCCCGTCCAGCACGCTTTCCTGATCAAACGCCTCCCATAAAAACAGAACATCGCTTCTCATTTCATCGTTATTTAGCCAACTGTCCGGCAGAGCCTTCATCATGGAATGATAATCCGGCAAGCTGCGAATCAGCACCTTGATATCCAGTCCAAACGTTTCGCTTATAATCGCTTCTACCCTTTTTGCCAAGTCATGTTTGTCGCCTTGAGAGCTTGTAAAAACAATATTGCCGGAGTTAATGTAAGTGACAACATGATTTAACCCGGCTGCCTCCATGGACACTTTCAGCGTTTTCATATCCACCTTATTGTTTCCTCCAACATTAATGCCTCTGAGCAATGCAACGTAAACCATGTCATTTCTCCTTTTTTGAAGTCGTTTTAGCGTTTTTTTACGGCAAGGCAGAATCTATTATTTCTTGTCGCTATTTTTACATCGGGTTTGTTTCTCTCATTGTAGCATTTCTTACCTGCATTTGACGGAAGGTTTTATCGTATGTGGTAATATAAGAAGAGGCAGAAGATGAGGAGGAGATGCAAGGCCATGAACAATAACGTGCTGCAAGGCTTTGCGTCCCACCGTCCCTTGCAGGCTCCTTTGCTTGAGAAGCAAAGAAGCGGTTACCGCTATAGGGAATATATGCCCGATCCCAAGCTGGCCTCCCATGTGGCTTGCTTTTGGACGCTGGAGGTGGATGGCGGGGGAGAGGGGCAGCTTCATCGAATATTGCCGGACGGCTGTGTTGATCTTATTATCAATGGCAAGGCGTCGAACTTCCGCTCAGCGGCATTTTTTTCAGGTCTGATGACCCATTATGCTGTGATGGCTATTGAAGAACCCGAATTTTCATTCGGAATACGTATGTTTGCGGGGAATGCACAGCCTTTTTTAAAGCAGCCCCCTGGACAGCTGAAGGACACACATCTTTTTATAGAGGACATTTGGGGCGCGGATGGGCTGCTTGTAGCTGAAAAGCTGTTAACCTCCGGCGCCGCCGCCGTTAACGCCATGATTGCCGTTGCGGAGGAATGGATGCTTGGCATTTTGGCCAGGGAGGAGCTTTCTGCTGGCGGCCCCGGCTCTGCGTCCCTTTTGGTGCAAAAGGCTTTAATGGCCATTTATGATCGCAACGGTGTTTTTTCGGTAGAGGAGATGGCGGCCGAGCTTGCCTTTAGTCAGCGTCATGTGCGGCGAGCGTTTCGCGATATATTAGGAGCAAGCCCTAAATCCATTACGGAAATTATCCGTTTTCAAAGCATTCTTCGGTTATTGGAACGCTCTCCATCCATGCCCCTTGCGGAGCTGGCCCAAACGTTCGGGTATTATGATCAGTCGCATTTTGTTAAAAGCTTCAAAGGGCTTTACGGCTTGCCGCCAGGACAGATGGGCATGATTATAAAAAAAGCCGGTGTCCATTAAAATAAACGCTGCCATGCAACAACATGTCCGTTTTTTCCTATAACAGCAGGTTGCGGGACGATAAACTAATAACAGAACGATTGATGAACTGCTAACAACGCAAAGGGGCTGAATATAATGGGAATCAAGCTGGATATGATTGGTATTGTGGTTAAGGATATGAAAAAGGCGCTGGATTTTTATCGTCTGCTTGGTTTGGACATTCCTGCGGAGGCGGATGGGGAAAAGCATGTTGAGGTTGAGCAAGGCAGCCTCCGCCTGGCCTTTGACCAGCAGGAGGTTATCAAGGACGTCTACGGAGCCTGGGAGGAGCCGGCGGGACACCGGATCGAGCTGGCTTTTCTATGCGACAGCGGGGCGGCGGTGGACGAGCTGTATCGTAAAATAACGGAAACAGGCGAAGGCGGGTTTCGCGAGCCATGGGATGCCTTTTGGGGACAACGATATGCGATTGTGCGGGACCCCGACGGAAACCGGATCAGCTTGTTTGCTTGATTGATGTGCCTGAAATGAATAAACTTTATATCCGAAAAGGGATAGACGCAGCTTAATCCATCTCGTAATTTTCTTCGGCAACACCGCATACAAGCGGTGTTTTTGCCTTTTTCGGCGTTTTTGTGATGCAATAGAAAATCGTAATGAGAGATAATCGGGAATCACTTCGTTGTTTATAGTGTAAGAGCTCTTACCACTACAAGAAGGGAATACGGAGCAATGAAAGCAAACGAAACCAATTTTGTCAGACGTCTGCAAAAGCATAAGGAAGATGCTCTGGATTATGTCGTGGATACGTATTTGCCTCTGGTCAAAGGCACAATTGCAAAGGTGCTGATCCCGCTGCAAAACAATGGACTAATCGAGGAATGCATAAACGACACGTTTCTGGCGGTTTGGCATCATGGGGACCAATTCAGCGGCGCGCCTGAAGACTTTCGCAAATGGATTTATGCTATAGCCAGATCCAAAGCGATCGACAGCTATCGCAAGGAGATGCGCCAGCGTGAACGGATTACGGCGGAGGAGCCGGACTTCAATGCCCAATTGACGCAATCGGCGGAGGATGAGCTGTTTCTGGCTGAGGAGCAGGCTGAAATCAAGGGATTGCTGAATCAGCTTGAGGCGACGGATCGGGAAATTTTTATAATGAAGTATATGCTGGGTATGCGGAGCGATGAAATTGCAGACCGATTAGGGTTGACGCGAACGGCTGTAGACAACCGGATTTTTCGCGGGAAAAAAAAGCTGAAGGAAAAAGCAGCACATATAAAGCTGGGAGGAAATTTGGCATGAATAATGATTATCGGATGTTAAACGGAATTAAAATAGCTGAAAACGAAATGGTGGAAGCCGAGGTAACGGATATCGAGCGCGCTGCTTTAAAGCGGACCTTGCGCTCAAAGCTGAACCGCCGGGGCAAGAAGGGAGGACACTGGCAGCGCAATGCGGCAGCAGCGGCTGTGCTGCTTGGCGTTGGCGCGGTGGCGTTAGGGCTGACATTCCCTGCATACGCAACAAGCGTCCCTTTTGTGGGCGATATCTTCAAGCTTATTGACAAAGGGAGCTCGGGTAGCGGGCTTTATGACAGCTATAAAGAAAATTCTACTGAAATCAACATAAGCAAAACGAGTCAGGATGTCACGATTACGCTGAACGATGCCATTTTTGACGGCAAAACAACAACGATCACGTTTTCAATCAAAAGCGAAACAGATTTAGGAGAAAATCTCACGCTTAAAGGATACCCAACGGCCCAAAAAACGTCTGGCGCTAGCGGCTCGCAGAAGATTATCAAAGTGGATGAAGGGCGCTACGTCGGCATTATAACGGCAACTAGCTTTGACCACAACGGCGCAGACTCCATCAAAATGAACTGGGATATTGACAGCATCGTTCAAATGGACGGCGACTCTATGCGAGAGATGAAAGGAACATGGAATTTTGCTCTGGAGCTTGCATCAACGGAACAAACGGTCCAACTGGTCGGGGAATCCACGGAGCACGGGGAGGCAACTTTGGCTATAGAAAAAATCATCTATTCTCCAATGTCCTTTACTGTTTATTACGGGTATGATATTTCGAAAGAAGTTGCGCAGGAATGGAATGACCCTGATATTGAGCTGAGTATCGTTGACAATTTGGGTAATGTATATAACGGGCAAGGCAATGGCGGTCGTGGAATAAAGGAGAATTCCGGGATGAAATGGAGCATGACCAAAACGTTCCAGCAGCTCCAACCGGATGCATCGGAATTAATCATAACGCCAACCATTGTGAAGCCGGGTGAAGATGGCCAAACGGTTGTGCTGGATGAGATAGTAATTCCGATAAAGAAATAAACAAAGTTGATTGAAACGCAGAGTAGGGAGCAGTCCGCAGGAGTGGGGCTGCTCTTTTTTTATTGTTTTTTTTAATGCGATACTTATTGATATTATTGGAAAATAGATGTATTGTATAGGCCTAGGTAACTACATATGCGTCTATAGAACTGCTTTGGGGGCACAAAAAATGAGCTTTCTTAAAAACTTAATTTCTTTTGGGGCACATGGGCGAATTGAGCGCAAAGTGGAGGAATTCGAAGATTTAAAAGAGCAATACAATGCTTTGTATTTACAAATGGAAACTAGGCGCGAACAAGTGAATCACGTTTTGGAGAATGTTATTCAAGTCAAGCTTAGTGCCGTAAAGAGTCTTGAGAAAATTAATAGCATAGCCAAAAATATTAAGAGCAAAGATCGGGAGTTTATTTATCGACAACTTGGAAATCAGTACGAGTCTGTAGATTTTAAGCATATTGACGCAACTATTACAGCCGGACAGACGGCTGCATCGGCAACAAAAGGGCTTTCTGCGGGAGTCAGTACTGCATTAGGAGCATGGGCGCTTGCCAGCACGTTAGGCTCAGCTTCTACTGGCGCAGCTATTGCTTCATTGTCTGGGGCAGCTGCCACCAATGCAACGCTTGCCTGGTTTGGGGGAGGCGCACTAGCAGCCGGGGGCGGTGGAATTGCTGCTGGGACGGCTGTCCTTGGCGGACTTGTTGCCATCCCCGCTTTAGCAGTTATGGGAGTGTTCAGCCATTTAAGCGCTAACAAGAAAATCAACCAAATTGAAAGAGAAATGAACAAGGCACTTGAACATATTGACCTGATTGAAGCGAATTTGCTTCAACTTCAGCTTATTGAGAAACGCTCTGATGAATTGACTAATGCAATTAGGAAAGCACAGCAAGTATTTGAGCATGAATTAAAGCAGACGTTACTTTCTTTGAATAAATGGAAGATTTTTTCCACGATGATACGATGGGTAAGGAAAACGATACTAAGACGTGATTTTTACTCTGAGAAGGATTTGCAACATATTGCTTACATTGGCGGTATTGCATCCGATTTTGCTGTGTTAATCGATACGCCGGTTTTTGATGAATCGTCAGAGAGGGGATTTATGTAATGTTTAGAAAAGAAAATCAACTGCAAAAATCAGCTCAAAAGCTTGGGGAAGCCGCAAAAATAATTCCTGCTCCCAATGTTCTTGAATTTTTCAAGGTGCTGGCGGATGCCTATAAGGAAAATCAGCATGCTCAATTAGAGCTGGCTAAGCTAGAAGCCCAGAAGGAGATTGTTCTTTCGGAAATAAAAAACAAATATGAGTTGTATTACAAAGTATTCGATGCCATTTTTGACGAGCGCAAAACAGCAATTCATAAGTCATTTGAAATTATTGACCGTGGCTTGGCGTCAAATAATAAGGAAATGATTGGAATGGGACTCCAAGGTCTCAGCAAAATAGTTTCAAGCAGCCCGTTTTCTAATATTCATGAACTGACTGGCCTTATGGAAGGTAGAAAAATTATTGAAATATAGTGTTGCGCCGAATTACTTGCACCTTATATCCGCCCTCAAATCTATGCTACAATGGAGGGTGAGGTGAAACCCAGACCATGTTTCTGAAACGGATCGAATTATCAGGTTTCAAATCGTTCGCCGACAGGACCGAACTTGAATTTGTAACCGGCATTACCGCAGTGGTCGGACCCAACGGCTCCGGCAAAAGCAATATCTCCGACGGCATTCGCTGGGTGCTTGGCGAGCAAAGCGCCAAAAGTCTGCGCGGCGGCAAAATGGAGGATATTATCTTTGCTGGCAGCGATGCCCGCAAAGCGGTCAACTACGGCGAGGTTTCGCTGACGCTCGACAATTCCGACAATGCGCTGCCGCTGGAATACAACGAGGTGACGGTGACAAGACGTGTTCATCGCAGCGGCGACAGCGAATATATGATCAACAAACAGCCATGCCGGCTCAAGGACATTACGGAGCTGTTTATGGATACCGGCATCGGCAAAGAGGCTTATTCCATCATAGGACAAGGCCGAATCGAGGAAATATTGAGCACCCGCTCGGAGGACCGGCGGGGTATTTTTGAGGAAGCCTCCGGCATTGTTAAATATAAATCCCGCAAGCGCGAGGCTCAGAAAAAGCTGGATGAAACAGAAGGCAACCTGCTGCGCATCCACGATCTGGTGACGGAGCTTGAGGATCAGGTGGAGCCGCTGCGGAAGCAGTCGGAAAAAGCCATTTATTTTAAAGAGCTGCGTGAAGAGCTGAAAAGCAAGGAAATATCGCTCTACGTACATAATATCGAAAACGTCCACGCCTCCTGGTCGGAAGCGACCGGCAAGCTGGAGAAGCTTCAGGAGGAGCAGCTGCAGCTTTCGACCGTCGTCAGCAAGCACGATGCGCTGCTGGAGCATGAGCGTCAGCAGCTTCGCGAGCTGGAGCAGCGTCTGGACGAGCTTCACGCTGCCATGCTGGGCATCAGCGAGGAGGCCGAAAAATGCGAGGGCTATGGCGAGGTGCTCAAGGAACGCAAGCGCAACCTTGAAGCCAACAAGGCCCAGCTGGAGGAATCCATTGCTGCGCAGGACGAGCGTATTGCGGCGCTTACGGCAGAGGAAGCGGAGTTTCGCAGCAAAGCAGCCGCCATCGAGCTGGAGCTGGCGGAGCTTAAGAGCAAGCTCGCCGCAGAGGAAGCCGAGCTGCAGGGCATTGCGGGCGGCACGGTGGCCGATGCGGAAGAACGGTTGAAGGGCGAGCTGCTTGACGTTTTAAACGGCATGGCTCAGCTTCGCAATGAAATCCGCTACAGCATTCAGCAGCAGGAAGCGCTGCAGCGGCGAATGGAACGAATCAATGACGATGAATCCAAACGCGCGGAGCAGCAAAATACGCTTACGATGAAAAAAAACGAGCTGGATGAACAGCTGGCGATTTGCTTGAAAGCATTGGAAAACGCAAGAAACCGGATGCTGGAGGAAGGCGAAAGAAGCAAAAAGACAGTTTCTTCATTAGAAGAAGCGACTTCGGCGATCCGCAAATGGGAGCAGCGGCTGGACAGCCATATTTCCAGACGGGATACGATGAAAGAAATGCAGGATGCGCTTGACGGCTTTATGCAAGGCGTCAAGGAAGTGCTCAAAGCCTCGCGCAGAAGCAGCGGCGGCATTTCTGGCGTACACGGCGCTGTGGCGGAGCTGCTTCGCGTGCCGCAACGAATCGAGGTAGCTGTAGAGACGGCTCTTGGCGGAGCGCTGCAGCATATCGTTATGGAAAATGAAGCAACGGCTCGCGCCGCGATAAGCTTTTTGAAATCGCGCCAGTTGGGACGAGCCACCTTTCTGCCGCTGGATGTTATTCGCGGCCGGATGGTGCCGGAAAACGATAAAAAAGTTGCGGCGGGCATCGAAGGGTTTGTTGGCGTCGCCGCAGAGCTTGTGGATTGCGACGAGCGCTACAGCGCTATCGCTCATAATTTGCTTGGCAACGTACTGCTTGCCGAAACGCTGGAGCAGGCAAACCGGATTGCTTCACGGTGCAACTATCGTTACCGCGTTGTGACGCTGGAGGGAGACGTTGTGAACGCCGGCGGCTCCATGACGGGCGGCAGCTTGCAGAAAAAAGGAGCCAGCTTGCTTGGACGCAGCCGGCAGATCGAAGCGTTGGACGGTGAAATTAAAGAGGTCCAGGCGACGCTGGAGCATTTGCGGTCCAAGCTGAGCGATCTGCGGAAGGAACAATCCATCGCCTCGCAAAATGTGGAGGAGCTTCGCGGCGAAGCCGAACGCTGCCGCATTCAGGAGCAGGGACTCCGTTCAGAGCTGCAAAGTCTCAGGTCAGAAGAAAAGCACCTGACCGACCAGCGCGAGCTGGGCTCCACGGATTTGACGGCGCTTGCGCAAGAGATGGAGAGTTACCAGAAGAGCGCCGCAGCGGCTGAAGTCCGGCTGGAGGAGCTTACGGCAGATGAGGCAAGGCTTCAGGAGGCGATTACGCTTGCGGAGGAACGCCGCAAAGCCAGCGAATCCGCCAAGGAGGAGCTGCAGGGCCAGCTTACGGATTTGAAAATTGCGGTGGCCAAGCGGAGCCAGGAGAAGCAAAGCTTCGAGGACCAGGCCTTCCGGGTACGCAGCGATATCCAGCGCGGCAAAACCGAGCTTACGCATTTGCGAAACCTGCTGACGCAGCAGGAGGAGGAAATGGTTCGCCACGGCGAAGAGAGCGTTAGCCAGATTGAGCAGCTGAATCAGCTGCGCATCAAAAAGAGCCAATGCTCTGAAGAAACGGATATGAAGCGCGCGACAAGAGCCAACTTGATCTCCGAGCTCGACAAGGGCGAAAGCGAAACGAAGGAGCAGCGCTCCGCGCTCCGCCTGGTGGAGGATCAGATGCGCCAGACGGAAATTGCGCTTAACCGTCAGGATGTGGAGCTGGACAACCTGCTGCGCAAGCTTAGCGAGGAATATGGGCTCAGCTATGAGCTTGCTAAAGAGCAATATCCGCTGCCTGAAGACGTAACGGTTGCCGGGAATGAGGTCCGGGAGCTTAAACGCAAAATAACGGCTCTTGGCGAGGTAAATCTTGGCGCAATTGAAGAATATGAGCGGGTCAAGGAACGTTATGAGTTTTTGGCGGAGCAAAAAAATGATCTTATGGAAGCCAAAGCAACCCTCTATCATGTCATAAAAGAAATGGACGACGAGATGTCGAAGCGCTTCCGTTCCACCTTCGAAGCGATCAGAGGCCACTTTGTTGTTGTGTTTGCGAAGCTGTTCGGCGGCGGTCGCGCCGACCTTATTTTGGTGGAGCCGGATCGCGTGCTGGATACTGGCATCGACATCGTAGCGCAGCCGCCCGGTAAAAAGCTGCAAAATCTTCAGCTGCTCTCCGGCGGAGAACGGGCGCTCACCGCGATTGCGCTGCTGTTTGCCATCCTTCAGGTGAAACCTGTGCCGTTTTGCGTGCTGGATGAGGTTGAGGCCGCGCTTGACGAAGCCAACGTATCGCGGTTTGCCCAATATTTACGGGAATTTTCGGAGCTTACTCAATTTATCGTTGTCACGCATCGCAAAGGCACGATGGAAGAGGCCGATGTATTGTATGGCGTAACGATGGAGGAAGGCGGCGTATCCAAGCTGGTATCCGTTCGCCTGGAGGAAGAAGAGCCGGTATCGGCATAAGAGATGAGTCATGATGGAGGAAAGAAAACATGAGTTTTTTCAAAAAGCTGAAGGAAAGCATCGCTTCAAAAGCCGAGGCGGTCACAAACGTATTTAAAGAAGGCTTGACCAAAACACGGACAGCCTTTGTTGAAGCGGTGGAGGAGCTTATTACGCGCCGCAAAAAAATCGATGAGGATTTTTACGAGGAGCTGGAGGAGATTCTGATTGGCGCCGATGTTGGCGTCAATACGGTCATGACGCTGATCGACGATCTGCGCGCAGAAGTGAAAAAACGCAAGATCGAAGACGCGGCGGAGCTTCAGCCGGTGCTCTCGGAGAAGCTTGTGGAGCTCCTGAAGGGAGACGACCATGCGGAGCTGACCATGGCGCCGCCGGGAGAAACAACCGTTATTTTGTTTGTTGGCGTTAACGGCGTTGGCAAAACAACAACGATCGGCAAGCTGGCCCATCGCTTCAAAAGCGAAGGGAAAAGCGTATTGCTCGCTGCGGGCGACACCTTCCGTGCAGGAGCGATCGAGCAATTGGAGGTTTGGGGCCAGCGCGTTGGCGTCGAGGTGATCAGACAAGCCTCCGGCTCCGATCCTGCGGCCGTTATGTTCGACGCCGTTCAGGCGGCGAAGCAGCGTAATGTGGATGTGCTGCTGTGCGATACGGCGGGACGTCTGCAGAACAAAACAAATCTGATGGAAGAGCTGAATAAAATATTCCGCGTAATTAAACGCGAAATGCCGAATGCGCCCCACGAGGTGCTGATGGTGCTGGATGCAACAACCGGACAAAATGCGCTAAGCCAGGCCAGGCTTTTTGGAGAAAAAAGCGGCGTGACGGGCCTTGTTTTGACCAAGCTGGACGGCACGGCCAAAGGCGGCATCGTTGTTGCGATTCGGAACGAGTTGAATTTGCCCGTCAAGCTGGTTGGTCTGGGTGAAGGCATGAACGATTTGCAGACCTTTGATTCGGTTCAATTCGTGCATGCCTTGTTTGCCGGCCTGATCAAGCGCGAGGAAGAGGAGCAGGAATCCGCCCAGGGCTGATCCCCGCGAAACGAAAGAGCTAACCTGCGAAATGAACGAATAACCCGCAAAGACGCTGCCCGCCAGCGAAACTTGCGGGTTTTTTATTGATGTTTGGTTGAAGATTGGGGATATGGGTTAAATCCTGATATAATGGTTAGAGGGCAGCGTGAGCAATTCAAGACAAGTGGAGGAACGCAAATGAGAAAAAGCAAGCTTTTGTTCATTGCAACTGCGGTGTCCATCATGTGGATGGGATTGGCGGCGACCTTATACGGGAGCGGAGCGGGAACTAACAAATCGTTTGAGCTTGGCTCCAGCGCTTCCGGGTACAAGTTGACGGTTTTCGGCTATATCGAGACGACTGTAGTTGAAGGAATTGGCGGGAACGGAAAGCCGTTTCGCACAACAGCGGTCGTGATGGACAAGCCAAAGCGGGAAAGCGATGGGACCTACACCTTGTTTGAAGTTCAGACCTCCGACAAAAACGCCTATACGCTGGACGCTTATCCCGGCTTATTCGGCGAAGGGCAAATTTCATCCTTTACGCGGAGCTTTGAAGACGGCAAGGTGACGTACTCCATTACCGACAAGGTTATGGAGGAGATCCAGGACAACATATTTACATTCCCATTTATGGTGCTGGACAAGCAAGGGGGCTACATCAATGACTTTTCGGATATCCGGGCCGTATTTTCCGGGAGCGAAGCGTTGAAGTACCGTCCGCCTGCGGCCGTTGTTGCAGCCAAGCCGGCAACGGCTGAAATGACAGTCGACGGCAGCAATGTCCAATTTCAAGCCTATTTGATTCAAGGAAGCCATTATTTCAAGCTGCGGGATTTGGCGAAGGCGCTTAACGGCTCCGATAAGCAATTTCAGGTCAAATGGGATGAAGGGCTTGAACGGGTTGATCTGCAGCGGGGCAAAGCGTATACGCCGGTAGGAGGCGAGCTGGCGGTATCCGGGGAAAGCGCGGGGGCCCAAGGCAAACTGGCCCAAACCTCCATTTTTGTGGATGGGGAGAAAGCATCGTTTACTTCCTACAAAATCGGGGGCAGCCACTATATAAAGCTGAGAGATATTGCCGCGGCAGTAGACTTTTCCGTCACTTGGGATTCAAGCTCCAACACAGTTGGAATGGATACCTCTTCCGGCTACACACCGCAATAATACACTATAAAAAGTGACAAGGCCAAAAGCTTGACAGAGTTGCAGCTCATGATGTAAGATAGATTTCGTTGCTTAAGTGTCAAGTGAATGTCCTTGACGGGGCATTTGCGGCAGCAGTAAAGGAGGCGGTAGCGTTGAACAGTCAGGATATGGATGCCTTGACCCGGACAACGAGAATTAACCTGCTGCTGGATTTTTACGAAAGCCTGCTTACCGACAAACAGCGTTCTATGCTGATTTATTATTATCACGATGATTTTTCGCTGGGGGAAATTGCCTCGGAGCTTGGGGTAAGCCGCCAAGCGGTATACGATAACTTGAAACGCGCGGAAAGCGCGCTTGAACATTATGAAAGCAAGCTTCGGCTGCTGGCAAGGCATGAGCGTTTGCAAAGCTTTGCGGAGCGGCTGGAAGCCGGAATCGCCTCCGCCAGTATGGAGAAGAGCGACAGGGAAATGCTATTGGAAACAATCGGAGGTTTTCGCCGCGCGGAAGGCGTTGCCGGACCTAAATCGGTGGAATGAAATTGCGATAGAAGGAGGCGAAGGTTCATGGCAGCATTTGAAAGCTTGAGCAGCAGGCTGCAAAATGTGTTCAGCAAGCTCAAAGGCAAAGGCAAGGTTTCGGAAGCCGATGTCACGGAAGCAATGCGTGAGGTTCGTCTGGCGCTTCTGGAAGCCGATGTTAACTTTAAAGTGGTTAAGGACTTTATTGCTAAAGTCAAGGAGCAGGCGATCGGCCTTGAGGTATCCAAAAGCTTTACGCCCGGCATGGTCATCATTGATATCGTCAATAAGGAATTGACAGAGCTGATGGGCGGAACGCAAGCCAAGCTTGCCAAGGCGAACAAGCCGCCAACCGTTATTATGATGGTTGGTTTGCAGGGGGCCGGTAAAACAACGACTTCCGGCAAGCTGGCGCGGCTGCTTAAAAAAGGCAACCACAAGCCGCTTCTGGTTGCAGGCGATATTTACCGTCCTGCTGCGATCAAGCAGCTGCAGGTGCTTGGAGGCAGCATAGATATTCCGGTATTTTCGATGGGCGATCAGGTATCCCCTGTTGAAATCGCGAAAAACGGCTTACAGCATGCCAAGGACAACGGGCATGACTACGTCATTATCGATACGGCTGGACGTCTGCACATTGACGAAGCGCTGATGGAGGAGCTGAAGCAAATCCATGCAAATGTCAAGCCGGACGAAGTGCTGCTGGTAGTAGACGCCATGACGGGGCAAGACGCCGTTAATGTGGCTCAAAGCTTCCATGAACAGCTGCAGCTGACAGGTGTTGTATTATCCAAGCTGGATGGCGATACCCGTGGCGGTGCGGCGTTGTCCGTCAAGGCTGTAACAGGCCAGCCGATCAAGTTTGCGGCGATGGGTGAAAAAATCGACGCGCTGGAGCCTTTCCATCCTGAGCGCATGGCTTCCCGGATTCTTGGCATGGGCGATATGCTATCGCTGATTGAAAAGGCGCAAGCCGGAATCGATGCGGAAAAAGCTGCGGAGATGGAACGGAAAATGCGTACGGCGGAATTTACGTTCGACGATTTTCTGGAGCAAATGGAGCAGGTGCGGAAGCTTGGTCCGCTGGACCAGCTGATGGACATGCTGCCGGGAATGGGCAAGATGAAGAGCGGCATGAAGGACATGAAGGTTGACGAACGTCAGCTGGGCAGAGTCGAAGCCATTGTCCGCTCCATGACCAAAGCCGAAAAGCAAAATCCCGAGCTGCTTAACCATAGCAGGCGCAAACGGGTTGCTGCGGGCAGCGGAACAACCATTGTTGAAGTAAACCGTCTGATCAAGCAGTTTGACGATATGAAAAAAATGATGAAGCAGTTTTCATCCATGATGGGACCAAAAGGCCCCAAAGGCTTAAAAGGCGGCAAAAAAGGTCTTAAAGGCATGTTGGGTAAAAACATGAAGTTTCCTTTTTAAACAACCATTATAGATGGATGCGAAGGTTGAAAAGTTCGCTTTTCAGTACCAAGAAGATGGGATGAAGCTAGAAACTGAGGACCGGAGCGTAGTGTCAGCTACGTGAGGACCGGAAGTTTCGGCTGAATGCCATATTCGCCGCCAGCCATGACGCTAGTCATGTCCTGTAATGGAAAGCGGACTTTTTGAACAACCTTATTAGTTATTTTTTGAAGGAGGTGAATTTACATGGCAGTACGCATTCGTTTGAAACGTATGGGCGCTCATAAAGCACCGTTCTACCGCGTTGTTGTATCGGATTCCCGTTCCCCGCGCGATGGACGTTTTATTGAAGAAATCGGTACTTACAATCCGGTAGCTGTACCGGCGCAAGTAACGATTGACGAAGAGAAAGCGTTGAAATGGCTGCAAACAGGAGCTCAAGCTTCTGACACCGTTCGCAACTTGCTTTCCAAAGCTGGAGTTCTGAAAAAGTTCCATGAGCTGAAGCAACAGAAATAACTGTTGAATAGCGGAGGGCTTTGTGATGAAAGAATTAATTCTTGTCATAGCGAAGGCTTTGGTGGATCATCCGGATGACGTTCGCATTCAGGTGAAGGACGATGAGCGCAGTACGGTTTACGAGCTTTCCGTGCACCCCGACGATGTCGGTAAAGTAATCGGCAAGCAAGGCCGCATCGCAAAAGCGATGCGTACGGTTGTCACTTCGGCATCCGTCAAATCAAGCAAACGCGTCATTGTAGATATCGTTTCATAGAATGCAAGCGCGGAGGGTTGGGATCATATTCCCGGCCCTTTTCTGCTATTAGCGGCTTAAATTTTGAACTTAATCTCCAAAAAAGGAATGATGGCATGAAAGGCAATTGGTACAGAGTAGGGAAAGTGGTGAATTCACACGGTATTAGAGGCGATATTAAGGTTTTGCCGCAGACGGATTTCCCGGAGGAAAGATTCGCTACCGGCAGCAAGCTGCTGATGGTAAACGAGGAAAGCGGCGAATCCCTTGAGGTAACCGTTGCTTCCGCCCGCCTCCACAAAAATGTTTATGTCATGAAGCTGCAAGGGTACTCCAATATTAACGAAGTGGAGCGTTTTAAAGGCTGGAGCTTGAAAATTTCGGAGGCTGCGCAAGGGGAATTGGAAGAGGGGCAATATTATTACCATCAAATTATCGGTTGCCGGGTTGTAACGGACGAAGGCGCCGAGCTGGGCGAAATTGTGGATATTTTGAGTCCTGGCGCAAACGACGTATGGGTGGTGGAAACGGCAGGGACCGGCAAAGGAAAAGCCAAACAAATTTTGCTTCCGGTCATTGACGAAGTAGTGCTTAAGGTTGAGCCTAAAGAACGCCTGGTTACGGTTGCGCTGAT
This sequence comes from Paenibacillus oryzae, assembly GCF_001675045.1. Lineage (GTDB taxonomy): Bacteria > Bacillota > Bacilli > Paenibacillales > Paenibacillaceae > Pristimantibacillus > Pristimantibacillus oryzae. Next base: position 89,675 of record NZ_LYPA01000078.1, read on the forward strand.
GGAAGGATTGATCTGAACCATGAGGATTGATGTTTTGACGCTGTTTCCGGAAATGCTGGAGGGCGTCTTTGGCGCAAGTATATTGGGTAAAGCGCGTGAAAAAAAGCTGGTGGCTCTGTCGGCGATTAATTTTCGCACCTATGCAACCAACAAACATAACACGGTAGATGATTATCCCTATGGAGGCGGCGGCGGTATGGTGTTGAAGCCGGATCCTGTATTTGCTGCTGTCGAAGATTTGGAGGTTGCCCCGGATACGAAACCAAGGGTCATCCTGATGTGTCCGCAGGGTGAAACGTTTACTCAAGCCAAGGCCGAGGAGCTGTCCCGCGAACGTCACCTTGTTTTTATTTGCGGCCATTACGAGGGGTACGATGAACGGATCAGAGAACATCTGGTTACAGATGAATTGTCGATTGGCGATTATGTATTAACCGGCGGCGAAATACCGGCGATGGCGGTAATTGACAGTGTCGTGCGGCTGCTGCCAGGCGTTTTGGGCAATGAAAGCTCTGCCGTGACGGACTCCTACAGCACAGGACTGCTGGAACATCCCCATTATACGAGGCCTCCGGAATTTAGAGGCTGGAGCGTGCCGGATGTGTTGATCTCCGGGCATCACGGCCGGATCGAAGCTTGGCGGAGAGAACAGTCCTTGCTGCGTACGCTTCAAAGGCGGCCGGAGCTGCTGGATAAGGTGGAGCTGACCTCCAAAGAGCGGATATGGCTGGCCGAGCAAAAAAAGAATTCCGAAGAAGACGGAGTCGACAAATAAAGGAATGAGCCCCTGCTTTGCTGTTGTAGCAAAGGGCCATTCCTTTTTTTGCTGACTTATAATCATGACTTATGCAGTTCGTCCCAATTGATGGAAGTTTCATAGGTGTCATGCAAATGTACTCAAAAATCCTGAAAACCC
>NZ_LYPA01000079.1 GCF_001675045.1 Paenibacillus oryzae
CAGCAATGTGTGGAGCTGACGAATACTAATCGGTCGAGGGCTTATCCTATTGTCTTGATTGTTCATACAGACATCAAGCAATCAGCTAAAGTAACGTTAAGCATTCTTTCGTATCCGGTTTTCAGCGTGCAAACGCTACGTTTGGTGATGACGGCGGAGGGGAACCACGCGTTCCCATCCCGAACACGACCGTTAAGCCCTCCAGCGCCGATGGTACTTGGACCGCAGGGTCCTGGGAGAGTAGGACGTCGCCAAGCACAAACAGCCTACCGTACGTATGAGACGGTAGGTTTTTTGTTGTTTGTGCGGGTACGTCCCCCTCTCCCTTGGTGGGAGAGTGTCTGAACCGATTGTATCGAAGTAAGTCGATGAAGTGGGCCCGGCTTTAGTGGTAGGTTCAGACGCCGACCGGGATGTGTATGCTGCGGAGCACATGCATCCCGGTGCGGAATGGCCATCGCCAAGCACAAACAGCCTACCGTACGTATGAGACGGTAGGTTTTTTGTTGATTGTGCGGGTACGTCCTCTCTCCCAAGGGGAGAGTGTCTGAACCTATTGGATCGAAGTAAGTCGATGAAGTTGGCCCGGCTTTAGTGGTAGGTTCAGACGCCGACCGGGATGTGTATGCTGCGAAGCATATGCATCCCGGTGCGGAATGGCCATCGCCAAGCACAAACAGCCTGTAAAGGTTAGTTTCTAGTGTAACGGTCATCGGTGAGTGTTAGAAGGGCAATTTCGAGGTTTTAGACACTTTGACGGTCAGATTTGACCGTTAGCCCGTAAATAATATGTTATTTGTCCTAATTTTTACTTCTTACGGACAGCGGTGTCCTTTACAATGTGATAATTGTACTTTTTGATGCGCTAACGGACAAAAATGTCCGGATACTATAGGATTACCCAAATTACTGAAATTACTGAAATTACCGAAATTACTGAAACCAGTTTAATTCTAACCACCTGCCTGTGTCGAGACTAGTTCCATTTTACGTAGAGGAAATGCCCACGAAAGCAGTATGCAAGCTCATCTGCAAGCTCATCTGCAAGCTCACAGCTGCTATCGTGGTTTACCTGGTGTATAAACACTACTAGCGGTGGTAATATGAAGCTTCGCGCATTTGCAAGCGTAATACGCCGTCTTTTCGTTGCTTGCGGAAGGCGACGGAAATCATTAATCTTGGTACTATGACCCAGAAGTGCCAGCAAACCAGGCTTATAAAAAGCGATGAATTGATCCAGGGATAAAGTGCGGAAATGACGCAAATCCCAAGCCAGAATAAATGCCGGTGAACTCGTCTAAAAATGAGTAAGGTAATGTCATTGATAGGCTTGAACCCAATCCAAGGAGGGCTGATACGCCAAGACCATTGGCGGTCGGTTGCTTCGGTTACGGATATAAAGGTTAATAGAATGATAATAAGGTGAAGTAATTGAATAGCTGCAAAGCCAAATAACCAGGAAAATATGCCACTCATATCATAAACAAGATATTGAGCGCCCAAAAAAATAAGCGCAATAATGGAATGGCTAATCACGAGCTCAGGCTTTATTAGGACACGCTTGATCAGCTGATATTGATAAATCGTAGCATTTTTTTGATCGGATAAGGATTGCTTCATGAAAGTGTCCCCCTGCTTGTTTGTTCCACTATGTATATCGGCAAAAAGAGAAATTTGATGAAATGATTTTGAATGACGAAATTTTCGGGGTTAACGGATACACCTTTTGCCTATACGGCGCATACCATATATAAATATTTGAAATTGATTATGAAACAAGTATATTTCGCTAGAATAAATGTCATAATAGTAGGTATAGGAATACGGCAGCAGAAGGCGGGTGATGATGATGGAAGATCATCATGTTTACCGATGCAGCATTTGCGGAGAGCATAAGACGGAGGGCGAAGGTATCCGAATCGTGCTTGGTTTTATCTGCAACGGCTGTGAAACAGAAATGGTTCATACTGATGTGAAGGATGCCAAATATCCATTTTTTATTCATCAGATGAAGCAGCTTTTTATGGAAAAGAATGCTTGAGCGGCCTTGGAGCAAAGGCTGCTCTTTTTTCGTTTACGGGGAAGAATGTGATTCGATACAATGTAGTTAAGCATAAGCTGAAAGGAACTGTACAGTTATGGAAAACAAGATAAAAATACAAGCTCCGCTGTATGAAGCATTGGTTCGTCATAGAAGCGGCCAACCTTCGAGCTTTCATGTGCCTGGTCATCACGGAGGCCGGTCATTTCAATATGGCGTCGAGGAATGGCTAAGTTCGGTGGAAGGGCTTAAGGAAACATTTTTGCCTCTGATGGAAATGGATTTGACTGAGCTGGCCTCTACGGATGATCTTCATCATCCTGAGGCTTGTATTGCGGAGTCACAACAGCTTGCTGCAGCTACTTTTGGATCAGAAGAGACTTTTTTTCTAGTAGGAGGAAGCACTGCAGGAAACATTGGCGTGCTGCTCGCTGTATGCGAACCGGGCGATGTTGTTATAGTGCAGAGGAATGTACATAAATCCGTTATTCATGGACTAAAGCTTGCAGGGGCAAAGGCTGTATTCCTTGCGCCAGAGTATGATGGGACAGGCTCGCTTGCCACCGTTCCATCGGCTGAATTGGTTTCAGCTGCAATTGGGCAATATCCTGATGCCAAAGCGGTATTTTTGAGCAATCCCAATTATTACGGGCTGGGAGCTGATCTTGCCGCTTATGCCGCCATATGCCACAGCCAGGGCATACCGTTGCTGGTGGATGAAGCACACGGAGCTCATTATGGGCTCCATCCTGAGCTCCCTAGCTCTGCTATTTCAGCAGGCGCTGATGCGGTCGTTCAGTCCGCTCACAAAACACTGCCGGCTTTAACGATGGGCGCCATGCTGCATGTACAGGGAAATCGCTTGAACCGCGGGAAAATAAAGAACTATTTGTCCATGATTCAAAGCTCCAGCCCTTCATTTCCCATTATGGCCACCTTGGATATTTCCCGGGCTATGATCGATGCAGCAGGGCCCGCTTTGTTCCAAAGCGCACTGGATGGGGCGCGAGCATTTAATCGCTGGCTCCGGGAACAAGAGGGAATAATCCAAGCTTACGAGCCTGCCGTGAGCGATCTGCAATATGATCCCTTAAGGGTTTTGCTATACGATAGGTCTGGCAGATTGTCCGGCTTTGAGCTGCAGCGCCAATTGGAACAAAGACAATGCTGGGCGGAAATGTCTAACTCAACCTACACGCTGCTTATCTTTGGCATTGGCGCCAATGAAGAGAATCTGCGTTGTTTGAAAGAGGCTATAACAGATATCCATTCACGTTACATGCCGGATAAAAAAATCGGGGCGCTCAACTCAGATTCAGCTTTGATGGAAGGTCATACTACTGGAGCTGGTTTAGGTATAAGCAACCCGGTGCAATTTTCGCGGCAAATGATTGACGCCGAGGGGCCTCATGCAACCCGAATTGCGTTGAAGGAGGCGGCTGGCTGCATAGCTGCAGAAATGGTTGTTCCCTACCCGCCGGGCATCCCGTTGCTGTACCAGGGAGAAGCGATTTCCGAAGCGGTGATCGGAGAAATAATGAAGCTGGCAGCAGCTGGGGCAAAATTCCAAGGGTCAGTTGACGATACGATGAGAACGATATCTATTTTAATAGAAGAAAAAAAATGAAATATACCTCAAAAGCAGCGTTATCCTGTCAAACTGTCATTGTCGTGACGGTAGGCCTTTGCTACAATAAGAACAAGCATAATCCTAAGACTTGGCGATAAAAACGACCTTTGACCTTCGGTCGCATAGCTCAACAGTAATTATTGTAGTTTTATCAACAGTCTCTATAAGTTAGGAGATCCGAGGATTGAACAGAGGATGGTTTATTACAATAGAAGGCGGCGAAGGCGCGGGCAAAACCTCACTTTTTGAAAAGCTGGCGCATAAGCTGCAGGAAGCGGGCAGGAGTGTAATGCTTACGCGAGAGCCTGGCGGAATTCCCATCGCGGAGAAAATTCGTTCCGTTATACTCGACCGCGAGCATGTGGAGATGGATGCGCGTACCGAAGCTTTGCTTTATGCGGCGTCGCGAAGACAACATCTGGTAGAGAAGGTGATTCCGGCTTTGCAGCGGGGAGAGGTCGTGTTGTGCGATCGCTTCGTCGACAGCTCACTGGCCTACCAGGGACATGCACGCGGTATCGGCATGGATGAGATCTGGAGCATTAATCATTTTGCAATAAATAATGTTATGCCGGATTTAACGATTTATATGGATATTTCCCCTGAGGTTGGACTTAGAAGAATCCAGGAATCGGAAGAGCGGGAAATTAATCGTCTTGATCTGGAGAAAATGACATTCCACGAACGTGTTCGCGAAGGATATAAAATTCTGCTGAAGCGTTATCCGGAGCGGATCGTAGAAGTGAATGCCGAGCGCAGCAAGGAAGAGGTGTATCACGAGGTTTTACGCCTTCTCGAAGCCCGATTGGAAGGAATTACAGATTCAACGTCAAAATCTTTTACAATAAACAATCTTAAGACAGGGCCTGAATAGTCGATACCAGTCAATAACAGGTAACAGCCATACCAAACCATAGGAGGAAACGACCATGAAATTAGTAATTGCGGTGATCCAGGACAAGGACAGCAATCGTTTGTCAAACGCGCTTGTGCGCGAAGGCTTCCGGGCTACAAAACTTGCAAGTACAGGCGGTTTCCTGAGGGCAGGCAATACAACGTTTTTGATCGGGATCGAGGACGAGCGCGTGCATGAGGTGCTTCAAGTGATCGGTGCAAACTGCAAGGTGAGGGATCAGCTGGTTACACCTGTTTCGCCAATGGGCGGTTCGACAGACTCCTACATCCCGTTCCCTGTTGAGGTTCAGATAGGCGGCGCTGCCGTATTCGTGGTTCCTGTTGAGCGCTTTGAACATTTCTGATTGGGCGTGAGCAAAGATGAGAGTAGATCAAGGCCCGAGACTATTGGGGCAAAATAGGACATCAACGGATCAGGCGGCAAAGCCGATTCAGCCGGTCAGCTTTGCCGATGTGATGGTGCATCAGGACGCCCAGCGGACCCAGGTGGAGCTGCAGCAGAAGCTGATGGATATACAGAAGCAAGGAGAGAAGCTCTCCAAGCTGATGACGGTCCGGGAATTGAAGCTATATCGCCAGATGGTGAAAAAGTTTCTGGAGGATACCATGAGGCGCGGCGTAGGCCTTAAGGAAGTAAGGGGCTTCGACCGTCGCGGCCGAGTCAAACGCTATAAGCTGCTTGATGAAATCGACGATCAGCTTTTGGCAATGGCCGACGAGCTTCTGGATAGCGAGCAAGGTCGAATTGATCTTCTTCATAAAATTGGAGAAATACGCGGCATTCTCATTAATTTGCTGTTTTGACGCGCAAGACGGAGAAGAAAGGTAAGGATCATGGTTATGGGCTTGGAGCAACTGGCACAATCCGGCGGCCAATGGAAAGCGCTTCGCATATTGGAGCATGCGCTACGCAATGACAAAATATCTCATGCCTATTTGTTTAATGGACCGGCGGGAAGCGGGAGAATGGCGATTGCAGAAGCTTTTGCAGAATCGCTGTTTTGTACGGCCGGAGGTTGGGAGGCATGCGGAGAATGCCTGGAATGCCGCAAGTTTCAACATGGCAACCAAACTAATTTGATCAAGATCGTTCCGGACGGGCAAAGCATCAAGATCGACCAGATACGGGAGCTCCAGCGCAAGCTATCCTACAGAAGCGCACAATCGGAGCGGGCTGTGTATATTATGGAAGGCGCGGAAAAGATGACCTTGCAGGCAGCTAACAGCCTGCTGAAATTTCTGGAAGAACCCGTTGCCCAAATCGTCGGTATTCTGATTACAGACAACGGACAAGCTGTATTGCCTACCATTCGCTCCAGAACGCAGTGGGTGCCGTTTCTGCCGCTTCCTCCCGAAAAAATTCTGGAGCAGCTTGTGCAGGAAGGAGCGCCTCCCCTGCTGGCCAGAGCGGCGGTTCACTTATCCTCGGGAATAACCGGGGCAAGAGAAATCATTGGACAGAATGAGTTTGCAGAAATCCGAAGCCTAGTGATACAATTAGGCAAGGAGAGCATAACCCGATTCACCGCGGCGATGGTCACCATCCAGCAGCAGCTATCCAAAAAAGACATGGGGCAACATGTCGGTCTGCTGCTTTCGCTTTTAATGCTTTGGTTTAAGGATTTGACACAGTTCCAAGCCGGAAGGCGGGACAAGATTGTTTTTATAGATCAGTTGGAATGGATAAGCAGTCATGCATACAATCGCTCGTTCGGGGGCTGGGTCTCCTGTATGGAGCATGTGCTGGAAGCCGGCAAGCGCATACGGAGCAATGTAGCGCCCCAGCTGGCGATTGAGCAATTAATGGTAAATCTACAGGAGGGCTAATCCTTGTATAATGTCATCGGTGTCCGCTTCAAGAAAGCGGGCAAGATCTATTACTTTGATCCGGTCGAACATCCCGTGGACAAAGAGCAGCATGTTATTGTTGAGACTGCCCGCGGAATCGAATACGGTAAAGTGGTGGTGGGACAGAAGCAAGTCGGTGAATCGGATGTTGTTCTCCCTCTCAAGAAAGTGATACGCATTGCCAGCGATAGCGATGCCCAGGTGGTTGAAGAGAATCGTTCTGCTGCCAAGGGGGCATTTACGACTTGTCTGGAGAAGATTAAAACTCATCAGCTGCGGATGAAGCTGGTTGATGTCGAATTTACGTTTGACCGCAACAAAATCATCTTTTATTTTACGGCGGAGGGCCGGGTTGACTTTCGTGAGCTGGTAAAGGATTTGGCCAGCGTGTTCCGGACCCGAATCGAGCTTCGTCAGATCGGCGTTAGGGATGAAGCGAAGATGCTTGGCGGCATCGGGCCTTGCGGCCGGGTGCTCTGCTGTTCTTCATGGTTAGGCGACTTTGAGCCTGTATCCATCAAGATGGCGAAGGACCAGAACCTGTCGCTCAATCCGACCAAAATATCGGGTTTATGCGGGCGTCTGATGTGCTGCTTAAAATATGAGCATGACAATTATGAAAGTGTACGCGAGGAACTTCCGGCCATTGGTAAAATTGTCATTACCTCATATGGTGAAGGAAAAGTGACGGGCATTAATGCCTCTTCAAAATCGGTTTATGTACAATTGTTCGATGTGCCGGGCAAACCAAAAGAACTGCCGCTGGATGATGTTGTAATCAAGTAGCGGCGGCAGGGCTGAAGCTCTGGGGTGGGGACTTGGAGAAGAGAGATATTTTTGTTCAGATGGATGAGTTGGATAATCGGGTTGGATCATTTCATGCCGAGTTTAGCGCACTCAAGCAGAAGGTGAAAGAGCTGTTGGAGGAAAATAAACGGCTCAGCATTGAGAATCATCAGCTTCGACAAGTATTCAAACGTGAAACGGCAGCCGAGCGTGAAATTCAGTTGGCTGCTAATCATCACATGGATACGGAGAAGGCTGTTGCTGATGAACCGCTAGTTCATGATGATGAATCTGTAGCCCTTGGTGAAGGACATGATAACCTGACCCGGTTGTATCATGAAGGCTTCCATATTTGCAATGTGTACTACGGGCATCTTCGAACAGAAGGGGATTGTCTGTTTTGTCTGTCTTTCTTAAATAAGTAAGACGATTTACACCAACCTCTAAACGCGGCCGCTCATCTCCGAGAGGCCGAGGATAGAGGTTTTTTCATTATCGTTTATTGTCAAAAGGAGAGATTAATAATGTCGCAGGAGTCGCAGCATATCCTTGTACCGGGAGAACGAATCGACGATTTGTTGATGGATACCGGCTTTCGCATTATTCAAAGCAGAGAGGTGTTCAGTTTTTCATTGGATGCGGTATTGCTTTCCCGTTTCGCAAGCGTGCCCAGACAAGGCCGTATTGCCGATTTATGTACAGGCAATGGAGTGATTCCCATTCTGCTTACAGCAAAAACAAACGCCCGGATTGATGCGGTGGAAATCCAGCCTCGTCTAGCGGATATGGCCAGGCGGAGCGTGGAGTTGAACGGCCTTCAGGGACAAATTCATGTGGTGGAGCAGGATTTGCGCCAATATCCCGCCGTTGCCGGAAATGGAGCGTATGATGCGATTACCGTTAATCCGCCTTATATGCCTGTCACTAGCGGGGACAAAAATGAAAACCAGCATTATGCCATCGCAAGGCATGAAATACATTGCAGTCTGGAAGAGCTGGTTCAAGCATGCAGCCGTTTACTTCGGCCGGGGGGCAAGTTGTTTATGGTGCACCGTCCTTCCCGAATGCTGGACATCGTGGAAACGATGCGAAAGTGGAGACTGGAGCCGAAGCGCATTCAGTTTGTTCACCCCAATGCCCGTTCGGAGGCCAATATGATCTTAATTGAAGCAAGCCGCGATGGAAAACCGGATATCAGGCTCCTGCCCCCGATTATGGTGTATAACGATGAAGGAGTGCAGATTGTATGAACGTACAAAAAAGCTATGCTGGTACTATAGGAGGAAGCCATGAGGGTGAAGCGGGCAAGCTGTACCTTGTGGCAACACCTATCGGGAATTTGGAGGATATGACCTTTCGGGCTATCCGTATGTTGAAAGAAGCCGATCTAATCGCGGCAGAAGATACTAGGCAAACCCGAAAGCTATTAACGCATTTTGATATCCATACCCGGCTGGTCAGTTATCACGAGCATAACAAGTCGGCGAGCGGACCTGAACTGATACGCTTATTAATAGAAGGAAAAAATATTGCGCTGGTCAGCGACGCCGGTTTACCGGCGATTTCCGATCCTGGCGCCGATCTCGTTTCCGATGCGGTAGCGGCGGGAATCGCAGTCATTGCTGTTCCGGGAGCCAATGCTGCTTTATCTGCGCTTATCATGTCCGGTTTGCCGACGGACCAATTCCTGTTTGCGGGTTTTTTGCCCCGGGATAAAAAGTCGGCTCAGAGGATGCTGGAGCAGCTTGGACGACAGCGGGCAACTATTTTGCTGTATGAATCTCCTCATCGTATTGCCAAGACACTCGCCTATATGCTGGATGCTGTAGGGAATCGGCGAATTGCTGTGGCGCGCGAATTAACCAAGCGGCATGAAGAAGTGCTCCGCGGCACGATAACAGAAGCGATGGAATGGTTTGGGCAGCATGAGCCTAAGGGCGAATTTTGCATCGTAATGGAGGGCGCTGGAGAAGATGAGGCGAATCAGGATACGGGAGGAAGCGATTGGTGGGAAACGCTTGATCTGGAGTCGCATGTTGCTCATTATGAAAACACGATGAGCCGCAAGGAAGCCATCAAGCAAACGGCTATGGATCGCGGCCTGTCGAAGCGGGATGTTTATAATGAAGTAAACCGCTAATGCGAAACTGCTGCTTATGCCATCAGGCATGTTTCGTAATGAAAGGCGGACTTTTTGAATAACCGCTAATAAAAAAAGGACCTTCCTGGCCGGGTTTTAGCTAGGAAGGCGTCAAGGAGTATAAAAAGGTTAGAATTAACAAGTAGGTATAAAATGATTATAACCGATTTTTTTTATTTTGTCACAGGAGTAGGCATTTCTGATAAACAAATATGGCAAACAATTTTTCCTTTAAAGTAGGAAACGTTCTCCGCATTGCCGCAGAAGATGCATGCAGGCTCATATTTCTTCAACATGATGCGCTCGCCGTCTACATAAATCTCAAGAGCATCCTTTTCGCCGATGCCCAGTGTACGGCGCAATTCAATTGGAATAACAACGCGGCCAAGCTCATCAACTTTACGGACAATACCGGTGGATTTCATCATTGTTTATCAATCCTCTCAAAAATATGATTCGTCACGATTCGACATTCTTTGTAGATTCTATGTTACTATAATACCAACTCTTCCCAAAACAGTCAACCTAGAAAATTCTCATAAAACAGCGTGGTTATACGCTTTTGAGTAAATCAAGCTTAAATTGCTCTGTAATAGAATACAACAGCTTCGACAATTTGGAAACTAAATTGCGACATTATTCGACACTAGTTTTGAGAAATGTGTCGAAAATATGAACAAAGGAGATGATAGAATGAAAAAACCATTATCGGAAGAAAAAGTATTCAAGGATCCTGTTCACCACTACGTCTATGTGCGGGACGAAACGATCTGGAATCTTATTAATACAAAGGAATTTCAACGTCTGCGCCGAATCCGGCAGCTTGGAACCACTTATCTCACCTTTCATGGGGCTGAACACAGCCGGTTTTCACATTCACTCGGCGTTTATGAAATAACGCGTCGCATTATTTCACAGTTCGAAAGAAATGAATATCCCGATTGGCCTGTCGAAGAGCGGCTTGTTTCCTTATGCGCAGCGCTTCTTCATGATGTTGGGCATGGTCCCTTCTCTCATTCTCTGGAGGATATTTTCGACACGGATCATGAGCAGTGGACATGCAATATTTTGCTTGGAGATACAGAAATTAATGCTGTGCTGAAAAAAGTGTCCCCCGATTTCCCTGGCCAGGTAGCGGCTGTTATCTCCAAAACCTATCCAAAACCGATTGTGGTCAGTCTGATCTCCAGCCAGATGGATGCCGATCGTATGGATTATTTGTTAAGGGATGCTTATTTTACCGGCGTAAACTACGGTACATTCGATCTGGAACGGATACTTCGCGTCCTTCGCCCGAGCCGTGACCGGATTGTCGTAAAGGAAAGCGGCATGCATGCGGTGGAGCATTATTTGATGTCGCGTTATCAAATGTATTGGCAAATTTATTTCCATCCGGTGACGCGCAGCTCGGAAATTATATTGAGGCAAATTTTCCGTCGTGCGCAACAGCTTAACCAGGCAGGCTACACCTTTTCCTGGATGTCGACGCCGCTTAAACAGCTGCTGGACAATAGTCTCGATTTACAGGCATATTTGAAGCTGGATGAGGCTTTGGCCCAAACCGCGTTTGCCGAATGGTGCCAGGAGGAGGACGGTTTGCTCAGCAATCTGTGCTGGCGCTTCCTGAACCGAAAGCTATATAAATATGTAACCATTGATCACCCCGATGAAACGTGGCTGTCTGAGCTCGCGGAGCTGATGCCGTCGATCGGGCTTGATCCGGTCTATCATATGGAGATCGATTATCCCTTTGACCTCCCCTACGATGTGTACAGACTGGATCAGAAAAAGGGAGAAAAGGGTGGAAAAGCTCCGATTTTGTTACTGGATCATGAAGGCGGCATTAGCGAAATTTCCGTCAAATCCGACATTGTTCGTTCCATTACAGGGCTGCATCAAGGGGAATACCGGCTGTATTTTCCAGAGGAGCCGTTATTGCTGCATAAACACCTTTTATCCGAAAAAATCATTCAGGCATTACACCTGACCTAAAGGAGAGCATTAAAAATGGCTGTGCTGTTCGACACACATACTCACCTGGATTCCCATAAATTTGACGATGACAGAGAAGCTGTCATTATGCGCGCCCGGGAGGCGGGTGTAGAGCTGATGGTTAATATCGGCTTTGACAGGGAAACGATTCCTACAACGATGAAATTGGCGGAGACGTATGATTTTATTTATGCGGCGGTTGGGTGGCATCCGGTAGAAAGCATTCATATGACGCCCCAGGATCTGGTCTGGATCGAGGAGCTTTGCAAGCATCCAAAAGTAGTTGCAATCGGCGAAATTGGACTGGATTATTATTGGGATACTTCACCAAAAGAGGTGCAGCATGCTGTATTCCGGGAGCAAATCCGGCTGGCCCGTAAAGTAGGCAAACCAATCGTCATTCATAACCGGGACGCTCATGAAGATATTTTGACGATTTTGCGGGAGGAAAAAGCGGGGGAAGTGGGGGGCGTTATGCATTGCTTCTCCGGAAGCCCGGAAACGGCCCAAATTTGTCTGGATATGAATTTCTATATTTCGTTTGGTGGACCAGTTACTTACAAAAATGCAAGGGTACCAAAGGAAGCCCTTGCAAGCGTTCCCTTGGACCGTCTTTTGATTGAAACGGATTCCCCTTATTTGACACCACACCCATATCGAGGGAAGAGAAATGAGTCCTCTTATGTCTCGTTTGTTGCAGAGGCGGCAGCTGAAATTAAGGGGATATCGGTCGAAGAATTAGGCCGGATTACGACCGAAAACGGAAAAAAATGTTTTGGGATTGTATAAAAGTCGGTCAAAGAGGGAGAAATAAAGACCTTTCGCGCAAAAAAACTGATTTTTATCGGCCAATTCCTTGATTTTTTCAAAGTTTACCCGCTTTTTTCGTTTAAATCGCATTTTATCGCTTCTTTACAACAAGGCTCTGATGAAGGTATGATTCAAATCAGAGCTTTACCTTTTGTATTCCATTTCCAGTATAGCAGACTGGTTTAACCCCTTTCCCCTCCCCCCTGATTGCTTCCCGATGCTGCCCATTGGGATGTCGCCTGAGCACCCCTCCCGAATGACGACCAGCCCCCAAGCTTGAATAAACAGTCAATCGTCGTCATAGGGATGGAACAGGGGGGTGGGAGGATTCTGCTGTAGGGAAGAGCGCGCTTGCGCGCCAATAATGATTATAGTCGCGTCAGTTGTAACATGCGTAACACTTGGCGGCGGGGCTATGAAGGAGGACCGAAGTAGTGGGCTTAATCCAATTTAAGGACACCCATGGGCAACGATCATCCAGCATGACTTTCGCAATGCGATGGAAGCATGGAAACTTGCGTTTGATTATTTTGAGTGCAGTAATCTCAATCGCTATGACTTTCATGTTTTTGGTGTTGTTGTACGGAACCGCGGTGAAAAGCGTATCCGTAGTAGTGAACGGACAAGAAACCGTTGTGAAAACAAAGCAATGGGTTCTGCAACGCCTACTGGATGAACAAGCTATTACAATAGGACCACACGACGAGATATCCGTTCCGCTTAATTCCCCAATTAAGAATGGTGACCGAATCGTAGTGGATCAAGCGATACCCGTAATTGTAAAAGCAGACGGCAAGACCTTAACGGTGTACACGACAGAGAAGACAGTACAAGCGGCGATAGGCGAAGTGAATCTATCCCTGCGCAATGATGATAAAGTAACACCTCCGCTTACCGAAAGCCTTGAGGCAAACGACACGGTAACGGTTGTCCGCGTAGATACCAAGGTATCAAAGCAGGAGAAAAACGTACCCTTCTCTATCGTGAAGAAAAACGACCCTAATCTGGAGCAAGGCAAGGAAAAGGTGGTCCAGTCAGGAAAAGAAGGCGTCGTGATTGAAAGCTTTGAGCAGAAATATGAAAATGGCGTGCTTGTTGCCAGCCAAAGCATCAGCGAGGTTGTTGAAACAGCAGTTGTCGACCAGATTGTAGCGGTTGGCACAAAAAAGCCCGAGCCAAAAGTGACGGTGCTGTCCAGCAACAGTCCGAGCGTTGCGACGGTTACGAAGGGCGATGTAACCTTTAAGGCGAAAAAGGTGCTCGAAAGTGTAACTCTGACGGCTTATTCCGCTGGAGTCGCTTCTACGGGCAAAGACGAGGATCATCCGCAATACGGCATTACGGCTTCCGGAACAAAGGTTCAGGAGGGCAGGACAATTGCGGTCGACCCTAAGGTCGTACCCATGGGCTGGTGGGTTTACATTGAAGGCATTGGATTCCGTCGGGCAGAGGACACAGGCAGTGCGATTAAAGGCAATAAAATAGATGTTTATTTCGACAGCGAAAGCAAAGCGAACAAATTTGGCAAGAAGTCCGGTTATACCGTATACATTCTTGGTCCAAACAAACCAACGTCGAGTTAGGTTTGCATGCATGTCCCAGGATAGCTGCGTTCGCAATCAGCAGCAGAATATGGTAGGGTGTGTCTGAAGACTCCGCAAGGAGCAGATATTTCCGAATTTTTGTTCCATGCAAGGCGCTTTTTCGAAGGCTTACCGGGGGTAAGTCAAGGAAAAGTAACGCAGCAGGGGGCGAAAAGGCGGTGATAGATGCCCTTGATCGAGTTTTCAGACACGCCCTAGATTCAAGAAGAGGCGCCGCCTCTTCTTTTTGCTTGTTCAAAGGCCGGAATGGAGGATAATGCGCCATGATCAAGGAAATTATTGTGGTGGAAGGCAAGGACGATACTGCGGCAATTAAACGCGCTGTCGATGCTGATACAATCGAAACAAACGGGTCCGCTATCGGCGAATCGGTGCTGCGCCGGATAGCTTTGGCGAATGAAAGACGGGGAATCATTATTTTTACGGACCCCGATCATGCCGGCGAAAGAATACGTAAAATTGTTGCGCGGCATGCGCCTGGCTGCAAGCATGCGTTTCTGCCTCAGGAGCTCGCGGAATACAAGGGAGACATTGGCATAGAGAATGCAAGTCCGGAGGCGATTCGAAAGGCTCTCTCCGAGCTGCGGACGGAAACGGCCGAGGTGGCCGGCGAGGTGGACTGGAGCGATTTGATGGATGCGGGGCTGATCGTACATGAGCAAGCGGCGGAGCGCCGGCTGCGCATGGGCAAGCTGCTGGGCATCGGCTATTGCAACGGGAAGCAATTTTTTAAGCGATGTACAAGCTTCCGCATTTCAAAGGATGAATTTTTGGCTGCACTTCATGAGATGGATGCGGCATGGGAGGATCAGGCATAGATGAAGGGCGATGCAGAAAAAGCGGGCCAGTCGCCGCAAAGGTCGGCGGCGGAAGTGGGTACGCCTAAGAGAACCAAAGAAATTATTGCAAAATACGGATTTTCCTTCAAAAAAAGCTTGGGGCAAAATTTTTTGATCGACGGCAATGTGCTGAACAATATCGTTGCGGCTGCGGAGCTGGACAAAACCAAAGGCGCGCTTGAAATCGGCCCCGGCATTGGCGCATTGACGGGAAGGCTGGCCGATGCGGCAGGCCGCGTAGTGGCGGTTGAAATCGATCAGCGCCTTTTGCCGATTCTGAACGATGTTCTGTCGGATGAGCCGCATGTGGATGTTCTGCATGGCGACGTGTTGAAGCTGGATCTGGCGGAGTTGTTCCGCGAGCATTTTCAAGGCGTGGACGGGGTTAGCGTTGTTGCGAATCTGCCGTATTACGTCACCACCCCTATTTTGATGAAGCTTCTGGAGGAGCGGCTTCCGCTTCAGCATATTGTTGTCATGATCCAGAAGGAGGTGGCGCAGCGCATGGCTGCGAAGCCGGGAGGCAAGGAATACGGCAGTCTTAGCGTTGCTGTACAGTATTATTGCGTGCCGCAGCTTGTTTGTACCGTGCCGCACACGGTCTTTATCCCTCAGCCTAATGTGGATTCGGCGGTCATCAAGCTGACACTTCGGGAGAAGCCCGCAGTCGAGGTTGAGGATGAGCCGCATTTCTTTAACGTGGTTCAGGCCAGCTTTGCACAGCGCCGCAAGACGCTTGCCAACAACCTGACCGCTCTGTGCGGCAAGGAAAACCGCGAAGCGCTGACGGCGCTGCTGCATAGTATCGGAATTGATCCTGTTCGGCGTGGCGAAACCTTGTCGCTAGAGGAGTTTGCCCTGCTCAGCCGGAGTCTGCTGGAGAAAGGCTGGGGCAGATAACAGCTTGCTAAAGTAAAATGTCTCACCATTCGTGCAATCTGCCCATAGGATAAACGAAGAGGTGATAGACGTATGAAGCAAGGGGACCTGGTCGTCCGCAAATCCTATGGCGGTGACGTATTGTTCCGTGTTGAAGCCATTCTAACTCAATCTGCCCTTCTGAAAGGCACGGACTACCGTCTGCTGGCGGATGCTCCGCTTCCTGATCTGTCCACCGTTAGCGACCCGGAATCAACGAGAGCGGCGCAGCAGGTGCGGATCAAGGTTAAAGATTCACTTGAAAAAATGAACACGTTAAAACAACGTATGGCCGTATCGGCCAATGAGCGCATGCGGCCGCAGACCGATGCGTCCTATTTTGAAATGCCGGGACGGGTATTGCATCTGGACGGAGACAACAACTATCTCAAAAAAAGTATGCAGCTCTACGGCACCATGGGCGTACCGGCGCAGGGTCTCTATTTGCACGAGTCGCAGATGGCGGATGTGCTTTATCGTCTGCTTCCCCAAACCAGGCCGGATATTGTGGTCATTACGGGACATGACGGAGTGTTGAAGCATCGCACGCAAAGCGAGGTCTACAACTTGACCAACTACAAAAATTCGCAAAATTTTGTGAATGCTGTTCGGGTTGCCCGCCAATATGAAAAAAACAGGGATGGCCTTATTGTAGTTGCCGGCGCATGCCAGTCGCATTTTGAAGCGCTGCTGCAGGCAGGCTCCAATTTTGCAAGCTCGCCGGGCCGTATTCTGATCCATGCATTGGACCCCGTCTATATCGCCATCAAGGCGAGCCTGACGCCTATACGCGATACCATCAATTTGCCCGAGGTGATTCATGGAACCATCAGCGGAATTGATGGGGTTGGAGGGATTGAATCCCTGGGAAGGTTCCGTGTAGGCTTGCCGAAGCCAAAAATAACGTAACAAATCATGCATAATTTTCGCATAATTGCAGAAAACTACCGTCATTGGCATAGGTTTTTAAAAAAAGGACCAAATCACCGTTGACAAATTAAATAGCGGACTGATATAATATTTTGTTTGTTTGACAAATCCTCTTCCTTTGGTTATAATGGACAAGGAAAGAGGTGGTAGTCGACAATGGCAAAAAATGCGCTATTGGATATAAAACGCAGTTTGGAAGCTCATGTTGGTTCCAGAATTCGTTTGAGAGCAAACGGCGGTCGTCGTAAAACCATTGAACGCACCGGCACGTTGGAGGAAACCTACCCTTCTGTCTTCATTGTCAAGCTGGATGAGGAGCAGCACGCCTTCAAGCGCGTCTCCTACAGCTATGCGGATATTTTAACGGAATCGGTTGAAGTGACCGTATGCAATGATGAGGGCCAAGTTCGTATCGCTTATCTTCAACATTAGATGGACGTAAGCTTCATATAAGGAATGGTTTTGAACAACCTTTAGCAATAAGGGATGAAAAACCTATAAGTAAGCCTTCGCAATGGGGCAAGCTGGCGCAGATCAACGGGATCTGCGTCTTTTTTTTGAGCTCTTTAGCATTTGTTCGCGGACTTGGGAATGGCAGGCGGCGGAATGATAGGAGCGCAGGGGGCGCATACTACGGATGCAGTCCGGTACAGGTTAATCTGGGGACACAACAATCGCTTTTGGACAGGAGGTCATGTCAAATGGGTCGCAGACGTCGGGGCATTATGTCCGAGGATTTGAAATACGAGCTGGCGAAGGACCTTGGCTTCATCGATACGGTGCAGCAGGAGGGCTGGGGCGGCATAAAGGCGAAGGATGCGGGCAACATGGTGAAGCGGGCTATCCAGATTGCGGAGCAGTCCGCGTCGAAGCCTGGCCAGTCTTAACGGGCTAGAAATAATTTGACCGATAGATCCACGTCCAGAAGGCAGCTTTGCAACCCGCAGGCTGTCTTCTCTTCGCTTTTCTTCTATTCCTTTGTTATAATGGGGCTTGATACCTCTGATGAACGGGTGAACAAGCGGAATGAAAATATACGAGAAGGCTCCTGCCAAAATAAATCTGCTGCTTGACGTGCTGCGCAAGCGGGAAGATGGCTTTCATGAAGTTGAAATGATCATGACAATGGTGGATTTGGCGGATCGGCTTGAAATGTCCGAGCTGCCGCGCGACACCATTATTATATCGAGCCAGGTAGGATACATCCCTCTCGATGAGAAAAACTTGGCGTTCCAGGCAGCACGGCTGATCAAGGAGCGCTACGACGTCAGGAAAGGCGTCTATATCCATTTGGATAAAAAAATACCTGTTGCCGCAGGATTAGCGGGCGGCAGCAGTGACGCGGCTGCTGCGCTGCGCGGCTTGAACCGGCTGTGGGGGCTTGGCATTCCGCAGGACGAGCTGTGCGAGCTTGGCGCGGAGCTTGGCTCCGACGTCCCGTTTTGCGTGACTGGCGGAACCGCCATCGCAAGAGGCCGAGGCGAAAAGCTGGAGCATATCCAGCCGCCGCCCCAATGCTGGGTTGTATTGGCCAAGCCGCCGATCAATGTGTCTACGGCGGATGTATACGGGAAGCTGAGGGCAAACGAGCTTCACTCGCATCCCAGCATGGCCGGCATGACGGAGGCTTTGGCGCAGGGCTCTTTTAATGAAATGTGCAGGCAGCTTGGCAATGTACTGGAAACGGTGACGCTTAAAGCTTACCCGGAGGTGCTTCAGCTCAAGGAAAGCATGCTTAAGCTTGGCGCGGATGGCGTGTTGATGTCAGGAAGCGGACCGACCGTCTTTGGCCTTGTTTCCAAGCAAGCCAAGCTTGCGCGCATATATAATGGATTACGCGGATTCTGCAAAGAAGTGTACGTGGTAAGAATGCTTACATAGTTCTGACGTTTCCCTTGATTAAATCCGTATAAAAATGTTATATTGGGATTATATTATTCGGATTTAGTGGGGGGATAAAAGCGTTGAAGAAATTGAAGCGGAGTTCCAGGCTAGTGGAAATGACACAGTACCTTTTGGCCCGTCCCCACACGTTAATTTCGCTAACAGCATTTGCAGACCGCTATCAATCGGCCAAATCTTCGATTAGCGAGGACCTCGCGATCATTAAGGAAGTATTTGAGGAAGAGGGAATAGGGGAACTGCATACGCTGGCGGGTGCGGCGGGTGGAGTCAAATATATGCCAATGATGAGAGAGTCGCTGGCTCTTGAAATCATGAAGGAAATTTGCAAGAAGCTGGAGCAGCCGGACCGGGTCCTTCCGGGCGGATACCTGTATATGACCGACATGCTTGGACAGCCGGATTTGCTGGCTGATGTAGGAAGAATGTTTGCAACCGCATTCGCCGACCGGAAAATCGATGTCATTATGACCGTTGAGACCAAAGGCATTCCGCTTGCTTATGCAACGGCCGCATGCCTGAACATCCCTGTTGTCATTGTGCGCAGAGATAACAAGGTAACAGAAGGCTCTGCCGTAAGCATCAATTACGTTTCCGGCTCCACTAAGCGCATTCAGACGATGTCGCTTGCTCGACGAGCGCTTAAGGAGCAATCGCGCGTCCTTATCATCGACGATTTCATGAAGGCGGGCGGAACGATTCAAGGCATGATGGATTTGCTCTATGAATTCAAGGCCACGGTCGCAGGCGTCGGGGTATTTGTGGAGTCCGGCGAGGTAGAGATGGAGGAGCGTCTGCTTGAGGATTATATTTCGCTCGCCAAGCTCACCGCCGTCGATATGAAAACGAAACAAACAACAATCATCCCGGGTAATTATTTTACATCTTAAAAAGCGGACTTGAAAATAAAGGTCTTGAGATAAAAGACCTGAAATAAACCATTTGACAGTCAACGGATGTTAGTCATTACAAGACTCGGGGTGCTTTTTATTGCTCTCGTTTTTTTGTATTGCGATATGCTTCAATCGGCTTGCTGGAAAAGCGTTCGTTTGAATACTGGTCGTTTTAAAAAGCGATTTTGAAAAGTGAATTGATGAAAAGAAAATTGATTAAAAAACGCTTGTTCGGGAATGCTCGTAGAAATGTTCGTGCCTATACCGTTTGGTTTGTTCGTTTACGGACATGGATGGCCATTAGGGTGCTCGTTTTGCAGTTAATCAGCTTCTAAAGGACATCCGTGACCGCTAGAGCTCCGTTTCGCCTCTTTTTAGCTGGTTTTGAGCGGATAAAGGACATGGATGTCCGGTACATGAAGCAAACCTATCCATTTGAGGATCTAACGGTCAAAAATGACCGCCAGGCTATAGGTTAGTGGATTGAAAAAAACTTTGCTTCAAAATTATGATCCGAAATAGCAATACTTTATATATATCTATATAAATAGAAAAAGATAAGCAAGCTGTAGGCCAGTGGGTGAATGGTTTTGGTAAAAAGCATATCGTTCAACTTATATAGAACAACCTCTAAAAAAAGGCGGGATATTAATGACGAAGTCTAATCCGAATCTCCAGGTTATTTCCACAGAAGGGGCGCCTGCTGCAATCGGGCCTTATTCGCAAGCGATCAAGCTGGGCGGACTCCTGTTTACCTCTGGCCAAATTCCGCTCGATCCAGCTGGAAATTTGGTAGAAGGCGGTATCGAGGAACAAACGCATCAAGTTTTCCGTAATTTACAAGCTGTACTTGCGGAAGCAGGCGCAACATTCCAGGATGTGGTAAAAGCTACTGTATTTCTGAAGGATATGAATCAGTTTGCAATCGTCAACGGAATCTACTCTTCCTACTTTGGCGACCACAAACCGGCTCGTTCCGCCGTTGAAGTAGCTAGACTGCCAAAGGATGTTTTTGTCGAAATAGAAGTGATCGCATCGACAAATGTCGAATGATAACGAAATCTTTTCATAGTACAAAAAATATTTTTAAATAAGCATGTTTTTTCCAAAAAACGAGCAGGAATTTGGTTAACTTTGTGGAATTATACACCAAGTCTCCGATAGGCAAAGGTGGTGAACACAAGTGCAAATTACTGATGTCAGACTCCGCCGTGTGAATTCCGAAGGTCGCATGAAGGCAATCGCTTCCATCACTATTGACAACGAATTCGTGGTTCACGATATTCGCGTTATCGATGGAAACAATGGCATGTTTGTTGCGATGCCAAGCAAACGGACTCCGGATGGTGAATTCCGCGACATCGCTCACCCGATTTCTTCCACGACACGTGAGAAGATTCAGGCAGCCGTTTTGGCTGAGTACGAGCGTGCCGCTGAAGAGGTTGTAATCGAGGAAGGCGCTTAAAAAATGCTTTGCCAGGTTTGATTTTTGGATTACGGTATTGCCACTGAGAAGAGAGCTGAGGCTCTCTTTTCTTTTTGTCTGGAGTACTGGGTTTTATTGATGTTTGCGCCGTTATACTATATAGTCAGAACAGGATTGAGAGGAACAGGGAGGAAAATGGGAATGAAAGTGATGGCTATTGTGCTTGCGGCAGGAAAAGGCAAGCGAATGAAATCCAAATTATATAAAGTGCTGCATCCCGTCTGCGGAAAACCGATGGTCGGGCATGTCATGGATACCGTACAGACGGTTTCCAGCGACAGGACGGTTGTTGTCGTAGGACACGGGGCGGAAGCCGTAAAACAATATTTGGGCGATAGAGTTGAATACGTGCTGCAGGAGCAGCAATTGGGCACAGGCCATGCCGCGCGCCAGGCGGAGCCTTTGCTGGGCGCCGAAGAAGGCACAACCATCGTGATTTGCGGCGATACGCCGCTTGTTAAAGCCGAAACGCTGCAAGCGATGCTGGAGGTTCATGCTTCCAGCGGCGCAGCGGCGACCGTCCTGACGGCTTCCTTCGAGAATCCAACGGGCTATGGACGCGTCATTACCGATGCCAACGGCATTGTACAGCGCATCGTTGAGCATAAGGACTGTACGCCGGAGGAAGCAGCGGTTAAGGAAATCAATACAGGCACCTATTGCTTTGATAATCGCAAGCTGTTCAGTGCGCTTGCCAAAGTGACCAATGGCAATGCTCAAGGCGAATTTTATTTGACGGATGTAATCGGGGTTTTCAAGGAGTCGGGAGAAGCTGTTCAACGCTACTGCACGGACGATCTTGCCGAAGCTATCGGCGTGAATGACCGGATTGCGCTCGCGGATGCGGAGCGCTTCATGCGCGAGCGGATCAATAAGCGCCACCTATTGGAGGGCGTAACGATTATCGACCCTGCCAACACTTATATAGAGGCAGACGTAAAAATCGGGAGCGACACCGTTCTTTATCCTGGCACGGTATTGCGAGGCGGTACGGTTATCGGCGAGGATTGCCTGATTGGTCCTCAAGCCGATATCGTTAATTGCACAATCGGCAATGGCGTTGCCGTTAAATATTCCGTTGCTGCCGATTCCGTTCTTGGGGATGGAAGCACCGTTGGCCCGTATGCCAACCTGCGTCCAGGCACAACTCTGGGACAAAATTGCAAAATAGGCGATTTTGTCGAGCTTAAAAATGCGCAGCTGGATGATGGCAGCAAGGTTTCCCATCTCAGCTATGTTGGCGATGCCAAGGTGGGCAAAGAGGTTAATATAGGCTGCGGAGCCATTACCGTCAACTACGACGGCTTTAACAAAGCCATTACGGAAATTGGCGACAATGCTTTTATCGGCAGCAATGTCAATTTGATTGCCCCTGTCAAGGTTGGCGACGGAGCCTATGTGGTGGCAGGAACCACCATTACCCACGATGTGCCTGCAGGCGATTTGGCTATAGCCCGCGAACGTCAGGTCAATAAGCCTGGTTATGCGGATAAAATCAGGTCGCGCGCTAAAGCCAAGAAGGAACGCAGCTCCAAGTAATTCCGGCTGCACCCGTCAAGCCTGCTCCCACTGTACCTGCCAAGGTTACAGCTCTGATTGCACCCGCTAAGGCTGCTCTGACTGCACCCCGCAAGGCTGTGAGTAAACCCGCTTAATATAAAGGGGTAAAATCGGTTTTGTGTTTAAAGTAAGGCTGTAACGGGTAAAGCTATATGGAAAATCATTTTTGACAGGAGGTTTTCCATATGGCTATTGCGATCAAGGGAGATCAGCGTCCCGGTAAAACAAAAGGCGAGCTTCGTCAATTGCGTCTCGCCGGACGAATTCCGGGTGTGGTATACGGTAAACAGCTGCAGGCGCCGATAGCGCTCAGCGTTGAGGAGAGAGAGCTTTCCGCATTGCTGCGTACAACACCCAATGCTGTGTTGGAGCTTGATATTCCAGCCCATGGCAAACAGACGGTCATGATTGCTGAGGTTCAGCGCGATCCCCTGTATCAAACTCTGCTGCATATCGATTTTCAAGGCATCAATATGAATGAGAAGGTTCGCGCCAATGTGCGAATCGAAGCAATCGGAGATTCTTCCGGCGTCAGGGAAGGCGGCATTCTGCAAACCATTTTGCATGAGGTAGAGGTGCAGTGTTTGCCTGGCGATATTCCGGATGCTTTGGAAGCGGATGTGTCGAGCCTTGGCATTGGTGAAAATTTGCTGATTCAGGATCTTGTACTGCCCAAGGGCATCGAGGTTGTGGCGGAGCCAACGTCGGTTGTGCTAACCGTACTGGCGCCTCAAAAGGAATTGACGGAGGAAGAAAAGGAAGCTCAGGATGTAGAAAGCATGGAAGCGGAATCCAGATCCGATCATGCGCAGCATAAGGAGATTTCCACAAGCACATAATAGCAGGGCAAAAATCTCTATGCCGCTCACAGAGCGGTTATAGAGATTTTTTTTGTGATGAAATAGGGAGGCGCTGCGTCGTTGCTGCAAGGCGTTGAAGTTATTGACAGAAGGGGATAGCGGTGATAAGGTACATTAAAAGAGTTGACAACAAAACCTAGATGTTTACTAAGAAATAAATATTCATACTAATCCTGATTAAGGAGTGCTCGCCCATGGCATCCATTGTTGTAGATAGTATAACGGATTTGATTGGCTGTACCCCTGCTGTCCGCCTTAGAAGACTGACAGGACCCGAGGATGCGGATGTATTTGTAAAGCTGGAATATTTCAACCCCAGCGGCAGCGTGAAGGATCGCGCGGCTTACAATTTAATCCGCCAGGCGGAGCTGGACGGGAAGCTTCAGCCGGGCGGCACCATTATTGAGCCCACCAGCGGCAATACGGGTATTGGACTGGCAATGAATGCGGCAGCAAAAGGATACCGGCTCATTATAACGATGCCGTCCAATATGAACAAAGAACGCATCCAAATCCTTCAAGCCTACGGGGCTGAGGTGGTTTTGAGTCCGGCGGAAGAGAGAATGCCTGGAGCTATCCGCAAGGCGCAGGAGCTGCAAGCGACCATACCGGGCAGCTTTATCCCGCAGCAATTTGAAAACCCCGCCAATCCCGATATTCATCGCAGCACGACGGCTCTTGAGATTTTGGAGCAGATGGACCGCAGATTGGATGTTTTTGTAGCCTCTGCGGGTACGGGAGGCACGATAACGGGCACGGGAGAAACGTTGCGCAAGGAGCTGCCGGAGATTAAGGTGGTGGTGGTGGAGCCCAAAGGCTCGCCAGTGCTTTCCGGAGGCGTGCCAGGCCCGCACAAACTCATTGGCACGAGCCCAGGATTTATTCCTTCCATTCTAAACCAGGAAATCTATGATAAAATTGTTCAGGTAGAGGACCATGATGCATTGCATACGGCAAAGCTGCTGGCAACGCAGGAGGGTATCCTTGTAGGTCCTTCTTCAGGCGCAACCGTTTGGACGGCCCTCCAGGAAGCCAAAAGACTGGGCAAGGGCAAACGCATATTGTGCATTGCGCCGGATAATGGCGAACGTTATTTAAGCGCGAATTTATTTTAGAGGAAAGAAGGATTGGGGCAATGGCAAAAATCGTTATTGTATCGGGAACTCCTAACCGAAATTCAAGACTGTACGGTCTGATTCATTATAGCGAGGCAAAATTGCGCGAATACGGCCATGAGGTTTCCTTTATTCATGTGGCGGAGCTGCCGCCTGAGGATCTAATCCGCGCCAATTTCGGGAGTCCCGAAATTAAAGCTGCGCAAGGGCTGGTTGCCGAGGCAGATGCTGTTATCGTGGCAAGTCCTGTATATAAAGCTTCCTATACCGGCATTCTCAAAACCTT
Source organism: Paenibacillus oryzae (assembly GCF_001675045.1). Classification (GTDB taxonomy): domain Bacteria; phylum Bacillota; class Bacilli; order Paenibacillales; family Paenibacillaceae; genus Pristimantibacillus; species Pristimantibacillus oryzae. Next base: position 24,556 of record NZ_LYPA01000079.1, read on the forward strand.
TCTGGACCTGGTTCCGGAGCGGGGCCTGCATGGCAAGCTTTCTCTTCCGTTGTTTATTGGCGGCACGATTGCGCATTTGCTGGCTGTCGACTATTCGTTGAAGCCTGTGCTGACAGCGCTGGGCGCCCGCCATATTATGGGCGGAGTTTATGCGACGGACCAACTGGTCGATCGGCTGCCTGAGGGCGGCTACAAGTTGGCTGAAGAGATTACAATCCGCCTCGACGCTTCATTGGAGCAGCTAAACGAGGAGCTGCATTGGCAGGCGGTAAGAAACAGCCAGGTTTAACAACTATTTGTAACAACCATTGCAGGCATTGTAAGCATGGACATTGCAAATGTTGCGAACACATCGCAGCCAATTTTGCGAACGTTGGAGACTTTGCTAATGATGAGATGCGGGCATCGGGTTAGAGTACCCGATATGGGAATAAGGAAATCGGAGCTAGTGGTGGAACACCGAAAGGTAGTCATAAATAATTTCAATACATGGAAATCGTGAAAAGTTGGATGGAACCGCTTGTGAAGTGGTCCCTTCAAGTAGATAGTAGAAAACAAAACTTCTACTTCTACCATGATGGGAGCATATCATCGGTGTGGCCATTCCGACTTTTTTGCGTGCTATATGTAAATAGGCAGAGTGGCTAAAAAGGCCAAAGATGCCAAAGAGATCAAAAAGGCTTCAAGTCACGCATTGATGCCATGCACCACAAGGTATACAAGCATCGATTGCAGTATGATTGGCGTACAGACATAGCGGTATGATTGGCTTACAGAGGCTCGCAGACATAAATGTCCGTTAGACTGGGAAAAAGCCGCTATGTTCAATTTTAACGGAAATCTTTGTCCGTTAACGCTTAATAAAAAGCGAAATATCGTATGATTTTGGCTGTAATGGACATTTGTTTCCGTTACAAAAGGATAAAAGGTCAAAACTTGCCTTTAACGGACATTTTTGTCCGTGACTGCCTATCGGAAATTAAAATTTTATGGAAAATTCAATATGCTGCTGGGGACGGCTTTTTTGGGCGTAGAATGGCATTGGTAGGGGTGTGGTATGTGCGTAGTATGGCATTTGTATAGGCGTGGTATGGGATTGCTATGGGCGTGCTATGAAAATAACTGAAAAAAGGATAGAATCGACGTAGAGCATTGCTGCAGTCACTGAAACAGACATTAAAAAGTAAGCACAGGAACCGCAGTAAGAAAGGGAGTGGAATAAGGATGAAATGGATTGTCGGGTTGGGAAATCCCGGCCCTGCTTATAAAGATACACGGCATAATGTAGGCTTTATGGTGGTGGATGAGCTTGCGAAGCGTTGGGGGATCTCCGTCACAACCAGCAAATGCAAGGCGTTGATTGGCGAAGGCAATGTGGGGGGCGTCAAGGTTGTCCTTATTAAGCCGATGACCTATATGAATTTATCCGGCGAGTCGGTGCGTGCGTTTATGGATTATTTTAAAGCGGAGCTGGAGGACGGCATTGTTGTTTACGATGATCTGGATACGGAGATCGGCAAGCTGAGATTGAGGTATCAAGGGAGCGCGGGCGGCCATAACGGCATTAAATCGCTGATTCAGCATTTGAATACGCAGACCTTTAACCGGATTCGGATGGGCATTTCCCGCCCTGAGCCTGGAATGGTCATTTCGGATTATGTGTTGTCGACCTTTCCCAAGAAAGACAGGGACAAGCTGGCCGAGATGATCGAAAAGGCTGCTGACGCAGTGGAATTTGGACTGAAATCGCCGTTTGAGCAAACGATGGCAAAGTTTAATCATTAAAAGCCGCCGATGTGGGCATACTGGGTGTATAACCTATCCCCGGGAGGCATACATATGGCTGTAAACTATATCTGCAGACATTGCAAAACGTCCATTGGCTCTATAAATGCGGCTGCTGTAACCGAGCAGCAGCTAGGCTTTCATTCCTTGACCCTTGAGGAGCGCAGCGATATAATAGCGTATGACTCAAACGGCGATGTAACGGTAAAAATCGTCTGTGATTATTGCAATGAAGCGCTGCAAAGCAACCCTGATTTGATGATGGTTGGAAATCCGCTTCAATGAATGAAGACGATAATAGGATGATGCAGGAGCAGGCTATGCCAGAGGATGATGGCGGTAGCTGTTTTTGCGTGGGCTTGATTGTGCAGTTGGCTCAAGGTTGATCGAGAACTACGCTAGTATGTATAGATTGTCATATAGAAATGAGGTGCCGCAAACGTTGAAAGCGCTAATTCAAAGCTTTGCAGCGGATAACGATGTCCAGTCGATCCTGTCTGGAATCCGCAAAGGAATGCGAGAGCAGATGATATCCGGGCTCGCGGGCTCCTCCCGCCAGGTATTGATTGCTGCGCTGGAGGAAGCGGTGGAGCGTCCGATGCTTGTTGTGACGCATAATATGTTCTCTGCCCAGAAGATAGCGGAGGACCTGCAGGAATGTTTGTCCCCCGAAAAGGTGCTGCTCTATCCTGCAAACGAGCTAATGGCAGCGGAAGCGGCAATTTCGAGCCCCGAGACGCTGGCGCAGCGAATGGATGTGCTCATACAGCTGTCCCGCGGCTATCGCGGGATTATTGTTGTGCCCTTTTCCGGCGTTCGCCGATATTTGCCTATTGGCCAAGTGATGGCAGAAGCGCAAATAGCCGTCAAGGTAGGCGATACATTAGCTCTGGAGGATTTCCTGCGCCGCATGACGGCGCTGGGTTATGTGCGCGTTGACCGTGTAGAATCGCGCGGCGAGATGAGCGTACGTGGCGGCATTATTGATTTTTTTCCGTTAACCTGGAACCAGGCTTGCCGCATTGAATGGTTCGGCGACGAAATTGATTCCATTCGGGCCTTTGATCCGGCGGAGCAGCGTTCCAGCGATGTGATGCAGGAATGCATCATTCCTCCTTGTCAGGAGATTATCGCGGATCGGACGAGGATGTCGTCCGCAGCGGATCAAGGCAATGGGCTGCTGGAGCGGCAGCTGGAGAAAATGACGGACCGGACGGCAAAGGAACGACTGCGAGCAGAAATCGGCGGCGAACTGGAGAAGCTGCGAGAAGGCTTTTATTTTCCGGAAATCTATAAATATATTTCATTGCTCTACCCTGAGCGCCAAACGATTATGGACTACATGCCGGAGGATACGCTTCTTATTCTGGACGAACCGACCCGCTTGCTGGAAACGGCCAAGCAATTGGAGCGGGATGAAGCGGAATGGGCCATACATCTGCTTCAGAACGGAAAGTCATTGCCCGGCTTTGTGCTGGCGAAAGATACGGAAGAAATTTTGCATCACCGTCCCTTCCCGACCTTGTTCCTTTCCTTGTTCTTAAGGCAGATTCCTCATTCTCAGCCGCAAAATATTTTGAACATGACCAGCCGCACCATGCAAAATTTCCATGGACAAATGAACGTGCTCAAGTCCGAGATGGAGCGTTGGAAAAAGATCGGCGCTACGGTCATTATGCTGGCCGGCAATGCGGAGCGCATTGAGCGGATGAGACGGGTGCTGGACGATTACGGCATCGAGCCGCCAAATCTGCTGGAGGGCAATTTGCAGCAGGGCTTTGAGCTGCCATCCTCCCATCTGGTGGTCATTACGGAAGGCGAGATGTTTTCGCAGAAGCAGCGCAAGCAGCGCCGGGTTGACCGGAAGCTGGACAATGCGGAGCGGATCAAAAGCTATACCGAGCTGAAAATCGGCGATTTTGTCGTTCACCACAACCATGGCATCGGCAAATACGTCGGCATCGGCACGTTGGAAATAGGCGGCATCCATCGCGACTACATGCATATTCTCTATTCGGGCGGGGACAAATTGTCCGTGCCGATCGAGCAGATCGATATGATTCAGAAATATGTCGGCTCGGAGGAGAAGGAGCCTAAGGTTAACAAGCTTGGCGGTACGGAATGGACAAAAGCCAAAACCAAAGCAAGGGCTTCGGTGCAGGATATTGCAGAGGACCTGATCAAGCTGTATGCGCAGAGGCAGTCCAGCCCCGGTTATGCATTTGGAGCGGATACCAGCTATCAGCAGGAATTTGAAGCAATGTTTCCTTATGATGAGACGCGGGATCAGCTGCGGGCCATTGAAGAAATCAAAAAAGATATGGAGAAAACCCAGCCGATGGACCGGCTGCTTTGCGGCGATGTGGGCTACGGCAAAACCGAGGTGGCGGTTCGTGCTGCTTTCAAGGCGGCTATGGACAGCAAGCAGGTGGCCGTGCTTGTGCCCACCACGATTCTGGCGCAGCAGCACTACGAAACCTTCCGCGAGCGTTTTTCGGGATATCCAATCAATGTTCAGGTTATGAGCCGCTTCCGTTCCCGCAAGGAGCAGAATGAAACGATCAAGGGACTAAAAAACGGTACAGTAGATGTTGTCATCGGTACTCATCGGCTTTTGTCGCAGGATATGATTTTTAAATCGCTAGGTTTGCTTATCGTCGACGAGGAGCAGCGTTTTGGCGTATCCCACAAGGAAAAGCTGAAAAAGCTGAAAAATAACGTCGATGTGCTGACGCTGACCGCAACTCCGATTCCGCGAACGCTTCATATGTCTATGCTTGGCGTGCGGGATTTGTCGGTTATCGAGACGCCGCCGGAAAACCGCTTTCCGGTGCAAACCTACGTTGTGGAATATAGCCCGGCGCTGGTGCGTGAAGCGATCGAGCGCGAGCTTGCGCGCGGCGGACAGGTCTATTATCTCTACAACCGCGTTCAGGGAATCTATCAGATGGCGGAAGCGATTAATGCGCTGGTGCCGGATGCCCGGGTGACGGTAGGCCATGGGCAGATGTCGGAGCAGGAGCTGGAGAAAACGATTCTGGATTTCCTCGACGGCGAATCCGATGTGCTTGTCAGCACCAGCATTATTGAAACCGGGGTCGATATTCCCAACGTCAATACGCTGATCGTCCATGACGCAGACAAAATGGGACTTTCCCAGCTGTACCAGCTGCGCGGTCGAGTAGGACGCTCCAATCGGATCGCGTACGCCTACTTTACCTATCAGCGGGACAAGGTGCTGACGGAAGTGGCGGAGAAGCGGCTGCAATCCATCAAGGAGTTTACTGAGCTTGGTTCCGGCTTCAAAATTGCGATGCGAGACCTGGCTATCCGGGGAGCAGGCAATTTGCTGGGCGCGGAGCAGCATGGCTTTATCGCGTCCGTCGGATTCGATATGTACTCCCAGATGCTTGCCGAGGAAATCGGCAAACGTAAAGCGGAGATGACTGGCGAACCAGTAGCTGTCGAGAAGATAGTAACAACGCTGATTGATCTTAGCGTGGATGCCTACCTGCCATCCGATTATATTTACGACAGCATTCAAAAAATAGAAATTTACAAAAAGGTCGCAGCCGTTCGCACCTTTGAAGAAACTGACGATTTGATTGATGAGCTGGTGGATCGCTTCGGCGACTTGCCTCAAGCGGTCAGCAATCTCTTATCCGTGGCCCGGCTCAAAATATACGGATCCCTTTGCGGAATTGAATCTATCAGTCAAAAAGGCGACGATCTGATCTTCAAGCTGGCAGCTCCGCTGACTGGCAAGATGGCCCGCAAGCGGGTAGACGGCTTATGCCTGAAATTCGAAAACCGCTTCAAGCAAGGCAGCGAGCATGAAGCTCCGCCAACCATTATGCTGCGGGGCAAAGGGCTTAACATGGAGCAAAAGCTGCATTTGTCGGAACGGTTTCTGGACGGCTACCGCGAAGCAGTAGCAGAGAAGCAGGAGCTTCAGAACGCAACCTCGCAAGCCTGATTGATATCGAACATTTTTACAACAGCCTCCCTGACTCTGGATTATCCGGATCAGGGAGGTTTTTTCTGTTTAACTCCCTAATTTTAACTGCTGTAACAGCTCTGTCGATTATTTTTCACCTAAAATCTCCTAAAAAGGTTGCCCATGACGCAGCGTCAACTGGTATGCTAGAGGAGAAGATAGATTTGGCGATATTTGGATATTGCCCATTCCAATAGAAGAGGTGAGCTGACAAAATGATGAAAAGATGGTACAAGCGATCACTTGCTGCCGTTTTGACGGTTGCTATGCTGATTCCTGCGGCTGCTGTGTCGGCAGCGGAATCAAAAGCCGAGTTATCCTACTCGGTAACCAAGCAGGCTGCGGAAGCGAAAGCGGCGTTGCTGACGAGCAGCTACGGAGTGTCTAGCGTGCAATATGCTCTGTTTGATCAAGGCCGGATTGTCGTTTCCGGTCAAGCGGGCATTAATGACGAGCAGGGCCAACTCCCGTTGACGAACGAGACGGTTTATGGCATTGGTTCGGTAAGCAAGGTGTACACCGCTGCCGCGGTGATGACGCTTGTGGATGAAGGCAAGCTGGAGCTGGACAAGCCTCTGGTTAATTATTTGCCCGAATTTACGATGAAGGATAGCCGTTACAAGCAAATTACGCCAAGGATGCTGCTTAATCATTCCTCCGGGTTGAACGGCTCATCGTTGACCAACGCCTTTTTGTTTGAAGACAATGACTCCTACCCGCATGACCAGCTGCTGGACTCTCTGGCGCAGCAGGAATTGAAGGCTGATCCGGGGGCGTATTCCGTATATAGCAATGACAGCTTTACACTGGCCGAGCTGCTGGTTGAGGAAGTAAGCGGCATGAGCTTTACGGACTATATTCATCAATATATTACGAAGCCGCTTGGACTTTCCCATACCCAAACATCAGGCGATGGACTTGACAACGATAAGATGGCTGCTCTTTATTCGCCATTGAAGAAAGGTCAAATGCCGTCAGAGGTTGTTAATGTCATCGGCACCGGGGGCATTTATTCCACAGCCGAGGAGCTTGCCATTTTTGGCGGGGTGTTTGCCGGTTATGAAGGAACTGTTTTATCGAAAAAATCGGTTTCCCTTATGGGAGAAGAGGAATACAAGCGGGGCCTTTGGCCGGAGGAAGGAAGCGACATGTTCGCGTATGGTCTGGGCTGGGATTCCGTATCGTTGTTTCCGTTTGGCGATTATGATATGAAGGCCCTCTCCAAGGGCGGAGACACCTTGTTCTATCATGCGCAGCTGATTGTGCTGCCGGAGCAAGGGATGGCGGCGGCTGTCCTCTCGTCAGGCGGCGCAAGCACCTACAATGGCGTGTTTGCGGCGGATCTTCTTCTACAGGCGCTCAAGGAGCGCGGCAAAATCGACGAGCTGCCGGCGCCTAAGTCGTTTGGCGAACCAAAAGCGGCCCAACTGCCGCAGGAGCAGCTTAAATATGGCGGCCTTTATGCCGGAACCTCGCAAGTATACAAGATTGACCTTGACTCTGAGGGCAAGCTGCTTTTGTCCAGCGCTAGTCAGCCTGCCGCAGGATCGGTGGAATATATTTATACCGAAAACGGTGACTATATTAGCGCCGACGGCATGATGAAAGCCCGTTTTGTGGAAGAAAAAAACGGAAACGTTTATTTGTGGACCAGTGATTATTTGCAGCTTCCGGGCATTGGTCAAACTAAGCTGAGCCATTATGCCATGGAGAAGCTTGGTCCTAATGCGATTACCGATGCAACAGCCAAAGCGTGGGAAAAACGGGATGGCAAGTTGTATTATGTCGTTAGTGAAAAATTTTCGTCCGTCTTATACTTGCAAAATACGGGTATGGCCATTCACCTTCTGGATGAAGCACCCGGCTATGTTATGGACCAAAAAATAACGGGCCCCAATAGCTCCAGAAGCGATATCAGCATTCCTGCCATGAGCGGCCGCGACCACTCTCCGTTACAATTCTATTCCGAAAACGGGATTGAATACGGGAAGTCGCAAGGCTCTGTGATGATAAGCGAGGATGGCGTATCAGCTATCTATGCGGGTAAAAAGTCCAGAGTTACAATAGCGGACAACGGCTTTGCCAGATGGTTTAAAATTCCGGAAGCCGCTGCTGGAAAAATGTTGACTGTCAGCCGCCCGGCTCAAAGCTCCTTTGCCGTATATGACGCTGCTGGAACATGCGTATATTTCTCGCAGGTTGAAGATAACCGTGAAGTCGAGCTGCCGGTTAACGGAAAGATTGTTTTTGCCGGAGATCCTGGTTCCGTTTTCCAAATTTCCCTTCGTTGATTGATAATAGCGCTTGCTCATGACGCAACGTCAGGTATTACACTTGGAAAAGAAAGCTACTGACCGGCTTTTTGGGCTGGGCAGCCTCTATTAATCTGAATGTTGAGGTGAAAACGATGGGGATTAAATTGTTTAAAAGATCCGCAACCGCGATACTGGCTATTGCGCTGCTTATTCCTTCAGCAGCGGTTTTGGCCAAAGAGGAATCGGGAGGAACACAATCCTATTCGGCGACCAGGCAGTCCGCAGCGAAAAAAGCAGCTTTGCTGACGGAAGACTATGGAGTAACCAGCGTGCAATACGCATTATTCGATAACGGCCGGATTGCCGTGTCGGGACAGGCTGGAATAAACGACGAGCAAGGCATCATTCCGTTAAACAACAATACGGTATACGGCATTGGCTCCGTTGCCAAAGTCTATGCTGCTGCCGCCGTTATGAGGCTTGTTGATGAAGGCAAGCTGAAGCTCGACGAACCGGTAGTCAGCTACCTTCCGGCTTTTACGATGAAGGATAGCCGCTACAAGCAGATTACGCCCCGAATGCTGCTCAACCATTCCTCCGGCTTGAACGGCTCGACGTTAACGAATAGTATTTTGTATCGCGACAATGACACTTATGCGCATGATCATTTTCTGGAGGATTTGGCGCAGCAGGAGCTTAAAGCCGATCCCGGCGCTTATTCGGTCTACAGCAATGACAGCTTCACATTGGCTGAGCTGCTGGTAGAGGAAGTGAGCGGCATGAGCTTTACCGAATTCATTCAACATGCTTTTTTTGAGCCATTGGCTTTATCCCGAACCTATACAGCCAGCGAGGAGCTGAACGAGGAAGCGGCTGCTGCGCTCTATTCTCCGATGCGGGAGGGGCAAATGCCGCTGGGAATAGACAATGCTATCGGCAGCGGGGGCATCTATTCTACGGCAGAGGAACTGGCTCTTTTTGGCGGATTATTTGCAGGTTATGGACAGGGGCTTTTATCGGATACAGCCGTCACCCAAATGGCGCAAGAGGAATATAAGCGCGGATTATGGCCTGAGCAAGGAAGCGACATGTTCAACTATGGGCTGGGGTGGGATTCGGTTCATCTGGCTCCCTTTGGCGATTACGGAATCAAGGCGCTTACCAAAGGCGGAGATACGCTCTTTTATCATGCACAGCTGATCGTACTGCCGGAGCAAGGAATGACAGCTGCTGTACTCTCTTCGGGAGGATCGAGTATTTTTAATTCAGTTTTTGCTTCCGACCTCCTGCTGCAAGCACTTAAGGAACGGGGAGATATTCAGCATTTGCCGTCTCCAAAATCTTTTGGCGAACCGATTGCGGCAGCTCCGCCGCAGAAGCAGCTAGACTATGCAGGCGTTTATGGGAATTTTCAAACGGTTTACCAGATCGGGATCACACCGGAAGGCAAGCTGCTATTGTCGAACGCCTTGCAGCCGGGAACAGGGGCAGCTGAATATGTCTTTACGGAGAGTGGCGATTATATAAGCCAGGACGGAACGACAAAGGTCCGTTTTGTTGAAGAGACAAACGACAGGGTATATTTGTGGATTAGCCAGTATATCTCCCTCCCTGGTCTGGGTCAAACCGTTGCAACATATTATGATGCGGAAAAGCTGGATAAAAATGAAATTTCCAGTGAAACGGCGGAAAAATGGGCGGAGCGGGACGGAAAGATCTATTATATTTTGAATGAGAAGTTTACGTCCGCCTTATATTTTGCAAACATGGCTACCACCGTTCAATTAATGGAGGATGTCCCGGGATATAATGCTTCTCAAAAAATAACGGGACCAAATAGCTCCAAAAACGATATTCAAATTCCGGGCCTGAATGGCCGCGATCATATGCCATACCAGTTCTATCAGGACAACGGTACGGAATATCTGAAAGTACAGAGCTTTCTTTTTATACATGAAGACGGAATCAAATCAATATACGGGGGACAAAAATCAAAAGCGACTATTCTTGAGGATGGGCTCGCCAGATGGTTCGCCATTCCCGAAGCCGCTGCAGGGAAAAGGTTAACCGTCAGCCGCCCGGCTCAAAGCTCCTTTGCCGTTTATGACGCATCCGGCATATGCGTGTTTTTTTCACAGGTTGATGAGGACCGTGCCATAGAGCTGCCGCCAAACGGAAAGGTTGTTTTTGTTGGAGAGCCGGGCACTGTCTTCCAGCTTTCTTTGAAATAAGCGGGATAAAGGGCGTTATAATTAGCTTACAGCAGGAAGTTTTTTTAAAACCATAAATTAAACAAGGAGGCCTTCCCTGCATGTCGCTGCGGGTGAAGGCTTTTTGTTGTACAGGGTGAGAGAGCAGTCTTTTTGCTCACAGGTATGCACGATTCGCTTTTGTGGAATCATTTCTGCTACAATGTAAGCAAGTTTATATTCTGAAAGGGGATTTGGCATGTTTTACTCAACACGCAAGCCGGTATGGCGCAAAAGCGTTTTGCTTGTTATTGCAGCCGTGCTTGCAATGACCTTGCTTGCCGCGTGCGGCGGAGGCAACGGCAAGGGCGGCAAGCATTCGCTTGAATTTAAAGATGTGAATGGAGGCGAGGTGGTCGCTACCTACAAGGATGGCCAGGTCACGCAGAAGGAACTGGACAAATATTTGGCGATCATCGGGATTACGCAGCCTGCTTACGAGCAAGTTTTATCTATTCCACAGTTCCAGGAAATGATCGTGGAACAATATGTTTCATATAAGGTGCTGGCTTCCCGAGCATCAGAGGATGACCTGGAGAAGGCTCGTGGGGAAGTGGATAAGCAGCTGAAGGATTATAAGGACTATGTGAATTCCGACGAAAGCATAGCCGCTAAGGTGAAGGAAAAAAATATCCGCGACGAGGATATGGCTACGTTCCTGCTGCTTCAATCCGCTGTTGTGGCTTATGTGAACTCCCTGGTAACGGACACCGATACTGCTGCGGCGTTTAAGGATGCCGAATCTAACTTTGCCGTTTTCGATGTGCGTCATATTCTGGTGGCTACAAAGGAAAAGGATGAAAAAACAGGCGAATCCAAAGACATCCGTACGGATGAGGAAGCGTTGGCCCGCGCCAATGAAGTGAAGGACAAGCTGAAGGCCGGAGGCGACTGGACGGAGCTTGCCAAGCAATATTCCGATGATCCGGGCTCCAAGGAGGACGGCGGCCTCTATAAGGACAAAGCGGGCAGCACCTTTGTTGAGCCCTTTAGACTCGCAGCCTTTGAACAGGAAATCGGCGTCGTTGGCGAGCCGGTGAAATCCGATTTTGGCTACCACATCATTCAGGTCGACAAGCGTGAAGTGAAAACGTATGATCAAATTACGGACGAGCAAAAGGAACAAATTAAACAAGCGGCGGCGTACAAATACCTGGAAGCTTTTATGAAGGATGAGATGCCTAAGCAGGAGCTGAAGGTTACCCTTCCGCAGCCATCGCCAACAGCTGAAGGCTCGGGTGAAGGCGAAGCAACAGGAGAAGCAAGCCCAACTCCATCGCCTGAAAGCACTGAAAGCACAACTGAATAATAAGAAAAAACACCTTGCGAACAGCAGCGAGACGGGCAAAAGCTTTCTCGATCTGGTACGCAAGGTGTTTTTATTATAAATAGAGGTTTGTTTGGATTGCCCCGGTTATTGCTTCTGCATATATTTTCGGTAAACAGCAGGCGTGATATCTTCGTATTTTTTGAAAGTTTTTATAAAATAGCCCGATTCATTAAAGCCAAGCTCATCGCTGATTTGGGAAATCGGCATATCGGTTGCCTCCAGCAGCTTTTTGGCCCATTTGATTTTCAAACGCGCCAGATAAACCGTGAAGTTTTCGCTCGTTTCCTTGGCAAATAATCTGCTGAAATAGCTCGGACTAAGATGGCATAGCTCAGCCGCTTGCTTGAGCGTAACCTGCTCGCTTTTGTGAGTATGAATGTAATCCAGGGCCGGTTGAAGCACGGGATTCGTAATTTCTCTCTCCTCCGGGCTGCTGCTGAGATAGGCGTCGGCAATGGCGTTGGTCATTTCCCTTTTGATGGACTCGATATTGCGGATGGAATAACCGGGAAGAATGGCGGATAAGTTGAGCTTGCCGTTCTGGTCGGAGCCGGACGATTGGCTAAACATCTCGATCAGCAGATTTTTGTCCAGCGCTTCTTCTACGATGTAGTTGCAAAGCAGCGACAGCATGTTGGAGATGGTTACGATCTCTTCATAAGTCATGACAGGAAGCTGGTCATAAGAACTCCGCAGCATCTCCAGCTTGGTTTCATGCATGTGCGGGTCCTGGGAAACAACGATTTGCTCCAGCCCGCGTGATTTATCGGAATCCGATAGCTTGACCTGGCCGGCCATGACTGCTCCAATGTACTTGCCATCAATAGTAATGGGGATCGCGATGTCAATAATATTGAAATGGCAAAGATAAATATAAGGCTCATTAAGGCGAACCGCCTCCAGACCGCCCCGCGAATCGCATTTTTGACAATAGGGAAGAAGCTCGGGGTCCTTGCGTACGCTATTGCAGAATGACTGGCAGCTGCTGTGGCTGGTGACGGGATTGCCTTTGTAATCGACGGTGAGAATAGCCAGCTTGGTGACGCTGGCAAGGGAATCCTGCAGCCGTTTCCACTTTTGCAAATCCAGTATTTTGTTGAGCTGTAAATATTCCCTGAACAAGCCGGCCGCCTCCTCTGAAGCAATATCAAGTTATGCTTTTAAAAGCGATGATTCCATTCCTGGCGTTTTAGTAAAATCATGCCGTGCTGGGTAATCTATAGGAGTTGAAGAAGTCCGGTTATGGGGACCGCATGACAATAAGATACCATGTTTCAGTTAAAAAGCAAAAAATTACGATTGAAAATTATAATAATTTGTTATCATTGTCCACTGCTTGCCCCATAGACCTGTTATATATTGATAGTAAATGCTCCAAACCATTCTAGGAGGTTTTACAAATGAGAAAAGCGTTTATTAGCCCAACGAAATATGTGCAAGGCGAGGATGAATTGCTGAATCTGGGTTATTTCGTCCGTTCCTTTGGTCAATCCGCTCTCCTTATTGCCCATCCTGATGATGTTGAGCGTGTAAAAGCAAAGCTTGATGCAACAGCAGAGACCTTCCAAATTACATTTGTTGAAAGCGGTTTTAAAGGAGAATGCTCGCGCGAGGAGGTTGCGCGCTTGCAGGAAATCGCCCGTAATAATAAATGCGACTGTACAATCGGGCTTGGCGGCGGCAAAGCTATTGATGCGGCCAAATGCGTCGCGGAAGGCGAAGCGCTTATTATTTGCCCGACCATTGCGGCGACAGATGCGCCGACCAGCCATTCTGCCGTTTTGTATACGCCGGACGGCGCGTTCGATGACTACGCTTATTTCAAGCAAAGCCCAAGCGTGGTGCTGATCGACACGACTGTTATTGCCAACGCGCCAACCCGTTTTCTTGTATCCGGCATGGGAGACGCTTTGTCTACTTATTTTGAAGCGAGAGCAACGTCCCGTTCCTATTCGCGCGTAAATGCAAGCTTGCCGATGGGCGCCCGCGAAGGCCTTACGCCTCCTGCATTTGGCACAAACGCGGCATTTGCGCTTGCCAAGCTGTGCTACGAGATGCTGCTGCGCGACGGCGTAAAGGCTAAGGCTGCAAGTGATAGCAACATGGTCACGCAGGCGCTTGAAAACATAGTGGAGACAAACATTTTGCTGTCCGGCCTTGGTTTTGAAAGCGGCGGCCTGGCGGCAGCGCATGCTATTCATGACGGTCTGACGATTCTGGAGGGCACGCATCATTATTTCCATGGCGAAAAGGTTGCTTTTGGAACAATCGCCCAGCTTGTGCTTGAAAATGCGCCGACGGAGGAGTTGAATCAGGTGCTGGACTTCTGCCTTGATGTCGGTTTGCCCGTTTGTCTTGCCGATATCGGCGTAGAAGCCATTACGCAGGAGGAGCTGCTGGAGGTAGCGGAAAAAGCGTGTATTCCGGAGGAGTCCATTCATGCGATGCCATTCCCGTTTACAGTAGCCGAGGTTGCGGGAGCGATCGCAACGGCTGACCGGATCGGCCGTGCTTATAAAGCCAGCCGAGGTGCGAAGTCATGAAAAAAATCATCAACGGGGCCGAAAACGTTGTTATGGAGATGTGCAACGGGATTGCGTTAGCGCATCCGGAGCTGGAATTTCTAAAAAAATATAAAGTAATCAAGCGCAGAGCTATTCGTGCGGACAAGGTGAGCTTGATTAGCGGCGGCGGAAGCGGGCATGAGCCCGCTCATGCGGGCTATGTCGGCAAAGGCATGCTGGATGCCGCCGTATGCGGCGATGTGTTTGCATCCCCTTCGCAAATCCAAGTGTACCAGGCGATTAAAGCGACGGCTAGCACCAAAGGCACATTGCTCATTATTAAAAACTATAGCGGCGATATGATGAATTTTAAAAACGCGGCGCATCTCGCAGAAGAAGACGGCATTCAGGTGCAATATGTGAAGGTTGAGGACGATATCGCTGTTCAGGACAGCTTGTACACGGTAGGCCGCCGCGGCGTGGCGGGAACGGTGCTGGTTCACAAAATTGCCGGAGCCGCAGCCGAAGAGGGACGGAGCCTTGCCGATGTCAAGGCCGCCGCGGAAAAAGCGGCGCAGAATGTGCGCAGCATCGGATTTGCTTTTACCTCCTGCACCGTGCCTGCAAAAGGAACGCCAACCTTCGCCATTGCCGAAGACGAGATGGAATACGGCGTAGGCATTCATGGCGAACCGGGCATCCGGCGTGAAAAAATCGCAACGGCGGATGAGCTTGCCGCGCGCATGACGCAATCCTTGCTGGCCGATCTGAGGCTGGCAGACGGAGAGACGGCGGAAATTGCCGTTTTGGTCAATGGCTTTGGCGCAACCCCGCAGCAGGAGCTGTATGTGCTGAACAATTCGGTCCAGCGCGAGCTGGCAAAACGGACGGGCTTGTCCATTGCAGTCACCTTTGTTGGCAACTATATGACCAGCATTGATATGTCGGGAGCCTCCTTGACCATTCTGAAGCTGGATGACGAGCTGAAGGAGCTGTTGTTCCGGGAAAGCGATACGCCGGCATTCAAAATATCCGGTCCGCCGGCCGCTGCAATTAGTTATTCGGAAGCGATAGAGGCATCGGTTCAGGAGGATGTTGCTGTCTCCTATGACGTGCAGACATCAACGGAAGCGGCGGTTATCCAGGGCGATGCCGTGACTCTGGATAATGTCGTTTATCTGGTAGATAAGATGAGCGAGATCATTATCCGCAACGAAGTACCGTTTTGCGAGCTGGACTCCCATGCGGGTGATGGCGATTTCGGCATGAGCGTAGCCAAAGGCTTCCGCCAGCTCAAGCGGGAATGGAATCATATCGTCAACGAGGAAAAAGGAACGATCGGTTCATTTCTGGACGCATGCTCCCTTATCATTATGGAGCATTGCGGCGGAGCCTCCGGTCCCATCTGGGGCTCGGCGTTCCGCGCAGCGGGTAAATCTGCCGGAGATAAGCTGGAGCTGAATGTTTCGCAATTTGCAGAAATGATCCAGGCCGCTGTCAAAGGCATTCAGGCCACGGGCGAACGCTCCTTTGGCCGCGGTGCGGTTGTAGGAGACAAGACGCTGATTGACGCGCTTGTGCCATGCGCCGACGCATGGTCGGAGAGCGCTAAGTCCGGGCTGGACATTAAAGCCGCCTTTGCCAAAGGCGCGGCGGCAGCCGTCGAAGGCGCTAAAGCGACAGAAAAAATTGTGGCGCGCATGGGCCGTGCGGGAACGGTTGGGGAACGCAGCCTGGGCCATCCCGATGCGGGCGCTTATGCGCTTGGCGTTATTTTCACCGAGCTGTCGGAGTCGTTGAAGTAATTCCATTCTACAGCAACAACGGCCCATCTATGGCCCATCCTCCCGATTAGGCGGAGGGTGGGTCTTTTTGTTGTTGTTAATAAGCCATAGCTATGTATTTTAGGCAAAAAAGGAGATTGCTTATATTTGTAAAAAGTGATATCATAAAAATATCAAAGAGATATAGGAGATGATCCAGCATGAATGAAAAAAAAGCTTTTCATCTAAATGGTTATCTGGCCCTGCTGATAGGGTTTGCCGCAACCATCGGCGGAGTGGCGATGATTGCGACGGAATTGAAAATATCCGATGATCCATCGATTTCCAAGTTTGTAGTCGGTGTGGTACTGGTAGGACTCGCGGCAATTATCGCTTCCTCCCTCACTATTGTGCAGCCGAATGAAGCAAAGGTTATTACCTTTTTTGGTACCTATGTCGGTACGGTTATTCAAAGCGGATTGTGGATGGTATTGCCGCTTACGGTAAAAGCAACGGTTTCGCTGAAGGTTCGGAACTTCAATAGCCAGAAGCTGAAGGTAAACGATGCGGGGGGCAATCCGGTTGAAATCGGCGCCGTTATCGTATTTAAAGTGGTGGATACGGCCAAGGCAAGCTTTGACGTTGATCAATACGAGCGGTTTGTCGAAATTCAGAGTGAAACGGCTATCCGTCATATTGCGGCCAAATACCCCTATGACACCTTTGAGGATGATACCGTGGCATCGCTTCGAGGCAATGCGGATGAAGTGGCTGCAGAATTGCTAAGAGAGCTGCAGGATCGTCTGGATGTAGCTGGCGTGGAGCTGCGTGAAACCCGCATTACCCATTTGGCGTATGCGCCGGAAATTGCCAGCGCAATGCTCCAGCGGCAGCAGGCCACGGCAATTGTATCGGCCCGTCAGAAAATTGTAGAAGGCGCTGTAGGCATGGTGGATGCCGCTTTGAAGCAGCTGGAGGGTGCCGGAATTGAGCTTGATGCGGAGCGGAAGGCGGCTATGATCAATAACCTGATGGTTTCTATTGTATCTGATCGCGCTGCCCAGCCGGTTATTAATACAGGATCGCTGTATAGCTGAGGGTAAGCCGGTATGGCTAAAGAAAAAAAAGCATTTCCATTGCGTCTTGACCCCGAGATTCATAAGGCGCTGGAGCAATGGGCAGGTGACGAATTCCGCAGCGTCAACAGCCATATTGAATATTTGCTCAGAGAAGCTTTAAGCAAGGCAGGCAGATTAAAGAGGCCAGGACGCCCCCCTACTGATGAAGAGTAAATGTGCAGACAGCACTCTGTACCAAAAGGACCTGCCAATGTTGCTTTGGCAGGTTTTTTAGAACCTATATAATTGAATAAACGAGTTGCAGAGAAGAGGGGGAAATCAAAATGAAGACAATCAAAAGCATGATGGATCACATGTACTGGGCTGATGGGGTAATCTTGGATGCGCTTGAGCGGAGTGGGACGAAGAACAAGGAGCTTCTTAAGCTGGTTCGGCATGTTGCGATTGCGGAAAGAGTCTGGCTCTTGCGACTGAACGGCAAGGGCAGCGCGAAATATTCGCTGTGGGAGGAAGCGGAAGACCCGACCGCTCTCCGGACGATGTTTGAAGAGAACGCCAAGCAATATCAGCTTTACATCGAAGGGCTCGATCAATCTCAGTTGGACGAGATGATCAATTATGCCAACCAAAGCGGTGTTCCGTTCCGAACTTCCGTCCGGGACATCCTTCTGCAGGTGCTCTTGCATGGTCAATACCACCGGGGGCAAATTAACCGGGCGCTTCGGAGCGAGTCGGCAGAGCCTGCCCCGGTTGATTACATCAAATTTGCGAGGCTCTAACAGTAACAGTACCTGGATGCAGGGGTTCAAGTATTCCGCACTTCATTACCATTAAAAGCAGCAGTCAAGGACTTTGTATATTTCGTCCATGGCTGCTGCTTATTACTGATTAAATGATTAAGTCAAAAAATATCGCTGAGCCAGCGGAAGAAAATCTACAGGGGCCGACGTCAGGCGCTCGCCATTGACACTAACGGCATAGGTTTTGGGATCAACCATAATGTCAGGCATTTCACCATTAAGCACCATCTGCGATTTGGTCAAATTGCGGCAGTTGAATGCGGGCAGGAGCTGCTTGCGCAAGCCAAGCGGCGCAAGCGATCCGCTCTCCAGCGACGCCTTGGATACAAAGGTTATGCTGAGCTCGGCCTGCGCGCCGCCATAGCTGCCGAACATAGGCCGGTACATATAGGGCTGAGGCGTTGAAATCGACGCGTTGGGATCGCCCATGCCGGCATGGACAATAAAACCGCTTTTAAGCACCATTTCCGGCTTGGCTCCAAAAAACGCAGGTTTCCATAATGCCAAATCGGCAATTTTGCCAACCTCGATAGAACCGACATAGGTCGATATGCCGTGTGTAATGGCGGGATTGATTGTATATTTGGCAATGTATCGTTTGACGCGGAAGTTGTCAGATCGTGTGTCAGAGCCAAGCGGACCGCGCTGCTGCTTCATTTTGTCGGCTGTTTGCCAGGTGCGGATAGCAACCTCTCCAACCCTTCCCATAGCCTGGGAGTCTGAGCTTGTCATGCTAATTGCGCCAATATCATGCAGAATATCCTCGGCCCCGATGGTTTCGGAACGGATGCGGGAAGCGGCAAAGGCTACATCTTCGGGTATGCGGGGATCAAGATGATGGCAAATCATCAGCATATCCAGATGCTCGTCAATGGTGTTGACGGTATAAGGCATTGTCGGGCTGGTGGAGGAAGGCAGCACATTCGGCATGGACGCTACGCGCAGCAAATCGGGCGCATGTCCGCCTCCAGCTCCTTCCGTATGGTAGGTGTGAATGGTGCGATTTTTGAAGGAACGAAGACTATCTTCAACAAACCCTGCCTCATTAAGCGTATCCGTATGAATATTAACCTGGACATCCAGTCCTTCCGCTACATCCATGCATTTGTCGATGACATAAGGAGTGCTGCCCCAATCCTCGTGAATTTTGAGTCCTGCGGCCCCTGCCTGGACCTGCTCGATCAGAGCTTCCGGCCTGGAGCTGTTGCCCCTGCCCAGAAATACCATGTTGATCGGCAAAGCGTCGGTCGCCTTCAGCATTCTTTGCAAATTCCAGACGCCTGAGGTGCAGTTGGTTGCAAGCGTTCCGGTAGCAGGTCCCGTGCCGCCTCCAACAAATGTAGTAACCCCGCTTTGCAGTGCGATTTCGACCTGCTGGGGACTGATATAATGCACGTGGGAATCAACGCCCCCGGCCGTAACGATCATATTTTCCGCAGAAATAACCTCGGTTCCGACCCCGATAATCATCCCCGGCGTAACCCCGTCCATCACCATGGGATTGCCCGCTTTGCCGATACCTGCAATTTTGCCGTCCTTTACGCCGATATCTGCTTTTACAATTCCCCATGTATCAATGATGATGGCATTGGTAATAACCAGATCCAGCACGCCTTCATCTCTTGTAGCCAGCGGATGTTGTCCCATGCCGTCCCGGACGACCTTGCCTCCGCCAAACACGCATTCATCGCCATAAACCGTATAGTCCTTTTCGATTTCTATCCAGAGAGAGGTGTCTCCCAGGCGGACGCGATCGCCCGTCGTTGGGCCGTACATGCTGGCATAGGTTGCGCGATCAATTGTGCTCATGGTTTAACCTCCCCGTTTGTTAATCCTGCAAATCCATAAATTTCCTTGCTACCGCCAATCTGAACCAGACCGATGCTTTTGGTTTCACCGGGCTCAAATCTTATGGAAAGCCCCGAAGCGATATCAAGCCGATACCCCTGAGTGCCTTCACGGTGGAAAGAAAGCGCCGGGTTGCTCTCGTAAAAGTGAAAATGGGAACCAACCTGAATCGGCCTGTCTCCGGTATTGGTGACCTCCCGGTTGATGCGGGGACGATTCGGCAATAGCTGAATCGGCTCTTCCAGCAAATCATATTCGCCCGCAATCAAGCCGCTGTTATCCCCAATAGGATCATGTACCGATACAAGCTTGGTGCCGTCGGGAAAGGTAGCTTCCACCTGTACCTCGGACAATAGGGAAGAGATCCCGTCCATTACCTGGTCCGGTGTTAGAAGGTGACGGGCTTCCTCCATAAGCGCCGCAACGGACTTGCCGTCCCTTGCCCCCTCCATGACATACCCGGAAATAAGGGCCACCGCCTCCGGATAATTGAGCTTTACTCCCCGCGCCAGCCTCTTCTGGGCAAGATCAGCAGCCACATATAGCAGCAGCTTGTCACGTTCCTGATACGTAAGATGCATGATGCACTCTCTCCTCTCGGGACCATAATGAAATAGTGGATTTGAATACAATATACAAAAAACAACATCATTCGACAGAAATCTCCTTGAAATAGCGGCTAACCATCATAAAACAGGATCTTTCTGTAAATCTCATGTCACAACTGTAGCATCAGCCTAAATTTCATGTCAATAACGAGTTAATAAAAATAACGTATAATTCATCAATCGGTTCGAAATCGTTGTTTTATGTAATATATATTGACATGTAAAAAGCTGTGCGAATATACTGTAACCACGAACATTGGAAACACAATCCATGGAAATGTTCGGCAGAAAAATAGAGGCGGGGAGTGGTGGGATGAAAAGGAAGGGTTTATTAAGCATGTGGGGGTTATTGATGATTGCCATATGTCTGGCACTGGCAGGCTGTGGCGGAAAGGGAGCAGAGCCGGCTTCCGGCGGCACGGCAACACCAGGGGCTTCAACCGAAGCTGGCGGCGCAGGCAATACGGAGGGCGAAATCAAGGTTGGCATTCTTCATTCGCAGAGCGGAACGATGGCGATCAGCGAAATGTCGGTTATTGATTCCGAGCTGATGGCGATTGAAGAAATCAATGCAGCCGGCGGCGTATTGGGCAAAAAAATCGTTCCGGTGCTGGAGGACGGCGCTTCCGACTGGCCGACCTTTGCAGAAAAGGCGCGCAAGCTGATATCGGAGGACAAAGTTGCGACGGTATTTGGCGGATGGACATCCGCCAGCCGCAAAGCAATGCTTCCTGTATTCGAGGAGCTAAACGGTCTTTTATGGTATCCGGTCCAATATGAAGGACTGGAGTCCTCCCCAAACATATTCTACACGGGCGCAACCACTAACCAGCAAATCGTGCCTTCCGTCACATGGCTGCTCGAAAATCGCGGCAAAACATTTTACCTCCTTGGCTCCGATTATGTTTTCCCCCGCACAGCCAATCTGATCATTAAGGAGCAGCTGAAGGCGGAGGGCGGCGAGCTGGTTGGAGAGGAATATACCCCGCTTGGACATACGGATTACAGCACTATTATTAGCAAAATAAAAGCTGCCGACCCCGATATCGTGTACAACACCCTTAACGGCGACAGCAACGTTGCCTTTTTCAAGCAATTGAAGGATGCAGGCATTACCGCAAAGGACATAACAACGCTGTCGGTATCGGTTGCGGAGGAGGAGATTCGCGGCATCGGCGTATCGGTGCTGGAAGGCCATCTGGCTTCCTGGAACTATTACCAGACGACGGAAACGCCAACCAATCCGGCCTTCGTGGAAAGCTACAAGGCGAAATACGGAGCAGATCGAGTAACGGCTGACCCCATCGAGGCTGGCTATACCGCCGTTTATTTGTGGGCAGCGGCTGTGGAGAAGGCAGGCTCCACCGACGTGGACAAAGTTAAGGAAGCGGCTAAGGAATTGGAGTGGGAAGCCCCAAGCGGCAAGGTCAAGATCGACGGCGAAACCCAGCATATTTACAAAACGGTCCGGATCGGCGAGGTGCAAAGCGATGGCCAGTTCAAGGAGCTCTGGAACTCGGGAGAAGCCGTCAAGCCGGATCCGTTTTTGAAAAACTACGACTGGGCAACCTCCATCCAACCTTAGCGGTAGCTCAAAAAGTCCGCTTCCCATTACAGAACATGCCTGGGGGCATGGCTGGCGTCGAATATGGAATTCAGCCGAAATATCCGGTCCTCACGTAGCTATCACTACGCTCCGGTCCTCTATTTCTAGCTTCTTTCCATCTTCTTGGTACTGGAAACCGGACTTTTTGAACTTTCATTTAAAGAGGATGCTCAAAAAGTCCGCTTCCCATTGCGGAACATGCCTGGGGGCATGGCTGGCGTCGAATATGGAATTCAGCCGAAATATCCGGTCCTCACGTAGCTATCACTACGCTCCGGTCCTCTATTTCTAGCTTCTTTCCATCTTCTTGGTACTGGAAACCGGACTTTTTGAACTTTCATTTAAAGAGGATGCTCAAAAAGTCCGCTTCCCATTGCGGAACATGCCTGGGGGCATGGCTGGCGTCGAATATGGAATTCAGCCGAAATATCCGGTCCTCACGTAGCTATCACTACGCTCCGGTCCTCTATTTCTAGCTTCTTTCCATCTTCTTGGTACTGGAAACCGGACTTTTTGAACTTTCATTTAAAGAGGATGCTCAAAAGGTCCGCTTCCCATTACAGAACATGCCTGGGGGCATGGCTGGCGTCGAATATGAAATTCAACCGAAACTTCCGGTCTGTTCAAAAAGTCAAAGTTGGGAGCGTTCCTATGGAGCTTTTTGTTCTGCAATTATTCAATGGGCTGAGCATCAGTTCAATTCTGCTGCTGGTTGCGCTTGGACTGGCGATTACTTTTGGACTTATGAAGGTTATCAATATGGCTCACGGCGAGCTGATTATGATTGGGGCTTATGCCACGTATTTAACGCAAAATCTGTTTATCTCTTATATGCCAGCGGAGCTTTTTGACTGGTATTTTGTACTGGCGGTGCCGGTTAGCTTCGGTATTGCTTTTCTAATCGGTATGGTGCTGGAGGCGGGCCTGATCCGCTTCCTGTACGGCCGGCCATTGGATAGTCTGCTGGCTACCTGGGGCGTGGGTTTGGTTCTTCAGCAATTGGCGAGAACGATTTTTGGAGCGCCTAATGTTGCGGTCAAAAGTCCAGCCTGGCTGGATGGCGGCATGGTTGTGATGGGCGGCACCTTGCTGCCCTACAAACGGCTGTTTATTATCGCGCTGGTTATCGCCTGTCTTGTTGCGATGTATCTCTATATTTACAGAAGCAACGAAGGAAGGCGGATGCGGGCCGTTATGCAAAACCGGGAAATGGCTGCTTGTCTCGGTATCTCCACGAGAAGAGTCGACCGGATGACCTTCGCTATTGGCTCCGGCATTGCGGGTATTGCGGGATGCGCCTTGACCCTGCTGGGGCCAATCGGCCCGTCGCTTGGCACTTATTATATCGTGGATGCCTTTATGGTCGTTGTGCTGGGTGGCGTCGGCAAGCTTGTCGGAACCATATTGGGAGCAACGGGCATCGGTATGTTCAATACGATGTTTGAATACTGGACGAACGCATCGCTCGGCAAGGTGCTGGTGTTTGTCTGTATCGTAGCGTTCCTGCAATGGAAGCCCTCCGGTTTTGTCGCTATGCGCACAAGGTCGCTGGATTAAGCAGGGGAATTGTCAGAGACGGATGCAATATAGAGGCGAGAGTGCGATCGTAAAAGTACAGATGTAGAGACACAAGGGCAAAAGCGCAGATGCATGATGCAAGCAAAGGCAAGATCAGTTGAGCAGGTGCGGGCAAGCAAGGACAGAGGGGGTGCAAGCATGGCGTGGAGACAGTGGACGCCCAGGCAATGGTGGATTTTGGGGGGATATGCGGTCGCGACGGCGGTTTTGTTCGCTGCCCCGCTGTTTGTTAGCGATTTTCGCCTCAATCTGCTGGCAAAATTTCTGGCCTTCGCCATCGTGGCGCTGGGACTGGATTTGATTTGGGGCTATACGGGCATTTTGAGCCTGGGACACGGCATCTTTTTTGGACTTGGCGCGTATGCCATGGCCATGTATCTCAAGCTGGAGGCCAGCGGCGGAAAACTGCCCGACTTTATGAGCTGGAGCGGGTTGAAGGAGCTGCCCTTGTTCTGGAAGCTGTTTGAGCCGTTTGGCGCGGCCGTGGCGCTGGGGCTTCTGATTCCGGCGCTTCTGGCCTTGGGGCTTGGTTTTTTTACCTTCCGCAACCGAATCAGGGGCGTTTATTTTACGATTTTGACCCAGGCGCTGGTTATTATAGTCACTACGCTGCTGGTGGGGCAGCAGGCTTTTACCGGGGGAACAAACGGGGTGACGGGATATTCTACGTTGTTAGGCTATTCGCTGGCTTCACCCGATACCAAGCGGGTTCTGTACTGGGTTACGGCGGCGGCGCTGCTGGGCGTTTTCCTGTTCTGCCGCTTTTTGACGGGCAGCCGGTTCGGAAAGGTGCTGCGGGCTATTCGGGACGGTGAAAACCGGGTTCGGTTTATCGGATACAATCCGGCATTATATCAGACGGTCATTTTTACGGTATCTGCGGGTATAGCGGGATTGGCCGGTATGCTGTTTGTCCTGCATGTCGGCATCATTTCCCCGTCTATGCTTGGCATCGTGCCTTCTATTGAAATGGTGCTGTGGGTGGCTATTGGCGGCAGGGGGACTTTGATCGGAGCTGCGCTTGGCGCAATTTTGATGAACTGGGCCAAAAGTGAATTCAGTACCGCGTATCCGGAGGGCTGGCTGTTTTTTATGGGCGCGTTGTTTGTGATTGTTGTTGTGTTTCTGCCGAAGGGGGTGGCGGGATTGTTCCAGTCTCCGCCTCCCTGGCTGAATCCCGGCAAGCTGCTGGACCGCGTAAGGAACGGAGGAAGCGGGACGCGCGGCGGCCCTCTCCTTCGCCTGCTGCGAAAGAAGGATAACGGCAAGTCAATCCAGTCCGTAAGGAGGCAAGCGGAATGAGTCAAAATGAAATCCTGCAATGTCGGGACGTAACGGTGGAGTTTGACGGCTTCAAGGCGGTTCAAGGCATGAATCTGGATTTGCACAAAGGGGAGCTGCGGTTTCTGATCGGCCCTAACGGGGCGGGCAAAACGACGATGCTGGATGTCATCTGCGGCAAGGTAAAGCCGTCCTCCGGCAGGGTCACCTTCGGGGAAAAGGTGGATATTACGAAAAAGCCGGAGCATCAAATCGCGGAGATGGGTATCGGGCGCAAATTTCAGGCCCCGTCCATTTTTTCGTCCATGACGGTGCTGGAAAATCTCGAAATTGCGATGCGGCAAAAGCGCTCGGTAGCAGCTACCCTGTTTGCGCGGCTATCCAGTGAGGCCAAGGACCGGCTGCATCATCAGCTAGACATGATCGGGTTGGGGGACAAAAGCGGGCATCGGGCAGGCGGCTTGTCGCATGGCGAGAAGCAATGGCTGGAAATCGGCATGATGCTGCTGCAGGAGCCAGAGGTGCTGCTGCTGGATGAGCCGGTGGCGGGCATGACGGACAAGGAAACCGACAAAACGGGCGAGCTGCTGCATGAAATTGCGCTTAAACGCTCCGTGGTGGTTGTGGAGCATGACATGGAGTTTGTGCGCAATTTTGCCAGCAAGGTGACGGTTATGCACGAGGGCAAGCTGCTGAAGGAAGGCTCTATGGAGGATGTGCAGGGCGACGAGCGGGTGGCGGAGGTTTATTTGGGCAAAAGGCGGGATGACTATGCTAGCCGTTCAACAGCTTGAGTCGGGCTATGGCGAAAGCGTCATACTGCGGGATATCAGTCTGCGCGTAAGGGCGGGCCAGGTCGTCTGCCTGCTGGGCCGCAACGGCGTAGGGAAAACAACGTTGATGAAAACCGTCATGGGGCTGCTGAAGGTCAGAAAAGGGGAGGTTCGCTACAACGGCGCCGACATGACCCGAAAGGCTCCTGGCTTGCGGGCGCGGGCGGGTATAGGGTACGTGCCGCAGGGTAGAGAGATTTTTCCTCAGCTCACCGTATATGAAAACTTGCTGCTGGGGCTTGAGGCATCACGTGACGGAGCGGTCCAACTACCGGAGGAAGCGCACCGGCGTTTTCCCGTCCTGCCGGCCATGTTCGGGCGGCGCGGCGGCGATCTCAGCGGAGGACAGCAGCAGCAGCTTGCTTTTGCCAGAGCGTTGGTTTCAAAGCCGGAGCTGCTGCTCCTGGATGAGCCATGCGAGGGCATTCAGCCCTCCATTGTCGACGATATTCGCGAGGTTATCCGCTCCATTAAAGGGGATGGCCGGACTGCCATTTTGCTGGTGGAGCAAAGTCTGGAATTTGTGAAGGATGTCGGGGATTATTTTTACGTCATCGACAAGGGCGGTATTGCCTGGGAGGGGGAACCGGAGGCTTTGACGGAAGAGGTCGTGCGCCAATACTTGACGGTATAGCCGTGTTTCCGGTGAAATCTGCGGCGGCTTCCGCCTTTCTGCTGCGCCCCGTGGCAGGAAGGCGGAAGGTCCATGTTTAAAGAATGCCTTTGCGCGAAGGGACGCTCCGCTTGAAGGATATTTATTTTGCTCAAGGAATGATTTGGGTGGGCTGGCGCTGTGTATAAGAAAATGGGAGCGGATGAATACTATGGTCAGATTCAAAAGCAGCATTGAAGCAGCAGCCATTTTTACAGCAAGGCGCATGGAAGCACCCACCCCATCAAAGCGCAAAATCAATGCGAATAGATTAGGTGTACAGGAAGCATTTTACATCCAGTGTATTCAAAATCCTCTAGGGAAAGCGGGGCAACAAGAAATGAAAGCAACTGGAATAGTTCGTCGCATTGATGATCTCGGACGAGTGGTCATTCCTAAGGAAATCCGTCGTACATTGCGTATTCGCGAAGGCGACCCTCTGGAAATATTCGTCGATCGCGACGGCGAGGTTATTCTGAAAAAATATTCGCCGATCGGCGAGCTTGGCGATTTTGCCAAGGAATACGCGGAGTCGCTATTTGAAAGCACGGGCCATATGACGCTTATCTCGGACCGGGATACGATCATTACCGTGGCCGGAGCGTCCAAAAAGGAATTAATGGACAAGCCGATTGGCGCAACGCTGGAAAATTGCATGGATAGCCGCAAAACGGTTTCCGAAACCAGCGGCGGCTCGTATGAAATCGTTAAGGATGTGCAGGACACATTCAGCTCCTTTGTTGCAGCGCCTATTATTGCGGGCGGCGATCCAATTGGCACAGTCGTTCTCCTCAGCAAGGATGATGCCGTCAAAATGGCGCAAATGGAAACCAAAATGGCGGAAACGGCCGCAGGCTTCCTGGCGAAGCAGATGGAGCAGTAGAGGTACAGCGGAAAGCGTGTATAAAGGGCATCAAAGCCAGGGAACATTAAGTAACACTAAGTAACTGGTTGAGCCTGGGCCAGCAAGCAATCAGAAAACAGAGTAGCTTAATACAGGCAGCAGAGGCTTCTGCGGCGGGGAAGGCAAGTCAAACCCGCCAGGAGGTCTCTTTGTGTTAGGGCTGGAATGATGCTTGCTGCCCCCGTGCAAGCAATGATGCGAATGGAGCTCCCTATGGCAAAATGTTCTGATTTCCGCTTTTGCGCTATAATGGATGCATTATGGATGACATATTGATAGTGCACCAGATGCGGGAGCGTGGGAAATGAGCCGGAGGATGGACGGAAACAAACCGGCGGCGTTTTGGAGGAACGGCGTGGTGGCGATGACAGGAGCGGCGCTGCTGTCCAAGCTGATTGGCTCCTTGCAAAAAATACCGCTGCAAAATATGGCGGGCGACCGGGTATTTGGCTTGTACAATGCCGTATACCCGCTGTATCAGCTGGTTGCTGTTTTGGCAACCGCGGGTTTGCCAACGGCTGTTTCCATCGTAATTGCGCGCCGCGCACAAGCGGCGGAGGACGGCGGGCCGCGCGGGGAGCGGCTGGCACTATTGGCCGCCTTGCTGCTGCTTGGCGTTAGTGGAACGGTTTCGTTTCTGCTGATGTGGGCAGGCGCAAGCCGGATTGCGGCATGGATTGGAGATGCCTCTGCGGCGCCTGCGATCCGAATGCTTGCCATTGCGCTGCTGCTGTCTCCGTTGGCGGCGGCGCTTCGGGGCTTTATGCAGGGGCGGGGGCTTATGACGTATTCCGCCCTGTCGCAGGTGGCGGATCAATTGGTTCGGGTTGCGGTGATGCTGTCCGCGCTTGGCGCAGGCCTGGTCGCGGGCTGGAGCGAGGCTGCGCTGGCCGCTGCCGTAATGAGCGGCTCCGCTGCCGGAGCGGGAGCCGCCTTGCTGCTGCTTGGCTTGATGTTGAGCAGGCTGCGGAAGGGCAGCCTCTCGCTTGGAGACGGATCGGTCCATGATGCAGAGGCTGCTTCTGCGAGAGAAGACAGAAATGCGAGAGAAGAAAGAGCTGCAAGAGATAACAGAAGTGCAAGGCAAGACATAGCTACAAGTGCAGGCATATCTGAAAGCAAAGAAAGAGCTGCAAGAGATGACGGAAATGCAAGGCAAGACAGAGCTGCAAGAGATGACGGAAATGCAAGGCAAGACAGAGCTGCAAGAGCAGGCATATCTGAAAGCAAAGACAAAGCTGCAAGAGATGACAGAAATGCAAGACAAGACAGAGCTGCAAGAGCTGGCATATCTATAAGCAAAGAAAGAGCTGCAAGTGAAGACAGAACTGCAAGACAAGACAGAGTTGCGAGAGCTGGCAAGGCATCAAGTGAAGACAGTGCTGGGATAATGCTGGCAGGAACAGCGAAATCAGGACTTGTTTCCAACAGTTCCAATGGAAGCAGCCTGCGGAAGAGGCTTGGCCGTCTTTGGCTGGAGGTCAAGGAGCTTGCGGGACTGGCGCTGCCCGCAGCGCTTGCCGCTATCGTTGTGCCTGCGCTTGGCGTCGTGGATGTGTTTACGGTGCCGCGCTTTCTGCTGCTTGATGGACATGCAGAAGCTTCTGCCATGGAGATGTTTGGCATCTACAGCCGCGCCCAGCCGCTGGTTCAGTTAGTCATTATGGCCGCCGGGGCGGCTTCCGCTGCTCTGGTACCGGGTTTTGTGGCCGCCAAGCAGTCGGGGCAGTTTCTGGATGCAGGCTTGCGATTGTCGCTGCTCATGCGCATCTCCTGGATCATCGGAGCGGCATCCGCTCTTGGGCTGGCGATGTTGGCCGAGCCTATCAACATTATGCTGTACAAGGACGCACAAGGCACGGTCGCCTTTGCGCTGACTGGGTTGACCGCGCTGGCCGGCTGCGTCAGCGCTGCATCCGCGCCCGCCCTGCAATCGCTGGGCGCAACCCGGGTTCCGGCGGCTCTGCTGCTGCTCGCCGCCTTGCTCAAGGGCGTGCTCAACGCCGCGCTAGTCCCGTCCCTGGGCATCCAGGGAGCGGCCATCTCCGGCGTTGCTGCGCTGAGTGCCGCGGCGATGCTTGGCGCCGCGGCCCTTCGCCGGGCGGCGGCAAGCGCCGGAGCGCCGCCTCATGTTCGGCCTGAGGCGGGGGCGGGCAGCGGCATACGCCCCGCCGCAGGCGCAGCTCTTGCGCTCGCAGCGATGGCGGCGGCGCTGTGGCTGCTGGAGCGCGGGCTTGCTCCCGCGCTCAGTCATTCGCTGCCGCCGCGTATGGCAGCGGCTGTGCTGGCGCTGACGGGCGTAGCTGTCGGCGCTTGTGTGTTTGCCGCAGGCGTGCTGCGCTGCGGCGTTATTGGCGCGCGCGAATGGCGCGCGCTGCCTGGCGGCGAGGCGTTGGCCGCTCGCCTTAGACGTTGGCGGCTGTTGCCGCCTCAATAAAGGGAGGAATTATCATGTACTATAGCGGCATTGAAGTCGTCGGTCTTGGATCTGGCGATCCCGACCAGCTAACGCTTGGCGTTTTGCGGAAGCTGCAGCAGGCATCCAAAATAATTACCCGGACCAAACAACATCCCGTCATGGATCTATTGGACAATAATGGAATTGCTTACACTACCTTTGATCATCTGTACGAAAAATACGATTCGTTCCCTCAGGTCTATGAGGCTATAGTTGACGAGCTGATGAAGGCCGCAGCTACCGGCCCGGATGGAAAGGAGCATGGGCAGGAGGGAGGTCCGCTGACCTCCGAGTTTTTGATTTACGCTTTACCAGGCCATCCCATGGTTGCGGAGCGTACTGTGCAGCTTCTTCGCGAGCGCTGCGCCGGCACTGGATTGGAGCTGCGCATCACGGGCGGGGAAAGCTTTCTGGATGCTGCTTTTTCTTCCTTTGGCATGGACCCCATTGAAGGTTTTGCTCTGCTGGATGCGGCCGAGCTTTCAGCCTCCCTGCTTCAGCCACGGCTTCATACACTGATCGGACAGGTTTATGATGCCTTTACCGCCTCCGACGTCAAGCTGGCGCTAATGGAGGTTTATCCCGATGATTACGAGGTTCTGGTTGGACATGCGCTTGGCGTTCAGGGTCAGGAAAAAATATTAAGAATGCCGCTATACGAGCTCGACCGCGACAATGGCTACGGCAATTTGTCCTTAATTTATGTGCCGCGTAATCTGGACCCGGCGCTCCGGAACCGGACCTTCGAGCGGCTGCATGAAATCGTGGCAATCCTTCGCAGCCCGGAGGGATGTCCTTGGGACCGCGAGCAAACCCATAGCTCCATTCGCAAAAATTTTATCGAGGAGCTGTATGAAGCGCTTGAAGCGTTGGACAATGATGATCCCGTTGGCATGCAGGAGGAGTTTGGAGACGTTATTTTGCAGGTCATGCTGCATAGCCAGATGGAGGAGGAGGTTGGCGCTTTCTCCGTGTTCGACGTAATTCAGTCGCTTAACGAAAAATTAATTTTTCGCCATCCGCATGTGTTCGGCGATTCCAACGCCGGAAATTCGGAGGAAGCGCTTGTCAATTGGGAGGCCATGAAGGCGGAGGAAAAACGGAGAAAAGGCGCGGAACAAGCGCCGTCCATGCTGGATGGCATACCGCCTGACCTGCCTGCTTTGATGAAGGCTTATAAAATTCAGAAAAAAGCGGCTAAAGTAGGCTTCGATTGGGGCGAAATTGAACCCGTTTTGTCCAAAATCGAGGAGGAGCTAGCGGAGCTGAGAGAGCGGATAGCAGAGAATGACCTGGAGAAGGGGGCGGACGAATTGGGAGATTTGTTGTTCGCCGTCGTTAACGCCTCGCGCTTTATTGATGCTGATCCCGAAGAGGCTCTCTCTCGAACCAACCGGAAATTCAAGCATAGATTTCAATATATAGAAGAGAAGCTTCGTATAAACGGCAAAACCTTTGACCAAACTGATTTAATAGAAATGGATGCTTGGTGGGAGGAGGCAAAACGTCAGGAATAGCGCTAGTTGCAGGGCAGCTGGGAGAATCCGGAATTGTTTCTTTGACGCAGACGCCTAGTATCGCTTAGAATGGTAGAACGGGATTTATGCTTCTGAACAATTTCTGAACATTTGTGAATTTGCATTCGTCACCGTTCGTCTTCATTCCACACAAATCCCAAAAAAATTTGAAACTCCCGGCAGGATTTTCATCTCACGAGCAGAATAAGTATTCTTCGTGAGAGCAAATAATGCCAACGGGCATGCGGCCTCAGGGCTGCAGCCACTATAATGTTTCCATAACATAGGAGGAAAATTACAATGAACAAAACAGATCTGATCAACAATATTGCAGAGAAGAGCGGCCTGACTAAACGTGATGTAGAAGCCGTTCTGAACGGTTTTCTGGGCGAAGTAACTGACGCTCTTGCCAGCGGTGACAAAGTACAATTGATCGGCTTCGGTACTTTTGAAACTCGCAAACGTTCCGGCCGTATCGGTCGCAACCCGCAAACTGGCAAAGAAATCGAAATTCCTGAATCCAAAGTTCCTGCTTTCAAAGCAGGCAACAAGCTGAAAGAAGCTATTAAGTAATAAAATGAGGCTTGATAAATTTCTTAAGGTATCCCGACTGATCAAACGGCGCACCGTTGCAAAGGATGTATCCGAGCAAGGGCGCGTCTGGATTAACGGCCGCGAGGCGAAAGCCAGCAGCTCCGTTAAGGTCGGGGACGAGCTCCAAATCCAATACGGCCAGAAAATCGTTACCGTTCGCGTTGAACGCATCGCGGAAACGACCCGTAAGGATGAAGCCGGCGAGCTGTATACCTTGGTAAAGGAAGAGCAGCGCCCACGCGAGAACGATCTCGATTGGTAACGCAGCTTTCCTTCTAAAAGCATAAAAACAGGCCAAGAAGGCAGATGCCGTCTTTGGCCTGTTTTTTTCTATATCCCTTGGGAAAGTATAAGTGTTCAGGCACGCCGATCTGACATCGATCGAAACAACTGCTTAGCAGATGCTTATGCCAGTCACTCGAACTTTGCAATTCTGGAATTTCGGAGATCAACGTTGACAGGTATCTTTCACCAACACCAACACCAGCATCTTTATCTTTCGCTATTTTTCACCTTGGCAAAAGTTTGCCGGACATTTATGACCGTCAGAGCCTCAAATAGCGGGTTTTGCCCCAAACAACGGTCACTTCTGTCCTTTACAAGCTCGAAATTGGCTTTTAACGGGTAAAAAATTGCTGTTACGGTCACGGGTGTCCTTTAGAAACATAGTTCTCCTTTAAAATGGCTCCTAACGGACACCGATGACCGGAACGTTCTTCAAGCTGATGCCGCAAAGCTCATGCACACGCATAACGAGCAAGCGCATGCCGCAAAGCTCATGCACACGCATAACGAGCAAGCCCATGCCGCAAAACCTACACTCAAGCTTAACCTGCAAGCTTATGCCTCAAGGCTTGCAGCCAGTTCCGTTTCGGTTCGGTTGTTCTAATCCTTGTCCGGCCCCCATAGATTAGTAGAGAATATTAGGGAAGCGGGGGAGTGCCATATGGCGGAACAGGGCAAAGGGCACAAGAGCGGGGACATCAAGCTGATTAATCGCAAAATGCTGGAGCTGACGGGAGTCATTAACGTGGAAAGCTTCGACAGCGAGGAATTTTTGCTGGAAACGGAGCTTGGTTTTTTGACCATAACGGGGCAAAATTTGCACATCAAGCTGCTTAGCCTGGAGCAAGGGCTGGTTTCGATTGAAGGACTCGTGCATTCGCTCGCTTATCTGGACGGCGCGGCCGCAAGCAAGTCCAAAGGATTGTTCGGGAAGCTGTTCAAATGACGTTGGAGGTTCAATGGCTCACCGTCGCCTTTATGCTGGCTTGCGGCGCCGGCATGGGGGCGGTGTTCGACGGTTACCGCGTTATTTCCAGCGAGCTGCGTTTTCCGCGCTGGTGGCTGCCGTTGATGGATGTGGCCTACTGGGCGCTTGCCGCTGTAGTCGTTTTCCGTATGCTGTACGCCAGCAATAACGGTGAAGTGAGGGCCTATGTGTTTCTGGGGCTGGCACTTGGCGCTATTCTTCATTATTGGCTGTTCAGCTCCCTGGTGATCAAACTGGTCAAATGGCTGATTGACGCCGTTCGAGCCGTTTTTTCCTTTTTGGGAAAAATGGTTATGCTGCTGATCGTAAAACCAGTTCTTTGGCTGCTGAAAGTTTTAAAAATGATACTTGTTTCTGGGTCTATGCTCACTATTTTCGTCCTGAAAATTGTGCTACAATTGGTTCGTCCTTTTTGGATATTGACAAAATGGATATTTTCACCATTGGTTTTATGGCTTGGCCGTTTTTTAAAACCTTATGCGGACAAGCTGATGGAAAGCCGGTTTTGGAAAAGCACAGCACTATTTTTGAGTGAAAAATGGAAACTATGGTTCGGGAGGGAAAAGCGCTAATGGCAACTGCAACGGTGAATAAGGGAGCGGCAATGATGGCCGCCAAACGCAGATTCAAAATATGGATGACCTTCATCGTCCTGTTTATGGGCTGGGCGGGATATACTCTTTTTGGCCAGTTGCAGCAGCAAAACGCGACCCACCAGAAATTAAGCGGCATTCAGGAACAGCTTGAGCTGACACGTCAGGAAAGCGAAGCGCTTCGCCTGGAAGTGGACAAACTGAATGATCCGGAATACATATCGCAGCTTGCCACCAAGGAGCAAGGCATGGTCAAGGAAGGCGAGCAGCAAATTTTTAGCGAATAGATAGCTTTATAATCGGGTGAACGTCTGTTGACCTTCATTCTTCGGTTCGGTTATAATCACGGTATAGGAACAGATCAAGGCTGGCAGGGCTTTATAACGGCGTTGTCCGTATTGTCCACGGCAATTGAAATTGTTTCCACTAAACTTTTGAGAGAGGAACATTTTATTTTATGGCAATTGAAGTGGGCGCCAAGTTAGAGGGAAAAGTGACAGGCATTACACATTTTGGGGCATTTGTCGACTTATCGGGAGGTGTCACTGGTCTCGTTCACATTTCCGAGATTGCCGATAACTATGTCAAGGACGTTAAGGATCATCTCAAGATTGACGATGTTGTCAAGGTAAAGGTGATCAACGTCGATAAGGACGGAAAGATCGGTCTTTCCATTAAGCAAGCCATTGACCGGCCAGAGGGCTCTGCACCGCCGCCGCGTGCGAGCGGAGGACCTGGAGGCGGAGGTGGCGGTGAACGATTCAACCGCGGAGGTCAGGACCGAGGCGGACGTCCCTTCAACAAGCAATCGTCTGGCAGACCGTCCTTCGGGAAGCCGTCATTCGAGGATAAAATGTCTCGCTTCTTGAAAGATAGTGAAGAGCGGATTTCTTCCCTGAAGAAAAACACAGAAGGCAAACGCGGCGGACGCGGAGCCAAGCGAGTATAATCCAATTCTATTCAAGCAGAGCCCAAGGGCTCTGCTTTTTTACTTTAAATCTTTAAATCCAGCCGCCAAGCTCGATCGCTCATATGCAAGGAACCTCAATAGATGCTGCCTCACTGTAGACTCAATCTCCTGTCAGACCTCATTTTCATTTCCATAAAAGCAAACCTGTATTTTTTTGCTTCCGACTTTGCTGTCGCATTGCGGAATATGCCTGTCCTGACAAAAAAGTTTTCTTCCCATGTCCACTTATACCGACAGTTTACTGCGGCGATTCGCCAAGCTGCTTGCGGCCGGCTTGCTGTTTTTGTTGGGTCACTGGACAATGGCTGCTATGGCAAAAATGGCTCAAAGCCGCTGTGGGCGCAGGTTGCCGCTTGTGATGACAAGAGCTGCGCGGCTGTTCATTTTGTCGGAAAAAACTTTTGGGGCGTTTACGATAACTGACAAACTTCATGTGGACAACCTCCTATAATGGGAAACACATTACATTCGGAAATGGTGGTGTCTGTTCATGAAGAAGGAAGGTGTGCTGGAAGGCGCGGATAACGGACCGGAGAGCTTCTCCCGATCGGCATGGCAGAAGGCGGGAGAGCTGCGGGCGGTTAGGGCGTTTGCCAATGCGGGCCAAGTCATTTTGGCCAAAAAATGGACGTTTCTTTTGTTAGGTATAGGATTTCTGCTGGGAAGGGCTGTTATTCTGGAGTCGCTGATGCCGTTTGCCGCCGCTTATTTTGCCGTCATGTATTTTATGAGGAGGGATTTATTCGTTTGGATTGCCGTCGCCCTCGTGGCGGGGAGCTGGTTTGCAGCAGAACCTGCGGCGCTCTGGATCGCAACGGAAATTGTCGCGTTGTTCCTGCTGCTTAAGGGGCTTGAAGCTTATGAAAAGGCGGAGCTGTCCACTGTGCCGATTCTGGTGTTTGCCTCCATGCTGCTTGTCGGGCTGTTTAAAGTGTTTATCTTCAATACGCTGGGCTGGTATAACCTGCTTATGGTTGTGGTGGAGGCGGCGCTTGCTTTTGTCCTGACGCTGGTGTTTATCCATGCTATTCCCGTATTGACCATGACGCGAAAATCGGCGGCGCTGCGGCATGAAGAAATCATCTGTCTGATGATTCTGCTGGCCTCCGTTATGACGGGCGCAGTAGGCTGGGTGCTCTACGGTATGTCTGCCGAGCATGTGATGTCGCGTTATATGCTCCTGCTGTTTGCGATGGCGGGTGGAGCGCCGCTGGGCGCTTCCGTTGGCGTAGTTGCAGGGCTGATTCTCAGCCTGGCCGATTTTGGAGCGATTGTGCAGATGAGCATGCTGGCGTTTGCCGGACTGCTGGCAGGATTGCTGCGCGAGGGCGGGAAGATGGCGGCGGCTTTTGGCCTGCTGCTGGGGACCTCCATTCTGACGATATATATTGGAACGCAATCGGATGTTATGAATTCCACCTGGGAATCCGTCGCCGCCGCCGTACTGCTGATGCTGACACCGCGCGGCGTCATACGCACAATCGCGAGGTATGTCCCGGGGACTAATGAGCATGCCAAATCGCAGCATGACTACGCCAAGCGGGTGCGCGAGGTGACAGCGGAGCGCGTATCGAAGTTTTCGGAGGTTTTTCGCCAGCTATCGGGCAGCTTTGGCCAACTGACGCAAAAAGCGGAGGAGCTTAAACGCGAGGATGAGCTGGGCCATTTTATGAATGCGGTATCTCAGCGCAGCTGCGGCAGCTGCCATCGCCAGCATGCCTGCTGGGGAGATAAATATTTTCATACCTATAAAATGATGACGGAGATGATGACGGCTGTTGAGGAGGATAAGGCGCATTCGCCCAAGGAGTATTCCCGCGGCTGGAGCCAGCATTGCGTAAAGACGCCGCAGGTGATGTCCATTATGAGGCATCAATACGAGCTTTATCAAAATAACCGGCATTGGAAAAAGCAGCTTAGCGATTCACGCCAGCTGGTGGCGGATCAACTATTCGGAGTTTCCCAGGTGATGGACGACCTGTCGAAGGAAATTCGCCGCGAAGGCCAGACCCTGCATTTGCAGGAGGAACAAATCAGAGAGGCGGTTGAAGGATTAGGGTTATCCATTCTGGGAGTCGATATCGTCAATTTGGAGGAGGGAAATGTTGAGATTGAGGTGTATCATTCCTTTGAGCAAGGCTTTGATGAATGTCGCAAAATAATTGCGCCGCTCCTGAGCGATATTCTGGGCGAGCATATTGCGGTAAAATCGGAAACGCTTCCCGAGCGGCACGGCGAACCAACGCTAGTCACCTTTGGCTCCGCCAAGCAGTTTGAGGTTGAGACGGGTGTGGCGGGAGCGGCCAAAGGCGGGGATTTGTTATCGGGAGACAGCTTTAGTCTGGCCGAGCTGAGCGGCGGGAAATTTGCTGTAGCCATCAGCGACGGCATGGGCAATGGAGAACGGGCGCGGCAGGAGAGCAGCGCAGCCTTGTCCATCCTGCAGCAGCTGCTTCAATCCGGCATGGATGAGAAGCTGGCCGTTAAATCGGTGAACTCCGTACTGATGCTGCGCTCCACCGAGGAAATGTACGCGACGGTTGATCTGGCTATTGTGGACTTGTATACGGCAAATACAACCTTTATGAAAATTGGCTCAACGCCAAGCTTTATTAAACGCGGAAGGGAGGTCATTCCGGTTACGGCCAATAATTTGCCGATCGGAATCATTCAGGACATAGACGTCGATTTTGTATCCATGCAGATGCAGTCGGGCGATACGCTGGTTATGATGAGCGATGGCATCTATGATGCGCCGGGCCATGCCATTAATAAGGAAATGTGGATGAAGCGTATTATTGGAGAGCTTGGAAGCGATGATCCGCAGGAGATGGCCGATGCGCTGCTGGAGACGGTCGTGCGGTACCATGAAGGAGAAATCGTGGATGATATGACGGTTCTTGTGGCGCGAATCGACAAGCATTTGCCGGAGTGGGCGTCCTTCCGCTGGCCTGGCGTTACCCGCATGGAGCGTCCCAGAACGGTCAGCTAAAAAAGAAAGGAGACAGTTTGCCGTCAGCATCCCCTTGATTGAACAAGTCATTCCTTCTTAGTTCCCATTTAACCAAACGCCGTTTTACAGCGTCGATGCCTGATTTGGGCGCCGAGCTGCAAAACGGCGTTTCCTCATTTATAAGAGGTTGTTCAAAAAGTCCGCTTCCCATTACGAAGCATGCCTGGCGGCATAGTCAGCATCGAATATGGCATTCAGCCGAATAAGCGTATGCTTTCGGAGCATGTTTCCTCTGGAAACATTTGAGGTGCTCACTTAGCTTCCACTAAGCTCCGCTCCTCGATTTCTAGCTTCATCCCATCTTCTCGGTACTGAAAAGCGAACTTTTTGAACTTTCACTATAGGCGATGCGTTTTCCGATAGTCGGAGGGGCGCATATTGGTCTGCTTTTTGAACATTCGGCTGAGGTAAAAGCCGTTTTCGTATCCGCAAGCCTGGGCGATATCATCCAGCGTCCGGTCGGTACCCGCCAGCAGCTTGCAGGCTGTCTGCAGCCGGATCGAAGTAACGTAACGGATCGGGGTTTGGCGGAACGCCGCCTGAAAACGGCGGGTAAGCTGAACAGCGGTTAACCCCAATGCTTGAGCAACCGCACGAATATCTCCGCCGGTCAACGCTTGTTTGCCCAGCATTTCGGCCGCCTTCTCCATCTGGGGGGAGACGGCGCCTTTGCCAATCGCTTCGCCTTCCATATGATGCTCGTTTACGATCAAATACCAGATATCCATAAGAAGATGCTCGCGGTACGAAGCAGTCGGCAAGGTATGAAGATCGGCTGCTTGGGCCAGCTTGACTAGATTGTCGTCCAGCCGCTGCCTGCCTTTGACCAGCTTGATGTGTCCCGTCGGAATATGCGGCAGCTCCATTCCTGTCTGCACATTCAAGCCATCCAAACCAAACACAACAAAATGAAAGCTCAGCGGCGAAAGCGTTTCTCTAAAAAAGCGATGGTGAGGCGGGCAGATAATGATATCGCCCGGTTCGCCCACCCCTTCGTGCAAGCCAATCCGGAATGTAAAACGGCCTTCCTCAATAATAAACATAACCCAGTCCTCGTAGGTATCCTCTGCCAGCAGGAAATGCTCCTTATGCTGCCAATGCACACATGTATGCCATTGTGGAACCGGCAGGTGCATAGAGTTCCACCTCCTTGTTATTCATGAAATTATAGATATGTAATTTGAAATTAAGGCCATTCACCAAAGTTTATGGTTATCTTATCATGAAATTAAAGATATACCAAATAGGCGGGAGAGTGATTGGCATGAGACAGGAAATAGTAAAAAGCGACGTAACGGTAATTGGTGGCGGTCTTGCCGGCGTATGCGCGGCTATTGCCGCTGCAAGGCTGGGACAAACGGTATCGCTTGTGCAGAACCGGCCCGTATTAGGGGGCAACTCCAGCAGCGAAGTGAGAGTGTGGGTATGCGGAGCAACCGGGCATGGAGTTAATCGTTATGCCCGGGAAACGGGCATAATGGGCGAGCTGTTTGCCGAAAACCAATACCGCAATCCGGAAGGAAATCCGTACCTGTGGGATCTGGTTGTGCTTGAGGCTGTACGCGCCGAGAGCCGGATAACGCTTTTTCTCAATACGGATGTGCATGAAGTTGCGATGGAGCCTGGTGATGGCGAGCTGCGCCGCATTCAATCGGCAACCGGCTGGATGATGGGCTCGGAGCGCAAAATTACATTTCAAAGCGACATGTTTCTGGATTGTACGGGGGACGGGCTGCTTGGCTGTTTGGCAGGAGCCGACTTCCGGATCGGACGGGAGGCGCGGCATGAGTTTAATGAAGACTGGGCGCCGGAAATAGCCGATGACATTACATTGGGCAGCACCATTCTCTTTTATACCAAGGACGAAGGGCAGCCCGTTCGTTTTGTTCCGCCTTCCTTTGCCAAAAGGATCGAGGAAACGTCCATTCCCATCCGCCGCGTCATCCGAAGCGGCGATTCAGGCTGTCATTACTGGTGGATTGAATGGGGCGGGGAGCTGGATACGGTGCATGAAAATGAGGCCATTCGCGACGAGCTGTGGTCGGTCATCTACGGCATCTGGGACTATATCAAAAATTCCGGGAAATTCGAGGCGGAAAATATGACGCTGGAGTGGGTAGGCTCCTTGCCCGGAAAGCGGGAATACCGAAGATTTGTCGGAGATTACGTCCTGAATCAAAATGATATTATTGCACAGCGGCCGTTTGACGACCGGGTAGCATTCGGGGGCTGGTCCATTGATCTTCATCCTCCGCAAGGCATGTACGCTCAGGAAAGCGGCTCAAAGCATTATCATCCCGACGGCATTTACCATATTCCGTTC
This sequence comes from Paenibacillus oryzae, assembly GCF_001675045.1. Classification (GTDB taxonomy): domain Bacteria; phylum Bacillota; class Bacilli; order Paenibacillales; family Paenibacillaceae; genus Pristimantibacillus; species Pristimantibacillus oryzae. The sequence goes on from NZ_LYPA01000079.1 coordinate 64,369, forward strand.
CGCAGCCTGTATTCCTGCAATGTCGGCAATTTGATGTTTGCCGGACGGAATATTAGCGCCAGTCATGTCGCCTTCGGCACAACGCGGGTTATGGCTACCTGCGCCGTAATGGGCGAAGCGGCAGGCACAGGCGCTGCTTTGTGCGCCCGTGACGGCGTGACGCCGAGGGAGCTGCATGCGGTGCGGCTGGAGGAGCTTCAGCAAACGCTGCTTCGACAGGATGCATCCATCATCGGACTCCGCAACCAGGACGCGCACGATATGGCCAGATCAGCCAAAGCTGCGGCATCCTCTGTTTTGACAAAGCTTTCGACGGGAGCGTCTGCGGGTACGTATGCCCTGAGTCATCCGGCGGGCCTGCTGTTCCCGGTAGCGGGCAAGCTGGATAAGCTGAAGCTGCTGGTGGACGTGGTGGACGCTGAAACGCCGTCAGAGCTTACAATAAGCCTTTATGGCACTGGAAGGCCGGAAAATTATATTCCTGCCGAGCTGATTCAATCCTTGGCTATCGTCGTCCCTTCGGGCAAGGAGCAGTGGGTAGAGGTTCCATTCCATTACGAAACAAATGAGCCGTGTAATGTTTTTGTGACGATAGAAGGTCATGAGGGAGTTCGTCTGCACCAAAGCGCTCAGCCGTTGTTTGGCGTATTGTGCTTTGCCGGAAGGGATGGCTCCTCGCCGGATTTTGCCCATTTTATGGAGAGCCAGAAAACGATTGCCTGGAGCATGGACGGACTGAATCGCACGCCTTTTTGCGCGGTGGTTGAACCGGAAACGGAGGCTTATGCTCCAGCTTCCATTATAAATGGTTATACGCGTCCTTATGGAGGACCGCAGCTATGGATGTCTGAAGCTATGTCCGAAGGAGGCGAGGAATGGATTTCGCTAACCTGGGAGCAGGAGGTAGCGGCCTCTGAGATTCGGATTATTTTTAACGATGATGTTAATGAGGATTTAATCAATCTTCATCATCATCGCACCCCGTTTGAGATATTGCCGGAGCTGGTTCGGGATTACCGGCTTGAAGGCTTAACGGAGCAGGGCTGGAGGACGCTTCACAGGGAGACCGGAAATCGCAAGCGCCTGCGCGTCCACAGACTAGAGCGGCCAGAAGCCATAACGGCGCTCCGTCTTGTAGTGGAATCAACCAACGGCTCGCCGTATGCCCAAGTGGTCGAAATTCGGGTCTACGAATAATCATGTAGTATATCTCTACAAGTACTCATGCATAAGTAATAAAAAGCAGCTCTCGCACATCGCTATTAACGAGGTGGCGGGGCTGCTTCTTTTGTGTAAAAACCTGCTAAATAAGCTGGGCCAACACCGCTGAAATTGTTTTGTTCAACTTAAACGCGGCGTTTATTGTTGAGTAATGGTAATCGATTGAACATATGAGGAAACTTCGACGCGATAAGCGGTAATTTCTTCACCATCCCTGGAAACCGTGTCATTGTCGGCCCATATTCCCGTAATCGTTGCTTTGCCTGGCCGCAAGCCGGGGGCGCCTGTCAGAATAATATATTCCTCATTAAATAAAACAACGCCCTTCTCTCCTTCAACCGTAAAAATGTCGCAGGTAAAACGTACCTTTTGCCCGCTGTATTGGAGGAGGTCGGCTAGCTGGATTTCGGTATAATCCGGTTTGATGCCGGAAAACAGATATTGTCCGTTTTCATAGGTGTAAAGCGCCTCCTGTCCGGCTCCCTCGTTGGCATCATTAGTTACAATCAGTGTTCCGGGCTTGTCGACCCTAAAGCCGTCCGCCTCAAAGTCGAACAGATTCACAAGCGCGGAATCGCTGATTTCATAAGCAGCATATCTGCCTTGGCGAGTAGAGGATTTGCCCTCCGCCAGCAGCACGGTGCGTCCTGACGGGCTCAAGCTGTCCTCTAGCCTGATTTCCTCGACCTGAAAGCCATCGCCTATTTGTCCCTCTTTCTTGTCGATCGACATATCCGGCAGCATGCGAGCCAGTACTAGTTGTCCGTTTGCGGCCCCTATTGCGTATACAAGCGCGCCAAACTTGTCCTTGCCGCTGATGAAAAAATCGAAGCTGACCCCTGGGCTGGCTTTCGCCAGGATGCGCTCCGGCTCTTGTCTATTCCATTGGATTTCAATGTTTTGCAGCTCCTTGCTGACATCCTTGAAATCGCCAAGCAGCGTATACGCTGCGATCGCTTCCTCGTATTTGCTCTCCAACACCAGCTGTTTGGCCTGCTTTACTTGACCCGAGTAGACAGATTGAATATAAGAACGGATGGTTTTGCCTCTGGAAGCTATCAGCTTGGACCCTTCAATTGCTTTGGCATTGCGGAAAAAGACGGGCAAGTCGCCCTTATCCTCCAGCTTCTTTAAGTAGGAAAGAGTATAGTCCTCTATCCCGGGATAAACCCAGTCCGCATTAATGCCCTCCTGCTTGTAGAAGTCGAGCAGCCGCGTCCCTTCTGCAAGAAGGGCTTCTATGCCGCTGCCGTCTGCCTTGGCTGCTAGCCGCCCTTGGTCGTAAGGCTCGAATGCCGCACGCAATGCCGTCTCTTTTTCGGCAGCGCCGCCAAAGTAAAGCTCTGGAATAAGCAGGTATGCGATAACGGTTTTATCCGAAAACGCCGCTTTTTTCGTTTCCGCCTGAAGCTGCTGCTCAAGCGTCTTTTTGTATGTGGCATAAGCAGTTGTAAAATGAGCGTCGAGCCTATATTGCTTGCTCAATTCATTGAAGATTTTTTCGTATTGTCCGCCTCTGGCAGCCGCTGCTCCGGCAAGCTTTTGATAGTCGTCATAGGACCTGGCGGGGTTGTTGTTTTCTCCGTTATTGTCCAAAATGCCCAGCAGCTTATTCTGGATTTCCTCCACCGGCTTCAGCTTGTCTATCGCCGCCTTGGTTTCTTTTTCCTTATACTGCACCCACCGGTTATTCCGGGCCTTTAAGTAATAGCCGTATGCCTGTACCGTATCGTTCTGCTCCAGGTAATGAGCTGCCTGGCGGTAGTCCTGAACCTTGGCATAGCCCGCATACAGCTTGTAAGCAATCAGGGCAAGCACAACAAGTGCGGCAAGAAGGCTCCACAAAATCAATGTCCTGGATTTTTTATAGGAAACAATTAGCATGAATGAGTTCACCCTTCCTGCCAGATCGCTTGAACATCAGGGTCAAAGCCGTAACGCACCTTCGCCGCTTCCCTGCAGGCCTGCTGGAGTCTTGCCAGGGGACCGGAGGTTGCGCCGTTCACCAGCTTGCACAGGCGCAGAAACCGCTCCTTGGGCAAAGAATCCATATAGTCGAGGATAACAGGATAAAATCGTTCGATATAAGGCCTCATGCGAAGCGATGCGACTGCGGCGTTGCTCATCAGCTCTTTGCCAAAGGGCAGCTGCTCAATGCGAAGACGATGTGTAAGCAAATAATCCAGCACAGATTGGCGAATGAGAGATTTGTTAACCTTGGATACTTCATACAGGTAGGTTATAAATTCCTTATTGTAGGCTGCTGGAAGCAGTGTTTCCAGCTCCAGCTCCATGTCTTTTCTTATTATAAGCTGATTCAGACACATAATTTTTAAGTTTTTGATATGCTCGATGGTTAGCAGCGACCCCACCTCGCGCAGCTTCTCGTATGCCTCTTTATGTCGGTCGTTTTTCATATCCTCCCCCGCAGAGAGAGCATCCTTCAGCAAGCCTTCGCGAATGCTGGGCATATGGCGCTCCGTTATTTTTTGCAGGCGGAAAATTTCCTCAGAGGTCCGGAAATGCTTTTTTAGAACAACGTATAGAGCTATCACAACGGCCGCGCCCAAAAGCGCGATGCCCAGCTCTAGAAAATCTCGGGCCGCTAATGCGGCTACTCCCAGAAAGGCAGCCAAAACAAGCGCTTCCGTATAAAAAAGCCGTTTGTTCAACGTTGCCGCATATTCCTGCAGCGTCACAAAAGATTGCGAGCCGCAGCCGCTGCAAGGCTCCTCTGGCAGGACCGTATAAGAGCCGCAGGCCCTGCAATAGCGCAGCCGCTGCCATTGATGGGAAAGCTTAATGTGCTTACGGAATTGAACTGCGCGTTTAATGTTCATTGTTTTCACCTGCTCGGTTAAGCGAGGCAATAAGCTCCTTGTCTATGCCGGCGGCGGTAGCCGCTTCTGCCCTTCGTTTGCGGAATATGAACCATTTTGCTATTAAATATAGAACGCCGACTAACAGAATAGCGTATGTAATCATGTGCCTCACCTCAACGCATTTTAATCTTTTTGAGCTTGCATTTTAATAGAATTTTAAGGACTTCTATACAGAATTTTATGGAACTTTACGGATATTGGGGGTAATATTAAACGTAAAGATTATAGCACAAAAAAGGAACAAATTTACCAGTGTATGCCTTGAAGCCCCGTCAGGGGCAAAAAGGCATTGGAAGCCGGCTGCCTTAATCATAGAGTTTGGAGCGGCATGAAGCAAATCCTTGAACATAACGCTTGAAGCAATTTAACATCGGGAATGGTGGGAACGCAAATATGAAAGACGTTAAAAAATATATAGGTTTAGTGCTTATCATGATAATGATCGTTAGCCTGTTTGCCGGGTTTTACGGGGCTCCTTATGCTGGAGCCGCAAATGACCAACAGAAAATCGACGTTATGCTGGTGGTGGATGCCAGCACCTCGATGAACAGCAGCGACAAGCAAAAAGTAGCCAATGAAGCTATGAAGATGTTTGTCGATATGACCTCCGAGCAAGGCGACAAAATTGGCGTTATGGCCTATACGGATCAGATCGTCAGGGAGAAGGCGCTCCTGAAGATTGAAGGCCCGGAGGATAAAGGGGAGCTTAAACGATTTATCGATCAGGTTGCGCGCGGCCCCTATACCGATATTGCGGTTGGGGTTGCGGAATCGGTGAAGGTGCTGGAGCGGAGCGGAGAGCCCGATCATTCTCCGATGATCGTGCTGCTGGCGGACGGCAACAATTCGCTGCCGAAGGAGCGGACGCAGGAGCAGTCCGACAAGGAGCTTCAAGCTGCCGTGAGTCAAGCCAAAGCTGCGGGCATTCCGATTTATACCATTGGCTTGAATGCGGACGGCAAGCTGAACAAGCAGGTGCTTCAAGGCTTGTCCGACGATACCGGGGGCAAAGCCTTCGTCACCAGCTCTGCGGATGATTTGCCGCGTATTTTGAGCGAAATTTTTGCCGATCAGTTGAAGCTTAAGGTCATTCCGCTTACGGCGCTCACGGGCAATGGCCAGTTTCAAGAAGTGACGGTATCCATACCTAACGGCAACGTTATCGAAGGCAATATCTCTATCATCTCCGGCAAGCCGGTAGAGGTGAAGCTGGTGGATCCGGCGGGCAAGGAGCGTCCGGTGCCATCCGATGGCGTACTCTATTCCACCTCCAATGCCTATTCCCTTATCAAGCTGCTGAAGCCGGAGCAAGGCGACTGGAAGCTTCAGGTCAAGGGAGCAAGCAAGGATAAAATCGATATTAATCTGGTATTTAATTATGATTTGCAGTTAGCCGTCAAACCGGTTGCCGGTCCTTTCAAAAAGGGAGGCAAAGTCGATATTGAAGCGCAATTGGAGTCGAACGGGCAGGCGCTTGGCGATCCCGATTTGTATAAGGGAATGACCTCCAAGCTGGTTGTGACGGACATCGACGCAGGCACAACAACCGAATTGCCGATGACCAATGGCGGCGACCTGTTTTCCGGAGTCTTTGAAATTCCCGAAAGCCGCAATTATGAGCTGGTTGTAAGAGTAGAGGACAACAGCTTTTTCCGCGAATCCGAGCCGTTGCAAATTAATGCCGGAGGAGGAGCCGCCAAGCCTTCATCGACGCCTCCAGCAACATCGGGACAGGTTCCTGCGTCGGAGAAGGAGGGACTGAATTGGCCGCTTGTGATTGGCGGACTCGCTCTGCTCATCCTGCTGGCGGTTGCGGCCTGGTATGCGCTTGCGCTGGTGAAAAGGAACAACAAGGGCTTTTACGGACAATTTATTATTGAAATTCACGACGAGGATACGGGCGAAAGAACGAGTCCGCAATACAAGAAGCTGTCGGGCTTTAAGGGCAAGCTCAAGCTTCATCAGCTGCTCCAGCTTGCGCCTGAATTTGCGGAGACGGACAAAATTGTGTTTCGTCCCGGGAAAGACTCCGTATTTATACTGAACCAAAGCGGCTGCCTCATTGAAAAGTCGGGCCGCGCTTTTGACGCCGCCAAAGGCAAAGAGCTGAAAAACAATGACCGTATCAAGATTTCGCTTCAAGCCGTTCATAAATCTATTATTCTGGATTATATCAATTAGGAGGCTTAAGACATGAAAGCAGTCGTACGCGAGCATATACAGCAGTTGGATGTTTCCCAGGGCGGAGGCATCGTCAGCGACAAAATACGGGTCGACACCATCGACAATCCCATGCTGGTTATCGGTCTTGGCGGAACGGGCATCGACGCCTTGCTGCGGTTGAAGTATCAAATCAACCGCCGCTTCAAGCTGCCGGAGGACCCCATCACCAAGAAAAAACGGGACAAGCCCGACAACGTGGAATTTATCGCTTTTGAAACAAACGAGCAGGACCGCCATAAAAAATACAAGGGGATCGGTCTTGATCCCCTGACTGAATTTGTTCTGCTCTCCAACGCGGAAATCGGCAGCCTGCTGCAAAACCGCCGCCAGCTTGAGTCTTACATTACGGACTGGCTGTCGCCGGAGCTGCTTATTACGGACGGCATCAGCGGCGCGTCGGGCATTCGCCAGGCGGGGCGCCTGCTTCTTTTTACAAAAATATTGACCGTTGTGCAGGCGCTTGAGAAAAAAATAACAGGTTTGTCCGTCGGCACCAACAAAAAGCTGATGGTCTTTCTGCTGACCGGTTTGTCGGGAGGAACCGGAAGCGGCTGCTTCCTGGATATTTCCTATATTGTACGTGCAATTATCGAAAGAGAGCATGGCACGGCGGGCGTAGACAAGGTCAATATGCTGGGTTATCTGTTTATGCCGGACGTCAACCTGGCCAACAACAGCTTGTCCGATCATACCAAGGAATATATTAAGAAAAACGGCTATGCGGCGCTCAAAGAGCTGGATTACTGGATGAACGTGGACGAGCGCGGCGAACGCTTCAAGCAGCGTTACGGCAATGCCATTACGGTAAACTCGCCGATGCCTCCGTTTAACCTTGCCCATCTGATTTCCGCTACCAATACGGAAGGCAAGCTGCTGGAAAATTCCTATGATTACTGCATGAATGTTACCGCCGAAAATATTACCAACTTTATGGCCAGCGAGGACAAGCAGTCCGGCGATGAATTTGCGATTCATGACTACATCAGCAACACGCGCACCAATATCAATCAGATGGCCCGCCCGTTTGCGGCCAATTATCAATACAACATTCTTGGCGCTTCCTCCGCGATCCTGCCCATTGAGGAAATGACGACGTATCTGGCCTTCAAGCTGTTTAAGCGGATGGAAAAAATGTTTGATTCAAATCCGTCGCAGCAGGATGTGGACCAACTGCTTCGCAATCTTGGCATGGACAAGGAATCCATCCAGCGCGAATTCGAAAAGCGGGTGCCGGAGCCGATTTCAGGCTACCAGAACAGCGAGCGCTTCAGCTATAACAATGTCGTCAAAACGCAGGTGGTTAGCGTGGATACCGAGTTGGAGCAAGGTTATCTGGCGCGCGCCCGCGAGGAATACGTTAAAACGAAAAAACAGCTTCCGGCGCAACTGATGGAGGCCTTCACTGAACGAATCAACCGGATGTTCCTGAACCCGGAGCAAGGACCGTTTTTTGCTTCCCGGTCCATTTATACCAACAAGGGTTATTGCCTTGTTAATTCCATCCGGGCGGAAATCGAATCGCTGCGGGAGCATATTTCGCGTGTTCCCGATGATATCGAAGCCGCCAAAACGGTGGCGAACGAGCGGCTAGGCGACGCCCGCACGGCGTTTATTTCCAAGGAGCGCAAAAAGGATACGTACATCGAGGCCAAAATTCAGGAATATTTGCTGTACGCCGACCGTGAGCGGATGATCCAGATGGTAGAGTTTTACGAGGATTTGGCGGAGCTGATCAATGAGCAGAACTCGCGCATTTATTCCGTTTTCACGGAAGTGCTCAACTCCCTGAACAGTATTTTTGATAATAACGGCAAAATCCTGGTGAACGGCGACGAGCAGGTCGATCACAGGGGCAACCGGACCTATTACTGGAATGTGGTCAGCGTGCCCGATATTGTCAAAACGGTCAGCAGCATTATGGACGAGCGCGATGTAAACGACCTGATCCGGGATTTCACGCGGGAGCTGCTGTCCAAGACGGACCAGTGGGTTAAGGAGCAGGAAATTGATATTGTCAGCTCGGTATCGGATTTCTTGTCGGAGCATTTTGGCGCGTTGATTACCCGGTCCATGGAAGAGTTTCTGGTAATGAAATACGGCAACGACAGCACCGTGGATTCCGTCATTGAACGGGTCATTGCGAAAAAGCTGGATGAAGAGGCTATTCCGGTATTCCATTTGAGCAACAGCTCCGGCCATTTCCATTTCCCTTCAGCCGGTTTTGTGTCCATTCCCGCCGACGCTCCAAGCATTCGCAAGGGGATTGACCGGTTCAAGGAGCTGGCGCTTGGCAATTCCAAATTTACCATTAAGGAAAGCCAGGTGAAAAACCGGATTTTCTGGCTGAATACGCGAAACGGCATTCCGTTGTTTGCTTATACGCCGATGCAGCTGCTTGAGGAAAGCTATGAGCGCACCATTCTGGAGCAGGAGGGCATCGGACGCCATCTGGTGCAGACGAATCAGCGGAACTGGACCTATCTGCCTTCGCCGATTCCGGAAAAATCATGGGGCGACGTTTATTCCAACGCCCGCATCAAAGGTCATAACGCCTCCATCCGTCAATTGTTTGATAAAGCGGTCGAGCTTGGCGTTATTGCCGAAAAGGCTGAAAATGTAACAACAAACAGCCGCTTTGAATGCATAGTTGCCCAGCCGTTTGATCCCCAGGCTTTCCTGGCGGGCTTTAACTTTGGAGCGGATAAGGATAAACCAAACTTTGGCGAGGTTCGCCGCTGCATTACGGAATTGAAGGCTTTCCTCCAAAACGGGCTGCCGCGCGAAACCGTCAAGGATATTTTCGGAAGCATCAACCGGGATATTGCAAAAGAAAACCTGATCCGCTCGCCGGAGCTTCAAGCCATTGTCCGCGCCGAAGCGGCGAAATATGACGGCATCCAGGCCAAGCTTGCCGAGCTGGAGGAGCTGGTAAGCCAGCATTCGGACGAGGAGAAGCGGATCGACCTCTTCATTGAAGTGATGTATACAGGCACTATCGTCAAAAGAGGGGCGCAATACGTCTACGATCATGACGCCGACGAGGAATCATGGGCTCCGCTCGTCAATTTGACAAAGGTCAACAAGTTTGTTGAATACGTCATTTTCGAGCAGCTTCGCGAGCTGGACAGCCGCAAGAGAGGCCTGCTGGAGCGCAAGTCGTCCCGCCGCAGCGCGGCATTGACCGGCGCAGCGGATGTATCCGGCCTGCTGGCGGTGCTGAGGAATATGGCGGAGGCTTATCAGGCAGGCAAGGAAGCGCTGGATTACGATCGCGGCGACTTTATGAACGGCGAGGAAATGTACAGCTTCTACAAACGGATAGCCGGAAAAGTAAACGATATGATCAAGTCATTGGAGTAGAGGTTAAGGTATGCAGAGAGAATTGATTGCCTTCGCGGAGCAATACGATGCGGAAGCGGACCGCGTGATCGACGATCATGCGGGACAAATCAGCATGAATAACCCGCTGCTGTTTCTTTTCGTCGGAGACCAGTCCCTTGAGGCGCTGCAAGCTGTCTATGACGCCAATACAAGGAAATGGAACAACAGCCGCGGCGTCCTGTATTTACATGTGTATCAGGAGCGCACCATGGAGCGGGACAACGTGTTTTCGTTTCGCCTGCCTGCGGCTCATTCCGACCGGAAAAAGCAGCGGCCCGAGCTGCGGGCGGCATTTTATGAGGACCCGGAGGTGCTTGCAGGCCTGAACCGGAGTATTCGCAGCGTCAGCCATACGATTGCGGAGTACGGGAAGCTGTACTCCTCCTTTCAATGGATGAACGTAGCGACCGTTGCCAGAGTGGACGACCCTTGCAGCATTATGCTGCCGGAAATCGCCATTTTGCTAAAAACGATTCTGGGAGAGTCGTTCAAGCTGATTCAGATGGACTTCTACGGGCTGATTAGGGAGCGTCATGCCGATGAACTTTCCTCCGCGCTTGGCGTCAGCTTTTTGCGGGAAATGGATGCTTTTCAGGATCGCGCGTATTCCTTCAAGGGGCCGCTTAGAGTAACGGAGGACCAGGTCAAGCTGGAGGTGGAGCATGGTGCTGCGCCTCTGTTTGACCTCGTTTATTTACTTAGCGACAAAAACGAAGAGGGCATGTTTCCGGAAGCGGGAATGGACGCCAACTACAGCATTTTGTGCAATATGAACCTTTTGAAAAACCGCAAGATCGTAGAAGAGGACAGCCGCAGCCAGGAAAGCTACAACAACCAGCACTTTCGCCAGCATATTCAGCCCTCCTCCTCACGGGAAACGGTGTATGCAACAGCCGGCTTTTCCCGAATGAAGCGGCCAAGCAAGGCGATTGCCTTAACGGTAGCGTCCCATCTGCTGAAGCAGGTGATTGGCAGACTGGAGGAGCAAAGCCGCCTTGACCGCCGCTCCGTCGCGGGGGTTTTCGGCTTTCAGCTAGACAAAATCGACCGCAGGGTAGAGCCGCTGCTGCCGGGCAGGGAAAGCCTGGAGGAGATGCATGGCATGCTTTCCGAGTCTATATCGTCGTCGGAGCTTCGCAGGCTGACGCTTGGACAGGCGGAGGAACGGCTGTTTGGCGAGCATGCGGTCGCTTTTTTTCGTAAAAACATGATCGAGCCCGCAGAAAAGCGGCTGCTGCAAGCCGAGCCGGAGCGGGAGCTGCAGGAGCTGGTGAAGGCGCGCATCATCGACAATCCCGCTTATGGGCTATATAGCGCCTGCCTGTGGACGGCCGAGCATGACGAGCGCTCCGCCCTGCATGAGCTGCATTTGCTTCGCAAGGATACGGTCAGGCAGCTGGCGGAGGCGGAGGTTGCGTATCAGGCGATGATGCAGGAGCCGGTCGAGGCGCAGGCGTTGTCGCGTTTTAGCTTGTTTGAGAAAACGCGCATCAAGCAAATCAGCCGGCATATTTTCGACAAGCTGTACGGAATGAAATACGATATGCTGTTTTTGGAAATGCGAATGAAGTGGCTGGACCGGTGCAAGCACGCCCTGGAGGCGATTCATAGCAGCCTGAAGGGGCATGTCAATGCCATGAAGCAGCTGGATAAGCTGCTTGCAGACACCGCGCGCCAAAGCGTTTCGGAGGCCAGCGACTATTTGGGCCGCAACATTCCGGAGTATTACGGCTCGGTGGTAAAGGAGATTATGAGCGATCTCCAGTCGCGCCATGGCGACGCCTTTCTTTTTGACGACCGATATTTGGGCAATGTGCTGCATCTGCTGGAGCAAGGGGCGGATAAGCTGCGCGATGCGGTGCTTGTCATTTGCAAGCGCGATTTGTTCCGATATCCGCAGTTCGGCCAATCGTTTGAGGATGAGCTGCTGCAGCGGGCCAATATCGGGGTGAATTACGAGGACCGGGACAAGGTATTGTCCAAGGAGGAGCTGTACCGCGACCTTTATGTTACGCTGGAGGACAATGCGGGCATGCATATGCATATCTTTAATTATTTGCACAAGCATCGCTATGAGGAAAAATACTTTTTTGCCGATGCGGACAGCGAGTTTATGCAATTTGCGTTTACGAGAGATAAGGGAAGCCGCAGCTACAAGCTGGGCTGCATTCATGTCCCCCGTTCGGCGTCTATCGAAAAGCTGAACATTATGGGCGGCTTTCAGCTGGATGACATGATGTATGTCATCAACGGGCGGAAATATTATGAATCGTATCAGGAAAACGGCTTTCAGTTTCATGCAACGACCTGAGTACAAGGAGGCGGGGACAAAAGATGTTCCAGCGTAGAGTGAACTTGCTGATGGTGCTGTTCAGCATCATCGGCGGCGTTGCCGGATTTTTCGCAGGCGAGGCCTTATTGATTTGGGGAGAGGGAAGGATGCCCCATTTCTTTTTGATGGGTCTATATTTTGGCCAGTTGGCTTTATGGGTGGCATTCTTCTGCCTGCTTGCGGAATACATTTCGCCGGACATCAACGGAAAGGGATGGCGGCTGCGCAATGGCCGCGACGGCTGGAAGCTGCTGGTGCCGGCTTCGCTTGTTCTGATGCTTGTGGCGGGCATAGCGCTGCAGTTTGTATACGGCCTGTACTTCGGGAAGGTAAAGCCGCCGCAGGATATTTTGCTTGCCGTAGATACATCCGGCAGCATGACGGAGACAGATCCCGATCAGGTAAGGCTGCAAGCCATTCGCAATTTGATTCAAAGTCTGGAATCGGACAAGCGGGTCGCGATTATTACGTTTAGTGATCGGGCAGAGGTGCTGCAGGACCTGACGCCTGTAGCTGACCAGTCCATGAAGGATGAGGTGCTGGGGCTGCTGGACAATATGCCGGAGCCAGACGGAGGCACCGATATAGCCGCCGCACTGACGGTATCAATGGAGCTGATTTCCGCCGTTTCCAATGACGGTCGCAACAGCACAGTTATTCTTATCTCGGACGGCTTCAGCGAGGTGGATCTGGACCAGGCGCTGAAGCCTTATCAGGAGGCTAGAGTAGGCGTGCACGCCATTGGCATGGGCGCAGAAAACCAGCAGGGCAATAATTTGCTAAAATGGATCGCGAACCGCACGGGCGGCACTTTTTATGAGGTAGATAAGGTGCAAAGCTTGTCGGGCGTCGTGACTCAAATTTATCGTTCCACCCAAACATGGCATTTGGTCGGAGAAAGAACGGGCGCATTGGCGGACAGTCTTTATTATGCCATTGTCCGCGTTGGCTGCATCGTCATTATTGGCGCGTTGATGGGGCTGGGAGCCGGTTCGATGTTCGACAATCGTTATCTGGTTAGAAGCTATCTGGTCGGCGGCGCAATCGGAGGGCTGCTTGCCGGGCTCATTCTGGAGCTGGGCCTGCAGGGACGCGGACCGGATTGGCCGGCTTATTTCTATCGCGGGACAGCCGATGTCCTGCTGGCGATTATATTGTCCTTATCCACGCTTCTGGTCGCTTATAAGCAAAGCTCGTCCATGGATGGCGCTGACAGCTTTTCTTTCCGTAACCGAGGTTATGGGGGACGGTCGCAGAACGGAAGGGAAGCACAAGGTACCCATAGAGACTTCAACTGACGGGGGTGGAGCAGAGGGATGGAATGGAGCGGCTCGGTTCAGGACAAAAAGCGGATAACCGATATCCGTCATTATATTCAGGATAATGAATGCATCATGACATGGAAATGGCCGGAAGGCATTTCTTATGTCTATGTCCACGGCCATCACATGGATGCCGAGACGCCGCGCGGAAGGCCGCTGGATGAAGAGATGCGATTATACACCAGAGAGGAATACAAGGCCCGCCAAGGCTACCGCGTCAAGCTGGAGGGCATCGGAAGGCTTGCCTTCCGCATCTATGCCGCCGAACGGGAAAACGGCGTTATGGTGGTGAACAGGCAGGAGGATAGCGACAATCTGCTTGTGTTCAGCGCCGGCAAGGCCAAAATCCGCTATTCCATCAAATACGGAATGGCTTTGTTCCGCAAGCGGAAGCCGGTCTCCATCAGCCTGCACAGCGAGGTGTTCGTGTCCCGGGAAGCCTTGTGCTATGTCAAAAAGGAAGGGGCCGTGCCCGCGAGCAATGAAGACGGCGTGGTATACCCCTTTATCCATGATCTGAATCCCGGCAGAAATACGCTGCCGGACATTGAAATCGGCAAACAGGATTATATCCGCCTGTTTTTTACCGACCGGAGGAAGTACGGAGAGCTTTATGAGTTGATTCCAGAGTAACGGAGGGCTTGCGGCATGCTTGATTTTCTAAAGGACATATTCAAGAAAAAGGCTCCAGTCAAGGAGAAACCTCCTTTTTATCCTATCGTTTGTCCCTATTGCTTCAGCAAATTTCAGCCTGACGAGGTTGTGTTTCGGGCCACGCATCATCGTGATGACGACCAGGATTATGCGCTTCAGGAGGATGAGCTGCTAAACCGGTATCGCGAGAAGTTTAACCTGTCGCCTATCGACGAAATAGAAGCGGTTATCTATCCCGCACATATACCCGATGAAAATTTGATTTATTCCGAAAATGTGCTGGTTGCGCTAACGGACAACCACGGCATGCTTACCCGCAAACGGCTTTGCCCGCATTGCCATAACGAGCTGCCCCTGCCATCCGGCAAGGTTCCAAGCAACATTATTTCCATTGTTGGCGCGTCCGCTTCGGGCAAATCGGTCTATATGGCATCTCTGATCCATACGCTCCAGCAAACCACGGCCAGCAATTTTTCCGCCGCGTGCATGCCGCTTAATGCAGAGATTAGCAGAAGGTTCCGCCAAAATTACGAGGAGCCGATTTTCGAACGCGGCATGATGATCAGCACAACGCTGCGCGATGTCGTTCAGGAGCCGTTTATTTTTCAGTTCAGGTTTAAGGATGAGACTATACCGCCGCTGACGCTGGTCTTTTTTGATGTTGCGGGCGAAGGTATGGTGGATGACGCCTATCTGGACATTTATGCATCCCATATTAAAAATTCAGCCGGCATTTTGTTTATGGTTGACCCCATGCAGATCAAGACGATTCGCGACCGGCTGCTGGTTCGTTTTGGCGACCGTCAGGAGGAGTTTCCAAGCCAATATGACGAGCCGCGCGAAATTGTGATTTCTCTTTTCCAGAATTTTATCGGGCACGAGGAAAAAAGCGCAACCGATATTCCGACAGCGGTGGTTATTACCAAAAGCGATATGCTCCAGCATTTGAAGGAAGAGGACGGCGAATATATTCGTCCAAACAGCAACGTATTTAAAAATGTTGTCCATCAGCGGAGCCTGGACCTTGATGAATTCAACAATATTAACGGAGAGGTTACCCGGTTTATCGAAAAGGTGGACCGCCCGTTTAAGGATGCGCTGGATGTTTATTTCCGTGATACCGCCTACTTTGCCGTATCCGCATTGGGCGCCAATCCCGTCAACAAGCAAATTACGGGCGTCGTCAATCCCATTCGGGTAGACGAGCCGTTAATCTGGCTTCTATACAAGCTGCAATATATTGAAGGGAGCCGTTCGAAATGACCCAGCTTCCTCAAATTCAGCAGCATTATTACACACGCGCGCGCCAGGGCATTTTCAGAGCGACCGAAGGCTTGGACAGCGTGGCCAAATCCCCGGCTCTGGAGGATGCCTTTATCAAAAAAACGCTGCATCCCTTCTGCGTTTACTTGCCTCCGCATGAGCTGAGCCAGCGCGGCGAGCAGGATTATTCGCTGTACCCGGAATCGCTGACTGTGTTTCATGCCGAGTCGGGAGAGCTGGTGATTGGGCGCAGCATTATGGCGGGCGCTGATTTTACCGGACAGCGGGATACGATCTTTGTCCATCATTATATCGTTCCGTCCAAGCGCAAGGAGGACTATTTAGTATCCGGCAACGGCATTTTCCGCATCCGGTATTTTGAAAACCGGTTTGATGGGAGCCAGGGGCAGCAGCTGCCCGCGCTGGACGATATTCCTTTTGACACGGATTCCTATATTGACGGGCAAGCTGCCGTTCTGGAGCGGCTTGGCATCGATACGGATAAATTGCAGCAGCTGCTATGGGCCGTTATGGCTTCAATAGCCAGCAACAAAAAGGTGTATGTGACCTTAAACGTGGATGTATCGGAAAGTGCAACGTATGCCAAGCGGCTGACCGAAATTTTGTTCCATCTGCTGCCTTATGAGCTGCGGCGTCACTTTGGCTTCTCCACCTATCAAAACGAGCCGCAGCCCAAAAAATATTTAAATCTGATCTTTGTTGAAAAGGGCAGCATCCGCCCGGGCGAGCGCTCGCTCGACAAGGATTATTTATTTGATTTTGCTGGAAACCGATTTGCCAATGTCGATCTTCATGGCGGCGATCATTATTTTTTGGATTTGGCCATAGCCTTTCGGGAGCATCCGGAATTATTGGCGGCTTTTTTCTCGTTTGCGGAGGAAGCATTAGAGGGCTGCGAGCAGGCCAAGGCGATGTCCTATACGACCTACAATGAGCTGAGCGCTCTGTTTCGGATCAGCAAGGGGAAGCATGAGGTTTACGAGATAAACAAGGAAGGCGTGTTGACCTCCATCCTTGGTTATTTGAAGACAGGCGGGCCATCGTCAAAGCGGCAGCTTCGGCAGTTGTTTGAAAAGCTGGTAAGCTCCGAGATGGAAGCCATGCGAACCAGAGGCTCCGTATCCGCCGGTTATGCGGCCATTATGGTGGAGTATGCCGGGCATGCGGATAGCAGAACGCGGCAGATGCTGATCCGCGACCTGGCGCTTATTTTGCACAGCAATTGGAATACGCAAGGAGACGAGGATTTTACAGCGGCCGTTATGGACAGCCTGCAGCAGCAGTCTGACCTGTTTGCCGAGGTCATCCGGCAGCTTCAAAGCCAGACCAAATATATCCGCGTGCTGGAGGATTATATTTTGGCGCGTCTTGCGCCAGTAACGGATGTTAAGGGTATTATAGAGGAAATTATGTTTTGGAACGAAGCGGCTCCTTCTGTACTGGAGGAAACGTACTTTCCGAAGCAATGCGGAACCAAAATCGCGCAGGTGCTGGGCAAGGACCGGAGCCGCATCGGCAATGGGGAAAAGCTGTTTGATTTAATGGACGAGCTGGTAGCCGTTAATCCCGCGCTTCTTGATTTGACCGAGCTGGTCAAGCAGACGGTTGCCCATGCCGTTCTTGGAAGCCTGGAAGCGGAAAAGCTTACAATCGAGGAAGCCGGACGGCTTCATTATTTGGTCTATTATGCAAGTGAACCCCGCAGCAAGCTGGCTTCGCCTCATTCGCAGATTGTTAGAATCGCGGCAGCAGCAACATTTGTATGGGATACCAAGGTCAATGAGCTTGAAGAGATGGAGCAAACGCTCAATAAGCTGGACGAGGACCTGTTTGACAAGGTGCAGGCATTGCTGCGCCGCCAGCTTAAGGGCCGCGTTGAGGAAACTAATTATACAGCGGTTACCGGGGCTTTCTATATCCAGGGCTTTACCTCGGGAGAGCCGGAATACGACTATTCCGCCATGCTGGCTTATGTGGGCCATAATACCGGCAATGATGAGGATGTATTCCACTTCCTCCTGTGGCTTTCCGGCGCTGTTGAAGTGGATCACCGTTTTGCCGGAGGCGTCAGACAATATTTCCGAGAGCATAATCCCGAAGCTCTGAGGAACAAAAAGCGGGTCAGCCTGTTAAACGAAAGCGGCAGCAAGGAATTCCGCAAGCTCATCCAGGAGATTGAACGCAAGCAGCTGCCGGGCTATAAACGATTCCTGCGGGAGCAGAAAAAGCTGCTGATTTTGTTGGCGTTATTTCTTATCGGCGCTTTTCTGACGGTCAGCATTATCTGGATCTGGATGGATTCACGCCATTCCGGGGACAACGCCGAGCCGTCGCCAACGCCAAGCGCCGAGGCCACTCCTGCGGACACCTCCGTTCCATCCGCCACACCGTCTGGCGAGACGCCTGGAGCCTCCGGCACGCCTGATGGAGGAGTATTGCCAGAGGGTGAAGGGGAAGCCGAGGGAAGCGAGTCCGGCGGTTCGATCGACCAGAACGGCGGGACAGGAGGTACCGGTGGAGGAGCGGCAACCGGATCAACTGGCACTAACGGGGGCACCGGTGGCGGAGCGGCAACCGGATCAACTGGCACTAACGGGGGCACCGGTGGCGGAGCAACTCCCGGGACTACCGGAACTGAAGGGGCTTCCGGCGCAGGTACGCCTGCCGCAACGCCAGGGACCAACGGAGCTTCCGGAGCAGGTGCGCCTACCGCAACGCCATGAACAGATGGAGCTGTGGGGAAGCTTAGAGCGATAGCGGATAACAATAAACTGCAAAGAGAGGGCTATTATGGGAATCGCTACGGCGAACACTCATAATAGCCCTCCTTTTTACCAGTGATCAAAAGCTGCCAAAAGCTGCTAAAAGCTGCTAAAAGCTGCCATCAAGAACTGCAAGGTTAGATTTCCACCTTGTTGACCGCCCGGAGAAATTACAACGGACAAAAATGACCGTAAAACCTCATTTTAGCTACTTTGGCAGCGTGTAGCGGTCAGCAGTGTCTACGCTTGACCCATAACGCTTCCTTAAATTTACAGTAAAAAGCGATAGCTGCTCAAGACGTTTTGGAACACTTGGAG
>NZ_LYPA01000080.1 GCF_001675045.1 Paenibacillus oryzae
CATAACGGAGAGAACCTTCGTTGGGTAGCTATGTTTTCAACATCCAGTTTTTTGGAAGCATTGTGGGTCAAGCATAGACACATGTGACCGTTGAATGAAGTTCATGCAGCCATTTGAGGCTCTGACGGTCATAAATGACCGCTACAGCCATAAGGGAGCCTCTCAACATTAGCAGGTTTCATTTATTATTAGCAGGATACAGGATGGGGAGTGGAGCCTGTAGGATAGTGTAGGAAGGAGGAAGGAGGAAGGGGGATGGAACGTGGAGGAAGGAGGACATTTTTGCAGACATGAGGCCCGAGTGGAATATACGATTGATATCATTGGGGAATACACGGTTGATATCATTAAATTGATTAGGCGTGTGAAAATGAGGCAGGCGCTGTTGCCGCTGCATTCTGGTAAATAATCAGCGCCTGCATTCATGCGAGTGAGAGAGAGGAGCAGCCTACGCTTGATTTTGAAATTCCTTCGGGCTGACTCCAAAATAGCTTTTGAACACGCGGGTAAAGTTTTTGGGGTTGCTGTAGCCTAGCGTCTCTGCTACATCATGGATTTTCACATTGATGCCGGTTAGGGCGCTTCTGGCATATTCCATACGCTTCATGGTCACATAATCCTGGAAGCTGACGCCGGTGCTTTCCTTGAATACTTTGCTGAAATAGTTGTAGCTCATGTTGCAATAATTGGCGATAAAGGCCATATTGACGCCACTTAGCAGCTGCTCCTGCACATACTTTTTGGCAATGTCCACCACATCGTTGCTCCGTATCAAGCTGCCTCGCGCCTCAATCATTTGCAGCATGCAGGATTTAAGGTACAGCCTTAATGTTTCGCTTTGATCAAAAGAGGCAAAATCGCGCTTTTGCCCAGGAATCCACCCGATCGTTTGCATGATCATATCGTAGTTGTGGCGGATGCTCTCCATTGAGCTTTTTTTAAGCGTTTCTTCGCCAAAATAAGTCTGAATCAGCGGAAGCACCTGCTCCCTGCGGCCCATATCAATCATTTCCACCAGCGTTTTCAGATGCTCCGCTTTGATTGAAATGTCTTCCTTGTTAAGTGTGTCCTCGTGCAAAATAACGCGTTGACGCGGAGCAATCAGCTTATATTGAAGCACGGAGAGCGCGCTCTGATAAACCTGCGAAATCTCGCCTTCCATAGTACAGACGGAGACGGCTGCAGCAGCCCCGGAGCTATCGGCCAGAAAGGACTCCAGCAGCTCGCGGATATTGTCAACATTGCAAATCTGGTCATTAAAATTAATCCACATCACAAGATCATTGTGGCGGTTATAGAACGGGTACAGCAACAAACTGGACTGCTCCCATTCCGTCGCAAGCAGCTTGCGCTCCAAGCTGCCGATGCCGGAGGGCTCGTGCGAAGCAGGGTTGCTCACAGATAAAATAGCCGCAACCGTTGCGGAATGCGGGAAGCTGTAACCAAGCTCGTTGAGCGCCGACCGGATGGCTTCGTTATCGTGGGGTGCTGACTGCAGCAACGGATTCAGACTACGGCTCGCCTTCTCCAGCAAGGCAAGCTTTTTCTGCAATTGTCCGGCCATATCCTGCTGTTTTTCCTGCCGCAGCTCCTGTACCGTTTTGTTAAGCACCTCCGCCAGATCGCCGGAATGCACCGGCTTAAGCAAATAGTCGCGAACGCCCAGCTTAAAGCTTTCCTTTACCAGATGAAAATCGTCGTAGCCGCTGATCACGATGATTTTTACCACCAGGTGACGGTCGCGCAGCTCACGGATCAGGTCCAGTCCGCCCATGACGGGCATGTTTAGATCCGTTAATAGGATGGGGGGCTCCTCCGCCTCCATCACCTTCAGGGCCTCCGCTCCATCGCCTGCGCACAACAGCGGGCCAATACCGTCTATGTTCAGGTAGGCGATTATGTCCTGAAGGCCCTCGCGCACCATTTTTTCATCGTCCACAATCAAAAGCTTATACATCCGGCATACCTCTCATTCATAGGGAATTCTGATCTGAACCTTGGTGTAGGCATAGTCCTTCCCCTCAACCGTAATGGGGTAGTCATCGCCGTAATACAGCCGAAGCCGGGAGTTGATATTATGCAAACCAATAGAGCGGCTTGGTCTCTGCGGTTCGTCTGTTGCATCCTCGTAATGGAGAGGAGCGCGGAATTGCTCGTTGAGGGCGGCTATCCGTTCGGCATCCATTCCTCGTCCGTTGTCCGTTATACAAATAACCACATCCTGCTTCTCTACATAGGCTTGTACTTCAATACGCAGTACCTCCCGCTCTGCAGCTTGTCCATATTTCAAGCTGTTTTCGACGATCGGCTGAAGCAGAAACTTGATGACCGGAAACATTTTGAGCGAATCCTGCACCTCTACCTCCAGCCTGATTTCCTTGCTGCTGCTCATCGATTGCAAATGGACATATTTGCGAACCAGGCTAATTTCCTCATTCAGCGTGGTATGCAGCGTATTGTCGCTTAAGTTGTAACGCAATATTTTACCGAAATCCGCCAGCCGATCAGCTGTATCGAAAATTTTTTCCTTGATCAGCTGCATTCTGAAAATGTCCAGCGTGTTATATATAAAATGAGGGTTGATCTGATATTGCAGCGCCTTGATTTGCGCTTCCTTCCGAAGCCGCTCCTTCATGACAATCCGGTGAATCAGATCATTATTACGCTCAATGAGATCGTTAAAATCATGCGCAAGCTGTCCCAGCTCATCCGGTCTGGTATCGGGTATGCGCATATAAGAGCTGCCCGTCATCACCTGGCGCATGATGGATACAATTTTGTTCAGACGCAGAAATATCATTTTGAACATGAAGTAACAAATAATAATGAGCAGCAAAATACTGAATACAATCATAAGCACCTGATTCAGCACGTTTTTGCGGACGGACTGGTTGAGCTGCTCCAGCGACACCTTGTACACCAGGCTTTGGCCGATGGCGTCCAGACCTTTGTGCAGGTACAAATAGGGCTCCTGAATAAAATAAGCCCCGTCATTTCCCAGATGCTCCTGCAAAATGCCGCTTTCTTCTTCCTCATCCAGCTCCGCCGTCGATAACCCTATGTTCCCGGCAGAATAGATGAATTGCGCGTTATGGGAAGCGGCAGGCTCGTCCTCGATGCTGAACAGGCTGTCCTCCGCCATCGTCACCACAACCAGCCCCAGCATTTGGCGGGCCGGCGAATAGAGCTTCGTCAGGAGTGTATATTTGCTGCGGTCCGTCTGCAGGCTTCGTGGGCCAAGCTCGTCGTCCCCCGGCAGCAGCCACATGGAGGTTTCCGATTCCGCCTCCAGAAACGCATGAAGCTTATGGTGCGAGGAATAGCTGCTCAGGTGAAAAAAATAAGGCCAGGATTCCGGAATGTAATCATTATTCATATAAATCCGAATAGAATAATCGTCGCTTTCCGAAAAAGCCGTAGCATATTTAATAATGGGAATGACAGCATCCAGATATTGCTTCAGAAACTCCGACTGGTCGCCCAGATAGGGATCGCTTATAAACTCCAGCATTTTGTTGTTGCGGCTGACCATGGAGGTCAAATCCGAGGCCATCCGAATGCGCCCTTCAACCTCCCGGTAGGACTGATCAAAGGCGTGGGACATGTTGGTGATAAAGCTGTCCCGTATATTTTGCGTTGTACGATGGCTATTCCACACCAGCAGCACGGAGAGCAGAATAAAGGGGATGGAATAGAGCACAATCATTTTGACCATAATGCTGTTTCGTTTTTTCCATAACGTCATCGTATTCACCCTCTATATTGGTCAAACGGGCTCGTGAAGCCGGTGGCCGTATGCTTTTCTGAATTTGCCGGGAGTCAGCCCATATTGCTTTCTGAACATGCGGATAAAATAACTCGCTTCCATCCCGAGCCGGCTGGCGATTTCCTGTATGCCGATATCCGGACTGTTTTCAAGCCACGTTGCCGCATGCTGCATTCTGAGGCGCTGCAGGTAGGCATGGGGATTCATCCCGTAGGCCTCCCGGAAAATGCGCTGAAAATGCTGGACCGAATAACCAACCGCATGTGCGATATTGGCAATTTGCACGTCCTCGCTGTAATGCTGCTTCATATAAAGGGCTGCCGTTTTGAGCGCGCGCTGCGCGGAGCTGTATGTCCCGGGCGCAAGCGTCCCGCTATGACGCAGAGCCGCTCTGGACAGAGCAAGCAGGAAGCTGTAAAGCTCCACGGATAGCCGTTCCTCTGCATCCTCCGCATCCATGTCGGATTTGTCCCAGATTCCCTTCAATTTCTCCTGAAGCTCGTTCATTGACGACGCCGCCAGCGGCAAAATCGAGAACAGGGGCAGGCTGCAGCTCTGAATCAAGCTTTCCGCCGAGTCTCCCCGTATGCCGATAAAGCCAAGCTGCCAGCTCTGGCCCAAAGCGGGCGCGTATTCATGGGGAGCTCCAGCAGGCAGCAGCAAGGCATGTCCGGGCGGGAAGGGCCGCTCTTGACCGCCTTGAAAATCTTGAAAGTCTTGAATGCCATGGAAATGAAACGTGCCATAGCCGCCAAAATTGATAAAGCACTGTAGCGCGGGATATCCCTCGGGACGATATTGATGGGTCTGCTCATGCAGACCGCAATTATAAACGGACAACGGCAGCCGATGGCCGAACCGGTTAGGGCATAATCGAAAGGGAAGCAGCATGTTGATTCTCCAGTCTCAAAAGAATAAGGGACAAATGACAGGAGCTTGCTCCAAAATCGGCTTTGGCCGCTGTCTTCATCGCTTTCTACTATGAACGCTTACGCTCAAAAGGACAATGCTTCAGGAGTGAAATGTTCATTTTGTACGATTTTATCCCTGCTTTTGTGCTAACGTCATCGGGATTGGCTTTTTTACAATGGAGGTATTACATCGGAGAAAGGTTTTGACCTAAATGAGAGAACGATTGAGCATGGATAAAGATTGGCTGTTTCATCTTGGCGACATCGCCATCCCGGCCCAGAACAGCCATAAAGCCGTATATGGCAATGCCAAGGCGGGAGGCTTGACGGGAGCGGCCAGCGTTGAATGGAACGACAATGAGTGGGAGACGGTAAACCTTCCCCATGACTGGTCCTATCGCCAGCCGTTTGACCGGGAAGGCGGAGTGCCGGATTTTGGTTACAAGCCTCGGGGAATCGGCTGGTATCGCAAAAAGTTCAAGCTGTCGCCCTCCGACAATGGAAAGCAGCTGCTGCTGGAATTTGACGGCATAGCGACTCATGCAACGGTTTATTTGAACGGCAGCATTCTGGAGCGCAGCTTCTGCGGCTATACAAGCTTTGTTGTGGATATAACGGACCGGGTTTTCTACGGCGACCGTCCAAATCTGCTGGTGGTCAAGGCCGATGCTTCCGTGTCGGAGGGCTGGTGGTATGAAGGCGCGGGCATTTACCGCCATGTCTGGCTTACCAAAAAGAATGCTTTATCCATCGCCCACCGGGGCGTTTGGGTGAATCCCGTCAAGCTGGACGGGGAGAGCTGGCTGACCAACGTCGAAACAACGATCACCAACGAGCGCGAGGAGGAAGCTCGCTTTGAGCTGCTGTCGCGAGTTGTTCGCGCCGATGGCGAGGTTGTGGCGGAGGAGATTTCAGCGGGGGTGGCCAAAGCGGGAGAAGCCATCGTTCTGAAGCAGGAGCTGCCCCTGGTTTCGCCGCTGCTGTGGGATGTGGATTCTCCTCATCTATACAGGCTGGAGTCCATCCTGCTGGAGGACGACGAGCGCTGCGACGGGGCTAATACCAGCTTTGGCTACCGCACAATCACCATTTGCCCCGACAAGGGCTTTTATCTCAACGGCCGCAGACTCAAAATTAAAGGAACCTGCAACCACCAGGACCATGCCGGAATTGGCGTGGCGCTGCCGGATCACGTCCATGAATACCGTATTTTGCGGCTTAAGCAAATGGGAAGCAACGCCTACCGCTGCGCCCATCACAATCCGGCGCCGGAGCTGCTGGACGCCTGCGATCGGCTGGGGATGCTCGTCATGGACGAAAATCGCAATTTTGACAGCTCGCCGGAAGGGCTTCGTCAGGTTGAAAATATGGTGACCCGCGACCGGAATCATCCGTCGGTCGTTTTCTACAGTCTTTACAACGAAGAGCCGCTACAGGGAACGCCGATTGGCCGCAACATGTTCAAAAGAATGAAGGAAGCCGTGCTTCGCCTGGACAATACCCGGCCGATTCTTGGCGCTATGAATGGCGGCGTTATGGAGGATGAAGGCACTGTCGACGTGATGGATATTGCGGGGTTCAACTACATGCATGGCGGCTATGACCGTTTCCATGAGAAGCATCCCGGTCAGCCGATGATTGGCTCCGAGACGGTCAGCGCTTTTGCAACAAGAGGAAATTACATCAGCGATACCGGATTGCAGTTTTTTGACAGCTTCGACCGGGAAAAGGCCAATTGGGGCAATACGGCAAGAGAGTCCTGGCAGGCCATTAATACGCGCGATTTTATGATGGGCACCTTTGTTTGGACGGGCTTTGATTATAGGGGCGAGCCCACGCCTTATGAATGGCCTAGCGTCAGCACTCATTTTGGCATTCTGGATACATGTGGCTTTCCGAAGGATTCCTATTATCTGTACCAGGCCTTTTGGCTGGACGAGCCGGTTGTCCATATCGCGGGTGGCTGGAATTGGCCGGGCAAGGAGGGGGAGCTTGTCACGGTTATGGCGCATACCAACTGTGAGGAGGTAGCGTTGTATGTCAACGGAGAGCTGCGCTATCGGGAAAATGTGGATATCTACGAGCAGCGTCAATGGGAAATTCTTTATGAGCCGGGAACGTTAAGG
Source organism: Paenibacillus oryzae (assembly GCF_001675045.1). GTDB lineage: Bacteria > Bacillota > Bacilli > Paenibacillales > Paenibacillaceae > Pristimantibacillus > Pristimantibacillus oryzae. The sequence goes on from NZ_LYPA01000080.1 coordinate 6,804, forward strand.
CTGGAGGGTTACCGGAACGGAAAGCTGGTTGGCGTGGATGAAAAAATCACTCCGGGCGCGCCTTGCTCCCTGCGCGTTGAAGCCAGCAAACCGGCCTTGCTTGGAGACGGACGGGATGCAGTTGTTGTTAATGTTTATGCGATTGACGCCGAAGGGCGGTTTGTGGAAACGGCGAACAGCCTTGTTGCCTTTTCGATTGAGGGCAGCGGGGTCATACTGGGAGCGGGCAATGGCAATCCCAATTCGCAGGAGCCGGATCATCTCCAGGAGCGCCGTTTGTTTAATGGCTGTCTTCAATTGATTGTTGGCAGCAATGCCGGTTCTGACACTATCACTCTGACTCTTCAGGGTGAAGGCTTGCAAGCGGTCGCTCATGCTATACCGGTTGAGTCTGTCGAAGAGCCTCCTTATGTGCCGTCCGTCCACGAACGCTACATCAACAACTGGCTGCTGACACAGGATATAGCGCTTCAGCGTCCCGATCCCAATGTGGAGATTCACCCGACGGATATGAATTCCTGGGAGAAGGTCGATGTCAGCTTTGGCCCGCAGCAAATGCTGCAAGGAGCAGAGGGCTATGTCATTTACCGCAGCTCTATCGCCCTTACGGAGCGGGAGAGAAGCAGCAATCCATATCTCTATTTCCATGCGGTCAGCGGCGACTCCGAAATTTATGTGGACGGGAAGCTGCTTGCGAAGCAAGCGTCGCCATGGCCAATGACGGTGGAGGTTTCACTGGACGGCGTGGAGCTAGGCGAAGAAACGGTTTTGTCCGTGCTCGTCGGCATCAAGCCGGATATGTACAAACCCGGCATCAATGGCGCGGTTTCCATGGGATTGCGGCAGGGCTAAGCGGGATATATTTGGGTTTGTCTCTTGCATATGGCCGATCTTGCATAAAGCCAGTGGAAACAGGAGTAACGTAACTCACAGACGCAGGGTTGTCCAATCTGGTATAATGCGGTAAAAAGGCGCGAGTCGAGAGGGGCTGCATTGGATGCTGCATTATGCGTGGGGATTTTCCTGGAAGGGGCTCCTGTTGTTTATGCTGGTCATGCTGCCTAATTTGCTTTATATCTGGATTCCTGCGCCCGTTGCCAAAAAAATAGAGGGACCTGGCTTCCTTGCTCTGACCATTGTCGAGCATGGCAGTCAGGCCCTTTTTGTGGTGCTGTTGCTATTCCTGACTAGCACAAAAGTATCGCCGCTGCAAAGCCCTTACCTTTACGGGATGGGCCTTCTGCTGCTTGCGTATTATGTGTTATGGGGGCTATTTTTTGCTGGAATGGCGGGTAAAATGGCGTGGATGGCCCTTGCCATTTTACCCGTTATTTATTTCATGCTGGCGGCTCTATGGTTGCACAACTTCCCTGCCCTGCTGCCGACGGTCATCTTTGGAGCGGCCCATGCGGCGATCACCTGGCAAACCTATAATCCGTAAGCTGCTAACTAATTTTCCAGAGGGAGGTGAACATAAAAGGTAGTAGATTCCCCCTGAGCGCTTTTGGCATAAATTCGCCCTTTATGCTGATCAATAATGGATTTGGCGATGGCGAGCCCCAGGCCGTATCCGCCTTGCTTGCGTGCGCGTGACGCGTCTGTCCGATAGAAGCGGTCGAAAATACGGGTTAGATGCTCCGGCGCGATGCCTTCCCCTGTATTGGTGATGGCAAGCACCGCTTCCTGCTGCTGCTTTTTCAGCACAAGCTCAACCTTTCCTCCGGCTTGCGTATACTTGATCGCATTATCCAGCAAAATCATAATAACCTGCTTGATCTGCTCCTGATTGCCGTTAACCTTCAGCCCCGGTTCGATTTTGTAATGCAGCCCCACATTTTTTTCGAAAAATACAGCCTCCATCGTCAGCAATATGGTTTCCACCGAATCGCTTATATGAAATTTTGAATACATCATGCTTGCTCTGGCATCGTCCATTTCCGTCAAATATAGCAAGTCGTTTGTCAAACGCGTCATGCGCTCCGTCTCCGACTTGATATAATGCAGCCACTTGGCTTGACTGTTAATCGTTTCATGGCCGTTGGATAACAGCACATCCGCATTGGTGTGAATAATCGTCAGCGGCGTTTTTAGCTCGTGAGACGCATCGGCAATAAACTGCTTTTGCTTATCGAAGCTTTCCTTGACAGGAGCAATGGAACGATTGGCGAAGTAGCGGCTTGTAAAAAAGATAACACCAAGCATCACAATCCCGACAATTGCAAACGTGTAGATAAGATTCGTCAAAATGTCCTGGCGCGCGGACACATCCAGAAAAACAAGAATAAACTCTTCACCGGCTTGCTGTATCGTATAGGCCCAATGGCTGCCGTCCAGCTTGAATTGGCCAGACGTTTTTTGGCCGACGGGAGATACCTTTTCCAGTGCTTGAGCAAATAATTCCTCATCCATGTCAAATTGGGAGGTGCTGCTGATCAAGGCGCCGTTGCTGTCCGTTCTTAGCGTAAATGAAACGGTTCTTTCCGGCGCCATTCCTCCGTATTGCCCTCCAAAGCCTTCGCCGTTTTTTTCGCCAAAGCGGCCCTCCGGCATTTCGCTGCCCTGCGTTGGAAATTGATCATCCGGATTCCTTGCTCCATCGGTTCGGGGTACGCCCATCTGTGGACGTTGATTCGAATCCGCAATGCGATGAAGGTCCATTTTGATGTCATGCTGCGCATTGCGGTAGGTGATCGTATAAATTGAGCCAAATGCCACTAACATAATAACGGATATCGTAATCAGATTGAGCAGAAGAAACCGGTTCCTCAGTTTGATAAACATCAGCTAGTCACCTCTAATACATACCCGACGCTGCGGATGGTCGTAATTCGGACCGAGGAGCCAAGGAAGCTCAGCTTTTTGCGCAGGAAGGAGATGTAAACCTCGACATTGTTGTATTCGGCTTCCGAGTCAAAGCCCCAAAGCTTCTCAATAATAAGCTCCTTGGAGGTCACGGCCTGCTTGCGCGTAATCAGCAGCTCCAGCAGCTCGCTTTCCTTCAGGTTCAGCTTGATTTCTTTTCCCTTGACGGACAGCTTGAGCATGGAGGTGTTCAGCTCGACATCGCCAAGCTTGAGGGCATCCTCCGGCATCACCTCGCCTTTGCGGCGCAGCGCCGCCCGCATGCGGGCAAGCAGCTCTTCGGATGCAAACGGCTTGGCTATATAGTCATCGGCGCCGTAATCCAGACCGGCCACCTTATCCGGCAGCTCGCCCTTTGCGGTCAGCATAATAACGGGCGTTGCATTGCCCTCGCTGCGCAGCTTTTTGAGCACGCTGATTCCATCCAGCTCCGGCATCATAATATCCAGCAGGATAAGATCGTAGATGCCGCTCATGGCATAATCCAGTCCTGCGCTTCCATCATGGACAGCATCGACGGAATAGTTCTGCTTTTTTAAAATTTGGGTCAAGGCCTCCGCCAGATGAAGCTCGTCCTCTACAATTAATATTCTCATCTATGTCGCATCCTTTAAATAGATTCCCGTCTTTACATTACTTTCGTGGTTGTTTCATCAGGATAGCCGGAAAACCTTTAGCCAATCTTAAGCGGCTTCTCTTTTGCTCCTATTTGTGTTGCGCTCCGCTATGCGATGCCCCTTCTGTCATAACCTCATTGTATCAGCCGATATGAGGCGCCGGGCCTCTTCTTCGTATTCCTTCAATAATAGCCGGAGATGGCTTCATCGCAATTCGGATAAAAGTAACCCGGACCCTCTGACACCGTTCTGGAATAGCGGCGAAACAGCGCAAGGCAATCAATCAGCAACCCCATTATATCCCGTTCGGTCCTCATATGGCTCCCCCGTTTTCATTTTGCTTCAATTGCCTTAAAAATAGTGGGTTTTGATCGAAAAGTAAAGTCCCGATTCTTTGAGCAGCTTCTTTAAGATTCATTAAAGGTTGCGGCCCTATTATACAGACATAGCCTCGCGGCACAGATAAATAGAGAGGAGTTGCCCCTTATGGCAATTGAAGTATTCAACCGCTACGAAAACAAATATCTGCTTACGGATGCGGCCTATCGCAAATTGCTCCTGCAGCTGCTGGAATATATGGAACTGGATGATTACAACAAACAGCATGAGTTTTATTCCATTACCAATCTTTATTACGATACACCCTCCAATACAATCATCCGGCACAGCTTGTCCAAGCCCAAATACAAGGAGAAGCTGAGACTCAGAGCGTACGGCACGCCTTCGGCGGATGCAAAGGTCTACCTGGAAATCAAGAAAAAAGTATTTGGCTTGGTGAATAAACGCCGTACAGCCTTGAAGCTGAATGAAGCGTACGATTTTGTAAGGACAGGCGTTCAGCCTGAGCTTCAGAGCTACATGAACCAGCAGGTGCTTCGTGAAATTTCGTATCTGATGAGCCAATACGATCTTCAGCCGGCGGTTTATCTGTCCTACGACCGGAAAGCGCTGTTCAGCAAGGAAAACCGCGATTTGAGGATTACCTTCGACACCAACATCGTTTGCAGGCGGCATGAGCTCCAATTGGAGAACGGCAGCTATGGTGAGCAATTGCTGGAGCCCGGACAGTGGCTGATGGAGGTTAAAGCAGAAAATACGATTCCGCTCTGGCTGTCCCGGCTTCTTTCCGAAAACGGAATGTTCCGGACGGGGTTTTCCAAATACGGAAACGAGTACAAAAAAATGATCAGAACCAATCGTCTTGAGAAGGAGAGTGCCGTTTATGCTTGATTCGTTGTTTAACGTCAGTCTGGAAAGCGCTGAGCTGACCTTTACCAATGTTATTTTGACCATAGCTTTATCGATCGTTATCGGCCTTGTGATCAGCTACACCTATATGAAAACCAATCCCGGTTATTCGCAAGGCTTTGTCCTAACTATGGTACTGCTGCCGGTTGTTGTGTCCATCATCATTTTACTGATCGGAAGCAACATTGCTAGAGCATTCAGTCTCGCCGGGGCGTTCTCAATCATTCGTTTCCGCAGTGCCGCCGGCAGTCCCAAGGATATTACCTTTGTCCTGTTCTCGATGGCTGCGGGGCTTGCATGTGGAGTTGGCGCATTTGCATACGGCGTGTTGTTTACCCTGATCTTATGTGCATTGATGGTTGTGCTGAGCGTTGTCAAATTCGGCACGGCAAAGTCGGAGCAAAAAACGCTGAAAGTAACCATTCCCGAAAATTTAAGCTACGAAGAAGCGTTTGAAGAAGTATTCAGCACTCATAAGGTCAACTATCAGCTGCAAAAAATCCGCACAACGGAGCTGGGCAGTCTGTACGAGCTGGTATATCTGGTGGACATTGGGTCTGAAACGGATCAGAAGGCATTTCTTGACGATATACGGTGCCGGAACGGCAACCTGGACTTGACGCTTACGATGACGCCTACGCCAGCAATATACTATTGATCAAGCTTTAAACTAAGTCTCTTGAGAACTTTTGAGGACTGCTAAGTAAACCTTAAGCACGAATAAACCCTTTTGGAGAGGATGATGGTTATGAAAAAAACATGGAAAAAAAGCAGAGTCTGGCTGGCGATATTGTGTATGGCAATTGTGACGGCATGTAGCTCAACGGAAGCTTCCACGACGGCGGGCAATCAAACGGCAGTGACAGAGGAGGGCTCGTCGGCTTCAACCGCTCAAGGAGCAGCAAGCGCTGCTGGCGCAGCTCAAGTGGACGGAGGAGCCGCATTGGCTGCCGCGCAGAGCGTGGAATTCAAACAAGCGGATCTAGCAACGGAATGGAGCGAGGAGACCTCAACCGGCATTTCTCTGAACGGGGATTCTGCGGCGGTGAACGGCTCCGGCGCTGCTGTCAGCGGCGGTATCGTGACCATATCAGAAGCGGGCGTATACGTGCTCAGCGGAACGCTGAATGACGGGCAAATTATCGTGGAGGTTGCGGACGACCAGAAGGTCCAGCTGGTGCTGAACGGCGCAGCCATTACTAGCTCCAGCAGCGCGGCGATCTACGTAAAAGAAGCCGACAAGGTCACAATTACACTGGCTGACGGCACAACAAACAGCGTCTCTGACGCAACGGAATATGTATACGCCGATTCGGAGACCAACGAGCCCAATGCCGCTATTTTCAGCAAAGGCGATTTGTCCATTAACGGCAGCGGCGCGTTGACTGTAGCGGGCAATTACAAGGATGGCATCAAAAGCAAGGATAACTTGAAAATCGCAAGCGGCACAATTACGGTAAAAGCAGTGGAGGACGGCATCGTCGGGAAGGATATGACGGCTATCGCCGGAGGCGATTTTTCCATTCAGGCAGGAGCGGACGGCATCAAGTCCAACAATGACAGCGACGAGGCAAAGGGGTATATCGCGATTACGGGCGGAACCTTTGACATCAAGGCTGATAATGACGGCATTCAGGCCGAAACGGCGCTTCTTATCGAGGACGGCAGCTTTACCATCGTAACAGGCGGAGGGTATACCAACGGCGAGGTGAAAACGGAGGAATTCGGCGGCGGATTTGGTGGCGGCCGGCCGGGCGGTCAAAATACGTCAGCAGCAGGAGCAGGATCATCAACAGGAACAGGAACAGCAGCAGGATCCTCAACAGCAACATATACCGATGCTGCTGAGGATGATACGCCTAGCATGAAAGGCATCAAAGCTGGAACGGCGCTTGTTGTGAACGGCGGACAGTTTGAGCTTAACTCCGCAGATGACACTATTCACAGCAACGGCTTTGTAGCCATTGGCGGAGGAGCCTTTACACTGGCATCAGGGGACGACGGCATTCATGCTGATGCGTCGGTAGCAATCAGCGGCGGCATTATCTCTATTACAAACAGCTACGAGGGCGTGGAAGGTACGGAAATTTTAATCTCCGGCGGAGAGTTAAATATCGTGGCTTCGGATGACGGCATCAATGCGGCGGGCAATGACGGCTTGAATAACCAGCTGACGTTCAGCGGAGGTACGGTAACGGTAAATTCCGGAGGCGACGGTCTGGACTCCAACGGTCATATCTACATGACGGGCGGAACCGTCATCGTAAACGGCCCTACCAACAATGGCAACGGCGCGTTGGACTATGACGGCAACTTTGAAATCAGCGGCGGCACCTTGATTGCTGCGGGCAGCTCCGGCATGGCTCAGGCAACCTCCGAATCGTCCAGCCAACGGACGGTCAGCATGACCTTTACGCAAGCCCAGCAGGCAGGCACCCTGGTACGTCTGGAAGACAGCAAGGGCAACGCGATCGTGACTTTTGCACCTGGAAAAGCCTATCAGTCGGTCGTTATCAGCTCGCCGGAACTGAAGGATGGCGAAACCTATACGTTGTTTTCGGGTGGCACTGCAAGCGGAACAGAGGTTTCCGGTTATTACGGAGACGGCGAATATGCCGGAGGGACAGAGATTACATCGTTTGAAATGACGGGCAGCGTCATCTGGCTGAACGAGTCCGGCGTCACAACAGCCAATAGCGGCGGCTTTGGCGGAGGACCGGGAGGTCAACGCGGCGGCATGGGCGGAAGACCGGAAGGACAGTCCGGAGAATGGGGAGCCATGCCGGAGGGTCAGCCTGGTGAAATGGGAAGCATGCCGGAAGGAGCAGGCTCAGGCCGTATGGGAAGGCCCGAGGGCCAAGACGGCAATGGCGGCGCTGGCATCGCTCCCGACAGCCAAAGCGGCAGCACAGACGGAAGCGCCTCTAACAGCTAAACTGTTAATGAAAAATCGAGTAACGATTGACACCGCCAATTTTGCTTAATCGCGGCTGATAGCTAAAGCGCTAGCTGACGCTCAGAGTGCTAGCTGACGCCCAGAGTGCTAACTGACGCCCAGAGTGCTCGGTGACAGTCATAACTCATATGAGAGCCGGACGATAGTGTGAAGTCAAAGTGTCAGATTAGTTAAAAGCCAAACTTGCTTTAAACGGGGCTGCATGTAAATGCAGCCCTATTTTAATCAACTGGCCGAACGCATGTTCAATCAACTGGTCGGACGCAGCAGCGCGGTGGCGGTTGGTAGCACCAGTACAATGCCGGTTGGTAGCACCAGTACAATGGCGGTTGGTAGGACCAGCACAATGGCGGTTGGTCGAACCGGCACAATGGCGGTCGGAAATGTCCGTTAGAGGCAAGCTTTTAAGCTTTTGCTTGATGGGACGGACATAAGTGTCCGTTACATCAAAAATTAGCCTATATTCCATTGATTTTTGACCTCTAATGGTCAAAAACTTCCGTTACAAATGAGGATTTTGCTTTTTTGTGCTTCTGGCGGACATAAATGACCGTAAGCAATTTAAGACGCTGTATGTTCACGTATCCCCCTAGTATGTTCACGCCCATCCACCGTATAGCATTTACATGTCCCCCAGTATGTTCTACACCCTTCCAACGTATAACATTCACATGTATCCCCTCGGTACGTTCACGCCCATCCACCAGCCGTTAAAGATGTCGAAATAAAGGAAATGAATCCTTTTGGCCCAAAGTAATGTATTATTAGGGAAGAAGTTAAGGAAAACGAGGAGGCGGTCAGTTTGGGTATTTTGTCGCGCTTCAAAACCATTATGGCAAGTAATATCAATGCGCTGTCAAGCGGGAACGATGATCCGGTAAATGCGATCAATGACCATATGCGCAGCTTGAATGTCGATTTGAATCAGGTGCGCGCGGAAACGTCTACGGTGCAAATGGAGGAAAGGCGCGCAAGGCGGGCGCTGGAGGAATGCGAAGCCGAAGTGAAGAAGCTTCAGCAATACGCGGTTAAATCCGTTGAAGCAGGCAATGACGATGACGCCCTGAAGTTTCTGGGCAGGAAGGCGGAGCAGGCCCGAAAGCTGCCGGAGCTTAAGCAAGCTTTCGAGACAGCATCGGCCAATGCCGCCAATATAAAAAGAATGAACGACAAGCTGGTGTCTGATATGGAGCGGCTGGAATCGCTTAGGTCCGAGCTGCAAGGAAAATGGAATGCGGCTAAGGCGCAAGGAAAGATAAACAAGCTGGATGGTGCGGAGGGTTCCCTGCTTCATGAGGCGCAGGAGCGTATTAATCAAGCTGCCGATGAAGCCCAGGCGTTGGCCGAGCTTAGGGGCATTGACCAGAAGAAGGACGAGCTGGATGAGAAGTTTGCCCGGCTTGGACTGGATGCCGGAGCCTCCAGCGCGGAGGATGAATTGGCCAGACTTAAGAAGTCGCTTGATAAGAACAATTGACAGCAGTTGCGGGAGAGGGTGCATAAATGCCGGTAATTGATTATAAATGTGAAAATTGTGGCAGCGGCATGGTTTTTGACAGCCAAACGGGAATGCTTACATGCAAGAGCTGCGGGCGACAGGATAATATTCAGCAAATGAATGATCCCATTAGACAAAATGTTGCCTTTGAGAGGGAAACCGTTGAATATCATTGCAAGAGCTGCGGTGCGGTTCTTATTACTGAGCCTGCTACCTCCGCTACCGTTTGCAGCTTTTGCGGCTCTGCCGTTGTGCTGGCGGACCGCCTTTCCGGACGCAAGGCGCCGGCGCTGGTGCTTCCTTTTGCTATCAGCAAGGAGGAGGCTATGAGGGCGTTCCGCAAGTGGTGCAAAAACGGCAGGCTGACGCCAGCCGGCTTTATGACGGCCAATCGTGTCAAAAGCATAACCGGCATGTACGTTCCCTTCTGGCTGTACGATCTGAACAATCATGTAGAGGCGCATGGTCATGGAACCCGAGTGCGGGTGTATACCCAAGGAGATTATCAGTACACCGAAACCAAGCATTACGAGATTTATCGGAAAATGCGCCTGAACTATGTCGGCGTACCGATTGACGCGGCGGAGAAGATGAATGACGAGCTGATGGACCGGCTGGAGCCATTTCCTTATCAGAGGCTGCAAACCTTCAAAACTCCGTACCTGGCGGGTTATCTGGCGGAAAAATACAGCTACGACGAGCATCAGCTGCTTCCGCGCGCCAAGCATAAAGTCAGTCCCTATATCGAATCGTCGCTTCGCGCGACCGTAGGGTCCTACACGACCATGAGCTTTGCGAGCAAGGATATTCATACCGAGATGAGGCGCGCCAATTATGCGTTGCTCCCGGTATGGGTCGTGCATTACGACTACAACAAACAAGAGCACACCTTTGCCATGAACGGTCAAACGGGCAAGGTTGTTGGTAAACCTCCAATCAGCAAGGGCAAGGTTGTGGCCTGGTTTGCAGGAATTTTCGGGATATCGCTTATTGGGATGAAGCTGATCTCCTTGGCGATGGGAGGAGATTTTCTGTGATAAGAAAAATACTTTTGTCGTCTAGGCCCTCTTTCCCTGCAAGGCTTCTGCCTTTGCTTCTGGCTTTCATTTTGACGCTTGCCGCAATTTCTGGAGCGTTGCTGCTTGTTTCGCCCGAACAGAGGGCGTATGCAGCAGTAGAGGGGAAAAAGCTGATTTATGACGAAGCGGGCCTGCTCACGGATGAGGAAATTGCGGAGCTGAACGCTCTGGCAAACAAGCTTGGCGCAGAGCAGGAAACGGATATGATTGTCTGGACTACAAGCAATCCCGAAGGCGGGGACGTCAAAAAGCTGACGCAGGACTTTTACGATGACAAAGGACCAGGCTATGACAAGCAGCATGGCAATGCGGTGATTTTAACCGTGGATATGAAAAACAGGGAAATTTACCTGGCAGGCTTCTACAAGGCCAAAACCTATCTGGACGACGGCAGACTGGACAAAATACGCGATCGTATCACCCCTAGCCTGACAGACGGTATGTATAGTAGAGCCTTTAAAATGTATATTGAAACGGCTCATCGTTATATGAAATTTGAGCCGGGTGTTAACCCTGACAATATCTTTTTTAACGTCGGCTTTCAATTAGTGGTGTCTGCTGCAATCGGAGCTTTAATCGTTGGCGCAATGCTTCGCAATTCAGGCGGCCGGGTGACGGTTGGCTCCCAAACGTACGAGGATTCCAACTCGTCGGGCCTTCTGGAGCATTATGACCATCATGTTAATACAACCGTCACCAAGCGAAAAATAGAAAAACCTTCCAGCGGCGGTGGGGGAGGCGGCGGCTTTGGCGGAGGCGGAACAACTGGCGGAGGACATTCCCATAGCGGCAGCCGCGGGTCTTTTTAAGCAAATAATGACAGTAAACTCAGCGTTCCTGCCGTTCAGGCAAATATATCGTGAAAGGATGTTGAATAGATATGGTATTTTTCAAAAATCAATTTGCTAACGTAGTGGAGTGGGAAGAATTCAGAGATGATATGATTTTCTGGAAATGGAGCAACCGGGAAATTAAAAAAGGAAGCAAGCTCATCATTCGCCCCGGACAAGACGCTATATTTGTCAACAACGGCAAAATCGAAGGCGTGTTTGAAGCCGACGGGGAATACAATATCGATTCGCAAATTATCCCGTTTCTGTCTACGCTCAAGGGCTTCAAGTTTGGCTTTAACAGCGGCATGCGGGTAGAAGTGCTGTTTGTGAACACGAAGGAGTTTACGGTTCGCTGGGGCACGCAAAACCCGATTATGATTCCGACGCCGCAGCTGCCGGGGGGCATGCCAATCCGCGCAAACGGAACCTTCAACTTCAAGGTGAACGACTACGTGATGCTGATCGACAAAATCGCGGGCATGAAGGACAGCTACCTGGTGGAGGACGTCAAAATCCGGATTACTTCCATTCTTGACCAGCTTTTGATGAAATGGATCAGCCGGGAAGGCAAGGACCTGTTTAACCTGCAGGCCAATGCGTTCGACATTTCCAAGGGCATCCGCGAGGATCTGGATATGCAGGTGATGGACAGCGGCATGACGATTACGGGCTTTAACGTAATGAGCTTCAACTATCCAAAAGAGATCCAGGATATGATCACCAAAACGGCATCGCATGAGATGGTGGGCAACCTGCAGAAATATCAGCAAATTTCCATGACGGACGGCATGGCATCCGGCAAAATGGCGGGCGGCGGCGCGGCTGCGGACATGGCGGGTATGATGATGGGCATGAATATTGCCAATGAAATGATGAAAAATATGAATTCGCAAGGACAAAACGGCGGACAAGGACAGGGCGGCCAGCAAGGGGGCAATGCGTCAGCGGGCGGAGGCTCACAAGGCGGAAATGCCGGCGGTTCCGCTGCGAGCGGCAATCCTCCCAAGTTCTGCCCCAATTGCGGCACCAAAAACGAAGGCGCCAAATTTTGTCCGGAATGTGGTCAAAAGCTGGGTTAGCGGGCTGATTGAAAAGACGACGTATTGGCCTCAACTGAAAAAGCTTGGCCAGGTTTTGAAAAGGTTCAACTATGCAGCCGATGCTCCTTTTATAAGGAGGGTCGGCTTTTTAAATGCGATGCCTCCCCGATTTTTGGTTTGACAGCTATTGAAATTTGGCACTACAATATAGTTAGTCGGCAAACTAATTAAGGAATCAAAAGAGTGATGCCTTTCAAAAGGAGGGTTCGCATGACGTCCTGGAGCGGGCAAGATCATATTTCCAGAAGAATACGCGGCTTGAATCGGCAGCATCAGAACCTGTTGCAGGAGCTATTGCAGGATTATGAATTGTACCCCGGTCAGCCCCCGCTGATGTTTTCCCTGGAGCGCGAGCCGGGCAGAAGCCAAAACGAGCTGGCTAAGGAGCTGAGCATTCAAAAAGCGACTTTGACAGTTATGCTTAACCGGATGGAGAAAACCGGACTTGTTCGCAGAGAATCCGATGCCAGGGATCAGCGGATATCCCGTATTTTTTTGACGGACAAGGGGAAAGGGCTGCTTGTCAGGCTGCAGCGTACCCTGGATGTTTTGGAGGAACAAGCCATGAAGGGTTTTAGCGAAGAGGAAAAACAGGTGATGACAGAGCTGCTGGCCCGAATCGAAAAAAACCTGAAAGCGTTAAAGGAAGCTAAAGAATAGAGGAAGACGCAGATGCTAAAACTTGCTCGTTATTTAAAACCGCATTGGGTTGCTGTTGCGCTGGCCCCTCTGCTTATGATTCTGGAGGTATGCATGGACCTGCTTCAGCCGAAGCTGATGGCCAGCATTGTGGATCAAGGTATTATGAACCGGGATTTGGCACATATCCAAACGACGGGATTATGGATGCTTGGCACGGCGCTTATCGGCCTTGTTGGAGGCGTGGGGTGTTCGGTCTATTCCAGTATTGCCTCGCAAAAATTCGGCGCGGATTTGCGCGGCGATTTATTCCGCAAAGTGCAGAGCTTGTCCTTTCGGCAGCTGGATGAGCTGAAGACCGGTTCTCTGATTACCCGCTTAACAAGCGACATTGTCCAGCTGCAGACGATGGTGCAAATGCTGCTGCGCATATTTGTACGTTCTCCTATGCTTGCGATCGGCAGTATCGTCATGACCATTACGATCAGCCCGAAGCTGGCGCTGGTGCTGGCAATAGTCGTCCCCATACTGTTTGTCATCATGTTTTGGCTGATCAGAAGAACACTGCCTTTATTTTCGATTATGCAAGCCAAGCTGGATGATGTGAATACGGTGCTGCAGGAAAATTTTGCGGGTATCCGGGTCGTCAAAGCTTTTGTACGTTCTGCTTACGAGAACAGCCGCTTTGGAAGGGCAAACGGGAGCTTTACGGAGTCGTCCTTGAAGGCTTTGCAATTTGTGGCGCTCAATATGCCGATTCTTACTTTTATTCTGAATGCCGCTATCGTGGCCGTTTTGTGGTACGGGGGGCTGGATGTGCAAAATGGAAGGTTGCCCGTTGGGGAATTGATTGCTTTTATTAATTATGTTACGCAGGTTATGTTTTCCCTGTCGATGATTGGTATGATGCTTGTTCGTTTTTCTACCGCAAAGGTTTCCGCTGAGCGCGTGCAGGAAGTGCTGGAGCTGAACCATCATGAGTCATACAACGAAATGAACAGTGCTAAGCCGGTTTTGCGAAGCCGTGATGTAAAAGGCGAGATAACCTTTGATCATGTTTCCTTTGCATATGCGGAGAATGCGGCAGATTCGGCCAATGTATTGAAGGATATTCATTTTACAGCGAAGCCTGGGCAAAAGCTCGCCATCATTGGAGCTACCGGAGCCGGAAAGTCTACTCTCGTCCATTTGATTTCGCGGTTGTACGAACCGGCCAAGGGACGCGTGACTTTGGATGGGATCGACATTCGCAATATGGACCTGCATACCCTGCGCGGTCATGTCGGGATTGTGCTTCAGGAAGCCATTTTATTTAGCGGCACCATTTCCGAAAATATTACGTTTGGGAAAGCCGATGCAACGGAGGCGGAAATCATCGCCGCTGCCAAGGCTGCCGCCGCCCATGATTTTATCGTGAAGCTGCCGGAAGGGTACAATACGCGGCTTGGGCAACGCGGCATTAATTTGTCTGGCGGGCAGAAGCAGCGTTTATCTATTGCCCGCGCGCTGTTGCTAAAGCCTGCCGTGCTTGTTATGGATGACAGCACCAGCGCCGTTGACGCCAAGACGGAAGCCCGCATTCAAGCCTCATTGCGGGAGCTCATGCTGGATTGCACAAGCATCATCATCGCGCAAAGGATTCATTCCGTCAGGGATGCGGATCAAATTCTGGTGCTGGAGGACGGCAAAATAGAAGCCGCCGGAACCCATGATGAGCTGCTTCGTTCCTCGCCGTTATACCAGCAAATTTACCAATCTCAAGCAGGCAAGGAGGGAGCAGCCCATGGGATCGTCTAAAGCGGCAGCAAGCGGCGGAACAGCCGCGCCATCCGCAATGCCTAATGTCGGCATGGGCATGAGAGGCGGCCCGCAGCCTGCGCCTACAAAGAAAGAGAAGCCAAAAAATATCGGCTTGACGTTAAGGCGCATCGGGCAATACCTGCTCCGCTTTCGCGGGAAGCTGATCAACGTTTTGCTGGCAACGGCGGGCGCCTCTCTGCTCACGCTGGCCGCGCCTTATTTGATCGGGGTTGCCATTGATAAATTCATGACGAGCGGAAGTCACAGGGGGCTTTTGACCGTTTGCATGTTATTGTTTATTGCTTATGCCGGGAGCGCAGTGCTGACCTGGCTCCAGCAACGACTGGTTGTCAGCGTATCTCAGCTTACGGTAAAGGAGATGCGGAGCGATTTGTTTGCCCGGCTTCAAATGCTGCCTATTCGTTTTTTTGACAGCAAAACAAACGGGGAGCTTATGAGCCGGACAACAAACGATGTAGAAAACGTATCCGGTACGCTGAATCAAAGCGTGACGCAGCTGCTGTCCAGCGTCATTATGCTGATAGGCTCATTGGCAATTATGCTGTCGCTTAACGTATGGCTGACGCTGCTCAGCATGGTTACGATCCCGCTTGTCTTGCTGTTCACCAAAAAGGTAGCAGGCTTCACCCGTCGTTTTTTTTCTAGCCAGCAGCAGCATTTGGGAGAACTGAACGGGTTTATCGAAGAGACGGTATCCGGTCAAAAGGTCATTCGCGTTTACCGCAGGGAGAAGCGTTCGACGGAAGAGTTCGACGTCATGAACAAACGTTTGACGGATACAAGCATCAAGGCTCAAATCTATTCCGGCGTTACCGGCCCGTTTATGAATGTGTTCAACAACCTTAGCTTTGCCCTGATTGCAGCCATTGGCGGATGGATGGCTTTTAACGGTTTCACGACGGTTGGCGTTATCGTCAGCTTTCTCAACTATTCCAAGCAATTTCAGCGGCCTCTAAACGAGCTGGCCAACCAGTTCAACCTGCTGCAGTCCGCTGTCGCCAGCGCGGAGCGCGTATTCGAGATTATAGATACCGAAACGGAATATGAAGGAGATGGAAGGAAGCCGCTTACGGAATGCTCGGGTCATGTCCGCTTTCACGGGGTAACGTTCGGCTATCGCAAAGACCAGCCGATATTGAAGGATGTATCGCTGGAAGCGAAACCAGGCCAAACCTTTGCTTTGGTTGGGCCAACCGGTGCCGGCAAAACAACGATTATTAATCTGTTGACCCGATTCTACGATATCGAGCAAGGGAAAATAACGATTGATGGTTTTGATTTGCGGGAGCTGGATCGCAATAGCGTGCGCCGTCAGCTCGGCATTGTTTTGCAGGACGCTTACGTCTTTTCGGATACCATCAGGGAGAATCTGAGGTATGGCCGCGCCGACGCTACTGATGCAGAGGTCGAGCAGGCAGCAAAGCTGGCTAATGCCCATTCCTTCATCAGCAAGCTTCAGAACGGCTATGATACGGTATTAAGCGCAGGCGGAACCAATCTGAGTCATGGACAGCGCCAGCTGCTTACAATCGCACGCGCTATTCTTGCCAATCCTTCTATTCTTATTCTTGATGAAGCGACAAGCAGCATTGATACGGTAACCGAAATGCAGATTCAAGCAGCAATGCGTGAGCTGATGAAGGGGCGGACCAGCTTCATTATCGCTCATCGGCTCAGTACCATTCGTGAGGCGGATCAAATATTGTGTATTGTGGACGGAGAAATCCGTGAGCAGGGGACACATGAGGAATTGCTGGAGCAAGGAGGATTTTATAACGAGCTCTACAATAGCCAAACCAATTCAGCTTAATTTCAATCAGGGTGTGTATGTAAACTGCGCAGGGAGCAAAAAGGGCTGTGTTAGCTGCTCTAAGCGTAAGCGCGTTTGCATACACGCTCTGCATTTAACAGCATTATGCTGGCTCGCTAGGATATTCATCCTGGGGTGTTCTGATGTAAGAGGGAAATGGAGCGAAATGAAGTGAATGGGGGAATAACGCAAAACGAAGCGTTTAGCTACAGCGCCAACGCTTCATTGGTAATTTTGCGGATATCGATGGGGCTTTGAGCGCCTTCGATTACGATGTCGGGCAGGATGTTGTTTAGGAAATAATCGACGCAATGCAACCGGATTTTTTTGATTTTAATAAGCGCTTCGCGGTACATCGTAATAAACTCTTTTTCCGTGTTGCCTCGGCGCAGCTCGGCGAACGCTTCATAAACCTGGTCCATTTTGTCCGCGACTTCAAGAATCAAGCCTTCAATGGAATCATCCTTTCCCTCGCGCAGCTGTCTGCGAAAGATCGGCTGCAGCTCCTCGGGAATATGCTCCTCGATAAAATGCTCCACCATGCCCTCTTCGACCTTTTGCAGCATGGAGCGCAGCTCCAGTGAATAATGCTTGACGGGCGTTTTGATGTCCCCGATAAAAATTTCGCCATAATCATGGCTGCTCGTAATTTCATAAAGCTTTTTCCAATCTACGGTGACGCCGTGCTGCTCCTCGATATCCGCCAGCGTCTTGGCATATTGCACGACCTTCCAGGAGTGGGCCGACACGCTGTGCTCCTCGAATTTGAATTTGCCGGGGCAGCGAATGATCCGTTCCAGATCGTTAAGCGACTGAAAATAAGTATGAATTCCCATTGTGCGTTTTCCTTTCCTTTGTCATTATAGTGTGGATAAGCATCAGTATATAGAGGTTTTGTTAAGACGGAATTAACGCAAACGGCGATTTGCGTATACGGTGCAAAATGGGCATGTTGGATTGTCTGCCATTGGGATAGATGAGCTCGCTGTAGTGGAGGCAGGCGGCGGAAGGCCGAATAGAACGGAGGAGGTTCACATGATGCTGGACAAAATAAAGCTGGACCAAATAAAAGGCGCTTTATATGGGGTCGCGGTAGGAGACGCGCTTGGGGGCACGACGGAATTTATGAGCGCCGGCGAGGTTTCCGCTGCTTATGGATATTTGACGGACATTATTGGCGGCGGCGTTTGGAGGCTGGAGCCGGGAGAAGTCACGGACGATACAATGATGACGTTGTGCGTGGCGGAAGGGATTTTGGACTCCTCGGACTCTCCCATGGAAGCAATCGGAGAGCGGTTTTTGGCCTGGTACAAGTCCGATCCCAAGGATATCGGAAATATTATTCGCCATGTGCTGGGCGGCTATGACGGCCACTGGTTTGAAGCGGCGTATATCGCCCATATGTCGATGGGGCAAAGCGCGGGCAACGGCTCCTTGATGCGCTGTCTTCCGGTTGCGTTGTGTTATACGGAGCCGGAAGAAATGGCTAAAGTAACGGTGATACAGTCCCGCATGACGCATTATGACCAGCGCTGCGACCGCGATTGCCTGATGTATAATCGGATTGCTTTTGCTATACTGAATGAAAATGTAGCGCTTCGAGATGCGATACAGCGAGAAATTACAGGCACGGAATATGAGTTTCTGCTGAACGGAGAGCCAGGCTGCGAGCCAAGCGGTTACATAGTGCATACAACGAGATGGGTGCTGCATCTTCTGTTAACCTCGGAATCCTATGAAGAGGTTGTGCAGAGAGCGGCGAATCAAGGCGGCGACTCTGATACCATTGCGGCAATTGCAGGCGGCTTGGCCGGTATTCACTATGGCTACAACGGAATACCGAAGGCTTATTCGGAGAAAATATTGATCAAGGACAAGCTGGATGATGTTGTGTTGAGGATTATGGAGCTGCGAGGGACAAAACATCATTAATGAATACAGAGGTATGGTTATGTGAATACAGAGGCATGGTTATGTATGACAAAGCAATGCTTGGAAAAGGTTATTTGTTATATAAAAGGCTGTAAAAATTCATGAAATGGACAAACATCTCCCCCTTCAACCGTGATACGATAGGAGCCGACGTTTGCTCAAAGCAGACTATTAAGACGTGCTTATAGCGGCGTTTCAAGCAGCAGGATACACCTAGAGGGAGTGTTTGGAGTAACGTGAAGACAGAACCGCAGTATATGAAGATTTCAACAGCAGACCCTAGCGCAATTGGTTTGTTTGGCCTGGCGATTGTAACGCTCGTCGCTTCGTCGCAGAAGCTTGGCTGGACAGAAGGAACGGCATTTGTTATTCCTTGGGCGATTTTTCTGGGCGCATTTGCTCAATTGTTCGCTTGCATCCACGATGCCAAGAAGGGAAATACCTTTGGCACAACGGCCTTTGGCGCATACGCCTTTTTCTGGTTTGGCGTTGCGGCTTCCTGGCTGATTCAGCACGGCGTTTTTGGTGAATCGCTGGAGGCAGGCGCAGATACGCACCAGCTGGGCTTTGCTTTTGCAGGATACCTGATTTTCACCCTGTTTATGACAATTGGCGCAATGGAGACACATAAAGTTTTGTTTCTCATTTTTGTATGTATCGACTTTTTGTTCCTGGGACTGACCCTCAGCAATTTCGGCATTGCGGAGCATTACATGCATAACGTTGCCGCTGTTTCGGAATTGTGTATTGCGCTCCTCAGCCTCTACGGCTCCGGCGCATCAGTGCTTAACGCTCACTTCGGCCGCGTCTTTTTGCCGGTGGGCAAGCCGTTTGGTATTTTTACAAAGTAAATCTGTTGTAACACATAAGGATGCCGGCATGTTGATTTCAACTGCTAGGCATCCTCTTTTACAAATAGGAAATTAATAGATTCATGATATTCTTTTCAGGATACTACGAACCAACTTAATCATGGTTTTTACCCGAATTTTATTGTCCTCCCCTACTGGCTAGCCTCATTGTATAAAAGAGCCCTACAGTCTTTAAATTGACAGTAAATACCCCCCGCCTTTTTTTGTTACAATGTACTCTGGCTTTTGTGGATTATCTTCGATCTTTTCACGTAATTTCTGAATAGTGATATAAACGTTGGCATCAGAGCAAATCCCTCCCCAAATCGAATTAATCAGATCTTCTCGTTTAACGATTCCCCCTTTAAAATCATACAAAAACTGTAAAACTTCACATTCTCTAGGGCTTAATTCGATTTCTCTATTATTAATAATTACAATTCTATTAGGAGGATCTAATTGAAAATGGATGACCTCTTCTTCTGCTTTAGATTTTTGCAGTGGAAGAAATTGCATAAGGTAGGCGATTGGATCAAGATTTATTGTAATATTCTTTTGAATTAAAATAGATACATTTACGTTATCGCAGTACTTATTAATAATATGAATTGGTGCCTTACACTGTTCACGGATTGATAAGCTCATTTCTAGTTCCTTTTCTCCAAATTTGGGATAGTACAACAAGATTAGGTCGATTAATTCTGTGGAGATATGTTGTAAACAACTTTTATCTGTTATTGTGATAACATGATTCTTTCTATGTAATAATTCTGATAATAAATTACATGATGAGGTCAAACATTGAGAGAGTAATAGTATATTCATGCTTACCTCCATTTTCATAAAATCCACTACCATTGTAAATCAATTTATGTCGACGTCCTAATCAGTCAGTATCTACTTCCGATTCAATCACTTCTATATTCTCTAAAGCGTGAAAATCAACTTTTAATTTTTCTAATGCTACTTCATTAAGGATAACATCCCCCTCTGGAGAATAGTACTCTGGAAATGAAAGCGATTTAAAGGAATCGCCCTTAAATTTGTCATAGTATTTCGTAATCATCATGTACATATCCGTGTAATTAATATCTGTCTTCACGTTGTCAGAAACGATATCTAGCAGTTTATGGGCTTTTGTGATATTTCCCCAGGATAGAATCTTTTCAGCCAACGCTTTTACGACTTCCTGTTGGTGCTGTCCGCGTTCAAAATCGCTGGCGTAATATCGATTTCCGCGGTCGTCCTCTCTGAAACGAGCGTATCCTAAGGCATTCTCTCCGTTTAATACTTGCAACCCTGGCTCTAAATAGAGATTCGTTGCTCTGTATTTCATAGATCTTTTAACATCAATTTCTATTCCTCCAACTTCATCGACCAAAGATGTTACAGTACTGAAATTGGCTAAAACCATGTAATCGATATCAATCTCCAATATTTCCTCAATTTTATTTCGAGTGGTGGACATTGAACCGCTAAGTATGGCTTTATCAAGTTTTATTGATCCCAATTGAACGTTATCTCCCGTTAAGATCGAAGGATCTTCCTTAGTCTTTTGTCGATAGAGTGAATACCCTTCACTAAATAAGGAGTTAATTTTTACTGTGTTTCCCCGTCTATTTTCGACCAGTAGATCCCTAGGTACCGAAAGCATGTTAACGACTGATTCTTTAGGGATAACATGCAACACCATCAGTGTATCAGTCAGAAGAGCGTTATGGTTTCCGCGATAATCCAAGCCAATCACCAAAGCATAGAAATCTTCATTTGCATCTAAATGATTTTGATCAATTTCGCTGTCATCTCCTGATTGATGTTCTGTGGCAATATTTGTGCCCGGTAAAATCATGTTATCAAGGTTCGATTTTAGTTGATAAATAAACACGGCTGTTGAGAGTGCTATAACACTCATTAAGACAATTATTAAGCGTATAATTATCTTCTTCTTTTTCCCTATCGTTTTAGTTCTCTTTCTATTTTGTTTCATAAATATTACCTCTCTTATCTTATTTATGTTTATAAAAGACTAAACGTATAAATTGAGGTTTTAGTTTCAATAAAATCCAAAAAAAAATTTTTGTCCTATAATAAGGTTTTCTTAATCTTATACAAGTAATATAAGTAGTAACATTAACGGATTCACAAAAAAGTTTTTATGGAAAATTTATGTCATATTTATTTTTAAAATGTTCTATTTGATATATATTTGGAAATGAGTTTGAGGATACTAGAAAGAGGTGGTGAGAATGCTAGGTACTATTCTTAAACTCAAAACAAATTATTGAAGGAGTGGTTTTTGTGAAAATGAAGTTTGGTAAGAAACTCTTTAGTTCTTTAGTCGTTGCGGCCCTTTCTGTTTCAATGGTATCTACAGGCGCATTTGCAGCTTCCTCCACCGAAAATACAACTGGCTATGGAAAACTTATTGGAGCTATATCAATGAACTATAGTCTTGGGGACTTTTATCTTACTACCACCGTAGAAAAAAACAATGACAATGCGTATTTAACAGGAAAAGTTGAATGGCAAAACAAACTGGGACAAACCACAGGTACTGTAACTTTTGAGCCTAGTAAAAGAGGGGAGAAAAAACTATTTGAATTTTGGACGTTTTATGGTTCTTTACCCCACCAAGCGTTTGGGACGCATGGCGTACAAGGCGGGAACACTCATCAATCAGCTGCAGCTTTTACTTTCACAGTCCTTTAAAACGGAGCAAAAGTTATACCAATACTAGTGCTTAAACACATCTATACCCAACAGATAGGGCTTTGCACTGGCTCTTTCTGTTTGGGTATAAATTGTTTTGTTTATTCTAAAAAAAGGGGATAGCAGAGTGGGGAAATTTTGGGTTCATAAAATACTTGCGTTTATAGTCGTAGTTGCATTGGCGGCAGGTTGCTCCGTTACGAATCATTCTATTAATGTAGATGATTCTATCGATATTGCAACAGATACTGATGATCATAGCCCATTTAAAACAGATGAAAAGAATACCGTAGTAATGGGCACCATGAGCCATAGTTTTAAGAATGTTCATTTTAATGAAAAAGGACAGGTACAGCCTTTACAGTATAACGGCGGAGAATTAAGCGTCGATTATTCTGTCACTGCTTCAGGAAAAGCAAAGAATGTTGGTTTCTTTATTTTTGTTGACGGAATCCCGCAGCCGTACAAATTAAATACAACCGACGCTCCCTATGAATATATGCATATCTTTGAATTAATAGAGGATGATAAAGAAATGCCTTTTACATTCGTGTTTACTCCTGTAGCGGGAAAAAAAGGAGAGACATTGCACGTAAGCGTTTCAAGTATTTACAATCCAGGCTTTAGACCGGATATGAAAGAATCAAGCTCGTATGGCGGTTACCATGAGACCTTAGAATCCGGAATATCGTTGATCTTTAATCAAGATGCAGAGGAAACCGATTTTACATCGATCGTACAACAAGAAGTTATAAGCAAGGTAGAGATATCTACAGAGCCGGTCACGAATGAGTTATTGGAGAAGTATAGTTCCTCAAAGGGGCTGGATACAACTGCTTTAGGGAAAAATGTATTTACTGAGCTGCTTGTGGATAATGAAGTAAGATATCAAAATTTTCAGGTGAACAAAAATGGAGTTCTCCATGTAACTTTTAAAATGTTTGGCCATCCTGGTGTCCAGTATAAAAATACGTTATATATAAACCATAATGCATTGACCCATAGTGATAGTTCTTCCTTTGAAACCGCAATAACTGAAGGAAATGTGTCTGTAGTCAAAGCAGAAATCAAACTAGATAACTTGAAGGATTTCAGTACGTTTTATGTTGTTTCTGTCCCACTGAATGCGGACGATTTTCCGAATGATGCTATCCTGTTGAGCAAAACGCCCTCTCTCTTGCTTTATAAATGACAGGAATCATTTTATAAACTTCACGAAGAGAGAGGAAACTGATTGTGAAAGTAATGTTTAGCAATATTTCAAAGCAATATAAAGGGAAGTATGCATTAAAAGATTTTTCTGCAAAACTAGAAAACGGCGTTTGTGGAATTTTGGGGGCGAACGGCGCGGGGAAAACAACATTAATTAATATCTTTGTCGGCATTTTGAAAAGCGATAATGGACATGTCTATATAAATGATAAGGATACCAAGAGTATGGGAAAACATTTTTTATCCCACATTGGTTACTTACCCCAATACCCGCAATTCTATAAAAATTTTGAAGTGATAGATTTTTTAAGATATATGTGCGTCCTTAAGGATATACCCAAAAAACAAGGAGAAAAAAGGGCGAAAGAATTATTGGAAGTTGTCAATTTAAGCGATGCATGCAACAAAAAGATTGGTGCGCTATCGGGAGGAATGCGCCAGCGCGTCGGCATCGTACAAGCAATGCTCAATGATCCAAACATCCTTATTTTGGATGAACCGACAGCCGGACTTGATCCGCAAGAACGAATCCGTTTTCGTAATCTAATAGCCCAATTTTCTGAAAATCGTATCGTATTATTAGCCACACATATTGTTTCTGATATTGAATATATTGCAAACCAGGTCCTTTTGCTAAAAGAAGGGAGGCTCATGAAACAGGGCTCGCCCCAAGTTCTCATTGATGGTTTGAAAGAGAAGGTGTGGATGGTCACCGCTACAAATGAAAAAATGGTTGAAACGTTACAGCAGTATAAAATAAGCAATATGATGCGGGATCATGGCAAGATTCATATAAGAGTCATTCATGAAGAAAAACCTGATGCGCACGCTGTTAATGTACAAGCGAACTTAGAAGATGTATTTTTGTATTATTTCTGAGGAGGAGAACAGTGATTAAGTTAATTGTTTTTGAATTTCAAAAACACTTTCTTAAACCGTCAATAATTGTGGCTGTGCTGCTCTTCTCCATATTGAGCATAGCTAAAATACACAGCATTCAGAATGCGAATTCTTTGTTTTCGAGCAGCAATACCACCCCGACTTGGAAGGGACTTTATTGGAATCTATATGAGGAATTCGGAGGCCCGATTACTAACGAAAAAATCGAGAAGTTGATGGCCATTTATCGCCCGCTTGAAAATCAAACAGCCGATCGTACCGCAAGTTCAGACCATAACCCGGACTCCTATACCGGTGGGAACATATACATGGATCGCAACTTTTTCATGTGGAATTATGTGAATCCTATGAAATATGCTTACGATTATAAAATATATGCTAATCAAGTCGTATCCGCGGCAGAGAGCAATATGGATTTCTTTGAATCGATTGGAAATACCTATGAATACAAGAAGAATGCTGTTATTAAAGAGCGATTTCAAGAAAGATCGATAACTATTTTCTCTTATAAGGAAATGTATCATTACTATGTTCAGTACGATTTTTCTGCGTTTTTGGTGTTATTGATTTGTTTATACAGCTTAATGCATGTTTTTATATCCGAAAAAGAAACAGATATGGAAATGTTGCTATTAACAACGAAATCAGGAAATAACAAGACGGTTTTTGCTAAACTCATAGCCTCTGCCGTATTTGTCTACATGCTCTGCTCGTGGTTCTGGATCGTTGATTTTGTTGCTTTTTCCTTGCTATTCGGGTCTTTTGAATCTGCTTCTACTCCGTTATACGCGCTTGAGGATTTTGTGAATTCCTCGATCAATGTTAGCTTAAGTCAATATGCGCTTCTATCCGGCCTAATTAAAACATTTGGGATATTCGTGTTTAGCTTGCTGTTTTTACTAGTATCCTGTTTTTTTAAAAATGCTTTAGTTGCTTTTATTGTAAGCTTATCTTTTATGATTAGCCTAATTTTTATGAATGAAGTGTATATGGGGTCAGGACGCACATTGCTAAAAATTATTAATCCGTTTGTACTTGTCGTGAATCGGGAATTGTTTCGCAAAATGGAGTTTGTTGATTTATTTGGATATCCAATGATTCACTATATGGCTGCGATTTTACTAGCGGTTGCATGGGGATTGCTGCTTACTCTCGGCATAACTGTGTTCGTAAAGAAGAATGGTTTGAGTAAAGGGGCAAAAAGGCATGCCATTATGGATCTGTGAATTGAAAAAAATGCTCTTATATCAAAAGGGATTGCTCTATATTGGTCTGTTTTTTATCTTCAGCATTTCGTCTATGGTCCTATTCGATAAACCAGCGAACCCAGATATAGAATTGAATGCTTCGCAATATGCGTCTTATCTTAATCAAGTAAAAGGCGCATATTCTGAGGAAACGCAACAGTTCTTTGCGAATGAATCTGCAAAGATTTCCGAAGCCAAGGTCAAACTAAAAGAAGCGAGTGATGATTATTACGATGGGAATATTAATGAATCGGAATATATTTCGATTTCAACTCCACTCGGGGAAATTTTGCAATATGAAATAGGCTATAAGATTATTTATGATCAATTTATATATATTCGGGAAGAACCGGAGCATCGATATTTTTTGTATACCAATGGCTGGGACGGCTTGATATCAAATGATAATTTGGACTTCTTGTATATATTATTGTTGCTGGTCCTCGTTACACCAGTGTTTTGTTTTGAATTTGATAGCAAGATGACTTCACTGAACCTTACTGTAAAAAAGGGGGCCAGAAATCAGGCTGTTTGTAAAGTAGGCTTGACTTGTATAACCATTGTTATGCTCTGTTTACTCAATGCTGGATCAAAATATGGATTCTATTGGCTTAAATACGGGTTGGAGAATGGGAACTATCCACTGCAAAGCCTACCCTATTTTGCAACGTCAAATAAGAGTAGCACTTTGTTTGAAACTTTTTTGTGGTTAACTGCCAGTAAGATTTTTGGGAGTGTATGTTTTGCGATTTTGATCATGTTTGTATCCGTCCTAATTAAAAAATATGCATTTACTCTATTTACTTGTACCACGCTCATTCTTCTTCCTTATTACGGACTGCCTCTGGAGTCATCGAAATATTTTTTGTCGGGTCCCCTCGGCTTTATGGTTTCATCGGGCTATTTTAGAGGGAATGAATACGTTCGCAACATGATGAATGGTCAAATGATATTCGTGTTTAAGGAAGTCTCAAACAGGTTATGGTTATATCTGTTTGTTACCACGCTTTGCCTTGGTATCGGAATGTTCCTCGTTATTTTAATCAGGAATACAAATAAATGGTGCGAAATAGCACCAAGATATAGGCTCAGGCCGTTACATTTGATGCTCGTTATTAGTTTATCCTTTCTATCCGCCTGCACATCGAGTACAAGGACCGGAGAAAGAAATATCTACAACTATTCCTTTAACCAATCCTATGAAAATGAATACTATCATTTTTATGTGGAAGAATCGGAAACGATTGAAACTCAGATTGTGTTTTTGGATAAACAAACAGGAGAAAAGCAAAATTTTGTCCGAGACCCTTTGTCTGCCTTGACGAGAGTGGAGAAGACGGTCTTCGGGAACGGAATATATGTGTACTTTATGAAGTATGACTTAGATAAGTCGGAAATTCGTGAGCAAATGAATCGTCTCTCAATTATCGAAGTAAATTCGATCACCTTTGACGAAAAAATCATTTTCGAAAAAAACTTAAATACGGCAAAGACTTCAATAAATTTATTGAAAAATACTAATAAGGATATGGCATTCTTTCATAGCATAAGCGGCTTTTTTCTAGATGAGGAAAACATTTATTTTGTAGGACATAACGAAATCCGACGAGTTCATCAATCGACAGGGAAGATGAGCGTCATTATTCGATTTTCGATACTAAGACATCTCGCATTCGACGGCCAAACAATCTATTACATCGATGAGAAGTCGCAAGTGGTTAAGTATGATACAAGAACGGATACAGAAGAAGTCATTCATGACATGGTTACACAATACTTTATACTGACTTATAACGAAATATATTTTTTAAACCGAAAGGATCGGCAAAAAATCTATGCAATGAATTTAAGTAATTTGACATTTCGAAAAATTACGGATGTGCCCGTTCTCGAGTTTTATTTTGATGAGCAATCAATCATTTATGTGAGTAAGAATGATCTGAAACAATATCGAATGGGTTGGGATCAGGGACTTACAAGTGATTTGTGAAGAATAAAAGCTGGTGACCGAACAGAATGCACAAAGGGGAGCAGGAGATTACGGCCCCCTATGGCCGTTATTGGAACCTTTCGGACAGATGACCCGCATATTCTGATAGTGGCAGCGTCCGAATTTTAAAGATCATGTGATTTTATTGACCATAGGCAATGATTTTGGGTGTAAAAAAAAGACAAAACAAGTAGAGGGGCCGCTCTCACGACTCCTCTCCTTGCCTTTTCTAGGCCGACTATTTCTTCGGTAAAATGGTTTATTTCGCCTGTGCGGTCTAGACCCTAGCCTTCAGAGCTGGCAGCAACCTCGGCCTCGCCTTTGCTTCCGCCAAGGAAGCGGGTCACAATTTCATTAAATTTCTCTGGATGCTCCCAGAACGACAAATGTCCGCCAAGCACTTCCACTTTGGTTTTTGGCGTTAAACTTTTGGTAAATGCAGCGGCGGTTTCAGCCCAATGCTCCGATATGATAGTGAGCGTAGGGATGGATTCGCTGGCTAGCTTGGCTTCCGCCCGATAATCGGAGAACATGCCTGCCGCAAACAGGTTGGAAGCAATATAATGTGGCGTGCGAGCGGATTGCTCGATGAGCCAGGTTAACTCGTCGGCCGGGACCTCGCCCTGGAACATGACGCCGGTTACGTATTCCTTTACAAATTCGCGCTGTTTTTCGGCATCCTGCGTAGCAAAGAGATACGCTCCGGCAATATCGTCAAGCGGTCCTTCCACCCAGTCCGTTTCATGATTGAGGGATAGCGGCTTTGGCGACAAATCGATGGTGATCAGCGACTTCACCCGATCGGTCCCATGCTGTCGAATATATTCCCAAGCGGTGAGCGCTCCAAACGACCATGCCGCCAATGTTACTTTGCCCAGCTCAAGCGCATCCAGCACCTTCGCCAGGTCGGAGCCGTGCGTACTATAATTGTTTCCATGAAGGGTCACGGAAGAACGGCCCTGGCTGCGGGGATCAATCACGATAACGCGATTTGTCTGCTTGAAAAACTCTACCTGCTTCGCAAAAACCTCCGTTGTAAACGTCCATCCGGGGATCAATACAAGGGGCTCTCCTTGCCCTACATCTTGAATAAACAGCTCAACCCCTGGCTCTACTGCAATATAACGTCCGCCCTCTACTGCCATAATTGCTGCCTCCTTAAGGAACTGGAATGAATTTTAGATGACTTACATCTGTCATTCGCTATCCCGGGCCGCATTTCCTTCTTTATTAATAATTCTTTTCCGATAAAAATAGTCAGATATTATTACCACATCCCTCTTTGAGTAGAAAACAGCGTTTCTACCATGCCTGCAAGCTGCTTAAGCGCAGTCTCGGGGGAATCTTGCTGGAACAACGTCGGCAATAGGTTTGCGAACTCTTCAGACCGTTCGTTAAGAATGCCATAGTGATTAATCATCCCTGGATTCAATTGGAACGTTGCAGGCGCGGAAATCTCTGATTCCAGCTTCATAACGGTTAGCAGCTCATCCTGCTGCGCCAGCGGCTTGGTGCTAAACTTGTCGTTTTTCATCGCCAGCGCGTTAAAATTGGCAAAGCGCACAGTCTCCTCTTCACCCTCGCTGGTCAGCGTCTTCAGCAGCTCCATTGCCGCTGTTTTGTTCGGCGAGTTGGCCGCAATTGCGAGTCCTGTCGTCAGCGCCGTATTATGCCGATTTCCATCTGGGAAAATCGGCATGCGGGCGATTCGAAGATTGGTGTTTTCATCCAGCAAGGAATATAAATCGGAGGGCCTTCCCATTCCAAGCGCTTTATGTCCGGCCTTGTTTGCCTCGCCTGAGGTATGAAGCCGCATATCGGAGCTATATTGATCAAAAGCGGCTATCGTCGAATCGTTATCCAAATAGTTGATAAACTGCATGCCGTCCTCCGATGTATAAGTACCTCCAAGACCCTTAATGATAGGCTCGATAGCATCGAATTTATCAGGGATATTCACAACATAACCTTCCGCTTTCAACTGCTGCGACGCCATGATGAAATCGTCCCATGTCCACTCTTCTGTAGGCGCTGTTATATACAGCTCGCCAAATACCTTTGCATCATAATACATAATCATAGGCTCGCTTTTGATGGGAAGCATGTAGGCGACTCCATTCAACCTCGTCCCGTCAACCAGCTTTGCAAACCCATCCTTCCACCTTGATATCTGGACAAAAGGATCAAGATCCTCGAAGTCGTTCCCGTTGGCAACCCAACGAATCTGATACGGCGCCACCTCCATAAGGTCGGGTAATGGGTCTTGAGGAATCGTAGAAGGCTCTCCTGTTGTGAAGCTAATATCAATCAGCTCGATCTCGAGGTCAGGATGCTGATTTTCAAAAGCCTTCAATTTATCGTAAATCGGTCCTTTTACGGATGAGTCAAGAGGATGCACACGCCCAGATGCAAATGGCTGGCCTATCGCAATCCGCAGCTTTCCTGAAAGCTCCTCCTCATCCTCCTTCAGCGGGTCTATTCTATTTTGGCATGCCGAGAGGAGGAAGAGGAGAGAGACAATCAACATACTGACAATGGTTCTTCTTATTCTTCTCATCAGGATTACGCCCCCTTATAGCTTGCTTCTTGTAAATACCATTCGGCCTGAGATTCATACATCTGCTTATATTCGCCGCCTAGCTTCATAAGCTCATCATGTGTGCCCTGCTCAACCAGCTCTCCTTGCTTTAATACCACAATCCGGTCTGCTATACGGCAGCTGCCTAACCTATGGGATACGAGAAACGTAACCTTCCCTTCGGACAATTGATGAAACTGGCGATATAGCTCCGATTCGGTAGTGGGGTCCAGCGATGCCGTCGGTTCATCCAATACGACAATGGAGCCGTCATTAAAATAAGCCCTGCCGAGCGCAAGCTTCTGCCATTGGCCAATCGACAGCTCCTGCGCATTCTGAAAGCCCGCCCCTACCTGCGTATTGTAGCTATTTGGCAAACGATCTATAAATTCC
This sequence comes from Paenibacillus oryzae, assembly GCF_001675045.1. GTDB lineage: Bacteria > Bacillota > Bacilli > Paenibacillales > Paenibacillaceae > Pristimantibacillus > Pristimantibacillus oryzae. Next base: position 37,079 of record NZ_LYPA01000080.1, read on the forward strand.
GCCGCGCCCGATAAGCCTGCAGCCGCCTCAATTGCGGCTAGATTATCAATACGCTCCACGTTGCCAAACCCGATATTTTCTTTAACGCTTCCGTGATAATGGACATAATCTTGAAAAACCGCGGATACGTGATTTCGGAATGATGCAACATTTATATCCTTTAAATCGGTATGATCATAGGTAATGCTGCCCTCGTAGCTTTGATGAAGACCGATCAGGCAATGAATAAGCGTGCTTTTACCTGCCCCGTTTTCCCCGACGATTGCAACGGTCTCGTTTTTGTTGATGCGAAACGAAATATTGTTTAGTGCAGGCTTTGTGCTGCCAGGATAGGTAAAGCTGAGGTTATTCACCGAAATACCCTCCTGCACCTTCCCGGTAAACGCCGGCTTATCCTCATTTTTATGCTCTTCTTCTGTATCCATGAATGTAAAAAACTCTTGAATAATCATGCTTTCCTCGTAAAATTGCGATAAGCTGTAGGCTACATTTTTCATTTGCGCTTGCGTCGACGAAAGAATTTGTGATACGGCCACAAAAGTGCCGAGCGACAGCTTCCTGGAGAAGCACACCCAGAGCACGTAAACGGAGTAAGCAAGCAAAGTCACCGTATTCCAGCCGTCGATACCCGAGCGAGTGCTAATCGACTTTTTGTCTACCTTTCTTTGCTCGCGCGCGTTTTTCCAATAATAGTCGCCCCATTCCTTCAGAAAAGCAGGCGCCAAACGATAAATGCGAAGCTCCTTGGCCGCAAAACGTTGGGTGAGCAGCTCGAACAAATAGACAAGCCGTCTTACATACGGCGTTTGATAACGCTGAAGCCAAAAATTCCACTCGCCGATTTTCAAATGAACAAGCAAGGTCGGGATTGTGCCGGCAATTAAAGCAATAATTAACAACCAGCTAAACTGTGTAAGAAGAACGATGTAACCAGCCAGTGTAAAGAGGCATTCCACTATCGTAAGTATAAGCTCCAATAGCCGGAAGCCGCGAACGGAAATGTTCGACTTTGCCCGTTGCAACGTATCGTAATAGTCCGCCTGATCGAATAAAATCAATGGGATGTTTGCGGCTTTATGAGCCAGCATCTCCTCCAGACGATATTCGAACCGTTGTTTGAGCAGCACGCTCATATATTCAGAAACAGCCTCCAGTCCGATCCGGACAGCGCTTAATACCGCAATCAACAATAACCATTTCACTGGATCAATCCAGGGAGCGGAGCCTGTTAGCGCTGCCGCCGCCGAATCGGTTGATTTTAATAATAAGAAGGCCTGCCCTGCCGGAATAAAAGCCACTATAATCTTGATGAGAACAATCGCTGCAAGAAGGAACGGCGCAATCCTGATCAGCAGCGGGAGGATTTTGCCAATGACTGAAATAATCAAATTTAGTTTACCGGAAGACGCCCCGTTCATCTTAAACCTCCATAAACAGAGGGACTGTCTGAAAAGTCAAGTGAAACGAATAATTATTCAGCAGAGGGACCGGAGGGGAAAGGGTGTCTTGAGGGCGAGTTTTTTTGTCTGCTTTTATCCACTACAAACAGGATTAAAATAAAGCGGACAAAAATGTTTGAGCTTCCAAGACACCCTTTTCCGGAAGGGACCGGTTTTGCTGATTAATTATTTACCGTCACAGACTTTTTGGACAGCCCCGTTGTTTCTTAATTAACAAACACATTCTTTTCTGCATACCCTATCAAGACTATCGTAATAGACCAGCCATTTTGACGTTCCGCAAGAATTGGCGCTGCAGTACGCGCTAACAATTACACATCCCATCGTTTTCACCTCCTTTCAAAAGTTGGCATTAGCCCGCTTTACCCATAGCGTTCTCCATATACCTTCCCTCGTTAAGCAAAATATCGAGATCCTCTTCCTTTTGCGTGCCGCCTTTGTTGAACACGATTCCGGATGGCGATAAATAATAAGCGTAAGGGAAAGCGGGAACCTTGGAAATGGGAAACAAATCCGGCGTAAAATGATACACGGGCACCTGCACGTTATTTTCGTCTATCTTCTTGCGGATAAGCTCCGGGTCTCCATCCATATACAAGGCGATGCTGACATCATTCCTTTTGGCATATTCAGTAACGATAGGATAAATGCCCTGGCAGGATTGACAGGTGGCCGATGTAAACAACAAAATGTTCCCTTTTTGCTCGTTTGACTCTCTCCAGTCCCCGCCCTGAATCGGAGCAGCGTGAAAATCGGGGAAGGCTTCCATAAGGGGCAGTCCGAATTTTTGCATGACCAGCCGTTTGTCGTTTTTCTGCTGGCCGTGTGATGTAAAAAACGCGGCCGTCAACGCAAGCACCAGCAGCCATAAAACGATTTGTGCTATCAATTGCGGATCATTCATGCTAGACCTCCCCTTTCCTTATGGCATTCCAGTTGGCAATGACTCTGGCGACGACTACGTAAAGGACAAGAATACCGACCGAGGCAACAATTTGATAAAAAATTTCCGTAGACGGCCTTGAATATAAACCAGCGTCCGAACCGATCATTCCATAACTAGTCATTGCAATGAGCACGATTAATCGGGCAAGCCCGCTCCAGCCCAATGTGCCGGGCATGATGCTTCCAAAGCAGTTGCAGTCGATCCTTTTCTTTTGAACGATGGCCCGTATTGTTATAATCGTAAAAGAAAATAGAAGGGCTAAAAGGGATGCTCCCCCGACAAATCGCGACTTCGGAATAAGGAGCAAAATCACGCTTGCCGCTTCGGCAACCGGAATGGCTGCAGCCGTGAATCGGCGGTAACGACGCGGGATGCCAATCCCGTAAAGCGTTTTCATAAATTCGGCTGGCGAAAGCAATTTCTGTACGGCCGCAGCCATAAAAATGCCCGCCAACATAAATACAAAGTACGATACAATCACGAATCACAACCCTCTCTTTTTATGAGATTCCGTAAACTGCAGTAATTGGATAAATGATGTATTTATTACAATTTAAATAGTATTGTGTCAATCATAAGGAAACAACCTTACATATTACAGTTATTTCCTGTCATCACCCATGTTGTTCTGCAGCTAAATTCATGTTATTTACTGTAAAAAATCAGCATATGATTCAGGGGGAACGGGGAACAATTGCAATAGGAAGAACGTTTTACATGGCGGTTTCTTTGGTGGTGACATTGTGTTGTTCAACTTGTATAGCTGCCTGCATGATTATTTTTTTGCTTTAATTGGTTTGTTCGCCAGTTGACAAAGGCAATAAGAAAGTGCTAGGATGGGGAACAATATTATTCCAGTGAAAGGAGAGACTGACATGTACGAGGCAACGTTTAGCCATAGCGAGCTCAATTACCATGCACTTTTTAACGAAACACAGCTCCTGCCCGTTGTTTCGCCATGGGAGGGTCGCTCCGAATCCGTATCTCAATTGCATAGCTGCAATCTTTACAAGCGCAATTTAGGACTCCGCAGGCGAGTCATTCTTAACAACGCCTGATTGCCGGAGCGATCATCTTGATATGCGTTTTTGTAAAGACTGCTTGTTGCCAAGCGGTCTTTTTCTATGCCCGAAGCAGGCTAATGTCCTGTTGACTGGGAGTAGGGAAAGAGCGAGGCAGCGAGAAGTCTTTTTTAGTTCCGAGCGTTAACTAAGGTGTGTATGCACACTCTAAATCGAAGGAAAGGAAGCCGGCAGGCCTTGCAGGTGACTACCATGAAAAATCAGAATATTCCCATGATTCATGAAAATGTATTCCGAAACGTATCCGAACAGGAGCTGACACTGGATGAGGTATTCCGCCGCATCGCGGCATTTATGAAGGCTGACCCAAGAGCGGCTTACCAGCTAGTCATTGGAACCGATGCGCAGGTGCATGCCGGCCACACCAAATTTATAACCTCCATCGTCATATTCAGGCCGGGCAAAGGGGCCTGGTTCTGCTACCGGCAGGTCATTATGCCTCGCGAGATTGCCTCTATCCAGGAGAAGCTTGGGCTGGAAACAACCTTTAGTCAGGAAATCGCCATGTATTTTGACCATGAAAAAAGGGCGGAGCTGGAGGACATTGTTTTGCCGCATGTGTATCTCGGCGCCGGTCTTCAGCTGTTTATTGATATTGACGCGGGCACGGATGCCAAGCGCAACCGAACCGCGGCGTATGTCAGCGAGATGGTGGGCCGGGTAGAGGCGATGGGCATGGAGGCCCGAGTGAAGCCGGAAGCCGTAGTGGCGTCCGCCGTCTCCAACCGGTTTACAAAAAGCCCATACCGCAGAGAGAAGCGGGTTCATACCACGCTCTCCAGCTAACCGCTCGCGGGAGGGGCCAGCTTGTTCCGGCTAGATCGCGTTAAAGGCATCTCGTGAACCTTGCGAGATGCCTTTTTGCGGTAGAACGTCTTGTGGCCAAAACCATACTTACGTGGCCCCCACGCCACCCTGCCAGTTAGGTAACCGATTTTGGCTATCGGAGCCTAGAACATAAACATTAAGTGAGTTCATGTGCTCTTCGCTATACTTTCACCATGTTCAGACAGGATGCCATGCGTCAAAATGAAACCAACAGCAATCTCGGCAATGCCGGTTGGCATGAGAGAAAAGAGAGAAGTGAAACCAATGGAACAACAAAAAGAACTAAGACAATCAAAAGAACGAATACAGCACAAAGAACAAATACAGCACAAAGAACGAAATGAAATGGCAGAGGCAAGCAAAGCCATGGATGCAAGGAATGCACGGGATGCTAAAGAAATGCCCGAAATCATCCGCAGCGAGCTGAAGAGGCTGGAGCAGGAGGAGGATATAAGGATTTTGTACGCATGCGAATCCGGCAGCCGGGCTTGGGGGTTTCCGTCGCAGGATAGCGACTACGATGTGCGATTTATCTATATCCGGCGGCCGGAGTGGTACTTGTCCATTTTTGACAAGCGGGATGTGATCGAACGCCCCATAACCGGCAAGCTGGATTATAGCGGATGGGATTTGCGCAAGGCGCTGATGCTGTACCGCAAATCGAACCCGCCGCTGCTGGAGTGGCTGCAATCGCCGATGTCCTACCTGGAAAGCTTCAGCGTGGCGCAATCGCTCCGAGACATGTCCCCGCTGGCTTTTGCGCCAAAATCATGCCTGTATCACTATCTGAACATGGCGCGTGGCAACTTTCGTACGTACCTCCAGGGGGAGCGGGTTCGCCTCAAAAAATACTTTTACGTATTGCGCCCCGTTCTGGCCTGTCAATGGATTATGGAGCGCGGCACCATGCCTCCGATCCAGTTTGATGTGCTGGTAAAAACGCTGCTGCCGCAAACAGGGGAGCTGCGCGAGACGGTGGAGGATTTGCTTGTACGCAAAAAACGCGGCGATGAGCTGGATGAAGAACCGCAGCTTACGGTCATCAACCGTTACTTGGAGGAGCAGCTTGCACAATTGGAGCATAAAGCCGCAGCTGTCCCTCCTGCCCCTGAAAGCATAGATGAAAAGCTGGACGCATTGTTCCGGTCTGCGCTTCAGGAGGTTTGGTCCGTCAATTAGGGCGTGCAGGCAAGGGGGGCATATTGCCAATTGATGGCGATGAAGCTGGAGGATATTGGCCCGGACAACGAAAGCTACAACCAGATCGCGGCTGACCTGCTGTTCGAGGTAGCGAGGAAAGCGAAGATTGACCCGCGGCTGTAAAGTGACGCAAACCTACAATGACTATAAGTGTTTATTACCTTGATCTTGGTTTACGGTTATCTGTATGATAGGACTATCTTAAAGAAAAGGAGGCCGACGTGACATGACCGCTAGTTGCCGCAACGACGCAGGGGTTCAACAACATATCGTTTTAATTGTTCATCGGCCTCTACGGGCCTGCGCAAGCATTTACGTTTCTGCATGATCCTAATCACGGGATTAAATCAGCTTGTCTTGTACAAAACAGTCAATAAAACGGCCGAACTAAAACGGTTTTCAGTTTAGTTCAGTTTGTAAAAGACTATTTTGTACATAGGCAATATGTATGGAACAACATTGTACGTGATACCATGTACGTGACAACATATATGCAAATATGTGTTGGAGAAAGCTGTTTGCACAAAAACCGTAAGTCCATGGACTTGCGGTTTTTGTGTTTTTTAAGAGGCGGAGCCTCGCATGAAGCGGTTTTTCATGAAATTAATGTAGGTGACATCCCAAGGATTGAAGCACCAGAAACGCAAAAAGCTAAAACGCATAGAGCAACAAGAATATAGAGAGTAACAAGAATGTAGAGAGCAACAAGAATGTAGAGAGTAACAAGAATGTAAAGAACAACAAGGAAACAGAGAGAGCAACAAGAATGTAAAGAACAACAAGGAAGCAGAGAGAGAGCAACAAGAATGAAAAGAGCAACAAGGAAGCAGAGAGTAACAAGTATGTAGAGAGCAACAAGAAGACATAGAGAGTATCCAGAGCAAAAAGAGCGATTTTGTACGATTTTTCACACAAAAAAATGTGATTTAAAGTAAAAGAAAGGTGTTTTATATGATAGATCGTACAAAATACCAATTAGTTCCCAGAAAAACTTGCAGTTTGTACGATAAATCGTACAAAAAGGCTAATATGGCATTAGTAATCCCAGCTTTTATACGAAATATCGTACAATCTGTATTTTCGTTTGAGATTTTTAACTCCAGGCAACAAACAACAAGCAATAAACAGCAAGCAATAAACAACAAGCAACTAATCTGGCTAATACTGTACTCGGCTTGCAGCAGGCTTGACCATTCATTGTTTACAAACAGAGAGGATTGAACAAAAGAGATGAATAAGCAAAACAGTTATTACAGGGTGATCGATCTCCCGGCGGGAGAACTGCATGTGTATGCGCATGACGATCTCTTCTACGCAATGGGGAACAAGGTGCTGGAGATGGCGAACAATAACTTGCAAATTCCCGGCATTCGCCATATGAGCTATACGCCTGACGCCCATGTGGGCGTGGGCACCTGCATCGGCACAACGGCGGTGTGGGGGACGGAGGACGGTTATATCTCACCCTCCATCGTAGGCAGCGACATCGGCTGCGGCATGAGAATGCATCTGACCAACTTGCAGGGGAGCGACCTCAAGGACGTCCGTTTGCGCCGCAGGCTCGTCAAAGCGATTGAAAAAAGAATTCCGGTGGAGAATCACGCAAGGGGTTATTTCTCCGACATTTGGCTGGAGGATGTGCTGCGCAAGGGGCTGCACGGGCTGCCGGGCAAATATGTGCCGGATTCCTACACCCCGCGAAAAGCGACCTCTCTGACGCATGTCGAAAACAGCCGCTTCAGCTTCAGGGAAACCGAGCTGGACCGGATACCGGAAAATCTGTATCACCGCGCCCATCGTCAGCTTGGAACGCTGGGCAACGGCAATCATTTTATCGAGATTCAGGAAATTGCGATAGAAGAAAATAAACGTGATCTTGCCGGGCAATGGGGACTGAAGGATGGTCAAATCGCCGTTATGATTCATTCCGGCTCGCGCTCCTGGGGCGGGGCCGTCAATCAATACGGAGGTTCCCAGGTGGCCAAAACGATGAGCAAGCTGGGCCTTGGCACGGCTGATCCCAAGCTGGCATTTGCGCCGCTGCAAAGCGATGCGGGCCAAAGCTACGCCAACCTGATGTATTCCGCGCTGAACTATGCGGTCGTCAACCGTCATTTGATGGCTTATGCGGTGCGAGACGCCTTCAAGGAAGTGATGGGCTCCAAAACGGAGCTAACTACTCTGTACGACCTCATGCACAATTATTGCAGCGAGGAAACCCATGGAGGAGAGGAACTGCTCATCCACCACAAGGGCACAACCCGGGCGCTTCCGGCCGGTCATTCCGGCAACCCGGCCCCTTACCGCGAAACGGGGCATCCCGCGCTTATTCCCGGCTCCATGGGAACGGCGTCGTATTTGATGGTCGGCGTGCCGGAGGGGGCTGCCAACTATCATTCCATCTGCCACGGGGCAGGCAGAGTCCGTTCCCGCAATGCGACCAAGCAACTGGTGACGGTGGATGAGTTTGCGTCCTCCATGCGGATTGGGCAGGAGGATGAAATAGTGTTGAATACCCGCGCTCTGGAGGCGCTGGTGGACGAGTCGCCGCAGGCCTACAAGGATGTGGATCAAATTATAGACAGCGTGGTGCAGGCAAGGCTTGCCGATGTTGTGGCAAAATGCCGCCCGTTGGCGGCAGTAAAAGGAGTTTAACCTATGAAAGTAATTAAAATAGATAGCAATCCTGAGAATAATAGGATAAGAGAAGATGGAATGGATACTATGACGAGAGAAAATACAAAGGATACTATGACAAGAGAAAACAGAATGGATGATAGGATGAAGAGCAAAGTAGAAATGAATCAACTGGTAGGGATACCGACAACCGACCAACCTGACCAACCTGATCTACCTGACCAGCCTGACTTGCCTGACCAACCCGGCCAACCTGACCAACTTGCCCTGCCTGACCAGCCTGACCAACCTGACTTGCCTGACCTAGCTGACCAACCTGATCTACCTGACCAGCACCAGCCTGACCTGTATGCCCTACCCCACTTGGACGCTGGTTTACAGGTGGACTTTGTATCGGAGGCAGACATCAAGCCATTCGCGGCTGCAGCTAGCGCACCGCCCTTTATTGTGCGGGGAGGCGAAGCAGGGGATCGCGTGCAGGGGGAGCGGCATTATTTTGACTATATAGAAGCTGTTCAGCGCATTCGTGATTATTTGGAGCGGCGGCTTGGAAGCGGGCTGCGGCTGTATTACCAGGATGACGGAAATGAAATCTGGAACGGGCTCGAGGAGGACGTAAATCGCGGGTATGAAGGCGTGGAGCATGCGGCGGGCCTTTACGATCTGGTGGAAACGAACGTATTCCAATACGATGCTGATACTACGACGGAGCATGGCGCTTATACGATTCGTCCTGCGATCCGCAACAACCTGTTTATTTATCCAAGGCACTGGATCGCGCTTGCGCGTGTGCCCAAGCTGGTTCAGCATGGAATCGGGTTTGAGGATTTGATCTTTTGCGAGTCGGACGAATGTTTGATGGACTTTTTGGCGGAGATGAGGGAACGGCAGCTGTCCGACCCGACGGTGAAGGTGTTCACGGATACAAGGGATGGCCTGGAGCATAGCCGCGAGCCGATTTCCCAGGTGGTCAGCCGGGATGATGTGTTTATGGAGGATGAGCTGAAAACGCAAATTTACCGTTCGCTGGACGAGTTTTTTTCCAAGGATCGTTCATTCTTCCAAACCTACGGCATTCCTTACAAAAGAGGGATTTTGCTCTACGGCAAACCAGGCAACGGAAAAACGACCTTGGTCAAATCCATCTCCACCTCCACAAAAGCGCCGGTGGCTTATTGGCAAATTACCGAATATACGAGCAGCGGCTCCATTCAGGAGGTATTTGCGGCGGCGACCCAGATGGCTCCGATGGTGCTGGTGATCGAGGACATCGACTCCATGCCGGAATCCTGCCGCTCCTACTTTCTGAACACGCTGGACGGCGCAACGTCGAAGGAAGGCGTTTATCTGATCGGCACAACCAACTATCCGGAAAAAATAGACCCCGCGCTTATTAACCGGGCCGGCCGCTTCGATCGCGCTTACGAGGTCAAGCCGCCCGACGCCGCTTTGCGTCTTTCCTACATGAAGTACAAGGGACTGCCTCGTTTGGCGGATGAGGCTGCGGTAGAGAGAGCGGCCCGCAATTCGGAAGGCTTTTCGCTGGCTCAACTGGGCGAGCTGTACGCCTCGGCGGCGCTTCAGATGCATTATGAAGGCAAGGCGGATCTGGATAGCCTGATCGCGGAAATGAAAGCCGACCGCAGCAAGGAGCGCAGCAATGACTGGATGAGCGCCGACCAAACACGGAAGGTCGGTTTTGCTTGAGCTTCATGCTCAAAGCGTCCTGGCCTCAATATCCGGAAGCTGGAATAAAGCCGGAAATTGAAGGGCGGAGCCTTTTACATCGCTTGCTCCGTCTGCATTTCCTCCTTCACCAAATCATATGCCCGAATAGCGACCTCCAGGCATAACCTCCGTTCCGGTTTTAAATAATCGCTGCCAAGCAGCTCATCCAGCTTGTCCAGCCGATGATAGAGCGTTTGCCTGTGGATGAACAGGCGTTCGGCGGTTTCCTGCTTGGAGCCCATGCAGGATAAATAGTGATCCAGTGTTTGGAGCAGCGATGTCCCTCCAGCTTGCTCATAAGCGAGCAGCGGGCCAAGGTGGCTCTGAACGAACTGGATCAACCGGGCGGTATCGCCTATGCTTTTCAGTATTTGATAAATTCCCATATCCTCGTAAAAAACACTCCCCGCAGGCCGTTCCTGCAGCATGCGCGTAATCGCCACAGCGTCCAGCGCTTCCCGGTAGCTTTGGGCAGCATCGCGAAGCGAAGCTTTCATATGACCAAAGCCCGCCTGGATACGCAGAGATTCCTGGGGACGGAGCTGGCCGGATTTCATAAGCAGCTCCGTTACTTTGCGCAGCGACTGCTTTACCTTTTCCCATTGTGCCTGCCTGTTGCCGAAGGTTTCCCGGATACATAGCAAATGGATGACGTTATTGTGCAAAAGCAGCAAATTATAGATGCCGTGTGTGGATAGAAGCGTACGAAGGAGCATCGCGATATCCTGATTGGGTCCTTTAGAAGAAAATCCTTCATCCTGCTGCCCCGAGCGGTCCAAAATAACGGCGCCGGAAACAAACAAATAATGACCCGCCGACAAGGAAGGCAAACCAATCTGGGCCAGCATTTGATCCTCATGTGGAATTTCGCCGAACAGGATGCCATGGACTAACGAAGCATGGACATCACTTGTCCGGTCGTCCAGCACCAGCTTGCGCAGCAGCAGCTGCTCTGCGGTTTTGCCCGCATAATCCAGCAGAAGGCCGATAAAAATTTCATTTTCTCCGCAGGTTTCGTTCTTCTTTGCCGCAATGCCGATATAGGACAACACATGTCCAAGACCCGACACAGGCTGAAGAAAAACGGTATGTCCTCCCGACAGCGTCAGGCGGATTTGCTTTCTGCCGGTTGGAGGCTGGCGTTCCAGCAGCTCCTCGGCTTCCTTCAGCATGTCCTTGCCGTGCTCTCCCACTGCAGGAAGACAGAAGGAGGGTTCCGTTATGGAGCTGTACAGCGACGTTAGGGAAGTGAAGGATCTCAGGCACTCGACAATCGTATGGACCTCTGCCGTTTTTATAACGGCTTGCTGCAGGCGATGCGAAAAGTCGGCAAGCTTGCCCAGATTATGCTCTATCTCCATGATGAATCCCTCCTCTCCTCATTCTGAAAGCCTTTTTTATCAAAATCGTCATACAAAACGTAAAATCAAATCGGCAATAGATTGGACATTTCGTATGAAGAAATGAAAAAAATGTCGTTTATAATACAAGTATAAGATATCATAGTTAGCCTATCGGATATTAAGAATTATAGTATGAGCGGTTTAAAAAAACCATTCCGAAATATAGGAAGGATGCTCGAAATGACAATCGAATGGACAAAAAAAGCGCGTTTTCTTCATATTTTGAGAGACGGTCAGGCTGCGGACCGTCCGCTGGTGTCGGCTTGGCGGCATTTTATCGAAGCCGAGCGGGACAGCGAATTGCTGGCTGCGGCCACGGTTGCTTTTCAACGGGAGCACGATTGGGATTTTGTCAAAATCAATCCCCGGACGACGTATTATGCAGAGGTTTGGGGCAACGAATACGACTATGACAGCTATGACGGCGTGGTGCCGGCTGTAGCCAAGGCGCAGCTTGCGACGATTGACGATCTGCGCCGGATTACAACCCGCCCGGCAGACGCAAAGCCGTTTCTGGAGCAGCTTCATACGATTGCAGGCGTGCGCCGCGAGCTTGGACCGGAGGTGCCGATTGTTCAGACCTTATTTTCGCCGCTAGCCGTGCTGGAATATTTGGGCGGTCATCGCACGCTGGCATCCTATCGGCCCGCGATCCGCGAGGCATCGCCTCTGCCGGGATTGCTGGCGGCCAATCCGGACGAGGTCCATGCCGCTTTGCGAAACATCACCGAAACGCTGGCGGGTTATGCCAAAGCAGCGCTGCAAGCAGGGGCGGACGGCATCTTTTACGCGGTGCTGGGTTTGGCGCGCGACGGTTATTTGACAGAGGAGGAATACGAAGAGTTTGGACGTCCGTATGACCTGCTTCTGCTTAAGGAAATTGCACCTGCACCCGTTATTCTGCATACCTGCGGACCGGAGGCGCATCCCGAACGGTTTGCGGACTATCCGATATCGGCGCTTCATTGGGCAGATACCGCACCTGGCAACCCGGCTTTGACGGAAAGCTTTATTTGGCCGGATAGTCCTGTTGCGGTGGGTGGAGTGGACGAGCGGTTGTTTGCGTCTGCGGGATCGGCGGAGGAAGTGGCGAGACAGGCCAAGAAGGCGATTCAGAGCTTGGCCGGACGGCCCTTTGTGCTGGCGCCGGGCTGCGGCTTGCCTCTGAAATCGGATGCAGAGTCGCTGCGGGCGCTGAGGGCGGCAGTGGAGAAAGCGTAAAAAAGGAAAGCTTGCAAAACGGACAGGCTTAGCCCCTCTCCAGACGACAGTAAGCGGGTAGAGGGAATGGCGACAGGAAAGGGGGAGGCGCTTTGGAAGCGGTGCTTGAGGTTCGACAGGTTCAAGTCACATTCAAAACGGAAAAAGGCGAGATCGCGCCTGTTGAAAATGTCGACTTTCAATTGGGCAAAGGGGAAACGATTGCCATTGTCGGCGAATCTGGCAGCGGCAAAAGCGTAACCACCTTGTCCATTATGGGCCTGCTTGGAAAAGCGGGCAGAGTAAGCCGCGGTTATATTTCATTACATGGACGGGAGCTTACGGGGCTTTCGGCAAAAGAGCTGAACCGGATACGCGGCAATGACATTTCCATGATTTTTCAGGAGCCGATGAGCGCACTGAATCCGGTATTGACCATCGGGCATCAGCTTTCCGAGCAAATCCGCAAGCATAGGGGGCTAGGTCGCAAGGAGGCCCGCGCTGAAGGAGAGGCGATGCTGAGGAGGGTTGGCATAGCACGGGCGGAGTCCATTATGCGGGAGTATCCTTTTGCCCTCTCCGGAGGCATGCTGCAGCGGGTCATGATTGCAATGGCTATGTCCTGCAATCCCAAGGTGCTGATTGCCGACGAGCCTACTACGGCGCTTGATGTCACCATACAAGCGCAAATTCTGCGGCTGATGAAGGAGCTGAAGAAGGAGTTTGGCACCTCTATTCTGCTGATCACTCATGATATGAACGTCGTAGCCGAGATGGCTGATCGGGTCATTGTTATGTATGGAGGAGAAGTGGTGGAGGAGGCGGATGTGTTCCAGTTGTTCGATCATCATCGGCATCCCTATACAAAAGGGCTTCTGGAATGCATTCCCCAGATTGGCAGCGGAAAAGGAGAACGACTGGCAGCGATTCCGGGATCAGTGCCGCTGCCGCAGCATATGCCCCGGGGCTGCCGCTTTCAGGATCGCTGCGCCCATGTGATGGACAAATGCAGAGAGCAGCATCCGCCGCTAAAGGATGCCGGCAAAGGGCATAAGGTGCGCTGCTGGCTGACCTGTGAAGGAAAGGAGGGGGAGGAAAATGGGGGGACACCATGACAGCGAACGCAATGGCGGCCCTTTGCTGAAGGTTGATGGACTAAAAAAGCATTATCCCGTCCGTTCCGGCTTGTTTGGCAGAAATACCGGACAAGTCAAGGCGGTAGACGGCGTTTCGTTTCGTCTTGAGCAAGGCCGTACACTTGGCATCATCGGAGAGTCGGGAAGCGGAAAGTCGACGATGGGAAGGCTTATCCTGCAACTGGAGAAGCCGACTGAAGGCGGCGTGACCTTCCAGGGCCGGGAGCTGACGGGAATGACTGAGCGGCAGCTTCGTCCCATGCGGACCGATATGCAAATTGTATTCCAGGACCCCTATTCCTCGTTGAATCCCCGCAAACGGGTTGGCGACCAGCTTGGCGAGCCCATTCGGGTTCATCGGCTGCTGGAAGGCGCGGCGGTGGAGAAGCGGGTACAAGAATTGCTGGAGATTGTTGGTTTGTCCGGACACTATCGGAATCGGTTTCCCCATGAGTTTTCGGGAGGCCAGCGCCAGCGTATCGGCATTGCTCGAGCCTTGGCGCTGAATCCCAAGCTGATCGTATGCGACGAGCCGGTATCGGCGCTGGATGTTTCCATTCAGGCGCAAATTTTAAACTTGCTCAAGGATTTACAGGGAGAGCTTGGTTTGACCTACCTGTTCATCGCGCATGGATTAGGAGCTGTGGATTACATCAGCGATGAGATCGGGGTTATGTATTTGGGCAAGCTGGTTGAAATCGGGGACAGCGCGAGGCTGTTCGGTTCCCCCAGACATCCCTATACCGCCGCCTTGCTGGCTTCCAATCCGCCGGGAAGTCCGCATGACCGGCGCCGCGAAGAAAGCGTGCTGCAGGGAGATATTCCAAGCCCTCTTCATCCCCCCGCAGGCTGCCGTTTCCATACGCGATGCCCCTATGCGCAGAAGCGCTGTGGCACGGAGGAGCCAGTATTGACTGGCGAGGGCAGCCATAAGGTTGCATGCCATTATCCGCTGCATTGACCAAGCTCCCTGACAAGACCTGACTAGGAGGAAGAGCATGCTTAATTATTTGCTGCGCCGCATCCTGATCGCGATTCCGGTCCTTGCGGGGATAACGCTGTTCAATTTTCTCATTATCAATATGGCGCCGGGCAATCCTGTGGAAATGTTTATCAACCCCTCCATGAGCCAGGCGGATATTGATTTGCGGAAGGAGCAGCTCGGCATCGACGACCCGGTGTTTATTCAATATTTTCGCTGGTTGGGCAATATGCTGCAGGGAGACTTCGGCTATTCCTATTCCAGCTACGAGCCGGTAGCCAAGGTAGTTGGCGCGCGGATCGGGCCTACGCTTATATTGATGGGCTCGTCTCTGCTGCTGGCCTATATCATTGCCGTTCCAATCGGCATTCTCAGCGCAAGAAAGCAATATTCATGGCTGGATTATTCCGCAACATCCTTTTCCTTTCTCGGCGTATCCATCCCCAACTTTATTCTGGGACTAGGCGGCATTTATTTGTTTGCGCTCACCTGGAAGCTGTTCCCGACAGGCGGGATGTACACGCTAGGCAAGGAAAAGACATTTGGCGATCTTCTTCATCATCTGATCATGCCGGCGCTGATTCTGGCTACCGCTTCGGCGGGAAGCATGGTGCGGTACGTTCGTTCCAGCGTGCTGGAGGTGCTGGGGCAGGATTACCTGCGGACGGCGAGGGCAAAAGGACTATCGGAATTCGTCGTCATCAACAAACACGCGCTTCGGAACGCGATGATCCCGATCATAACGGTGGTGGGACTCGACGTGCCGCTTCTGTTCGGCGGGGCGGTCATTACGGAGCAGGTATTCGGCTGGCCGGGCATGGGGCAATTGATGATTCAATCCATTGGCTCGCGCGATTATCCGACGTTGATGGCAATTAATCTGATTGCGGCGGTCGCCGTGCTGGCCGCTAATCTTTTGACGGATATCGCTTATGCGGCGGCGGACCCTGCGATCAAATACGGCAAACGATGAAGGGAGACAGATCATGAGTGACAAAACGGTTCTGACGGACGGCGAGAACAGCCGGAGCTCGTCATCGCCGGCCGCTCCGGCAGAGCTGGACGGCGGGTGGAAGCAGCTGGCCAGACGTTTTTTTCGCCACAGGCTGGCCGGGGCGGGGTTGATCCTGTTCGCTTTGCTGGCGTTAATGGCGCTGTTTGCGCCGCTGATCGCTCCCTTTGATCCTTATGCCATCGGACGCTCTTACCAGCCGCCTTCGTGGACGGGCGGACATTTGCTAGGCACGGATCAGAGCGGCCGCGATGTGCTCAGCCGGCTGATTTATGCTTCGCGGGTTTCGCTGTCGGTCGGAGTGGGGGCAGTAGCCATCTATGTCGCTATCGGCACGTTGGTTGGCGCTGTGGCGGGATATTTCGGCGGCTGGATCGACAGTCTGGCGATGCGGGCTACGGATGTGTTTATGTCCTTCCCCTATCTGATGGTCATTCTGGTCATGGTCAGCGTGCTGGGACCAAGTCTGGGCAACATTATTTTGGCGCTAGGCCTTCTTGGCTGGCCGTCTGTGGCACGCCTGATCAGGGGCGGGGTGCTGTCAGTAAAGGAAAAGGAATACGTCAAGGCCGGGATTGCGCTTGGCTATAGTACGCCCAGACTTCTGTTTTTGCACATTTTGCCCAATGTGCTTGCGCCCGTTCTCGTCAATGCCACCTTCGGCATTGCCGTGGCGATCATTACGGAAGCATCGCTCAGCTTTCTTGGCATGGGCGTCCAGCCTCCGACCGCGAGCTGGGGAAATATGCTGATCGAGGCTCAGTCCTTCTCTACGCTTTCCGGCCGCCCATGGCTGTGGGTACCGCCGTCCTGCATGATCATTATCGCGGTTATTTCCATTAACTTTATGGGCGACGGATTGCGCGACGTAATGGACCCCAAAGGCAGGCGCTGAATAGCGGCGATGGATAAAGCCGGATAAAAGTCTTTCACAGGTTTTGCGCAAGCTCGGCGAGCCGTCGCAATTGGCGATGGAATGCAAGCTGCTGGTGACGCTGCGAGGCAGCCGGCGTTAGAGACGGAATCAGAAAAGAGCATCACCTACAAACACGAATATGGAGGGTTTCACGCATGTTGAAAAAATCTACATCTCTGCTTCGCCTGCTCGTTATCGTTTTGGCTATTACGGTCATTGCGGCTTGCAGCAGCAACAATAACGCCGGCACCTCCGGTACGGCTTCTCCAGCCGCGAGCAACGCATCGGAGGGCGGGGACAAGTCTGCCGCCGACAAAACGCTATTTATCGGCATGTCCATTCCGCCTGTTGCGTTTAATCCGCTGGCGAACGGCGATATCGCATCCACCTATGTACAAGGCTTCCTGTTTGATCCGCTGCTCGTTATGGATGGTCCGCTAAGCTTCGTGCCCAAGCTGGCTGCATCGATCGAGTCGGAGGACAACCAGAATTATACGATCAAGCTGGACGAAAAAGCGGCCTGGTCCGACGGCACTCCGCTTACGGCTGACGATGTAATCTTTACGCTGAACCGTGCGGCTGATCCGCAAGTAAATTCCGTTTACGGCGCTTACGTTTCCATTCTGGAAGGCGTGGAAGCGACAGGCAAGCTGCCGGAGGGACAAAGCGAAATTCCGTCCGTCAAAAAGGTCGATGACCATACCGTCACGTTGACGACGAAGCAGCCGGTTGACCCCAATCTGGTGAAGGAGCAAATCGGCTCCAAAATTTTGATCCTGCCGAAGCATATTCTTGAAAATGTCGCCAAAGATCAACTAGCGCAAGACCCGTTTATGCTAAACCCGACCGTGACAAGCGGGGCATTCAAATTCGTGAAGTACGAAAAGGATCAATACGTGCAGCTTGCTGCCAATACCGACTACTATCAAGGCGCGCCTAAGCTGGGCAATGTCTATATCAAAATTTTGACCGTGCCGAATCTGGTGGCTCAGCTGCAGAGCGGAGAGATTCATATGACCTCCGGCGGCTCCCCTGCCAAAATTCCGGTTCAGGATTATGAAACGATTCAAAACCTGCCGGATGTAACAAGCAGCATCGAACCAACGCTGAACTTCCAGACTGTGCTGATCAATCAAGCCAAGCTCACTAATGTGGAATTGCGCCAAGCGATTGCATACGGCATCAACCGCCAATTTATCGTGGACGAGCTGCTGGCGGGCACTGGAGAAATCATCAACAGCCCTTATACCTCTCTGCATGCGTACAGTAATCCAGACGTCCAATCGTATGACTACGATCCGGAGAAATCCAAAGCGCTGTTCCAGCAAGCGGGATGGAACTTTGACGACACGCTGGAGCTGATCGTGCCGACGGGCAACCAGATCCGGGAGCAGGTAGCCAACATTATCGTCGAAAATTTGCGTCAAGTCGGCGTGAAGGCCCAAATCTCCACCTTCGACTTCCCGACCGTTATGCAAAAAGCGCGCGCGGGCGAATACGACCTGCTGCTGATGGGCTTCACCTTTACGATGGACCCTGACTATACGTCGCTTTACGGCAGCAATGAGCCGTACAACTTTATGAAATACGAAAGCGCGGAAAACGACCGTTTGCTGCTGGCAGGCAAAAACGAAGCCGATCCGGCCAAGCGCAAAGAGATTTACAACCAGCTGCAAGAGCTTTGGCAGAAGGATCTGCCGCTGATCACGCTGTATTCAGACCCGGACTTTATCCCGGTATCCAAAAAAGTCATCAAAGGCGGACCTAAAGTATTCGGCACCTTCGCAGAGCTGCAAAACTGGGATATTGCCGAATAAGCTCCGACAACTTGAGCATTCGATAACTTGATGATTCATTAATATGCTGATTTATGCAGGTTTCGTCGTTTATTGGCCGGCCTGCTGATGCAGCGGAAGGAGGAGAATAACATGTCCAAAAAAGAAGCGGACCGCTGGCTGCAAGGTGCAGAAGAGGCGTATCCTCTTGCGGTCAGGCTGCTCGGGGAGATGGTGTCCATCCCTTCCGTTGCGGCGCAGCACCGGGGCATCCCGGAGGCGGCATCCTGTGTGTTGCGGAGCGTGGAGGAATTGGGCGGCGAGGCGTTGATCTTCGACGACCTTCCCGGCAATCCCGTCGTGTACGGCTTTTTCCCTGCAGGCACGGGCGGCGATTCCGGCAAGACGCTGTTGTTCTACAACCATTACGACGTGCAGCCGGAGGAGCCGGCAGAGGAGTGGGAAACGCCGCCTTTTGCGCTGACAGAGCGGGAAGGGAAGCTGTTTGGCCGCGGCGTTGGCGACAACAAAGGCGATATCGCCGCGCGTCTTGCGGCGGTTGACCTGCTCCGGCGGCAGCCGGGCGGCTTGCCCTGCAACGTCAAGTTTATGGTGGAGGGCGAGGAGGAAATCGGCAGTCCGAATTTGGCTCCTTATGTGGCCAAATACAGTGATTATTTTGCGGCAGACGCTTGTATCTGGGAATTTGGCTATAAGGATGAAGGCGAGCGCCAGGGCCTGGTTGCGGGTTTAAGAGGGCTGCTCTATATGGAGCTGATCTGCAAGGGGGCCGATCAGGACCAGCACTCGCTGTCCAGCGGCTACATAGACAATCCTGCGCTCCGTCTGGCGCATGCGTTGTCGAGCCTGAAGGATCAGAATGGCGAAGTGACGGTGGAAGGCTTTCACGACGATGCAAAGGAGCCAACCCCCGAGGAACTGGAAGCGGTCAGGAAGCTTCCGTTTGACGGCGAAGCAATCAAGAAGCTGTATGGCTTGCGCCTTCCCTTGCTGACGGAGCGTTCCGGCAAGGACCCGCGCGTCGTCACTGCCTTTGAATCGCTGCTCACCGTCTGCGGCATCCATGGCGGATATACCGGCAGCGGGGCCAAAACGCTTATACCAAGCGAAGCCATTGCCAAGGTAGAGGTAAGGCTTGCTGCGGGGCAGGAGCCGCAAACTATCCTTCGCCTGCTCCGCGCCCATCTGGACAGGCACGGTTTCGGCGACATCCATATCAACGTGCTGAACGACCGGCAGCGGGGCTTTCGTTCGAATTTGTCGGACCCCTTCGTTAAGCTGGTCCAGCGCACAGCGGAGGAATTGTACCCGGACGGCGTTACGTTAACGCCAAGCCATCCGGGCTGTGGGCCTATGTATGATCTCGGCTCGGTGCTTGAGCTGCCGATTGTGAGCACAGGCATCGGCTGGATCGGCTCACGCTACCACGCGCCGAACGAAAATGTTCGGATCGGCGACTTGAAGCAAGGCATCGCCCATATCGCCTTGCTGCTAAGCCGTTTTGGTCAACCGATAACGACTACCTGACAGGAGGCAGCAGCATGAAAATACTGAAAAATTGCATCTTGATCGACGGCCTGTCCCAAGAGCCACTGGATAATGCTTACGTCGTCATTGACGGCGATTCAATCGCAAGCGTAGGACGGGGAGACTATCCCGCGGCCTCTGGCGAAGTAATCGACTGCCAGGGCGCTTATGTATTACCTGGCTTGATCGACACGCATGTCCATCTGATCTGGAACGGCTCGTCCCATCCGCAGACGCTGATTTCCGGGGCCGACCCCGAAACCGTCACGCTTTATGCCTATCGTCATGCGCTGCAGACGTTGTCTCTGGGCATTACATCCGTTCGCGATCTTGCTTCTCCGTTCAAAACGGTGCTGCAGCTCCGCAACGCCATTAACGCCAATCTTCTTGTTGGCCCAACTATTGTGGCGTCCGGTCCGTCAATCAGCATGACGGGCGGGCATATCCACTATATCGGCGTGGAAGCCGACGGCGAGGACGAGGTTCGCAAGGCGGCGCGGGGTTTGCTGAAGCAAGGCGCCGACGTCATCAAGGTGATGGCGACAGGCGGCATCTATACAAACGGCGAAGAGCCGGGCTCGGTCCAGATGACGCTGCCCGAGCTGAAGGCAGCCCGCGAGGAAGCGGTCAAAAAGAACAAAAAAACCGCAGCTCACGCGCAAGGCTTGCAGGGCATCATCAATTGTCTCGATGCCGGCATCGAAACGATCGAGCATGGCATTTACGCGGACCGCGAAACGCTTATCCGCATGAAGGACCAAGGAGCATATCTTGTGCCGACCATGATTGTATTCCGCAATCTAGCATCGGACAGCGGCATTCCGCCGTGGGCGCACAAAAAGGTGCAGCATGTGCTGGAGCCGCATCGCAGCATGCTGGAGCAGGCCGTGTCGCTGAAGGTCAAGATCGCGACGGGAACCGACTGCGGCTCTCCCGCCACGCCGCCCAGGTTTTATTTTGACGAGCTGATCATTATGCAAGAAGCGGGCATGACGCCGATGGAGGTTATCCATGCTTCCACGCGGGTAGCCGCGGATTGTATTGATCTTCATGACCGCGGCACAATCGAAGCCGGCAAAAAAGCCGATTTGCTGATCGTGCAGGATAATCCTCTTCAGAACTTGAATGTTCTTAGGGGAGACAAGCAGGTGGTGAAGGACGGCCGTTTTATAAGTGGAAAGCTGCTTTTGCTGTGACGGTGCGTAACAGTTAAAGGGAGGCTGCCTGAGTTCTCTGCCCGGGCGGCCTCTTTTCTTTCCATACGACAAAAAAAGGGGGCAAATGTACTTGAGCACATCCAAAATCCGCCTAGGTATCGATATCGGGGGGACCTTTACGGATCTCACCGTATATGAAGAAGAAAGCGGAGCAACCGTCAGCCTCAAAACGCCGACAGTGGCGGGTGACCCTGTGCAGGGAATCGCAAACGGTCTGCTTCTTCTGAGAGAAAAGGGATTGACGGCGGATCAAATCCATTATTTCGTACACGGAACAACCATTGGTTTAAATACATTGCTGCAAAGAAAAGGCGCCAAAACAGCGCTGTTCGTAACGGAAGGTTTCAGGGATATTTTGCACCTGCAGCGTTTACGACTGCCCGTGCCTTATGATTTTCGTTCCAGACTGCCGGAGCCGCTGGTTCCCCGGAGTCTCGTCTACCCCATCGCGGAGCGGATGCGCCAGGACGGCACCGTTGCCCGGGCGCTCGATCTTGAGCAGCTCGATGAAGCAATTGACTCCGCAATCGCGGCCAAGGTCGAAGGGATTGTTGTATGTTTTCTTCATAGCTATAAAAACGCTGAACATGAGCTTGCGGCAGCGAGACGGGTCAAGGAACGTTCGGGAGGCCGTCTGGAAGTAACGACGTCCGCCGAGCTGTGGCCGCAGATGCGCGAATACGAACGCGCCGTCATGGCTGCCGTAAATTTATATATATTGCCGACTTGCAAACGGTATTTTCAAACCTTGGCGGAACGCTTGCTGCTGGAAGGCGTGACGGCGAAGCCTTTTATTACGCAGTCCAACGGCGGACTGATGGATATTGGAACGGCTGCGGAAGCACCGGTACGGACGCTGTTTTCGGGTCCGGCCGGAGGCATTGTCGGCGCGGTTCGGGCGGCGGAGTCCGCTGGCTTGCGCAATGTCATTACGCTGGATATGGGCGGCACCAGCGCGGATATATCCATCATCGAAAATTTGCAGCCGTCTTTTGTACAGAGCAATCATCTCGCCGGTTTTCCGATTATTTTGCCTGCGGTGTCGATTTTTTCGGTAGGCGCGGGCGGCGGCTCCTTCGCCTGGATCGACAAGGGAGGCTTGCTGAAGGTAGGTCCCGAGTCCGTTGGCTCAAACCCCGGTCCGGCCTGCTACGGCTCCGGCGATAAAGCGGCGATGACGGACGCGTTTCTGCTCTGCGGCTATATTAATCCCGACCGGTTTGCGGCGGGCCACGTCAGACTGCATCCCGAGCTGTCGGCCAAGGCGCTTCAGCCGATTGCCGACTATCTGGAATGCGACATTTGGGAAACGGCGGACAAAATGATTCAGGTCGCGGTCGCCAATATGTACGCCGAGCTTAGCGGCATTATCGAGCAGCATGGGCTGGACCCGCGAGATTTTAGCCTGATGGGCTTTGGCGGCGCCGGTCCGGTCGTCGTCAGCTTTTTGGCCGAGGAAATTGGAGCAGATTCAGTGTTGATTCCCCCTAGTCCCGGCACGCTCTGCGCGCTTGGCTCGCTGCTGGCCGACTTTGCTTACGACGCGGTGCAAGCCCGTTACGAGCAGCTGGAGCAAATTCCGCTGTCCCTGCTGCGGGGCGAGTTCCGCAAGCTTTCGGCACAAGCGGAGGCTTGGCTGAACGAGCAGCAAATCAACGGCCTTGAGGGCCATAGCATCCTTTATTTTATGGACATCCGGTATGCGGGACAGGCCTTCGAGCTGGAGCTGCCCATCGAAGAGAAGCAGCTTCGTCGCAAGGATCACCGCAGCATCATCAAGGCGTTCCACGAGCTGCATCAGCGGCAATACGGCCATCATGACGAAAATGCGTCGCTGGAGGTTATTCAACTGCGCGTCCGTATTTTGGGACACACGATCAAGCCTGGAATCAGGAAAATCGGAAAGGCGGAAGTGCCGGCAGAGGTGAAGGGGCAACGACGCATTATTTGCAACGGACGCTCTTATGAAGCGTCTATATATTGGCGTTCGGAGCTGCTTGAGGGCCATGTCATTTGTGGTCCGGCCATTGTGGAGCAGGACGATACGACTGTGCTGGTGCTGGATGGATGGCAAGGCCGGATAGACGGTCACGGCAATCTGGTTCTTCGCAGAGGGGAGGAGACGGCATGAGAACGGACCCGGTAACACTGGAAATTATGCGGAGTTATTTTAATGCCATAGCAAGCGGAATGGGCCATATTATCGAAAGAACCTCCATGACTACTTTCGTTAAGGAATCGGCGGATTTTGCGACCGCTCTTGCGGCTCCTTCCGGGCAGTTTTTTGTTTATCCGCAATCCATCGGGGTAACTATCTTTATGGGCCTTAGTCTGCAACAGGCGATCCAGTCCTGCCGGGAGGAGCTGGAGCCGGGCGACATTATTATTACGAACGATCCCTACAGCACCGACGGACTTGCTACGCATCTTCCCGATGTGCATGTGTTCAAGCCGATTTTTGTGGACGGAGAATTAATTAGCTATGCCTGGTCCTTCGTTCATTGCAGCGACGTCGGGGGTCTGGTTCCGGCGAGTATATCGCCGCTGGCTACCGATATCCACCAGGAAGGCCTGCGCATTCCGCCGGTCAAGCTTTTCCGGGCAGGTAACCCAAACCGGGACGTGTTGTCGTTTCTGGACAATAACAGCCGTGTGCCCGGCCTCAATATGGGCGACATCAACGCAATGGTGGCTGCGGTTAATACGGCAGAAACCCGGCTTCATACTATGGCCCGCAAATTTGGCAGTCAAGCGGTGAAGGACGCCATGCTGGATTTGCTGGAGCAGGGAGAGCAGCGCTCGCGCCAGGTCATCTCCGCCATTCCGGACGGCAGCTATGCATTCGCGGATTATCTGGACGATGATATGGTGTCCGATGTGCCGATTCGGCTTGCGTTAACGTTGACGGTGGAAGGTTCGGAGATGGTGCTGGACTTCACCAAATGCGATTCTCAGGTCAGCACCGCTTTTAATCTGGTGACAAACGGCAAGCCGCATTCCTTTATGCTGCAAGGGCTGATCAACTATATTATCAGCTCCGATCCCTACATCCCCGTCAACGGGGGCATCATTGCGCCGATCAGCGTTATCGCTCCGTGCGGCAGCATAGTTAACCCGGAGTATCCCGCCTCTGTCGGGGTGCGCCATGCTATTACGATGCGGCTGTACAGCGCCGTGCTGGGCGCATTGTCGCAGGCCGTGCCGGAGCTGGTGCCTGCGGCGGGAGCGGGACAAGCCGCAATCGTCGTTTTGTCCACGCCGGGCGAAGACGGCAAATCCCGCGACATGGCGGTTGTTGAGCCCATGGGCGGAGGAGGCGGCGGCCAAAGCGATATGGACGGCGTCGACGGCATCGACCATGCCTCCGGCTTCCTGCAAAATACGCCAATCGAAAGTCTGGAGCAGCATATCGATGTGCTGGTTCACCGCTATGAGCTTCTGCCGGATACCGGCGGCGCGGGCCTGCATCGCGGAGGCCATGCTATCGGTCTGGATTTTGAGATCAGGAAAGCGGAGTCCATCGTGACCGCAAGGGGCCTGGAGCGGATGAGCTTTCAGCCTTGGGGCTTGACTGGCGGCAAGGCGGGTGCGCTGGGCCATATCGTGCTTAATCCGGACGGCGAAAGCAAGCCGATATCCAAAATCAGCGTTCTGAAGCCGGAGCGGGGAGATATCATCAGCATTAGATCGCCTGGAGGCGGCGGCTGGGGCAATCCGCTGGACCGCTCGCCTGAGCTGGTTGTGCGAGAGGTTGCCGACGGCCTGCTCAGCGCGGCGCAAGCTGCTGAACAATACGGGGTCGTCATTGCCGAGCTTGCCAACGATCCCGCCGGCAATCTGTTTACGTGGGATCGTCTGGCGACGGAGGAGCTTCGCGCGGACCGGCATCGGCAAATAGCAGGGATTGTACAGCCGCTTTGGCAGTTTGGAGAAGCGCGCGAGCGGTACGAACGCCGCTTTACGCCTGAAGCCAGCGATGCATTGGCCGTGCTGCTGCAGGAGCTGCCGCCGTCGCTCCGGTGGAACCGCAAGCAGGAGGTTCACAAGCTGGCGGCCGGGCTGGGGGTCGAGGCGGTTACGGCTGAGGATATCGAAGATATTTGGAAACGGTGGAATCTGTAGTACGATGGGGTAAAGGTACAGGAGGGATGGACACATGACGACAACAAGGCGGGAGCTATGGATTAACGGTCAATGGGCTGCGGCTCAACAGCACGCAGCCTTGTATTCGCCCTACAGCGGGGAAGAAATAGCAATCATTGCGGAGGCTTCTCCCGAAGAGGCTGCTGCCGCGATCAAGGCGGCGCATGCCGCTTTCCAGGAGTACCGGCGTTTGCCGGCGTTTCGCCGCAGTGCTATTTTGTATCGCGTGGCGGAGCTTATAGCGGAAAGACGCGAGGAGCTAGCGGCCGTTGTGGAGCTGGAAGCGGCCAAGCCGATTCAGGCAGCCCGCGCGGAAATTAACCGGACGATTGAAACGTACCGCTTCTCTGCCGAAGCGGCAAAGGCGATTACCGGCGAGCAGGTGGTCATGGATGCGGCGGAGGGCGGTCAGAACCGGCTCGGGTTTACGATCCGCGAGCCGATAGGCGTTGTCACGGCCATTACTCCATTTAATTTTCCGTTTAATCTGGTAGCGCATAAGGTTGGGCCAGCTATAGCGGCAGGCAATACCATTGTCGTCAAGCCCTCTGAATACACGCCTCTGAGCGCGCTGCTGCTTGGCGAGCTGTTTCGGGAGGCGGGCTTGCCGGACGGCGTTTTGAATGTGGTAACCGGCAGCGGGGCTGTGCTGGGCGAGACATTGACGTCACATCCCCTTGTGCAGAAGGTGAGCTTTACAGGCAGCCATGCCATAGGCGAAATCATTCAGCGGCAAGCCGGTTTGCGGCGCACGACGCTGGAGCTGGGCTCCAATGCGGCTCTTATTGTAGATGAAGGCACCGATCTGGACGCCGTCATAGACCGCTGCGCGGCAGGCGCATTCGGGTATAACGGACAAATCTGCATTTCGCTTCAGCGCGTAGTGGTGCATCGCTCCTTGTACAGCGCTTTTGTGGAGCGGTTAAGCGCTGCTGCCGCCGCTTTGCCGGTTGGAGCTCCAGACAAAGAAAACACGGCGATTACCTCGCTTATATCCGATAAAGCAGCGGAGCGGGTAACGTCATGGGTGGAGCAGGCCGCTGCCGAGGGTGCCCGTATTGTAACAGGCGGGAAACGGCTTGATGCAGAGGCCGGAGGGCGCAATGTGTATGCGCCGACGGTTTTGGCGGAGGTTTCGCCGTCCTCCAACGTGTGGAGCGAAGAAGTGTTTGGGCCTGTTGTGTCC
The DNA here is from genome assembly GCF_001675045.1 of Paenibacillus oryzae. GTDB lineage: Bacteria > Bacillota > Bacilli > Paenibacillales > Paenibacillaceae > Pristimantibacillus > Pristimantibacillus oryzae. The sequence continues at coordinate 63,478 of NZ_LYPA01000080.1, forward strand.
GTTTTGCCTTTTGATACGCTGGACGAGGCAGTAGCTATCGTGAATGAATCCCGTTACGGGTTATTGGCGGGCATCTACACGCCGAACATCCACCATGCGCTGGAGGCGGCGCGTTGTCTGCATGCCGGGGGCGTCGTCATCAACGACATCCCGACCTTCCGCATTGACCAGATGCCTTACGGCGGCGTGAAGGACAGCGGCAAAGGAACAGAAGGCGTCATGTATGCCGTTCATGAAATGACGCAGCTTAAGCTGATCGCTTTCCATACTGGCAAATAATAATAGAAACAAAGCCCAAGAGAGGCGGCAGCTTGCCCTGATACGGTAAGCGCCCCTCTCTGTTTTATTTCACATTTCTACAAATCGTCGTTTTGTTGCAAAATTTTGCTTTTATGTTGCATTGGGCAGGTCTGATTCATGAGCCGGGGAAGCATCTATGGTAAAATAGCCTTGAAAGAGTTGGACGTGCATATATCGGCTGTGGAAATGAACGTAATCCATTCAGGGAGGCGGAATAAACATGGAATTGGGCTTGCGGAACAAAAGAGCGATTATAACGGGCGGAAGCAAAGGCATCGGGTTTGCTACAGCTTTGCTGCTGGCCAAGGAGGGCGCTCAGGTTGCCATTGTTGCCCGTAATGAGGAGCATTTGCGGGAGGCGTCGGTCCGTATCGAGTCGGAAACGGGCCAATTGCCCCTGGCGATAACCGCCGATGTCTCGAAGGAAGCTGATGTCAAGCGGGCCGTCGCGGAAGCCGTTCAACATATGGGTGGTTTGGACATTCTGGTCAATAATGCCGGTACGTCGGCTGCGAAGCCTTTTGCGGAGGTAAGCAGCGAAGCCTGGGATGCCGATCTGGACCTGAAGCTGTACGGTGCCATACATTTTACAAGGGAAGCCTTGCCGCATATGCGGGAGGCTGGCGGGGGCGCAATCGTTAACGTAACAGCAGTAGGCGGCAAAACGCCATCGGCTTCCTCGCTGCCTACTTCAGTCAGCCGCGCAGCGGGCTTGGCCTTGACCAAAGCGATGAGCAAGGACCTGGCGGCCAATGGCATTCGCGTCAATGCGGTTTGCATTGGCTTGATTCGCAGCGACCAGATTGAGAACAAATGGCGCAATACCGCGCCGGACAAAACGTGGGAGGAATTCGCCCGCGATCCGCGGCACAACATTCCGCTTGGCCGTATCGGCGAAGCCCGAGAAGCCGCCAATGTAATCGGCTTTCTTGTATCGGATGCGGCTTCCTTTGTTACCGGCACCTCCGTCAACATCGACGGCGGCTCCGCTGCTGTTTTGTAACAAAAAGGGGTTGTCCCAAAAAGGTCTAAATAGACCTGAGGGACAACCCCTTGACCTTTTGCGGAGCGCAGCAAGCGGCACATGCCCAGTCATAGCATAATCGGGCTGACGCTTACTCTGAAGCTTCGACCCCTTCGCCGGACGTTGGATTGTACAGACCGTCCGCCTCGCGCTTTTCGCCAAATACGTCACTTACCGAAAAGCGTACATATTTGACGCAAATTCTATTTTTGTAAGCATAAACAAGATGCAAGAGTCCATCCTTCGTCTGATACAGCGTCGGGTATTCGTATTGGGCATTGTTTGTTTTGTTTTCCGCGCCGATAAATCCTTCGGCTGCTTCAAATACACGGCCAATCGGCCATGTTTGCCCAAAATCCTCGGAAATCGAAACGGCCACCGGATTTCTCAAGCCAGGCCAGGCCACTTTGCCAAACTCCGGATTACGTGCCGCGTTTACATTGTAGGCAAGCGCAATTTCGCCGGTTTGAAGCTTGATTGCACTGATGCTTGCGTTATTATTGGGCAAAACGGTTTTTTGCGGCACGGACCACGTATCGCCATAATCAAGCGATTTGCTTGAATAGATATAGTCTGCGAAACGGCTGCGCATAAATGCGACCAGATGGCCTGGCTGCACTTCGATTACATTGGCATGAACGCGTCCGTTGCTTTCGGGCATTCTTACCTTTTTCCATGTTTGCCCCTGGTCGTCGGAGATGCGGAATTCAGTAGGATCATTGGTTAACCCTTCGGCCGAATCCTCGCATAGCCAGGTTGCAAATAACCAACGCCCATTGCTCAAAATTTGAATTTCCTGGCGTGAAAACGTACCTTCCTCTGAAAAAAGCACCTCGGGCTCTCCCCATGTCCGGCCTTCGTCATTCGATTTCTGAACCATAATGATGGACGTAAACTGCATGTTGTCCTTGCCTTCCTGGCGGCTTAGCTGCGAGGTGTAAATTAGCCAGATGGAGCCTTCAGGCGATCTGAAAAACGCCGGATTTTGCTCGCTGCGATCCACGCCCTTTGATACGGTTTCAGGAACGGACCATACTTGCTCTACCGGATCAAGCTTGGACACAACGACCGAAATATCTCCGCTGCCTTCAAAGCTGCCCGCAAACCATGCGCAGAGCAAGCCTCCGTCTGCCGTTTCAATTAAAGAGGGGGCATGCGCCGTTTTATTGCCGCCTGTCGGGATTAAGCCAAAATCAACCATCAGAAACTCATCACGATAAACAACGCCATTGGGTTCAGAAGCTCTTACACTTGGCAAGCTTGTCATTTTATAATCTCCTCCGACTTTTAGACATGATAGGACTTCCAAGGTATGGATGGTTTTCGTAAAGGCTATCGGGTATTTTCGGCAAGCCTGACGGCGTAATCAATGGCATTTTCCAGACTCAGCTCGCTTGCCGTCCATTTGCCCGCCTGGTCAAAGGCTGTGCCATGGTCTACAGATGTACGGATGATAGGCAGGCCCAATGTAATATTTACACCCTCGACCGCCTTCCATGAGCTCGTTTCTTGATCATAGATAAATCCTAGCAATTTCAAGGGGATATGGCCCTGATCGTGATACATGGCAACAACAATATCGAACATTCCGCCTCTAGCTTTGGAAAACAAGGTGTCCGCAGGCAATGAACCAAACGCATGAATGCCTTCTGCTTTAGCTGCTTCAACCGCCGGATTGATATGTTCAATTTCCTCCGTGCCAAAAAGACCGTTTTCGCCGCAATGAGGGTTAAGTCCGGCTACTGCAATTCGCGGCTTGCTGATCCCCAGGTTTTTGCAGGCTTTGTCGGCAATGCGAATGACATCCAATACCCGTTCTTTTGTTGCCCTGTCACAGGCTTCGCGCAAGGATACATGAGTTGAAACATGGACGACGCGCAAATTGCCGTCAGCCAGCATCATCGTATATTTCTCCGTATTGGTCAGATCGCCATAAATTTCGGTGTGGCCCGCATAGTGATGACCCGCAGCATTCATTGCTTCTTTATTTAGCGGATTTGTAACGGTAGCATCAATTTCCTTCGCAAGCGCAAGCTCAATTACTTTTTTGACATAGTGGAAGGCAGCGTCGCCGCCCGTCACCGAAACTTCAGCAATTTGGAAATGCTCCATATCGACAATGCCGAGGTCAATTAAATCAATGGTGCCGTATTGATAGAGACCGTCTCCGGGTTGTTGAATTACGTTTATTTTCAAATTCAATTCAGGATGTTTGGCAAGATAAAAGTCGATGACCGATTGATCGCCTACGAGAAGCGGTCTGCATTGGTTGTACAATTCGGGCTTGGAAAAGGCCTTGAGCGATAGTTCAGGGCCGATGCCAGCCGGATCTCCCATAGTAATCCCGATTATTTTTTTCATGGGCTTGCCTCCTTTATTTCATGCCATTGGTTTTGTTTTGTGCAATCACCTGGCGAAGCGCTTCAAAGCCTTGCCCGGAAAGCTGATTGAATGGCGCGCGGCATGCTCCAACGGGATATCCTAATTCGGCAACGGCATATTTAACGATCGTATTTGGATTGCCGTATTTGAAGCAGTCTCTAAAGGAACGGATGGAGTCTTGATAAAGCCGCGACGATGAAAGATCGCCTGCAACAAACTGCTCGTAAATTTGCGACATGGTGAACGGATAGACATTGGAGCAGCCCGCAACACCGCCCGTTCCGCCAGCCAGCAAGGTCCACAAAATGAGAGAATCATTGCCTGACAATACCGCAAACCCTTCCTGATTCCGTGTTTGCTCGATATATTGAAGGATGTTGTCAAAATTGCCGCTTGAGTCCTTAATGCCGACAATGTTGTTTAGTTTGCTCAGCTTGCCCGCTGTCGCCGGAGCTATGGCATTGCCCGTTCGCGCCGGAATATTGTATAAAACGATAGGCAGGTCCACTTGATCAGCCACGGTTTTGAAATGAGTGTAAAGCTCATCCTGTGAAGCAGCCGCAAATCCGGGCGTAATAATGGACAAGACGTCAACGCCGATTTCCTTAGCCTTAGCCGAAAGACGAATAGTATCCCGTGTGCCGTTTAAGCCTGTTGAAGCATAAACAGGAATACGGCCGGCCACTTGATCAACGGCTGTTTTCATAATGGCACATTTTTCATCCTCCGATAAAATATAGCCTTCGCCGTTTGTGCCAAAAACAAAAATCCCGTGAACGCCATTTTGAATCAAACGTTCAATTTGTACCTTTAACTCATCGTAATTAACGCTTTCATCGTCATTCATTGGCGTAATGATGGGGGCAATAATGCCTTTAATATCGGCCATATGCAGTTCCTCCTGTCTACAATACCTCTAAATAAATATTTCTTGCGTCCTCCGGCGTTACCTCGCGCCTATTGTTAACCAAAAGACGAGTCACCTGCATGCCGGCTTCTACGAGGCCCTCAAGATCATGCTCCGGCACATTAAAGGATTTCAGGCTTGTTGGAATTTCAAGCACCTCAACGATTCGTTCGAGCTCGGCAAGGATTGCTTTAGATTTTTCATCCGCCGCCAATTGGGGATTTCCGCCCCTTACAACACGATCGTATACAACGGCAAGCTGCTCCTTGATGACCGGCTCATTAAAGCGCATAACCGGGGTCAGCAAGATGGCATTTGAAACGCCGTGCGGAATATGATATTTGCCCCCAAGCGGATAAGAAAGAGCGTGGACGGCTGTTGTGCCGGAGGAAGTGATGGCTACGCCTGCGTAGAAAGAGCCAAGCAGCATATTGTTTTTAGCTTTAAGCGCCTCCGGATTCGTACAAGCCTCTATAATATTGTTCATAATTAAATCAAGGGCTTCCAAGGCAAACGTATTGCTAAAAGGATTTGCTTTTGTGGACGTATAGCATTCAATAGCGTGGCATAAGGCATCTACTCCTGTTGCTGCTGCAATCGGCTTTGGCAATTTTTTAATTAAACGGCCGTCCAAAATAACGTAATCCGCAATCATCTCCGGGTTAACGATTCCGACCTTAAGCTCCTTTTCCGGGATTGCAACTATGCTGTTTGGCGTTGCCTCCGCGCCTGTTCCGGCGGTCGTTGGGATCATCAAGGTTGCGACCTGCTTTTTGGCAAGCAGCGGGGAGTCCAGCAAATCCTTTACCGTGTAGTCATCGGTTGCCAGGATAGAGGCCAATTTAGCAACATCCATCACACTGCCGCCGCCAACTGCAATGATGAAATCAGCTTTTTCTTCTTTAAACTGATTGACAATTTCCTGAGCCTGATGGTAGTTAGGCTCTGCGGGTATTTCGGAAATAATCGTATATTCAATACCTTTATGGGCAAGAATTTGTTTAGGGATTTCGGTCAAGCCGGCATTCAAAACGCCCTTGTCCGTAAAAATAACAACCTTTTTAATAGAACCTGCAAGAATGGAGTCCAATTGCTCCAACGCATTTTCACCTGCAAAAATGTTTTTGGGCATTCTCAAGCTATAATCTATCAGCATCGTTGTTCCTCCTGCTCTAGTAGGTTTTTATTCATATCGACAAATAATTCCTTGTTTCCGAATCCGCCCGATTTTGTTATGACCTGAATGGGTTTATCCTTCCACAGCATTTCCGACAAAACGACGCCTTGCCGTATCTCGCAGATGGGTTTAATTTGATTAATCTCTAATACTTGCATGGATTGAAACAAAGTATCGCCGCCTGTAAACAGCAAGGTCCGGTTAACCTGTCGGATTAGCAGCTGCTTGGACAAATTGCCAAGGGATTGCGCGATTCTAACACGAAATTCGGAAGGCGGAATGTCCTTGGATTGTCCGTAGTCCGTTAAATTATTCATTGTATAATGGCTCAGCGTTTCAAAAATGATTACTTCATTTCCCGAAACCGCCCCAAGATAGGCGTTAAGACATTGCTGGCCTTCTTCGCTCTCCCAATAACCGGATTCCAGCAGCTGGCGGGGAGTCAAGGAAAAGCGCTTACATTTATGTGATTCGGCATATTCGATTTGCTGTCTGGTAATAGGGTTAACAGATCCGCTAATCACAATTAACGGTGCGTAAACGGACTCTTTTTGAGGCCTTGTTTGCGGAAAAATGGCACTTGCCAGCACCTTTGCAAACCCGGCGCATCCAATCGTTATGTTTAAAAGATTCCTTTCCTTCAGGGCATTTCTAATTTGAAGCAAGCTTTGGTCTGATTCGCTATCAAACAGCAACAATCCATCGGTTGCTTTGTCGATTCCGGCATAATGAGTTAGTTGAACCTCTATGTTCGCTTCGGCCTTAAGCCTTTTTGGAATATGGCTTTCTGTAACCGGCTCATAGGGATCATGGCCAAACACGCTTTCGGAAACCAATTGTCCGTCGATATAAAGATTGCCATCTCGGACGATGCGATGGATTTCCGGAAAGGCAGGGATAAAAGGAATTTTCTGATTAGGAAAGTGATCCAGAACCGCCTTGATTTCACTGCTGATATTTCCTCTTAAAGCAGAATCAACTTTTTTATAAATGAACGGCACTTGAATGCTTTTGGCTTGTTCCAGAATCAATCGGATGGTTTGCCGGGAAGCATCAAATGACAGATATCGGCTTTCCGTATCCATCACCAAAACTTCCAAATCGTCCTCTAGCGATTTGTAGTCCATATCAAGCTCTGCTGTGACTAAGGTTTTTACGCCAAGATTTGCAAACTGAACGCCCGTATCTAAAGCTCCAGTGAAATCATCAGCGATGATCAGCAGTTTGAGCATCCACTCACCCCCTCTACCTCTTGCTTTTATTGTATAGCCATACCAAAAATTAATTAACCATATACAAAAACAATATGTTTCTTTTTGAAACAATCATTAAAAATAATATCTTTAAATTCAGCCGTGCATTATAATTGTTCATATATGAAACAGTTTTGGGAAAGGGGAGCAGGGATATGGGTAAAAAAATGAAGCTGCTTGGTATAGCGCCTTATGAAGAACTGAATCATTCCATGACGATTGTTGGCAATCAATTCGCGGATGAAATTGATGTTATAATTTATACGGCCGATTTGGAAGAAGGCCGGCAATTAGTATCTGAATTACCGCTAGAGAACTACGATGCCATTATATCCAGAGGCGGCACGGCTAGTTTGATTCATAAATCCGTCTCCATCCCTGTCATTGACGTCTCCATCTCGGTTTATGACATATTGGGCGCCATCAAGCTTGCCAATAACTATACGGACAATTTTGCCATTATAGGCTATCCAAGCATTACGGAAACGGCTCACCTAATCTGCGATATTTTGCAATACAATATTAAAATTATAACTATGGATAATTCCTCGGACGCCGGAGAATTGATCAGCCAATTAAAGTACGAAGGCTGCGAGATGGTGTTATGCGATGCCGTTACTCATAAAATGGCGCTGAGCAAATCAATAAATGCCATATTGATTACTTCCGGAATCGAAAGCATTAAAAATGCCTATCAGCAAGCTATTTCATTGGTGAATGACAGGAAAAAAATCAAACAAAAAAACGAGCTTTTAACGGCAGGCTTTCAAGCCCAATCGCAAAAAATAGCCATTTTTGATAATCAGCGAAGCTGCGTTTTTTCGAACATTGATCCCAAATTAGAGCAATCCATTAGTCATTTTCTTACAACAAAAAAAGACTTTAACGGAGAGCAGCAATTTTATCACACGCATAATACCCAGGTTTATCAGCTGAAAATAAAACAACTCCTACTAGAGGAGGACTATTATCTTTGCGAGGTGAAAAATTCGACGCCTCCGCTTATCAACAATAGCTTTGGAGTGAAATACTACAATAAAGCTGAAATCGAAGAAATTATAAATAAAAAGCTTTTGTTCACATCATTTATACAGGAATCCTCCAAAAGCCAGATCGAGAAATTAGGCTCCTACTACAATGCCATGTTGATTTTTGGAGAAAGCGGCACCGCTAAAACGAGCTTGGCCTATAAAGCCTATCTGGAGCAAAAAAACCATACGAATAATTTGATTGTGGTTCAATCCGAGCTGGTTAATGAACGGACCTGGAAATATTTGCTCAACTCCTCAAACGGCCCTTTAGTGGAGATGGGAAATACCTTGCTGTTTAAAGATATCGAACAAATGAGTATTCACGATGTAGAAAAGCTGCTTGCCATTATTAGCAATACCAAGCTGCTGCAAAAGAACAATATTTTATTTACGTACAGTGTAAAAGGCGCGGATAAAACGAAACACATTTTTAATCTTATTAAAACAAATGTAGATTGCGGCACTATTTATTCACCGTCCATTAACGAACGAAAAAACGAGCTGTCCGGTATTATCACCCTTCTGCTCAACAAAACCAATATTGAATGCAACAAAAAAGTAATCGGCTTTGATCCTAAAGCGATCAAGGAATTGCTTAGCTTTGATTGGCCGGGAAATCTTAATCAATTAGAGCAATGCATTAAAAAGCTGGTCCTGTATTCAAATTCCTATTACATTTCGGAGCATCAAGTGCTGGAATTGTTGAAGCATGAAAGGGCCGAATTGCCGTCCGTCAATATTTCAACGAATCTGACGCAAAATCTGGTTGAAGACAAAACGCTGTTTGACTATACAAGGGAAATTGTTTTGGCCATCCTTGATCAGAACAAGGGCAATCAGACAAAAACGGCTGCGCAGCTAGGGATCAGCAGAACCACCCTATGGCGTTATCTCAAATGAATACCCTCAAAAAAACAAGCTGGCCCCGCTAATGCAGGCTCCAGCTTGTTTCGTTTTTTACAGTCTGTTTAATAAAAACCGGTAAGCCATTTGGTCGGCTTCGCTTCCCATAGTTGGCCCATGGTTAGCTTGGGAAACCGATATATACATTGCTTCAGCATCGGCAGACAGTAAAGCTTTATACAGTATTTCACTTTGCTCCATAGGCACAAGCGGGTCTTGTCCCCCATGCAGGATCAGGATTGGCGGACAATTGCGATCTACGTAGGTGATAGGACTGCATTTTTTCGCCAGCTCCACGTATTTCCAATCCTCGTCATCTGCATTGCCGCTTTCAAGTAATTGATACAGCTCTTTTATTGACTTTTTCGATTTAGACAACCCCAAAATGCTGGATAATACATCATCGGCAGATTGGCTGGTATTGTCTACCTCTGTTCCAGACAGATTATTTGCGGCTGCATGTACATTGCTTTTGATGAACTCGATCAGATCAGTTGGAGCGTAAAAAATCGTTGCTGCCTTTACCGCGCTCGTGTAGTCGAGATTGCCGCCTACGTCGCCCTCCATTTCGCTGCAGTTTGCGCTCATAGCGACCATTGCGGCCAAATGTCCGCCTGCGGAGTTCCCCAATACGCCAATCCGTTCGGGATCAATATGATATTTTTCTGAATTCGCTTTCAAATACCGTATGACGCCCTTGCAATCATGGATACAAGCTGGGAAAGCAGACTGAGTGGACAACCGGTAGGATGGCGATACGACTGTATATCCTTGCTCTACTAATTTTACAAGCTCTCTAAAATAGACGGCTTTTTGAGTGACCTGCTGATATTCTCCATACATCCAGCCGCCTCCAAAATAATAAACGATGCAGGGGCCGGGCTTAGTTTGATTAAGATCCTGATAAATATCCATCCTCAGCGTGTAGGTTTCTCCATTGTCCAGGGTCACATCCGCAAAGGGAACATCTTTGAATCGCGGCGGGCGTCCCGGTGGACATAATGGCTTTTTTGGGGTCTGCTTCATTGTAATTTCATCTCCTGTCTATATAAGCTGAACAAAGGAGTTTCAGCGGTGCGGGCCAGCGTGTGAAAAGTTCTTCCTATCGCACATGTTCCTATTACTTCATCCGTTTTTGCTATCGCTTTATTAACTTACAGGGAACAATAACATCGCACCGATCGTGAGCGCCAACAGTCGAATGAAATACATCGGAATCGAAAACATCCAGAAATGCGAAAGCTTGTATTTGCCCATTCCCAAAATCATTGCCGGCATTCCGTCAACTGGCATATACCCGCCGTTCCATGCAGATACCACAACTACAATTGCCGCTGCAGTAGGATCAAGTCCCAGGCTTATGCTGGTCGCTATGGCAATAGGCGCAAAAATAAATACAGAACCTATTGATGCTCCGGTAAATGTAGCGCAAGTACTCGTTAAAAGCGCGAAAATCAGAATAAGGAAAAACGGGCTGATATTTGTGCCAAATGAATTGGCTACATAGTCGCCGACCATAGCGGTAAAACCAGTTTCGGCCAAAGCATTGGCTACACCGATTACACCAGCCATCAGAAGAATGACGGGCGCTCCCATATTATCTCGTACTTCCTTAAAACCAAGTACATTGATGAATAATAAAAATGCGCCTGCAAGACCAGGAATAACATAAGCAGCATCTCCTAATACATTCATCAGCATCATACCTGCAACGCTTATGACAAAAGCAGCGATGGTGGCATATTCTTTCCATGCGGGCATAGTTTCAACCGTAGCCGCAGCGGCTGTCTCTTTCAGTCCATCCAAATCCTCTTTTGCAGCAGGATAATCTGGCAGAAGACGATAAGCGATCAAGGCCCAGGCTAAAAATCCAAGTGCCAGGATAAAATTCACAATCGCAAATTTGGACATAGAAAGCCCGCCAGTAAATCCAGATGTCTCAAGTACGCTTACCGTAAGCCCGTAAAAGAAAGCTACGTTAAATGGAACTAAGGGGTGATTCGTTGCAAATCCCAAAGGCAGCATCAGCTTGGATGTAGGCATTTTTTTATTGTAAGGCATAGCGGCTACGATGGACAAAATAAGTACGTAGTAACCGGTAGAACCCGCACCTGCCAAGCTCGCTCCGAGCATAACGACTACAACTAAAAGAACATAGCTCTTATAGCCGCCCTTATTTGCCAAAGTAACCATAGCCGACTGAACCTTGCCGATAAAATTTGTTTTCATAAGGCTTGCCATAACAACCATGAAGCCGGCAATCATGATAACGCTTGAATTAACGAAACCGGCAAAAGCCTCTTGAACAGAAGACAAACCAGTGACAACCAATAAAAGGCAAGCGAGCAATGGCGGTGCGCCAAAGGCGAATTTGTCTGACATGATCATGACAATCATCAAGACCAAAATACCAAGGGCCAGAATCATTTCCAGTGTCATTTTAGATTATCCTCTCTGTATGGGCTTAGGTAGCTACAAAATGAAAGCGCTTTATATTCAAAATAATAATCGTTTTTGATCCACTAAATAAGAAAATCAATGTTTAATTTTGTTTCATTTTGAAACGCTTTCATTGATAAAAGCCTATATTCAACAAATGAGGCGTTATACTGTTTCATTTAGTAACAATCGGTGGATTCCGCACATTCTAATATGTAGCAGTTTCACCAGAAAAATGATCCCGTATTCAAAACATTTCATATGCTGCCTTCAAGTAGGGCAACCGAAATTAGACTCTGTTTATTTCTTGCGTTATGCTAAATATAAAACAAAAGGGCTTTTTGCGGGAGGCGGATCAGGCATGAACGAAACGATATTGGTGGTCGAGGATGAACGGAAAATTGCCAGGCTCCTGCAAATCGAGCTGGAAAGCGAAGGCTACGAGGTCAGGCTTGCGCCGGACGGAGTAGAGGGCTGGGCCGCCTACCGGGAAGGCGGCGTTTCGCTTGCGCTCCTGGATGTCATGCTGCCGGGCATCACAGGGCTGGAGCTGCTGGAGCGCATACGGGCTGTGGATGGCGCAACGCCGATTATTATGCTGACAGCCAAAAGCTCGCTGTCCGATAAAGTGAACGGACTTGATTTAGGCGCCAACGATTATGTGACCAAGCCGTTTGAAATGGAGGAGCTGCTCGCCCGGATTCGGGTTTTGCTGCGCAAGCAGCCCGCAGCAGCGCCGGCTGGCGTTGAGGGAGAGCCCGGAGAGTGGCTGACAGCGTCGGATCTTAGACTGAACCCAAGCACGCGCGAAGTCGAGCGGGCGGGGAAAGCCATTGAGCTAACCCAGCGCGAATTCGATTTGCTGGCGTACCTTCTCCGTCACAAACGTCTTGTATTAAGCCGGGATCAGCTGCTTGCGGAAGTGTGGGGCTACGATTATGCCGGGAATACTAACGTCGTGGACGTATACATTCGTTATGTTCGCAAAAAGGTGGATGAAGGCCATGCCGCTGAATTAATTCATACGGTACGCGGGATCGGCTACGTGCTGCGGGAGGCCACATGAAGCTGGGCAGCAAAATTCATTTATATTCATCGGTGCTGTTTGCCGCGCTCCTGCTGGCTGCAAACGTCACGGTTTATATGGTTTTTTCCAGCATGATGCTGAGCCGCGAAATGAACCAGCTCCTGGCGGAGACGGAGCAAGCGGCGGAAGCGTTAAGGTCGGCGAACAACAACGTTGCCGTCAACGAATTGCTTCGGGCATACGTGCCGCTGAATGGGATGTTGGGCTGGGTCAAAGCTGGCGGGGGCTCAGGAGTGTTCGTGACATCGGGGAGCGAAACTGAATTAAGCCTGCATAAGGAGGCCTTTTACAATGAACGCCTCAAGGAGCAGGTCAGCATCGACGGCAGCCGGTACGGTTTTGTATCGATTCCCGTTATCGCCTCAGATGGAGCGGTAGCCAATGTGCAGGCCACATCCAGCCTGGAGGAGCTGATGGAGCTGCTGCATATTCTCCGGCTGGTGCTGATCAGCGTATCCGTTGCCGTGCTGGTGCCGGTGGTCATATCTAGCGGGGTGCTGGGCAGGGTGCTAATGCGGCCAATTAGAGATATGACGGGCACGATGCGCCGTATTATTCGCAGCGGAGAGTTCGTACAGCTCCAAAATAAGGGTAAATCGCGCGATGAGCTGGCGGCTATGGGGGAAACCTTCAACGAAATGATTGCTTTGCTGGAGGACAGCTTTGTCCGGCAGGAGCAGTTTGTATCCAATGCCTCGCATGAGTTGAAGACGCCGCTCACGATTATCGAAAGCTATTCCAGCCTGTTGAAGCGCAGAGGAGGAGAACGGCCTGAGCTGCTTCAGGAATCCATCGAGGCGATTCATTCCGAGGCCGTCCGAATGAAGACGATGACGGAGCAGCTGCTTTTGCTTGCTACATCCAGAAGGGAATGGAAGGCGAATATGGAGGTGGTGGAGCTGCTGCCCTTTGCGCGGCAGGCCGCCGCTGTATTTTCCAATGTATATGATCGGGAGGTTATCGTAGAAGGTCCGCCCGATGAGCGCTGTGAAGGCATGGCCGATGTAGATATGCTGAAGCAGGTGCTCTTCATCCTGCTGGATAATGCCCGCAAGTATAGTCGGGAAACAATCATCTTGGAGGTTGGCGAGCTTCGGGGCGAAAGCTATTTGTCCGTGAAGGACAAGGGCGTTGGCATATCGGCGGAGGAATTGCCCAAGGTGTTCCAGCGCTTTTACCGGGTTGACAAGGCGCGCGGCCGAGATGGAGAACAAGAAGGCGGAGCGGGGCTGGGACTGTCGCTTGGCAAGGTTCTGGCTGATGCTTTTGGAGCAAGGCTTGTGTTGGAAAGCGAGCTTGGCGCAGGTACAGCCGCTACGATTATTCTGGGACAGGCGGGAGAGCTGCCCGAACGCCATAACAGCCGGGAGGCTTGAAAATCGCTTGAAAACCGACTTTAACGTAAAGCTGGCAAGGAGAATTAAGGACTGGCTTAAGCATAAAGCTGACAGGGGGTGATGGGGACATGAGGTTAAGGAGAGGCAGGCTGCTGGCTGTTTTAATAGCTGCGGCTGGTTTAGCTTTGTGGGCGGCGCTTGCAATCCTGCAGCCGGGACCCGGGACCCGGCTTACGCTTGTTGAGGCCGAGCGCAAGGTGCTGAGTCAATATGACGGAAGTATTGTGGAAATGACTCCAAAAGGCTCAGCTTATATCCTCCAGCTTAAATCGGAGCAAGGGCTGTACGAGCTGACCGTTGAAGGAACGCCGGCCCAAATTACCGGCATTCGCTCACTGGAGACGTATCCTTCAAAGGAACCGGCAGGCAGTCAACCGCCGCAGCCTACCGATGAAGTGCCGGGTACGGCAAGCCCAACGGCGGCGCCGTCCCCGACACCGGATAGCGGTACGGAAACACCTGTCTCCAGCCCGCCTTCTTCGCCGCCGGTTCCATCTCAGGCCGCAACCGCAAAACCTTCCGCAACGCCTGAACCGTCTTCGCCGTCAGCCAAGCCTACCTCCAATCCCGCAATTCTCATTTCGGAGGAGAAGGCCGTTGCTTTGGCGTTGAAGAAAGTTCCGGGCACCGTCAAGGATGTGGACAAGGAGAACGAGGGCGGACGATGGTATTATTTTGTGGAGATTGAAACGAAGGACGGACGCGAAGCAGATGTGCAGGTAAATGCAGCGTCCGGGGCCATTGTATCCGTAACCTGGGATGATGACGATGACGACGATTAAGGGATGAAGCATTTTATCATCAAATTCTAATCTTTCTGTAATGGTTCTCTTAGAATGCGGAGCTAAAGTAGAGGTATGGAAAAGAACAGAAGCAAACGCAGCTCGTAAGATGAATCATAAAAACAGGAGATGATGAAGATGATAAGCAAAAAAAAGGGCTGGATTATCGGCTTGGGATTAGTTGTTGCATTGGGAGGGACAAGCGCGGCGGTGGCTGCGGATGCGGCAGGCTCCTATATAGGCAAAGCAAAGGCCAAGCAAATTGCCTTGAAGGAGGTTCCGGGAACCGTAACCGACATTGAGTTGGAGCGCCATCGGGACGGTGTTTATTATGAGGTGGACATTGATCGCGAGAATAGCTATCAGGAGGCGGATGTATATGTCGATGCCTACACCGGCAAGGTGCTGAGAGTGGTCAACGACGATGACGACGCTCCACGGAATGTTTCGTCTGCAGCATCGGCGGCCGCTCCAGCTTCGCCTTCAAAGGCATCCCCGTCTGCAACAGCCGCTCAGCCAACGAGCGCGCCTTCAGCAGCTAATTCGCCGTCGTCAACTGCTGCTCCATCGGCATCTTCGGCGTCAGGCACAAGCAATGCCAAGCCATCCAGCGCTAAGCCATCGACGGTAAAACCGTCGCCAACAGCGGCGTCCGCTGGCACTTCCTCGGCAGCGGCAAAAGGGATAACCAAGGAGCAGGCCGCGAAGCTGGCACAGGAGGCTGTGAAGGGCGGCGAGGTTATCCGTGTCTCGACTGATCGGGATGACGGCATACTGGAGTATGAAGTCAAGCTGAAATTGGCCAGCGGCTATGCCGAGGTGGAGATAGCGGCAGCAACCGGCAAGGTGCTTGATATTGATTACGACGATTTCGACGACGATGATGATGACGATTTTGACGATGATGACTATGACGACGACCATGACGATGATCATTGGCATGACGATGATCGCCGCCGGGGATAATACTTCTTTCATAATGCTGAACCAGCAAATGGGCTAGTTGGCGATTCCATCAGGATATCGGCGAACTAGCCCACTTGTTTTTACAACATCCGTCTGTACACGTTCAAAAATAGCGGAATTAAATGGTCATCGTAAAGCCTCTCTAAATTGCGAATGCCTACGTTGCCACGCCATACGAACCTGCGTCCGCGATAGTTTTCTTCGCTGTAAAGGAATAAGCGGGGAAATACCACCTGTTGGGAATTTGTTGCTTTCATGCCCGAACTAACCGCCGTTCTCCTTCGATCTCGATCCGATCAAGTAGCCGATAATGGTTGATTCGACTGGAAGCACGACTAACGTCCACATCTCCTTTAAGCCGAAGCTGGGGGAACGGTATGTCTCCGGCGTCAATGTATAGATAAGCGCAATGAGAAGGACGAATAATGCGATCGTGCCTACGATATATAGGCGAACATTGTCGCCCGATCCGAAAAATTTGCCGAGAAAACCGAGTTCTGCTCTTCGTTTCTCGCTTTCGGCATTTGCCGCTATAATTTTGCTTGCGACCTTTGGGTCCTGGATTTCGAGTTTATTCATGAGACGGAACCCCCTCTCCCGCATAAAAGGTAAAGACCAGAGCCCAGGAAGAGGCATCGGAATTAACGGTAATCTCGTAACGAAGCGAAAGTTTCCGGTTGTTCATAACCCCAAGATGAATCATGTCTGAGCTGCCGATCGGCTTGCCTCTCGGGAAGTTGATGCATGTAATGCGTACTTCATTATGTTTAACGAGACTGATATCTGTCGTGAAATCATTTCTCTCCTGATCGTATTCGATACAAAAAACAAACACAAGAGGATCGTTTTCCTCCGATAACACGATTTCGATCGGGTTCATCTCATAGGCGAATACTCTGCCGTGATAGACGACCTCGAAGCTTCCTGACGTAATTTTCATTGTAATCCCTCCACAACGATTTGACCTGCCCGCGTTTTTCCTTCTTCTATTCTACGAGAGCGATGGCTTGGACATGACATCTCCGACGCAAGTAGTGGGTGAATGGAAACACCAAGCTGCAAAACTGAAAATTAGTGTGTATAGCCCCTAAACTAAAAGTTGACACATCCTGCGTTTCATTGATATCACCCAAGCTCATCTTTTAAGTAAACTGAAGATAACGGAGTGCTAGAGATTGTCAAATGAGTTCTCGATGAACGGGTAGTATCTTTTTGCGTTGATGCGTTGATATTGTGGACACGGGGTGATTTAAGCGCGATGAAAAACCAAGCCTATAATCCGTATTTACCAAGCTACGAGTATATACCGGACGGAGAGCCGTATGTTTTTGGGGACAGGCTGTATGTTTTCGGCTCGCATGACCGGTTTAACGGCAAGCTTTTTTGCATGAACGATTACGTATGCTGGTCCGCGCCGGTTGATGATCTTAGCGATTGGAGATACGAGGGCGTTATTTATAGGAAGAAACAGGACCCCCGAAACAAGATGGGACTACAGCAGATGTTTGCGCCGGATGTGGCGAGAGGGGCGGACGGCAGATATTATCTGTATTACACCGTAGCGTTCAGCAGCGTGATGTCGGTCGCCGTTTGCGACACGCCGGCTGGCCAATACCAGTTCTACGGATATGTAAGCCGCCCGGACGGCGAGCTGCTCTGGAATAAAAGCGGGGACCCCATGTTGTTTGATCCCGGCATTTTTGTCGATGATGACGGCTGCGTCTATCTCTATTCCGGTTTTGCCCCCAAACGCAGCGTCCCATTTCCGCTGACGGGATGGAGGAGACGCACCAACAAAGGCGGATATGTCATTCGGCTGGAGCGGGACATGGTAACGGTTATTGGCGAACCAAAGCTGCTTTTTCCAACAGCGGGGGAAGCAGAGGGGACCGGGTTTGAAGGACATGAGTTTTTTGAAGCCAGCTCCATGCGAAAAATAGGGCTAACCTATTATTTCATTTATTCGTCGGTTAACGGACATGAGCTTTGTTACGCTACAAGCAATAGTCCCATGGGTGATTTCACTTATGGCGGAACGCTGGTCAGCAACGGAGATTTGTTTCTAAACGGAGCCGTCTCCGACCGGGACGCCTTGAATTATATCGGCAACAACCACGGCAGTCTCGTCCAGGTTAAGGAGCAGTGGTATGTGTTCTATCATCGGCAAACGAACCGGCATCATTATTCCAGGCAGGGACTAGCGGAAAAGATCACCATTCGGGAGGACGGAAGCATTCCCCAGGCTGAACTGACAAGCTGCGGCCTGAACGATGGTCCGCTTCAGGGAAAAGGGGAATATTCATCTCATATCGCCTGCCATCTCATGTCGGGCCAGGGCGCGGGCAGGTATGGCGTCTATTTTGGCGGCGTCTCCTTCCGCACACATCCCTATTTCACTCAAAGCGGTAGGGACAGAGAGGACAAGCCGGACCAGTATATAGCCAACATGAGAGATGGGGCAGTTGCGGGGTATAAATATTTTTGGATAGAGGATGTTAAGGAAATCGCGGTTTGCGTACGCGGCAGCGCAAGCGGAATAATGAATGTATCCAATGCCTTGGGGGAAGCTCCTTTTGCCCAAATACAAATAGAGCCAAGCAAAGATTTTACCTATTATAGAACGACGCAAGATAGAACGATGAAAGACAGGACGACGAGCATGTCGGGCAGCAAAAGCGGCAAGCAGGCTCTATATTTTTGCTTCAAAGGGTCGGGCAAGCTGGATTTTCGATCATTCGTTTTGGGATAGCCGGCAGCCTTTGGAGAAGTGGCCAGGCTGGCATTTTCTGCTACATTCTCACGCCTAGTTTATGCCACTAAACTAAAAGTTACCCCCCTTAACTTTTGGTTGATTTAACTTGGGCACCTTATGCGTTAAACTTACAGTGCAATTGAAAACGCGCGCAAAACTTTTCATTGTACCGACATGAAAGCGATTCAAAATTATGTTTACTGGGGGAACAAAGATGGCGGGGAAAAAAGGAAAGAAATTTAAGATTATAATAAGCTCATTGTTGTCTCTCTTGCTGCTTCTTGGCGTAGGGACAAACATAGCGCTTGCTTATTACTCGGATGTCATTACATCCTATTTCAGCAAAATCGACATTACGACGCCTGAAGCAAAGGATGCTCGCGCAAAGTCGATCAATGTATCACAGCTGATTACGGACGAAGGCATCGTCCTTCTTCAGAACAAAGACAACATGCTGCCGATGACGGACAACAAGAAGGTTAACGTGTTCGGCTGGAGCTTTACGGCGCCAGTATACCTGGGCTCCGGCTCCGGCGCAGCGGATGCTTCCACGGCTGTAACGCCAAAATCGGGTCTTGAAGCAGCCGGCTTCGAGGTTAACCAGCAATTGTATGATGACTACGTGGCAACTGGCATTCAAAGACCGGTATCGGGAATTGAAGGCTACGACTGGACGATTCCTGAGCCTGTAGCAGCTGATTTCTACACAGATGAAAGAATGAAGCAAGCTACCGAATTTTCGGATACTGCCATTATTTTTATCGCTCGCGCAGGCGGCGAAGGCAGAGACCTGCCAACCGTACTGGACGGCGAAGATACGTATGATCCTAACGGCTCGACAATGGGACCAAGCGGCGAGCGCTTCGGTAATGCGGATGATTTGAACTCTGACAAGCATTACCTGGAGCTGAGCACGCGCGAGCTTGGCATGATTGACGCGGTTACGAAAAACTTTGACAACATTGTTTTGATCGTTAATGCATCCAACACGTTCGAACTGGATTGGGTGAATAACTACAATCAAATTAAAGGTATTGTGACGGTTGCTGGACCGGGTCAAACCGGCTTTGCTTCCTTGGGCAAGGTGCTTTCGGGCGACCTTAATCCATCCGGCAGAACCGTTGACGTGTTTGCGACCGATCTTCTGGATGCGCCAGCCGCCAAAAACTTTGGCGACTTCAGCTACGTTCTGGATAATGGAGACGGCTCATATTCCGTAGCTGCCGACAAAAACAAGGTTGCATTGACTTACGTCGATTACGCGGAAGGCATTTATGTAGGCTACCGTTACTATGAAACAGCGGCAGCGGAAGGCGCTATCAACTACGACGAAAAGGTTTCCTTCCCGTTTGGTTATGGCCTTAGCTACACGACGTTTAGTCAAGAGGTTGTAGCAGACAGCCTGGTATGGAACGATACCGAGATTAAGGTGGATGTAAAGGTTACGAATACCGGTAAAACAGACGGCAAAGAAGTGGTTCAGCTCTACTATTCCGCGCCATACACGGGCAAAATTGAGAAGTCCTCGATCGAGCTTGCGGCATTCGCCAAAACCGGGCTTCTCAAAGCGGGAGAATCGGAGACGGTTACTCTTTCGTTTAAAGTGGAAGACATGGCCGCTTACGATTACAAGGGTGCATACAGCAGCGCGGGCTCCTATGTGCTGGAGCCAGGCGACTATCAACTGTACCTGATGAACAATTCACATGACAAAATCGCTGACGTAAGCTCCAAAACGCTTGCCGAAGTGGTATATAACGAAACTGGACGTCCAAGCGACGATCAGGTTGCCGTTAATCAGTTTGATGATCTCGTAACCGGCTTGGGAAGCATTGAGGAGTATCTTTCCCGGGCAAACGGCTTTGCTAATATCGATGTTATTAACCGCAGCAGCAACTATGAAGTAACGGATGCCGATGGTGCCAAAAAGCAAGTAAGAGGTATGCTTGTGGATAACGCATTCGTCGATTTCGTCAATGGAAAACGTTACGACATTCCTGCCGATGTGGAGCAAAATGGCCCAACGATGGGCAAAGATAACGGCAAAAAGCTGAGCGACTATGTTGGCGTAGACTACAACGACGCTAGCTGGAACGAGCTGTTGGATCAGCTTTCGCTTTCTGATCTGGTTTCGATCGGCACATTGGGCGGATATCGCACGCTTGAAGTGCAATCCGTAGGCAAGCCTGCCACGGTTGACTATGATGGACCAGCGGGCATCAGCGCGCTTCTTTCCAAGGACCCAATGTCCGGCGTTGCTTTCCCGTCCGAGGTTATGCTTGCTCAAACGTGGAACGTAGAGCTTGCGGCAGCAATGGGCGACGCGGTAGGCGCCGAGGCTGTAGCCTATGGCGTATCCGGCTGGTACGCGCCGGGCGTTAACACTCACCGCAGCGCATTTGGCGGCAGAAACTTTGAATATTATTCCGAGGATGCTCTGCTCTCCGGCCAATTTGCGGCTGAGACAACCAAGGGCTACCAAAGCCATGGCGGCTTCGTCTACATGAAGCATTTTGCGCTTAACGATCAGGAAAACAACAGGGTAAAAGGCGTTTTGACC
Source organism: Paenibacillus oryzae (assembly GCF_001675045.1). Lineage (GTDB taxonomy): Bacteria > Bacillota > Bacilli > Paenibacillales > Paenibacillaceae > Pristimantibacillus > Pristimantibacillus oryzae. Next base: position 84,438 of record NZ_LYPA01000080.1, read on the forward strand.
TGGAGCAACGAGCAGGCGATTCGCGAGATTTATTTGAAAGGCTTTGAATATGCGGTAAAAGAGGGTGACGCTCACGGCGTTATGTCCAGCTTCAACAGCATCGGCAATACATGGGCTGGTGCAAGTCCGGCCTTGCTGAAGGAAGTGCTTCGCAAGGAGTGGGGCTTCAAAGGCGTGGTCAATACAGACTTCTTCATCGAAGCTTCTTATCCGTACATGATTGCCGATCTGGCTTTCCGTGCGGGGAACGACATTCTTCTTACCGGCGTTGCGCCGTATGGCGTGCCGGAAATCGACAGCAAGAGCATTGATACACAATTGGCGATGAGAGAAAATGCGCATAACGTGCTATACACCGTAGCGAACAGCAACGGCATGGAAAACGGTCTGAGCACGGATCTGCCGCAATGGGTGATCATCACCATCATTATTGACGTTGTTGTAGCGCTTGGCATTATTGCCGGCTTCTACTTCCTGTTCCGTAAACGCAAGCCTGGGGCGGGACAACCAGCTTAGTTGTTGTTGGACAATTGTTAAAGATATATGGTAAAAGGCGCATTTGGGGAAGGGAACACTTCCGCCTGAATGCGCCTTATACTTGTTTATAAACATGCTGGACAAGTCCAAGGGATTCATACGCCTGCTTCAAGCTTTCGCCGGGCGTCAGGCCAAGGTCGGCGTAAAGCAGCTGTGCGTAGTCATTGTAGTATTTTTGGGCATGAAAGGGACCCATAAGCTCATAGTGAAGCTTCATCGCCTTCGCTCTGGCTCCGTCGTTATAAGGATCATGAGTCAGCAGCTGCTGTATAATGATAAGCGGCAGGGCGGCGTCGTATGCATTGTCCTCATAAAAAGCGATCAACCGACTGGCGGCGCTGACAAAATAGCTATGGTAAGCTGAGCGGGACGTGTGGCACCATTCGCTGTCCATATCCTCAAGCAGCAGGTTGCTGTAGCCCGCCACAATGGCGTGGATGACTTCCCTATTGCCGCTGTGAAGAGGCATGCTGCCATCAGCCGCCTTTTCCAGCTCGATCGCATCAGCTTTTATTTCTGTTGATTTTCCAATAAGCTTGTAGCCGTTCCCTGTGGATACGGCGGATACTCCGGCTCCGGCTTCTCTTAGCGTTTTGTTTAAACGGCTTAAGGTGCTTCTGAGGTTGATATCCCCTTTTTCCCTTGTTTTGTCCGGCCAGATAGCCTCCAGCAGCCTATCCTTGGAGATGCTGCGCTCTCTGCCGTGCAGCAGGAGATAGGCGAAGGTTTCGGCGCATTTTGCCGTCATCCATCGGATCGGCGTTTTCGATTCGCCAACCAGCACGGCGAGCGGACCAAGCAGCGTAACGTGCAGCGTCTTGGCTTCAGCCTGCGGCAGCAGCGCCCGTTTTTCGCAAATTCTTCGTTTGACCCGCTCTACGGCGCGTTCAAGCTCCGATCTCTTCATGGGCTTCAGCAAATAATCCAGCGCATTAACCGTAAACGCCTCAACGGCGTATTCCTTGTACGCTGTCACGAACACGATTTCACCTTCATAACCAAGCTCCTGCGCCTTTTCCGCTACTGCCATGCCGTTTAATTCCGGCATTTCCACATCCAGAAACAGAACGTCGGGTTTCTTCAGCGTAATGTTGTCCAGAGCTGCATAAGGATTGACGTCAAACCCCAAAACATCGACCCCCAGGCCGGAAAGCAGCCTGCAGGTATGCTCTGCCGTTAATGCTTCATCGTCAACTACAAGCGCCTTTATCGTCATGTCCTGTCACCTCTTAAACTGGAATTCGCATGGTGATTCTGGTGCCTTCTCCCGGCGAGCTGTCTATCACAAGGCCTTGTCCGTATACATTTGTTAACCTCTTGTGGACATTTTTCAGTCCGATGCTGTCCGTTTGCTGGCGGTGATCCAGCAGCGATTCCAGCTTTTCCGGGGGGATACCAAGGCCGTTATCTGCTACAGTCAGCAGCAGCCCGCCATTCTCAAGCTCCGCCTTAATTGCGACCGTACCTCCCGAAAGGCGCTTCATCAAACCGTGAATAATCGCATTTTCGACCAGCGGCTGAATGATCAGCGCCGGTATTTGCAGGTCCAGCGCCTCCTCGGCTATGTCAAACTCCACGGCAAGACGCTTCTCGAAGCGGGCCTTTTCCAGGGCCAGATAGGAGTCCACCAGCGTCAGCTCCTTTTGAAGGGAGACCATGGATTGGTGCGGGTCGATGTTAAAGCTGCCGCGCAGGTAATAGCTTAACTCCTCAAGCAGCTCTCCCGCCCGTTCTGGATTGCTGTAGCACAAGGAAATGATGATGTTAAGGGCATTGTACAGAAAATGCGGCTTGATTTGCGATTGCAAAAAGACGCTTTCCATGCGAATCGCCTGCTCCACCGCTTCTTTCATTTTTTGCAGCGTGTGGACCCTTGCCCTCAGCTCCTTGCCGTCAAACGGCTTGACGACAAAATCATTTGCGCCTGCCTCCAGTCCGGCGGCAATGTCCTCCGGCGTATTGCGAACCGTCAGCAATAGAACGGGCAGCTGGAACCATTCGTATTGCTCTCGTATTTTTTGGCATACCTCATAGCCGGACAAGCCGGGCATCATCACATCCAGCAGCACGATGGACAAATCGCGCGAGGCTTGGATCCATTCCAGCGCCTGATAGCCATTGTAAGCGACCAGAAGCTCGTAGGGCTCGTTGCGAAACACTTCCTTTAAAACTCTGATGTTGGAGGGCTCGTCGTCAACGATGAGTATTTTGTGGCGCTTAACGGCCGTGCCGCCCCAGCTTGAAGCCTCTTGCCCCGAAACCGCCAGATCAGCGTCAGTTTTCGGCAAGGATGCATAGGCTGCATCGTCATCGCGATAAGCTTCATAAGGCGGTCTGCCCTTATACGTTCCACCCTCAAGCAGGGAAGCGCTGGCGAGGTTGTCCGGGATCGCTGCGTTGTCCTGAAGGGATGTATGGCGGGAGCCGCCCTGAGAGCTTCCGGCTTCGGCAGAGCAGGGGAGAACAAGCTCAAAGCAGGAGCCTGCCCTAGGCTCCGAATATCGCAGGCGAAGCTCTCCGTTCATACTGTTTGCCAGCATTCTGGAGATGGCCAGGCCAAGGCCCGACGAGTGAGTGCCGGTGAAATTGACCTCCCCGGCTTGCGTCGCTCCCTGGAACAACGATGCCTTCAAGTTTTCGTCCATTCCAATACCTGTATCCGATACTGTAATGATGACATGATTGCCGTCGGTTTGGGCTTGCACCTCCACGCTGCCCTTTTCCGTATATTTAAGTCCGTTTCCAACCAGATTGACGATGATTTGGCGAAAACGATTTTCGTCGGCGTAAACAAAAAAACGACCGGGAGAAATCCGGTTGACCAGCGTTATCCCATCACCCTTTCGCATATCCTTCAACATGTGCAATACAGCATGGACAGTCCCGTTGATGTCAAACGTAACGGGATTTAGCCTCAATTGTCCATTGCGCATGCTTTCCACATCCATGATGTCATTAACAAGACTGGATAATCTGGATGCGATAGAGACAATATAGGCCAACGTTTCGGACTGGTCCCTTTTGCTCCCGCCTTGCCGCTCCAATGCGCTTTGAGCCATATTCATAATACCGTGCAGCGGTGTTTTGAACTCATGAGAGGTATGAATCAGGAATTCATCCTTCAGCTTGTCCGCCTTGATCAGCTCACGGCTGGCGTTTTCCAGATCGTCATAGGCTTTGGAGAACTGCTTGGCGAACGTGGCGCCCATGCCGAGCAGCATAACAACGAGCACCCACAGAGGAACGATGTAGGTCTGCACAATAGAAAAAAAGTAAAGAAACGCGCTTATATACGAGCAAATGATAAGCAATATTCCGCAGAGCAGCAGCATGGTCTGCCGTCTGTTCATCCGGCCGTATTGCTTTAACCGGAGCGCCCTGAGCACTAAAAACGCCATAGCGGCATAAGCCAGCAGATACAGCGGACCGGTCAGCTGCTCTAACGCAGCGATCATGGGGGTAGGAGTGAAAACAAGCGTCACGGCAACCAGACCCATGGTAACGGCGATTCCGCGCAAAGCGGCGGCCGGCATAAAAACCTTGCCCATCTCTTTGAGCAGCAGGGCTGTAACAATGATGCTTAAGCAGATAATGGAGCCTTTGACTTTCAGAATCCACATAAACGGCAAGGAGTCGAATAAGCGGTTAAATATTTTTTCATTATCCATTGAAGTAATGCCGGCGTAGGTCAAGCAGAACAGGCTGATATAGAGAATAAACCGGTCTTTCCGTCTGTTCAGGAAGATACCGAAATAATAAATGCCGGACAACAGGAGCGAGGCAATTCCCAATATCTCCAGCGTATTGACCCGGAAGGTGTAGGTGTTGATTTCATTCTGGCTGCCCAGCAGTATGGGCTGAATGATTCCGCCGTTGTAGTAATCCGGATTGGCAACCTGGATAACCAGATCGAGCTGGTTATCCTCATCGTTAAAAAAGGCTACTAAAGGAACGACGTTGGTGACATGTCCCTCGCTAGCGCTTAATGCGGGCGAGCCGCTGTTGCCGACTTCAATGCCGTTTACAAAAATCCTTGCAGCTGAGCGGATATTTTTGGTTTTGAGGCCGAAGGTGGAGGTATGCTCATTAACCCCTATGCGCAGACGGTAGGTGCCTGCCCCCTGATCTCCCATGACGCCGCCATTGGCCGTTTCGCTCCAGCGACCCGGCACTTGTATGGTCTGTTTGCCGGATAGCGCATCCAGAGAAGCTGGCTTAACGAGTACGCCGGGATAGAAGTCCCATTCGCCGTTTAGCTTGACAAGTCCGTCCTTGCGAAAATCCCAGTTCGACAGGTCCAGGCTTCCATCCCGGGCTGGCGGACTTTGCGCCTTGCCGAAATCCTGAATAAAAAAAGCCAGACCGGCCAATAAAACCATAAGCGCCGCCAGGAGAAAAAGGATTCTTTTACCGTGCTTGTTTATGTTCAATTGGACCCCTCAATTATCCGTATAAATGATGTTTTCCCCTTCATCATACAACAAAAAACAACGCTGCGGATATGCCCAAACGAGTTATGTTCCAAACAAGTCAAAGGGATTTAGGTTAAATGGTTGACAACGTTTACAAAACAGTTCTATAATTTATATGCAATTAATGAAACCCATTTCATAAATGACAAAATCACAGTATTTCACAGATTCGCGTCTGCCTCGACCAACTATTGTTTTTTATAAAGAAAGGAAAGAGATGGATGACTCAAACGGTGGAGAAAAAAAGAGATCTGACGTTGGCCGATCAATCGCGTCATGAGGCTTACATCAGCTACGACGCCAAAAGCTTTACGATTGGAGAAAAACGCGTATTTTTAAATATTGCTTCGATTCATTATTTCCGCATGCCGAAGCAGGAATGGCGGGAAGTGCTGGTCAAGGCCAAGCTTGCAGGCATGAACTGCATCGATACTTATTTTGCATGGAACGTGCATGAGCCTCAGGAGGGCCAGTGGAACTTCGAAGGCGATAACGACTGCGGAGCTTTCCTGGATTTGTGCGCAGAGCTGGGGTTGTGGGTCATTGCCCGTCCGGGTCCGTTTATTTGTGCGGAATGGGACTTCGGCGGTTTCCCGTATTGGCTCAAAACAAAGGAGAATATCCGCTTCCGCATAAACGACGAGGTGTATCTGCACTACGTCAACCGTTATTTTGACCAGATTGGTGCAATCATTTCCGCGCGTCAGATTACAAAGGGCGGAAGCGTCATTCTGGTGCAGGTTGAAAATGAATATGGCTATTTGGCGGATGACGCATCCGGCAAACTATATATGAACAGCCTTCGCGACGGTCTGCTGGACCGCGGCATCGACGTCCCGCTCATTACATGCGAGGGCGGAGCCGAGGGCACTATTGAAGGCGCTAACTTCTGGTCGGGCGCCAACGGGCACTACGAAAAGCTGATGCTTAAGCAGCCGGATGCGCCCAAGATCGTGACAGAGTTCTGGACGGGCTGGTTCGAGCATTGGGGAGCGCCGTCGGCCACCCAGAAAACGCCTGAGCTGTATGAAAAAAGAATGATGGAAATCATTCGCGCCGGCTTTGACGGAATCAGCCACTACATGTTTTTTGGCGGCACCAATTTTGGCGGATACGGCGGACGCACGGTAGGAAGCAGCGACATCTTTATGGTGACCTCCTACGATTATGACGCTCCGCTATCCGAATACGGCCGGGTAACGCCAAAATACCGGATGTCCAAAAAAATCTCGCTGTTTGCTACAGCGCTTGGGCAATTGCTGCTGGAGTCGGAGCCGATTGAAAATGGCGAGGCTCGCGGCGGCTCGGGGCTCCGCCTTCAGGGCAGAGAGTGGAACGGCCAGAAGATTTGGTTCGCGGAAAGCCAGAAAGAGGAGAAGGAAGGCTTCTCCATTACGCTGGAAAAAGACCGTACGATACCGGTTTCGATCAAGCCGGGACAAATTGTTCCCGTTATCGACCGGCTGGAAGTCGGCTCCGGCCTTCGCCTAACCTGCGGCGGCTTCCTGATTGGAAACGATATGATCGGCGGCGTCCGTACGCTCATTCTCGCCGGAGACGATGGACAACGCAGCCATATCCAGTTCGAATCGGATCAAAGCATACAATACAACAGTAACGGCATAGTGCTGGCAGAAAGCAGTGCAGAGGGACGCAGCCTGACGCTGGATGTTTTCCATTTCCAAACCCCGCAGCGCATAACAGTAAAAAGCGGCGGCGAACAGGTAGAGGTTATTGTACTGAACGGTTATATGTCGGACCGCGCCTGGAGAATCGCGGGCGACAGCATAGCCTGGGCAATCGGCTGGGATGACCTTGACCTGAATGGACAAGGCGGAGTGGACGGAGTTTCGGGACGTCCCGATGGAGATAAGCTGCTTCTGGGCGATTGGGGCGGCAAAGAGTCCGGCACACTTGCGGCTGACCTTGCCTTGTATGAGCAACCGCCAATCCAGGCGCCGGTTCTTTCGGACTGGAAAATAAAAAGCCTGAACCTGAACGAGCTGAAGGCGGGAGAAATTTCGCCGCAGCCGCGCGGCTTCGCAGAGCTGGATAGAGAATTTGGCTATCTGATCTACAGCAGTGAAGTCAATGTGCCGCAGGAGCAGGAAAGCACGCTTGTATTTTCCGCGGTTCAGGACTCCACGCGTATATATGTCAACGGCGTCGAGCAAGCCATGGTCCGCCAGGTTGGAGCCGCATATGCAACAATCAAGCTCCCTCAAGGCCGAAGCAAGCTCCAATTGCTTGTCCAGCATATGGGAAGCCTTAACTTCTCCCCTTATCTGGGTGAGGAAAAGGGCGTTTTTGGCCCCGTCTATCTGGATGGCGCTGCGCTTGATCTGAGAAGCGGCTGGTTATGCAACGGGGAAAGCTTCGACTTGGATGAAGTACAGGACGGCAGCTTTTCCGCTCCGCTTACACGGACCTTCAAGCTCGAAGGAAATGAAGGCGCGATTCTGGTTGGCGCAATTGCAAGCGGCTTGAAAATTAACGGCAAGGAAGTACAGCTTGAGGCTTACCATAACTGGTTTGCATTCCATTATGTTGATATTTCCGATTTTGTTGCAGAAGGCGTCAACAAGATTGAAATGCCGGGCTTTAAAACGCCAATGAATCGACTTGACCTATTGACATACAGCAAGCAAAAGGAAGTGACTGGCTGGTCGATACTGCCGCTGGAGGAACCAAGCGCATCTCCTGCAGCTTTGGAAAACGTGACCGTAGAAGCGGCTCCGGCCTGGTTCAGCACAACCTTCGACATGCCGGCAATTCCGAAATGCATTCATCCCAAGCTCAAGCTGAGGCTGACAGGCATGAGCAAGGGTTATGTGCTGCTGAACGGCCACGATTTGGGCCGGTACTGGCAAATCGGGCCTCAAGAGGATTACAAGCTTCCGATGGACTGGCTGAAGGAAAGCGGCAATGAACTGACTCTGTTTGATGAGCAAGGCAAAAAGCCAAGCCATGTGCGCCTGTTGTTCGATGATCAGTCGGACTGGCGCTGGAGCGCTCTCTAACGAGGAATTAAACAGTTGCGATTGAGGGCAGGATTTTAGCCGATTGGCGGACCTGCCCGTCATATGCCTCTATCAGCCTGTGTCATAGCTTGGGTAATTTTGTTATAATGATACGAGAATTGGTCGCAGGAAGGAAGCGTTCAGCTTGAGAGAGGTCACGATATATGATATTGCCAAGGAGGCTAAAGTATCGGTCGCAACTGTTTCGCGCGTAATCAACGATACCGCTCCAGTTAAAGGAAGTACCCGCGCCAAAATTGAAGAGCTGATTAGCAAGTACAACTTCCAGCCCAATGCCATGGCCAGAAGTCTGCTAAAGAAAGAAACCGGTATCATTGGCGTTATCGTGCCTGACTTGACGAATCCCTTTTTCCCAGAGGTTTTTGCCGGGGCGGAGGAGGAGGCGCAATCGTCCGGTCATACCTTTCTGCTCAGTAATTCAATCGGCGATACGCGAAAAGAATCGGAATATCTCAGCATTATGCGCGAGAAGCGCGTGGACGGCATTATGTTTTTAGGCGGGCGCATTAACTTGAAGCACTGCGACGAGCATCTGGTTCAGGAGCTTGTTCAGCATGCTAGTGTCATTCCGACAGTGCTTGTGAACGGCGAGCTGAAAAACTCGGGCCTGATTCGGGTTGCAACGGATGAATCGTTCGGAACTGCTCTGGCTGTGCGCCATTTGGCGCAATTGGGGCACAAGAAAATCGGTTTTATCGGCGGCGAAAACCACATGACAACAACCTCCATCAAGCTGCGGGCCTTCCGCAAAACAATGAAGGAGGAAGGGCTGGAGGTTTGCGAGGATTGGATTCTGCCGGACAGCTTTTCTATCGAATCCGGCAAACGGCAGATGCTGAAGCTGCTTTCCATGAAGGAAAAACCAACCGCCATCTTTTGCGTCAACGACTATACCGCGATCGGCGCCATTAAGGCGGCGACGGAATCCAGGCTTTCCGTGCCTGACGACATATCGATAGTTGGATTTGACGACATCCCATTATCCCATCACTTTATTCCTGAGTTAACCACCGTGTCCCAGAAGGCGCATGAGCTGGGACGGACGGCGATTAAGGTGCTTCAGGCTATGATGAATAAAGAAAAGGTCAAAAAACTGACCACACTGGAGCCCCACCTGGTAGTCCGGCAAAGCACATCGGCTCCTGTACAGCCATAAGCCATTTGTACCGCTTTCCTTAAAATGACGGGTTTACGCTATCGCCGAGCGTAACCCGTTTTTATTTATCCTGAATTTGTTATTGACCGCAAAGTCGTTACAGGCTATAATGAAAAGGGTTTCATGAAAGCCCTTACAATTATAAAAGGAGGGCGCAAATAGGCGGAAACAAATAAAGCTTTTGTGCTTGATCACGTGGTTTATACTTACTTAGGGGAGCGTGTCTAACAGTGAATGAGATGCAGAAAAAGAAGTCAACTTTACTCGTTATGGTAACAGCAATCGCCACCATTCTGGCAGCTTGCAGCGGGGGCAACAGCGCGCCAAGTCCAACGGCCAGCCAGCCCGCGGCAAATGAGGAAACTCCGGCGCCGACAGAAGCGGCCGAGGAGCCCAAGGAAGTGAATTTGAACGGACGGGAAATTCGGATCTCCAACTGGTGGGACGCCACTCCTGCCAGCGATTCCGAGGCGGATGAATTGGCCCGTGAACGCATTAAAGCCGTCGAAGAAAAATATAATGTAAAAATATCTTATGTAAATACAGAATACGGCGTCACCTCCGAAAAAATTTCATCCACCGTTTTGGCCAACGATCCCTTCGCTGAAATTGTGCGAGTGCCTGACGGCGATATCTGGGGCTTGATGCAAGGCGGATTTTTGACACCGCTTGACGATTATTTGAAAAATACCAAAATTGCCCCGGAGGTTATTGACTCCATGCGTTTTGGCGGAGACAAAATTTACGGCTTGATGGGCTGGTATACGCCAAACGACAACGGCATGTTCTATAACAAGCGGATCTTTAAGGAAGCCGGCATTAAAGACCCTCAGCAGCTTATGGAAGAAGACAACTGGAATTGGAACACCATGCTTGATGCAGCGAAAAAGCTGACGGTAGACACAAATGGCGATGGCAAAATGGATCAATACGGACTTTCAGGAGCTTATTATGTATTCCATGAGATGCTGATCCCAAGCAATGGCGGTAAGCTTTATGATGAAGCGACCCAGAAAGCGGCTTTTGACTCTCCGCAAGCTATGGAAGCGCTTAACTTCCTGTATAGCCTGTATAACGAGCATAAGGTTATCAAGGCAAACGAAGGCAACGACTGGGAGGACCCTTCCAAGTACTTCTCGGAAGGCAACATCGCTATGTATCCCGGCGGCTTATGGGAAGTTGAAGGTCGTATTCAAGGCAAGCTGAAGGATGATTGGGGCTACGTTTACATGCCTAAAGGCCCTCAAGCTACTGCTTATTATGATGCAGTGAACAGCACAGAAAGCTTTGTTATTCCAAAAGGGGTTAAGGATGCGGATATCGTTGTGAAGATTTGGGAAGAGCTTCAGGATTTCGACAATTGGAAGCAAAACCACAGACTGTGGCTGGAAACCATATTGCCGGATGAAGCTTCGATCGCCAATGCTATGGACGATAATGGAAAAGTAATCAGAGTTACGGATGCCCGCGCAGGCGGACTGGGCGTCAAAAACATTCTGGGAAGCGTTACCGAGAAATTTGTTAAGGGTGAGGTTACTCCTTCGACAGGCGTTGCCCAGGTTATTGATTCCGCGCAAGCCGGCATTCAAAAGGTGCTGAGAGGCGAGCCGGATAAAAAAGAATAACGAGCTGCAAGTCATACTATAAAAACAAAAAAATGGGCTGTCTTGAAAACGTAATCTTTTCGAGAGACAGCCCACTTTTAGTATTGACCGGAAAAGGCGCAAGATATATAATGAAATGGGTTTCATGAAAACCTTTACACTTATTGAGGTCAATATTTAGAAAGCGCTCTTTCACAAACGGTGCGCGGGAATTGCGACTTCACAAGGTGCATAGGTTTGTGTTATGGATAATGAATTTTTATTAATGATCAGGAAAGGGTGTTGAGCAATGAGAGAAATGAAACACAAGAAATCGACTTTACTAATTTTGCTTACCGCAGTAGCTACAATGTTATCGGCATGCAGCGGCGGCAACAATGCGCCAAGCGCATCGGTAAGCCCGTCGCCGACAGCGTCAGAGGAGGCTCCGGCGCAAACGGAGGCTGCCGAAGAGCCGCTGGCCGTTGACCTGAACGGTCGCGAAATTCGAATTTCGCACTGGTGGGATGCAACGCCAGTCGGGGATTCCGAAGCGGATGAGCTGGCACGCGAGCGCATTAAGAAGGTCGAAGAAAAATACAATGTCAAAATTTCGTATTTGAATACAGAGTATTGGTCCACTTCCGAGAAGCTGTCCTCCTCTGTTTTGGCCAACGAGCCCTTCGCTGAAATCGTTCGTTTGCCCGATGGCTTTATCTGGGGCCTGATGCAAGGCGGTTTCCTGACGCCGCTTGACGATTATCTGAAAAACTCCCGTATAGCGCCTGATGTAATCGATTCCATGCGCTTCGGCGGCAAAGAAGTATATGGCCTTGAGGGCTGGTTCAACGCTAATGATACAGGCTTGTTCTATAACAAACGCATTTTCAAGGAAGCAGGTCTGAAGGACCCGCAGCAATTGATGGACGAGGACAACTGGAACTGGAATTCGATGCTTGATGCAGCGAAAAAGCTGACCGTTGACAATAACGGCGACGGCAAAATGGATCAATACGGTCTGGCCGGCGCGCATTATGTTTTGTCCGAATTGCTGATCGCAAGCAACGGCGGCAAAATTTACGATGAAGCAAACAAAAAAGTGAGCTTTGATTCTCCGGAAGCTATGGAAGCGCTCAATTTCCTGTACGGCTTGTACAACGAGCATAAGGTTATCAAAGCAAACGAAGGCAACGACTGGGAAGACCCTGCAAAATATTTTTCCGAAGGCACAATCGCCATGTATCCCGGCGGTCAGTGGGAAATCGAAGGCCGTATCCAAGACAAGCTGAAAGACGAGTGGGGTTATGTGTACCTGCCGAAGGGTCCTCAAGCATCCAGCTACTTCGATCCGGTAGGCCAAACAGCAGCTTATGTTATTCCTAAAGGCGTTAAAGACGCCGACGTTATCGTGAAAATTTGGGAAGAGCTGCAAGACTTCGACAACTATAAAGAAAACCAACGACTGTGGCTGGAAAACGTATTGCCTGACGAAACTTCCATTGCTAACGCTATGAACGACGACGGCAAGGTTCAACGCTTGTTCGGCGGACGCTTCGGCGGTCTGGGCATTAAAGACCAGCTGGATTCCGTTACCGAAAAATTCGTGAAGGGCGAGGTTACTCCTTCTACCGGCGTTGCACAAGTCATCGGGCCTGCGCAAGCCGCAGCCGACAAAGTATTGAGCGGCGAGCAAGACAAGGAATAGCACAATCTTCCACTGTACCTAAAAGTTCGAGTTCAAACAGCCGGCTTTTGGAATTGACTGTTTGAACAACCTCTCAAGCGGCAGCCAGCCGTTCCTTCTTAACCGGAGGAACTGGCTGGCTGCCGTAATCATCATAACTTCGCTAGCCTGGTAAAGGAGGGAATTGGGTGAAAATCGCATTATCCCGAATGACGGTCACCTGGACAGTAGTAATCGTCATGCTGGTCTCTATATTGGTTTTCCCTACATCTCATTCCGGTGCGACCGGTACTCAAGACGCGGCTCAACCATCTAATCAAGCAGACGTCGAGACGACTTCCGGACAATCCTCGGAAAACAATTACGAGTTTTATTTGCAGCAGTATAAAGATGAGGAGCGGCCTCGCGAGGAAGTCGTCATCCATGCGGCGGATTATGTGAACGCCGAAGAGATGAGCCCGGAAGTGATTACCGAGCTTGGCGGCGAAACAGGCAAGTTCGTCAGAACGGAAGAAAGCGGCTCCATAAGCTGGGAGATGGAAGTACCCAAGACAGGAATGTACCATATCATGGTTCGTTATTTTCCAATTGAGGGTAAAAGCTCTGCTATCGAGCGGGAGCTGTTAATTGACGGGAAACTTCCGTTCAGCAGCGCGCGCAATCTTTCCTTCCATCGCGTTTGGGTCAATGAGAAAGACGAGATTGAACTGGATAACCGCGGCAATGACCTGCGTCCCCGTCAGGTGGAATCTCCAATCTGGCAAGAGACGCTGCTGAGAGACACAGAGGGCTATTATGAGGAGCCGTATCTCTTTTATTTGCCGGCTGGCAAACATACATTGACCATGGTGTCTTCCAGGGAACCAATGGCAATCGACTATTTGAAGGTTTATCAATATGATGCGCCGGCAAGCTATGAGGAAGTCAAGAAAGAATACGAAGCAAAAGGCTATAAGGAAACGAGCGGCCATCTGATTAAAGTCCAGGGTGAAGATGCAGTCTACAAATCATCGCCAACCCTGTACCCGATCACGGATCGTTCAAGCCCGTCGACTGAGCCTTATGACGTTTCCAAAATCAAGATGAATACAATCGGAGGCAACAACTGGCGGGTGCCGGGCCAATGGATTGCATGGGAAATGGATGCGCCGGAGGACGGACTGTACAGAATTGCCATCAAGGGCAGACAAGAACTGCTGCGGGGCATTTATTCTACACGCTCATTACAAATTGACGGTGAAATTCCGTTTCAGGAAATGATGCAAATTCCGTTTTATTACGACTCGGATTGGCAAATGAACGTGCTTGGCAGCAACGACGAGCCTTATTTGTTCTACCTAACCAAAGGCAAGCACGAGCTGAAAATGGAGGTAAGTTTGGGAGCGATCGCGCCTCTTATCCGCCAGGTGGAAGCCAGCGTGCTTGAAATCAACGCCATGTATCGAAAAATCTTGATGATTACCGGCAATGTGCCAGACCCTTACCGGGATTATCAATTAGATAAACAGATTCCTGATATGTCCGCCGTATTCAAGGAGCAAAGCGATATTTTATACGCAGTTTCTGAAGAACTGGTGCGGCTGACGGGAGAAAAAAGCGATAAAACTGCCGTTTTGAACAAAACCGCTTATCAGCTGGAAGACTTGGCGGCCAAGCCGGAAACGGTGCAGAAGCGGTTGTCCCAATTTAAAACAAACGTGGGCAGTGTAGGATCGTGGATTCTTGAGGTGCGCGAGCAGCCGCTTGAAATTGATTATTTGATGCTTGCATCAACGGATGTGAAGCTTCCGAAAGCAAATTCCTCAACCTTTAGAAAAATTGGACATGAAATTTCTTCTTTCTTCCACTCTTTCTTCGAGGATTACAACACGATCGGAAGCTCGGAGGATAGTGATCAAACCGTTACCGTATGGATCGGTACGGGCCGTGACCAGGCACAAGTGCTGAAAGCGATGATTGACGACACGTTTACGCCGCTCACCGGCATTAACGTAAATCTGAAGCTGGTCAATGCGGACGTGCTGCTGCGCGCATCATTGGCTGGCGAAGGGCCCGATGTAGCTATGCAGGTCGGTAATGACGTGCCAGTTAACTTCGGAATGCGTCAAGCTGCCGAGGATCTGTCCGGTTATCCGGGCTATGACGAAGTAATCAAGCAATTCAGGGACAGCGCGCTTGTTCCTTACCGGTACGATAATAAAGTGTTTGCCCTGCCAGAACAGCAAATTTTCAACATGCTGTTTTACCGGAAGGATATTTTGGAGCAGCTGAATGTGGAGCCGCCGCAAACCTGGGAAGATGTCTACGCGATGATTCCGGTTTTGCAAAAGCATAATATGGACTTTGCACTGCCGCTGGCTCAAACAACCGGCGTGCCGGTGCTGGAGGTTAACCGGGCTTATGCACTGCTGCTTTATCAGATGGATGGCGCCTTCTACTTGAACAATGGGGCAAAAAGCGGAATGGATACGGAGACGGGACTTGCGGCATTTAAGCAATGGACCAACTTCTATACCAGCTACAAGCTGCCGCTTATCTTCGACTTCCCGATGCGGTTTAGAACGGGCGAAATGCCGGTAGGCGTTCAGGATTATACGTTCTATAACTATTTGTCGGTTTCGGCTCCTGAAATCAAGGGGCTGTGGGAATTCATACCGGTTCCGGGAATGGAACAGCCTGACGGCACGATTCGCCGGGATGTAGCAAGCGGCGGAACGGCAACCATCATGCTTAAGGAAGCCAAAAACAAAGAGGCTTCTTGGGAATTTATGAAATGGTGGGTCAGCAAGGATGCCCAGGTTCGTTTTGGCCGTGAAATGGAAGGCCTGATGGGCGCTGCCGCCCGTTATCCAACCGCAAACGTTGAGGCGCTGAAGGAGCTGCCTTGGCCGACACGCGACTATCGCAGCCTGGAATCTCAATGGGAATGGGTACGGGGAGTTCCAGAAGTGCCGGGCGGCTACTTTACGGGTCGCCATCTGGACAATGCGCTTCGTGAAGTTGTCAACAACGGTACCAACTCTACCGACGCCCTTTACGATTACGTTCAGGAAATCGATTACGAAATCGAACAAAAGCGAAAAGAGTTTAATTTGGACTGAAGGCACTAGGGAGGGACTCTTTTGCAGAAAGCTAAAATTGCGGCCGAAACCACGACCAAGCCCGCGGGCAGCCCTGCCGGACTGCAGGGAAAGTGGGGCCTGTTCGCCAGAGATGTGAAGCGGGATAAACATTTGTACGTCCTGCTGGCGCCTTATATGTTGTTGTTCTCGCTGTTTACTGTGCTTCCGGTCGTCATCTCCATCTTCTTCAGCTTTACACATTTCAACATGCTGGAGTTTCCAAGGTGGGTTGGCTGGGAGAACTACTCCAAGCTGCTCTGGAACGATGATGTTTTTTTGATTGGTGTTAAAAATACGCTGATTTTCTCCGTCGTAACGGGGCCGGTCAGCTACATTGCCTGTTTTGTGTTTGCCTGGCTGATTAACGAGCTGAATCCGAAGGTCAGGGCGATTATGACATTGGTATTTTTCGCCCCGTCCATTTCGGGCAACGTGTTCTTTATTTGGCAAATTATATTCTCGGGCGATTCATACGGCATCATGAACGGATTTTTGATGAAAATTGGCATTATCTACGAGCCGATTCTGTGGCTGCAAAATCCGAAGTACATGCTGGCCATTATTATGCTGGTTCAATTGTGGCTCAGTCTTGGCACCAGCTTCCTGGCTTTTATCGCAGGCTTGCAGACGGTTGATCGCACGCTATATGAAGCGGGTGCGATGGACGGCGTCAAAAATCGCTGGCAGGAGCTGTGGTACATTACCTTGCCGTCCATGAGACCGCAATTGATGTTTGGCGCCGTTATTCAGATTACGTCCTCGCTTGCGGTTGCGGATGTTGCAACGGCTCTGGCGGGCTTCCCGAGCGTGCAGTACGGAGCGCATACCATCGTAACCCACTTGATGGACTACGGTACAATCCGGTTTGAAATGGGTTATGCATCGGCTATCGCAACAGTATTGTTTATGCTGATGCTGGGCTCCAACCTGATCGTTCAAAAGTTGCTGAAGAGAGTGGGGGAATAAGCGGATGAAACTGGCCATACGACTCAAAAAAAGAGTGAATCGCTCCTGGCAGGTCGATATCATGCTTTTCCTGGTGCTCGGCGGATTCGGAGCCTTTATGGCGGTTCCGTTGATCTATGTGATCAATAATGCGTTCAAGCCGCTGGATGAGCTGTTTGTTTTCCCGCCAACGCTATTTGTAAGAAACCCGACGTTCGAAAACTTCGGGGATCTGTTTCAGGTTATGAAGAACTCATGGGTTCCGTTTTCAAGATATATTTTTAACACGGTATTTATTACGGCGGCAGGTACCTTCGGCCATATCGTTCTGGCATCCGCAGCGGCATACCCGCTGGCCAAGCACAAGTTTCGCGGCCACAAGGTGCTCTTTACGATTATTGTCCTGTCCCTGATGTTTTCGCCTCATGTAACGGCAATACCGAACTACATTATCATGTCCGCTCTGGGCTGGATGGACTCCTATCAGGCGGTTATTGTTCCAGCATTTGCCTATCCGCTTGGCCTGTATCTGATGAAGCAGTTTATGGAGCAGATTCCGGATGCGCTGCTGGAGGCGGCGAAGATTGACGGCGCAAGCGAATATCGCATTTTCATGCAAATCGTTATGCCGCTCGTTAAGCCGGCATGGCTGACGCTCCTGATTCTGATGATGCAAATGCTGTGGGGCACCGATGGCGGCAGCTTTATCTACAGCGAGCAGCTCAAGACCATGCACTACGCGATGAGCCAGATCGTATCAGGCGGCATAGCGCGTGCGGGGGTCGGGGCCGCCGTGGCGGTCATCATGATGACGGTGCCGATTGTGACATTTGTATTGTCTCAGAGCAATGTCATTCAAACGATGGCTTCGTCCGGCATGAAGGACTAAAGCGATGGAGGCGTTAGGTTTGAAAATAAAGTCACTACTACTGATCCTGGCAGCTGTTCTGTTGTTTGCCGGTCTTAGCCCGAGCGCGGCCCAGGCTTCGCCGTACGAAGGCTATACCTATAACTACTGGGGCCAAGCCGTTAAATCGCCGATCGCGTTTCTTCCCTCCAGAGCAATAACGGGACAAGAAGCGGGGACAGGCGCATGGAATGCGCCAACCGATATCTTTATCTCAGACGAGGGTCTTGTTTATGTTCTCGACTCCGGTAACGGCCGCATCGTCGTTTTGAACAGCCAATGGGAAACCGTTCAGGAAATTAAAGGTTTCAACAATAATGGCAAAGAAGACGGCTTCAAAAATCCGGAGGGCATCTTCGTTACAAAAAAAGGACAAATTTACGTAGCCGATACTGAAAACCGGCGCGTAGTCGAGTTGAACCGAGACGGCTCCTTTGTGAGAGAGCTG
The DNA here is from genome assembly GCF_001675045.1 of Paenibacillus oryzae. Taxonomy (GTDB): domain Bacteria; phylum Bacillota; class Bacilli; order Paenibacillales; family Paenibacillaceae; genus Pristimantibacillus; species Pristimantibacillus oryzae. The sequence goes on from NZ_LYPA01000080.1 coordinate 102,333, forward strand.
GGCGCTCCCAAGGCGGATGTCATCAGCGAAAGCTTTGAATATTTTCCGCGCAAGGTAATCGTCGACAAAGCCGGACGCATCTACGTTGTTGGCAGAGGCGTATACGAAGGGCTTATCGAGTTCGACATTGACGGCCGTTTTACAGGCTTTATGGGCACCAACCGAGTCCAGTTCGATCCCATCGACCTGTTCTGGAAAACGGTGGCCACCAAAGAGCAGCGCGAAAAGCTGATCCGTTTTATCCCGCTGGAGTTCAATAACGCGGATGTGGATGAAGATGGATTTATTTACACGACTACCATGGACAAATCGACATTGTCGGCAGTCAAAAAATTAAATCCGTCCGGCATCGATGTTCTTAGCATGAATGCGGACATTCCGCCAATCGGCGATTTGAGCATTAACCGTTCCTCCTTCATCGACATTGATGTGGTTGACAGCGGCGTATACCGGGCGCTGGATTCCACGCGCGGGCGCATATTCACCTACAACGAGGACGGCAATTTGCTTTATGTAATCGGACAGCTGGGCAATCAGCTCGGCACGTTCAAAAACCCGGTTGCCGTTGAAAGCTACGGTGATGCAATTTACGTGCTGGACCGCGACCTTGGCCGGATTACCGAGTTCAAAGCTACCCAGTTTGGCAGTCTTGTGAACCACGCCAACCAATTGTACAGCTCCGGCAAGCATGATGAAGCAGCCAGGCTGTGGCAGGAAGTGCTGAGACTTGACGCCAACTACGAGATGGCCTACGTTGGCATCGGCAAATCCTTGCTTCGCCAAGGCGAATACAAGGATGCCATGACCTACCTGAAGCTGGGCAATGACAGAGAGTATTATTCCAAAGCGCTTGGCAAATACCGCAGAGAATACATGCGTGAATATTTCGGCATGTATATGACCGGGGTTATTGCGCTTCTTGTCCTGATTTTTGGAATTCGCAGGTTTGCCAGATCAAGAAAAGGAGGGAGGGTACAGGATGCAGTTTCTTAAAGATATTAAATACTCGCTGCATGTAGCCATGCATCCCTTCGACGGATTCTGGGACCTGAAATACGAGAACAAAGGAAAGCTGCGCGTTGCGGTGCTGATGTTGTTCGCCGTAACCGTGACCATGATTCTAAAACGGCAATTCGCCGGTTATGTCGTCAACTTCAATTTCCCGCTGGACCTGAACAGTATTGACGAGCTGAAATATATCGTTCTTCCGTTCCTGCTCTGGTGTATTGCGAACTGGTCCCTTACGACGCTAATGGACGGCGAAGGCAAATTTACCGAAATCGTTATTGCGACAGGTTATGCGATGCTTCCGCTTATTCTGGTGAACATCCCTAACATTTTGCTTAGCAACGTCATTACGCTGCGTGAATCTTCATTCTATTATTTGCTGGATACCCTGGCCTTATTATGGTTCATCTGGCTGCTGTTTATCGGGACAATGACGGTTCATCAGTACACGGTTACCAAAACGATAACGACAATGCTGCTGACCCTTTTAGTCATAGGCGTCATTATTTTTCTGGGACTGCTGTTTTTCAGTCTGATTCAGCAGATTGTCAGTTTTGCGTACACCGTCTACCAGGAGCTTTCATTGCGCGGATGAGAAAGGAGGAGCCAGGCTTGAAGAAGCTTACTATCATTGCAATTGCGGTTATGATCGGCAGCTTGCTCGTTTCAGGCATGCCTAACTATGCCGGACCAACTCCGGTTTCGGCAACGGCTGCCAATGCTTCCGACGACCAGTCGGCTGAGCAGCCAATAGAGCAGATTGGCCAGGCGGACGATTCCGCCGAGCAGCCAGCCAGCACGGAAGAGGAAACAGCGGCGAGTGAGCCGGTTAATGCAGAGGCAGGTCGTCAGGCGCAAAGCTTGTCCGAGGGCATGGAAGCAGCTGCTGAAAACGAGCATCTGATTTTATACGTCAATGAGGCAACGACTGAAATTGCTGTTAAGGACAAACGGAACGGGGCCATCTGGTATTCCAATCCTCAGGATCGGGAAGACGATGCCATCGCCACCGGCTATAACAAATCCAAGCTGAACGTACAGGTGGAGTTATCCTACTACGACAGCGCGGGCAACTCGTTGAAATATGACAATTATACGCACAGCATTCAGAACGGTCAGTTTGTGATCGAAAAGGCCGATGGCGGCTTGAATATTGTGTATACCCTCGGCGAAGTCAAAAGCGATATCGAGGCGATTCCGAAATATATTAGCGAAGAACGTTTTCAAAATCTGATTATCGGCAAAATCGCCAGCGATGCGGATAAAAAGGAAATTGAAAAACGATTCAAGTTTAACGAAGAAACGAAGCAATATGAGCGAAGAGACTCCTCCCTAAAGGGTGTTGGCCTTTCCAAAGTAACGGGGATTTTCAAGGAGATCGGATACGACGAGGAGCAAGTTGCTATCGACAAGGCGGCATACGGCGATGAAGGCGGAGGAGCCGCCAGCGTTGTCATTCCTCTTCACTACCGGCTGGACGGCGAATATCTCAAGGTAAGCATCCCGGCAGGCGGTCTGGAATATCCCGATACCATGAAAATTCAAACGTTGTCGCTGCTGCCTTTCTTCGGTGCAAGCGGAATGAAGGACGAAGGATATACCCTCGTTCCTGATGGTTCGGGCTCGCTAATTCATTTTAATAATGAAAAAACATATGCGGCTCCATACCGCGCCGTTATGTACGGCTCGGATACAGCCATTAACCAATTGATGCAAATTCAGAAGGAAGAATCGGCCAGACTGCCCGTATTCGGCATGAAATACGATGATCGCGGCTTTCTCGGTATTATTGAGCAGGGAGATGCAGCGTCAGCCATCGAGGCTGATGTCAGCGGCAGGCTGAACCAGTACAATACCGTGTATCCAAGCTTTACGCTGAATAACATGGAGGAAGTTACGTTATCCAACGGATGGCGCTCCAGCACGGTCAAGAAGTTCCAGGCACAGCCCTTCCAGAGCGATATTGCCGTTGCATACGGATTTTTGGCGGCGGACGAAGCCAGCTATTCCGGCATGGCCGCTCATTACCGTGATTTCCTGACGGAGAAAAACGCTATGGCCAAACTGGAGGAGGCCGACAGCATTCCATTTTACGTGGAGCTGATTGGCGGCATTCCAAAAAAGAAATTTTTCTTAGGAATCCCTTATAACGCTTATCAGCCGCTCACCACCTTCCAGCAAGCCGAGGATATTTTGGGCCAGATGAAGGATATGGGCGTTGAAGGCATTCAGCTTCGATATACCGGCTGGTTTAACGACGGAATCAAGCATAATTTGCCGAAGTCTGTTTCGGTGGACAAAAAGCTTGGCGGAGCCAAAGGGTTGCGGGCGCTGCAGGAGTATGCGGATAATAGCGGAGTTGGCTTGTATCCCGACGCAACCTTCCTGGAAGTGTATGCCAACGCTAAAGGGTTCAAAAAATCTCAGGCTTCCCGCCTGATTACAAACAAGCTGGCTGCCATTTATCCTTACCGGATCTCCACGTTCAGACAAGACGATGAGGCGGATCCGGGTTATGTTCTCAGCCCTGGCGCTTTGCCAGGCATCGTAGACGGCTTTATGAAGGATTACAGCAAGCTCGGCCTTTCCGGCCTTTCCTTGAGAGATATGGGCGATAAGCTTAATTCCGACTTCAATCGGACGAACGTTATCGACCGTGAGGAAGCCAAAGAGATTGCGCTTGAGCAGATGAAGCAAATGAGCGAATCCGTGTCTGATTTGATGCTGGAAGGCGGCAACGCCTATGCTGCTCCTTACGCCCGGCATATTGTTGATGCGCCAATGACTAATAGCGGCTTTAATATTACCGACGAAAGCGTTCCGTTTTTTCAGCTGGTCTACCACGGCTATGTCCAATATGCCGGAGCAGCCTGGAATATGGCGGACGATCAGGATTCCGAAATCAACTTCCTGAAGGCGCTGGAAACAGGTTCAGCCGTTCATTATACCTGGTTCTATGCGGATCCGTCTGCAATCAAAATGACGGAATTCGATAATCTGTATTCTGCCGATTATCGCCGCTGGATCGATGAAGCGGCACAGCAGCATGTGAAGCTGAACGGTATTTTGCATGATGTGCAGAATCAGGTCATCAAAGAGCATACAAAGCTGGCAGCGGGCGTTTATCAAACGACCTTCGAAAAAGGCAAAACGATCATCGTGAACTATAACGAAAAAGCGGCTAACGTAAATGGCGTAACGGTAGGCGCCAAGGACTACTGGGTGGGGGGGAACGCGAAGCCATGAAAATCAAGAAGCTATCGCTTGAGCAAAAAAACAGATATTACGGCTTGTACTTTATCCTGCCCTGGTTTGCAGGCTTCCTGCTTCTCTTCCTTGTTCCGCTAATTGCTTCGTTCCGGTACAGCATGAGCAAGCTTGAGGTTACCAACGAAGGCTTTACCCTGGATTTTATCGGGTTCGCCAACTTTCGCGAGGCGTTATTCTCGCATGAGTCCTACGTCAGAACGTTGACCGAATCGGTGATGGATATTGCCGTAAACACGCCGCTTATTATTATATTCAGTCTGTTTTTTGCGGTTATTCTGAATCAGAAGTTCCGCGGGCGGGTATTGGCCAGAGCCATCTTTTTCCTTCCGGTCATTCTCGCCTCCGGCATTATCGCCAGCATCGAAAGCGGCGACTTGATGCAATCCGTTGTCAAAAGCGCGAATGATACAACGGGCGGCGGCTTGTCCGTCATGAAAAACCTGGAGCTGACCATCATGCTTATCGAATCCGGCATGAGTCCTATCCTCGTTGAATATTTGATGGGAGCAGTTAGCCGGATCTATGAGATTGTCAGCCAATCCGGCGTCCAGATTCTGATCTTCCTGGCAGGTCTTCAATCCATTTCGCCTTCTCTGTACGAAGCTGCCAAAATCGAAGGCTCGACAGGCTACGAGGCGTTCTGGAAAATTACATTCCCGATGATCAGCCCGTTGATTTTAACCAATCTGGTCTACACCATCATCGACAGCTTCATCAGCGACCAAACAAGCCGTCTGGTTGTCGATACGGCATTCAAGAGCTTTAACTTTGGCCTCAGCGCCGCGATGTCGTGGATGTATTTTGCCGTCATTGCGCTGGTGCTATGGGTAACGACCGCACTTGTATCGCGCAAAGTCTTTTACCAAGATTAGCGGTTTGAAGGAGGAACTTTTGTGAAGACGGAAACCGCAGCAGAGCAGCATCCCGCAAAAGGGGAAAGACAGCATCGTCTTGCTTCGTCTGCCTATTGGGTTGAAGCTGTGAAAAAATGGCTCTGGATCATTGTCCGGTTTGTACTCATTTTTGGTATATCATTTGTTATTTTGTATCCGATTTTGTTGAAGCTGTCCATCTCGTTCAAAAACATGAATGACCTGTACGATCCAACCGTGATCTGGGTTCCGAGGACGTTAACGCTGGAGAACTTCAAGCTCGTTTTTACGGCGATGAACTATCCAAGCATACTCATGAACACGATGTTCCTGTCGTCGGTTGTTATGATTCTGCAAACCATCACGTGCGTGCTGGCGGGATACGGCTTTGCCCGGATCAAGTTCAGAGGCAGTAATCTGTTGTTTGCCGGCGTTGTTTTTACCATCCTGGTACCATCGCAAACGATTATGATTCCGCTGTATCTCAATTTCAAAAACTTCGATTTGTTTGGCATCATCGAGCTGTTCCGCGGCTCGCCAATCAATTTGATTAATACGTATTGGCCGTTTATTATTTCCTCCATGCTTGGCATGGGCGTCAAAACAGGTCTGTATGTCTACATCTTCCGTCAGTTCTTCAGAGGGATTCCGCGGGAGATTGAAGAGGCTGCATACGTGGATGGAGCGGGCTACTTTACGACGTTCAGGAAGGTTATCCTGCCCAATGCGATTCCTTCCATGGTTACGGTTATGCTGTTTTCGTTTGTCTGGCAGTGGAACGATTCGTTCTTTACGAACATGTACCTGAACGAACCGAAGGTTATGTCGTCCATGATGTCCTCATCCGGTTACGCCATCGCTACTCATCTCAGCGGCGGCGGAGCAGCGGCGCTTTCCTTGACGCAAGATCCGTTCTTTATGTCCATGATGATGAACACAAGCGTACTGATGGCGATTTTGCCGCTTATTATTTTATACCTGTTTGTTCAAAGGCATTTCGTAGAGAGCGTCGAGCGCTCCGGACTTGTCGGTTAGGAGTGTGACATGAGAAAAAAATGGCTGGTTGTTATCATTGTTGTTTTTGTGTTGCTTTTGGTTGCATTAATTGCGATGTTAACCCGAGGTTCCGATAGCACCAATAGCGCAAACAGCATGAAAGAGGAGGAAATCCCCGTGCAGCAGCAGACACCGCCGGATGCTGTGGTGTCGATTGACGGAACGGTCCGTTATCAAACCATAGATAACTTTGGCGCGTCCGATGCCTGGTCGATGGACCCCCTGGGCAAGCATTGGAGTGAAGAAAATAAAAATAAAGTGGCAGACCTGCTTTTTTCCAGAGAAAAAGGGATCGGCTTGTCTGCCTGGCGCTTTAATATCGGCGCGGGGTCAACGGAAACTGATCCATCCATCCCTGATCCTTGGCGCCGGGCCGAAGCATTTAAGCTGACCGAAGACGGCGACTACGACTGGAGCAAGCAGAGCGGCCAGCAATGGTTCCTGCAAGCGGCGAAGGATCGCGGCGTGGATACGCTGATCGCTTTTGTGAACAGCCCTCCCGTCTGGATGACCAAAGACGGCAGGGCCAGGCCTGGCCCTGAAAGTGGCTCCACGAACCTGAAGGATGGTTATGAGGTTCAATTTGCGACTTTTCTGGTCGATGTATTGGAGCATTTCAAGGAGCAAGGGCTTGAATTTGACTACATCAGCCCGATCAACGAGCCAACCTGGGATTGGAATAATGCCTATCAGGAAGCCAATCGGTACAACAACGACGATCTTAAGAAAGTCATTCTCGAGCTGTATCGTCAGCTTCAAGAAAACGGTGTTGCTGCGCAAATCAGCGCGCCGGACGGCGTGGAGATTACGTCCCTGCTGGACGATGAATATTTCCAAAAATTTTCGGGTGGAGGCACGTACTCCAGCGGCGCCAACAGCCTGGGAACGGGCAAATACAAGGAATACATCAAGGAGCTGCTTGGCGATCCCGAGCTTAAGAAGGCGGTAGGGAGCAAAATCGCTTCTCACTCCTACTGGTCGGATTACAGCAATCCCGGCGACGACCGCCTGGTTAAGCTGAGAGAGCTGCTCCATGAAAACCTGAAGCATTACGGCGACGATGTGAAATATTGGGTTACCGAATATTGCATCATGGGCGATTACGGTCCTGGCCGCGATCTGGGCATCGAGCCTGCGCTGCATGTGGCGCGCACAATCCATTTTGACCTGACGGAGGCCAACGCCGCCGCGTGGCAATGGTGGACGGCCGTGTCCAAGGTGGACTATAAGGACGGCCTGATTTATACCGATTTCCACAATCCGGGCAACGAGCAAAATATTTTGACCTCCAAAATATTGTGGGTGCTGGGCAACTACAGTAAGTTCATTCGTCCGGGAGCTGAACGAATCGAGCTGAGCGGCTTGTCCGAGGATGCCAATAGCGGCCTGCTTGGTTCTGCTTATGTGCATCAAGGCGAACAAAGCCTCTCTGCGGTATTCGTTAACGACAGCGATCAGGACAAGGTTGTGAAGCTGTCGCTGAACGGAATCGGGCTTGAAAAAGGAGTTTCCGTGCTGCAATCCTACGTTACAACGTCCGAGCATGATCTTGAGCGCGGCGAAGATGCATCCGTTCTTGAGGACGGTTCGTTCCAGGCGGTTATTCCGGCCAAGTCGGTTGTAACCTTGACGAGCGGAACAGCGGCAGACACGCTGGAGGCAAACGAAAAAAGCGGCGATGAAAAGGCGGTTGCCTCCGATCTGGAGTCGCTGTCTATTCCGAATATCGACAATGTGCGGGGCAATTTGACGCTGCCGGTACAGGGACAAAACGGAACCTCAATTGCCTGGCAAACAGGAAGCCCGCTTGTTATTACAGCTTCGGGCGAGGTGGCGCGTCCTGCCAACGGCTCCGGCGATGCCGAAGTTAAGCTGACGGCTTTTGTGTCCAAAAACGGGGTATCGGCGACCAAGGCTTTTGACGCGCGCGTTGTCGAGCTGCCCGTCAAGGAGGACTACGCCGGCTATCTCTTCTCCTACTTTACGGGAGAAGGAACGCCGGACGGCGAGCAGGTCTATTTCGCGCTTAGCGAAGGCAACGACCCGCTGCGCTGGAGGGAGCTGAACGGCGGAAAACCCGTCCTTACGTCGACAATGGGCGAAAAAGGGGTTCGCGACCCCTTCCTCATTGCTTCGCCTGCCGGTGACCGCTTCTACCTGATTGCCACTGACTTGAAAATCAACGGCAATTGGGACTGGGGCAAGGCGCAATCCGACGGAAGCCGTTCCATCATCGTATGGGAATCCGACGATTTGCTGACATGGTCCGAGCCGAGAATGGTGGAGGTTGCGCCATACGAAGCTGGAAATACGTGGGCTCCAGAGGCATTTTATGATGAGGAAAGCGGAAGCTATGTCGTTTTCTGGGCATCCAGGCTGTTTGACAAAGGCACACGCTCTGGCGGAGAATGGTATCAGCGGATTTTATACAGTAAAACCCGCGATTTCCATACCTTCACCGAACCGGAGCTGTATATGGATTTGGGCTATTCCACCATCGACACCACGATGCTTGCCCACAACGGAAAGATCTACCGGTTTACGAAGGATGAGCGGGAAAATGAGCCGAATTCGCCTTTTGGCAAAATGATTTTTCAGGAGACGCTAAAATCCGTTTTTGATAAGGATGCCGTTCTGAACAAGGAAGGCGTAGGCGATATAAAGGGAGTGGAGGGGCCCACCATTTTTAAATCCAACACGGAGGAAAAATGGTACCTGTTCGTTGACGAGTTCGGCGGACGAGGATATGTGCCGCTTGAAACGAAGAATCTGGACTCCGGCAAATGGACGCTTTCGGCCAACTATGATTTGCCGGCCAGTCCCCGCCATGGTACGGTTATTCCTGTAACCAAAAGCCAATATGACGCTATTTCCGCTAAATACTTGAGTCAGGAATAGAGGCGCTGGAAGGCGCTTCTCCGAAAGGTGCTGAAAAGCGCCTTTGCTAAACGGATTGGTAGTCCTCTTTCCTACAAGGGATTGAGAAGCTTCCTTTCCAAAGAAGCTGCTGTTCCAGACGAACCTTTGAATAACCTTTATTGCTCTTTTGAGCTGTTTTCACTAAAAGCAAACTCCAGGAAGGCCTTATGGTCCTGGAGTCTGCTTTTTTAGGTTAATGGGCTGTAGTGCTGCTTACTGGAGTGTTATAAACTTTTTGAATGAAGAAAGGATGGACAGGATGACAGACGCGAGGATAGACAAAGGAGAATATTCATTTTCAACCTGCTGGAATATACGGCGCCACACGACAGGCAACGGCATGATCGAGGAGATAGCCAGCCTTGGCTTTAGACGGGTCGAGCTGAACTACAACGTCACGCAGGAGCTGCTGTCCACCATTGAACCGATGATCGAAAGAGGGGACATCGGAGTATCCAGCGTCCACAATACGTTTCCCCATGACCCCGATCCCGATTACGGGACGGACTCCGTGCTGCTTGGCTTTGAAGATGAGGTGAAGCGTAAACGTGCGATCGAGCTGTTGGTCAATTCGGCGGCTTACGCACATCGTTATGGCGCACAAGCTGTTGTGGTTCATCCCGGCGAGGTTCCCTTTGACTACAATATTGATAACGAGCTGAAAAAAATCTACCATGAGCAAGGCCGGGAAAGCGAAGCTTATCAGAAGCTGTGGAAGGAAATGCTGGATCGCAGAGAGGATCAGGCTCCGCGCTATATCGCGCGTATCGAGCAAAGTCTGGAGGAGGCTTGCGAGGCCATCGCGGCGAAGGGCTGGAAGGTTAGCCTGGGCATTGAAACCCGCTCGCGCTGCTACCAGCTGCCGACGCTGCGGGAGGCAAGCGGCATTATTGACCGGCTGAAGGGAGCGCCGGTTGGCCTGTGGTATGATTTTGGACATGCCACCATGATGGAGCGGATGGGACTGTACGACACCTTGGCCGATATGGAGTATATCCGGGGCAAAATAGCCGGTATTCACATCCATGAAACGGTAGGTTTGTCCGATCATTATTGTCCTTATATTCATAGCGGTGATATGAATTATTTCGACCGTTTTCTGCCGGTGATCGCAGAAGCGCCAGTTAAGGTATACGAGCTGAAAGCGGCTTGCTTGCCTGACGAAATTCATGCCAGCCACGACATTATGCTGTCGAAGCTGCAGGCTTTGGAAGCCTAGACGGGAGGCGTGGCGGAGATGAGCAATTATAGAGGAACGGGTATTTACGAAAAGCTAATTCAAATAAATGAAGCCTTCGCCCTGGAAAGCCTGGCGCGGCAAAGCAAGGACGAAGATAACCGGTTTTTCGGAGGGGTAATTGAGCCAGGCCTTGGCATTGCAACGCCAAGCCATTGGGGGACGGCAATGTATATCTCCCATTGGATTGCGGCGCTTTGCAATCCGGATTCTCCCTCTTACCGCAACGTGGAACTGCTGCGCGGTTTGGAGCTGGGGCTTCGTTTTATGCTTCGCTCCCAGCATCCCGACGGCACAATTTCGCCGCATTGGACCAACATGCATTCGCCGCCGGATACGGCGTTTGTGGTGGGCGGCCTGGCCCAGGCTTACGAGGTGCTGGAGGGCGCCGCGCGGGAGTGGGAGCCGTTCCGGGAAGCTCTGGGTTTGCTGCGGCAATTCCTTGAGCAGGCCGTTCCTGCGATGCTATCTGGCGGCTGTCATACGCCCAATCATCGGTGGATTCTGACCTCCGCAATCGGGTTCCTGTACAAGCTGACGGGAAAGCCGGAGCTGAAGGAGCGGGCTATGGCATGGCTGGCGGAAGGAATGGATTGTACGCCGGACGGCGAGTGGACAGAGCGGAGCAACGGCATTTACAACTCTGTCAGCGACATTGCGCTGATCTACGCGGCAGAGCAATTGGAGCTGCCGGAGCTGCTGGTGCCGGTTCGCCGCAATTTGCGGATGATGGCTTATCTGGTTCATCCCGACGGCGATGTCGTGACGGACTATTCCGGCCGCCAGGACTTTGGCGACAGGCATAATCTGGGCTCTTACTTTGTGGCGCTGCGCTGGATGGCTCATCATGACAAGGACCCGCTGCTGGCTGCGCTGTCGGAGCTGGCGGGCAGTCAGCTGCAGCAGCCGGGCGGCTTGCCGACCCATGTGCCGATTGCGCTGCTCCGTTACCCCGAGCTGCGCGAGCTGTCCGTGGAGCCGGAGCCGCTGCCGGAACACTATCGGGTCATGCTGAACGCCAATTTTGACCGCAGCGCCTACGTCAGCCGGATGGCGGATGCGGGGCATCACGGCGTTATTTACCACAGCAAGCTGCATCCCGACTTTGGCGCGCCGGTGGCTCGCATTCGCTCGGGAGCCGTCAGCGCAACGGTGATGACGGAAAACACCTCCTTTTTTGCGGTGCGGAACGGAGCGGCCTCGCTGCTTGCGGTACAGGTTGCCTCCCTTTTTGGGCCGGGTTATGTAAGGATGCAGCAGCTGGAGGAGCAAGGCGACGGAAGTTACCGACTGAACGCTGTTGAGAAAAAGGGATATTACGGACCGGTTTCGCGCGAACAGCTGCCAGAGACGGCAGGCGGGTCTGTCAGTCCGTGGTACTTGCTGCCTCATCAGCATAGGGAAGTAACGCATGAGCAGAGTCATCATGTGGAGGTGCAGCTGAAGGAAATGGATCGCGGCTGGCGCATTACGGTTGCCAGTGAATATGCCGCACCGATTCTGACCTCGGTGTCCTTTGTGTTTGGTTCTGAAGGCACGTTGTCCGATGAAGATCTTCAGCAGGAGGCTGGCCATTTGGGGGCAGGCCTTTCTCCTGCTCAGAGAGGAGCTTCACAAGCAGGGAATGGAGCTTCCCAGGCACAAAATGGGGCTTCATCGACACGGAAAGAAGCTTCATCGACACGGAAAGAAGCTTCACAGACACAGAATGGAGCTTCACCGGCAGGGAAGGAGTTTTCTCCTGTGCAGCTCTGGAGCGAAGGCTCCGTCAGGTATACGGCTGGCGAGGACTGGATTGAGGTTACAGGAGGCGTGCAGCAGCATAATGTGAAGGGAATCAGCAACGCCCCGCATCCTGCGGGCTGTCAAACCCTTCTCGTTAATCTGGTGACGCCGTACCGCCATACCTTTGACATTATTCTGTCGGGTAGGGGCTAAAGTGATTTTGATTTTGTACGATGAAACGTACAAAACAAGAGCCAATTTGCTTTAATTATGGTAGCTTGTACGATAAATCGTACAAAACAAGAGCCAATTTGTTTTAGTTTTGGTAGCTTGTACGATAAATCGTACAAAACAAGAGCCAACTTGCTTTAGTTATGGTAGTTTGTACGATAAATCGTACAAAACGAGCAAATTAGCGCTCATGAGGCTTTATTTTGTTCATAAAATCATACAAAAGAGCTGTCCAAACAGTTCTATCGAGTTCATTGGACCTATAATAAAGGCCCAAGAGTGCTATAAAATCAGCATTCTTGGGCTGTTTCTTTTCCAACATAGTCGATCCATTGGCCGGAACTATTCAGCAAGCCCCTTGGCTAGTTGCATAAAGCAGCGGCTGTTTAGATTAGTGGTGTTCATTATAGGAGTTAGCGTTCATTGCAGGTTTCACAGACTCAAATTACTCAAATTACTCCATTACTCAAATTACTCAAATTACTCACCTTGCTCACATCGCTCACCTTGCTCACTTTATGCCTCCTCGCTCTCCCTTACTCCAATCCCGCACCTTCATCAAAACCGAGCATGATGTTCATATTTTGAATGGCGGCGCCTGATGCGCCTTTCCCAAGATTGTCGAATCTGGCTATGAGAAGAGCTTGGTCCTGATGGCCAAAAACAAACAGATCCAGATTGTTGGTGTGGTTGCATTGCTGGAGGTTAAAGAATCCATTATCAAGGTGAGCTTCCGAATCATAGGGCATCACTTTAATAAAACACTCATTTTTATAATAGGAGGCCAGCAGTTCCTGAATTTCTTGGGCTGAAATGTGTTTGTTAAACAATCTGGGCAGGAGCGGAACCGCTACTGCATCGCCCTGATAATAGTTGCCGACAATCGGGGTAAATAACGGCGCATGCTGCAATCCAACATGAAATTGCATTTCCGGCAGATGCTTGTGGTTCAGGCCAAGACCATAATTACGTGGCGCAAAAAGCTGTTCGTTACCGCTGTTCTGATAATCGGCAATCAGCTTTTTTCCTCCGCCGCTATAGCCCGTAAGGGAGTAACAGGTTGCGGGATAATCACTGGGTAATATGCCTTCGGCAACTAAAGGCTGAAGGGCCAAAACAAAACCCGTCGCATGACAGCCGGGTACTGATACACGGGCTGAGCTCTGGATGCGGCTTCTTTGCTCCTTGCGCAGCTCCGGCAATCCATACACCCATTCCGGGTCTGTTCTGAACGCTGTGCTTGCGTCAATAATCCGCGTCTGAGGATTGCTCGCCATAGCAACGGACTCCCTGGAAGCGGCATCCGGCAGGCAAAGAAATACGATATCGGCTTCATTAATCAGAGCTTGGCGCGCCTTGCTGTCTTTACGTTTATTAGCATCAATTTTCAAAACTTCTATGCCGGAAATCCGGGACAACCGCTCATGGATTTGTAGGCCCGTCGTGCCCTCTTGCCCATCAACAAAAATGGTGTAGCTCATCGCTTCGCTCCTGACTAATAAAAGATAACGTCGTATAATTATACATTTTAATGATTAATTATTCAATGTATAGTCAAATGCTTTTCACTCTGAAGTTTGGTTTAGAGGTTACGAGTCAGTCGTTAAGCCTCGTCTTAGATTTTTCGCCCGTATTGCTTCAGATACTGTTCGACATCGTCAAAGATGCCGGATTGGTTAGCGTATTTCACATAGTTTTTGGCTGTTTTGAGCCATTCCATGGTGGAAGGACGAATTTCGCTCATGACGGCAAGCATATCGTCCATGCCGATTGCCCGTTCCTTCCCGGTTTCCAGGATTTCACCCAGTACCAATTCCGCCGCTCGCTCACATAAATTATCGATGTCCGCGCCTGAGAAAAATTCGGTACGCTTCGCCAATTCCTCGCAGTCAATATGATGAATGTAGCGATCCGCGAGTTTCAGGTTGAACAGTTGTTGTCGCGCTTCCGCGTCCGGCGGGGCAACAAACACCATCCGGTCGAACCGTCCGGGGCGTTTCAACGCGTTGTCTACATCCCATGGCATATTGGTGGCGCCGAGGACGAGTATTTGATCGGTGCTAGTGTCGATACCTTCCATTTCCGTCAGAAAGGTATCGATTACCCCACGCATAGACGAAGAGGATTTGGAGCGGCTGTACCCTATCGTATCAACCTCGTCAAAAAACATAATGCTCGGTTTTTGCGATCTTGCCTTGTCAAACAGATTTTTGAGATTTTGTTCGCTAACGCCAATATAAGGGTCCAGCACGTCCGTAATGCTGACCGGAATAAAACGTGCCTGGCATTCTCCTGCGGTTGCCCGGGCCATAAAGGTTTTGCCGCAGCCGGGAGGACCATACAATAACACGCCGCCGCCTGTTTTTTTGCGGAATTTAGAGAATAACCCTTGATGCTGGAAAGGGCTAATAATTTTTAACTGAATCGTCTTTTTGAGGGCAGCCAGTCCTGCAACATCCGCAAACGATATGCCAGGTTTGTCGGCGCCACCCGTTTTTTCCTTTGCTTTTCCGCCTTGTACGACCTGCAAGCCGGGATTGGAACGATAGGTTTGAGCCGTATCGCCATTCAAATACTCTGGCAAATCGCTATAGTCGTTGGCAGAGGAGGCAGGATTGTCGTCTTTTTCATCGTCCTCACCATCAATTCCTCTATCGTTATCTTCGTCGTCCTCAAAATAAATCTCTTCCAAATCGTCATTCTCTTCAAGATCCAAGTCTTTTACACTATTTTCTTCTATATCCTTGTTGTTTTCCTTGTTGTTAGTGCTCTTACCCTGTATAGCAAGGCTTGCTTCCTCAAAGCCGTGATCAGATGCTGCCGCAGCGCATCGTCGCTGCAGACAGCCAGGCCTTTTCCGTATTCCGCCAAAGCCTCGACGTAATGTCCTTGCGCCTCGCTCTTTTGCGAACCAATAACGCGTTTCCGCGTCCTCGGGATGGCGCTGTGCTATTTTTTCAATCCATTTTAATTTATCCATGATGCACTCTCTGTCTTTGTTGTTGATACCTATTGATTACGTAAATCGTTATTTATTCACGAGCATAATTATGTAATTGCCCGTTTATTCTATTTTCCTTTCCTATGTCATGGTTTAATTCATTTTGTTCTTTTATTACAAGCTCTAATCCACCAAACTTAGTCGAAAATTTGTTATATACTAACGCTGTTAACATACTAAATAGCCCGTATAGACCCATCATAACAAATGACATAAAAATATAAGGTATTCCTAAAATTAATAACTGCCCTTGTCCAATTGCTACGCCTATAAATGTCATTAATAAACCAATTGCTGCCATAATGCCTAATGGAACAATTGTAATATAGAGGGTGCTCTTAAATGCGCTTTTGATTCCTATTTCTTTAATTTCAATCTTCCTCATTGATCTATCTCCTTATCATTTGCTGAATTTCTTTTGATAAGCTTGCAGCGAGAAAAGAGCTAGGCGGGCCATATCGCCAATTTTTGTAAAGGGAACCCTGATCCCATATTTCAGTCTTTCTATAGAAGAATAAATGGGTAAGAGTATATACTTGCCCCAAGAGCCCACCCCCTCACGTTGGTCCAACCAATGCTTCACTTAAGGGTTGGTTTGACGGAGCCTAATTTCTCCCATGGAATAATGTGAAGGCTTCCTATAGTTTTGGAATAAATACCTTTGTCGGTAAACAGTAGCCCCGCCCTTCCTTTGCGGATGATTGCCATGTCGATAATGGCGAACACTTCTTCCTCCGGCAGCAGCCGGAAGGCATCGCGGGCATTTCGTTCCATTCTGACCGGAATTCTGCTGGATGCATAATAATCTTTTTCCTTTAGGGCGTCGAGCACGCCCTTGATATCCGTTTTTGCCGCTAAATTCATGTAGGTTGACCCCCTTTGTTGCGCTTGATTCAGCTTACTGCGGATGTCCAGAGCTTCTTCATTTTCGGCGTCAAGCATAAGCGCCTGCTGAACATGGTCTCTGCATTCTTTGATTTTTCCTTGCATGTAATAAAGCCGGGCATAGCCGCAATGGACTGACGGATTAATCGGTTCCAGCAGAAGTGCTTCGCGGAGTTGGGTCTCGGCCTCGTCATCCTTGATTTGGCTGCTCAAAATTATGCTGTACAACAAATGGCAGCCGGCATCGCCAGGCTGAAGCTCGATGGCTTTTGCAATTGCTTTTTCAGCCAATGCCATTATATTAAAAAATATTTTTTTGTTTTTTGATTTAAATGGTCCTACGGCATTTGCCAAAGATCTAATGGAATAATAATGGGCTTCGGCAATGTTGTGATGAATGGTTGCATCCGACGGCGTGAGCTCCAGCGCTTGCTCCAGAAAGTGGAGCGCTTTATCCCATTGGCTAAGCTGGAGATGGATTTTGCCCGCCAGTTGAAAGGCAGGGGCGAATCTAGGATAGTGGGACAGCAAAGTCTGGCATGCCTCCAAGCCCTCCTCATAGTTGCTCAACATGTAATGGCTATAGCCAATCGTATACAATGCATCGTCATCGTTGGGAATATGATGTAAAATACGGTAAGAGGTTTCTAATGCGCCTTCGTAATCCCTCCGGCTGTAAGCAGCATCCATCGTTTCTTTCATCTCTTGAACGACGTCGGGGGCTTATCATTTCTTCATTTTGCATAATGACTCCTTTATCCAATTGTTCGACAGGAATTGTTTCGGAGTACAACCTGTCTTTTATAGCAATATAAACATTATCGGCAGACAAGGAAAAGATAGGAAGGCCTGTCGAAAACAAATTGCATCGCAGATCAAAAACATGCGTAATAAAGAAATATAAACTACGATCGTGCGGCAATTCAGTAAAGCGCCTTTTTGGGGCATCGGGGAGTGGGGTCATGAAAATCGGTAATATCGCCAAGCTGCTGGGGCTGGTGGGAGTTATTGCCTTAGTAAATATCGCAGTGTTGTCGCCCGGTCTGCTTGGCATACAGATTATAGGAGGAAGCCCGCTGGAGGCTGCCTTGGGCGCAACCGTCATTGCTGCCAGCTTGATGGCCTTCCTATACGGCAGCTATAGCTGGCTGCTGCGTTCTCCGGCGCCGATGCCTTTGAAGGAGGCCAAAACGCATGAGGATTTTGCTCAGGCGCTTGCCTTTTATCGGGATAACAAGCTGCTGAAAAAAGACATCAGACTGGCGATGGATCAGCTGGAGCGAATGGTCCGCCGCAAAAGCCTGCTAATGAATGCGCTTGGCGAGCGGTTTCAGGAGACGGAGCTTAGCTACCGGCGGTTTGCCGGAGTTGTCGAGGAAGTCGAAGGGTTGTTTTATGGCAACATTCGCAGCATTCTGAACAAGCTTGCGGTGTTTGACCCCAGGGAGCTGTCGGATATATCGGAGCAGAGCTTCAGCAGGCTGTCAGGAAGTCTTGCCCAGCAGAAAAAGGTGCTGCGTGAGCAATATATGAACGATGTTGCCCGCTACGTCGGAGCTAACGAAGAAATTTTGCTGAAGCTTGACCAATTGCTGCTGGAGATGGCCCGTCTTGGCGGGACGTACAGCGGCGATATCGAAGATATCAATGGCATTCAGGAGCTAAATGCGCTGATCGTGCAAACGAAGCATTATAAGCAATAGCAAGCACTAGCAAGTAATAGCAAGCTATAATAAATAAAAGATACAAGTAGTAGAATGAAGAAACAGAAAACAATCAGCTAAGAGGGGGAGTGCAATTCATGAAAAAGGGGAAAGCGATACTGGTCATGACACTGATTCTGGCAGCCGTATTCGGGGCGGTTTATTACGGAATCAATCTGACCTCCAATCTGGGCAAGTCCCAGACTCAGGTTTCGACAGAGGATGCCGCCAAAAGACTGGAAAAGCTATACAATAAAATTTCGGTGACGGTTGCCGAACCCATCAAGGGACAGATCGACCTTGATCCTGTATCGATTGCGGACTCGCTGCCGGACATCTCGAAGTTTCCGGTATCCGTTGAAAACTCAACAGGGGATTATGTCGAAATTTTTTCTTCCACTGAAAAATCGGGCACCGGTGTCGACGGCTGGCTGAACGAGGTTGCGGAGGAGTTTAATAAAGCGGGAATTACTGTAGACGGCAAGCCCGTATCCGTCAAAATTCGCAACATCGCTTCAGGCACGGCAGCTGATTTTATCCGCTCCGGCAAATATATTCCGGATGCCTTTACGCCTTCCAACGAGCTATGGGGCGAGATGGTTAAGGCGGAGGGCATTCCGGCGGAGCTTATTTCCAAACGATTAGTCGGCAACGTAACCGGCGTTGTGTCCACCAAAGCCAAATATGATGAGCTGATGGACAAATACGGCTCCATGAATATTAAAACCTTGACGGACGCCATTGCGGCAAACGAGCTGGCTATGGGCTATACGGATCCTTTTGCAAGCTCGACCGGCCTAAACTTCCTTGTTACGGCGCTTTCGACCTTCGACAGCTCCGATCTGCTGGGAGAAACGGCGATTGCGGGCTTCGAGAAATTCCAGGCCAACGTGCCGTTTATTGCATCCACGACGCTGCAAATGCGCGATGCCGCCAAAACGGGCATGCTGGACGCATTTGTTCTGGAGTATCAGACCTATGTCAACGCAGCCGATCTTAAAAGCGGCTATGTGTTCACCCCGTTTGGCGTAAGACATGACAGTCCGCTGTATACGCTCGGCGATTTGCCGCAGGGCAAGGTCGAAATTTTGAAGGAATTTGCGGCTTTTGTTGCTAGCGACAAATATCAGAAGCTGGGAACGGATAAAGGCTTTAACGGGCTGGAGGAATATTCCCCTGAGCTGGAAGCTCCCGACGGCGCCACTTTGGCTTCGGCCCAGAAGCTGTGGAAGGAGAAAAAAGACGGCAATAAGCCGATCGCGGCTGTGTTTGTCGCCGATGTCTCCGGCAGCATGGGAGGAGAGCCGCTTAACCGGCTGAAGGAGTCTCTGCTAAAAGGCCAGAAATATTTGGGGAGAGATAACCGAATCGGGTTTGTGTCATATTCCAGCAATGTCGCCATTAATCTGCCTATCGGCAAATACGACGCTAATCAGCAATCCATGTTTGTTGGAGCGATCAACAGCCTGCAGGCTGGCGGCGGAACCGCAACCTTTGACGGCATTGTTGTTGCCATGAAAATGCTGCAGGATGAATTGGCCGCCGATCCAAGCGTGAGGCCGCTTATCTTCGTGCTGAGCGACGGCGAAACCAACGAAGGGAACTCGCTCAACGATATTCGAAGCTTGATCGAAACCTACAAAATTCCGGTTTATACCATTGGCTACAACGCCAATATCAAAGCGCTGCAAAGCATTTCCAGCATTAACGAAGCGGCAAGCATCAATGCGGACACGGACGACGTCGTTTACAAAATCGGAAATTTGCTGAATGTACAAATGTAACTAATTGAAGGAGGGGCTGCAATGTCTTTTACAATGGAAGTGGTAAGTCCTGAAGTGATCAAAACGGCCATACAGGAAGAGGTAAAGCCGGATACGGAGGAAATGGCCCAGCTTAAAAAGCTTGCGGCGGGCAATGTCGCCTCCATTCTGGAGCTGGACGTGGAATCGCTGGATAAGCGCAGGGAAATTCTGCAATCCATCGACAGCTTCGGGTTAAATACGATGCGATCCTCCTCGGAAAAAAATTCGCTGCTCCAGGTTTCTGTAGGCAATTTGTCCAAGACGGGAGACGAAGGCGGAGCCGTGGCAAAAGGTTTGACCGAGCTTAATCTTCAGCTA
This sequence comes from Paenibacillus oryzae, assembly GCF_001675045.1. GTDB lineage: Bacteria > Bacillota > Bacilli > Paenibacillales > Paenibacillaceae > Pristimantibacillus > Pristimantibacillus oryzae. The sequence continues at coordinate 122,363 of NZ_LYPA01000080.1, forward strand.
AAGGATTTGGACCCTAGCGTCATTGATTTTGCAAAAACGGGGTTCCTGGGCAAATTTTTTAATCCGCTTCGCAATTATTTTGCCAAGTATCAGCGTGCGGATTCTGTCATTACCGATATTATCGTTTCTTTGGATAAAGGGAAAACGGTGCTGCGCAACGATAATACGACGCTGGAATTTGAGCAGCAGGCGCTGCGCGAGCTGACAAAAAAGCTGGAAAAGGAAATTCAGCTTGGTACGCTGATGGATACGGAGATCGAATCCCAAATCGAAGCGGCCCGGCTGCGCAACGAAACCTCCGACAAAATTCAGTTTATTACGGAGGAGGTGCTGTTCCCGCTGCGTCAGCGCGTCATGGATATGCAGCAGATGATGGTTGTTAATCAGCAGGGCATCATGGCGCTTGAGGTGGTCATGCGCAACAACAAGGAATTGATTCGCGGCGTAGACCGCGCCCGGAACGTAACCGTTTCTGCTCTGCGTATCGCCGTAACGGTAGCGAGCGCCCTATATAATCAGCAAATCGTGCTCAAAAAAATTGAAATGCTCAATAAAACAACGGATGCTCTTATTAGCGGAACCTCCCGCATGCTGAAGGAGCAGGGAGCCGCCATTCATAAGCAGTCCCTGGAATCCAGCATTTCGGTCGACACGCTCAAGCAAGCCTTTACCGATGTGTTGTCCGCATTTGAATCCATCAGCACCTACAAGCAGGAGGCCTTGCCAAAAATGCGCGACACCATAACGCAATTCAGGGAGCTGGCGGACACGGGCGAAGCCCACATTCAACGCCTGGAAAAAGGCAAAAAGCTGGGCCTGTAATTATTCGGACTTTATGATTTCAAGGAGATGTAAAAAATTACAATTCATTCTTCAGCCGTCACCTATACGGAATCATTTACTCAATGTGGCGGCAGCATGCTTTATAGCAAATATGTAAATAAGGGAACGCCAACCATTGTTTTTATAGCTGGATTAGGCGATAGCAGCGATACTTGGGAGGTTGTGCAATCCCGGCTCTCCCAAGAGTTTTCCACCTTTTCCTATGACAGGGCGGGAACGGGCAGGAGCCAATCGGTATCCGGCCCGCGAAGCTGCGTTGATTTGGCTGAGGAGCTTGCAGAGCTGCTTATAACGCTTGACGTACCGCATCCCTATATTCTGGCGGGCCATTCGTTTGGCGGGCTCATCGCGAGACTGTATGCCAGCCGGTATCCCCATCATGTATCAGGTCTGGTTCTTATTGATGCCGCTGCCGAATACAAGGAGCTTGCATATGAAGAGGTGCTGCCCGATAAGCTCCTTGCCCAAAACAAGGAAAACTATTCAAACCCGTTGATGAATCGTGAGAGAATCGACAAGCCGCTAAGCTATAAACAAGCGGCAGAATCCATACTGAAAAGTGATCTGGATATTGTCATCCTCATACGAGGTTTACCGGGTGGCGATAATGGCGAATGGCCATATGAAGAGATAATGAAAATAGATCAAAAGATGCAAGAGAATTTTCAGCGGCTTTCTACGTCAAGCAAATGCCGGATGGCCGCTGACAGCGATCATTATATACATCAGGATGAACCAAACATTGTTATTGAAGAGATTGCTGCCTTGATTAAAGGAGAATAGATCGCACAATGAGTGAAAAACTGCCTTGAAGAAGGAGCGACAAAAATGGGACAAAAAGCAGATTTGGTGCTGGACGTTAAATCGCAGCTGGGTGAAGGACCTCTTTGGCTGGCAGATCAAGGAATGTTGGCCTGGGTAGATATTGAGGGGCGCTGTATTGAATTTCTTCAGCTCGAAACCGGCGAACGCCGGAGTATTTCGGTTGGCGCGCGGATAGGAGCTGTGGTGGAATCGGAGGATGGGCGTCTGGTTTGCGCCCTGCAAAATGGCTTGCATTATTTGGACCCTGAAACGGAACAGCTTGAATTCATTGGAGACCCTGAGCAGGATCTGGAGGGCAATCGGTTTAATGACGGCAAATGTGATCCTGCTGGACGATTCTGGGCGGGTACTATGCCATTAAGCGGTCCCGAAGCTTCAGGCTCGTTGTACATGCTGGACAAGGACGGGGAAATACATAGGAAGGTGCAGGATATTCGCTGCTCCAACGGCCTGGGATGGAGCCTCGATGGAACCCGGATGTATTATATCGACACGCCAACGAGGCGGATTGATGTTTTTCATTATGACAGCGCTACCGGAGAAATAAGTGAAAGGCAGCCGCTGGTGGAGGTACCGTCCGAGCTTGGTTCCCCTGATGGCATGACAGTAGATGCGGAGGGCAAAATATGGCTGGCCCATTGGGGCGGCTCCTGCATCACCCGTTGGGACCCTGCAACCGGAAAACAGCTGGACAAGGTTGAGCTCCCGGTTTCGCAGGTCACCTCATGCGCTTTTGGCGGCAAAGATCTGGACGTGCTGTACATTACTTCGGCAAGAGTTGGGCTTAGCGAGGAAAAGCTTGCAAAGGAGCCTCTGGCGGGAGGGGTGTTCTCTTATATCCCCGGTGTAAAAGGGCTGCCTGCTTCGCGTTATAGCAGCAACTAAAGCCTCTGCAGCAGCAATAAGCCAACGCTCATCCCATCTCAAGGGGCTGACCAACTGATTAAGGCAGTGCAATAAACAAGGATTACCTCGTCGCGCAAGAATCTGAATGGATAGATAGACAGTGTGATGAAAATCGGCTAAAAGCGTAGTTTAAACCGCGCGAAACGCAAAAACAAGCGGCCTCCCCAAAGGGTTTGCCGCTTGTTTTTGTTTGCCCATTGCGATGCGTAAGGGCACTGCTGTGCGGAAGGGCGTTGCAATGGGCATTACTGGAGGGGTTAGTCTTGCTTGCTTTTATTTTTCTCCAATTCCTTGCGTACGATAGGAGCTACCTTTGTTCCCAGCAGCTCGATGGAGCGCAATACATCGCGATGTGGCATTGCGCCAACATCGACATGATGGAAGAAGCGGGTAAGGCCAAGGTTTTTGTGCAGCAAAATAATTTTTTCGGCAACGTATTCGGGATCGCCGAGATACAGCGCGCCGCGCAGACTGCGGGAGGAGTCGAATGCCGCCCGGTCATAATGAGGCCAGCCGCGCTCGCGGCCGATTGTGTTAAGCTGAACCTGATGATACGGGAAATACATATCTGCCGCTTCCTCGGTCGTGTCGGCGATAAAGCCGTGGGAGTGCGAGGCGATTTGCAGCTTCTCCGGATCATGTCCGGCTTGCTTGGCCGCTCTTTTGTAAAGGTCCACTAATTGGGCGAATCTTTCCGGCATACCCCCGATGATGGCGAATACGATAGGAAGTCCCAGCGTGCCGGCGCGAATAGCGGATTCCGGGTTGCCGCCGCTTGCGATCCATACGGGAAGCTGTTCCTGGACAGCCCGCGGATAAACACCCCGATTATTAATGGCAGGGCGGTGTCCGCCGCGCCAGGTTACCTTTTCATTATCCCGAACCTTAAGCAGCAGCTCCAGGTTTTGTTCAAATAATTCATCATAATGATCAAGACTATAGCCAAATAGCGGGAACGACTCGATAAAGGAACCGCGTCCTGCCATAATTTCTGCGCGTCCGTTGGAGATGCCGTCCAAGGTTGCATAGTTTTGATAAACGCGGACAGGGTCGGCCGAAGACAGCACGGTTACCGCGCTGGACAGCTTGATTCTGCTTGTGCGAGCTGCCGCAGCCGCGAGCACCATTTCCGGCGAGCTGGCTGCATAATCTTCCCGATGATGCTCGCCTATTCCATAAACGTCAAGCCCGGCTTGATCGGCTACAACAATTTCTTCTACGGCGTTGCGCAGCCGTTCCGCATGACTGATGCGCGCCCCTGTAACGGGATGTGGCGTTGTTTCCAAAAACGTGCTAATGCCCAGTTCCATCATGATTGACGCCTCCTTTTAATACATTCATTCTACTATAAAATATAATGTAAATCAACAATAGTAAGTTAATGAGTTTCAACAGATAGTGTAGTTCTTTGCCCATTTCCTGATTCTGAATAGTTTGCCTTGCAAGTCAAGCAATATTCCTATATACTTATACATAGATAATCGATGCATAGATTTGGGATGTAAATAGAAGGAGAGGTTAGTTTTGAAGATTAACAAGGAGTTAATGAAAGGCAGCACCGTTATTTTGATATTGTCACTGCTGGATCGGAAGGATATGTATGGCTATGAGATGACGAAAGAAATCGAGCTGAAATCGAAGGGTGTGTTTACGCTTAAGGAAGGCACGCTGTATCCTATCCTGCACACGCTTGAAGCAGAGCGGATGGTGGAGGCGTATTGGAACGAGGAGGGAGCAAGAAAAAGGAAATATTACAGGATTACAAACGAAGGACGTAAAGGACTTAAGGAAAAACAAGCGGAATGGAAGTTGTTCAGCTCAACCGTTAATGTGGTAATCGGGGAGGGCGGAGTATGATGAAAGACCATCTTCACCATCCACTTCAACATTCGCTTCAGAATCCTCTAGTCTCCGAGTTCCTGGATCGCGTTTGTCACGAAGTAAGGGCAAAAGAAATGCATACCGACATTAGGGAGGAATTGCTGGGCCATCTGTCTGATCGCGTTGAGCAGCTCGTTGATGTAGAAGGAAAAAGCCAAGAAGAAGCTATAGCGGAAGCGGTTAAACAAATGGGCAATCCGGTTGCCATTGGCGAAGGTTTACATAAGGTTCACCGTCCCAGGACGGATTGGGGTTTGTTGCTGCTTGTAGGGGCTATGGTGATCATTGCGGTTGTATCGCTGTTAACTCTTTCAGCCTCCTACGCCAACGATCCCTTAGGCGATTTGCTTTTTCCGTTTGCCACAAGAATAATTGGCGGTGCTGCGGGGATATCGGTTATGTTTGTTTTGGCATTTATTAATTACAGGAAGCTTCTTCGCTTTTCCACTGCATTATACATATTCACAATTGGATTGATGTTTATAAGCTTGTTATTCGGTGCGCAGATTAATGGCAGCAGAGAATGGATCGTTTTTGGGCCAGTTGGATTTAATGTTATCGCAGCTGCTCCTTATCTATTAATAATTGCGGCCGCTGGTATGCTTTATCACCCCAAAAGCATTCTTGGCATCAAAAATCTGAGTTCCGGAAAAATGGTTATGCTTAAAGAATTGGTGCTTTTGGTGTTAGTGCCTGTTTTTTTCTTTTCGATGGCTCCAAGTCTAGGCCAGTTGCTGATTTATTCATTGGGATTAGCCATTTTACTGGCTGTCTCGGGCAGGATTAAGCTGCTTTTGATCGCGGCTGGAAGTATGTGTATGCTAACCTTGCTTGTATTATGGACTGCGGGCAATCGCCTCATGTATGCCGGAGAAAGACTCACACACTTTCTTCAACCTGATTCAGATGCGGGTATTCCAACTAAACATTCTGTAGATGCTATTTCGTCGGCAGGAATGTGGGGAAAAGGCTGGGGTATTCCTACTGAACGATTAAACTTGCGTAATATCTCCAGCGAAATGCTATTTCCTTATCTGGTTCAATGCCTGGGCTGGGTGTTTGGCGCTGTTCTTGTTGTCATTGTGATTCTTTTTGTAGCCAGAATGATTTCGTTAGGAAGGCTGCTGCAGGATGGTTATGGCAAGATGCTGACAATAGGTTTGGCTGGCCTTTTTGGCGTAAAGTTTGTGTGGAATATAGTAATGTGCCTCGGTCTTTTACCTATTATTGGTTTTGAACTGCCTTTAATGAATTGGAGTTCCATCTCTATTATTGAATTTGGGTCAGTGGGTTTACTGCTGTCCATATACCGCAGAAAGGATATGATTCCAAGTGTCGAATTAACCCGACATAGCGGTGTTTTCACAAAGCAGCAAGGGTAATTTTCTGGACGATCCTGGCTGAAACGCAAATGGACAACACACCGCAAAACTGGTATAGTTGCCGTGACACACTTATGCTGTCCGAACTTGCGCTTTTATGAGCATACGGGCAGACGGAGAAGGGCAGCTATTATCGATTTTAGAGGCGGGAGTGTTGAAGCATCTTGAGAAGATATAATATTTGGCGTCCGATTATGCTGGTGGCAGTAGCGCTGCTGTCAAACAGCCTTGTAACGAATCTGTGTATGCTTTTTGGGATGGAGGCAGCCGCGGCTTCAAACGTTGGCTTTGTAGCCATGATTGCAGCGGCGTTCATTATGTACAGCCGTTTTCAAAAAAGGCGCAAATAAGCGGGATGATGCCTCAAAAGCGCAGCTTCAGGATGGAATAAGGGCCAATTGCTCTTTTCCGCCTTTGGCTTGCGCTTTTTTTGTATTCACTGATATTTGCTGGTCGTTGATGACCGTTAGAAGATGAAATGGCTGGATTTTCCTCGAACAACGGCCATGTTTGTCCTTTAGTGCTCCAAAATGGCGTGTACGAGCACAATTTTTGGGGCTTACGGACGCCAATGTCCTTTACAAACTGATATCCCGCCAAAAGAAGCCTCTAAAGGTCAGCGATGTCCGTAGAAATTGATCTGGTTTGGAATCCAGGTCAAAGTCCGGTCCAAAACCTGGCCCAAACCCAAACCCAAAACCCAGCCCAGAATCAAGGATGACAGAATTGATTTCTAAAAGGTCGCTCTTGCAAGTCAATCCACATTCCTATACACTTATACATAGATATTCGATGCATTGAATTAGAATGCAATTAGAGGGAGAGGTTGGTTTTGAAGATCAACAAAGAGTTAATGAAAGGCAGTACCGTTATATTGATTTTGTCATTGCTGGATCGGAAGGACATGTATGGCTACGAGATGACGAAGGAAATCGAGCTAAAATCAAATGGTGTGTTTACCCTCAAGGAAGGAACCTTGTATCCTATCCTGCACACGCTTGAGGCAGAACGGATGGTGGAGGCTTATTGGAACGAGGAAGGTAGAAGAAAGCGGAAGTATTATCGGATTACAAACGCAGGACGGAAAGGGCTAAAGGAAAAACAAGCCGAATGGAATTTGTTCAGCTCAACCGTTAATGTAGTGATCGGGGAGGGTGGAGTATGACAGAACGCCATATTCACAATCCACTTCAAAATTCACTTCAGAATCCTCATGTCTCCGAGTTTCTGGATAGCGTATGTCGCGAAGTAAGGGCCAAAGAAATGCATAGCGACATCAGAGAGGAATTGCTGGGTCATCTGGAGGATCGTGTAGAGCAACTTGTTGAGGCCGAGGGTAAAAGCGAGAAAGAAGCCATAGCCGAAGCAATCAAGCAAATGGGCAACCCGGTTGAAATTGGAGAAAGCTTACATAAGGTTCATCGTCCCAAAACCGATTGGGGCCTGCTTCTATTTGTTGGGGCCATAGTCATTATTGCAATTGTATCGTTATTGCTGCTCCATAGTACCTTACTCAACTCTAAGTGGGGCAATAATTTCGCGACTGTAAAAGCAATTATTGCTACCATAGCGATTGCGATAATGTTTTCAATAGCTTTTTTAAACTACAGAAGGCTGCTGCATTTATCCTCTTTGGTGTATATGCTTACCGTTGGTTTGATGCTTGCTAGCTTGATGTTTGGACCGCAAATTAATGGGATGAAAGGATGGCTCTTTATAGGTAGAATCATTTCATTTAATGTGAAAGATATGATTCCTTATCTTCTTATTATTGCGGCTGCCGGTATGATTCATCGTCAAAAAAGCCTCGGTAGCGGCAAAAGCTTTCCTGCTGACAAAAAACCGGTTGCTGAGATAATGATTTTATTTAAGGAGCTAGCTCTTTTTGTGTTAGTGCCCGGCTTTTTCTTTTTAGAGGTATATTCGTTGGTGCCGCTGCTGATTTATGCCATGGGCTTAACCATTTTATTGGCAGCCTCAGGCAGGTTCAAGCTCATTCTGGCGTTAACTGGAAGCTTGGCGGTGTTAACGGTGAAATTGGTATGGTTCCATGACGAACGATTTCCCTACATCGGTGAACGGCTAACGAGTTTTCTTTATCGTGATACAGATGCAGGTTATGCAACCAAACAATCTATAAATGCCATTTCTTCAGCAGGGTTATGGGGAAAAGGCTGGGGCATTCCGTCAGAGAGTCTCGCTTTGCCTTATTTCTACAGTGAAATGCTGTTTCCTTACCTGATTCATAGCTTGGGCTGGGTATTTGGCGCAGCCATCGTCAGCGTTGTGCTTTTGTTTGTGACCCGTATGATCAAAACGGGGATGAAGCTACGGGATGAATACGCAAAATTGTTGACCATTGGTTTGACAGGTTTGTTTGGTGTGCAATTTGTATGGAACTTCGTCATGTGTCTTGGTTTCTTGCCGATTATGGGCTTTTCGTTGCCATTGATCAACTTGACCTCTCTCTCGCTATTTGAATTTGCGGTCGTGGGGCTGCTATTGTCGATATTCCGTAGAAAAGATATGATGTCCAGCAGCCTGCAAGGCGAGCAAGCGGTGTGACTAATTGTCATCGCGGATGATGTAGTCTTTACAGCGGAGGCTGCACTTAAAAGTGACGTTTAAGGCAGCCCGGGATTTTGGCAGGACCGATTTGAACGGAACTTGATTTTAATAGGAGACGCCTTGACCCGACAAAGCAGCGGGCAGGGCGTTTTTGCCGTTTCTGGCTTCTGCCGATTGCAAATGCGTATCCCTTCCTCGACGCAGAGCAGAGCATTCGCGGAAGGCGTATTGGCTGCAGTTGCGGCAAGCGTCTCGATCTAGCTGCTGCAGGGCATAATCAATGGCGTCGCCGGTATGCGCAAAGAAATGCTCCTCGCCAATGCGCTCCAGCAGTCCCGTGCTGCGCAGCAGCTTGAGCGGCTGTTCCCTGACACGGGACAGCAAAAGCATGCCTCCTTTGTTAGCGAGCCGTTTCGATAAACGTTCAAGATCCGCTTCCCCCGTCATGTCGATAAAAGGAACCTTGCCCATCCGCAGCAGCAAAATTTTCGGCATTGGCTCCATTTTAGAGGAAACGGCTTCTTCAAAGCTGCCCGATGCTCCAAAAAACAAGGGGCCGTCGATCGTAAAAATGCCAATTTGCGGACAATCCTTTTCGCTGCCCACCATACCCGAAAGCACCTGTTTCAGTCTGGAGTCCTGGTCAGGCATCACCTTGTGAATTAATAGGGAACGGCCAGAACGTCTTACATGCAGCACCAATGCAATCAGCAAGCCCGCGGCTACCGCTGTAGTCAATTCCGTGAATACCGTCAGTACCAGCGTAACAATCAGCACAAGGGAGTCGCTGGAGCGCGCCTTCAATATACGTGCAACCTCCTTGCGTTCCGACATATTCCAGGCAACCAGCATTAGTATGGGAGCCATGCCGGATAGCGGGATATGGGAAGCAAGAGGCGCAAAAAGCACGACTACCAGCAGCACAACAACCCCGTGGATAATGCCGGACAAGGGTGAAACCGCACCGCTTTTAATATTGGTTGCCGTTCTGGCAATAGCGCCGGTGGCAGGAATTCCTCCAAACAATGGAGTGACCATATTGGCGATTCCTTGCCCCACCAGCTCGCGGTTGCTGTTGTGGCGGCCCCCCGTCATCCCATCCGCAACAACGGCGGATAGCAGCGACTCGATGCCTCCCAGCATCGCGATAATAAAAGCAGGCTGAATGAGAGAAATTAGCCGATCTGCTGTAATATCGGGAATTCTGAACTGGGGCAGCGCAGCCGATATTTCACCAAAAGAAGAGCCGATCGTCGCCACATCCCCTTTGAAAAAGAGAGCCGCTACAATAGTTGATGCCGCCAGCCCTACAAGCGCAGCCGGAATTTTTGGCCATATGCGCGGCAAAACAAGCACAACCGCGAGGCAAACGCCTCCGGTAAGCAGACTATAGAGGTTGAAGGTACCGATATGCTTGCCAATTTCGATCATATTGGGTAGAAAGCGTTCATGCTTTTCTATGCCGCTTAAGCCCAGGAAGTTAGCGATTTGTCCGCTGAAAATTAAAATGGCTATACCCGCCGTAAAGCCGATGGTGACGGGGCGGGGAATATACCGAATCAAGCTGCCAAGCCGCAGCAGCCCGATCACCACAAGGATAAAGCCGGCCATAAACCCGGCAATAAGCAGATTCTCATAGCCGTATTGCAAAATAATGCCTAATAAAACGGGAATAAAGGCGCCGGTTGGTCCGCCGATTTGAAAGCGGGAGCCTCCGAACAAGGAAATCAGGATACCGGCAATAATTGTTGTATAAAGGCCGTATTCCGGTTTTACTCCTGACGCTATCGCAAAACCCATGCCTAACGGGATCGCGATAATTCCGACAATCAAGCCGGAGATAGCGTCTTTGCGAAACGCGGCTCCGTGATACCCTTGAAATCTTCCGCTCCATTTCATGTTAGCAACCTTCTATCTATCTTAATATTTGATTATTTGAATATATAGACTAAGTTACTCCTAAGACCAGTGAATGTCAAAGACAATACAATGCGGCTTTTGATCAAAAAGGCTTGAATAAACAAAATAAACAAGGTGTTCCGCAAGATTGCTTACGGAAGCCCTTGTTTGGCGTCGATCACGATTACTTTCGCATTTCTTCAAGCAAAGAGATGGCGTCAACCAGATGGTTGTCGAATATTTGCTTGGCTACGGCAAGCAGGTCCTTGATCAGAGGGTCGCGCAGCGAATAAATGACGTTGGTGCCCTCCTTGATGCCGCTAACTACATTTTTGTTGCGAAGCACCGACAGCTGCTGGGATACAGCGGAACCCTCCGAGCCCAGAATGGCCTGCAGCTCGTTTACGTTCCGGTCGCCCTCGCTAAGCACCTCCAATATTCGGATGCGCATGGGATGTGCCAGCGCTTTGAAAAAATCGGCCTTGAATTGCTGTATGCTATTGTTTTGTCCCATAACACTTACTCTCCCGACCTTTAAACTTCTGAATATATGAATATCATAACACAATCAATGGAGGCACGGCATTACAATCGGTTTCCAGCGAGCCGAAAAGGAACGAAGCAGGTGGCAAAAAGGAGGTGCAGAAGCATCTCCTCATGCGGGCGATTCAAAGTGACCCTAGTTGCTTTCTCAGCAAGCCACGCACCTGTGTGAGCGATTCCGGAACCTCCTGCTCCATATGGGCAAGTGAATGAAATACAAAGGTTTGCAAAAGAGAGCTGATATTGGAGCGAACATATTCTTTGTTTGTTTTGTGCTTCTGCAGCAGCCCCTCAAATACATGGAGCAGTCTGGTTTCCTGTATTCCGTTAAGAGCCTGGAGAGCGCTTAGACGCACCATCATAACAGGGTCCTCCAGCGCTTCGATAAAGGAATCCATAACTTGAGCCTTTTCTTCTCCAGCCGCGCCACCAGCTTTGAATAACGCTTGCTGGCGGATTTCGCTATTGGAATGAGTGAAGAAGGGAACCATCAGCGAAAGCATGGGTTGACCCATATCGCTAAGGAGCATAGTCAGGAACCGAAAGGACTCCGGGTTGTTTTCATGGTGCAGCAGCGCAAGTAGCTCGTCTTTGAAACGGTGCTTCTCTTGGGGCATATACCATGTCAAACATTTCATCGCGGTTAGCCGGTCCTCTTCATCGGGACTGTGCAGCAGCACGCGGACAAGTCCCTCTGCCTGTGACGGGCAAAGCTTGGTTAACACCCGAAACGCATTTCGGCGAATTTCTCCTGAGCAAACGCGAAATTCCCCAATAAGAAAAATAACCGATTCTTCGGCAAGATGCGGCAGCTTGAGCATGCCTTGCAATGCCTCGGAGCGGGTTTTTTCGTCTGTCGCAGAGCGGTACAGCGCGGTCAGCTCCAGATCGTTGCCGCCCCGGCTCATGCCAAACCAGGCATCCTCGTAGCTCGCTATCGTCTCGTCCAGCCAGCGTTCGTACCAGTTCAGAAAGTGTTCCTCATAGGTCATGAACGATTGTCCGTCGTCCATATTTATATACAGCACCTTGCCCCGATGCTCGCCCGTCACAACCAGCATCATCTCATAGGAGCAGCCTTGCGTGCCGATGTTGATTAGCCCTGGGCAGCTCTCCGTTTCGTCAGTCGCAGAACCTTCGCAGTCTGTTGATTGGGCGTTCTCCCCCATAAGGAATGGTTTGTAGGGCTCGCCAATCAGATCCAGCTCGATGGCTTGCTCCTCCCCAAGCGCATATAGGCCATAATACGGTCCCGCACCGCCATTTCCCAATTCGGTCAAAAACATCGCATAACCTTCAGGCAAGACGATGCCGTGCTCTCTCTCGAAGGCGTGAAGCTTTTCAACGGGCAGCGGGGCATTTAATTGGTACTTGTGCGAGTAAGCTCCAAACACAGCCAGTGCGGAATCTCTCTTTTTTGCGCGCTCAAGCTTTTGTCGTATCGTATTTAATTGGTCCTTCAACATACTGCGGTACCTCCGTGTTTCGGCGTTCTTCATTCATTGAACCAAATGGTACCATAATTCCGGGGTCGATTGAAAATGTGTATTATTGGTGAATGCGTGCTTTGGAGGCTTAATAAGAATTGACGATAATAAGGAAGACATTTACAATTATATTAATCTGACTGGTCAAAATAAAAATGGAATAGAGGAGGAAGAGCATGCCAAAGGTTGGGGTGGAGCCGTTTCGAAGAGCTGCGGTCGTGAATGCGGCTCTCGCTTGCATTTGCGAAAAAGGAACGGAACGAATAACGCTGGACATGGTCGCGGAGAAAGCGGGCTGTTCCAAAGGAGTAGTAGCGTACTATTTTAAAAATAAAAAAGGGCTTGTGCTGGAAAGCCTAAAGGCGTTTTTTTCATATTATGGAACAAAAATCGGACATGATATTTCTCCGGGGATGAAGTCTGCGGAAATGCTGCGAATCATTGTAGACCACTCCTTGCCGGCTTTAGGGGTTGCGGAAGAACAGCATCGGCCGCTGAATGTCAGCGATCTGGAGGGAGCAGAGAGGATGGCTATGTCGGCAGAGGAGAAGGCGCGTTTGTTTATCCAATTTTTCGGTCTTGCGATGACGGACCAGGATGCCCGGGATGCTATCCGGGACATTTACGGCAAGGACATTGAAGGCATCTCGCAGCTCATTTTATACGCAACCCAGAGAGGCGAGTTTGAGGAAGAACGCAGCCTGGAGAAGTCTCGGGAGTCCGCTTACGGCCTGCTTGCCCTGTTGGTTGGCTTGAGCGTAATGCGCGTAACGGATGTGATGCCTCCCGGTGCTGTCGATAACCGGACTATCGCGCTGACGTACATCGAAGAACTGCTCCAAGAAGGGAAATAAACGGAGTGCGGGCGCTCCTGCACAGATGGAGGGATGGCATGGAAGGCCAAGGACGGGAGACGTTCGCACTTGAACTGGATGGGATCGTTAAGCGCTACGGCAATCTTATTGCAGTGGACGGCATCTCGCTTCGTATCGCGAAACGGCAGCTGTATGCCGTATTGGGGCCAAACGGAGCGGGAAAAAGCACATTGATTTCCATAGCGATGGGACTTGTCAAAGCCGATAGCGGCCATGTGCGACTAAACGGAGCAAGCGAGGCGGCTGGTTTAAGCCAAGTCGGATTGTGCCCCCAGGAGCTGGTTATCTGGGAGGGATTGACCGTTTGGGAGCAGCTTTTATTTATGGGCTCCATGCATGGGGTACAGCGAACAATTGCGCGTCGTAGAGCGGATGAGCTGCTGGAGGCACTTGGATTGATGGACAAAAAGCGGGTAATGGCATCCGCATTGTCGGGAGGCATGAAACGCCGGCTGAATATAATGCTGGCTTTAATGCATGACCCGTCAGTAGTTATTTTGGATGAACCTCATGCCGGGCTTGACCCTCAAAGCCGAATTTGGGTCAGAGATTTCTTAAAGAACCTTTCCGCAGACAAAACGGTGATTGTGACGACGCATGATATGGAGGAAACGGAGAAAATAGCGGATCGTGCCGTCATTATCGATCGCGGCCGAGTGTTGGCGGAGGATACGCCGTCCAATCTGATTCGGAGCGTCTATCCGGCGCACCTACTGGAGCTTTCGCTTGACGGATACGGCTCTCAGGCCGAGGAGATAACCAAGCTTCTAGCCGCCGGATTTCCGGGGCTGATGCAACAGGGCAGGATGTTGCGGGCCGAAAGCGACAACCCTCTCCGATTGGCGGGGCAAATCAGGGAACGGCTGACATTGGCCGGAATACGGGATGGGAACGGAGAGATTCGGATACGCAATGCCAATCTGGAGGATGTGTTTATTGCCATGACGGGAAGGGGGCTGCGGGAATGAGATTTTTGGTCTACACCCGCAAAACCTTGCTGGAAACGGCGAGGGATTGGAAGCTTCTCGTGTTTACGCTGCTGTTTGCTCCATGCTTTGTGTTTATTTTGTATGGAGCCTACGGGGGCGGTAATCCCGCCTTTAATATTGCCGTATACAATTTGGATCGACAAGCTGGAGGCAGTCATGGAGCCGGGATTGTGCAAGCGCTGAAGGAGGCCGCTTATTCAAACGGCGATCCCCAATTCAGAATTGTTCTTCATGAATCGGGCTCGGAAGCCGACTCGTTATCGCTGGATTCATCTATCAAAAAATTGGAGAAACGCAAGCTGGATGCTGTTCTGGTACTGACAGGCGACACGAGCAAAGTAATTCAAACTGCGGCAGTGTGCGAAAGAGCAGGGGTACTGCAAGCGCCGTACCATATATATGGCGATCCGCTCAACGGCAGGTACGCGCTGGCGGCTATTTACGCGGCTGCGGAAGTGGACAGGTATGTTCAGAAAATGACCCCTATACGTCTCCCTCTGACATTGGATGAACAATTTGTGGGCTCGGGCGTGTCCCTGAGCGATTTTGACCAGTTGATGCCGGGGCTGCTGGTTTTGTCTCTCCTTAATGTCCTTTTTACTGCCGGCGCGTCATTTATTAAAGAAATCGAAAAAGGCACGATGCTCAGACTGAATTTGTCGCTGCTTCGACCCCGGGAGATGATTGGCGGCATAAGCCTGATCCAGCTGCTGCTGGGGCTGGCTTCCTTTGCCTTGACCTTAAGCGCGGCGCGAATTTGCGGCTTCGAGTGGAGGGGGAGCGTTGTTGCCGTACTGCTTGTAGCCGCTGTTTCGTTGCTGGCCGTGCTTGGTCTTGCTTTAATTTCCGTAAGCTTTATGTCTTCCGTTTTTGATGTAATGACGGTGGGGATGGTTCCTTATTTTCTGGTTATGTTTTTTGCAGGCCTATTTTTCCCGTTGACGGCCATCGAGCTGTTTTCCATCGGAGACTCAGCTTTTCGGCTAAACGATATTCTTCCGTTGTCTCTATCTGTATCGGCCTTGAATCAAGCTTTGTTTTTTGAGAGAGGCGTTTATGAGATCCATATGGAGCTGCTGGGAAATCTGATTGTGGCCTGTCTTTACTTCGGGGCGGGTTTATGGCTGTTCCGCCGGAGGCATATGACATCCCGATAGTAGGAGATTTGGCCGGAGAAAGAAAAAATCGCAATTCCCAGGTTGGAACAACCCGAAATTGCGATTTTTGCGGCATGCCTGCTCCGGAATTAACCAATCAAGGCTGCGATGACTTCAGCCAGCGGCTGCTGAGGACGTCCAAGCAGTTTTTCCAGGTCATTGCTTTCAACGGACAAGGCGCCTTCGCGCATAGCCGTTTGGAAGCCGGTGACGAATGCTGCGGCGCCTTCCGGCAGGCCCAGCCCAACCAGCATTTTGGCATAAGCGGCGTCATCCAGGTTTTGGGCCTGAACCTCTTTGCCTGATACGGAAGATACGATCGCGGCCAGCTCATCGTGGCTGATCAATTTGCCGGAAAGCTCGTATACGGCGTTTTCGTGTCCTTGGCCTGCCAAAACTGCTGCAGCGGCATGCGCGTAATCGCGGCGGGCAGCCCAGCCGATTTTCGCTGCGCCGGAGGCATGGACGATAGGAGCGCCTTGGGCTGTTGCTTTGATGCCGTCCGCTTCATTTTCGATATACCAGTTGTTGCGGAGAAAGGCATAAGGAATGCCGGATGCCTGAATGTACGCCTCGGTTGCCTTATGGTCGGCCGCAAGGCTCAGCGAGCTGTTTGGCGCATTGGCGACACTGGTGTAGGCGATAAAGGAAACGCCTGCTTTTTTGGCGGCGTCCACCGCATTTTTGTGCTGCTGTAGTCGCTCGGCTTCTGTCCCCGAAACGATCAGGATTCGCTCCACTCCGGCAAAAGCCTTCTCCAATGACTCGGGGCTGCTGTAATCGCCCTGGCGGACGTCGATGCCTTTTGCTTTTAAGTGCGCAGCCTTCTCCGGATTGCGGACGCTAACCGCTACTTGCTCCGCAGGGACCAGCTCAAGCAATCTTTCTACAACCAATGCGCCTAATTGACCTGTTGCTCCAGTTACCAAAATAGTCATTATAAATGCCTCCCAAAATGTAATTGATTTCTTTATAACCGTTATAACAATATTGATTACAACGATGGCCAAAAAAATGCTCATGGGGATGTGCGATCAAAAGGCTTCGCTTCCTATGAACAAATTTTTTAGGTTTTTAGCTTGCTCGGCTTGCTTCATTATCCAATGCTCTCGTTTTGCGGGTCATCGGCAGAAATTTTAATCTCCGCATGGGCTGCATCCATCATCTGCTTGATCGTGGTCCGGGCGAGACGCTGCTCCATAGCCTGCTGGGCTTCAGCAAGCTCGCGCCGCAAAGAGCTCTCCATCGTTCGGCCGACGGGACAAGCCAGATTGGGTTCCTTATGAAAATTGAATAATTGACTATCCTGGGTGACGCCCACCGCACGGTAAACATCCAGCAGCGTAATATCCTCCGGTTCCTTTAGCAAAATAGAACCTCCAACTCCTGGGCGGACCTGAATCAATCCCGCTTTTTTGAGCATGGACATAATGCGCCGGATAATGACGGGATTGGTATTTGCGCTATCGGCAATCATATCGCCAGTGCATTCCGAGGGCATGACGGCAATCAGTGAAAGCGTATGGACAGCTAGAGAAAACCGGCTGCTGATTTGTTTCATTGTAATCACCACCGTTGTAATCATTTTAGTTACAATTAAATGATCTGTCAATAAAAAAATTGCAGCCCTGCTCCTGACCGACGGTCGGAAAAGCGGGGCTGCAGCTTAGGCAGGCATCTGCGTAAGAGGCATTATTCTCTGGCCGCAAATTTATTCTGCCTCTTTATTTGTATTTTTCCCTGAGTCTGGTCTAAAAAGGGGGCTGTCGGCATAGTCTCTCCACCCTTGCTGCTGTTGGCGCTCCATCTGAAGGCGCACGTTGTCAATGCTTTGGCGGCAGCCCGATGTTAATATGGTGCTCCTTGCCGTCATCGGCCAGCGAAATGTAGCTGTCAGGGCCTGCCATAAGAATACTCTCTGCTCCGTCACGGTGAAAGGAGAGGGAGTAGACGGTTTGCCCAAAACGGTAGGTTGCCTTAAAGCCAGGCCACTCGTCGGGAATGCAAGGATTTACGTAAAGCCGGTCTCCGCGGCGTTTTAATCCCAGAATCCATTCAATGCCGCTTTGGTACATCCAGCCGGAGGCGCCGGTATACCAGGTCCAGCCTGCATGGCCGTGATGGGGGTCCGCCGTATAAACATCCGCCGCCATCACATAAGGCTCCCCTACATATTTGCGCACCTCCAGATCAGTCCGCGTATGGTTGACGGGATTCAGCATGCGGAACAGCTCAAAGGCTTTGTCGCCGCGCCCCAGCTTGCTCCAGGCTATGATGCTCCAGATGACCCCGTGCGTATATTGCGCTCCATTCTCGCGGATGCCGGGCGGATAGCCCTGAATGTACCCTGGGCTTGGCTCTGTCCGGTCAAAAGGCGGCGTCAGCAGCCGAATGAGGGATAGCTCCCGGTCAACCAGCTCCCTGTCGAACGATTGCATGGCTTGCAGCGCGCGGTCCCGCGGGGCTGCCCCGGATATGACCGACCAGGACTGGGCGATGGCGTCGATGCGGCATTCCTCGTTGTACACGGAGCCTAGCCAGGTGCCGGCGTCAGTGAAGGCTCTGCGGTACCAATTGCCGTCCCAGGCATGCTCCTGCAGCGCTGCGGAGAGGCTTTGGCGCGACTTCTCGTAGCGCTCGGCAAGCTCATGCTCGCCCCTGACGCGGCACAGCTCGCCAAAACGCTCCAACACCTCGTAAAGGAACCAGCCCAGCCATACGCTTTCGCCTCGTCCCGCCGCTCCGGCAAGGTTCATGCCGTCATTCCAGTCGCCAACGCCTATAAGCGGCAAGCCGTGCTCGCCCATGCGGCTAAGCGCCATTTCGATAGTGCGTTTGCAATGCTCGAACAACGTGCCTTCCTGCTTGGAGACAACCGTTTCCTCATACCGTTCATGCTCTCCTTCACGCAAGGGAGGGCTGGTCAGGAACGGCACGACCTCGTCCAGAATGGCCTCATCACCGGTTTGCTCGATATACCGGGATGCAGAGTAGGGGAGCCATAACAAATCATCTGAAAACAAAGTGCGGATGCCGCGCTCCGTTTCCTGATGCCACCAATGCTGTACATCGCCTTCCTCGTATTGATGGGCGGCATTGAGCAGAATTTGCCGTCTTGTCAGCTCCGGCCTGCTATGCAGCAGTGCCAGCGAATCCTGCAGCTGGTCGCGGAAGCCGTAGGCCCCGCCTGCTTGATAAAAGGCGGAGCGGGCCCACATCCGGCAGGCCAGTGACTGATAGAGCAGCCAGCCTCCCAGCAAAATATTGCTTTCCGCCGACGGCGTATCTACGGTGATTTGCTCCAGCGTTTCCTTCCAGTAGGCTTCGGTATCCCTCCAGGCTTCCTTGCAGACGGAGGCGCTGCTATACGTTTTGGCCAATTGGACGGCCTGTTCGTCAGATTCGGCACAGCCCAGCAAAATCCGGATTTCGAGCTCCTCGCCCGGCTCCAGCGTCAGCTTGCGCTGAATGGCGCCGCAGCTGGCATGGCAAGCGCCGGACCGTTTTTCGAGTCGGCGCCGGCTTAATGCGGCCGGCTGCTCGACGCTGCCGTTTCGTCCGATAAATTCACTCTGATCGCCGGTCCAGGTCAAGTCGTCATCGCTGCTAAAGCCGTGTTGGCCGCCAATCGGATTTTCGCTGCTGTAGCGATTTTCGCTAAGGCCGGCATCCTTGTTTTTAGCCCCGCCATTTGCGACTCCCCGGTAAATCCCGAGAAAAGGGGTTGCCTCGCGGAATGTCTCCTGATAATGATTGCGGGCTGTCATAAGCCCCGCTTCCTCATGCCAGTGTGTAGTGATAAACGGCGCATTGCCTTGACGCTTGACACCGATAACCCATTCCGCGTAATAGGTAACGGATAAGCGTTTCACTTCTGACGTGGTGTTGAGCAAAGTCAGCGTCATGATTTTGACGGGGGCCTTTAGCGGCACAAATGCAGTCAAGGTGTGGGCGACGCCGTTTCGCTCATGCCTGAAGACGCTGTATCCTTGCCCGTGCGTCACACGGTATGGGTGGGCGTTGCGCCCGGAGCCGGGCGTAATCGTCCAGTATTCGCCCGTGTCTTCGTTGCGAAGATAGCCAAGCTCCCCCGGAGGGTCCAGCACGGGGTCGTTGCTCCAAGGCGTCAGCTTGCACTCACGGCTGTTTCTCCAGAACGTATAGCCTGTTCCAAGCTCCGAGATCAGAGTTCCGAAGGATGGATTGGCGAGTACGTTGATCCAGGGAGCGGGCAAGTGCCGATCTCCCTCGATCAGCATCGTATATTCCTTTCCGTCCCGCGAAAAGCCGCCCCACCCGTTATAGAATTGGACCTCGCCTGGGTCCAGCAAAAGCTGGCTGCGGAACAGCGACGCAGCCTTGGAAGCGGAGTGCGCCATCCCGTCCAAAGAAGCGACGGGACGGCTTAAGTCTGCTGCTGCGTTTACTGCTGCTGCGTTTGCTGCTGGGGTAGCAGAAGCAGAGATCGTCTCTCTAGAGGCTGGCGCGGGATTGGCGGGAGCGTAGATGTGTTCGCCGGATGTATGAACGGCGGCATCTCCCTTTATCTCGCTGGCGGAATCCGCCGCCAGCTTGTAGTCCTGCGGCGGCATGTCCGCGGCTTGGCCCTGCCGGCGCGGCGTCCGAAGCTGGCCTGCCAGGCTTGGCCCGCCGGCCCGCAGCATAAGGCGGGATACCGCCTTCAGCAGCGTCACGTCCTCGGCGCTCATCGTGTCGGCGGGCAGCACGTGAATGCCTGCGGCGCCTGCGCCGAACCGGTCGACGCCATGCTCGACGGCGCGAAGCAGCGCCTCCTGCAGATAGCGGTGGTAGCCGCTCTCCGACAGGTTGAGAATAGCGAGATCGAAGGACAAACCGAGACGGCGCAAATATTCATGACCCGTCAGCAGCTTGATAATAAACGGCAAATGGCTGCGGTTGTCGATGGTGACGGCGACAATCGGCCTGTCGCCGGAGATGCCGAACGACCACAGGCCGGGCTGACCCTTGACGTTGCTTGCGATGGCTCCTTTGCGCCATTTGCCAAGCGGCGGCGTATACAGCACCTGGGCGGCAAGGCGCTGAAAGGCATACGCATCGGCAAGCTCCAGCCCAAGGCTGCGCAGCTCGATCCGGCTGCGCGTCCAGGCAAGCTGGAAGGTGCGTTCTGCGGATGACCCCTTGGCCAGGCGGGCCGCGCCGTCCACGGCGTCCTCGCGGGAGGACGCAACGGAGGTTACCGCGTATAGCGACACTTTTTCGCCGGGAGAGAGCTGCACCCGGCGGCGCATGACAAAGGCGGGGTCGGCGACGGAGCCTGTTTTGCCCTTAAGCCGCGAGGCGATGCATTGCGGCGAGCTGAGGCGGAACCCGCGTCCAATAAAGGCCGCGCGGTCCGTCTCGAATTCGGCATTGCCGAGCGTTTGCCCCTCCGCCGTCAGCAGATGGGCGGCCCACAGCTCACGCTCGCCGGCCTCCCGCTTGCGCCTGCTTGCAATCAGACAGCCGCTTGGCTCGTCATAGGCGGTGCGGATAAAAAGCTTGCTGAACGCGGGATGCGCGTCATCCGCTATCGGGTTCGACATAGCCAGCTCGATAAACGTCGTCACCTCAAGCACCTTGGTGTCGGAGCCCTGATTGGTCAGCGTGATCCGTCTGACCTCGGAGTTGCATTCCGGGGAGATGCAAATGTCCATAACGCTCTCCACCTCGTTGCTCACCTGCACGAAGGAGGCTTTGTCCGGCTCGAACGTAATCTTTTGCCCCGGAGACTCCGTTCGGCATGGCTGATAGGACGGCGACCAGAGCTTGCCGGATGAAGGCTCATGAATGTAGACGTAGCTTCCCCAGGAATCTGTTACGGGCTCTTCGCGCCAACGGGAGAGGGACATGCCGTCCCAGCTGCTGAAGCCGCTTCCGCTCGCCGTTATGACCGTGCTGAACACCCCGTTGGACAATACGGCTGTTTCCGGAGTGTCCGTATGAGGGGATAAAAATTCGCGCGGCGGCTCCTCGTTCAGCTTCTGCCCCTCCTGTCTTGGAACAGAGCGGTACATGGCGGGATGCCGGATCATTCTGGAACGGCGCGGCACGCGCTCCTGAAGCAATAGCTCGGCGGAGCGCACCTCCTTGTTGCGATGAAACCGCTCGATCATCGTATGAGGGAGGAGCAGATTGGCCAGCGTCAGCAGGCTCATGCCCTGATGATGGGCCATGAAGCTGTGGACAACGGAATGGCTGCGGCCATCCCGCAATCTTCGCGGCGTAAAGTCAATCGCCTCATAATAGCCGTATTGCCCCCTTGCGCCAAGCTCCTCCATTCCCTTCAAAGCCGTAAGCCCTTCCCGAGGGGCAAAGGGCAGCGCCATAATCGTTGCATACGGAGCCAGCACCAGATCCTGATCCAGTCCGCGCTTAAAGCCGAGGCCCGGAACACCAAAGGCCTGATATTGATAATTCATGGCGTGGTCAAACGCCGAATAGCCGGATTCCGAAATGCCAAACGGCACATTGCGTTCCGCTGCATATTGAATTTGACGGGAAACGACAGCCCGGTAGGTGACGTCCCAGATGCTTCGCTGATAGGTTTTCATCATCAGCCAAGGCATCAAATATTCAAACATCGTTCCCGACCAGGAGAGCAGGACGGGCTGTCCCGCCGCCTTGGTCAACGTTCTGCCCAGCGCATTCCAGTGGGCAACCGAAATCTGGCCCAGCGCAATCGCGACAAAACTGGCTTGCCGGGCCTCGGACGCCAGCAGATCATATAACACATCGTCCCGCATGCGGCGTTCAACATGATACCCCAGCGAAAACAAATTCGTGGAGGTATCATATAGCGGGCGGAAATCGGTAGCTCGAATCAAAGCTTCGATGCGCTCCGCCAAAGCGCTGCCTCTGTTCATGAGAGTCGACTTCCCGCGGGGACCTCCGTTAGCTTTTTTTCCACCCTCAAGACCAAGCTCCGCCGCAAAAGCAACCTCGAACCTGCCGTTTGTCCACCGTTCGCGCGGTTCCTCTCCATGCGAGCGGTCGTCCTCTGTCAAGCCCCGCCAATCGTGGCGCAGCCACTCCAGCAAGCCTTCTCTGACGGCCATCAGCGAAGCAACAAAATTGCCGGAGTCCACGGTAGAAACATAGACCGGATTCAGGGGCGCCAAGCTTTGCGTATCGTACCAGTTGTACAGGTGGCCTTCCCATTTCTCCATGCGCTCGATCGTTGTTACCGTCCGCTCAAGCCGTTCCACCAAGCCATCCGTATCAATGAAACCAAAGTCTCTTGCAGCCAGCGCGCAAGCAGCGTACATGCCGATATTGGTAGGCGACGTGCGGTGCGCGACACCTTTGTCCGGTTCAATCTGCACATTGTCGGGAGGCAGCCAGTTGTCGCCCGCTGTTACGTAATCCTCGTAGAAGCTCCATATGTCGCGGGACAGCTTGTGCAATTCCTCTTTTTCCTGCCCCTCAAAAACGGGACCTGCTGCTTGAGGAGCCTTGTCCAGCCACATAACCGCATACGGTGCTGCGCACCAGAGCAACACCAGTCCAAGCCCCAGGGCTCTGACATAGGGATCGCTGGCCGACAGGGCGCTCCACGCCATAAGGACGCTCAGGGCATACCCTCCGCTCATCCCTGCGAGCGGGGGCAAGCCTTTGCTGGCGCTGGCCTGCTCCACCTCCGCCTGACTGGTCCATTCCAGCAGATGCCGCTTGGAAACCGTAAGCCGGTACAGCGTGCGGACAATGGCGTCAAGCGCCAGCGCGCTTTGATAGGGAAGCGTCGCTAACGTCAAAACGGCATGGGCAAGCGTGCGAAGCAGGCCCATGGGATGATGCAGCAGAGTATAGGGATTCAATAGCTGACGTATAAAAGGCAGCAGCATGGTCAGCAGCACAACCACAGTCCAGCGCAGGCTATGGCCCGGCAGGAGCGGGGCGGCTAGCAGCAGAGCGAGCAGGACGGGCGGCAGCAAGCTGCGCCGCAAATTGTCAACGATATGCCACCTTGTCAAATGAGACAGATAGGTTGCCGCTTTTTCGCCCTTGCCGTTGCGGGCGGCGAGTCCAAGCCAGGGCAAAAGCTGCCAGTCGCCGCGAATCCAGCGGTGCAGCCTTTTCTGATGGGCCAAAAAGGTAGGAGGGTGGTCGTCGATCAGCTCAATATCCGATAGCAAGCCTGCCCGCAGAAAGCCGCCCTCCAGCAAGTCATGGCTGAGCACGCGGTTTTCAGGAAAACGCCTGTCCAGCATATGACGGAATACGCTGAGGTCGAAAATGCCCTTGCCTGTAAAAATACCTTGTCCCATCGCATCCTGATAGGGATCGGATACGGAAAAGGCATAAGGGTCGAGCCCCGCCTCATGTGCGTAGAGAGAGGCCAGCCGGGAACGCTCCGCGCTTTCGTAGGTCATGCCGATGCGCGGCTGAAGCACGCCGTAGCCCTCTATAACCCTGGTGCCGCTTTTGTTCAGGCGCGGCCGGTTGTAGGGCAGATGAATAGCGCCAATCATGCGCTGCGCGCTCTCCAGCGGCAGCCGGGTATCCGCATCCAGCGTAATAATGTAGCGGATATCGCGGAGAGCGGAGCTGCTTCCGGTTGTCGTATCAAAGCTGGTTTCACCGTCGCCGTCCAGAAGCCTTGCAAATTCCTCCAGCTTGCCCCGCTTGCGCTCCCAGCCCATCCACACCCGCTCGGCATCATTCCACTGCCTGCGGCGGTGAAACAGGTGAAAGACGTCGGCATGCTCGCGGTTCAGACGTTCCATTTCTGTTTTTGCCAGCTTCAGAATTTCGCTGTCCTCCGGCGCTGATTCCTGCGGGGCATCCCGAAAGTCGCTAAGCACGGCAAAGCGGATATGGGGATCGCGATTGCCGAGATAATGCTGCTCCAGTCGATCCATCGTAGCCAACACATGCTCGGGCCGGCTCCAGATAACGGGAATAACAACCATCGTTGCCGCTTCGGGCGGAACGCCTTTGGAAAAATCATAACGCAGAAGGCGAATAGGCTTGGCCAGCTGTTCGATCAGCCAGTGAACGGCGGCAACCCCCCACTCGCTTGCGGGGAGCAGAAGCAGCAGCGCCGAAGCCCACAGCAGCGGAGCGCTTGAAGCAGCCGTACCGATAAATAGAGCAAAGCACGCCATGGCGGCCGCCGTGGCGATAACAAGAAGCTGCATATACAGAGCCGAGGCCCTGCCCCTTAGGCCGGCTTCAGGCAGGCTGCGGGTTTTGCCGCATTGCTTCAGCGCCGCTCGAAGCAAGGTCATGCCGCGAGGGTCCAGCAAATAATAGGCCGCGTACCCGCTTCTGGGAGGCAAAGCGGAGCTGTTTTCCTTTTCCTCCGCTTCGTTTTTCCTCAGGGAGGAATCGGCCAATTCTACGGCCTTGGAAGCAACCAGATTTTCCGGCACGCTCATCGCAGCTGCCAGCTTTTCGACGCGGCAGCGCAGCGTGTGCCGGCTGGCGCTGTCCAGCTTGGGATAATCTCCTGCCGCTTCTGTTCGCAGCGTATGCTCGATCATGCTGATTTCTTCGAACAGCCCGCTCCATAACCAGCGGGAAAGCTTGCGCAAGCTGCCGATGGCATTGCCGACACTGGCCTGATATTCCGCCTGCAGCCGATATTCGTATGACAGGATGGAGTCCAAATCCTCGGTTGCGTTATCCAGCTTGCAGACCAGCCATTCGCCAACATGGGCGGAATCCTCCGCATGCTCGCGCAAATGCCTAACCAGGTGGACAATCATGGCGCCTGACAGCGGCAGCTCGATATGTGCTTCATCCAACGCCGCCTTCAAGCGCTCCGGCGACAGCTCAGAGCCCGGAATGCCGGCCAGCATATGTTCAACCTTGCGGTCAATATCCCTTCGTTCCTTAAGAGGCTTAATGAGCATGGTCAAGCGGCTCATTAGCTCCATTTTCAGAAAAAGAGGGAGAAGCCACGTTTCCGCGGAGGTTAAAACGGCAATTTCCTGATAATAGCGGACATATGCGGCAAAGCTTTCTTCGGTCAGCTCTCCGTCACAATAGTCCAGATAATCCCGGCATATGGCTGAAATGCGGGGCTCTGCCCCCTTGTTGACGGCAGGCAGCCGTGTTGTCTGAAACTGCTCAAGCTCAAGGTCGATGCCGGCCAGCTCCGATTCCACAAATTCGGCATGATCCAGCAGCCATTCTTCGGCGGGCTGCTGATACAAGCCGCGCTGCTCCTGCAGCTCCGCGATAAAAAGCCTGAGCTCGGTTATATCGTTCATCATCATGCGCGCCAGCATTTTGGATGAGGTGCGCTTGCTGCGCGGCTCATGCTCCAGCGCAAGCTTATGGACTTGATTTTGCATTTTGTCCTGATCAAAATCCATTCCTGAATCCCCCATGGATCATAATGTAAAAAACCACTACATTACCATTCCACGTTTTGGAGATTTTTATGAAAAAAGATTAAAGCCCCGGATATGCCGCCCTCTGCAGAAGGCGGCGTATTTCCGTTTTTTGTCCGTGTGCTGTCATGCTTGCTGTTCGGGTAACGCAATTGTCGGGAAAAGTGGGGGATGTTTTACAGCAGATTCATGCGCCGGTGCAGCTCATCGAATTTGAGCTTGGAGATGTGGGCGTATTTGGAGGTCAGAGGGAAATGAGCGATGTAGGTTTGATTTGCGGCTGTCACATGGGAAATTTTTTGGATATTAATGATATAAGAGCGATGCGACAGAAAAAAAGTATCCTCCGGCAGCAGCTTAAGCAGCTCGCTAATATTTTGGTTGGCGGTGTAGCTTTTGGAAGCAGTTGTAATCTCACATTTCCCGCTTATTTTTTCGATCATAATGATGTCTTCGGGATTCAAATAATAATGCTGGTTGTTGTCCCGAATATAAATCCTTTGATACAGCTTGACCGGAGGAGTCTGCGCCTGCAGCTTCCTTGCTTTTTTGATCTTCGCCAGAGCGGCGGATAAACGCGGCTTTTCAAATGGCTTCAATATATAATCAACAGCCGCAAGCTCAAAGGCTTGTACCGCATACTGTTCATAGCCTGAAATAAAAACAAACAGCAGATCCGGCTTGACCTTCAGTGATTTGTCTATGACCTCCATCCCGCTCATTTTGGGCATATGGATGTCGAGCAGCACCGCGTCGGGTTGCCTGGACATAATAGAGTTCAGCAATTCCTCGCCATCCCTGCAACGATCAAGGATATAAAAATCAGGATGCTGCCGCACATAAAACCCTAGAATGTCCAAAGAATCCTCATCGTCATCTGCAATGATTACACGGGTTTTCAACATGTTGTCCAGCCTCTCGATTTTTAGAAGTGTCACTTACATGCGGCTATGGAGCTAGGACATAGTCCTAGGATGTTGAGTTCTTCAGAGGAAGAGCAAACCAAAATGTGCTTCCGTTATGTACAGAGCTTTCGACACCGATGGTTCCATTCAGGAATGACGCCAGCTCCCGCACGACAGCAAGTCCGATCCCGGACCCTTTATAGTCATCCTTGGCATCTTCGATTCGATAGAAGGGCTTGAAAATATGCGCCAGCTTTTCCTCCGGTATGCCAATTCCGCTATCCTCTACGGTTACGGTTACAACACGCCGATTTTTCTCGCAAGTGATTGCGATTGAACCGTTGTCTCTATTATATTTGACAGCATTGTCCAATAAATTGAGCAAAATATGGTCAATGGCAACTGCTTTTCCGGCTACAAAGATACTTTCATCAGGGAGGGCGTGATGTATTTTTATGTTTTTTTGCCGGGCAGCGGGTCCTATCAGTTCAATGGCACTCCGTATGGAGGTAACAAGGTCGAACTCTTCCTCTTGCGCCTGCAATCCTTTATTCGGCATGGGAAGCTCCGGAATAGTGAGTTCCTGCCGTGACACGCTGTTGAGCAATTCCTGCAGACTGCGGCCAGCTCGTATAATTGCAGACGCGCGTGCAAGCTGGACCTCCGGCAACTCATGCTGCGGGTCATCCAGCATCATTTGGGCATAGCCCAATATAGAGTTGAGCGGCGTTCGCATTTCATGGCTGATAAAGCTCCAGGTTTGCTTGGTAGGGAGCGAATTTTGCTGTCTCATTATCTATTCCTTAATCTATTGAAGTTGATAACTAAAATATTACCTAAAACAGACACTCATTTGCAAAGTAAAAAGTGGGAAAATATGATAGTTTGTATCGTTCTGAGAGGAGATTGTGAAGCGAGAGAGTTGAAATGATGCTTATTAACGTTGAAAGGAGTGAAAATACAGATTCAAATGATAAGAATGTAAATTGGGGAATTGCTTTCGTCATTCGACAAAAAACGCGCGGCATAGTAATCTTTATGGTGCAAAAGTCTTATATCGTTAGTTCTGGAGATGCTTCGTTTTTGCCATTGATGGCATATCTTCTGGAAAACCTCAAGCTGTGCGGCAGGCGGCATTCCCTGCGGCCCGACATGACAGCAGAAAGCAGGGGCGGTTATGAAGGATGCGCGATTTCGCCAGGTTTCATTAGTTGGGAAAAGAGTGAATAAAACGATATTTAATCGTTATGATGTTATGCTGATTCCCGCTTTTTCGATTTTGAGCAAACGGGATATTGATCTGCTCTGCCGGCAATCCATCCAATTGTCTGCTTGCGATGTTGAAGACGCTAAAGTTCGAGCCTTGGTGGGCGAGGCTGTGCAGGAAATAAAAGAGGTGTTCGGCGCGGCCCGTCAGAGTGGAGGGCTGCGGCTAACAACCATTCGGGACAAGCTGGTTCCGTTGATCGGAGAGCTTAGCCACTGTGCAAAACTGGGGCAGGCATTGGTTTATCTGGAGCAAAATGACGACTATACGTTCCGTCACAGCGTAGGCGTAGCGTTGTTCAGCAGACTGATCGGCCAAAACCAGGGTATGCCTGGAAAGGATTTGGATGAACTGACTACAGCTGCTTTTTTGCATGATATCGGCAAAATTCGAATCCCCGACAGCATTCTTAACAAAACAGGAGCCTTGAGCAATGAGGAGTTTGCCTGCATTAAAAGGCATCCGGAATACGGTTATGAAATCGTAAAGGAATGTTCCGGCATAACGGATAGACAGGCGCTCGCCGTGCTGCAGCATCATGAGCGGATGGATGGCAGCGGTTATCCTCACGGGCTTAGGGGCGGCGATATTCACCCTTTTGGCAAAATTGTCGCTATCGCGGATGTATTTCATGCGATGATCTCCAAACGCCCTTATAAAAACGCAGTCCCCTTTTATCAGGTGCTTCAGGAAATGAACAGCGATGCTTACGGCAAGCTCGACCCCGGGTTATCCATTGCTTTTATTGACCGGTTAATGCAAACGTTGATTGGCAACAAGGTCAGCTTGTCCAATGGCGGGGAGGCCAGAATTGTTTTCATCAAACGGGAGGACCCTGTACGCCCTCTTGTGGAGAGCGGCGGCTCCTATATGGATCTTTCCACAATCCGCGATTTAAACATGGTAAGCATTCTATAAGCGCGTGCTGCGTAATGGAAAGTGGGCATGGTGAATAACCCCTATAAGTCACAGAAGCAGGGGGAAGTAAACAGGAACGTCTCCTGCTTCTGCGCCTTGCGTGGAACACAAGACATCTCCAGATTCTGCGCCTTGCGTGGAGCAAAAAACAGGCAATGGTGGCTCCTTGCCGGGTTTGCGTTCGTCCGCTAGAGGCGTATTTCATATTCGCAGCAGTCATCTCCGTTTACATTGCACTTTATTTCACGTACAGTGACGCGTTTCTTGTACAGCTTGCTCAAAGCGCCCTCCATTATTGCGCCTTCCAGGTCGCATACCAGATTGCCGTTTATTTCAGGCAATCCCTCGCAGAAGCAATCTTTTACGGCGATATGTATTTTGTTTCCGTCATTGCTTACCACCTCAGGGTCACCGATCTTCAGTTCTCTGAACAAATCCAGCAATTCCTCTGCCGAGCTGATAGGCAGGCTTTCGCCAATTTTCCGCCCCAGCGTCATGGTTGTTGCCCGGCCCTTCATTGGCAGACCTTGATACATGCCGATTAAACGGATTGCCCGATATAGCTCGATCGGCACAGAGTTGCCCAGCTTGCTGCGGGATATTTTTTTCATATCCTCAAACGTAAAGGTTTCCGTCACTGCTTGGTTGGTTTTCATTCTGCCACCGCCTTCATTGTTTATTAGCTTGCAGTCCCATCTAGGGCGTGTCAGAAGCGGGTTTTCAGACACGCCCTATTGGGAACTTCATTATATACAAGCTGGAAAAGGCTGTTATGATTTACATCACAATAAACGCTATAAACACATAACACATGAGCTCTTTAAACGCATAAGACATAACACAAACACATAACACAAACACATAACACACAAGCCCTATAAACGAATAAACTCATAACACATAGACCCTATAAACGCATAAGCAATATCAACGCTATAATCGTTGGCGTCCAGGTTTTATGGTAAGCTTACATAATAACGAGATAATAAGATAATGAGCTTTAAGAGATGCCATAAATAATAAACTGCAATTTATACATATGCCTAACCAACCTGAAGGAGGCCGCAAAAACCAATGGATAAAAAACTGAAGGATATCGCAGCCCGGCTGCTGCTGCGGGAGGAGCCGCCCCGCTTATCGCCGCTTCATGTATGGGATGATGCGCTTGAGTCTGAAATACGTGAGCTTAATTGGGGAGCAAGAGGAGAGGAAACAGTTATCAAGGCTCTGATGGCGGGACTTTATCTGCTGAATGACAGCCTGGATGCCTCCTATTCCTTTGCACAGCAAATTGAGTTTGATGCGACAGGAGCCTATTGGCATGGCTTGATGCATCGGATGGAGAAGGATTTTAGAAACAGTAAATATTGGTTTATGCAGGCTGGACGCCATCCCGTCAAGGAAAAGGTGAAAAGCGGCGTTTCGTTGTGGCTAAAGGAGAATAGCAGCTTTGGGGCTGAAACCCGTGGAGAAGGCGTTACTCTCTTGCTTGAATACCGGGATGATATCGCATGGACGCCTTCGTCTTTTGTGGATTTAATTACATCGCAGCAAAAAAAGGGGGCAAACAACGCCGTTGTTTCCATCGTCGAGCATTTACAGCATCTTGAATTAAAGGAGCTTTTCAAGCACACGCTGGGCGCCGCCGGCTTTGGCGTATAGTAGCTTCACGCATACGGACATCAATGACCTTTAGAAGCACATTTCTACGGAAATCCAGCTTCTAAAGGACATTGGCGTCCGTCACAGCACATTTCACACCCTGAACAAGCCGCTTTTGACTGCTAAAGGACACGGGTGACCGTAAACGGTGGCTGACCAAGCTTTTTTACCCGCTGACGGTCACAAATGACCATTAGGTTTTTCAGACGCAGGCGTTCATCAAGCGTTAAGGCTTGCCTCAAGCATCAAGTCCGCTGCTCCAGCGATTGCTCCAGCATGGTGCGGATTTGAGGCTGGCTGGAAATCAGGCTGGCAAAGGCTTCTCGTTTGATGGACAGGAGCACGGACGGTGCTGCCGCCATAACGGTTGCCGTTCGCGGGATGTTGCGAAGCAGCGCAATTTCCCCGAAGTGATCCCCGTCCAGCAATGTGGCCAGTGTAATCCTTTCGCCGTCTGCATCCTTCACTACATCGAATTTGCCCCGGACGATCAAATAGAACTTGTCTCCCTGCTGGCCTTCCCGCACAACAACCTCGCCTTCATTAAACGTTTCCGTTGTGAAGGAACGGGCGATATCCTCCAACAACTCCAGCTCCATGCCAGCAAAAAAGCCAAGCTCCGCCAAACGGGCTGCGTCAACAGAAGCGGAGCTGCCGTCCGGCGAAAGATGCAGGCCATGCTGCTTGTCCCATAGACGTTTGTACAGACCTCCAAGAAGCAGCAGCTCCTGATGAGTGCCGGATTCGGCAACGGCTCCATTATGGAATACATGGATGCAATCGGCATGCTGGACGGAGTCCAGACGGTGAGTAACGGAAACCAGAGTTTGGTTTCCCCTCAGCCGCAGGAGCAAGGCATTAATCTCCGCTTCCGTTGCCGGATCAAGTGCAGCTGTAATTTCGTCAAGCAGCAGCAGCTGAGGCTTTTGCAGCAGCGCCCTGGCAAGAGAGAGCCTTTGTCTTTCGCCTCCCGACAACGTTCCGCCTTCATGATGAATAACGGTATCGTACCCATCCGGCCAGCTTGTAATCGTATCGTGGATTTGGGCCTGCTTCGCTGCTTCAATCATCTCTTCATCCGAAATGGCAGCTGCGGGATCCGGAGCGAGATTGTCCCGAATCGTTGTATTGAACAGGAAGGTTTCCTGCGTAACCAATGCGGCATATTTTCGTAAGGAGGTCTCCGTCATTTCCCTGAGATCAAGCCGGTCAAAGGTAATGGACCCTTGCTGAGGATCGTAAAAGCGGGCAAGCAGCTGCAAGGCGGTGCTTTTCCCTGAGCCGCTTGTGCCTACAAAAGCCGTGTAGCTTCCATTCCGGATTTCCAGATGGATGGAGCTCAGCTGGTTCTTTTGTCCGGTGTAGCCGAAGGTCACGTCGTTGAAGGCTATTCGGGAGATTGGCGCGGCAAGCTCCTTGGCGTTTTCGGTATCTGAAATAGTGGGCTTCTCTTCCAAAATTTCCGATATTCGCTTGAAGCTGATGTCAGATTCAATCAAGGCGGGCAGCAAATAAGTCAAATTGGCCCCGGATTGTCCCACGCTCATAAAGAGAGTCAAAAAGGCAATAAACTCTCCGATGCTCATCTGATCCTGAAAAATCAAATACCCTCCGAACCCGATCATCGTGCCGTTCAGCACAAGCAGCCCCGTCATTGGAATACGCTCCATCAGAGAGTTTGTCATATGCAGCCTGAAGCCTGTATGAAACAGCTCCTGAATTCGCTTGCGGCCCTGCAGCAGGATTCTTTCCCGAAGATTCAGGCTTTTGATTGCTTTGTGGCCTTTAATCAGCTCGTCCACCGTATTTGAAAAATTCGCTTGAGCTTCCTTGTGGGCTATATTAGCCGACTCCGCTTTATTTTGCATGAATCGTGGTCCGGCGATCATAAAGATGGAGCCAGCCATAACTGCTAATGTTAGCTTCCATTCCAGCAGAAGCAGCATGGATAATCCCATCATTACGCTTAACGCTTCTCGTAGGAAGTAGGGGCTGGTAACCCTTATAACTCCGTCAATGGAGGACATGTCCGAGGAAAAGCGAGTGATGAGATCGCCTATTTTATAGCTTTGGAAAAAGGGGAGGGATTGCTTCTGCACGTGGGCAAATAGCTCTGTTCTCAAATCCCGCACCGATTTTCCGGCAAGTTTGCCCAATGCATAATCGCCAAGGACGTTTGCAAGCACGCTGAGCAGTCCCCCGGCTAGCAGCAGCCCGAGAATGAGCAGAAACATTTCCGCGTTTTTTGGAGTGAAGGCTTTGTCCACCAGGAAGCTCAAGCTATAAGGCGCCGCAATTCCGTATGCAACCTCGAATAAAAGAGCAAGCAAAAACAACGCGGCGAGTAGTCTGTATTTCCAAAACCGGCTGGCAACGGCGCGTAAGAGGTTCAGATAAAACACATCCTTCCAAATAAATTAAGAGTAACCCACAATGGTTTGGCTGTAAATCAGATATTGGCGGCGTCAATGCTGTCTAATTTGCACATGGGCTACCAAATGCGTTGGTTGGATTGAACAGAATATGGCTTCGCCCTTTTAAAACGGGACTGCGCGAGATAAGATGAAAGAAACATGTCATTAAAGCTGACGCGGGTAATGGGGCGTGAAGCGAGGGGGCGGGCTAATGGGCGGTGCGGAGCATAATGGGCTGGAGGCGCTTGAAGGTGCAGTAAAGCGGGATTTGGCCTATTTGGCGTATAAGGGCGTGGATTGGGTTTTACCTCGAAGGCATGAGGAGGGCCATGTTTATGACGTTGTTATAGTTGGCGGCGGTCAAAGCGGATTGGGTTTGGCTTTTGGGCTGCTGCGGGAGCGGGTCGGCAATATTTTGGTCATCGACGAAAATAAAGCCGGCATGGAAGGGCCGTGGGAGAGCTACGCCCGAATGATCACGCTCCGTACGCCAAAGCATTTGAACTCCATTGATCTTGGCGTTCCATCCTTAACCTTCCGGGCTTGGCGGGAGGCTTGCAAGGGCAAGGATGCTTGGGAGCAGCTGGACAAAATACCGCGCGGTGAATGGATGGACTATTTGCGCTGGTACAGAAGGATGCTGGAGCTGCCTGTATCCAACGAAACCAGACTAACGCTGATTGAGCCGCTTGGGGGAGGCATTTATCGCTTGCATATGGAAGGAGCCGGCGCTCCCGCAAACGCCATATTGTCGCGAAAGGTTGTTTTGGCGACAGGCATTCAAGGCGGAGGCGAGTGGCATGTGCCGGAGGTGGTTTCCAGGCATATGCCACGCCATCTGTATGCCCATTCCTCGGAGCCCATTGATTTTGAAGGACTGAAGGGCAAACGTATCGCTGTTTTGGGCGGAGGAGCATCCGCTTTTGATAATGCTAACGCTGCGTTGGCCTCCGGGGCATCGGAGGTTCATGTTTTTGTAAGGAGGGAGCAGCTCCCGCGCGTCAATCCCATCCGTCAAATGGAGGGCTCCGGCCTGATTGAGCGGTTCCGAGTCTTAAATGATGCCGATAAATATGCGGTAATGGCTCATTTCTTCAAGTATAATCAACCGCCAACTAACGATACCTTCCAGCGCGCCTCATCCTGGCCCGGCTTCAGGCTGCATCTGGGTTCGCCATGGCTCAAGACTGAATTAAGAGCGGAGGAAAAAGGAACGGATACCGTAAATGTCGTGACGCCAAAGGGAAGCTTTACCTTTGATTTCCTTATTATAAGCACGGGGCTGGTCTCCGATCCAACGCTCCGGCCGGAGCTGCGGCTGGTGAATGACGATATCGCAAGATGGCGGGACCGGTATACGCCTCCTGCTGAAATAGCCAATCCACTTCTGGATGGACATCCGTACCTGACTCCGGGATTTGGCTTCATCGGGCGAGACGAAGAGGGGCAAGCGCGTTTGCACGGCTTATTCGCCTTCAATTATTCGGTCATGGTCAGCTGCGGCCTGTCCGCCTCTGCTATATCCGGTCTGAGGTTTGCGATTCCGCGTCTGGCTTCCTCTATTGCCGACCAGTTGTTCCATGATGACCGCCAGTCCATCTTGAAAGCATTCTACAATTATGCGGAGGAGGAGTTTGCAGGCAGCTGGGATCGTATAGCGCCAGCGCCGGGAGGAAATACTCAAACTGTGTAAATATTTCCACAGGAGGGTTTATAAGTGCCATGGGAAAGAATGCTTGTCCTGGCCTTCGCATTAGGCGGCGTTTGGTTGTACGATGGGATGACGCTGCGTCGTAAAATGTCCAAACGGGAAAAATATGTGTATGGCGCAATTATGGTGTTGTCCTTGTATATGGGAATCGATTATGCGGTAAATGCGGATTGGCCCGATCTGTTTGACATTGTGGGGCTGCTGAAGCCGGCTAGCGACGCAATAGACAAAATACTGCGTGGATAAAGGCTTCTGTACAGGAAGGAGGAGATGGATATTCGCAAACAAACGATAAGTTCTTTTCAAATGAGCGTTCTGTTTTTTGTGTTTATGACCGGCTCCTCCATTATTTTTGTACCCGGCCCGTTAATAGAACGGGCCGGAAATTCGGCCTGGGTATCGCTGTTGCTATCGGGGGGAACCGGTTTTGCCATATTGGGCATGCTTTTATTTCTGAATCGGCGCTTCCCGTCAATGACTTATATAGATATTAGCCGGAAAATGCTAGGCAGCACGATTACCTTGCTATTCGGCTTGTTGACGATGACGTATCTTTTCCATATGCAAGCGGCCATTGTGGTTGGCGTCGGCCAGTTTATGATCAGCTCCATGCTCCGTGAAACTCCCATGTATGTCTTTACCTTTCTCATTTTTTTGATCTCGTCTTTAACGGCCCGCGCAGGAATTGAGGTCATGGCCCGGATGTTTATGCTGATTATGGTGATAACTGCGGTATCGGTCATGATTGTACTGACGCTGGCTCTGCCGGATTATCATCCCTCCATGCTTTTGCCGATTATGCCAAAAGGGATAGTACCGGTTTTTTATGGAGCTTATTATACCTTTGGTTTTCCTTTTGTTGAAATCTTCCTGTTTGGCATGCTGCTGCCTTTTACGGCCAGAAAAAAAAGACGGCTTTTGCCCAAACACATGTTGATTTCTCTTGGCGTCAGCACTTTTCTGCTATGTACAGTTACGCTTTGCTCCATTATGGTGTTTGGCGCTTACGCTGCGGAAAATCCTTACCTGCTGTTCTCTATAGCCAGGCTTGTGGAGTTCCAGGAAATTATCCAGCGAATCGAATCCATCATCGGCATGGCGTTAATTCTGGGCTCCTATATGAAAACAACCATTACTCTGTTTGTGCTTAGTTTATTTATGGCGCGGCTGTTCAGGATAAAGGATTCCAGCGTATTGGTTATGCCGGTTGCGTTAAGCGGTTTTTTGCTGGGGCTAGTATCATACGATAGCGCCACCCAGTGGTTTGGCATTATTACGACTGTTCATCCGCTCTGGACAGCGCTTGTTCTATTTTGTCCGCTGCTTGTCGTGACCTTGACTGCTGCAATCCGCCAGCCCTCCATTCAAGGGACAGGCCCCGATACGGAGCCTGCTCAGCAAGGCGTAGCCATTGAAAACGCTGACGGTTGCACAGGTCAAAGCCCGGATGCTGGCGACGAAAGCCCGGGTGATCCCGAAAGCACAGGCCAAAGCCCGGATGCTGACGACGAAAGCATGGGTAATGCCGGCAGCGCAAGCGAAATAAACGGCGTCACCGGGAAAAAGGGGAGCCGCGAACAAGGAAGCGCCGCAGGCGGGCCAAAGCATAGCGGCTCTAGCGCTAGCTAAGGCAATGGCTGAGGATGACTTGCGGCATCCGGCTTAGCTTAACGAATTTGACCGCGAATTTCTCCGTTTGGATGTTCGCGCGTTTGCACGTTGACATAAGCGTTGCCGCGTTCGATTTCGCGAATAAGCGCATCAATGGAACGTCCGGCAAGCGGGCCAACGAGGTCGCCGCGTCTCAGCGTTCCGGTTATAACGCCGCGTCTGAAGGATACGCCTTGAGCGGAAGGACCGAACAGGGTAGCGACGATCGGGCCATTTTGTCCAGGCCGGCCAAGGTGGATGTTGGCTCCCGTGACGCGCCGAATGTTGCGTAAGGAAAGGCGGAAGCGAAGCTGCGCATTGCGGCGTCTTCCGTGATTCCGGTTATTTCCGTTTTCCATGTTGCGGCCATTGTCCATGTTGTTTTCATTTTCCAAATGACGCCTTCTCCGGATTTCCTGGAAAACGGCAAAACCTGTTGCGTTTGTGCGGACTGGCGGAACTTCGTTTCTTCCTCTTAATCTAGCTGTAAATGAAGCCATTAAAGCATCACTCCTTCATGGTTGATGCTCTATTCTATTCATTGCTGATCATGTAGATTGTTCGGCTGTCCTTGCAAAAGTGCGGAAATAGCAGCCTGTTTGGACAGGCAGAGGAGGAGAGTTATAATAGAAGATGGCGGCATCAGGCCGGAAATTTAGTAGAGAAGGAGCTGACAGCATGAAATATAGAGTATTGGGAAAAACGGGCTTAAACGTATCCGTTATTGGACTCGGAACGTGGCAATTTGGCGGCGAGTGGGGGAAAAGCTATACCCAGGCGGAAGCTGACGCTATTTTGGACAAAGGGCATGAGCTTGGAATCAACCTTATCGACACCGCGGAATGCTACGGCGACCATCTCTCGGAATCGCTGATCGGCGATTACATAAGCCGCAGAAAACGGGAGGACTGGGTTATCGCCACCAAATTCGGCCATCATTATCACGATTTGTTCTCCCGTACGGATGTTTTTGAACCCGAGCTTGTTCTTGCCCAGCTGGATCGTTCGTTAAAAGCGCTCAGGGTGGAGTACATCGATCTGTATCAGTTCCATTCCGGCCCGGATTCCGTATTCGACAACGACAAGCTCTGGACCATGCTGGACAAGCAGATTCAAGCGGGTAAAATTCGCCATTTGGGCCTTTCCATTGGCAAAAACGCCAATATCCATCAGACGGCTGCAGCCTCGCGCGTGGGAGCGGAAGTGATCCAGGCGGTATATAACCGGCTTGACCGCAAAGCGGAAGCGGAGGTTTTTCCGTCCTGCCAGGCCCAGAACCTGGGCGTATTGGCACGGGTGCCGTTAGCCAGCGGGTATCTTAGCGGTAAATACAAGCCTGGAGCTGTATTTGAAGGCAACGACGTCCGCCACCGCCATGACGCGGAGGAAACGAAGGGCAAGCTGGAGGAGGTGCAGGCCATCGCCCGCGAGGAGGTGCCTGCCGGAGTAGATATGGCAAGCTGGGCGCTAGCCTGGTGCTTGAAGCATCCCGCCGTTACGGCGGTGATACCGGGCTGCAAAAATCCGGAGCAGGTCATTGGCAACGCCAAAGCGGCCGAATTGGTTGTTGATCCGCATCCGCAGGATGCAAATCATTGATCTGGATAGAGTCAAAATCAGCGTCTAATCTGTGATATGCGTTCAACTCCCGCAAGGGAGTTTTTTCTTTCTTTCACAAAGGAAATGAAATATAATACTGCTGAATGTATTTCGTGACATAAATCGACAACGGGTAAGGGAAAGGAACTTCCATTGCGGCTGACAACCTATTTTTCACTCATATTTGCCGTGCTTGTTATTGTAGTAATTGGATCAGCAACTTTGCTGATTGGACAACGCATTAATGACGACTTCAAATCGGAGATAGGCGCCGGCCTTGCTTCTACAGCCTATCAAATCGCGGACAAGCAGGATTATTATATGTATTCCCGCTATAACGAAATATTAGTGCTTAGCAAGCTGAGCTCCCTTCGCCTGCAAAGTAATTTGCAGGAAACGGAAATTGTGCTGGATGAGCTGGTCAAAAATATCCCGTCCTTTGCGTGGATCGGGGTTGTCGATATTATGGGCGTTGTTGTTGCGGCTACGGGCGGAAATCTGGCCGGGGTCAATATAGCGGAGCGTCCTGTTTATAAGGAAGGCATGAAGGGGCCTTTTGTTGGCGATGTACATGAAGCGGTGCTGCTTAACGACTTGCTGAACAAGGGGAACAAGGAGCCGCTTAAATTTGTGGATATCAGTATGCCGCTCTACGATGACAATGGAAATCAGACGGGCGTACTGGCTTCCCATCTGAGCTCCAAGTGGTCGGTAGAGCTGCGTGATTCTGTACTGGAAGGATTAAAAGGCAGTACCTATGATGAAATAGAGGTGTTTATTGTCAGCCGCTTGGACAATACGGTATTGTCCGGACCGGATGCCTGGACGGGGCAGCAATTGGTTCTGGAGGGCATGGAGGAACGTGCCGAAAACAACGAATGGGCCATTGTGAAGTGGCCGGACGGCCAACAATATCTGACGGGGTATTCAAAAAGCGGCGGCCATCTCAATTATCCGGGGCTGGGCTGGAAAATCATTGTCCGGCAGCCGGCGTCCGTCGCCTTTTTGCCTGTCAGTTCCCTTATGAATCATATGATAAACATTACTTTTTTGCTTATTTTCATATTTGTCATATTGGCTCCGTTGTTGTCCAAGCAGGTAGCCAAGCCGATTTCGCGCATATCGGAAGCCGCTAACCGCCTTCGCTTTGGCGAGCAGGTCGCGATTCCCTATACAAAAGGAATCAAGGAGCTTCAAATCCTGTCATCTTCGCTGCGCGCGCTTATTGCAGAGCTGACCAAAACCGAGACGGAGCTTGAACGGATGGAGGATGTGGCCCGGCGCGATAAATTAACGGGCTTGTTGAATCGCGGCGGCCTGGATACAGTGCTTCATAAGGCAATGCGCCGTACGGAGGTTTGGGGCGGCGAGCTGGCTTTTTTCTATATGGATCTTGACGGCTTTAAGGGTGTTAATGATACATACGGCCATGGAGCAGGCGATATGCTGCTGCAGATTGTGGCCGAACGTCTGCGGGATATTGCCCGAAATGACGACTATCTCTTCCGCATCGGGGGAGATGAGTTTCTTATCGTATTAACTGTGGCGGGAGATGACGCCGTTCATGAGGCCGAGGAAGTGGCTTTCTCTATCCTGCGGGCGATGCGCAAGCCGTTTCAGCTGGATGGTCAAATCGTCACCATTAGCTGCAGTCTTGGCGGCGCAATGTGGCCCGCGGTGAGTCCGAATCCCGAGGGATTAATGAAGGCGGCCGACCAGGCGCTTTACGAATCCAAGGATAAGGGAAAAAACCAGCTGACTTTATACGAAAGCCCTGTTGAGTAATAAATATTATTCAAGCTATTGACGGATTTCTTTAAATCCGATAGGATTGCTTGTATTAATGATATTTATCACACTAAGGGGAGACACAAAATGAAGAGCATGAAGCTTCAATCCATCGTTGTATTTTTTCTGGCTATCGCCATTGTTGCAACGGGCTGTGGCGGCGGAAACGCAAAAAGCGTCAATGTAAACGAAATTGAGGGCGTACCAGCAGCCATCAAAGAAAAAGGCGATATCCATATTAAAGTCATTCGCAAAATCGGCGGGGATGAGCATACGGCTCAATTTCTGGCCGGCGCTCAGCAGGAGGCAGAAGCGTTAGGCTTTAAGGTAGACACGTTTGCCGCCAACGACGATACGGTCAAGTTCTTGGATGCAATTGAGCAAGCCGGGGAAAGCGATGTGGATGCGGTTATCCTGTCGCATGCCAACGTTGAAGGAGCCGTAGAAGCGGTTCAAAAGCTGCGCGATAAAGGCATTGAGGTTGTAGCGTTTGACTCCATCGATGATTTGTCTGCGATCGAAGGCGTTACGCTGACTTCGCAAAACGACGAATCTTTGGCGCAATTTGCACTGGATCAGCTGGTTAAAGAGCAGGGCGAGGCCGCCAAAATCGTGTACCTGTGGGTAGATGGCTTCCCGCCGATGGTACGCCGTAATAAAATTTATGAGGAAACGCTGGCTAAATATCCCGGAATCGTTGAGCTGGACCGCTTTGGCGTTGCAAATGCCAACACTTCGGTAGACACGCAAAATGCGGTGGCGGCGATTTTGGCCAAATATCCAAAAGGCGAGCTGGATGCGATTTTTGCAACATGGGACGCTTTTGCGATTGGAGCAACGCGCGCGCTGGTGGAGGCGGGCCGCACCGAGGTGAAAATCTACGGCATTGACGTAGCGAATGCCGACCTGCAGGCTATGCAGGAAGAGAATAGCCCTTGGGTAGCGACAGCGGCTGTTGATGCCAAAATGATCGGCGCCGTTAACGTAAGGCTTGCCGCCAAAAAGCTGGCCGGCGAAGATACGCCTGGCACGTACAGCCTGGATGCAGCGCTAATTACGCAGGACGATTTGAAAAAATCTGCCGAGCCCGTTAATGTTCAAACGTTGTCGGACGTTGTCCCGGGCTGGGGCGCATCGGATGCATTTAATGAAGAGTGGATTAAAGCCTTGAAGGAAGCACACGGCAAATAAATGCAACGGCAGGGGCTGTCCGAAAAGTCAAGCGGAAGTAATAATGATTCAGCAGAGAGGACCGGAGGGAAAAGGTGTCTTGAGGGCGAGTTTTTTTGTCCGCTTTTATCCACTAAAAAATTGGATCAAAATAAAGCGGACAAAAATGTTTGAGCTTCCAAGACACCCTTTTCAGGTAGGTACCGGTTTTGCTGAATCATTATTCACCGTAAATGACTTTTTGGACAGCCCCGTATTATAGAGAGGGGGAGCCTCATGTCTGCCAAAGCAGCGGGTCAACTGGCAATGAAGGACATATCCATCGCATTCCCTGGCGTTCAGGCGTTAAGCCATGTCGATTTTGAGGCTGCGGCAGGACGCGCTCATGCGCTGATCGGGGCGAACGGAGCCGGAAAATCAACACTGATGAAGGTGCTTTCGGGAGCGCACGACCACTACAGCGGGGAGGTTTTTTTGGATGGGAAGGCCATATCCATCAGAAATCCCAAAAACGCCAAGGATAACGGCATCGGAATTGTTTATCAGGAAGTGGATACGGCGCTGATCCCAAGCTTGAGCGTAGGCGAAAATATTATGCTGGAGCAAACCGTATACGGCATGAAGGGCAAGCATCTGATGAACTGGAGGAAGCTTCATCGGGAGGCGGAAGCCGTATTGTCCAGAATGAAGGTGTCCATTCCAACCCGCAGGCTGGTGCAGGAGCTTACACTTGCGGAGAAGCAGCTTGTTCTGATTGCGCGCTCTATTACAAGGGAATGCCGCTTTTTGGTGCTGGACGAACCTACTGCCCCACTCAGCCATACCGAGACGGAGAGACTGTTTGATCTGGTGACATTGTTAAAGTCAGAGGGCGTGGGCATCATTTTTATTTCCCACAGGCTGCCTGAGCTGTACGCCATTTGCGAGGATATTACGATAATGCGCGACGGCAAGGTGGTGCACAGCGACCGGATTGCCAATGTTGAGCAGCATGCGGTTGTTGAGTATATGTTAGGGACCAAGCTGGACGGGCAGTTCCCTGAACGAAGCGGCAGCATTGGAGAAATTGCATTTGAAGCAAAAGGAATGAAGGACCCCGGAAAAA
The DNA here is from genome assembly GCF_001675045.1 of Paenibacillus oryzae. Classification (GTDB taxonomy): domain Bacteria; phylum Bacillota; class Bacilli; order Paenibacillales; family Paenibacillaceae; genus Pristimantibacillus; species Pristimantibacillus oryzae. Next base: position 164,265 of record NZ_LYPA01000080.1, read on the forward strand.
TAGACGATGTAACGCTGAATATACGGCGAGGAGAAATCGTTGGTATCGGCGGACTTGTAGGAGCGGGCAAAACGGAGCTTTGCCGCGCTTTATTCGGCGCATCGGAAAGCGCAGCAGGGGAGTGTTTTGTCGATGGGAAGCTATTGGATTGCCGCACGCCCTATCATGCGGTTCGCAGCGGAATTGCGCTGGTGCCGGAGGAGCGCCGGCGCGAGGGCATTCTGGTCGAGGAATCGGTAGCCGCTAACCTGACCGCAGCCAGTCTGAAGCAATATACCCGCTTTGGCTTATGGATAAGCCGGCGCAAGGAATATGCCGCTGCGGCTGAGCGAATCGCGGCTCTCGGCATCAAAGCGCCGGGACCTGACACCAAGGTCAAGCATCTATCCGGCGGCAACCAGCAGAAGGTGGCGATTGGCAAATGGCTGCTGGTTGATGCTGAGGTTTATATATTTGACGAGCCGACAAAAGGTGTGGACGTAGGCGCCAAACGCGATATTTACGAGCTGGTTGCGGAGCTTGCGGCAAGAGGCAAATGCGTGCTGTACGCTTCCAGCGAATTTCCCGAGCTGATGGGACTGACGAATCGTATTTATGTCATGTACGATGGGAAAATCACCAAGGAGCTGCTTACGGAGCAGACGAATGAGGAAGAAATTTTGCTGTATAGCACGGGAGGTTTGGTTAAGGCATGAAGGCAGCAGGCTCAAAACGGACAGCCACGGGCATTTTTGAATTTATGTACAAATACGGCACCTTGATTACAATCTTGCTGCTTGTTGTTTTTTTTGGTTTTGCCACGGACAATTTTTTGAGTCAAAGTAACATTATCAGCATTTTTCGTTCGATCTCCATTGTCACCATCATCGCTATCGGCTTGACCGTTTCGCTTGCGATAGGGGGCTTTGACCTGTCTGTGGGATCAACGGCAACGCTGGCCAATTCCATTGTCATTTCGATGTTTGTCTGGCATGGCCTCAATATGGGGCTGGGCATCGCTTTTGCCTTGATTGCCTGCCTGATTGTTGGTTTGGTGAATGCTTTTCTCGTCATCAATTTTAAAATTCAGGACATGCTGATGACGCTGGCGACGATGTTTGTATTCCAGGGTATCGCGATGACCTATACCCGAGGGGCTACGGTTTCTCAAAACATGATTATGCCAAACGGAGATTTTGCGACCGGCAAAATTCCGGCTGTCTTTAAAAGCCTGGGCCTGGTACCCGGCATTATTATCGTTATGATCATCGTGGTGCTGGTCGTCCATGTCTTCCTGACCTACAGCAAGCATGGCCGCTATATGTATATGATCGGCGGCAATCCGGAGGCTGCCAAGCTGTCCGGCATTGCGGTGGGCAGATACCGGCTGGCCGCATATCTGATCTCCGCCTTGTTTGCGGGAATAGGCGGTATTATTCTGGGCGCTCGCGTTATGACGGCCGAGGTGAATTCCGGCGGAGGATATCTGATGGAGGCTGTTGCAGCAGCATTTATCGGGTATTCCGTTTTTGGAGCAGGAAAGCCCAATGCGTTCGGCACGCTTGCGGGAGCGGTGCTGATCGGCATTTTGACCAACGGGCTGGTCATGATGGCCGTTCCTTATTACGCGATGGATATCGTCAAAGGCGCGGTGCTGGCCTTGGCTCTGGCTATCACGTATTACAAAAGGAAGCATTAATGAACCAGTTTCTAGCGGAATGATATAAACTTGAATATGAATATGAGTATGAATATGAAAAGCCGAAGCAAGAGGAGTCTGAAACACCCCTCCTTGCTCCGGCTTTTTTGAATCATGTCACAGCTCGATAAAATCGTTCCGGTAACGCTCATAATCGGCAATGCTGCATTCCAGCTTCAGCCGTGTGCCTTCTTCCTCGTAGGCCGTCTCCATAATGTGAGCATGCTCGTTGAAATAGGAAACCAGCCTTCCTTGACTAAATGGCACCAAAATTTCCTTAACCACAAAATCCTTGTAAATATAGCTCCGAACAAGCTGGACCAGCTCCTCCAGACCCTTGTTTTCCTTGACCGACATAAATACCCGGTTATCCGTAACGCGAGGGTAAGGCTGCTCGGTCAAATCGCATTTATTGTATACGTAAATGGTCGGGATGCCTTCAGCGCCCAGCTCCTTCAACGTTTCGTTCGTAACCTGGATCAGCTGCTCGTAATCCTCATGTGCGTAGTCCACGACATGCAGCAGGAGATCGGCTTCGGTCACTTCCTCCAGCGTGGAACGGAACGCCTTGATCAAATGATGCGGCAGCTGGCTGACAAAGCCGACCGTATCCGTCAGCAGAAAGGATTTGTTGTCCGGCAGCTCGATGCTTCTAACCGACGTTTCCAGGGTGGCGAACAACATATCCTTGGCAAAAACCTGCTTGGTTGTTTCGGGATCATGGGCCTCCAGCAAGGCGTTCATAAGACTGGATTTGCCCGTGTTTGTATACCCTACGAGACAGACAACCGGCAGCTCGTTTTTTTGTCTCTTTTTGCGCTGAAGCTGTCTGGTCGCTACAAGCTTCTCCAGCTCGGATTGGAGCGCGCTGATGCGGTCTTCAATACGTCTGCGGTCCAGCTCCAGCTTTGTTTCGCCGGCGCCTTTGTTGCGGAGGCCTCCGCCGCCCCCGCCGCCTTGGCGGCTAAGCGAAGCGCGCAAGCCGACAAGCCGTGGCAGCGAGTATTGTAATCGCGCTACCTCTACCTGCAGCTGGGCTTCTCTTGTTTTGGCCCGCTCTGCAAAAATATCCAGAATCACAATCGTACGATCCATCACGACACATTCCAGATCCTTCTCCAGATTTCTCAGCTGCGAAGGGGAAAGCTCGTCGTTAAAAATGACCGTATCAGCCTCAAGTCCTTCCAGCAGGGCGCGAAGCTCGTCAATTTTGCCGCTGCCGATGTAATGGGAGGGATTAACCCGCTCCGCTTTTTGGCTCAGCTCGCCAACCACTTCGATGTTGCAGGCATCCGCCAGATTTCGCAGCTCCAGCATGGAGTAGGCAAAATCATGATCACGCTGGAGCTGTACTCCAACGATAACCGCTTTAGTTCTATTTTGATGTTCCATCATACAATATCAACCTCCGTTGTCACTCTTATCGTTATCAGAAATACGAAAAAAAACACAGGCTACACTGCCCGTGTTCGGAATTAACGCTAGAGGATATCGGATAGAATGGATGCGCATAAGTGGAAAATGCGTCAATTTGCCATCAGCAAGGGGCTTTGAGCTATTAAAAAACGATAGCTCCCCCGTAGCGGTAGGACAAAACATGACGTATGGTTGCTTACCGTTAATGTAACGGCTTATGCGGACAGACTTATCCTGAGTCCTCTGCGTAGGGCAGAGCTTTGGCGCTATATAGAAATTAGCCACGCAAAGACCTAACTCGGATATAATCTATCACACTGCAACCCTCCATTCCTGTGAATGAAACCAGTGTAGCACATTTGATAACGCAAGAGCAATGAAAAATGAAAAACCTTCCACTCTTGCAAAAGAAACAAAACCGCTGTATGCTGCGTTTTAAAAGTACAACTACTTCTAAGAGGAGTGTGGCTTTATGCGGTGGATACCTGCAGCCGGAAGCAAAAGATGGTGGAGCATTGCTTTATTGTCAACCCTGTTAACAAGCGGCGCGCTATGGCTCATACGTTTTGGTATTAACGGGCAAACCTTGACCTCTGTTCATATGCTGCGTTTTGCTCTGCTTGGCGCGGTGATATCTCTCGTATTCAGCCTGGCGGGCTGGCTTGGCGCCCGCTGGATATGGCTTTTCTCCAATGCCGGCTTGATAGCCGGATTAATTGCCATGTCGGCTTATACTGCGGAACAGACAGGCTGGGAGGATTTGGCCGGCTTCCTTACGTTTATGCTATTTACCATATGCGGTTTTGCCGCAGGAAGCGTGGTGCAAATTGTTGCGTTTTTTGTGAGTAAAGCCCGTTCAAAATAAGGCCTTATAGCGTTTTGAGCTTGGCTTCCGCTTTACGTAATGTATCGCTTATCGTATTTTCGAGTGTTTGAATGGTTGTTTTGCGATCATTGATTTTCCGTTGATGATTCAGTGCTTTGTTTAGAGAGGACAAGGAGGCCTGCACATCTCCCTTTCTGATGACTTGATTTAAGGTTTTGAGCTCGGCGGTCAACAGCTTTCTGGCGCTGGAGGCTTCGCTTTTGGCTGCTTTAATCTGGCTTGAGTAACCTTTGTTGGGAAACAGCATGTCCCGCAGCATCTTCATTTTGGCTGAAGCGTCGGCTTTGGCCTTTTTATGCGTTGCGGTTTTGTTGGCAATATCCTGCTTGGCGAGCTGTACGGCTGCTTTTGTAATGTCGGTCTGAATCTGGTAGTAGGACGTCAACGTTTTGTTTTTGGCGGCTTTGGCCAGGCTTAGCTGCTTTTTTTGAGCTTCATGCAATGAAAATAACGGCTCATATTTTTTCTTTGCTTTGGAAACCTCGCTTTCCAGCGAGCCTATTTTGCCGGTGTCTATTTCTCTGATTGCCTTGCGAAGGTTCTGGTCTCTCTCCTCATTGCTGTAGTGAAGCTTGCTGATAGCGGTGTCGAGCTTCACTTCCTCCTGCTGCAGCTTCTGCAATTCCGCGTAACGCTGTTTAAGCTCCGCCCCATTGGCGGATGTTGCCGATTGCGTCATGCTGTCAAAGGCCTTTTGGACAGAGCTGCTGAAAACAAATGGAGCGGCAGCGGCGGTTGGCGTGAAGCCTGTCCATACTGCTGCACACAGCAGCGATAAAACCAGCCAAACCTTCACTTGTTTTGTGAGTAGAGCTGTCAAACGATCATCCTCCTTCATCAAACCGGCGGCAACGCAAAAAGCACCCGCATGGACAGAGCTTGCTCTATCCTTGCGGGTGCTTCCCGGCCGGTCACTATATTTGTTTCATACTATACCTTAAATGAGCAAAGCGGTCAATGACTAATAAAGAGGAAAAAAGCCATTCAACCTCGTTTGTTATGGTAGAATGGCCATATAGAAAAATGGGATAGGAGAATGTCAGCATGAGCTATAAAATCGTATTTTTTGATATTGACGGAACATTGGTTAACGAGGAAAAGGAAATTCCGCAGGACACCATTCTTGCCATAAAAGAGCTGAAGGAACGTGGAGTAGAGCCTGTTATCGCAACAGGAAGAGCACCGTATTTCATAAAGCCGCTGGCTGAAAGTCTTGGCATACAATCCTTTGTTTGCCTGAACGGCGGATATGTGGTGTACAAGGGACAGCCGCTTTATAAACGGCAAATTGCAAAGGAAAGCCTGGAGACGCTGGTCAAGCTGGCGGGGGAGCATGATCACGGGCTTGTTTTTGAAGGGGAGCATGCTTTCTACAGCGATCGGGAGGATCATCCCTTCGTAACGGAGTCTGTGCTGTCGCTGAAGGTTGATTTGCCGGGCTATAATCCCGATTTCTGGCGGGATGAAGACATCTTTCAAGTGTTTCTTCATTGCGAAAGTCAGGACGAGCCGTTGTACGAAAGCTTAAAAAGCGACTTTACGCTGATCCGCTGGCATCCCTTCGCTATGGATGTGCTTCCGCTGGGCGGCTCCAAGGCTGAAGGCATTGCCGCCTTGCTCAAAGAGCTTGGCTACACGGCGGAGAATGCGGTCGCTTTTGGCGACGGATTGAATGATAAGGAGATGCTTGATTTTGTCGGCTTTGGCGTAGCCATGGGCAATAGCCACCCCGAGCTGCTGCCTTATGCCGATTATGTGACGACGCATGTCGATGAGCGAGGCATACGCAATGGACTGATCGAGGCTGGTTTGCTGCCGGAATAATCCCGTTTCACACTTTCCGCTATGCCCACGTACAATAACCTAATCCATTAACCTGGCTTGGGGGAAACAGCGTGATTGTAATATTGGATGGCAGCTCCGCTCAGATCCCGCCTCGGATGCTGACCGAGCTTGAACGAAAAACGCTTCAGAGGAAAATGAACAGCCCTGTCGTTTACCGTTACCCGAATCTGGAATCGCTTCTATTTGAGTTGAAATTAAGGTCGCATATCGTTCAATCCGCCAAGGATATGTATACTAGCGGTGTTAGCTTTGCGACCTTTAGCAATTCCCGCTGCAATGAACGGTACTGGATACGTACGCCCAATGGCGGCTTTCTGCTCAGGCCCGGCGTGCCGCCGTCCGTAGCCGTGGCGGATATTTATGAAAACGGCCATCTTTATGCATTCGAATGCGCCGGAGCCATCATTATTTTGTTGTACAAAGCGGTGTTGGATGCAATCGGCCCAGCCGCCTTTGACCGGCACTTTCAAAATCTGTTCCTGCGGGATTGGCAATATGACCGGGATATGCGCCTGATTACAACCTATAATTTAAACGAGGTGTATCATGGCGATGTGCTGTATTTTAAAAATCCCGATCATGATCCGCGAACGCCGGAGTGGCAAGGCGAAAATGTCGTGGTGCTGGACGACAATCTGTATTTTGGGCACGGAATCGGAATCGGCACGGGGCAGGAAATCATTGATCAGCTGAACCGGGCGAGAAGGCCGTTCAGCATGGTTTCAGCCTATCTGGATAACCTGGTGCTTACGCCAGACTTTGAGGCCATACGACTGCTGGCTTATCGGGATGACGAGGTTGCTACCGCAGCTTCATCTGCTGAGGATACTGCGGAAGCTCTGATGGAAACGGCAGAAATCGGCTAAAGGAATTAGGGCGTGCCCTAAATAAGTTCACCCATGCGCAAAGAACCTTCAAACCACTTCAATGTGGTCGGAAGGTTCTTTTTTTGTTGAAGCAGCAGTGAAAAGCTGTGATGCAGCTTTATTGGGCAGTTGTTTCGGAGCCCTCTACTTTTTCAGGCTCGGCGATAGTCAATTCTTTGAGGTTGACTGTTGCTTTGGTTATGGAAAGCGGCTCCACTGGCCTGTCGTTTGCGCCTGTTTTCTGGTTGACGATCTCATCGACAGCGTCTAGGCCTTCAATGACTTGTCCGAATGCCGCATAGTCGCCGTCCAAATGAGGCGCATCCTCTACCATAATGAAAAATTGGGAGCCGGCGGAATTGGGATCCCCCGAACGGGCCATGGATAGAACGCCTCGTTTATGCTTAAGCTCGTTCTCGAAGCCGTTGCTGTTGAATTCGCCTGCAATGCTGTAGCCCGGGCCGCCCATTCCGGTACCCTCGGGATCACCGCCTTGAATCATAAAGCCGGGAATGACACGGTGGAAGATCAGACCGTCGTAGAAGCCTTGCTTCACCAGCGACACAAAGTTGCTGACGGAGTTCGGGGCCACCTCAGGGTAAAGCTCGATAACGACATTTTTGCCATTGCTGATTTCAAGCGTAACCTCAGGGTGCTGGTCCGAGTCCAGCAGCTCTGGGCCTTCTGGCGTCGGCTCCGGCGTTGGTTCCGGCGACGGCGATGGAGATGGCGTTGCCGTCTCTGTTGACGGTGTTGAGCCGCCGCCTGCTGCTCCTCCCGTGTTCGGGGATTTCCGGTCGACCCCGCATCCTGCAAGGACAAGCAGGATGGCTAACAGGAGAAGAGCTGAAAGCATGTAGCGTTTGTTGCTGCGTTTGTTAAACAAGCCTATTCCTCCTTAGACATAATCCAGATTTATAGTATCACAATACTGCTGGACGGCGAAAGTTTCATGAAGGTGTTGACCTTGCCGCGGCATTAACATTTGATCACGAATAAGGAGACTTAGCCCGGAAATTCCGGGTTAAGCCTCCTCGCTTTGACCGGCCTGAATCCGATCCATCAGCGTATGCATCAGCTTTAGCAATTCCATGCCCTCCTGCGGGGTTGCGCCTAATTGGCAGGCCAGCTGCTCGGGGATGCCAAGCGCTTGCTCCCGCAAGGCTGAGCCTTGCCCGGTCAGCTCAATAAGCACGCTGCGCTCATCCTTTTTGTCGCGGGTGCGCGTCACGAGGCCGGCGGCTTCCAGCTTTTTAAGAAGAGGAGTTAGCGTGCCGGAATCCAGATACAGCCGGTTTCCCAGCTCGCTGACGGTAATTTTGTCCTGCTCCCACAGAGCCAGCATGGCAATGTATTGCGTATAGGTCAAGCCGAGGTTTTGCAGAAGCGGCCGATACAGCTTCGTGATCTCGCGCGAGCATGAATACAGTGAGAAGCAAATCTGATTATTTAGCTTAAGCGGGTTGGCGGAATCCATTATAACCTCCGGTTTTGGTTTATTTAACTTCATAAAGTTAAATGGCTTAACCTAATAATCAGTGCTTGACAGAAAACAGAGCTTAGCGGAGGGGCAGAGGGATTCTGGAGAAGGCATATGCTTACGAAGCGATGTTCTTTCAGAACATTTGAAGTGTTCGCCTTTAAAGACCGATTCCCACCATAGTACTCATAAAAATAAAAGGAATCGGGCTTTAACAGCGATCGGAAGAACCCTCTGTCCCGCAGCGTTTCATCTCGGTTGAAGTCAAGTGCTGATTTCTGATTTTAGCCAATTAAATTGCATTAAATTAAATATAGAAATTGCTGCACCTATTGTCAAGCGCTTCGTTCATGACGACAGAGGCCTACGTACATAAAGGAATGCCGAGCGTATAGTAATAATAGAATGAGAGCAATAGAGACAATCATCTAGTTGCTAGGCGGACAACCGCACGGAGGGATTGGAAAACAAGCGTAAAGGAAGGGAGAAGGATTGTAATCGATGTGGGCAAAAAAGGCGACGATCAGTCAATACAGGAGGAAAACGGGCGATAAATGGGCAAAAACGAATGCTTTGCTGCGTGACCGCGAACTGCGCAAATATGTCCCGCCGACCAGACGCCTTAACGTTAACGCATTGCAAAGCATGCTTGATTCTTATGGAATGGTCTATGTAAAACCAGTAGTAGGCTCTATGGGCAAAGGGGTGATGCGAGTCGAAAAAGAGGATGCCTCTGATAGAGTTTCCTATGGTTATCAGCTTGGAGGCCATAAAAATCAGTTTTCCAGCTACAAAAGCCTTTATCATTCCTTGAAAAAAACAGCCGGCGGCAAGAGGCATCTGATCCAAAAAGGCATTCATTTGCTGACTTACGAAGGCAGGCGGTTCGATCTCAGGGTGGTGGTGCAGCAAGCTCCCTCCGGCGGATTTGAAGCAACGGGTATCGTTGCCCGAATCGCTTACCCCGGAAAAATAGTAACCAATGGCAGCCAAGGGGGAACGATTCTGCCTGCCGAGCAGGTTTTGCGTCCTTATGCGAGCCCCCAGCAAATAAAAGGGCTATTGTCCCGGTTGTCCAGTATGGGGGTAAATACGATTAAGACGTTGAGGCGGACGTATCCCGGCATGAAGGAAATTGGCGTCGACGTCGCTTTGGACCGTGAACTGCGGCCCTGGATTCTGGAAGTCAACACCCGGCCGGATCATTGCCCGTTTGCGGTGCTGCAGGATCAAACCATGATTCGCCGGATCGTGCATTACGGCAAACAATATGGGCGAACGTACAAGCTGGCGTGTCTGGACCGCTGAGTGCAGCTAGAACTTCATTACACCCTGGAGTAATCCTCAAAAACATCCTCATCATTTTGTTGTGCAATAGCCGCTTTTGCCTGTGGCCGCCCTTGCGTGCCCGGCGAAGGGGGCTTTTTTTGTCCGTGCCTGATTTCCGTATTTCCGCCCATTACATACCCTTTTTTATCCAATATAATGTTTTATTTCCCCAATAGGCGTATCAATCGTGTCTGTCATTCTCCAATGAATGAACCATTTTACCCAATTATCGTGACATATCAAACGCTCAAAATGTTGCTAAGATTAGACACATAGAAAATGAAAGCGCAATCTTGGGACAGCAAGGAGAGAGCATATGAGAGAAAAAGGCATGCAAAAAGCGGTAGGCGGACTATTTTTTATGGGTCCGGCGCTAGTCATATTTTTAGGCGTTGTTGCAATCCCGATTGCAATGAGCGTGTTCTACAGCTTCCATGATTGGAACGGCATTTCGCCCAAGGTTTGGAGCGGAATCGACAATTACATCAAGCTGTTTGACGATCCCGTCGTTTGGAAAGCGCTTCAAAATTCGCTGTATCTGACCTTGGGCGCTTTGATCGTACAGCTTCCGGTTGGTCTTGTTATGGCGGCGCTGCTGAGCATAGGGCTGCGAGGGTCGAATTTTTTGAAAACGATTTATTTTACTCCTGTTATGCTTTCGACGGCGGTGCTTGGCATCCTGTGGGGCCAAATCTATGATCCCAACTTTGGCCTGCTGAACAATTTGCTGATTAAGCTGGGGCTGGAGAGCTGGACGCAAACCTGGCTTGGCGACGAATCAACGGCGCTGCTATCGGTTATCGCAGTTGTAGCCTGGCAGTTTATCGGCTTTTACATTGTCGTTTATTTTGCGGCGCTGCAGAACATCTCGGACGAGGTGCTGGAATCGGCGCGAATGGAAGGCGCGAAGGAATGGACCATCTTTTTCCGGATTCAAATTCCGCTGATCTGGCCTACTATTACCTTTACTGTGCTGAACTGCGTCATTAACTCGCTCAAATATTTTGACCTGATCTACATTATGACGAACGGCGGCCCCAATCATTCCAGCGAAGTGCTGGCGAGCTACATGATGAGCAATGCTTTTAAACAGATGGATTTTGGATATGGAAGCGCTATATCAACATTTCTGCTGCTGTTTGGCCTTGTGCTTGCGCTTGTGATCAACAAGCTGCTGAGCAAAGGGACAGCCAGGTTCCAATAGGAGGGATAACATCTTGCCAGTCAAAAAAACAAGCCGCGTTGCCATCTATATCGTTTTTCTGTTCCATCTGGTCATTACAGGATATCCCTTTGTCTGGATGCTGATATCGTCCTTCAAAAGCAATAAGGAATATTTCGCCAATCCGTGGGGCATACCAGCGGAATGGAAATTTCAAAACTATGTGAATGCCTGGAACGAAGGCATCAGCGGATATTTGTTCAACAGCTTATACATCACGCTGTTTTCCGTTATCGGCTTGCTAATTGCCTCCACCTTGATCGGGTTTTATTTGTCCACAAGGGCCTTTAAGGGCTCCAAGCTTCTGCTAGGCATGTTCCTGCTAGGCATGATGATTCCAATTCACAGCACGCTGATTCCGCTGTTTACGATGGCGAACAGCTTGAAAGCGTATGATACGTTTTGGGCGTTATTTTTCCCGTACATTGCCTTTAATCTGCCGCTTGCTATATTTCTGGCCTACGGCTTTTTCCGCGAAATTCCGAAGGAGCTGGAGGAAGCGGCGCTGGTGGACGGGTGCAACATTTACCAGACCTTTTTCAAAATCTATTTTCCGCTGGCGAAGCCCGTGCTGGCTACAGTCACGATATTGTCCTTCTTCAATATTATGAACGACTTTGTATTCCCGCTTATTATGGTGTCCAGCGATTCCTTAAAAACGCTGCCGCTGGGGCTGATGATGTTCAAAGGCAACTTCAGCGCCGACTACTCTCTGATCAGCGCCGCGCTGGTCATTACGACAACGCCGATTATCATTATGTACGCTTTTCTTCAGAAATACGTCCATAAGGGCGTAGCCGCGGGTTCAGTCAAAGGCTGAACCCCGCTCAAAACCGTTAGCAAATTAGTTTGCTATATATTATTCTAAATATAAGGGGAGACAACAGCATGAAAAAATGGACAGTAATTGTATTGGCCCTAATGATGATTTTTGCGACCGCTTGCGGCAAGTCCGGCGGCAATGAAAACAAAGGCGGCTCTGCCTCAAGCAAGCCTGGAGGCGGCGAAGTTACGCAATTGACGATGTGGAGCATGGAAACGCGCAATCGGGCCATTATTGAAAAATCGCTGGAGCAGTTCAACAGCACTCATGACAATATTCAAGTTAAAGCGGAATTTTTCGAGGATGAAGCCTTGAAAACTAAAATGAAGGTTGCTATCGCAGGCAATCAGCTGCCCGATATTATTACCTATTGGAGCGGCGAAACGTTTGATACCCTTGTGGACAACGGGCTGCTTGGTGATCTGACCCCTTATCTGAATAAGGATTCGGCGTTTAAAGAGGATGTGCTGCCGGGCGGATTGGAAACGTTTACGTACGACAATAAAAACTACGGCATCCCTGTTTTGTTCAGCGGCGTTTCGCTGTGGTACAACAAAGAGATTTTCGAGCAAAACAGCCTGACGCCTCCGGCAACCTTCGACGAGCTGCTGCAAGTGGTGGACAAGCTGAACGAAAAAAACATTACGCCTATTACTGTAGCCGGCAAGGATCGTTGGCCGCTTCTCCATTGGTTCTCTTATCTGGCGCAGCGCGTTGGCGGCATGGAGCCGTTTGAGAAAGCGAAAGCGGGCGAAACCGATTTTGCCACAGATACATTCGTTCAGGCAGGAGAGCTGCTCCAGAAGCTGGCGGTTGAACACAAAGGCTTTGTCAACGGCTTCCTGGGTCTTGACTACGCTGCCGCCGAGGCGCTGTTCACCAACGAACGAGCGGCGATGTATTTGCAGGGCGAGTGGGCGATGGAGGCTTTCCTGGGTGATGATATCGCGGAAAAGCTGGATTTTGTGCCATTCCCGGCCGTTGAAGGCGGCGTAGGCAATGTTAATGTTTATCATGGAGGCTTCGGCGCGGGTATGGCGATTTCATCCAAAACGAATCAGGAGGCCGCTTACGAGGTTGTATCGTTCCTGACCAGCCCCGAGCAGCGCAAGGAAATCAATGAAGGCGCCAACATCAGCCCGATGAAAAATCCGGGTCTGGAGGAGGCCAACATGCATCCGCTTGCTTTCCGTTACGATGATTATATCAGCAAAAACCTGGGCGGCTTCTTCGGCTATTATGACCAGACGCTGGATGCGAAGCGCGCAGAGCAGTTCCTGAATGCGGTTGGCGCAATTACCGGCAAAGCCGGCTCTGACGCAAAAAGCATTCTTAGCGAGATCAAGCCATGATTCAAAAGCCAATTCAAAATCCGATTTTGAGAGGTTTTAATCCCGACCCTTCCATTGTAAGGGTCGGGGACGACTACTATATTGCAACCTCAACGTTTGAATGGTTTCCCGGCGTGCAGATCCACCATTCCAGAGATCTGGTCAACTGGCGGCTGCTCACCCATCCGCTGACTCGCAAGAGTCAGCTGGATATGGCGGGCAATCCCGATTCCGGCGGCATCTGGGCGCCTTGCCTTAGCTACAGCGACGGCATCTTCTATTTAATTTATACCGATGTCAAAAGCCATCTGGGCCCGTTCAAGGATACCATTAATTATTTGGTCACGTCGGAGCATATTACGGGGCCGTGGTCGGAGCCGGTTTATTTGAACAGCAGCGGCTTTGATCCCTCGCTGTTTCATGACGAGGATGGCCGAAAGTGGCTGCTCAACCTCGTTTGGGATCATCGCAAGGGAAAGAATCCGTTTGGCGGAATTGTGATGCAGCAATATTGCACGGAGCAGAAAAAGCTCATTGGCCCGGTATTCCCGCTGTTCAACGGGACGGAGCTAGGCTTGACGGAAGGGCCGCATTTGTATCGTCATGGCGACTATTATTATTTGATGACCGCCGAAGGAGGCACGCGTTTTGGACATGCCGCCACGGTTGCGCGTTCCGCATCGCTGTTCGGACCGTATGAAGCAGATCCTGCGGGACCGCTCATTACCTCCGCCGACGATCCTTCTCTCTATTTGCAAAGAGCGGGCCATGCCAGTCTCGTTGAAACGCAAGGCGGCGAGTTTTATATCGCCCACCTGTGCGGAAGGCCGCTTCGTCCCTCCATGCAATGCAATCTGGGACGGGAGACGGCGCTCCAGCGGGTGCGCTGGACCGAGGACGGCTGGCTGCGCCTGGAGAGCGGCGGGCATCATCCGCTGAACGAGGTCGCCCGGCCTCTGCTGCCGGAGCATCCTTGGCCGGCAGAGCCGGAGGTGGATCATTTTGACGGAGACGGTCTGAGCATTCATTTCCAGACCCTGCGGGAGCCTTTACAGGAGCAATGGGCAAGCCTGAAGGAACGCCCGGGCTTCTTGAGGCTTCGCGGGCGGCAGTCGCTTTATTCGGCTTTTGAACAAAGCCTGATTGCCCGCAGACAGCAGGCATTTACGGCGGAGGCGGAAACCTGCCTGGAGTATGACCCGCAGCACTACCAGCAGATGGCGGGACTGGTCTATTATTATAATCAAAAAAACTACTACTATTTGTTTGTTAGCTGGGACGAGACGGCTGGCCGTTGCATCGGCCTCATGAGCAGCGACCGCGGCATTTATGACGAGCCGCTGGATGCGCCAATATCCGTAGAGGGCTGGGATCGCATTTATCTCAAGCTAACCCTTGACTACAGCAGACTTCAATTCCATTATTCCAGCGACGGTCTGGAATGGCTGCCCGTTGGCCCGGTGCTGGACGCGGGTAAAATTTCCGATGAAAATGCGGAAACAGTTGTTGGTCATTATTTGCTTGATCAAGGCTTCACGGGAGCATTTATTGGACTTTGTGCGCAGGACTTGGGCGGAACGGGCAAATACGCCGACTTTGATTATTTTGCTTATCGCGAAATGGAGGAGAGATAACGGTATGGAAGCAAACAAAATGAAGGCGGCGGTGCTGAACAAGCCGCTAGATATAGAGGTCAAGGAAGTTGCTATCCCGACGCCAAAGGACGACGAGGTATTGCTCAAGGTTCATTGTATTGGGGTTTGCGGCTCCGATGTACACTATTACGAGCATGGACGAATCGGGCGTTACGTGGTGGAAGCCCCTATTATTTTGGGTCATGAGCTTGCGGGCGTCATCGTTGCCAAAGGCGCGGCCGTGGCGAATGTTGAAGTGGGCGATCGCGTTGCGGTAGAGCCGGGCGTTACTTGCGGCCGCTGCGATTATTGCAAATCCGGACGGTATAATTTATGCCCGGACGTTGTGTTTATGGCTACGCCGCCTGTTGATGGAGCTTGGGCCGAATATGTGGCGATCCGAAGCGACTTTGTGTTTAAAATGCCAGATAGCATGAGCTTTGAGCAAGGAGCGTTGATCGAGCCGTTTTCCGTCGGCATCCATGCCATGAATCGCGGCAGCGTCAAGCCGGGGGACCGTGTTTTGGTGACGGGTCTGGGACCAATCGGCTTGCTTGCGATTCAGGCGGCCAAAATGTACGGCGTAACGGAAATTTACGCCTCCGACGTTGTGGCCTACCGGCGCGAGCTGGCTTTGGAGCTGGGCGTGACAGCTGTGTTTGATCCCTCTGCGCAGGATGTTGGAGAAGCAATCGGGCAACTGACCGGCGGACACGGGGCGGATGTGCTGATCGAAACCTCGGGCAACGGCCGTGCGATCGGCGCCGGATTTGCAGCTGTGCGCCGCGGAGGACGCGTCGTATTGGTAGGCATGCCTGCCGCTGACGAAATTCCGGTCAACACCAACCACCTGATCGATTCCGAGTTCGACGTATTTGGATTGTTCCGCTACGCCAATACGTACCCCACCGCAATTGCGGCATTGGCGAAGGGCGGACTTGATGTTGAACGGATCATTACCCACAAGTTTGGTCTTGACTATATCAAGCAAGCGGTAGAAATGGCAAGAACCGAAAAGGAAACCAGCATCAAAATTATGATTTATCCTGGCGATGTTCAATAAATGAAGGCTCAAAAGGTCCGCAAGCCATGCTGTATAATGGAAAGCGGGCTTTTTGAGCACCCTAATGCAATTACAGAAATGGAATGATGACAGATGCGTTTGCTTAGAGCATGGGGACTGGATCAAACCAGAGGGCAAATTTTTATCGGGTTTATTGCGACAATGACGCTGGTGCTGGTTGTGACGGTCGGGAGCATCTATATGCTTTTGGCGGGAGTCCAGAAACGAAATGCGCTTCAATATACCGATGAAATCGCCGTCCAGACTAGCGGGCGCCTGAAATCATTGCTGAACGAAATCAATGTGTTGACATTGCAGCTTGCCATGGACGAGCGCATTCAGGACAGACTGGCCGATGAGCTGCAAGGCCAAACCGCTACCTATGCGGAAAGGATGAAAATCCGGGGGCTGATGCAGGAAAAAACGGTTTATTCCGAAACGATTCAGGAGATGGAGCTTTATTCGCTGGAAGGCAGCGTTTATCCCATCGTTGACAAAAGCATACAGGAGCGGGTGGGCGCGCAGCTTGTGAACAAGGCGGATGAAAGCTTTAACGCCGGCATGCTGCAATGGCTCGCCCGCGATCCCGAAGACCCCGATTATTTGCTGGCCATCAGACAAATCAAGCTGGAACGTCTGGACTACGCAAAGGCGGGGTATTTGGCTGTTAAGGTAAAGCGGTCGCTTATTGATTTTATTGGCACCGACGACGCCAAGATGAAGGGCAGCCGCATGTATTTGCTGGATGAAAACAATGAGGTAATCGCCTCGGAGAACGGAAACGAGCCGCTCCCGCAGGAAAGAGCCAAGCAGGACAGATATATCACGGTCAATCGCGCGATAGAAGGCAGCGACTGGAGCCTGGAAATCCATTTGCCCAAAAAAACGGTTATGGGCGATACCTTGTTTATTCAATACGTGCTCTTGGGCGCAAGCTTGGGCAGCGTCGTATTGTTTGCTTTTCTTTCATACTACCTCTCCCGCTTCATTACTTCGCCGATCAAAAAGCTGGCCGGCGTTATTCAGCAAGGAACAGAGGGCGGCCTGAAGGAAAACGCGGAGCTGTATTTTAACCGCGAGGTCAATCTGCTCAACCGCAAATACAATCGAATGGTGCAGGAGATTAACCATCTGATCAAATCCGTCTACGAAATCGAAATTGTCAAAAGCAAAAGTGAGATCACAGCCCTGCATTCCCAGATCAACCCCCATTTTTTGTTCAACACGCTGGATTCGATTTATTGGGCGCATGTAGCAAAAGGGGAAAAGGAGCTGTCCCGCTACATTGTTCTGCTGGCGGATTTGTTCCGCTATAGCATTATGAACGATGACGGGAGCGGCCTCGTAAGGCTGGAGCAGGAGGTGGATCAGGTCAGGCGTTATATCGACCTGATGAAGCTGCGCTGGCAGGAGCGTCTGACGGTGGAATTCCAGGTTGACCCCGCAACGCTGTCCTGCAGAATTCCCAAATTGACCATTCAGCCATTAGTCGAAAATGCTATTGTGCATGGCATCGAGCCGCTGGACGGCGGGGGCGCGATTCAAATTTCGGCGCGCAGGGAAGGGCTGTTTCTGGTTGTGGAAATCAGGGACAACGGGATTGGCATCGGCGCGGATAAGCTGGGAGAGATTCAGGCGAGGCTGCAAAAGGAAACAAGGCGCGAGCTGCCGTTGAACGGGCGCGGTATAGGCCTGTTCAACGTTCACAAGCTGGTGCAGCTTCAGTACGGCGAGGAAAGCGGCATAACGATAGTCAGCAAGCCGGGAGAAGGGACGACGGTTTCCTTGAGGCTGGCGTGGAGGGAGGAAGGCGTGTTATGAAGTCCCCTGTCATATTGGTAGTTGACGACGAGCCGAATGCACGCAACGGAGTTGCGGCAACGCTGCGCGAATGGGGTGGAACGGAAGCAACCGTGGAGACGGCGGTTAACGGAGCAGATGCGCTGGAGCAGCTGCGGCAGCGCCGCTTTGATCTGCTGGTCACGGACATTCGCATGCCGGTTATGGACGGTATCAGGCTGTTGGAGGAGGTCAGGAGCCTAGAGATGCTGCTGCCCTGTATTCTGCTGACAGGATTTGCGGAGTTTGCCTATGCCCAAAGCGCCCTGCGGTTAGGCGCAGTCGATTACCTGCTAAAGCCGGTTCGGCAGGAGCAGCTGCTGGAGGCGGTTGGAAAAGCGCTTGCCGCACGACAGCAAGAGGAAACCTCGCTTAACTCGGACAACAGCTTGACAGGCAGCAGTGATAGGGGCTTGCAAGGTCCAGGCGCAGGATCAAGCTCAGGGTATCCCCTTTCGTCGGACCTCGTAGATAGGAGCGCGGGGCAAGATGCCGTTCTGAATCCCGCCATTGCGAAAGCGCTGATCTATATCAAGGATCATATCCATGAGGGGCTTCCCATTAAAGAGGTGGCAGGGCACGTCCACCTGAACCCCAGCTATTTCAGCGTGTTGTTCAAGGAGGAGCAAGGCATCAACTTTATCGACTATATAACGGAATACCGGTTAAAGCTCGCCAAAGAAATGCTGGGCAGCTCTGCCATGCCGTTGGATGACATTTCCGAAAAAATCGGGTATCAGACCACGAGTTATTTCATCAAAATGTTCAAAAAGCATACCGGCATGACGCCAAAGCATTATCGCGACCGTCTGCGCGAGCGCAGCAAAAGCCGCAGGCTGGGCGGAGCAAATTAACCAAACTGCCCTAACACCCAAACTGCCCGTAAACAATAAGGGGCTGCCCGAAAGTCAAGCGGAATGAATATTTATTCACCGTAACAGACTTTTCGGACAGCCCCTTATTTAAGCAGACTTATTACTGCGCCAGCTGTCTGGCTTTGGATTAGGCAAAATGCCGTGCTGAACTGGCCGGCGCAGGAAGCTTTATTTTTTAACGGCGATGGAAAAAATGACGGTTTTATTGCGCGCGTCCACCAGTACATTAACGGTATCGCTGCCGATTGCGAGACTTGTAGCGGAGACGGGCTCGCCGCTTTCCACTTTTGCAGCTACGCTATTGAACAGCTCCTTAAAGGTGCTGGCATTGTAGCCGAACAATCCGTTGGCGAATTGCTCCACTGCTTCCCGGTTGCGGGCAAGCGCTCCTTCTCTCAGGCGAATGGTGATGCCATAGGTTTTGTAGGCGGGGTCCAGCCAGATGGCTGCTTCTTCATTCAGGGAAACCGAGCCGGCGGCGTTTTGCACGCTTTCCTTTTCGGTCTGATCCTTGTACAGGCGCAGCGTTGTATCATAGAGATCATGATTGGAGCCGCGCAGCTGTCCAACCGCAATTAAGGATTCGTAAGCATCCCACATCCTTTTGTCCGGGAAAATAACGATTTTGCTTCCGCCGCTCGCGGTTGGCACAATTCGCTCCAGCTTATCGGGTGATACCGCGATTTTGATCCGTTTATCAGGAGCAGTCAGACGGTTTAGAATAACAAGCGCCTGGGCGCGTGTAACCTCACGGCCAACGCCGAAAAAGCCGTCCGGGTAGCCCTCCATAATGCCCTTCACAAGCGCCTCTGCAATAAAACGCTGCTCCCGCTCCGAGGCCCCCTTAATATCGCCAAACGCCAGGGCCATCTTTTGGCCAAAAGCTCCGTCCTCCAGAAACTCGGTTTCCTGAAGCGTGTAATAAATAACCTCAGCCACATTTTCTCTGGTCATATTGGCCTGAAAATCGCTATAGCGGCTTTTATTGAGAAAATGAAGATCGCTGGCAATGTCGATATAATCCTTTGCCCAATATCCGGTTGTAGCTGGCAGGAAGCTGAAATAACGGTAATCCTGCTTCAAAATTGCCTGGTTCTCAGGACTCAGCGAGCTCATGAAGTCATTGTTCCAGCTGCGTGAGCCATTCTGATGCAGGTCGGAGTAAGAGAGCACCAGCATTTTGACAAACTGATCTACTTTGACCGGCTCATCAGGGCGAAAAGTCCCGTCCGGGAACCCCTCCAAAATACCCCTGCCAACCATTGCGGATATGGTCTCGTCCGCCCAATGCCCTCTTGTGTCACTAAACAGAGGATTCGACAAGGCTGCCTCGGCCCGGTCCCCGCCATACAGGGGCAGGAATGACGCTAAAAGCACCGACATTCCAACAAAAAGCAGTGTAAAACGTTTCATATGTATCCTGTCCTCCTAAAACGATATATTCCGACATTCTCTAGATAACCACAACTATTCGCTATTTAGAATGGGCTGATTGGCATAACCTTCAGACCTTTAATGAGACTACGTCTTTCGGGAAAATCCCCTCAAACACCAGGCGACAAGCGGTTATTTTGGCTCATTCAGAAAGAGGGCGGATAGTCCAAAAGGCTTGTCTTTTCATAATTAAGTTCTGATTAAGAAAAAATTCAGGAAACTCCTTTATGCTTGGGTAACAGAACGGGTAAACAAGATGGATTCGATATAGAGAGGATTGAGATATTTATGAAGAAAAAAAGAGATAAATGGCTTAAATGGAAAATAGGCTCCGGAAGCGCAGCTGCTATTATGTTGTTTTTCGGCATGGTGCAGAACAGCGATGCTTTTCAAGAAGCGGTGCAGGCTAAAAGCGGAGCAACGCCTGAAGAAGCCTACACGGCTGACGGTTCAGGGGGGAATGGCGGTTATGCGGAACGCTTTGAAAGCCAATTTTCGCGCAGCCAGACCTATGGGTACGGCAGGGGCGGCGGAGCTTCAAGGGGAAGCGCGGAGGATGGATCAAGCCGCTCCTCCAGCTCGTCAGGTTCAAGCGGATCGGCTGACAGCTCCGAAAACGGAAATAGCGGCGGAAGCCTTTCGCAGCGGGACAGCTCCGGCGGAATGCAGTCGCGGACGGGGCGTTCCTGATGGACAGGCTTACCCATATTGCTTTTTCTGCAATGAACACAGATGTTGAGGCACAGCTTGAATATGATGAATGCTCCTCTGCATTGGCAGAGAGGGATGCGGGCATACTGCAGGGCTGGTTCCGGGATTGCGAGGAGACATTTAGCCGTTTCCGGGCGAACAGCGAGCTTAGCATGTTCAATTCTTCTCAAGGGAAGCTGGTGCTGCTTTCTGACAGGCTATTCGAGCTATTGAGTCTATCGGAGCATTATCGCGCAGCGACAAACGGCTTGTTCCAGATCTGCATTTTGCCTGAGCTGCTCGCAGCTGGGTATGATCGCTCCTTTGAGCTTATAGTAGGAAAAGCAGGCAGCGGAGACAAAGCTGTTGCGCCTGGAAAAGCGTCAGCCCGCTCCGGGCTTGAGCTGCATCCCTCTATGGAAGCGGGAAGGCTGATCGGAGAAACAGGCATTGATCTCGGCGGCATAGCCAAAAGCTGGACAGTGCTTCAAGCAGGAGAATGGCTCAAAGGCAAGTCCTACCTAAAAGCGGCGCTTGTTAATGCGGGCGGGGATGCTTTTTATTGGAGACGCGAAGGGCATGATGGGAAAGTTGCCTTTGCCATTTCATCGCCATGGGATGGTAAAGACGATATCGGTATGCTGAAATTGCACGGCGGAGCCGTTGCGACCTCCAGTGTATTGGGGCGCAGGTGGAGCAAATCAAATGCTGTCCGTCATCATCTGATTGATCCCCGCACAGGCGAATCGTCGAGCAGCGGGATCGTGCAGGCGACAGTGGCGGGGAGCGATCCTGTTGCCTGTGAAATATGGGCCAAAATCATTTGTATTGCAGGCAAGGAAGGGCTGGCGCTGATGGAGGAGCAAGCCCCGGGATATGAGGCATTGTTTGTTTGGGAGGACGGCACAGCACAATTGCTGGGAAGCAAGCATGAAGAGCGGATGGAATGGCAGCTTTGTACTGCAACCAACAATGTTGGAGAGGAGAGATAAGCATGATCGATTGGCTGATGAGCTGGCCGACGTGGCAGATGACGCGTATTTTCGGTATTACAGCATATTTGCTGCTTTTTGGAGGAATGGCCCTTGGGATGTTATACGGCTATCCTTTTGCGAAAGGTCCTCTCAAAGCGGAATTATATAAATGGCATATGCGGCTTACCCAGTGGGGAACGCTGCTTGCCATGTTCCATGCTGCAATTTTGGTTATCGATACGTATTCGCCGTTTACATGGAAAGAACTGCTCATACCGTTTACGGCCCATGAGCACCCGCTTTGGTATGGTCTTGGAACCTTGTCGTTGTACGGCATGTTTTTGCTTTTGCTGACAACGGATTTACGGCCCAAGCTGAAAAAAACATTTTGGTTGGCTATACACATGTTGTCCTATCCTGTTTTTTTAACGGCTATGCTTCATGGCGTCAAGGCGGGGACGGATTCCAGCCATCCTTTGGTGCAAGCCATGTATATCATTACTCTTGCGGTTACCTTAGCATTGTTTGGCGGCAGAATGTGGCTGCGCGGCAGTGCAAAAAGCGTACAGGCGGCCCGCCGTGCGGGGTGAAGTCGGCAATAAGCCGGAGCTGATAAAAGCTTCATAAGAAAGAGACTAGGGCGTGTCTGAATACTCCGAGGGGGCGAAAAAGCGGTGCAAGATGACCTCAAGCGGGTTTTCAGACACACCCTAAAATGGCGTCCGCATGTTCTCAATACTAGTAAACCAGCCCCCGGCAGCTAATGCCGGGGGCTGGTTCAAGCGGAGAAGTCATTAAGAGACTTCTGCCGGCTGCGTTTAGTTAAGCGGCTCTCCTGAGAAAGCCTGCAATTCCATCGGCGCTGCCATAAAGGAAGGGGCCAGCTTGATAAAGGCTTGAAGATGACTGCTTTCGTTATGCTGGGCCACTGCTTCCTGATCTCTCCACAGCTCCACCATCGTATAGCGATTAGGCGCCTCTGTGCTTTTCAACAGCTGGTAGCCTAAATTGCCTTCTTCGGCACGGCTCAGAGAGATCAGCGTACGAGCCGCTTCATGAAAAACGTCTTCTTGATTAGGGTGTACGTGTAAATGCGCATGGATGATTAACATATGAACCCTCCTCTCTTGGTGCAGAATTAGTGCCAGGATGCAACAGTTTCAACAGGCAGGCGGTAGGAAGGATAACCTTGCTGAGCAGCCTTGCCGATACTGATAAGCATAATGGGCTGATAACGCTCCTTGTCCAATCCGAACGCATCCGCAATTTGGTCTTTTTCAAATCCGCCAATTGGGTTAGTATCGTAACCGTGTGCGCGGGCAACCAGCATTAATTGCATGGAAACCAGGCCGGCATCTATAAAGTTTACGTCGCGCAAATCAGAAGCCGAATAGTTTGCGTAGAAGCTTTTAATAATCGGCATTTGCGCTTCCTTGACCTCCTGAGGCATATAACCTAGCTCAACTGCTTTTCCAAAAATTTCATCTGCATATTGGATGTTTTCCATGTCTGCAAAAACAGCGATAACAGCAGAGGAGGTCAGCACCTGGGTTTGATTAAAGCGGGCGAGCGGAGCAAGCTTTTGTTTGCCCTCCTCGCTTTCAATAACGACAAAGCGCCATGGCTGCAGGTTGACGGAGGAAGGGGCGCGTGTAGCCTCGGCAAGCATCTCGCTCATTTCCTCCTTGCTGATTTTCACCTCGGGGTCGTAGGCTTTGATGGAACGGCGGTTTAATGCAATTTCGCGGAAGTCGTTGGATGATTGGCTGTTACTCATGATGTAAGCATCTCCTTTTTGATTGTCTAAATAAGGTTGAACATTTTCTTTAAATATTATGGATCATACGCTTGAGATAATCCGCCAGCCGCTCTATTTCATTCTGGCTGAAGCCTTCGAGAATCTGGTTCAGAAAGCTGTCCCGTTCGCTTCTGTATCCTTCAATTCGCTTTTTGCCTTCATCGCTCAGTGTGACGAAGGTTTCGCGGTTATCATCGGGATTTCTGCGCCGGATCACCATGCCGTTTGCTTCAAGCTGTTTCAAATGGCGGGTTATTGCGGCATTATCAATATTAATTCGCTTCTGAAGCATGGACTGGTTGATCTCGCCGACCTGACATAGCTCATGGAGAATCTCCAGCCGGGACGAGCTGATGCCGGTGCATTGCTCGAACTTGGGACTAAGCTTGTTGCGCAATCCGTTGAGCAAACTCAGAATTTGCTCTTCGTTGCTGTTCGTTCCGTTTGTCATACCTGCTTGGCCTCCTGTCTTATTTAATGGAACAGGACAATTTTGCCGCGATCAGTGAACGGACTTTTTAGTATGCTTGACCTATCAATAGTTGATGCATCAATCATTGACGGCTCAATTAATATAGCATACGATTTTCGCTTTTGCAAATGCCCATACCTATTTTCATTTTTTTCATCCATTACAACCTTCTATTGCCAAAACGGCGCCTTCAGGAAGCATGCGGCTTGATTATAAGCCACGCTTCTAAAGGCGCCATTTTTTATAGAATGTGTGCGACCGCGCAGATAGAGAGGGTTTCAGACATGCCCTAGTCCAGAACGGCGCTGATATGAGCTTTCGTTACGGCCCAATGGGAAGCCGTCCACACTTTGGCTCCTTTGTCTACGTAGATAATTTGGGGCGATTCGTGCTTCACCCCGGTATCCTCGGCGATTTTATTGGAAACAGGACGCGATTCAATTACCTTTACGAGTAAATAGTCGACATCCTCGCGTGGGCTGCCGTTCATATAATTGCTGAATTCCTGATGCGCATTTGCGCTGACCGGGCAAGTAGTGCTGTGCTTGAAAACAACAAGCGGACGCTCTGAAGAAGCCTTCAGTGCCTCGGACCATTCATCAATTGTAGTGATTTCCCTATAGGTCATCTCTTTCACTCCTCGTCTGTAATGGTTTTATTATAACAAAAAAAGGTGAGTTGCATCACAGACTAAATGGTGTTATAGTAGGAAATACGAAATGACCGTTTTAGTATTTTGGTCAGTTTGGAGGGGGAATTGCTTCAACGAATCCATCAAAGGATGAAGGAAGGTGTATAGATGTCAGTTGATCGCAGACAATTGATTGTTGAGGCTGCCGCCAAATCTTTTTCGATGTTTGGCTACAAGGCAACTACAATGGATGGCGTAGCCCGGATAGCCTCAGTCGGAAAAGGAACCATTTATACGTTTTTTGCCAACAAAGAAGAATTGTTTCAGGTTATTATGAAAGAAATGATACTTGAAATGAAAAACGTAGCGGAATCGGTGATTCAGCCCAACCATCATTTCTTCGACAATCTGAACGCGGCCCTGGAGAGGCTGCTTGATTTCCGCGAGCAGCATGAGCTTGCCTTAAAGCTGCTGCAAGAGGTGCGGGAAATCGGAACGCCAATGGCGGTGGAGGCGCTGGAGCAATTGGAGCGCGCCGTTATCAGTTATATCTCGGCCCAGGTTGGCAAGGCTGTGGAGCGTAAGGAAATCAAGCCCTGCGATCCCCAAATGACGGCTTTTGTTATGCTGAAGCTGTACATGGCGCTTGCTGTGGACTGGAAAAATATGTACGGTCCTATTTCTAAGCAGCAGCTTTCCGAAAAGCTGAGATTTTATTTGGAGATCGGATTGGCTTCCGACGATGCCGGAGCCGCCTTGGCTAAGAGCTGAGTCTCTGAACGGTATCTCTTCAATAAAGGAAAAGAAAAGCAGAAATAAAACGCCTCCGTCTTGCATGATGGAGAGCTGTTTTTTGCTCAAAAGTGACCAATTAACCAAAATGGTCATTTAGTATAGTTGTAACCAGCCGAGTGTATATAAGTTGGACTGGAACTTATATGGGAATCATTTTATAGACAAACAGGAGTGGATCATCAATGAAATGGCATGGATTCAAACAATTCGGCAGGGAGCTTTCGGCTATACTGCGCAATAAAAAGGTTCTTATTCCCGTTATAGCTGTTATTATGGTGCCCGTTATGTATTCAGCGATGTTTCTGGGAGCCTTCTGGGACCCTTACGCCAAAATGGATCAGCTGCCGGTTGCCGTCGTTAATAACGATACCGGAACGGAATTTCAAGGCAAGTCTCTGCATATCGGAGCCGATTTTGTGGATAAACTAAAGGAAAACCCTAAATTCGACTGGGCTTTCGTAAGCAAGGATGAAGCCCTTCAAGGCATGAAGGACAATAAATATTATATGACGATTGAAATACCAGAGCATTTTTCGCAGGATGCAACAACGCTGACATCGGATCAGCCGCAGCCCGCAAAGCTTGTTTTTCTCCCTAATGAAAGCTTCAACTTTCTTGCTGCACAAATCGGCAACACAGCCGTTGAGCAAATGAGAGCGATGCTGAACAAGGAAGTAACAGAAACCTATGCCAAAACGGTGTTTGAGAAGCTGGAGGATGCCGCCGACGGCATTGTAAAAGCTGGCGATGGCGCAGGGCAAATCGCCGATGGCACAGCCAAGGCCAAGGATGGAGCGCAGCTTCTGGAGCAAAATCTCGCCAAGCTGACAGAAGGCACGACCGCGCTGCAGGATGGCGCCAGCAAGCTGGATGCGGCTGGAACGGCGTTGGCTGATGGCAGCAGCGAGCTTAAAACAGGGGCAAGCAAGCTCGCCGGTGGTTTGACGCAACTGGAGAACGCGGGAGCAGCTTTGGCGGAAGGCAGTGCAAGCGCGGATGCTGGCGTCAAGCAGCTTGCAGCGGGACTATCAGCGTCTTCGCAAGGCGCTGATGAGTTAAAAGCCGGAGCGGATGGTTTGGCTGCCGGATTGGGACAATTGGCGGCTGCCAACCCGACTCTTGCGGAATCGCCGGAATTCCAAGCTCTTCTGGCGGCTAGCCAGCGTCTGGCGGGCGGTCTGGAGAAATCGGCGGCGGGACAGCAGCAGCTTGCGGCTGGCGCTGAATCGCTGGAGCAAGGCGTAGGCAAACTGGCTGCCGGCAGTGTGCAGCTTAAGGAAGGCTTAAACGGCGCAAAAAGCGGCGCGCAAACGCTGGAAGCCGGTCTTGGCACGTTGTCCAGCGGAGCCTCAGAGTTGTCGAACGGGTTGACCAAGCTTAAGTCTTCCACGGCAGCACTTTATGACGGTTCGTCCAAGCTGAAGGATGGAGCCGGGGAATTGTCAGGAGGTTTGCTGACTTTGGATGACGGAGCGCAGGAGCTGTCCAGCAAACTGAATGATGCCTCGTCGGCAACAAGCGATCTGGCATTTAATGATGACAAAGCCGAAATGTTTGCCGAGCCGATTCAGCTGCAGGTGGAGCCTGTAACGACCGTTTCGAATTACGGCACTGGCTTTGCTCCGTATTTCCTGTCCTTGGGCTTGTATGTCGGGGCATTGCTTATTACGATTGTTTTCAGTATGAAGGAACCGGCGGTTCGTCCGGCAAACGGCTGGAGCTGGTTCTGGAGCAAGGCGCTGACACTGGTTTTGATTGGCTCTTTGCAAGCCCTTGTTGCCGATGCGGCGCTGCTGTATATTCTGAAGCTTGAGGTTCATAATGTGCCGTTGTTTGCTTTGTTCTCTATTGCAACCAGCATTACCTATATGATGATTATTCAGTTTTTTGTTACGACAATGGGCAATCCGGGACGCTTCGCCGCGATTATTCTGCTGATTCTTCAGCTTACCACCTCGGCAGGCACCTTTCCGCTGGAGCTGATTCCAGGCTGGATGCAGCATATAACCCCTTGGCTGCCTATGACTTATACGGTTGCAGGATTCAAGGATGTTATTTCCAGCGGCGAGATTAGCCGCATGTGGGGAGATATGGCATGGCTTGAAGTATTCACGGGCGTGTTCGCGTTCCTGACGCTGGCGTATTTCACCTTTGTCCATCGCCGCACCCGCTCCGGCGCAGAGCCGGAAGCAAATGCAAAGCTGACAACAGCTTAAGGCACAGCTTAAGTCATCGAACGGCCTTGCAGCTTGCGGAACCCTAATGGCCGCGAGGCCGAAG
The DNA here is from genome assembly GCF_001675045.1 of Paenibacillus oryzae. Classification (GTDB taxonomy): domain Bacteria; phylum Bacillota; class Bacilli; order Paenibacillales; family Paenibacillaceae; genus Pristimantibacillus; species Pristimantibacillus oryzae. The sequence continues at coordinate 191,626 of NZ_LYPA01000080.1, forward strand.
CAATTGAAGCGGGAGCCGAAGCTGAGGCCAAAGCCAGAGCCGAAACTGACGTCAAAGCTGACGCCAAAGCCAGAGCCGAAGCTGACGCCAAAACTGACGTCAAAGCCGAAGCTTACGTCGAAACTGAAGCTAAAGCCGAAGCTGATTTTAGCTGCTGCGGACATCCGTGACCCTTAGAGCCTTGTTTTGACGGAGTATCCAATTCTAAAGGTCATGCGTGTCTGTAAGAGCCTGAATTTGTCCATAAAACACAACTTTCGAGCGTCTAACGGACAGCGGTGACCGCTACATGGAGTCAATGCAGCTTTTTGATGCTCTGAGGGACATTTGTGACCGGTACGCAGTGGAAGCGGAAGTGGAATCGATAAGGACTCGTATTACATTCACCTTATATGCCACCTTATAACTCAAAAGAGCCCCGCTTAATGCGGAGCTCTTTTTGGTTGCAAGACGCTTGAGTTAATTTATGCCTGCAAAATGTTAGTTTTAATTGGTAACTGCAAAACGTTTGTTTCATTGATGGTAGCAGGCTGTTTGTGTACTTGTTGCTTGTAGTTTGTTTACGATACAGATTGATTAGGCCGAGATTTTAATGACTTGACCCGGGAAAATCAGGTTAGGGTTTTTCAGTGCATTCAGCTTGGCAAGGAACTGCCAGGTTACATTGTATTTTTTAGCGATTTTCGTAAGGTTATCGCCTTTTTGTACGACATAAACGACCTTTTCAGGCTCAGGCTGCGGAGCTGGAGTTGTTGGTTTTACAGGTTCAGTTGGCTTAGGCGACTCGATTGGCTTGATGGGCTCAGTTGGCTTGACAGGTTCGGTTGGTTTTACAGGCTCAGCCGCTTTTTCGATAATTTGAACGCGTCCTTCTGTTTTTACAGCCAGTGTGTCTTGCTTTTGGATATAAGCGATGAGCGATTCGTCCAATGCCGGGAACTCGTTTTTGATGGGAGCATTCATAAACATGGTGTATTCGTCGCCGCCTGCCGCCATAAAATCATTTGTTGCTACTACGTAGCTGCGTTTCAAATCAAGCGCTTTTCCGCCGATTTTAACGTTAACTACGCGTTCGCCTGCAGGTTTGTTCAAGTCAATAGCATAGGTCAGGCCGCTCACATGAGGAAAAGCGCCTTTTGGTTCCGGATAAGCATTTGTGCCTGCTTCGATAGCAGCCAGAATATCCGCTCCAGTCAATTCCTTGGTTACGATATAGTTGCCAAATGGAAGCACAGTAATAATGCTGCCTTTTGTAATTTCGCCTTTGGCAATCGAAGCGCGAATGCCGCCGCCGTTTGTGATGGCAACATCAGCGCCGCTAATGTCGCGCATTGCGTCAGTGATGAGGTTGCCCAGGTTTGTTTCGCCAGCGCGTACTTGCTCGCGTTCGCCATCCAGCGTTACGTCCGTAGAGCCTACAACCTCGCTCAATACAGCCTCTTGCGATTTTTGAATGTCTTCAATAACTTTAACGATTGCAGGGTCTGGCTCTACTTCTGCTGTTTCCTCTTTATTTACAAGATTAGCTTTTTTGGAGATCAGCTTTTTGTTGGCGTCAAACTCCAGTTCAACGACGCCAAGGTTTTTCGTATATTCGCCGGAGCTTACGATCAAGGTGTCGTTTGCGCCTTTCAGACCTTCAACAAGAGTTGAATGGCTGTGGCCGTCAACGATCAGATCAATGCCAGGCGCGTCTTTTGCGACTTTGATGCTTGTATCGGTGCTGGACTCGTCAATGCCAAGATGGGTCAAAGCGATAACAACATCCGCTTTGCCGGAAAGCTCTGCAACCATTTCTTTGGCTACAGCGGACGGATCTTCGAAAACAAGACCTTTAACGTTATCGGGATGTGTTTTGTATGTAGTTTCCGGTGTTGTCAATCCGAAAATGCCCAGCTTGATGCCGTCCACTTCGCGGATGATGTAAGGCTCCAGAACGTATGAGCCGTCCGGGTATTTTACGTTTGCGGACAATACTGGGAATACGGTCAGTTCCGCGAGCTCCAGTAACCGCTCGTAGCCGTAGTTGAAATCATGGTTGCCTGCGGCCATGGCATCATAGCCAACCTTATTCATAACATCGACAATGCTTTCGCCGCGAACCAGCGTAGCAAAAGTAGTGCCGTGGAACGTGTCTCCCGCATCAAGCAGAAGCGTATTCGGGTTTTTGGCTTTGTATTGCTGAACCAGAGTTGAAACCTTTGCAAAACCCATGCCGTCATTGCTGGCTTCCAATGCTCTTCCATGCGTATCGTTGGTGTGCAGCAGTGTTATTTTTGTAACTTCCTCTTTTTTTGCTGCCTCGCTAGCCGTCTCGCTTGAAACAGATGTCTGGGCATACGCAGATGAGGACCATCCCATTACCATAACAACAGCCAGAAGCAGCGTGAACCATTTGTTTCTCAATTTCAATGTAGATTCCCTCCCAATACATAATAGATAAAAATGGAGTCTAGCAACCAAGACTACTTACAATAGTTTAACATATAATTGTCATGTCAGACCGTAATCTATGTAAAATTCAGGTTAAAATGAGATAGAGAAGTCACTAGGCGGAGCTTCAAGGCTGACGTGCGATTTTAGCTCAATTTAACAGCCTTTAAAGATATGACAAATACTATTGCCCTTTTGTGGAGATGATGTATAATCACATTGATTTATCAATAATTGGTTGCAGGGAGGGCGCATAAATGACGGAAGAAAGCATTATCCGTTTTGAACATGTTACGAAACAATACGATCCCGGAGACCCCGCCGTACTCAAAAGCGTTAGCTTTGAAATTCAGCGAGGGAAATTTTATACATTGCTAGGGCCGTCCGGCTGCGGTAAAACGACAATTCTCAGGCTTATTGCCGGATTTACGGAGCCGTCGGAGGGCAAGATTTATTTTAATGGAAAAGTAATTAATAAAGTGCCGGCCAACAACCGTCAGGTGAATACGGTATTTCAGGATTACGCCCTGTTTCCTCATCTAAATGTATTTGAAAATGTCGCGTTTGGCCTGCGGATCAAAGGGGTAAAGGGCGCTGCTTTATCCGCAAAGGTGACGGAGGCGCTTCGTTTTGTCAATCTTAGCGGCTACGAAAACCGCGAAATTACGGAAATGTCGGGCGGCCAGCGGCAGCGGGTAGCGATTGCCCGCGCAATTGTTAACGAGCCGGAAATCCTGCTGCTGGACGAGCCGCTGTCGGCGCTTGATCTCAAGCTGCGGACAGAGATGCAGTACGAGCTTCGCGAGCTGCAGCGGCGTCTTGGCATTACGTTTATTTTCGTTACGCATGACCAGGAGGAAGCGCTGGCGATGTCGGACGAAATTTTTGTGCTGAGCGAAGGGACAATTCAGCAATCCGGCACGCCAAACGACATTTATGACGAGCCGATTAACCGTTTTGTCGCTGATTTTATCGGGGAATCCAACATCGTTAAAGGACGCATGCTGCGTGATTTCGAGGTGGAGATTGCAGGTCATCCTTATGAATGCGTCGACCAAGGCCTGAATGATGGGGAAATCGTTGATATCGTCATCCGGCCGGAGGATTTGGAAATTACCTCGCCTGAAAAGGGCAAGATGCAGGTCAGGGTCGATACGCAGCTTTTCCGGGGCGTACATTATGAAATTAGCTGCTACGACGATGCCAACAACGAGTGGCTGGTTCATTCCACGCGGAAAGCGGCAGTTGGCGAGCGGATCGGGCTTTATTTTGAACCGGAAGCGATTCATGTTATGAGACTGGGCGAAACGGAAGAGGAGTTTGACCGGAGACTGGAGTCCTACGAGGACGGCGCGGGTCAGCCGGCGCAAGGCGGCGGAGGCAGCCATGGAAGCTAGGGCGCGCAATCTGTACCTCATTCCGTACATGCTGTGGGTTGTGCTGTTTGTTGTGGCGCCGATTTTGCTGGTACTCTATTATTCCTTCTTTAATGTAGAGGGACAATTTACGCTGGACAACTACGCCAAGTTTTTTACGCCGGTCTATTTGCGGATGACGCTTAGCTCGTTCTGGTACGCCTTCCTCATTACGCTGTTTTCGCTGCTTGTGGCGTATCCGACGGCGTATTTGCTGACTCGCACCAAGCATAAAACGTTATGGCTGCTGCTGATCATTTTGCCAAGCTGGATTAACCTGCTGCTCAAGGCTTACGCGTTTATCGGATTGTTCGGCACCTACGGCTTTGTCAATACGGTGCTTGAGCTTACGGGCATCGGCAACAAGCAAATTTTGTTCACCGATTTCAGCTTTGTGTTTGTATCGGTCTATATTTTTATTCCGTTTATGGTTTTGCCCATCTTCAATGCGCTGGAAAAAATGAATCCAACGCTGGTATACGCCGCGCGCGATCTTGGCGCTTCGCCGTGGATGACGTTCCGCAGAGTGGTGTTTCCGCTGACGCTGGATGGGGTAAAGGCGGGCTGCATGGCGGTATTTATTCCGGCCCTGTCGCTGTTTATGATTACGCGCCTGATCGCGGGAAACCGCGTTATTACGCTGGGTACGGCTATCGAGCAGCATTTTCTGGTCACGCAGGACTGGGGCATGGGCGCTACGATTGCGGTGTTCCTGATTATTGCCATGGCGCTGCTGATGCTGCTGACAGGCAACAGAAAGCGAGGGCTGATCGACATTGTCAAAAGGTAAATGGAAGCTCTCCAATCTATATCTCATTGCTGTTTTTGCCGTCCTGTATGCGCCAATCCTGTACCTGATGTTTTATTCCTTCAACAGCGGCGGCTCGATGCGGGAATTTGAAGGGTTTACGCTGGAGTATTACAACGAGGTATTTCAGGATACAAGGCTGCTGATCATCGTGCTGAATACGTTCATCATCGCTCTGTTGTCGGCGGCGATTTCTACCATTATCGGAGTGTTTGGCGCAATCGCCATTCATTATATTAGGAGCAACCGGCCAAAAGGGGCGTTATTGACATTAAACAACGTGCTGATTGTTAGCCCGGACGTTATTATTGGAGCGTCGTTTCTGATTCTGTTTACGCTGGCGGGCATTCAGCTTGGCTTTACATCGGTGCTGCTGTCCCATATCGCATTCAGCATTCCGATTGTTGTCATCATGGTGCTGCCCAAGCTGCAGGAAATGAGCGGTACGCTTATTGATGCGGCGCGTGATTTAGGCGCAAGCGGCTGGCAGGTATTGTCCAAGGTTGTGCTGCCTTACATCAAGCCGGGTATTTTTGCGGGATTTTTTATGGCGTTAACCTATTCGCTTGACGACTTTGCGGTTACTTTTTTTGTGACGGGGAACGGTTTTTCAACGTTGTCGGTAGAAATCTATTCACGTGCAAGGCAAGGGGTATCGTTGTCCATCAATGCCTTGTCGACGCTGATTTTCCTGTTTACGGTTGTGCTCGTGATTGGCTATTACTTCATTAACAAACGCAATAACGTACGTCCCGGGGCGAAGGAGGGAAGCCTGTGAAGCAGTTGGTGCGGATGTTTGTGCTGGTGTTTGCGGTTTCCTTTGGCCTGATTTACGTGACCTCGTACATGAATTCCAGCGCGGGGTACTCCGGCGGGAACACGCTGACGGTTTACAACTGGGGCGATTATATCGACCCCGATCTGATTGCCCGCTTCGAGGAGGAAACCGGCATCAAGGTTATTTATCAAACCTTTGATTCCAACGAAGCGATGATGACCAAAATCAAGCAAGGCGGCACGGTGTTTGATGTGGCGATTCCATCGGAATATGCCATCAGCAAGCTGAAGGAGGATAACCTGCTGCTGCCAATCGACCATTCCCTGCTGCCTAATCTGGAGCATATCGATTCCCGGTTTATGCATTTGTCCTTTGATCCCGAAAATGCTTATTCAGTGCCCTACTTCTGGGGAACGGTTGGCATTGTGTTTAATCCCGGGATGGTAGGCGATTTAACCTTCGACAGCTGGGATGATCTGTGGGACGACAGCTTGCGCAACCAAATCATGCTGCTGGACGGGGCGCGCGAGGTGATGGGCATGGGGCTGAACAGCCTCGGCTATTCTCTCAACGATACCGAGGAAGCCCATCTGCAGGAGGCGCTTGCCAAGCTGTCGCGGCTGACTCCAAACGTCAAAGCGATTGTAGGCGACGAAATCAAAATGCTGATGGCAAACGGCGAAGCCGCCGCGGGCCTGGTCTGGTCGGGCGACGCTTCGGAGATTATGTCGGAGAACGAGGAGCTGGACTATGTCGTTCCGCAGGAAGGCTCCAATCTGTGGTTTGACAATATGGTCATTCCGAAGACTGCCCGTAACCTGGAGGGCGCGCATCAGTTCATCAACTTTATGCTGGACCCCGAGGTAGCGGCGCAAAATACGGAATACGTTGGTTACTCCACGCCAAACAAGGACGCGCTGGCTATTCTGCCGGAGGAGATATCGGGAGACGAACGCTTTTATCCCGACGAGGAGCTGACGAGCCGCCTGGAGGTTTACGACAACCTGGGCCCGCGTATGCTTTCCCATTATAATGAGCTGTTCCTGGAGTTTAAAATGCATCGGAAATAAAAGCAATTACAAAAGCGTTATTGTTTGTATTAATAGAGGGAGGGGTGAAGGCGAGGGTGGATAAACACAAAGAATATCTGGACCAATTGCTGGATCGTCTTCAAAGTGGACAATTGCTTACAGAGGAAACGTTTGCCGGACTTGATGCGGATCGTTATTTGGATGAACGGGAGCAGAGCCCTTTTGATGAGCAATGGATGGAGGCTTTTCGCCGCTGGGGGCAGGATGCTGAAACGGAGAATGATGATAATGAGAGCGATGCTGGACGGGAAGCGGCTTTTAAGCAAACGTTCAGGCATACGGGCAATCCCGATCTGGCTGGTTACGTAAGCGATGATATCGGATTAATCTGTTCAGCGCTGAAAAGGGGCGGGGAAGAGGACCCCTTTATTCTGGATCTGCTCAGAGGGTATATGGAGGGGAAACTTCCCTTGCGTTAAAGAGGTATCGTTATATCAGGCTAAAAGCAAACAAGAGGCGTTCCTGTGGCAGGCACCAGCGATGGTGGTGGCCTGCAGAGGAACGCCTCTTTTGCTGCAACTGGCGAGGAAAAGCATTAAGCATAACGGATGCAACAGAGAACGAAAAGGCGGTGCAAGATGACCTTGAGCGTGTTTTCAGACACGCCCTACTGTTTATATCAGTTCTAAATAGGTCAACAGTCGATATAGCATGGTTGCGGTCTCTGCGCGCGTTATTTCCAGATGAGGGTCAAACTGACCATTGGCTCGACCGGAAATGATCCCTGCCTGAGCTGCGCTATCAATATCATCCTTTGCCCATGGCGATATCTGGTCGCTATCCTTGAATGGCCGGCTGCTTTCCACTGCTTGCGGATTGGACGCAGGAGCAGCGCCGGCCAGCTTCAAGGCGCTGGCCATCATAACGGCAGCCTGCTGGCGCGTAAGGGTAGAGCCAGGATGAAAGTTTCCATCGCCAAAGCCGCTTATAAGTCCATATTTATACGCAGAATGGACAGAAGGACTATACCAGCTGGCTGTGTCAACATCTGAAAAAGGATTCTCGCCATTTTCAGCGGGAAGCCCTAAGGCTCTGGTCAGCATGGCTGCGAATTCGGCCCGGGTTACAACGTTGTCCGGCAGAAATCTCCCATTTTCATCACCCTGTACAACGGCACGCGCTGCCAATTCCAATACATAAGGACGTGCCCAGTGTTGTTCAATATCAGAAAGTTCGGAATGGAAGCTGACGATGGCGTACACACTGTTTGTCATACTGCTGATAACAGCCCTGTATATGCCGTTGCTTTGGGTGATCTTAGTGGGCACATGACGCAGGCTTCCATCCGCTTCAATAACGACGCCCGTGACTATTTTCGAGGCGGAATCGCCTTCCGGCAATAAAATGCTTCTTTCCACATAACCCAGGAAGTCCTGCATTTCTACCTTAACCTCTCCGCTTACGGCCACGATAGAAAATTTTACTGGTTTGGAAACAGCTGTCAGCCTGCCAGCAGCAGCCTCTGTCTGAAGTTTAGCTATCCTTTTTTCATCTGCAGCGTCGATGATAAATTCTAGAAGGATGTCCTCCTCCTTAACAGATGGACCAAACGCTTTTAGCAGCTTGTCCAATGTCAGATGCTGCATCGGAATAGTATAAGAATAGCTTTCGGTATTTATGGCAAGAGAGATTTCTTTTTTTGACAAGTAGCTTGTCAATGGCAGAGATACTCCAACAATAGCTTGGTCGCGGCCTGTGAGAATAGGCAATTGGAGCAAGGTTCCATTTTCTGCATTGCCGAGATATGCATAAAGCTCCTGCTCCTTAAAAAGGACCATGGATTTGGCCGAGGGCTGATTCTGCCCGTTTGGGTTGCTCCAATAGGCAAGCTTCAGCTTTTCACCGTTGAGCCACAAGTCAAAATCGGAAATCTTCGGCGACATAATAGGAAGAGCCGATGGTGTAAACTCCAGCAAGCGAACAGCCTGCTCGGCGTCCGTTAGTCGCGTCAGGTTGTCGACGAGCGCTTGCTGCTCTGTGCTTAGCGCGTTGTAGGCGCTGCGAGCAGCGGCGATGGTGCTTTTGTGCGCCAGCGTAACCTGGCTGGCGGCTGGCAGCTCGCCAATTGCGGCTTTAACAGAAGCGGCGGCATCCTCCAGCGCCGTGATGACCTGCTCGGCGTCCGTCAGTCGCGTCAGGTTGTCGACAAGCGCTTGCTGCTCTGCGCTGAGCGCGTTGTAGGCGTTGCGAGCAGCGGCGATGGTGCTTTTGTGCGCCAGCGTAACCTGGCTGGCGGCTGGCAGCTCGCCAATTGCGGCTTTAACAGAAGCGGCGGCATCCTCCAGCGCCGTGATGACCTGCTCGGCGTCCGTCAGTCGCGTCAGGTTGTCGACAAGCGCTTGCTGCTCTGCGCTGAGCGCGTTGTAGGCGTTGCGAGCAGCGGCGATGGTGCTTTTGTGCGCCAGCGTAACCTGGCTGGCGGCTGGCAGCTCGCCAATTGCGGCTTTAACAGAAGCGGCGGCATCCTCCAGCGCCGTGATGACCTGCTCGGCGTCCGTCAGTCGCGTCAGGTTGTCGACAAGCGCTTGCTGCTCTGCGCTGAGCGCGTTGTAGGCGTTGCGAGCAGCGGCGATGGTGCTTTTGTGCGCCAGCGTAACCTGGCTGGCGGCTGGCAGCTCGCCAATTGCGGCTTTAACAGAAGCGGCGGAATCCTCCAGCGCCGTGATGGCTTGCTCGGCGTCCGTCAAACGCGCCAGGTTGTCGACGAGCGCTTGCTGCTCTGTGCTTAGCGCATTGTAGGCGCTTCGAGCAGCGGTGATGTCTGCTTTGTGCGCCAATGTAACCTGGCTGCCTTCAGGCAAATTGCCGATCGTCGCTTTAACAGAAGCGGCGGCATCCTCCAGCGCTGTGATGGCTTCCTCGGCGTCCGTCAAACGCGCCAGGTTGTCGACAAGCGCTTGCTGCTCTGTGCTTAGCGCGTTGTAGGCGTTGCGAGCAGCGGTGATGTCTGCTTTGTGCGCCAATGTAACCTGGCTGGCGGCTGGCAGCTCGCCAATTGCGGCTTTAACAGAAGCGGCGGCATCCTCCAGCGCCGTGATGGCTTGCTCGGCGTCCGTCAGTCGCGTCAGGTTGTCGACGAGCGCTTGCTGCTCTATGCTTAGCGTGTTGTAGGCGTTGCGAGCAGAGTTGATGGCTGCTTTGTTCGCGAGCGTAACCTGGTTGCCGTCAGGCAAATTGCCAATCGCGGCTTTAACAGAAGCGGCGGCATCCTCCAGCGCCGTGATGGCTTGCTCGGCGTCCGTCAAACGCGTCAGGTTGTCGACGAGCGCTTGCTGCTCTGTGCTTAGCGCGTTGTAGGCGCTGCGAGCAGAGTTGATGGCTGCTTTGCGCGCCAATGTAACCTGGCTGCCTTCAGGCAAATTGCCGATTGCGGCTTTAACAGAAGCGGCGGCATCCTCCAGCGCCGTGATGGCTTCCTCGGCGTCCGTCAAACGCGCCAGGTTGTCGACGAGAGCTTGCTGCTCTGTGCTTAGCGCGTTGTAGGCAATCCGCGCATCAACAATGGCTGCTTTGTTTGATAGCGTAACCTGGCTAGAATCCGGCAAGCTGTTAATTGCCGCCTTCACAGCCTCCAGTTGAGCATCGATTTGCGGCTCGAAGAGGGTATAATAGGTTTTCCCTTCCGATGTATAAGGGCCGAATACGGGGGTAGTATCGATCAAATTGACAGCTGGCTTGACCCGATAATCTATGTTCACAGGGGAAAGATAAACAGAAACAAGGAATTTGCGTCCCTGATTGTTGGCTGAGTTGGACCGTAACCAGCATTTATTGTTATCAACGCAATTTGAAAAATAGTCCAATGCCCCTTCAATCAGAGTACCGTGGTTGCCGCCCGCCGGTAAAATATCTTTTGATGGATAATCCACGTCGGTCGGATATAATTCAAAAAGCGAGAGTAAAAACAGTGTTTCATTATCCGTAGCCTCATCATTTTGGTAGGTGGTCACCTCAGCGATATGATCACGAAAACGTTGAGATAACTGATCATAGAAGGTACTCCTCAAGAAGCTTCTGACTGGGGAGTTCTGCCACGTTCCGTAGGCCTCCTCCATAAGGGCTGCAGTGCCATCCAGCAGCAGCAACGTATTGCCAGCCCCATAATGTCCTTGTGAAAGGATAACCCAATTTCCGTCATATCCTTCCATCTCCTTAACCAGGCTGCCAACGGGCAAGTCGCCCAGCGTGAGAGCTCCGTTCGCTCGAACGCTGCTTTCAGCGAAATTCGGCAGTCCTGTCCATAAGAGTGTAATAACGAGCATCACTGCAACAACCGAACGTAATTGTCTGTTCAATGTTGTTCTCCTTCCCTTAAATTGACATTTAAAGACGAAAGTTGTCGTCTTCCTGCTGATATTCTACTGAATTGAACAAACAAAAAACATATACCAAAAGGGATATATCTTGATAAATACGACAAGCAATTTGCCAAGCAATCGTATTTACAGGGGCTTAAGTCATTCAAGTCCATGAAGCCTTAGCTGCCATTTTATTAAGCAAACTCCTGCCAGCAACCAGTGTCGAAGGGAAGTTTTTTTTGAAAAAAATAAAAAAAATTTTTCTGACAATTGAAAGCGATGCCAAAAAGCGCTGTCTTTTCAGCTGTTTCAACGGTTTCCACGATTTTCTCATTTTTTGATTTTTGATGCTGACAGGCCGTTCCCTATGGGCGTTCAGCCTTGACGCGTCCCTAAACCTCATGTTACGGTCTTGTTAACATAATTAACGCGTTGCTTGTAGGCAAGCATAGAAAGGAGCGATTTATTGTGATAAAAGCATTGATTTTTGATTTTGACGGAACGATTATAGACACAGAAACGCCATGGTATTACGCATTGCGCGATCGGTACAAGAGCTATGGCGTCGAGCTGACGCTCGAGCAATATTCGCAATGCGTGGGTACCAGTCTGCACCAATTCAATCCCTACACGTATTTGATGACCGAGCATGGCTTGCCAATCGATGAAGAGGAGTTCCGGGCTGTCGTACATCGCGACCATACGGAATTGATGGGCAAGGAGAAAATCCGTCCCGGCGTTTTGGAATATCTGGAGGCAGCCAAAGCAGCCGGCTTGAAGATTGGTCTTGCATCAAGCTCCAAGCGGTCCTGGATTGAGAGGCATCTGGATGCGCTTCGCATCGGGCACTACTTTGAATGTATGGCGACGGCCGATGATGTAAGCAAAGTGAAGCCTGATCCGGAGCTGTATCGCTTGGCTCTCCAAGGACTTGGCGTTGAGCCGGGCGAAGCAGTCGCTGTAGAGGATTCGCCTAACGGAGCAAGAGCGGCCGCTGCTGCCGGCATGCATTGCATCATTGTTCCTAATGAGCTGACAAGGCTGCTGCCCTTTGATGAAGGCAATCTGAACAAACATGCCGAATCACTGGCTGATGTGGACTTTGACGAGCTTGTCAGCAAAGGCTGCGGCAGCAGCGCAATCGGGGCATAGACCGGGAGTTTCGGTATAATTACGGTATAAATATAAATGGAGGTTGCCAGCAGTCCAGGCTGTTGCGTCCTCCCCAACGATAAATAGACAGAATATTCAAACTATTATAGGTTGAGGAAATGATGAAGGGTGGGGGGAAAGCCATGAAGGCCATCCATTTCGGAGCGGGAAACATAGGGAGAGGGTTTATCGGTTTGTTGTTGTCTCAGTCCGGTTTTGAAGTTACCTTTGTGGCCAGAAATGAAAAAAAGGTGCAGCTGCTGCAGCAGCAAAGGCGGTATTCCGTGATGATGGCTAATGAAGCCAGGGATACAGAGCTTGTCCGGAATATTAATGCGGTTAATAGCAGGAATGTTGAAAAAATCGCAAACGAAATTGCCGATGCCGATCTTGTTACGACAGCGGTAGGCTTGGGAGCGCTGGAGCATATTGCGGAATCCATAGCGGCGGGCATTGAGCTAAAGCTGCGGCGGGACAATCGCAAGCCGCTGCATATTATTGCTTGTGAAAACGCCATTGACGGCAGCACACAGCTCAAGCGGCGCGTTCTTAAGCATATTCCAGAAGAGCTGCGGAAGGTGATGGAGGAAAGCGTAGCGTTTCCTTGTACGGCGGTAGACCGGATTGTGCCGGCCCAAGCCGATGATAATCCGCTGCGTGTAACGGTAGAGCCTTATTTTGAATGGGTCATTGATTGCTCCTCTATGCTGGAGGGATTTCCTGAAATCGAAGGCGTCAAATACGTGGATGATCTGGAGCCATATATCGAGCGAAAGCTGTTTACGGTCAATACGGGACATTGCGTTGCGGCATATTATGGATATCTGGAAGGTTATGAAACGATTCAGGAGGTAATGGGGGACGCAAAGCTCCGGAGGCGGGTCATTAATGCCATGAAGGAAACCGGGGAGCTGCTGAGAGCCAAATATCATTGGGATAAAGATAAGCACAGACGGTATATAGAACGAATGGCGAGACGATTTTCCAATCCCGGATTAAGGGATGATGTGCTGCGCGTAGGCCGTTCTCCGCTGCGGAAGCTATCGCTCAACGACAGACTTGTCCGTCCGGCCATGCAGGCGCACCGGCTTGGACTTGGAACTGAACATTTAGTTGAAGCGATAGCCGCGGCGATGATGTTTGATCATAGAGAGGACCCGGAGGCCGTTCAGCTGCAAAAAGCACTCCTGGCTCGCGGAGCGGACGAGGTTGTTACGCAATATATGGGCATTCCGCAAAAGCATGCTCTCCATCAGACCATTACCAGCCAGTATTATAAAATGAAGCATCAATACAGACCAGCGATAGCGAGTCGCTTCTAAAGTGAAGCTTTAAAGGATGCCTAGCCGCATTCGGTAGCTAAACAGAACGGAACGGCTTTTACCGCCGAAAATTTCCCTCGCCAGAAGGCGGAACGATTCTGCTGCTTGGGGCAACGCGTCGGCCCCAAGCTTCAACGCTGTCTGCAAACCGCCTTGGCTGAGTGCAAGATTGACATAGCGGACGGCATCGAAGAACTCCCGGTTATGGAAGACCACTTCGTTGACATAGCGAAAATGCCCCGACATCCGAATGTTTTCGAGATGATGCTCCTTGCCCCATTTGCGGGCGGGCTCCTGCCCCTCCAGCCTGGCCAAACGCTCGGCCGTTTCGTCCGCTTCTGCTATCAACGCGAGATAGGCTTGCTCCAGCCTCCAATCCAGCACGGGAGGCCAGTCGCAATCATAAGCGGCGAATACCCCGCCGGGCCGAAGCACGCGTGCAAACTCCTTCAGGGTTGACTTTGGCTCCATCCAATGAAATGATTGAGAGCAGGTAATGATATCCATGCTGTCGTCCTTCATATCCAGAGCATGGGAGAAGCCGGGGACAAAACGGAGATGCTCAGGGCTGCCGGCAGCCGCCCATTTGGATAGAGCGACTGCCCTCATGTCATCGCTTGGCTCTACGCCGATCACATGGTCTGCTTTGTCCGCCCATATCCAGCTGGAGAGGCCCGTTCCGCAGCCAACATCAAGGACGCTGCGGGGGCGTTCGCCCAGATAGGAGGTTAGAATCGACACAACCTCTGTCGGGGCTGCAGGGCGATTCTGATCGTATAATTGACCGAACCCTTGGAATCTTTGGACATTGCTTTGCCGGATGTCATTCAGCATTGGATTTCCTCCTTGGTCTGATACTTGTATTTTCAAGCCTTGCGGCTTATCATTGCGATGGGAATGACGTTTTTCATTTACGGATAAAATACGATTGCTGTTGAACGCTGTTAAGGGTTTCCAATTGCTTTCTCACTCAACTTACCATGTGCCGTTTCTGTTCGTCAAACAGGTGCTGTATCAGGCGCTTGGTCCAAATTTTGGGCATATCGTACAAATGGGATTTTGATGTTGCCTTTGTGTCGCCTTTGCATATTTATGCAAAATAGTGCAAATAATATTCGCTATTGTCGTTGATTGATGCGATTTAACGCGTTAAAACATGACATCGTCGGTTACTCATAATAACAATAGGTGAAATGTTAATTTTCAATGAACGAAACGGCAAAATATTTGTACTTATCATACAAAAAAATCTTCCCAAAACGGAGTCGCAGAGGGTAAAATGAGAAAAACTCTCTTTTGCCGACTAAAGGATTTGGCTAGCGCTGGCTATTCCGGCTTGTCGCAAAGGGGTGAAATTTACCAAGGAGAGGCTGAAGTTTACGATGTCAGTTACGTTAGTGGAAGAAAACTTGAATCCTTACCAGATCGCTCAACAACAGGTTGACGCTGCGGCGTCGCTCCTTCAATTGCCGGAGGAGATTATTGGAATTCTTAAGCGCCCGATGCGTGTGCTAACCGTGAACTTTACAGCCCGTATGGACGATGGTTCAATTCGGGTGTTTGAAGGATATCGTTCCCAACATAACGATGCAATCGGTCCAACTAAGGGAGGCATTCGCTTCCATCCGGATGTAACGCTTGACGAGGTTAAAGCCTTGTCCATGTGGATGAGCTTTAAATGCGGCGTTGTCGGTCTGCCTTACGGCGGCGGCAAAGGCGGGGTCATCTGCGATCCGCGTCTGCACAGCAAAAGCGAGCTGGAGCGCATCAGCCGGGCATACATGGAGGCTATTGCCGACTTTGTAGGTCCCGACAAGGACATCCCTGCGCCGGACGTTTATACCAACGCGCAAACTATGGGCTGGATGATGGATACGTACAGCCGTTTGAAGGGCAGATATTCCCCTGGCGTCATTACGGGCAAACCGATTATCCTGGGCGGCTCCAAAGGCCGTAACGAAGCGACAGCTCAAGGCTGCGTGTACACGATTCTGGCTGCGCTTGAGGATATGGGCCTGGCGCCGGAAAAAGCAAGTGTAGCTGTTCAAGGCTTCGGCAATGCCGGACGCATCGCAGCTCGTCTGCTTAGCCAGGCTGGCTGTAAAATTGTTGCGGTGAGCGACTCCAAAGGCGGCATTTATCTGGAGGGCGGCCTTGATATTGAAGAGGCGGAACGTCTGAAGGACGAAGGCGCATTGGCTTCATACAAAGGCGCCGAGGCAATCAATAACGAGCAAATTATCGGACTGAATGTTGATATTCTGGTTCCTGCGGCATTGGAAAATGTCATTACGGCTTCCAATGCGCATACCGTACAGGCCAAAATCGTGGCGGAAGCAGCCAATGGACCTACAACGCCGGAAGGCGACCGCATTTTGGCTAAAAAAGGCACAGTCGTTATTCCTGACGTATTGGCCAATGCAGGCGGCGTAACCGTTTCGTACTTCGAGTGGGTGCAAAATCTGATGCACTACTACTGGAGCGAGGCTGAGGTGCTGGAGAAGCTGGAAACCAACATGATCCATTCGTACCGCGCCGTTCGCGACCTGGCAAAAGAGTTCTCTGTCGATTTGCGCACAGCTGCTTACATGATCGCTATCAAGCGTATTTCCGCAGCTATGCAAGCAAGAGGCTGGGTATAAGAGGCCGCTTTATCAAGTTTTATCTTAAAGAAAAAGGTGATTAGCAGCATGGGTAAGCAAATACGCATTGGCATTGTCGGCTACGGGAATTTGGGCCGTGGCGTAGAAATGGCCATATCGCAAAATCCGGATATGAAGCTGGAGGCTATATTCACGAGAAGAGACCCTGAGTCCATCTCGGCGAGTGTTAAAGCTTACGCTATCCAGGATGCGGAGCTGTTCCGCGACCAAATCGACGTCATGATTTTGTGCGGCGGTTCTGCAACGGATCTGCCTGAACAAGGGCCTTATTTTGCGCGATTGTTCCACACGGTAGATAGCTTTGATACACACGCGCTCATTCCCGAGTATTATGAAGCGGTGAATAAAGAAGCTTCTGCGGCAGGCAAGGTCAGCGTCATCTCCACGGGCTGGGACCCGGGCTTGTTTTCACTGAATCGTCTTCTTGCGCAAGCGATTTTGCCGGAGGGCAAGGAATATACCTTCTGGGGCAAAGGCGTAAGCCAAGGCCATTCCGATGCTATTCGCCGGGTTGCCGGCGTCAAAGCGGGCGTGCAATACACCATTCCGAGCCAAGCTGCGGTTGAACGAGTGCGCAGCGGCGAAAATCCGGAATTGTCTACCCGCGAGAAGCATCTTCGCGAATGTTTCGTGGTGGCTGAAGAAGGCGCCGATCAGGAAAGCATCAAGCAGGAGATTGTTTCCATGCCTAACTACTTCGCCGATTATGATACGGTTGTCCATTTTATTAGCGAAGAGGAGCTGCGGAGCAATCATTCCTCTATGCCTCATGGAGGCATGGTGCTTCGCAGCGGCAAAACAGGCGCAAACAGCACACAGCTTATTGAATTCGGGCTTAAGCTGGACAGCAATCCCGAGTTTACGGCAAGCGTGCTGGTGGCCTACGCCCGGGCAGCCTATAAGCTGGCCGCGGAAGGCGGCAATGGAGCCAAAACGGTATTCGATATTCCGTTTGGCCTGCTGTCACCAAAAAGCCCGGCAGAGCTTCGCAAGGAACTGCTATAGTCCGACCAGCAGCCGCAAGGCTTGCATAAACCGCTTTGGCGCTTTGGCGCCAGAGCGGTTTTTTTCGGTTTTAATCAAATAAGCCATACTGTATGGCCGTGGCTTCGTCTATAATGAGTAAGAGTTTGATTATTTTGCATGGAGGGTAACGATTATGGCGTCCAAAATGGTAATGAACGAACAAATAAAAGCGTCCGAGGTTGTACTGAAAGGGCTGGACGGCGAGAACTTAGGGGTTGTGGAGCGCGAGGAGGCGCTGAGGCTGGCCCGTGAGCTGGGGGCGGATCTGGTCTGCGATAATTTGATGAGCAGCCCGCCGCCATGCCGCCTGGTTGCCAAAGGCAATGCGAGACGGGAACGGGAAAAGCAGCAGCAGGAGGAGCGGAAGGCGCAAGGAGGCGGCAAGCTGAAGGAGATACGTCTGACCCCGGCTATTGAAGACCACGATTATGATACTAAGCTGCGGAGTGCCGAGAAGCTTTTGAAGGATGGCAACCGCGTGTTGCTTTCGGTGCAGGCCAAAGGCAAGGAGGGCGCAAAGGCCAAGGAGCTGCTGGAGCGTATGTTGGCTGATCTCGCAGGCACAGGACGCAAAACAACAGGCATTCAGGTCAGCGGCAAAGGAGCCGCGGTTGAGGTTGCGCCGCTTTAACAGATAAATTTAAGATAAAAAGAACAGGAGTCCAATATGCTGCGTCGATTTTTTTCCTATTATAAACCATACAAAAAACTGTTTTTTCTGGATTTTGGCTGCGCGGTGCTGCTCGCCATTCTGGAGCTTTGTTTCCCGCTTGCGGTTGGTTATGTCGTAAATACGCTGCTGCCGGATGAAAACTGGGGACTGATTATTTCCGCCTGCGTTGTGCTGCTGCTTATTTATGCTGTAAATACCATTTTATCCTATATCGTCACTTATTGGGGTCATATGCTAGGCATCAATATTGAGACGGATATGCGCAGAGCGCTTTTTGATCATGTTCAGAAGCTGTCGTTCCGTTTCTTCGACAACAACAAGACCGGTCATTTGCTGTCGCGTATGACCAACGACCTGTTTGAAATCGGCGAGGTAGCCCACCACGGACCGGAGGATATGTTTATCGCGGCGATGACGCTGGCAGGCGCCTTCGGCATCATGCTGTACATCAATCCCGCATTGGCCATTATGACCTTTGTGATCGTTCCCGTCATAATTGTGCTGGTGCTGTATTTTAACGGCCGGATGACCAAAGCGTCCAACAGGCTATTCAGCGATATGGCCGATTTTAATGCCCGTGTTGAAGATGCCATCGGCGGCATTCGCGTTGTTCAGGCTTTTGCTAATGAAAAGCATGAAAGCAAGCTGTTTAAAGGAAACAATCTGCGGTTCCGCGAGGCAAAGCTGCTTTCCTACAAAATCATTAGCACGAATGCCTCCGTTTCCTACATTTTGATGCGTCTGGTACAGTTATTTGTGCTGATGGCTGGTGCGTATTTTGTTATTGCAAAAGGGATGAACTATGGGGATTTTGTGACGTTTGTGCTGTTGACCAACATCTTTTTTAAACCGATTGAAAAGATTAACGCAGTCATTGAAAGCTATCCAAAAGGGATTGCCGGCTTCAAGCGTTACACCCAGCTAATGGATACCGCTCCCGACATTGCGGATTCGCCTAATGCCATCGCGGTGGACACGTTAAGAGGCGATATTCGATATAACAACATTTCGTTTGGCTATGAGGGTGAAGCGAAGGTGCTGGAGGACATCAGCCTTTCGGTGGCTGCTGGCGAAACGATTGCATTCGTAGGCCCCTCGGGCGCCGGCAAAACAACGATATGCAGCCTGCTGCCGCGTTTTTACGAAATAGAGGGCGGAAGCATCTCCATTGACGGCCACGACATACGGGATTTGACGCTTGAGTCGCTGCGCCGCAATATTGGCATTGTGCAGCAGGACGTGTTCCTTTTTGCTGGTACGATTCGCGAAAATATAATGTACGGCAAGCTTGGCGCAAACGACGACGAGGTAATGGAGGCCGCCAGACGCGCTCGTCTGGAGGATTTTATTAAATCGCAGCCAAATGGTCTGGACACGGTGGTTGGCGAACGGGGCGTGAAGCTGTCCGGAGGACAGAAGCAGCGGCTGGCCATTGCCCGGATGTTCCTGAAGAACCCGCCGATTCTTATACTGGACGAAGCGACGTCGGCGCTGGATACGGAAACGGAGCAGGCGATCCAGCAATCGCTGGCTGAGCTGTCCGTGGGACGTACCACGCTTGTTATCGCTCATCGTCTTGCCACAATCAAAAATGCCGACCGGATCATCGTGGTTACGGAAAACGGCATCAGCGAGCAAGGGCGGCACGATGAACTCGTTGAAGCCGGCGGCATCTACAGCCGCCTCCATGAAGCGCAGTTCAGCCGCGTATAAGGATAAGCATAAACATAAACATAAACATAAACATAAGCGCAAGCACGGCTAAAATGTGATGTCTGCAAGTAATGTTTATGGGCAGTTCCGACAGAGATAAGGCCCAAGAGTGTGGTTTTCCACAGACTCTCGGGCCTTTTCACTAAACGGGAAACGAGCGAACGGACGCTTTAACGAGCGATATAAATTTTGGACGAGCTTCTTCGGCTACGCGTACAACCTGCTCATGGGTGAGCGGCTCCAGCTCGTCGCCAATTGCCATATCGGTGATGCAGGTAATGCCCGCTACGGAGATGCCGCAATAATTAGCCGCTACAACCTCCGGTACAGTGGACATGCCTACGGCGTCAGCGCCCCATGCCGCCATCATCGTAAGCTCTGCTGGCGTACAGTAGGTTGGGCCGGAGATGCTGACGTAAACGCCCTGCTGCACCTTCACGCCCAGCTTATCGGCTTGCTCCGCCACAATGGAGCGAAGCTCCGGGCTATAAGCGCGCGACATGTCGGGGAAGCGAGGCCCCAGCTCTGGAATGTTAGCGCCGATAAGCGGATTGCTGCCTGTATTGTTGATATGGTCCTTGATCAGCATCAAATCGCCTGCGGAGAATGCGCGATTCATGCCGCCTGCCGCATTGGTGACCAGAAGCGTGCCGATGCCCAGCTTTTTCATCACGTAAACCGGGAACACAACTTCCTTCATGGAATAGCCTTCATAATAGTGGAAACGTCCCTTCATGACCAGGACGGTTTTGCCTTCCAATTCGCCGATTACGAGCTCACCGGAATGACCCTCTACCGTGGATACCGGGAAATGAGGAATTTCGCTATAGGGGATAACGGTTGCGTTCTGCACCTCATCCGCCATAACGCCCAAGCCGGAGCCCAGAATCAAGCCGATAGCCGGTTTGTTATTTAATTTGCTTTCGATGTAAGCGGCTGCTTCATTTATTTTGTTCAACATCTGTTCCATGCGCTGCATCTCCTTGTCATCAGGCGGACGCCCGATGTTCTTTTTTCACGAAGCATATCCATAATAGCCCAACAAGCAGGGTAAAGTAAACCATAACGGCGCTGTTGTTGTTGATTGTCCATATAGCGTCTATAATGAAAGAATATCCATCATAAGGTAACGGGAGGAATATAGAAGTGAGCAACCATACAAGCCTGACAAAAGCCGAAGTAGCGGCAATGATTGACCATACCATTTTGAAAGCTGATGCAACCCGGGAAGAGGTTCTCCATATCTGCAAGGAAGCTGCCGAGCACAAATTTGCCACCGTTTGCGTAAATGCAGGCTGGGTGCCGCTTGTCGCAGAGGCGCTTAAAGGAACAGGAGTAGGCATCACGACAGTTGTTGGATTCCCGCTGGGCGCAACAACAACAGCCTCCAAAGCCTTTGAAGCAGCGGAAGCGATTCAAGCCGGAGCAACTGAAATCGACATGGTGCTGAATGTGGGACTTCTCAAATCCGGAGACGCCGAAGGCGTGCAAAGAGATGTAGAGGGAGTCGTTGCGGCTTGCCGTGACAAAGCTGCTCTGAAGGTCATTCTGGAAACAGGGCTTCTTAGCGATGAAGAGAAGGAGCTGGCCTGCCAGCTTTGTGTAAAAGCCGGAGCTGATTTTGTCAAAACCTCGACCGGATTTGGCAAGGGAGGAGCTACGGCGGAGGATATCGCCCTGATGCGCCGGATTGTCGGCCCTGATCTGGGAGTAAAAGCCTCCGGCGGCGTTCGCGATCTGGAAACGGCTCTGCAGATGATTGCAGCAGGTGCAACCCGCATCGGCGCAAGCGCCAGTGTAGCTATAGTAACCGGCGGCAAAGGCGAGGGGTACTAGGGCGTGTCTGAAAACCCGCTTGAGGTCATCTTGCACCGCCTTTTCGCTCCCTGCTGCGTCAGTTTTGTTTGACTTACCCCCGGTAAGCCTGCACAAAACTTCTTTGCCTGGGACAAAAAATTGGCACTACCCCTCGGAGTATTCAGACACGCCCTAAATAGGGCTGACTTGATCAAAGCCCTTTACTACTGCTATCAAAAATAAAAAAGCAAACTTCAAGAATGCTGTTTTACCAGTGTTCCGGAAGTTTGCTTTTTAAGTTGATTGTCAGGGTGACAGTTGGAAAATTACAATTTGTACGATTTTCCACACAAAACACTAATTGAAATGGGGTATTTATTTCGTTTTGTATGAAGAATCATACAAAATGAAAAAAGCGCAGCTTCCAAGCGGATATTTTGTATGAATAATCGTACAAAGTGACAAGAAAGGCATTTGTTCGCCCTTATTTTATACGAAGAATCATACAAAATAACCAGTTTTGTAGACCGGTAGCTAAGTAACTCGGTAGCTCAGTAGCAGCTCAGTAGATCGTTAGCTAAGTGACTCTGTAGCTCAGTAGCAGCTTAGTAGCTCAGTAGCTAAGTAACTCTGTAGCTCATTAGTAGCTCATTAGTAGCTCAGTAGCTTAGTAGCTAAGTAACTCTGTAGCTCATTAGTAGCTTATTAGTAGCTCGGTAGCTCAGCAGCAGCTCAACAGCTCGGTAGCCCAGCAACTAAGTAGCTCGGCAGCTCAACAGCTCAGTAGCCAGGTCATAGGCTGTCCTGTCTAACGCAGCCGAGCTTAAGCCTGGCTGCTTTCGGCGGTTTTGCGCTTTTCGCGTTCCAGGTCGGCTGCAAGCTCGTCTGTTATCCCTGCTGGCTTTACGCCAAAGCGGTATGCCGATCTGGCGATCAAGTGGCCGGTGACCGGCGCCGTCAGGAATACAAAGATGATACCCAGAAGCAGTCTGACGCTAACCTGATTGTGAACAAACATGAAATACAGAAAGGTGCTCAGCAGAATAAAAAGTATCCCTAACGTAATGCTTTTTGTGGCGGCATGAGAGCGTGTATAAACATCCGGCAGCCTAAGGAAGCCGAGCGAGCTGATAAGGCTAAGCACTGTCCCCGCAAGCACCATGACTACAACGACGATTTCAATCATTTCTTTTCCGCTCAATCACAACACCTCTTTCCAAAAACTTGCACAATGCGACTGTACTCAGGAAGGCCAAAATGCCGATCAGGAGTATTGTCTCCAAATAAGAGCTGGAATCCAGCATTATGCACAATACAGCTACGATACCAATAATATTGTATCCGATGGAATCAAGGGCCAAAATGCGGTCGGGCAGCGACGGGCCTTTTACCACCCGGTACAGGGCAATGGCTATCGAAATCGTTAGCATAATGAGTGACGTCATTAGCAGTGTCTGGAACATTAGCGCATCACCTCGATTATAGCATCTTCAAAACGGTCTCTTGTGCGGAGAATGCTTTTTTTCATGCTTGGCACATCCATCGCATGCACGTACATGATGCCTTCATCCGGTGCAATTTCCATCACAACAGAGCCAGGCGTCAGCGTCATCAGGTTAGCCAGCATAGATAGCTCCCATTCCGTGCGCATACGCGTTTTCATTTTGAAAATGCCGGGTTCGATATTTAGTCGAGGTCTAATGATCTGCCAAGAAACAACGGCGCTTGACACAAACAGCTCAAGGGAGAACAGGCCGACCAGCTTGGCAAGACTCCATAGCTTGCGTCCATAAAACGGCGTAGGAAAAAACCGGCGCATGGAGAAGATAATAAACGCGCCTAATATAAAACCGATGACAAAGGTTAACATGCTCCATTTGTCATGCAGCAGCATCCAGATCATGGCGACCAGCAGGTTCAGCAAAATTTGCATCGTCATTATACATCACATCCTTCCGGGGCCTTATGAAAAGACGGCATCGATATAGATTTGCGGATTAACCAGCGGTTCGACAGCTTGATTAATATACGGCATCACAGCTTCGGCGCCGAGTCCAAGACCAACAACCAGCGCGGTTAACATAAAACCCGGAATCAAAACCCCTCTGCCGCTGGACTTCTGCTCGCCCTCGCTTAGCAGCGTTTCGCCCCAGAAGCTGTTGATGAATATTTTCATAACGGAATACAGCACAAGCAGGCTGGTTAGCAAGCTAATGCCCGCCATCAAGTAATAGCCTTCATTTACGCCGCCTTCCAGAATCATAAATTTGCCGATAAAGCCGCTCAGCGGAGGCACGCCTGCAAGCGCAAGCGCCGAAATGAAGAATAGCCAGGTCAAAATAGGGCGATAGCGCACCAGACCGCTAATTTCCCTAAGCTTGTCGGTGCCTGCAATAAGGACAATGGTGCCGCCAAGAATAAAGATTAATCCTTTGGCTATCATGTCGTGTACCAGGTAATAAATGGCGCCGTTTAAGGACGCTTCGGTTGCAACGGCGACGCCAAACAGAATAAAACCAACAGATATAATGACGTTATAGGCCAGGATTTGCTTGATGCGCCAGTAGGCAATGGCTCCGATCGCACCTAATATCATCGTTAATGCCGACATCCAGAGCAGGATGGTATGCGTAATTTCCGGCTGATGGGGGAAGATCAGCGTGAAGGTGCGAATGATCGCATAAATGCCTACCTTGGTCAGCAGGGCTGCAAACAATGCAGCGATTGGAGCCGGAGGGGCGCTGTAGGACCCGGGCAGCCAGAAAAAGAGAAACAGTCCCGCCTTGAGGCCAAATACCATCATAAGCAGAAGGCTGACGGTTGTCGTCAAGCCATCCTGGCCTTGCTCTGCAATGCGCTGAGCGATATGGGCCATATTCAGCGTACCGGTTATGGAATACAAATAACCGATTGCAAGGACGAACAAGCTGGAGGATACGATGTTAATAATGATATATTTGACGGTTTCCCTCAGCTGGACGCGTCCTCCTCCCAGGCTGAGCAGCACATAGGAAGACAGCAGCATCACTTCGAAGAATACAAACAGATTAAAAATATCTCCGGTCAGGAAGGAGCCGTTGACTCCGCACAGCAAAATCATCATTAGCGGGTATGCATAATGCCCTTTTCGCTCTTCGCCGATAAAATGAAAGGCAAAAATGAGGCAAGCAAGCGTTACGATAGAAGCGACGGTAACCAGAATAGCGGCCATCATATCCGCAACAAGCGGGATACCGTAAGGCGCTTCCCATCCGCCCATATGAAGCACCTGAATGCCGCTTTTCGACACCTGGCCGATAAGAATGAATGAAATAATAATCGTGGCAATCGTGCCCAATCCGGCAATCCATTGCTGGAGACGGTATTTCGTGCGGAAGAAAAACAGGCTGACGCCAAGGAACAGAGGAATAAACAAAGGCAATACAACTAAATTATTCATGGTCTTGTCCCCTTAATTTCTCTATGTTGTCTGTCCCGTGCTCCCTGTAGGTTCGGTAAGCCAGCACAAGAGAAAACGCGGTAAGCGAAAAGCTGATTACAATCGAGGTCAGAATAAGCGCCTGAGGAACAGGATCGGTATAGCTGGCGGCCTGCTCGTCGAGAAGAGGCGCCGCCCCCTTCTTCAGACCGTTTATCGACATCAGCATAATGTGAACGCCATGGGTAAACAGGGACAAACCCAAAATAATGCGAAGCAGCGTTTTGCTCAGGATTAGATAAACTCCGGAAGTAAACAAGGTTCCAGCAATAATCGTCATTACTATTTCCATACTATTCGTCCTCGCTAATGCTACGTATTATCGTCATCGTTGTACCAACTACGGCCATATATACGCCAAGATCAAAAACAAACGCGGTGCCAAGCCCTGTTTTGCCCAAAAGCGGCAAATTGACGTATTCGTAATATTGAAACAGAAAGTTATCGCCCAACAAAACGGAGGCAAGACCGGTCAGTAAGGCAAGCATGACGCCGATTGCGCCAACAATTTTGAAATCCAGCGGAATGATGTCGCGTACTGTCTCCACATCAAAGGCCAGATAGAGCAACGTAAAGGCCGAGGCCGTAATCAATCCGCCGATAAAACCGCCGCCGGGATTATTATGTCCGGCAAACAGAATATAGATGGAATAAATCATGATGATAAAAACAAGCACTTTAGCTGCGGACTGCAAAATGACGTTGGAAAATTTCACCGGCTCCCCCTCCTTGACTTGCGCAGCTTGATTAAGGTGTACACTCCGATGCCGGCCGTGAAAAGCACGACGCTTTCCAGCATGGTGTCGAAGGCACGGAAATCAACAAGAATGGCATTAACCATATTTTTTGCTCCAGTGAGCTTGTAGGCATCCTCAAAATAAGTGGCGATAGGCTTGAACTGGCTGCTGCTATGGGCAGAAATGCCGATCAAGGTTAATACAGTCCCCACGCCAATCGAAATCAGCAGATTGACCAGCCGCAAACGGATGCGGACCGTCTCCGATTTCAGCTTGGGCAGGAAATAGAAGCAAAGCAGGAATAACGCAGTTGTAATCGTTTCGACAACAAGCTGGGTCAATGCCAGATCCGGCGCCCTGAAAATAACGAGCATCAATGAAACGAGGTAGCCAACCGCTCCTACTGCTATAATGGCCGTCAGACGCGTCTGGACGAAAATAACAAAGCCGGCAAGCACAGCGATGGAAGCCGCCAGTATATATTCATACAAGGTAATAGGCGAAGCCCCGGCCGGATTGGCTCCGAATGCTCCTTGAAGCACAAAAGCGCCGCCAACCACAAAAATTAAAAATCCGAACATATAGCTCAGGTAGCTATGAAGCGAACCATTCATGTAGAAGCTGGTGATGCGGGAGGACAGATTTTCCGCCCCGGCCAAGCCTCTGTCGTAGAAGCTGTTCAAGGTCAGCTTGCGCGGCAAATTATAGTAGATATCCATCCACTTTTTGAAGGTTCTGAACAGGAGCGTGCCGATAATAACAATGCCTATCGTCATGAACAGCTCCAGATTGAGGCCGTGCCAAGCTTTGATTTTGACACTAAAGCTTTCACCGGGTCCCAGCAGATTCGGAAACACGGAATGCAACGTTGGTTCCAGTAGCGAATAGGACACCAGATTTGGGAAAAAAAACACAAGCACAACAAGACTGGCGAGGATAACCGGCGAAATGAGCATGCCAAGCGGCGCCTCATGCGGCTTTTTGTCCAAACGGTCGGGGTGATAGTTGCCCGTAAAGGTTTTGAACACCAGAATCATGCTGTAGACAAAGGTAAAGATGCTGGCGATCCATGCAGCGATTGGCAGCAGGACGGTCCATTGATCCAACGTGCGGGATACCGACAATACTCCGGTAAAAAACATTTCTTTACTGAGGAATCCGCTGAACGGAGGCAGCCCGGCCATGGAAAGCCCGCCGATAACGGTCAGCGTAAAGGATACCGGCATCAGGCTCATTAAGCCGCCCAGCTTTCGGATATCGCGCGTACCCGTCTCATGGTCAAGAATCCCCACCACCATAAAGAGACAGCCTTTAAAAATAGAATGGTTAAACAAATGAAAGATGGCAGCCAGCATGGCGCCGGTGAACAAATCGATTTGCGCTGAATAAGAAGGATTTAACGCAAGCGATCCGATGCCGAGCAGGGACATGATCAATCCCAGCTGGCTGATCGTGGAATAAGCAAGCAGCGCCTTCAAGTCCGTTTGACGAATCGCCATAAAGGCTCCCCAGAACAAGGTGACGGTGCCGCCGATCGTAATAATCCAGAACCAGTTCATATCTCCGCCGAAAATAGGGGTAACGCGGGCGACGAGATAAACGCCGGCCTTAACCATGGTAGCAGAATGGAGATAAGAGCTGATTGGCGTTGGCGCCTCCATCGCGTCCGGCAGCCAGATATGGAACGGAAACTGCGCCGACTTGGTGAACGCTCCCAGCAAAACAAGCAGCATGGCGGGAATAAACAGGGAATGGCTCGTGACGACGTCCCGCATGCCGATAATTTCACGAATGCTGAAGGTGCCGGCCATGGAGCCCAGCATCAGGAAACCCAGCAGCATTGCAAAACCGCCAAAAACGGTAATCAGCATCGCCTTTTGCGCGCCGTATCGGGAATTTTTGCGCTGGTACCAATAGGCGATAAGCAGGAAGGATGACACGCTTGTTGTTTCCCAGAATACATAAAGCACCATTAAATTGTCTGACAAAACGACGCCGAGCATGGCGCCCATAAAAAGAAGCAAATAAACATAAAAGTTGTGAAGAGCTTCTCTCTTCATCGACATATAATAGATGGAATAAAGCACAACCAGACAGCCGATTCCGGTAATGATGAGTGTAAAGAGCAGGGACAGACCGTCAAGGTGAAGCGTAAAGTCTATGCCTGCGGAAGGAATCCATGGAACGCTCCGCACAATGGGAGCTTGGCTGTTCTGAATAGGGAATTGGGACAGGAAATAAACGAACAGCAGAAGGGGGACAACGATGACGAACCAGCCCGTATGAACGCGGGCGATTTTCTTAAAGAAAAACGGCACAAGAATGGTGTAAAGGAAAGGCAATAAAACAGCTACATGCAGTAAAGACAACTTGTGACCTCCTAATATGTACTTTGTTTGGTGCAGAGTTCATATTGGCTGTACGCAATTCAAACCCGAGTGAACGACAATGCCATTAATAGTATACACTAATCGCATTGACAGAACCAAACAAAAATTGTACTCTGTATTCAATGTCGGAAGCGGCATCATAGCTAAAAAGCCGCTCTGCACAAGAAGTTTAGATGAGGTGAATATTTAAATTGAAGAACGGTAGAATGGATGAAAGCATACTTGTTTGCGTCTACTACGGCCCTAACGGCGAACGTTTGATTCGCCGCGGCGGAAAGATTGCCAATATGCTGGACTGTCCTTTTTATGTGCTGACGGTGGACCCGCTTCCAGAAGACGAGCTCGACATCGAGAAGGTGCATTACATCGAGCAGTGGAAGGAATTAGCCAAGGAGCATGGCGCGAAGGATTTTATTATCAAATATAATGAAACCCGTCCTATTGCCAAGGTTATCGGCGATGTTGCAAAGAAAAACAACATAACCCAGCTGGTATTGGGGCAGACCGCCCAAAGCCGGTGGAAGGAAATTACTAAGGGCTCCTTCATTAACATTCTGCTGAACGAAATTCCATTTGTTGATCTGCACATTATATCCGTTTCCCGCGAGCTGAAGAACAGGGAGGGCTTCTATGAAAAAGGAGTGCGCGCTTATCTTCAGGAGGATCAATCGGAATATCGCCTTTGCTTCAATCATACCGCCAATGATGTCCATGAGGGCATTTTTTATAAAGAAATGGGAACCGACTTTAATAACGGCGTCTTTAAATTTATGAAAAATAATTGCATGATCGAGGTTCAGGTTGTCGACGATTACGTTAAGGATCTGGAAGACCAGATGAAGTCGGTCGATAATGTGAATGCAAACAAAGAATTTGTTAAAAAGGATTAGCCCTATCCTTGAATAAGCCTTAAGGCTTATTCAAGGATAACAGCTTAACAAAGGATAAAAGCTTAACAAATTCGCAAAAAAGGCCAATGCCGGGTGTAAAACCCGATATTGGCCTTTTGTCATGGCTCCCTATACCCCGTCATGGTGTGTATGGCGCACATGGTATGATTTACGGAATTACTTCGATGAAATTTCGCAGCCGATGGTCAAGACGGCCTCCAGCTTTTCTCCCGGCTGCAGCTTTACCAAATGCTCCTGCCTGTTTAATTCTCCCGTTAATGCCATCCAGGGCTCGACGCAAACAAACGGTTTTCCTTCCACGGACCACAAAACCACATATTTGAATATGGAGTCATAGATCAGCTTTACGGTCACGCCTTGCGCAACCGGAAACGAAATCTCGTTTGCCGCAGCGTCCAACAAGGCAACGGACTCCACCAGCCCTTCCAGGTCAAGATGGCCGCTATAGGGCTTCTGGATATTGTCATTGTAATCGAGATAGGCTGAAGCATCCGTGGCATAGGGAATGTCTTTGCCGCCTTCAATGGAGAAATACGGATGGAAGCCGGCGTAAAACGGCATTTCCTCATCGCTGCCTGTGTTGCGGTACGACTGTTTAATATGGAGCTGTCCCTCTGCCAGCGTATAGGTGAACACAAGCTGAAACGGGAATGGATAAGAGGCCATCGTCTCCTCGTTGCTGGTTAATGAAAGGGTAATGGAAGCGCCGCCCTCCGTGGAGGTTTTCTCCACCGTCCATGACGAGGTGCGGGCTACTCCGTGATTGGCCATGGAGTAGGTTTTGCCCTTCCATTGATACGCCTTATTCTCCAGCTGGCCGCATATAGGGAACAAGACGGGATTTCCTCCGCGAATGTTGGCTGCGGGATCAAGGAAGGTAGCCTTGTCCAGATAAAACAGCTCGCGCCCTTGCAGGGTGCAGCCAATCACGATGCCGCCGCGTTCCGGGCATACCAGAACCCTGGAATTGCTGCCGCTGTCAGTCAATTCATAAATGTGATATGTATCCTCATAGCTTCTGACTTCATATTGACTCATGATGAAAGCAACCTCCATTATCGTGTTTGCTTTTATTGTGCCTTATCTGTCCCAACAGGTAAAGAGCGGGCCGATCGGCGCGCCTTTGACAGGCGACGCCAATCGGCCCCGTTTAGTCTGCTTGTATAGTCTTCTGCTTATTCCTTGGCTTCAGCCGAAGGTGATGGCTCGCTGGAGTCAGCAGGGTCAGCCGAAGCTTCCGGCTTCAGTGTATTGGTGATTTTTGCTTTTGTGCGAAGCTCATCAATCCAGCTTTGCGAGATACCGCTAACCTTTTGACCTACCAGGTAGGTGCGGATTGCGGACTTTTTGTCCTCAAAGTTTGGCTCTACGGCTTCTTTGTGGTCCGTTCTTTTAATGATATGAAATCCGTATTGGCTTTGAACGATATCGGACAACTCGCCGTCTTTAAGAGCGAACGCAGCATCCGAAAACTCGGTTACCATATCGGCGCGGTTAAAGAAGTCCAGGTCTCCGCCATTTGCCCCGGAGTTGGTATCCTTCGATTTCGCCTTGGCCGTTTCTGCAAAGTCTGCTCCGGCCTTCAGATCGGCCAAAATAGCTTCGGCCTCATCTTTAGTATCTACAAGAATATGGGAGGCGCGGACTTGCTCTTGGTTTCCGCCCAAGGTAGCTTTATTTTCATCAAAATAGGTTTGGACTTCCTCGTCGGTAACACTGACTTTAGGCTCCAGCACCTTGCGAACGGTTGCATTAAGAACCATGTCCTTGCGCAAATCTTCCATCGTAATGCCGTATTGCGAAAGCAGGCTGTCAAATGCCTCGTCGGTTCCGTAGTTCAGCTTCAGCGCATTGATTTCGTCGGTTACATCCTGATCGGAGACGGTAATATTGGCAGCCTTAGCCTCCTGGTTTACCAGCTCTTCAAGAATGATGCTGTCAAGCACTGCTTCTCCATTGGCTTCAACAAGCTTATCGTACAGCTGATCCTTTGTAATCTTCGTGCCATTGACAGTAGCTACTGAATCGCCTCCGGCTCCGCCGCTGATTCCGTTAAATGGAGGTTTGATTAAAACAACGATCAATGCAATAACCAGCACTGCGGACAACGCGATCCAGCCGGCGCTTCCTTTACGCTTACTTGCTGCGGGAGCTGCAACTGCTGCTGCGGAATAGTGGCCTGGTGCCGCTGCGGCGTCTGACTTTGTTTCTTTCTCTGCGGCTTCTGTCGTATCCGCGTGTTGTTCATTTCCGGCAGGTTCGTCTGTAACGGCTTCGTTTATCCCCTGCTCGTCCCCTTCGTATGTGTATTGATCCTTGTTCGCGTCGTCTAGCTCCGGTTTTTTGGAATTCGACTGCGATTCATTATTGTTCATTCCCAATAAACTCCCTTCAATTTTCCATCTTCAACTACTATATCAAAAGAACGAGAAAAAAACCTTAAACGGAAATAAAAAAACGAGAGGTAGATGTCAACTCTAGTAAGGAATTGGTATACTATTGTTGGAAAATGACAAGATACGACACGTAATCCGTCTTCCTTTACTCTGGAGCGACATGGAGAACGGCAGGATAAGCAGAAGGGAGGCAGCCCCGCTTTAAGGCGTGTCTTAGAGCTCCACAGGCAGCGAGAATGCGGCGAAACAGGCCCTAGAGCGGCTTAAGACATGACCGGTCCGTCCGGGGAAACAAAGATGAACAGCAGTGGAAAGGCCAGAATGTATGGCTTGTTGGCAGCGTGGATTTTGCTGCCGCTTCTCGGGTACTTTGGACTTCGGTATTCTATCTTTGATCTTGAGGTAAAAGCTCCGCATGAGCATTTTTACATCGTAAGCCTGGTGGCCGCACTGGCCGTTGCCGTTGCAATGGCGGTTGGCGTCGTAGCTGTTCGCATCCGCAATATTAAGGTAAGCTTTCTATCGCTTGCCTATGTGTCTCTCGGCGCTTTGTTTATTCTGCACGGGTTGTCGACGCCCGGTTTACTTATCCATCATTACGAGCTAGTGGGCAACACGGCCCAATTAAGCGTTATTTTAGCCTCCTTCTGGTTATGGCTCAGCTCCGTTTCGGCAGATCACAAGCTAATTCGCAAGCTGGCGGAATGGCAGAAATGGCTGCTCCCCGCCTGGTGCGTCATTTTGCTGGTGCTGGCCTGGCAATTATGGATGACACCTGAAATGTTGAACGGGGCTTATTTAAATGAAACCGTACAAGCATGGATAGCGACCGCTGTAATTGTAATCATGAACACAGCAACCATTATCCGAAACCTTGAGACCTACCTGGTATCCCGCTTCCCGCTTCAGCTCGCAATTGTATATAGCACGGGATGGATGCTGGTTGCACAATTGGTTATGGTGACGGGCCAAACCTGGCTGATTAGCTGGTGGCTCTATCATTTCCTGCTGCTGGCCTCCGTTATTGTTATGGTGGGGGGCATTTTCAAGCAATATTTGAGCACAGGCTCGATTGCGGACAGTCTGCGGCTTTTGTTTCGCGCAGATCCCAGAGACTGGATTCAAACCTACATATCGCCGCGCGTCAAAGAATTGATTCATATGACGGAAGCGAAGGATGCCTATACGGCCGGCCACAATTTTCGAGTGACGATGTATGCCATCAAGCTGGGCGAGGAATTGGGGCTTCCCGCTTCCAAGCTGAGAGCGCTGGCGATTGGCGGAATCGTGCACGATATCGGAAAGCTGGACGTGCCGGATGTCATCCTCAACAAGCCGGGAAAGCTGACTGAAGAGGAACGGAGCGTGATCGAGCAGCATCCCGTCTCCGGATATAATTTGTGCAGGGAGCTTGGATTTATGCCGGAGGAGCTTGCCGTTATCCGGTCCCATCACGAGAAATGGGACGGCAAAGGATATCCCGACGGCTTGGCGGGAGAACAAATTCCGCTCGTTGCCCGCATCGCGGCAGTAGCGGACGTATACGACGCTTTGACGTCATCGCGATCCTACCGATCCGCCATGACGCATGAGGAAGCCATGAGCATTCTGGTCAAGGGAAGCGGGCGGCATTTTGATCCTCATTGCATCAAGGCTTGGAAGCGGCTTGTGCGCCAGCAGGGAGATTTCTTTCACAGCGCGCGCCACGGCGGCATCGACATGAAAATAGATACATAAATGAAAGCCCCGGCTACGGAGGAGGAGCATAAGGTGAAAAAAGTATCGCTCAGAACAAAGGGCCTGGTTCTCATCGTATTAATCTCTTTTATCCCTTTGCTGCTGGCGGGGGCCGGCAATTATACGGCGGTTAAAAAAACGATTATGGCCACAGAAAACGACAAGATCAGCAGCAAGCTGTCCAGTCAGGCGGGCAATATCTCCTCCTGGCTGGATATCCGCCGCGCGGAGGTGCTTGTTATGAGCCGTACAAGCGCGGTCCGTTTCGGTACCTCCGAGGAGAGAATCCAATATTTTTCCAGGGAGATGGACCGCAGCGGTTATGCGTACCAGGCCATCGGCTATATCGGCAAAAACGGCCTGGCTGTTCGAAGCGACGGACCGCCTATTAATATGAGGTCGGCCCCCTTCTATAAGGACGCGTTGTCCGGCAAAGTCGTCATTACGGACCCGTATCGCCCTACGGCCTCATTGGTAGAGCAGGCTTTTATCGCCGCGCCTGTATACGGCGTCGGAACGGAAATCATCGGCGTTATGTACGCATCCTTGCCCGCCACATCGCTTAGCCGCTATTTTACGCAGACGGACACCAATTCTATTTTTATCTTTTACAATGACGACGGGCAGGTTTTGTACAGCAACAATACTACCTTTGCCATAGGCTCCTCTATTGCGGGGAACCCAAGGCTGGAGGCCGATTCGGCGGAGATGCTGAAGGCATACCAGGGCCGGGCGGAGTTGGCGGGCGGTTATACCGCTTTTTATGCCAAGGTGGCGGGAACGCCATGGCGCATGGCCCAGCTGGAGCCGATCTCCAATCTGGAGAAAGCGTTATCGCCTATTTTTTGGCGCACGCTGACCACGATCGTTTTATCTGAAGTGATTATTGGCGTATTGTTTTTTCTGTATTTCGAACGGATTATCAAAAGGCTGGAAAGCATTCTCCATGTAACGGAAAAGGCTGCGGCGGGACAATTCAAGGTGCAGCATCTGGATACGTCGCAAGGCGATGAAATCGGCATGCTGGGACATTCCGTCAACGGGATGATGGAGCATCTGCAGGAGATGTTCGACAGGCTGAACGCCATCGTTAATCAGAACCAATACGGCTTTATTGTGCTGAACGAGCAATATCGGGTTATGTATCTGAACCAGGTGGCTGAAAAAATGCTGGGGTACAAGACGCAGGAGCTGTACGGCCACGCAACCCCGTTAATTTTTATGGACATGGATGATATCGAGCTGGAGGCCCGCAAGCTGACAGAGCTTCTTGGGCGGGAAATCCGTCCCGGCATTGGCGTGTTCGAGGAGCTTCGCAAGCAGTCCTTTTCCTATGAGCGGGAATGGACCTTCATTCATAAAGACGGCAAACGCTCGCCAATGCTTATCAGCTCCAACGGGCTGCGCGACGGCAACGGCTCCTTCAGCGGCGTCGTCATCATGGTGCGCGATATTTCCGACCGGCGGCATGTGGAGAAGATGCGGGACCGTCTGCAAAATATCGTCGAATCCGCAAAGGATCTCATCGCTTCTATTGATCACCACGGAAGGGTCATTTACATTAATCGTGCCGGAAAGGAAATGCTGGGCGTAACTGAACTGAGCAAAGAGCCGTTAAAGGTTCATCGGCATTTCGAACGCCAGATGTACGAGCATCTGCTGAAGGGGGCGGCTCAGGCGAGGGAGCTGGGTTATTGGGAAAGCGGTACTCAGCTCCGTAAAACAAACGGCGAATCCCTGTTTGTATCCATCATTGTTGTTGTTCATAAGGAGGAAGCAACAGGGGAGTTTTTCTATTCCTGTATTGCGCGGGATGTTTCGGAGCAAAAGCTGGTTCAGGAGGAGCTGGTTAGAGCGACGCTTGAGGCCGAGGAAGCCAATAAGGCAAAAAGCCGCTTCCTGGCGCTGATGAGCCATGAAATCCGTACGCCGCTCAACGGCATCATTGGACTGACGGGACTGATGCGCAAAACAAATTTGTCTCATATCCAGAGAGACTACCTGGACAAAATGCATGCTTCCTCCGATTCATTGCTGCGCATAATTAATGATGTGCTCGATTTTTCCAAAATCGAGGCGGAAAAAATCGAGGTGGAGCGTTTTCCCTTCCAGCCGGATGAATTGCTTGGCCGGCTTGCCAATCAGCTCAGCGTTTTTCTGGGGGGAAAGGAGCAGTTTGAGCTGATGATCAAAACGCCCAAACGTCTGCCTGTTATGCTGATTGGCGATTCCATGCGTCTGGAGCAGGTTTTGCTGAATCTTTGCATGAACGCGATCAAATTTACCGATCACGGGCATGTGAAGCTGGAGCTGGATGTGACGGATGAAGCCGAGGATTACATTACGGTTTCCTTCCTTATAGAGGATACGGGCATCGGCATGAGCCAGGATCAGGTCGAGCGCCTGTTCAAGCCTTTTACTCAAGCGGACAGCTCCACGACCCGAAAATTTGGCGGGACCGGATTGGGCCTGGTCATCTCTAAAAATCTTGTAGAGCTTATGGGCGGCAGCCTTGAAGTCTCCAGCCATGAAGGAGTAGGCAGCTTGTTCAGCTTTGAGCTGACGTTTGCGGCGGACCCTTACCGTTACGCCGACCATGAAGAGGCTGAAAGCCTCGGTAAGGATCAGACTATCTGGCTGCTGGAGGACGATCATGCCATGCGGGAGCATTGGACCGGCGTGCTGGAGGAAAGCGGCTATGCCGTTATTTCCTTCGGAAGCTGGCATACCGCAATGGATCGGTTAAGACGGAGCGGCAAGGGAGCCAGACCTCAATTTTTGATGGCCGACATGGAGATGCCGGATATGTATGGCACGGATACTTGGCTTTCGATGCATCGCATTGCGGAGGAAGCAGGCGTTCCGGTAATCGCTTATACGACAACCTTTGGCCGGGACGAGCTGATTCAGCTGCCGCAGGAACATCGGCCCTTGTCGATTCTAATCAAGCCGGCTACCCGCTATTCCCTCCTGCGGACATTAAAGGATGCGGTGCAGCAGCCGCCAGTAAGCAAGGAGCAGCCGCAGCTGCCCGCAGCGCCGGAGAAACAAGCCGCTCCTTCGCATGTCAAGCCGTTCAAGGTGCTGCTGGCGGAGGATAATAAAATCAATCAGCTGGTGGCCATCGAGCTGCTGAAGGAATGCGGCTGCGAGGTCAGCGTAGCGGAGAACGGGCAAGCGGCGCTGGATATGCTGGAGCGGGAGCCTTGGGACTTGATCCTGATGGATATCCATATGCCGGTTATGGACGGGACGGAAGCGGTCCGAATCATTCGCTCCAGGCCCGAATTCAAGGATTTGCCCGTTATCGCGGTGACGGCAAATGTTGTTAAAAAGGATCATGAGCAATATTTGAGGCTGGGCATGAATGGAGTTATTACAAAGCCGCTGTCCGTGAAATTGATTCAGGATATGCTGGATTTTTGGCTAGAGCCCGGAACGGTCAGCGAGGAGGGTGCGGGGGACAAGGAGAGCGCCGACCGCCGCTTCCCGAGCGGAAGCGACCGCGTTGCGCCAGAGCGGAAACTTGGCCTGGTTGCCGGTATGGATAGTGAAAGCGCGCTGGAGCGCGTCAATGGCAAGCTTCCTATTTTGCTGCATATGATGGAGCAGTTCCGCATTGATTACGAAAGCTTTATGAACCGGCTAAGGATGATGATTGATCAGAAGGATGAATCTGCCGTGCTGCGCATGCTGCATACGCTTAAGGGAGCCGCGGGATATTTGTCCGCGCGCGAGCTTGTAGCCGCTACGGCGGAGGCGGAAGCGTTTCTTAAGGAAAGCGGGGGAGAAAGCTTTGCGGGGCATTTGCTGCCTCTGGAGAGACTGGAATTCGAGCTGAACCGGTTGCTTGGCGGTCTTAAGGCAGCAAAGACAGAATTCGACAAAAAAATCTAACAATTTTCTAACATTCGGTTGTTCCTGACGTTTGTGTGCGGTATAGTTAACTTATACTCCACAATACCGACAGAAATCTTCAATTCTTAGAGGGTGACGCCAATGTATAAAGTGTTAGTTATTGAAGATGATGTCATGATGAGCAATATGCTGTCCATGTATTTGTCTGAGGAGGGCTACTCTGTCGAGCAGGCGTTTGCCGGCGAGGAGGGACTTCGGCTTGCCGATCAGTTTCATCCCGATCTGGTGCTGCTTGATCTGATTTTGCCCGATATGAACGGAATTGAGGTTTGCAAGGAAATCAGAAGCGTCTCTAATGTGCCTATTATGATTCTTTCCATGAAAAGTGAAGTTTCGGAGCGTGTACAGGCATTAAAGACGGGCGCGGATGATTATTTGTGCAAGCCATTCAGCATGCATGAGCTTACGGCGCGGCTTGAAGCCCTCATTCGCCGTTCCAATGTGACGCACAACGAAACGGCTGCCGCCAAAGCAGAGGCCAGCGCCGTTCCGGAAAGCGTGGACGAGCATATCCAGCTTGATATCGAACGCCGATTGCTGCTTGTACGCGGGCAATGGGTAGAAACAACCTTTTCAGAATATGAGTTGATGAAGCTGTTTTTGACTCATCCCGGAAAAGTATTTAGCAGGGAAGAACTGTTAAATGCGATACGGGGGTTCGATTCTTTTGTGACGGATCGTGCTATTGATGTGCATATCGTTAACCTGCGGAAAAAAATCGAGCAAAATCCCAAGGAGCCTCGTTTGATTCGAACCGTATGGGGCTTCGGCTATAAATATACGGCCCAGTCTGTCACTTAATGTGATTCGGCGCTGTCAGCCGGCGGAAACGCCAATTGGACCCGTCTCTCCCACGAGAGACAGGGTCCTTTTTGTCTCCTCCATTTCTAGCTTCAAGCCATCTTCTTGGTACTGAAAAGCAGACTTTTATTGACAACACTGTTATAACTGTATATATTGGTAATATACAGAATGAACGGAATACACGGAAGAAGGTGACAATTGGCTTGAGAATCATTTTATCCAATACGTCTGATTCGCCCATCTACGAGCAAATCGAACAGCAGATCAAAACGGCGATTATGAAAGGTGAGCTTCAGCCCGAGGAGCCGCTTCCTTCTATTCGCAACCTGGCCAAGGAACTGCAGATTAGCGTGATTACAACCAAACGGGCTTATGATGAGCTGGAGCAAGGCGGATTTATTGTGACGGTAGCGGGTAAGGGCTCCTTCGTTGCGGCAACAAATCCCGAGCTGTACCGGGAAGCGCGAATCAAAATTATTGAGGAAAAGCTGCTGGAGGCTGTGCGTGGAGCCAAATTTATGGACCTGACCCTGAAGGAACTGCAAGAGATGTTGACTCTCTTATATGAGGAGTGACGAGAATGGAGCCAATTCTGGACATTAAAGGACTGAGCAAAGCATACGATGGATTCCAGCTGAAGCCCTTTGATCTAAGGCTGGAGCGGGGCAGCATTATGGGGTTTATCGGGCCTAACGGAGCGGGCAAAAGCACAACGATTCGCGCCATTATGAATCTTGTAAGGAAAGATGGCGGAGATATAAAGATATTTGGATTGGATCATATCCGGCATGAGCAGAAGATCAAGGACAAGATCGGCGTTGTGTTTGATGAGGGGCATTTTTACGAGGATTTGTCCCTGCACGATACAATGAAGTTTATCAGCCGTTTTTACACCCAGTGGGATTCCAGTCAATTTGATCATTATGTCAAGCAGTTTCAATTGCCGCTTAAGAAAAAAATCAAGGAACTGTCCAAAGGGATGAAGATGAAGTTTTCGCTGGCCATTGCGTTGTCCCATCACGCCGAGCTGTTAATTATGGATGAGCCGACGTCGGGGCTTGATCCGCTGGTGCGGAGCGAATTGCTGGATATATTGATGACGGTGATGCAGGATGAGCAAAAAGCGATTTTGCTGTCTACCCATATTACGTCCGATTTGGACAAAATCGCCGACTACATCACGTTGCTTCATAACGGAAGCTTGCTCTTCACCAAGCCGAAGGATGCGCTGGCGGACCAATACGGAGTGGTTAAGGGAGATTTGCGCCAGCTCCCGCTTCTTCAGGAGCTGTGCATCGGCGTGAAGAAAAACAGCTACGGCTTTGAAGCATTGGTCGATGACCGCGCTAGAGTCAAACGGGAGCTGGGGGATGCTGTATTGATCGAAAAGCCGAACCTGGAAGAAATCATGCTTTTTTATACAAGGAGGGAGCTGCATGCTTAATTTGTTAAAAAAGGATTTGCTCCTGCAAAAACGGGTCAGCATGATTTATTTAGTTTTTATTATTTTTTTTCTCGCCTCTTCGCCTTTTGATGAAGCCACCTTGTTAATGGCGGTGCTTGTAGTCACTTATATCGTTACCTTTAACTCCATTGGGCTGGAGGAGAAAAGCGAAGCCGGCGTTTTGCTGAACAGCCTGCCGCTAAAGCGCTCGACTATCGTGTTGAGTAAATATGTCATGGTTTATTTACTTGCTCTATTCGTATTTGCCCTAAAATGGATTATTGGCGCTGTTATGCGGGTAGCGGGGTTTGGCTCCTTAATATAGGACAGTGATTGGTCGCCTGCCTCTATTTTGATGGCGCTGATTGTGGTTACCTTGATGTATGCCTTCAATTTCCCTATTGTGTTTAAATACGGTTATCTAAAATCGCGGTTCATAAGCTCACTCATCTATTTTGTGCTGTTTTTTGGAACAATGGCTCTGGCTGGCAATGAGGGTGCAGCCGTTTGGCTGAAGGAAACCTTCCCTTTCGTGAATGGATTATCTCTGTTGGCGTTCGCCTGGCTGGCTATGATTCCGGTTATACTTATTCTTGGTCTTTCCATCTGGGCTTCGATCGCGTTTTATTCAAGGAGAGAATTGGCTTAAAGCGTAATTTTCACTAACGTTAACCTGTCCCGGCTTATCGCCAGGGCAGGTTTTTTGTCGATTCTCTTGAAAAGTTAGCATAACCTAACAAACATCTAAAAAAGGTTTCGGCATTTTTCTAATAGATTTATGACAGTATAGACTTAATACAACATAGAGCGGCATACAAGCGAGTGGATCAAAGTATGGTTTTCGTAATGGGAAGCGTACTTTTTAAACGACCTTTTAAAAGAAAATCGGAGGGGGAACAGGAATCCATGGAAAGCGCCATTGATGCGCTTGGTCGTATGGGAGCTTGCGTCAAGCTAAATCTTGCGATCAATCACAATCAGGCCACAGGAAAACGGTTGCTCATTGCGCTTATTGATTTGGATCGGTTTTATCGGGTGAACGAAACAAAAGGTACGGAATTTGGCAATTTTGTGCTAAGCGTTGCCAGCAAACGGCTGCGTGATACGGCATCGCATATGTCGGGATCTCCTCAAGCCGTGATGAAAAGAATGGAAGGCAATACCTTTTTGGCGATTGTTCCGGTGGACGAATCGGCTTCTCACCACTTCAGCATGGTCGAGAGGCTGAAAAATGCTGCGGAACGTCCAGTGCAGGACGGCGCCGAGGAGCTGTATCTGACCGCCAGCATCGGTGCAACCGTGTATCCGCAGGACGGCAGGTCCGGAGAGGAGCTGCTTTGCCGCGCGGAGTCGGCGTTGTATCAGGTGAAGGAGCATGGAGGAAACAGAGCGTTATTTTACAATACGGAACATTCCAGCAAGCTTGACCGGAAGCTGATGCTGGAGACGGGTATTCGTCCGGCCTTGGCTACGGGGCAGCTTCATCTTCTCTATCAGCCAATCGTCGCCATGGAGGACGGCGTTCTCAGAGGGTATGAGGCGCTGCTGCGATGGGATCATCCTCAGTTGGGGAGTATCTCCCCCCATGAATTTATTCCAGTTGCGGAGCATAATGGGCTGATTGTGCCAATCGGCGAATGGGTGCTGCGCGAGGCGTGCAGGGTGTTAAGCCATGCTGGAAATCAGGGGCTCGTAATGTCGTTGAATATTTCTACGGTGCAGCTTCTGAGCCCGGGATTCGCAGCGACAGTGCTGAACACGCTGGCGGAATTTCAGATTCCCCCCGCTTCATTAGAGCTTGAAATTACGGAAAGCGTCGTCTGCCGCTCCTTTGAGCTGGCCGTAGCCGTATTAAGCCGTCTGCGGGCTGCAGGCGTTCGGATTGCATTGGACAATTTCGGCGTAGGTTATTCGTCGTATCATACGCTGAGACAGCTTCCTTTTCAATGCTTGAAAATAGACAAGGACTTTGTGAGCCAGATTGATTTGTTAGGCGCAGAGTATCATATCGTGGAATCTGTCGTTAAGCTGACGCGCAAGCTGGGTATGGAGGTAATCGCCAAAGGCGTGGAATACGAAGCGCAGTATCAGCTGCTCAAGGAGTGGGGCTGTCATTTTGTGCAAGGCCATCTGCTCGGTGAGCCTACACCCTTAGAGGTTAAGCACGAGAGTCGCATTGAAAATGGATTTTGTATACAGGCTTGATGAGCAAAGACACGAATAGGAAAGCAGGCATGCCCGGTCCAGGGGGCTGCCTTTTTTATTTTGTTGGGGATATTTTTGTCGCTTTATAGGGGATTGTCGGGTGTTATGACGAGATTTGCAACAAATTTGCAACAGTCCTTCTGGTATATGTTGAGTATATAGTTCAAAGCGACTACAGACATAACCATGGGAGGAATATGAAATGAAGCAAAATGAATCGGGCAAGCGCCATGTTCGAAATCTCTTCAAACGGACGTTGCTTGCCGCGATGGCCATGCTCATCGTTGTCTCCGGACTTGCGCTGACGCCGAAGAGGGTCGATGCAAGCGCAGCTGGCGGCTGGAGCTATAGCGGATTTACCAACAGCCAAATGAACAATATGAGCAGTGCAAGAGTGATCCAAGGAAATAATGGCAAGTCTTACGCCGTCCTGGTGTTTTCAAATAATGCACAATTATATGAATACACAGGGAGTGGAAGGTGGACGTACACTGTTGGTTGGAATACAGAAGGAAACAATCGCACCTTTTCGGGGGTTGATGTTGTTGTCGAGGATGGTTATATCTATGGCGCAACCTACACCTATAATTCCCAAACTACCCAGGATCGTCAAATAAACGTGTACAAATACAACCTGCTTGCGAGAACGCAAACGAAGCTGGGAAATTCAATTCCCGGTTATTATTTGAATGAGTTGTACCAGTTGATTGTGAATAATGGCGAGGTTATTCTGCTTGATACGTATGGCCAAAACAGCAGGGAAAGCCGCTATAACAGCTCTACAAACAGCTGGAGTACCGTGCAGATGACCAGTCTAACATCTGCTCCTATTGTAACTGGTGAAAGAATTATAAATGCTGGCGTGTTGAATGGAACAGCCTATGCGGTGTATTACAGGACCAATGGTGCAAATCTGCCTTCCTATCAGTTTTTTATGCTGGAGGACGGGCTCTGGCAGAAAAAAATGCTGGAGGAGGAAGGGTCAGGTATTCCCAACAGCGGCAACTACCGTTTGATCTCGTTATCGCAATTTGATGAAAAATTATATGCAACCGTTACTGACGGCGGCGTTCTCTCTCTTTATCAATATGACGGAACAGTATGGGAGCAGGTCGGAGGAAGTCTGGTCAAGGAAAATGCCAGCTTTTTTGTAAATAACGGTGAGATTTATAGCACTTACATGGATAGAATCTCTTCAGTAAGAAGAATTGTGGCAGCTCGCTGGACAGGCAGCGCTTGGGTAGAGCTTCCGCTTGGCCCTGTTCAGCCAAGCGGCAATCCTATTCCTAGATTATATTCAAGCAATGGAGAGCTTCATTTATCGATACTAAACACCAGTTCCAGCGCCACATACGTTTTGTATGACTATACGCTTGACGAAAAGCCGCCTGTAGCCGTTGCCTTCAGTCCCTCCCCGGGTGCAGCCGGCGTTCCAGTGGATACGGACCTGACTATACAGTTTAATGAAATGGTCACACGAGGATCGGCGAAAATTGATATTGTCCGGCAGGAGGATGGGGAAATTGTTGAAACCTTCACCGGGAACGATCTGCCTTCGACGGCATTCCAAAGTGTGACGCTTAATCCTGTCAAAAATCTGGATTATGAAACGAGTTATGAAGTCCATATTTCTCCAGGAACAGTGATTGATGGCGTGAGTCTTCCCTATGAGGGCATCAGCGATGACAGCTGGAGCTTTACGACGGGAACGCTGGCTGGCCCGCTGCTTGCGGCAGCCTATAATCCGGCCAACAACAAGCAGGATCAGCCTGTTGACGCCGCTCTTAGCCTTTCATTCAACAAAAATGTACAAGCAGTTGCAGGAAAAGCAATAAAAATTGTGACAGCAAACGGAACTCCTGTTTATTCATTTGATGCAGGGGATACCTCTAACATATCCGTTTCGGGAAAAACCGCAACGATAAATGTCGACACGTTGGCCTATAACAGCGCTTATTATGTCACGATTGAAGCGGGGGCCTTTGTTGACGCCGCGGGAACGGCATTTGCAGGCATTAGCGCAGCAAATGTATGGGGCTTCAGAACAGAACTGGAGCCGGCGGCCAAGCCTTCCGCGAATCCATCATCGGGCGAGCTGCAAAAAGGCGGCAAAGTAGCCCTGTCAACGACAACGGATGGAGCTTCGATTTATTATACGACCGATGGCAGCGATCCTGCCGAAAGCGGCTTATTGTATTCAACGCCAATTGTTGTGCGTGAGGCAGCAACGATTCTGGCCATTGCCAGAAAAAGCGGCATGAAGGATAGTGCAGCCATGTCGGAAGCTTATACCATTGCGCCGCTATCGCCTGCGCCGGCTTTTGATCCGGGCTTTGACCCTGAGCCGGGAAATAATCCCGGCGATACGGAGGTTACCGGTCCTTCGGCTGGAGCGAGCAATAAGCTGATGGTGGTTGTTTCCAGCACGCGAATTGCCACGCCGAGCCTTGGAGATGCCGCACCGTCCAATCCAACGATTGATCCATACGTGTCCGGTCATCCGATACCTGGCGTTGATCCCGTTGTGAACCGCTATATCGGCATCTACGAGATTGACGGGGACGGCGGAGTGGTACGTTTCCAGCTCATTGTTCTTGAGTTCGAGGATGTTACTCCTAAACCAGCGCCTGGCTTCGAGCCAGTTTTTGACCCAAGGCCTGGCGATAATCCCGGTGACACGGAGATTCCGGGTCCTTCTGCCGGAGCAGGCAACAAGCTGGTTGCTGTAGTATCCAGTCGCATCATTCCAACACCGGACATGGGTGATGACGGTCCTGCTAGTCCAACGATTGATCCTTATATAGCGGGCGATGCGATTTCTGGAGCAGACCCTGTTGTGTATCGGTATATTGGCCTTTATGAGGTGAATGGAGACGGCAAGGTTGTCCGCTTTCAGCTTATTGTGCTTGATGCGGAGGACGTGAACCCGGAACCGACGGAATTCCCTGTTCCTGTGCCGACACCGTATCCTCTATGCTATCCGATGCCGGGTCCTAAACCTGGAGAGGCTGAAATAATGATACCGGAGCTGATTGCAGGGCATAAACATGTTGTCGTTGTAGCTAACCGGATGATTGAAACTCCGAATGTAGGAGACAGCGGTCCATCCAATCCGACCATTGATCCATATGTTTCGGGAGATCCGATTCCGGGCGTTGATTCTATTGTGTACCGTTATATCGGCCTATATGAATTAAATGCCAACGGCAAGGTCGTATCCTTTCAATTGATTGTGCTGGGGGATGCAGACGTTAATCCGAATCCAGACCCCGGACCAGTGCCGGGCTTCCAGCCGAAGCCTCGTCCCGAGCCTGGAGCAGAACCGGACACAACGGTTTTCCCTGCGCCTGTTCCTGTTGAGCCTGGCAACCGCGCTGTAGTGAAGGTGTCCAGCTCAGCGATTCCAACTCCGCTGATCGGAGATGACTTCACGCCGGAAGCGGGGATGCTTGACCCGTACACCGGCGGAGATATTCCGGGTGTTGATCCGGCGGTCAACCGTTTCATCGGGATTTATGAAGTAAACGGCAATGGTAAAATCGT
Source organism: Paenibacillus oryzae (assembly GCF_001675045.1). Classification (GTDB taxonomy): domain Bacteria; phylum Bacillota; class Bacilli; order Paenibacillales; family Paenibacillaceae; genus Pristimantibacillus; species Pristimantibacillus oryzae. The sequence goes on from NZ_LYPA01000080.1 coordinate 236,358, forward strand.
GAAGTTTACGCTTATTGTTTTGAACCCTGACGAAATCAAGGACGACGATGATGGCGGCGGTGGAACCGGCGGCGAAGAGCAAGGCGTACCTGGCTTTGTACCGGCGCCGCTGCCAGGGCCGGGTACGGACCCAGGCACCACAAATGTGCCTGTTCCTTCAGTGAACCCAGACAATCGTATGCTGGTGAAGGTGTCGAATGAAGTAATTGCCACGCCGCGTACCGGGGAAGCTGCACCGGCAGGGGATGGCGTTATCGACCCGTATGCGGGCGGAGATATTCCTGGCGTAGACCCTGTGGTTAACCGCTATATCGGCATTTACGAAGTGGACGCTAGCGACACGGTGATCCGTTTTACGCTTATCGTGCTTAACCCTGATGAAGTTCGGAAGGGGAATAGCGGAGGGGGAGAGGAAGTGCCTGCCCCTGTGTTTAACCCGCCATTTGCACCGCACCCGGGAGACAACCCTGGCGAAACAAAGCTGTCGGGTCCTGACGCAGGAGCTGGCAATAAGCTGGTAGCGGTTGTGTCGGATACTGTTATTGCTACTCCGAATATTGGCGACAACGGGCCTGCCAATCCGACGATTGATCCTTATGTTGCGGGAGAACCTATTCCCGGTGTGGACCCAGCGGGCAAACGATACATCGGTATTTATGAATTGGATGGAGACGGCAAGGTGGTTGCTTTCCAACTGATCGTGCTGGAGGACGGCGATGTCAAACCGTACCCGACACCTGATCCAGTGCCGGGCTTCCAGCCGAAGCCGCGTCCCGAGCCTGGAGCAGATCCGGACACAACGGTTTTCCCTGTGCCCGTTCCTGTTGAACTTGGCAACCGCGCAGTGGTGAAGGTGTCCAGCGCAGCTATTCCAACTCCGCTGATCGGAGATGACTTCACTCCGGAAGCGGGCATGCTTGATCCGTACACCGGCGGAGATATTCCGGGCGTTGATCCGGCGGTTAATCGCTTCATCGGGATTTATGAAGTAAACGGCAATGGTAAAATCATGAAGTTTACGCTTATTGTTTTGAACCCGGATGAGATTAAGGGTGACAATGACGGCGGAGGAGGAAACGGAGGCGAAGAGGAAGGCGTACCGGGCTTTGTACCGGCGCCGCTGCCAGGGCCGGGTACGGACCCAGGCACCACAAATGTGCCTGTTCCTTCAGTGAGCCCAGACAATCGTGTGCTGGTGAAGGTGTCGAATGAAGTAATTGCCACGCCGCGTACCGGGGAAGCTGCACCGGCAGGGGATGGCGTTATCGACCCGTATGCGGGCGGAGATATTCCTGGCGTAGACCCTGTGGTTAACCGCTATATCGGCATTTACGAGGTGGACGCTAGCGACACGGTAATCCGTTTTACGCTTATCGTGCTTAACCCTGATGAAATTCGGAAGGGGAATAGCGGAGGGGGAGAGGAAGTGCCTGCCCCTGTGTTTAACCCGCCATTTGCACCGCACCCGGGAGACAACCCGGGCGAAACGAAGCTGTCGGGTCCTGACGCAGGAGCTGGAAACAAGCTGGTAGCGGTTGTGTCGGATACTGTTATTGCTACTCCGAATATTGGCGACAACGGGCCTGCCAATCCGACGATTGATCCTTATGTTGCGGGAGAACCTATTCCTGGTGTGGATTCTGTTAAAAATCGCTACATCGGCGTGTACGAGCTGGATTCCGAGGGGAAAGTAGTGGCTTTCCAACTGATAGAGCTTAAAGCTGAAGATATCTCTTCTGACTCTGACGATCTGCAGAAGGACCTGGATCAGCTTGCCATTGTGTATAGCGCAGGGGACTATGCAGAGCATGTGACGCAAGCTATGTATTTCCCTCGCAAGGGAGCATCGGGGCATACAACCGTGGAATGGACGTCTTCAATTCCCGCTAATGTCAGCGCAACGGGACGGGTAGTCCGCCCTGAGGCCAATCAGGCTGATGCGGTGGTTACGTTGACAGCAATCATCACCGATACGCGTACCGGAGAAACGTTAACCAAGATATTTGTTGTCCAGGTTCTCAAAATGGCCGGAAATGACGAAGAGGATGTGAAGGAAGCCGGAAAGCATCTGACGATCGACACGGCATTTTCCTTTGCGCCGGGCGACACTTGGGAAAGTGTAACAACCAGATTCCTGATGCTCACTGAAGGATTAAACGGTACGTCTATTAGATGGACCTCCTCTAAAGCTAACGTTATTACGGTTTCCAGCGAAGGAGAGGAAGCGAAGGGGAATGTGACACGTCCTGAAAAACGGGATGAGCATGTTATTTTGACAGCAACCATCTCCAAAGGTAATGCTTCCATCACCAAAACATTCCTGATGGTGGTTAAAAATTTGAGCGTCTCCAAAGAGGAAGCCGCTACACGGCAGGTTTCCGGTCGCCAAGCGACTCTTACCTCTGTACCTGAGGGCAGCGAAAATGTGGAGCGAAGCACCATATATCGAACAACGCTTAGCGATGGCACCGAAATCGACACCATTATTGTCGGCGCCGCTTCGATGAAGGCACTGACGGAGTCGATGAATCCGCTGGCGCCGGAGGCTGAACGGACAGTTGTTATTGAAATCCGCCAGGCTGCTGCCGGCAATAAAGCTGATGAATTTGCCGTTGAGCTGTCCTATGAAGCGATACAGGCGCTTGCGGACAGAAACGGAAAGCTGGAAATTGCAACGGATGAAGGCTCGGTTATTTTGTCGAGTGAAGCGATACGGAATAGCGGTTCGTCCGCTTCCGATTTGTTCTTCCGCATTGTGCCGGTTAAGGAGGCTACCGAGCAATCAGAGGCTCAGGCTAAGCTGGGGGCCGATCGCCTTGTTGTTCAGGCCGCTAGCGGTAAAAGAATCGTTTCACGCGAAATTCCGAGAAAAATTGAAACGAATTTTACGGGTTATGCAACAACGATTGAACTCCCGCTTAGCGGAATGAGCGAATGGTCGGCAGCAGAGAAGGCAAGCTTCTTGAAAAATCCGTTTGTTTACATCGAGCATAGCGACAATACAACGGAGTTTAAATCGGCAATCATTGTGTACCAGGATGCTGTGCCGGTTGCCGTCTCCTTTGAAATTAACAAGTTTAGCCGATTCCAGCTTGTTGGTTTTGCAGATCAGGCAGCTTCAGACGGCGGCAGCGGCAACGGACCAATCGTGATTAAGCCAGAGGCTGAAGTTATCCTTAACGGCACCAAGATTCCGGGCGTTGTGACGGTGGTCAAAACAACAAACGGAAATGACGCCACTGCCAAAATCAGCCTGGATAACGAAAAGGTCGGTTCCGAGCTGGATAAAGCCGGAGAAGCCAGCAATGTCATCATCAGCTACCCTCACAGCGGCGAAAATGTCGAGCTGTCGCTGAACGCGGAGCTGCTGTCCAGGATGGCGAATAAAGGAACAACGGTTGTTATAGAGACGCAAGACTTCAGCTACACGCTTCCAGCTTCCGGTGTTAATCTCGGAGCTATACGGAATACTCTTGGCAGCTCTGCGGCCTTGAAGGACATTGCGGTTCAGATTAAGCTATCACGGGTAGATTCTACAGCATTGGAGCAATATCGCAAGCTGATCAAGGATAACGGTGCGGAGTTGGTCGGCGTTCCAGTTGAGGTCAAGCTTACGTTTACTTTCAACGGGAAGGAAACCGATGCGGGTAAGCTGGGTCAATACGGAAAACTTCGGATCAAGCTGCCGGGCAACGGGGGCAATAAGCCGATAACGACAGGCATTTATATGGATCGCCATGACAAAATGGCCCATACGCCAACCTATGTAGAAGTCGTGGACGGTGTCTACTACGCTACAGTGAACAGCTTTTACGACGGTGTATTCCCGCTCATCTACAACGTTGTTGAAATGGGCGACGTAGAAGGACATTGGAGCAAGACGCATGTCAATGACGCGGCATCCCGGCTTGTGGTTAACGGCACAGGCGGAGATTTATTTACGCCAGGCCGCCAGGTCAGCCGTGCTGAATTTGCCGCCATGCTGACAAGAGCATTAGGCTTGAAGCATGAAGAAGGCCTGCCGGCATTTGACGATGTTGCTTCAAATCGCTGGTATTATGAAGGCGTGAGCACTGCGTCAGCTTATGGATTGATTGAAGGCTACGGCGATGGAAGCTTCCGTCCGGAGGCATCCATCACCAGGGAGCAGGCGATGGTTATGATCGCGCGCGCCATGAGGCTGGCTGGTTTCACGCTGGCAGAGGAGACAGCTGGGACTGAAGCGCTGCTTGCTCCTTTTGCAGATATGCAGCTTCTGTCGAATTGGGCCAAGCAGGCTGCCGGAGAAACGGTGCAAGCAGGTATCGTATCCGGCCGCTCGGACAATCGTCTTGCTCCAAAAGAAGAGATTACTAGAGCGGAAGCAGCCGCGATGGCCCGGAGATTGCTAATTCAGGCGGGATTGATTGAAGCGTGATTACGGGTCCGCCTGGCTTGCCATGGCAAGTACGGCAAGCAAAGCAAGCTAATGAGTGTCTTTCAGTAGCAAGCAGGTGATAAGCTATGGAGCAAATCCCTTATGTTCGATGCAATGTCGAATGTAAGGGATTTTTATTTTGACTGGAATGAAAAAACGCTTGCCTATCCCATTGGCTGATGCCAGAGAGATAAAGCAAGCGATATAGAGACAAGGCTGCACCAAGTCTTGATGTTTGTTCTTAGCTGACCTCCAGATAAAGCTTTGTTCCGTCATTGTATTGGAAGATGGCGACATCGCGTACCATTTCTACGGATTTGATTCTTTTCCACTTTTTCCGGAACGAAAAATCAAGTTCCATCTCGTACAATTTATGATGAAGCAATTCAACTGATGCTGTTCCTTCTTGCTTGAAATAAACCGGAACGGAGCGATCTTTGAAGGTTATAATTCGCATCATGGCAACATCACCTCCGACTTTGTTTTCCTTATTATAGCGGGAACATTTTAGCACCTTATGAAGCACTCGTCAGGATATTGTTTACTTTACTTATACTTTCCTAACAAATTATTTCCCGAAAAAACAGGTGGAAAAGTCGGGTAAGAATGGCGCTGCAAATAATGATTAACTACTTAATCATTATTGGGAAATAAGTATCTTTTCTATACTAAACCTGCCATGGGGTTTTTAAACATGTCGTATTTTTATTGGATAAAATGACCATTTAATACGAAGTACAATATGGCAATAGCGGCAAGATGGGCGGGATAAAAGCTTCGCCAGAGCATTCTTGGTATTTTGACTTTATCCAATCCCCTCAAAAACTCAGGCGCGTAAACGAGCAGCAGAGTCGGGAAAAGACTGAAAAACTGAAGCGTCCAGCCGCCGCTCGTATATAGCCATGCGGCAATATTTAGCAGCAAATGCATTAAAGCCATAAGCTCCACGCCCGCATAGCGGTAAATAAGCACAAGAAGAAGTGCGTAGGCGCCGTAATCAAAGGGGATAACTTCCATAAATAAGGTCAGACCCGCGAGCAGCAAAACCTGCAGCACAAATTTGCCCCGAAGGCGGTCTGTCAGCACAAGAGCCAGGAGACAAACAAACAACGTGCCAATCGCATTAACTTCGCTGGTATCAAATGCATACATGTAGGGGAGCTGCGAGATGAGCGCAAGAGCGCCTACGCGAATCATATATTTATTGATATCGCGCGTCCGTTTGTAGCCGATAACGATGGAGTAAGCATACAGGGGCAAAGCGATTCGTCCGATAATGCGCCATACAGCATCATTCGGAAACCAGACATACCCGACGTGGTCAATCAGCATGGTAATCATGGCCAAAAGCTGCATACAATCCCTCAATCCAATCTTTTTAACCAAGTATAGCACAGGCGAGGGGGGAGCACGAAAACCCCGAAGCGCGGTGTAGGCGTCCGAGGTTGAGGGTGCTTGGAGAGCTGGCGGCCATCCGTGAGGCTATCGTAGTTTCTTCTTTACTTTGAGGGGAATATCGCTATAACCCTGCATTTTGTTTAAGACGCTTCGCAATTTCCATAAAATCCTCCTGAGAAATTCCAGGGGCAAATTCCTCTGGCAATTCTTCAAGGTCGGGAATCGGCGCGCCTTCGGGCGCACCCTGAATAACCTCTAGCTTGGCGCCGGTTAGCGGATTTTGTCCGTTCCAGATCAAGGCAATATCCCGATAGTCCTCGGGGCTAAATGTATACAGCTTATTGCCAAGACCCATCGCTTCAAATTTGCGGGCGGTTTCAAAATGCTCATTGCTAAGATTGGGGATGGGTATCATCTTTTTCATATCCACGCCTGTTGCAACCTCCAGCGCTTTGGCATAAGCCAAAACATGCACGCCGCCTCGTACAAGGAGATAGCCAATCATTGCTCTTGCAGTGGGATGGTCCGTCATTTCGTACACCCGCATTTTGTGCGTGCGCGCGCCGCATTCCAGAAAAAAATTATGAAGCAGGTCCAGCACCAGGTTGCCGCTGCTGAATACATTGTCGCCGGTCCAGGCCCGCCCCATGGAGTCGCCGGGCAGCGAGGTTTGTGCGGTTGCGATGAAAAAATAGCTGTTGCGTTTGTCGAGGCCAGGGCGCAGAGGGGTGGAATCGGGATCACCGGGACTGGTCGTTCCCGTCAGCACCATATTGATCGTATTGGACACAAGCTCTACGTGCCCAAGCTCCTCCGCGGTAATGCTGGATACCAGGTCGTAGAAGGGCTTGAGCTTTTTTTTGCCGCGAAAATTAAAGGATTGATATAAGTAGTTGTTGAGGGTTGACATTTCGCCGAACTTTCCTCCAAGCAATTCCTGAACCGCGGCAGCGGCGTTGGCGTCTGCATAAGGCGAAGGCGGCAATTCAACCTGCAGCCTGTTTTTTCTTAAAAACATAATTATATCCCCGCTTTCGTTTCCAATTGCGCCATAAAGCAACCGGGAAGAAATTGTTTATTTATGCCTATGCGAAAGCGCAGGAATTCATGCAATGGCTTTGAAAAGGGAGAGGCTGGAAATTAATTGCCGTTTTGCCTATTTTGATGTGAAAAAAATCATTGCGATGCTCGATTTCTCTATAATTCTCTGTCTTGCGCGTACCGATAATAAAGATGTAATTCATTAAACAAGGGGCATAGAGGGGATGGGTACAATGAAAAAATGGCTGCTGACCATTTTAGCTGCCGCACTTATCGCTTCGGGATCAATAATCCCGGTTTTGGCGAAGAGTTCAGCCGATTTTGCGGATTTGAAGGATTTGGACGCAGCTACAAAAGCAAAGTTTGACGCAATGATAAATGCGGGAATTTTTGATGGAGTCTCCGATACCACTTTTGGGTTGAAGGATGAGATGAACCGCGCCCAATTTGCCAAGGTTGCAGCGCTGATTTTTGGCCTTCAAGTGGATGCCAATGTCAAAACATCAAGCTTCAGCGATGTTAAAGCTGATGACACTGCTAATGGCTATGCGCTTCCGTTTATTGAAGCCGTCAAAAAAGCTGGCATCACCAACGGAGTGGGCGACGGCAAGTTTAATCCGGCAGGTACGGTGACCAAGGAACAGCTTGCCACATTTTTTGTCAGAGGACTTGGCGTAGAAGACAAGGTGTCCTCTACTCCTGGTTTAAACGACTCCACGGTTTCCGATTGGGCAAAAGGTTATGTCGCTCTTGCACTGGAGCTGAAGTTGCTTCAGGGCAATGCCGATGGACAATTCGGAGGCAAAACAAACGCTACCCGCGATTTGCTGGTAATGGGAGCCTATGAGGCCAAAGCCGTCTATGAGACTCAAGCATCGGCGTCGCCAACGCCGTCGGCAACCCCAACGGTATCGCCATCGCCAACGGCAACCCCGACGGCAACCTCGACAAGCACACCTGTACCGACCCCAGCGCCAACAAGCGCTCCTGTTTCGACTCAGACGCCGACGAGCACGCCGGTTTCGACGCCAACAAGCACTCCTGTATGGACACCAACAGGAACCGCAGTGACAACGCCGACGCCAACAGCAACTGAAACGTCGTCGCCAATGCCTTCATCAACGGCTACAGATAGCCCGGAGCCAACTACAAGCCCGACCAGCACGTCTCCATCTGAACTGGAGGCAGAGACAGCTCGTGTGCTGAATTTTATGCCGGAGAGCGGTTATTTGACCATTGCTTTTCATAGCGATTTAAATTCGGAATATGCAAGTTCCAATGTCGTGATAACAGAGTTTATTCGTTCAATTCAGGTCATATCTACTGACTCAACAACAACGGAAATCTCTTTAACAAATCAAACGGGATACTATTGGGATAGTGCTTCCTCCGAGCCTGTTGTAGGCATACACGGGCTGCATTCGGAGCAGCCTTTTGAGAATGGGCAAACCATTCGCGTTATTTTTAAGGAAATGTCCAATCAGGCAGGAGGACAATTGATTTCGGATGGCAGCTGGATTGATTTCCAAGTTGTAATCAATTCAACTCCGCCTACTGATTATCCAGGCACTCCTGGAACTTACCCGCCCATACCTGGCACACCGCCCTATGAAATACCATAATGGACATTATGCTGATTCTTACTACGATTAAGTCAGGATCTCCCAGTTAGGTAACTAAGTTTTTGGAAACGAACGATTCATTCAACCGCATTTCCTCTGGGAAATGCGGTTTTTTGCTATATCGTCACTAACAAACAATGATGTTGCATTTAGTTTATTTTTGATTTATAATTTTATCAAATGATATATAAATATATCAAAATATTTTGTATTAGTTGCCAGACCAGTCACCAGTCAGCGGTCACTTAGCCTGGCCGTCAGATATGGCTAGGACCTGCTGGTCATCGTTGACCGTTACAGCCCCAAATAGCCAAATTCAACAAAACACAAACAACAGAGACAAGGAGTGATGGAGATGGAGAACATTTACATTGAACGGGCAGATCGCACAACATTGGCGGGGAGCAGGCTCAATCGCATGGCGCTTGGCCGCATGGCCTATGCTCTTGCAGGCACCAGGGAAGAGAACGTCGTGGAGCAAACGCTGGGAAAGCTTTGGCAGGGAGAAAGCAACCGATTCAGTCATGCCTATGCTCATGAAGCGAAACTTGGAGGAAAAACGCTAGGAATGGTCACCTGTTACCCCATCACTTTGGCTAACCGCCTGGCATGGCCAACCTTTAAAAAGCTGCTGTCCGCTCGCAATTGGGGACTGATCGGCTACCATCTGCTTCATCCCGCAGAAGCCTTTTCGCTCCTTACGTTAAAAGAAGGGCATGAGGATGAATTCCATATTGGAACATTGGCCACCATGCCGGAGAGCAGAGGACTTGGAGTTGGCTCGCTGCTGATCAATCACGCTGAACAAATCGCCCGGAAGCAGGGCTACAGTAAAAGCTCCTTAACCGTTGTTCGCGATAATCACGGGGCATTCAAGCTTTATGAAAAGCTGGGGTACCGCGTAACGGGCGAAATCAATAAACCAACCTTGTCGATGTTCAGAATGGTCAAAAGCCTCGTTTGATAGAAGTGGGGGAAATGCCCCAAAATAAAGCAGTAGCAGCCTATGAGATGCATCAAGCCTTCGCCCCGGCGGAGGTTTTTTTGTGCATGAATAAAAAAGTAAAAGGGCACTATTGACCTTAGGTCAGACCTAAGGTGTATCTTTAGGTTAAACCAGACACAACCCGGGAGCGATGGCGTTTGAAAAATGAAATTACAATTAGCGAGCTTGCCAGATTGATGGGGGTTTCGACGCACCAAATTCGGTATTTTGAGGACAAGGAAGTGTTGCTTCCCGCCTATACGGATACCAATCAGTATCGAATGTACGGCCTCGAGCAGGTTTATCGGCTGGCGCAAATTTTGTTGCTTCGCAAGCTGGGCTTGTCCGTTCAAACAATAAAGGAATCCATAGACGGACCATCGCCCGAGCAAATGTCGCAGTTGCTTCGTGCCTCGGTGGATAATCTTGAAGCGGAAATAAAGCGGCTGGACGAGCTGCGCAGGCTGACAGTCAACATTCTGGAAGAACAGAGGGAATATGCCGGACCTTCGCCAGCATATCGAATTAAGCAGAGGAAAGCAACGGAGCTCAAATGCTGGTTCCATACGGATGCCCGGCGGGGGATGGATGCCATGTTGCTGGCCAAGCAATCGCCTCCTCCTGATCTGTTCGAGTCGGATATCTATTTTGTCATAGAGGATAACGGAAAAATGGCCGTTTGCACAGAATCGAAAACAGAAGGCGATTTGATGCTGCCGGAGTCCCGCTGTCTCTGCTATCCCTTTTTGGCGGAGGATGAGGGTGAGATCGAATTGCGGATTCAGCACATGCTGCAATATGCGGATTCGCAATCCATTGCGTTGAACGGACCTGCCGTGCTTGTTGAAAAATCCTACTTATCGCTGTTTAGTCCGAACAAGCTTAATTACGAGCTAATGATTGAGGTCCAGGAAAAAGACGAAGCGGCGCAGAATGGGGAGGGAGTATGAAAAAGAAGCTAATAGCAACAATTTTGACTCTCGTCATTGCGGCAGGCGGAGCACTTCTCTATATCCTGCAGCAGAACAGCTATGACATGGTGGAGAAAGCCGTCGTGATTGACACGCCGCAAGGCGTATTGAGCGGCACGCTCACGTTGCCCAAGGGGGAAGGCGGGAAGCTGGGACTTGTACTGTTTATCCATGGAGACGGCCCTATCAACGCCTCCCATAACGATGGCTACAAGCCGCTGTGGGAAAAGCTTGCGTCCCTTGGTTACGCATCCCTCTCCCTGGATAAACGAGGCATTGGAGGTTCGGAGGGCAGCTGGCTGAAGCAGAGTATTGATGATCGGGTAGAGGAGGCACGTCAGGCGCTGGCCTGGGCCAAAACGCAGCCGATGATCGACGATAGCCGAATCGGCGTATGGGGAGCCAGCCAAGCCGGCTGGGTTATTCCTAAGCTGGCGGGCAAGGAGAGGCTTGCCTTCAGCATTCTTGTATCCCCCGCCATCAACTGGCTCACTCAGGGAGAATACAATACCCGCAGCCAGATGGCAAAGGAGGGTTACAGCAATACGGAAATCGAGAGTCAAGTCGCATATGAGAAGGAGATCAAGGAGCTGCTTCTGAATGGCGCTACGTATGCGGATTACGCGGCAATCTCCCATAAGGGAGAGCCTATGACGGAGGAACGCTGGGAATTTGTCCAAAAAAATGTGCGCTCCGATGCAAACGCGGACCTGGCCAATTTTCAAACGCCCGTTTTACTTCTGCTTGGCGAAAAGGATATTCATGTGGATGTGAAGGAAACGGAAGCGGTGTATCGTGCGATTATTCCATCAGCGTTGCTGAGCGTTGAGGTATTCCCCGATACTGAACATTCCATGTTGTCCGTCCAAACGGCGGATTCAGAGCTCCGCGCATGGTGGCTAAGTCTTTTTCAGCCGAGAAATATAACGGTCAAAGGATACATGGACGCCATCGAGCAATTTTTGAAGGAAGGCTTGTAAAATGAAGGATAGAATTTATGGGCTGGATTTAGCCAGGGCGCTAGCTATATTGGGCATGATAATTGTGAACTACAAAATAGCCATGTCAGCTGAAAATAGCGGCCCCTCATGGCTGAGGTCAGCGACAGAATTGCTGGAAGGCAGGGCGTCCGCCCTGTTCGTGCTGCTTGCGGGGATTGGCGTTGCTTTAATGACGGCCAAGGCGCGGCAATCGGGGGATGCTGCGCTCCTTTCGCAAAGCCGCAGCAGTTTATTCAAAAGAGCGTTATTTTTGCTTGCTGCCGGAGTTTTGCTGCTCTTGTTGGATTGGAGCGCCGATATTTTGCACTATTATGCTGTTTTTCTAGCTGCAGGCGCGCTTCTGATCTCTGCATCGGACCGAATGGTGCTGGGATTGGGACTTGGTTCAGTAGCCCTCTCTCCTATCCTTCTTATGTTGTTCGATTATGGCAAGGGCTGGTCTTCAAGCTTTCATGAATATGACGATTTGTGGACCCTTTCGGGATTTATCCGCAATTTGCTTTTTAACGGTTTTCATCCTGTTTTTCCATGGATAGGTTTTTTCCTGGCCGGGCTATGGGTGGGAAGGAAAGGGTGGCTGGCCCAAAAGGAGCTTCGCCTTCCCTTGTTGCTGGCTGGCGCTGGCAGCGTCGTGCTTGTGGAGCTGGCTTCCTGGCTGCTCGTTAAATGGACTTCCCTCAGACTGGGGCATGAAGCGGCAAAAGCCTTGTTCTCCACCAAGCCGATGCCGCCTTCTGTGCTGTACATTTTTTCGGGAACAGGTTCGGCGGTGGTCGTTATTATCATTTGTTTGCATCTAGCGGAAAGATTTCGGGGCAGCAAGGCTGTTTCCATGCTCATCCACACCGGGCAGCTGTCGTTGACCCACTACATCGGGCATGTTGCAATCGGATTGGGGCTGCTCCAGGGAATAGGTTATTTGGAAAACAAAAGCTTGCCGTTTACGGTTTTTTATTCTTTGCTTTATTTTGCCGCTGCCGCTGTTTTTTCAATGCTTTGGCGCAAAAAAATGGCCCGGGGACCAATAGAGTTAGCCATGCGAAAGCTATGCTGAGCCCGAAACGGATGGGAATACGTTAAACAATTCTTGGGATGACATCATCCATATCCATTGCATAGGGACCTCGCCTGGTCCCACTAGTCCACCAAAGCTCCCTTATCGCTTGGCTGATTCAGCCGATGCGTCAGGGAGTCTTTTTTTGCTTATGTAGGGCGGGGTGCAATTTCGTCTGATGCGGTATGAAAAATGTTTGTGAATTGGCGACAAAATTCCTGCATCCAGCAACAGCCTTCACTCCCGTTGTCCCAATAAAGTTCATTAAAATAAAGAAAACGGAAAGCGCTTACCCGTGTTCAAGGGAAGTTCTGCCATATCATTAATGAGGGAGGATTTATATGAATCCTGCGCTGCAAGGAGAGACAAAACCACAGAACGTAAAAACCGGCATTAGCCAAAAGTACCGGCTGCTGCTATATGCGTCCCCATTCCTGCTGCTGATTCTTGTATTCGGTTATTTTCCGCTGTATGGATGGACGTATGCGTTTTACAACTACAAGCCTGGTATTCCGCTCAGTAGTGAGCAGTTTGTCGGTTTCAAATGGTTTTTGTCCATTATCAATAACCCGTATCAGTTTGAAGAAATTAAACGGGTCATGACCAACACCTTTGCCATGAGCTTGCTGGGGATTGCGACCTCGATTCTGCCCGTCATCTTTGCGATCTTTCTGGTTGAGATCAAAACGAACTGGTACAAAAAGCTGGTGCAAACGTTAACGACATTGCCTAACTTTATTAGCTGGGTACTGGTTTACGCGATTGCGTTTATGCTGTTTTCCTACGATAACGGCCTAATCAATAAAATAATGATCGGTTTGGGTTTCCAGGACGGCAATATCAACTATCTGGCATCGGGCGAATATATCTGGCTGAAAATGACGCTTTGGAACGTCTGGAAGGGCCTCGGCTGGGGCGCTATTCTGTACATCGCTGCCATTATGGGCATCGACCAGGAGCTGTATGACGCGGCTAAGGTTGACGGAGCGGGCCGCGTAAGGCTGATGTGGCATATTACGCTTCCCGGCGTCATGCCCACCTTCTTCGTTCTGCTTTTGCTCTCCATTGCTAACTTCATCAACAACGGCATGGAGCAATATTTTGTATTCCAGAACGCACTTAACAAGGATAGCATCGAAGTGCTTGATTTGTACGTTTACAACACGAGTATGGTAGGCAACAACTTCTCGTTTGCGACGGCGGTCAGCATGCTGAAATCCGTAGTCAGCGTAGTTCTGCTGTTTGTGGCGAACCAATGCTCCAAGTGGGTTCGCGGCGAAACAATCATTTAACGGAGCCGTTCACGAGAGGAGGAAGAAGGATATGCATAAAACCGGATGGGGAGACAAAGTATTTTCGACGGTTAACTATATTGGTTTCGGTATTTTCACCCTGCTTTGCGCGTTTCCTTTCTATTATCTGTTTATCCAAACGATCAGCGACAACAGCTTGAGCGCCAGCGGCGCCATTACCTGGCTGCCCAAGGGCATTCACTTCAATAATTATGTCGAGGTGCTGAAGGTAAAGGGGCTGTCAACCGCTGCTCTTGTATCCGTGGGCCGGACGGTGATCGGTACGATTCTGACTGTATTTGGCTCAGCCTTCCTGGGATACCTGTTCACCAAAAGAAAAATGGCTGGACGCGTATTCTGGTACCGTTTTGTGGTCATTACGATGTATTTCAATGCCAGCATTATTCCATGGTTCATCATTATGATGAATCTGGGCATGGTCAACAATTATCTGGCTTACATCCTGCCCGCCATTGTATCGCCGTTCTACGTTATTTTGGTCAAAACGTTTGTGGAGTCGCTTCCCGAAGCGTTGGAGGAATCGGCGGAAATTGACGGCGCAATCGGCTTTGACGACAACAAGCATTTTAGCCGCACCTTTAGAGAGCGGGTCGGCATGTATCCGACAGAATATCGGACGATCCATCAAGTCATAGAGGTGAACGCGGAATGAGGCGACGCTTGTTTTCGGAACGACAGGGGCCGCGTCTGCCCATGAACCAGGCAAGCCGGAAGAGCAGCGGGCTAACACTGCGCCTTGGCTTCCTTATGCTGCTGGGCTGTGTATTGCTGGTTGCTTCAGGCTGCAGGCAGGGCCAAGACGGAAGCGAGCCGAAGCCATTGGAGGAGGGACAGCTTCCGTACGAGGATCCTGTTACAATCAAGGTCGCCTACTCCTATTCAGACATTACGCTGCCGGAGGGAGACGTCGGCGATCAAAACTTTATATCGCGGTATATTAAAGAAAAGCTTGGCATTGTCATTAAGTACGATTGGGAAGCGAGCGGCCAAGAGCAATACAATAACATGTTGGATTTGGCGATTCAGAGCAACGATTTGCCCGATGTTTTTGTTGTGAATCGCGAGCAGTTCCTTACGCTGATCGAACGGAATCAGATTGCTAATCTCACCTCCCTGTATCCGCGTTATGCCTCGCAGATGGTCCGTTCCATCTACGATTCTACGGATGGCATGGCGCTGGCGGAGGCTACATTTGACGGGGAGCTGTATGCGTTTCCAAATGTTGTGATCGAGGCGGACACGCCTTCTTATTTGTGGGTCCGCCAGGATTGGTTGGACAAGCTGAATCTCCCCGCTCCTTCAACGCTGGAGGACATTGAGCATATTGCGAGGGCTTTTATCGAGCGGGATCCCGACGGCAATAATGTAGACGATACACTTGGCTTGCCGGTTGACAAAAGCCTGGTGTACAACAAAAGAACCGGCGTTTACGGCTTGGACAGCATTTTTGCAGCCTATCGCGCCTTTCCAAAAAGCTGGTACATAAACGGGGAAGGCCATGTCGTCTACGGCTCTATTCAAGCCGAAGCGAAGCAGGCGCTGGAGCTCCTTGCCCGTTGGTACAGGGAGGGCATTATCGATCCGGAATTTATGCTGCGGAAAGAATCCGGCTATCTGACAGACCAGAATCAGGTCGGTTTGTTGTTTGCGCCATGGTGGGGGCCTTATTGGCCGCTGGGCAGCACGGTTTCGAAGGACGCCAAGGCGGAGTGGAAGGTCTATGCGGCGCCCAAGGATGCGGCGGGCCAATTCGTAACCCGAAGCTCTGCGGTGACGGACAGCTACATGGTTGTCCGTAAAGATTATCCCCATCCTGAAGCCGCTTTGAAAATTCTTAATTTAATTACGGAGCTGGATCGCTTCAGCGGGGAAGAGGACGAAGCGACGGCGGCGATTCGGGCGACAGCCCAGCAGATGGGGAACCAGCTACGCAATTATTTTCCGCTCACTCTTCTGCTGGATTACCGAGATGCTGTAATTCGGCGCCATGACATTCTTGTGGAGGCGCTTGAGGGCGAGCTGGAAATACAAGACATGAACCAGGAAATGCAGGAGATGTATGACAGTATATTGTTTGAACAGGAAAATCCTCGCAAGGATCTGGAGGCTTGGATCATTTCGCAGGCATATCTGCAGGGCGGTGAAATTAGCAAACATCCCATGATTCGGGTGGAAGCATTATTCGTTGACAGCACGCCCGCGTACGATCAG
Source organism: Paenibacillus oryzae (assembly GCF_001675045.1). Classification (GTDB taxonomy): domain Bacteria; phylum Bacillota; class Bacilli; order Paenibacillales; family Paenibacillaceae; genus Pristimantibacillus; species Pristimantibacillus oryzae. The sequence continues at coordinate 252,371 of NZ_LYPA01000080.1, forward strand.
TATTGGCCGAGTCTTCAACGGCTTGAGCAGGATTATTATTTGAAGATGATTACGGGGGAGCTTCCCATTAATGCATTCGATACCTTTGTAGAGGAATGGATGAACAATGGCGGCAAAAAAGTGATGAAAGAAGTTAGCGAATGGGCGGAAAGCCGAAAGTGACAAGTGAGTTAATTGCCAACAGACCGTTCCAGAGGATTCTTCCAATCGCTGGCCAGACGATAATCGATCGGAAGTATGTAAGAGAAGCGCTCTTTTTTCATTAAATGGCTGTCTTGCGTTCCGACTTTCTTTTCGCAATTCGAATGTCATCTATTGACATCGCCAATTCATTAAAAAGCATGATGCCCAAACCTGGAGGTTTGGGCATCATGCTTATGGCTAAGAGAGTCTTATTACAATTAAGGAGGCACCTACACCACCTTGCAGGGTTGCTGCAGCGATAACACCAAACAACTGGATGCCTATCGTAGAACCTGCAGTTAATGCAGTGATGACATTACCTTCAAAACTACTTAATGTTAGCGCTGGTGAGACAATGCTCCCTGCAACTCCTGTGCCGTTCACGACAACTTGAGCGCCTGTTAAGACACCGGCAGTTAAATTAATTCGATACGTAACATAATACGTTCCAGTTACAGGAACGGTAAATAATGTTGAAGTCCCGTTTGCAGTAAATCCATCTAAGCTTTGAACATCTGCTAAAGGAATAGCTGTTCCTCCCAGTACTACTGCAATTGCTCCTCCTGTTGTATTTACAGCAGACATACTGTTAGGTGTAACAGCAGCCGATCCGGTAGCCCCTGTTGCCCCCGTCGGTCCGATATCGCCAGTAGCTCCTGTCGCACCAGTAGCGCCCGTCGGTCCGATATCGCCAGTAGCCCCTGTTGCACCAGTAGCGCCCGTCGCACCAGTAGCGCCCGTCGGTCCGGTATCGCCAGTAGCTCCTGTCGCACCAGTAGCGCCCGTCGGTCCGATATCGCCAGTAGCTCCTGTCGCACCAGTAGCGCCCGTCGGTCCGATATCGCCAGTAGCCCCTGTTGCACCAGTAGCGCCCGTCGCACCAGTAGCGCCCGTCGGTCCGGTATCGCCAGTAGCTCCTGTCGCACCAGTAGCGCCCGTCGGTCCGATATCGCCAGTAGCTCCTGTCGCACCAGTAGCGCCCGTCGGTCCGATATCGCCAGTAGCCCCTGTTGCACCAGTAGCGCCCGTCGGTCCGGTATCGCCAGTAGCCCCTGTCGCACCAGTAGCGCCCGTCGGTCCGGTATCGCCAGTAGCCCCTGTAGGTCCAGTATCGCCAGTAGCTCCTATCGCACCAGTAGCCCCTGTAGGTCCGATATCGCCAGTAGCCCCTGTCGCACCAGTAGCGCCCGTCGGTCCGATATCGCCAGTAGCTCCTGTCGCACCAGTAGCGCCCGTCGGTCCGATATCGCCAGTAGCCCCTGTTGCACCAGTAGCGCCCGTCGGTCCGGTATCGCCAGTAGCCCCTGTCGCACCAGTAGCGCCCGTCGGTCCGGTATCGCCAGTAGCCCCTGTCGCACCAGTAGCGCCCGTCGGTCCGGTATCGCCAGTAGCCCCTGTAGGTCCAGTATCGCCAGTAGCTCCTATCGCACCAGTAGCCCCTGTAGGTCCGATATCGCCAGTAGCCCCTGTCGCACCAGTAGCGCCCGTCGGTCCGATATCGCCAGTAGCTCCTGTCGCACCAGTAGCGCCCGTCGGTCCGATATCGCCAGTAGCCCCTGTCGCACCAGCAGCGCCCGTCGGTCCGGTATCGCCAGTAGCTCCTGTCGCACCAGTAGCACCTGTAGGTCCGATATCGCCAGTAACCCCTGTCGCACCAGTAGCGCCTGTCGGTCCGGTATCGCCAGTAGCCCCTGCCGCACCAGTAGCGCCCGTCGGTCCGATATCGCCAGTAGCTCCTATCGCACCAGTAGCCCCTGTAGGTCCAGTATCACCAGTAGCTCCTGTCGCGCCATCAGCACCCGTTGGTCCGGTAGCTCCCGTCGCGCCATCAGCACCTGTTGGTCCGGTAGCTCCTGTCGCGCCATCAGCACCTGTTGGTCCGGTAGCTCCCGTCGCGCCATCAGCACCTGTTGGTCCAGTAGCTCCCGTCGCGCCATCAGCACCTGTTGGTCCGGTAGCTCCCGTCGCACCATCAGCACCTGTTGGTCCGGTTGCTCCCGTCGCGCCATCAGCACCTGTCGGCCCAGTAGGCCCCGTAGTGCCATCAGCACCCGTCGGTCCGGTAGCTCCTGTCGCGCCATCAGCACCCGTCGGTCCAGTAGCTCCCGTTACGCCATCAGCACCTGTAGGTCCGGTAGCTCCTGTCGCGCCATCAGCACCCGTCGGTCCAGTAGCTCCCGTCGCGCCATCAGCACCTGTTGGTCCGGTAGCTCCCGTCGCGCCATCAGCACCTGTTGGTCCGGTAGCTCCCGTCGCGCCATCAGCACCTGTTGGTCCAGTAGCTCCCGTCGCGCCATCAGCACCCGTCGGTCCAGTAGGTCCAGTAGCACCATCAGCACCCGTCGGTCCGGTAGCTCCCGTTGCGCCATCAGCACCCGTCGGTCCGGTAGCTCCCGTTGCGCCATCAGCACCCGTCGGTCCGGTAGCTCCTGTCGCGCCATCAGCACCCGTCGGTCCAGTAGGTCCCGTTGCGCCATCAGCACCAGTCGGTCCAGTAGGTCCCGTTGCGCCATCAGCACCAGTCGGTCCAGTAGGTCCCGTCGCGCCATCAGCGCCCGTCGGCCCTGTAGGCCCCGTTGCGCCGTCCGTTCCGGTTGGCCCTGTAGGTCCAGTAGCACCATCAGCACCCGTCGGTCCAGTAGGTCCAGTAGCGCCATCTGCAGGCCCTGGTGGCCCTGTCGGTCCCGTTGCTCCATCAGCACCCGTCGGTCCGGTAGGGCCCGTAGCGCCATCGGCCCCGGTTGGTCCGGTAGCACCATCAGCCCCCGTCGGTCCAGTCGGTCCTGTCGCGCCATCGGCGCCAGTTGCGCCAGTCGGTCCGGTGGCTCCCGTTACCCCATCCGCGCCAGTAGCTCCGGTTGGACCAGTCGGTCCTGTTGTTCCTGCCGTAGTTTCTAGACTTACGATAGCGGAGCCAGGAGTAACAACAATATCAATTGTGTTTGACTCAAAAATCAGATCGCCGCCAAATTCAACTGTGGCAGATCCTACAGGCCCTATGACGTTGAAGAGAGTTTCACCTTCAATTACCCCCGTAGGTCCAGTCGCGCCCGTAGCCCCCGTAGGCCCAGTCGCCCCTGTCTCACCAGGATAGCCCCTGCGCCCGCGTTTCCCTTCCTTCCCTTCCTTTCCTCTTGGTCCTCTCTCACCCATAGGTCCGGTAGGTCCGGTAGGTCCTCTGAATCCTCTAGGGCCTCGCGGTCCCGGTTTGGGGCATATTTTGCCTATCTTGCGTTTCTTACATTTTTTCTTGTGATCATTTTGCGAATATCGGCTGATTAGACCTTCTGTTCCGCTTTTTCCCAAGCGGATAAATAATTTTTTTCTCTTTTTGTCGCTCAGATTGAACACCTCCTTATTCTGTTGATATGCTACGGCGAAAACCTGAAACTTGAGTGTGCGTTTGTAACATGCGTTAAGAAAAAGTAGTATTTTTTTTGAAGATCATGATATCAGTCCATAATGGGCAGCGGCTTTGGAGCTATTCAACAGGTAAAATGACTCTGATCTTGCGTTTGCTATGCGGAATATCGTCCGCCCGGCTTTCGCCTGGATTGAATCTTGGCCTTTAGTCTGGCATCCTGCCATGTCTCATAAGCGGAACATTCTGCCGATCAACGGTCATACCTTCTTCGCCTCGCTGGAAAAGTCAGCCTACCTGTTATACAAATACAAACCGGTAGTAGTAGGAGAGCTAGATCGCTCATCAGGCACTATACTCTTGCAGTCTACCCCATGACGAAGAAGCAGGGGCTAAACACAGTCAGCGGGATGACGGCATTTTTAGGCAGGAATATGGCAATATCGAGAAGGAGCTTTGGCTGTTGTTTGTTCATCCAAGGTTTATGGTGGCTTCCAGCATGATGGCTCACTTTACCATAGGCGGCATTCGCGAGATAGGCGGTATTGCAAGGATGGAGCTGCCCCTTTTCCCAAAAATGCGTGATTAAAACAGCCAAAGACAATGAGATGCCTTTTGAGCAACTCCACAGCTTGCCGATCTGCACAACAGCAAATCCAGGCCTTGCTTGGTACTGGCGGATCTGGATGATTAGAGTGCGGCCGTTGCGAGCGTTTCTGGTGATTATTCATTGGATAAATGAATGGATGGGGCTGTCCAAAAAGTCAAGTGAAACGAATAACTATCAGCAGAGAGGACTGGGCGGGAAAGGGTGTCTTGAGGGAGAGTTTTTTGTCCATTTTTATCCACTGCAAATAGGATCAAAATAAAGCGGACAAATAGGTTTGAAGCTTCCAAGACACCCTTTTCCGGAAGGGACGGTTTTGCGGAATAATGATTCACCTTAACAGATTTTTTGGACAGCCCTGACAGCTTTCCCTAGAGAAGGAGAGCTGTCTAATTTCGATAGACGCTTATCTCTGGTCACTTATTGAAGCAGTGCTATTGTTTGCGGAGAGATCAGTTAATGGGTCGTAAGGAGACCCAGTAATTGTACCGACAAGAAGCGCGATGTCAACAGCATTCACGGGCGATCCCCATGAGTTTCCTGAAAAAACGAATACGGCAGAATCAACTACGAACCCGCGAGTATTGTAGACGACATTAGAAGTAATAAATCCGGTCGAATTTGGATTTAAATAAGCAGGCTGTCTAAGTGAATAAAAAATATTGTTCCGCGCTATTAAATTCGTGACGTTAGATTGCGTAACGAACCCGCGGTTGACAACCCAACCTGTTGAGGGCGGCGCTTGGGGGGGGCCGAAAATCACATTGTTTGTTAATTTGTGATTCGTCCCGGCGAGCTGAATAAACTCCACCGCGTACGGATTGTCGCTTGTAATCGTCATGCCGTCAATTGTAACGCCATCTCCAGAAACAAGAAATGCGATAACGCTGCTCTGCAGAGAAATTAACGTGTTTGGATATCCTTGAAGGGTCACCCCGGCTTTATTAATGGAGATCGTCGCGGTTATCACGTAAGTTCCTCCAAGCACGTGGACTGTTCCTGTTGGAGAAACGGCGGTCACTCCTTGCTGGATTGTTCCGAACGGGGCGGCTTGCGTACCGTCGCCGCCGACTGCACCTGCTTGAACATAGATTTCGAACGGATTCGGCGTAACCGTTCCAGTGGGTCCAGTCGGTCCAGTCGATCCGGTTGGTCCCGTCGCACCATCAGCTCCGGTCGGTCCAGTTGGTCCAGTTGGTCCAGTCGGTCCCGTAGCACCGTCGGCCCCTGTTGGCCCAGTTGGTCCGGTCGGTCCCGTAGCGCCGTCAGCCGGTCCAGTCGGTCCCGTAGCTCCAGTTGGTCCGGTCGGTCCCGTAGCGCCGTCAGCCGGTCCAGTTGGTCCCGTAGCGCCATCGGCACCAGTAGCTCCAGTTGCGCCTGTCGCTCCTGTAGGTCCCGTCGTGCCATCCACGCCAGTAGCTCCAGTTGCACCGGTTGGTCCTGTAGGTCCCGTAGCGCCATCCACGCCAGTAGCTCCAGTTGCACCGGTTGATCCTGTAGGTCCCGTCGTGCCATCCGTGCCAGTAGCTCCAGTCGCGCCTGTCGCTCCTGTAGATCCCGTAGCGCCATCGGCACCAGTAGCTCCAGTTGCGCCTGTCGCTCCTGTAGGTCCCGTCGTGCCATCCGCGCCAGTAGCTCCAGTTGCACCGGTTGGTCCTGTAGGTCCCGTAGCGCCATCCACGCCAGTAGCTCCAGTTGCACCGGTTGATCCTGTAGGTCCCGTCGTGCCATCCGTGCCAGTAGCTCCAGTCGCGCCTGTCGCTCCTGTAGATCCCGTAGCGCCATCGGCACCAGTAGCTCCAGTTGCGCCTGTCGCTCCTGTAGGTCCCGTCGTGCCATCCGCGCCAGTAGCTCCAGTTGCGCCAGTAGCTCCAGTTGCGCCGGTCGGTCCCGTCGGTCCCGTCGTGCCATCCACGCCAGTAGCTCCAGTTGCACCGGTCGGTCCAGTAGGTCCCGTAGCGCCATCCGCGCCAGTAGCTCCAGTTGCGCCGGTCGGTCCAGTCGGTCCCGTAGCGCCATCGGCACCAGTAGCTCCAGTTGCACCGGTCGCTCCTGTAGTTCCCGTAGCGCCATTCACGCCAGTAGCTCCAGTTGCACCGGTTGGTCCTGTAGTTCCCGTAGCGCCATCCACACCAGTAGCTCCCGTTGGTCCTGTCGATCCCGTAGCGCCATCTGTGCCAGCAGCTCCAGTTGCACCTGTCGCTCCTGTCGATCCCGTAGCGCCATCCACACCAGTAGCTCCCGTTGGTCCTGTAGAACCCGTAGCGCCATCCGCGCCAGCAGCTCCAGTTGCACCTGTCGCTCCCGTTGGTCCTGTAGATCCCGTAGCGCCATCCGCGCCAGTAGCTCCAGTTGCGCCTGTCGCTCCTGTCGCTCCTGTAGTTCCCGTCGTGCCATCCACGCCAGTAGCTCCAGTTGCACCGGTTGGTCCTGTAGTTCCCGTAGCGCCATCCACGCCAGTAGCTCCAGTTGCACCGGTTGATCCTGTAGGTCCCGTCGTGCCATCCGCGCCAGTAACTCCAGTTGCGCCTGTCGCTCCTGTAGTTCCCGTAGCGCCATTCACGCCAGTAGCTCCAGTTGCACCGGTTGGTCCTGTAGAACCCGTAGCGCCATCCACACCAGTAGCTCCCGTTGGTCCTGTAGATCCCGTAGCGCCATCCACGCCAGTAGCTCCAGTTGCGCCGGTCGGTCCTGTAGGTCCCGTAGCGCCATCCGCGCCAGTAGCTCCAGTTACACCGGTCGGTCCAGTCGGTCCCGTCGCGCCATCGGCACCAGTAGCTCCAGTTGCACCGGTCGGTCCAGTCGGTCCCGTAGCGCCATCCGCGCCAGTAACTCCAGTTATGCCGGTCGGTCCAGTAGTTCCCGTAGCGCCCTCCGCGCCAGTAGCTCCAATTGCACCGGTTGGTCCTGTAGATCCCGTAGCGCCATCCGCGCCAGTAGCTCCAGTTGCGCCTGTTGGTCCTGTAGATCCCGTAGCGCCCTCCGCGCCAGTAGCTCCAGTTGCGCCGGTTGGCCCTGTAGATCCCGTAGCGCCCTCCGCGCCAGTAGCTCCAGTTGCGCCGGTTGGCCCTGTAGATCCCGTAGCGCCCTCCGCGCCAGTAACTCCAGTTGCGCCTGTCGCTCCTGTAGTTCCCGTAGCGCCCTCCGCGCCAGTAGCTCCAGTAGCTCCAGTTGCACCGGTTGGTCCTGTAGGTCCCGTCGTGCCATCCACGCCAGTAGCTCCAGTTTCTCCCGTCGGTCCTGTAGATCCCGTAGCGCCATCTGCGCCAGTAGCTCCAGTTTCTCCTGTTGGTCCTGTTGGTCCTGTAGGTCCCGTAGCGCCCTCCGCGCCAGTAGCTCCAGTTGCGCCTGTTGGTCCTGTAGGTCCCGTCGTGCCATCCACGCCAGTAGCTCCAGTTTCTCCCGTCGGTCCTGTAGATCCCGTAGCGCCATCTGCGCCAGTAGCTCCAGTTTCTCCTGTTGGTCCTGTTGGTCCTGTAGGTCCCGTAGCGCCCTCCGCGCCAGTAGCTCCAGTTGCGCCTGTTGGTCCTGTAGGTCCCGTCGTGCCATCCACGCCAGTAGCTCCAGTTTCTCCCGTCGGTCCTGTAGATCCCGTAGCGCCATCCGCGCCAGAAGCTCCAGTTGCACCGATTGGTCCTGTAGGTCCCGTAGCGCCATCCACGCCAGTAGCTCCGGTTGGACCAGTCGGTCCTGTTGTTCCTGCCGTAGTTTCTAGACTTACGATGGCGGAGCCAGGAGTAACAACAATATCAATTGTGTTTGACTCAAAAATCAGATCGCCGCCAAATTCAACTGTGGCAGATCCTACAGGCCCTATGACGTTGAAGAGAGTTTCACCTTCAATTACCCCGGTAGGTCCAGTCGCGCCCGTAGCCCCCGTAGGCCCAGTCGCCCCTGTCTCACCAGGATAGCCCCTGCGCCCGCCGCGTTTCCCTTCCTTCCCTTCCTTTCCTCTTGGCCCTCTCTCGCCAGTAGGTCCGGTAGGTCCGGTAGGTCCTCTGAATCCTTTAGGGCCTTGCGCTCCCCGTTTGGGGCATATTGTGCCTATCTTTCGCTTCTTGCATTTTTTCTTGTGGTCATTCTGCGAGTATCGGCTGATTCGACTTTCTGCTCCGCTTTTTGTTAAGCGTTTAAAAATCCTCTTTCTCTTTTTGTCGCTCAGATTGAACACCTCCTTATTCTGTTGATATGCTACGGCGAAAACCGGAAACTTGAGTGTGCGTTTGCAACAAGCATTGCGGAAAAGAATGCTTTTTTGATGATTCATGAGATATCAGTCTATAAAGCCAGCAATATTAGAGCTATTCAACAGGTGAAATCCCTCGGGTCTTTTGTGAAGAACAAAGGACAAGTCAGAGGAATATTTTGTATCTTGAATGGGAACTCTTGTTCGTATTAGAATGAGATCAAAACTTGACGGGGAGGTTTTTGAAATGCCGATAGAAAAATACAAGGGGCAGCGGATTGAGTTTATTTATATCGACGGACAAAAGCATGTCAGCCAAAGAATAGTTGTGGTGCTGGGTGTCAGAAACGGAACAATGTTTGCGTTTGATCCGGGAAAAAATGGCCCGCGCAGCTTTCGCCTGGATCGCATATTGGCCTTTAATCCGGCATCCGTCCATGTCTCGTGAACGAAGCATCCTGCTGATCGACGGACAATCCTTTTATGCTTCGCTGGAAAAATCAGCCCACCCGGAATACAAATACAAGCCCGTGGCTGTTGGAGATCCCGATCGCTCATCGGGCATTATACTCGCAGCCTGCCCCTTGGCGAAGGAGCAGGGAGTGACCACCGCCAGCAGGGTGAGCGAAGCAAAGGCTTTATGCAAGGATTTGGTGGTGATCCGTCCCCGCATGCAGCGCTATATTGCGATGTCGCTTCTAATAACAGAGATTTTCGAGGCTTTTACGGATCAGGTTGAGCCTTATTCCATCGACGAGCAGTTTCTGGATGTGACGGGGTCCGCCGCTTTGTGCGGAACGGCCGAGCAGATTGCCCGTGAAATTCAGCGGAGGGTGATGCTGGCGACGGGGGTATGGTCAAGAGTTGGCATTGGGCCCACCAAAATACTGGCGAAAATGGCGACCGACAACTTTGCCAAAAAACGGGATGACGGCATCTTCAGGCTGGACCACGGCAACATTGAAAAGGAACTGTGGCCGCTGCCCGTCAACCGGATGTTTATGGTGGCTTCGCGTATGACGGCCCGCTTCACCATGAGCGGCCTTCGCACTATAGGGGACATTGCCAGATTGGAGCTGCCCGTTTTCAAAAGGATGATGAGACGAATGATGGGCAAACAGTCGGATATTCAGGCGGAATATTACTGGCAAACGGCAAGAGGCATCGATCCCAGCCCCGTTGTATCCTACATTCGTACGCCGATCAAATCCATCAGCCATGGCAAAGCGCTGCGTGCTTCTTTGTATAGTCGGCGCAAGGATATTGAAGTGGTGCTGCTGGAGCTTTCCGTCGAGGTATGCAGGCGCGCCAGAAGGCTTGGTTACGAAGGAAGAGTCGTTTCCTTGGGTATAGGAGAATCGGATGGACAGAGGGCGAACGTGTTCAATCGGCAGCTTACCTTGCCCACTCCAACCTCGCTTACCCACGAGCTGGCTGCCGCCGTCTTGCGGTTATTCGAGACGTTTTGGCAAGGGATGCCGGTCAGCCATATCGCGATCGCGTTGACGGGACTGTCCTCCGACAGGATCCAGCAGCTGGACCTTTTTGACGATAAGGTCAAAATTTTCGATCTGGAGCGGACCCTGGATGGCATCAAGGATCGTTTCGGCGATACGGCTGTAATGCGTGCCTCCTCGCTTTTGGCTGCCGGCGTTGCCCGGGAGAGAGGGGAGCGGATCGGCGGGCATTTCAAATAGAGGGTCAGGATGAGTATGAATAGGAAACTCAATAGTGAAGTCAGCTCCAAACGAAAAAAAAGCGCAGAACCAGGCTGAATGGCCTGAAGCTGCGCTTTTATGTTTTTGTTTTGACCTGCGCCCTTAAGGAGAAACAAACAGCAGGCGTTCTTCCTCGCGGCTATGAATGGCATTAACCACAATCAAGGCATGGAATTGATGCATAATGTCCGCTGTAACTCCCTCTTCGGTAATCCGGCTTTTGATATCGCCAACGATAATCCGCAGCAATTCATGATCGCGGGTCAGCTTGACGATGTCCGTTGCCAGCTCGGGGTTGCCCGCTTCCTTCTCCTGATAAAAACCTTCTTCTTCCGCTTCCGCGTGGCTGAGAATCCGGGTTTCCCAATATTCGATCAAGTGGTCCGCCGCTTGACGGGCGACCTCATATTCCTTCATTTCCAGCAATTCCTCAACCTCTTCGGTTTTATCGATTGCCCCTGACAAGCCGCCTTCATGGATGGCATGATGGGCGTGCAATTGCCGCAAGGATGGCCCTACCATGTGCAATACCTCCTCCTAGTGCATGTCCTATATAAGTTCAACTAAATAATGCTGGCAGGAGCCAGGCCGCCGTGTGGATGGATCTTCCGATCGCAGTTGTTTCCAGATTCCCTTTAATCATTAAGTCGATTGTTGGAATCCGGAAACACAAGCGAACGCTTGAAACGTTCTGAAAGAACGTCGCATCGTAAGCATATGCTTTTCTACAGAACCATCTACACTTTGGCCTGCATCTGCTGTTTGTTAGTTGAACTTATATAGCATTTTTTTCAGTATAGCATACCGGATGCCCCTCATTTTGCTGATTAGGCTTTATCTGTCGGCGAAAGAGGGAACTCCCTAATGGGAACCTGCGCCCTATAACTCCATAATGAAAGTAATTAGAGAAATCGTTTAAAAAAAACACTATTGAGCCGGCCCATGCATGTCTAGGAGCATAAAAAGGAGTGTTTGCATTAATGAAAAAGAAATTTGGACTTAATTTTTTCAAACCGATTGAGAGCTATTCGGGAAATTGGTCTATTCTTGAGGAAAAAAACAGAGATTGGGAAAATATGTACCGCCAGCGCTGGTCGCACGACAAGGTTGTACGCACGACGCACGGCGTTAACTGCACCGGCTCCTGCAGCTGGAAGGTATTTGTGAAAAACGGAATTATTACATGGGAAAATCAGCAGATCGACTATCCGTCCTGCGGACCGGACATGCCGGAATTCGAACCTCGCGGATGTCCTCGCGGAGCAAGCTTCTCCTGGTATGAATACAGTCCGCTTCGCGTGAAGTATCCCTATATGAGGGGCAAGCTGTGGCGGATGTGGAAAAAAGCGATTGCCGAGCACGACAGCCCGATTGATGCCTGGGCAAGCATCGTAGAAGATCCGCAGAAGGCATTGGAATACAAATCCGCGCGCGGCAAAGGCGGTCATATCCGCGTGGACTGGAACGATGCCATGCATCTGATTTCCGCGCAGCTAATCTATACGATTCGTAAATACGGGCCTGACCGGATCGCTGGCTTCACCCCGATTCCTGCGATGTCCATGATCAGCTATGCCTCAGGAGCAAGATTTATCTCGCTGCTGGGCGGACAGATGCTTAGCTTCTATGACTGGTATGCCGATCTTCCGCCCGCATCGCCGCAAATCTGGGGCGAGCAGACGGATGTACCGGAATCCTCCGACTGGTATAACGCGGGATACCTGATTATGTGGGGCTCCAATGTGCCTTTGACCAGAACGCCGGATGCCCACTTTATGACGGAGGTGCGCTACAAAGGCACCAAGGTTGTGTCGGTTGCTCCCGACTTTGCAGAAAACGTGAAGTTCGCCGACAATTGGCTGGCTCCGCATCCCGGAACGGATGCCGCGATTGCGCAAGCGATGACGCATGTCATCCTGAACGAGTTTTATAAGGATCGCTCGGAGCCGATGTTTATGGATTACGCCAAGCAGTTTACCGATATGCCATTTATTATTTTGCTGGACCCGCATGAGGATGCCTTGAAGGGCGGCCGTTTCCTTCGGGCCAGCGATTTGGGCCTGCACAGTGAAAATGCGGACTGGAAGCCTGTTATTTACGACCAGGCGGCAGGCGAGATGATAGTGCCGAACGGAACGATGGGCCAGCGCTGGGAAGAAGGGGCCAAGTGGAATCTGATTCTGGAGCGCGAGGATGGAACGAAGGTTGATCCGGCGCTTACCGTAATGGACCAGGATCATGAAACCGTCGAAATCGTATTCCCTTACTTCGACAATGCCGGGAATGGCATTTTTAAACGTTCCATTCCCGCTATCAAAATCAGGCTTGCCGACGGAAGCGAACGTTACGCCGCAACCGTCTATGACCTGATGATGAGCCAATACGGCGTTGCCAGAACCGACAGCCCGTACAATGCCAAAGGCTATAGCGACGCAGAATCCTTCTACACGCCAGCCTGGCAGGAGAAGGTGACGGGCGTGAAAGCAAGCGTCCTGGTGCAAATCGCTCAGGAATTTGCTCAAAACTCGCTGGATACCGGCGGACGTTCCATGATTATTATGGGCGCGGGCATCAATCACTGGTTCAACAGCGACACGATCTACCGCGCCATACTGAACCTTGTTATTTTGACAGCGTCGCAAGGCGTGAACGGCGGCGGCTGGGCGCATTATGTCGGCCAGGAGAAATGCCGTCCGATCGAAGGGTGGTCGACGGTCGCATTCGCCAAGGACTGGCAAAACGGAGCAAGACAGCAAAATGCGACGTCCTTCTTCTATTTTGCTTCCGATCAGTGGAGGTATGAGGAAAGCGGCACAGACAGCCTGAAATCGCCGATAGGCGGAGATGTCGCTTATCAGCATCCGGCGGATTACAACGTGCTTGCAGCTCGCCTTGGCTGGCTGCCGTCCTTCCCTCAATTCAACAAAAACAGCCTGTTGTTTGCGGAGGAAGCGGCCAAAGCGGGCAAAACGTCGAACGAAGAAATTATCAAAAATACTGTCGATGAATGGGTTTCCAAAAAGGTGAAGCTTGCCGTGGAGGACCCGGGAGCACCGGAAAACTTCCCGCGTTCGCTTTTTGTCTGGCGTTCCAATCTGATCTCCAGCTCCGCCAAAGGGCAGGAATATTTCATGAAGCATTTGCTTGGCGCGTCCAGCGGCCTTCTTGCTTCTCCGAATGAAGAGCAGAAGCCGGAGGAAATCGTGTGGCGGGATGATGTGGAAGGCAAGCTGGACTTGCTGGTAGCGCTGGACTTCCGTATGACGGCTACGCCGCTGTACGCAGATATTGTCCTTCCTGCGGCTACCTGGTATGAAAAGACGGATTTGTCGTCAACCGATATGCATCCATTTGTGCATCCCTTTAACCCGGCGGTTAATCCGCTGTGGGAATCCCGCTCCGACTGGGATATTTACCGCGACCTGTCCGAAGTATTTTCGGAAATGGCCAAAACGCATCTGCCGGGCGTGTACAAGGATGTGTTGATGACACCGCTTGGTCATGACAGCAAAGGCGAAATTTCGCAGCCTATGGGCTTGGTCAAGGACTGGTCCAAAGGCGAGGTTGACGCTGTACCGGGCAAAACGATGCCGAATTTCAGCATCATCGAGCGGGATTATACCAAAATCCACGATAAATACGTGACGCTTGGCCCTAATCTTGCAAACGGCCGGTTAGGCGCGCACGGCGTCACCTTCCCGGTAGGCGAGGAATACGAGGAACTGAAGCGGATCAATAGCGTTTACCATGACGACACGATCAAAAACGGATTGCCAAAAATCAATTCAGCGCGCCGCGTGGCCGATGCAATCCTGCATTTGTCATCGGCAACAAACGGACGTTTGTCTCAGAAAGCTTTTGCAGAGGCGGAGCATGAGCATGGCGTAGAGCTGCTGGATATATCGGCAGAGCGCGCAGCCGAAAAAATTACGTTCCAAAGCATTACAGCACAGCCGCGGGAGGTTATCCCGACGCCGGTATTTACGGGCTCCAATAAGCAAGGCCGCAGATATTCGCCGTTTACGATTAATATCGAACGTCTGGTGCCATTCCGGACGCTCACAGGCAGACAGCATTTTTATATTGACCATGAAGTGTTTATGCAATTCGGCGAAACGCTGCCGGTATACAAGCCAACGCTGCCGCCGATGGTTTTTGGACCGCGCGACAGGGAAATCAAAGGCGGTCAGGACGCGCTGGTGCTGCGTTATATGACACCGCACGGCAAATGGAACATTCACTCCACCTATCAGGACAACCAGCACATGCTGACGCTGTTTCGGGGCGGTCCAACCGTATGGATCAACAACGAAGACGCCGACGCTCACGGCATTAACGACAATGATTGGCTGGAGGTCTACAACCGCAACGGCGTTGTTACGGCAAGAGCCGTCGTCAGTCCGCGCATGCCGCGCGGCTCGATGTTCATGTATCACGCCCAGGATAAGCATATCCAGGTGCCAGGCTCTGAAATTACAGACACCCGCGGCGGAAGCCATAACGCTCCGACCCGCATTCATTTGAAACCAACCCAGATGGTCGGAGGCTACGCTCAGATCAGTTACGGCTTCAACTACTACGGCCCAATCGGAAATCAGCGGGATTTGTATGTAGCCGTACGCAAAATGAAGGAGGTCAACTGGCTTGAAAATTAAAGCGCAAATCGCGATGGTCATGAACCTGGACAAATGTATCGGCTGCCATACCTGCAGCGTAACCTGCAAAACGACATGGACGAACCGTAAGGGCGCGGAATATATGTGGTTCAACAACGTAGAAACCAAGCCGGGTATCGGCTACCCCAAACGCTGGGAGGACCAGGAGCTTTACAAAGGCGGCTGGAAGCTTCGCAAAGGGAAGCTGGAGCTTAAATCGGGCAACAAGCTGTCCAAGGTCGCTCTGGGCAAAATTTTCTACAATCCGGACATGCCGGAAATGAAGGATTATTATGAGCCTTGGACCTATAACTACGAGCATTTGACAAATGCGGGCGAGCAGAAGCATTCTCCTGTGGCCCGGGCTCATTCCGTAATTACTGGCGAAAAGATGGATTTGGAATGGGGACCCAACTGGGAGGACGATTTGGCCGGCGCGCATGTGACTGGCCCGCTCGACCCCAACATCCAGAAGATTGAAGAAGAAATCAAAATCAATTTTGAAAAATCGTTTATGATTTATTTGCCTCGTTTGTGTGAGCATTGCCTCAACCCTAGCTGCGTGGCCTCCTGTCCATCGGGAGCCATGTACAAGCGCGAAGAGGACGGCATCGTTCTGGTGGACCAGGAGGCTTGCCGCGGCTGGCGTTATTGCATGACCGGCTGTCCTTACAAAAAGGTGTACTTCAACTGGCAAACCAACAAGGCGGAAAAATGCACATTCTGCTTCCCGCGTATCGAAGCGGGCCTGCCGACGGTTTGCTCGGAAACCTGCACGGGTCGTATCCGCTACCTTGGCGTATTGCTCTATGATGCCGACAAGGTGCAGGAAGCAGCGTCCACGCCGGACGAAAAAGACCTGTACCAGGCGCAATGCGACTTGTTTCTTGACCCGCATGATCCTGAGATCATTGCGCAAGCGCGCAAGGACGGACTTTCGCAGGATTGGATCGAGGCGGCACAAAACTCGCCGGTCTACAAGCTGGCCATCGAGCATAAGCTGGCGTTCCCGCTTCACCCGGAATACCGCACATTGCCAATGGTTTGGTATGTACCGCCGCTTAGCCCGATCATGAACTATTTTGAAGGTAAGGATTCCTTGAACAACCCGGACGCCATTTTCCCGGCGATTGAGGAAATGCGCACGCCCGTTCAATATTTGGCCAACATGCTGACTGCGGGAGACACAACAATGGTAAAGGAATCCCTGCAGCGGATGGCAATGATGCGCTCTTATATGCGCGCGTTGTCTACCGGCAAGGAATTTGACCAGAATCGACTGAAGCGCGTAGGCATGACAGGGCAACAAATGGAAGAAATGTACCGTTTGCTGGCGATTGCGAAATACGAAGACCGTTTCGTTATTCCAACTTCGCATAGAGAGCAAGCGATGAACCCGTATAAGGCGCAAGGCTCCTCCGGCTTTGGTGAAATGGGCGACGATTGCTCCGGATGCGGCCCGGCCGAAGCGATCAACCTGATGACAAAGTCCGGGAAGAAGGCCTACGAAGAAAACTTCTACGGAGGTATTTGGCGTGATTGATGTAACTAGACTTTACGACTACAAGCCATCTTTCGGGTTTTTCGCACGGCAGCTGATGTATCCGGAGAAGCTGGATTTTAATCCGGTCATGCTTGAGACCAGCTTTGATTCGGCGCATCCTGCCTATGGTCTGGCTATGACCTATTGGACAGCGATGCAGGATTTCAGTCTGGACGATATCCAGGAGATGTACGCGGAAACCTTTGATTTTCAGAAGGACTGCACCCTTTACATGAGCTATTTCAAGTTTGAGGATGGCAAGGAGCGCGGACAGCTCCTTGCCAAGCTTAAGCTGCTATACGAAATGTTCGGACTGGAAATGCCGGAAGGCGAGCTGCCGGATTTCCTGCCCCTGATGTGCGAGTTCCTGTATGCCGCCGAATGGCGGCAGGACCCTCAGGCCGCAGAAAATTTTAAAATGCTGATTGCGGTGCTTGAGGATGGGACTTACCATTTGCTGCAGGCGCTGGAGAAGAACAAGAGCCCGTATGCTTATCTTGTCAAAGGATTGCGGGAGACGTTTAAGGCATGCAGACAACAGGAGGTGCCGGAGAAATGAAAATGCTGGATCAACTATTATGGGTTATTTTTCCTTATACGTGTCTTGTCGTGTTTATTGTTGGACATCTATTCCGCTATCGTCAGGATCAGTTTAACTGGACGGCCAAATCCAGTGAATTTATCGAAAAGAAGCAGCTGAAAATAGGCAGCATGCTGTTCCATCTTGGTATTATTCCCGTCATCATGGGGCATGTGTCAGGGCTTGGCATTCCAAAATCATGGATGCATGCGCTTGGCGTAAACGATCATATGTATCATATTGGAGCCATTTATATCGGCGGTTTTTTCGGCGCGATTACGCTGGCGGGGATGCTGGTCCTGACCTTCCGGCGGTTTACACTCAAAAATGTAAGACGGCTCAGCTCGGGCTCCGATCTGGCGGTTAATGCCATTTTGCTGTTTATCGTATTTATGGGTATGTACGCCACTCTGGTTACTAATGCCGTTCAGCCGGAATTTGATTACCGCGCCTCCATTTCCATCTGGTTCCGCGGTTTGTTTTATCTGAGCCCGGACGCTTCGTTAATGACGGACGTTCCGCTTTCCTTTAAAATACACGTATTGTCCGGATTTGCCATTTTGGGCTTTTGGCCGTTTACAAGGCTGGTACACGTATGGAGCGTTCCGTTGAATTATGTAGGAAGAAGTTATATTCTATATAGAAGAAATAAATCGAAATGATGGAGAAATGAAATGAATGATCATGTGGGTTATCAAGCTGAGCTGGATGAAATCCGCAATAAATTGGGTTTTGATTTCATGGCGCTGGCATTGGTCGAAACAGCGGAGTTCGACTATGTCATCAAGTGGAAATACGCCTCCGGCAATTTGAATGATCGCTTCAAGCGCATTGTTCTGCGATCCGGAAGAGGTATAGCGGGGCTGGTGTTCAAAACCGGAAAGCCCTTGCTCCTTTCCTCTGTCCGGGATCAGATGGGACCGGATTCGCTCTTCAGATACCCCATCATCAAGTCTGAAAATCTGGCCAGCTTCGGAGCGGTCCCATTATGGAACGACGCCCGGGTTGCGGGCGTGCTGCTGGGCGGCTTCCGGGGCGAGGAGCAGGTGGACGAAGCCAGGCTGGAAGCGCTGAAGCAATGCGTGCAGCATGGAATCGGAGACTTGAACGGAAAGGAACTGTTGTTGAGTTGACGATCCAGGCGGGGAATACAGCGATTGAACAAATGATGACGCAACTGTATAAAAACAGCACAGAGGCTATTTTCTTTTTTGACCGGGAAGGAACGGCATTAGCCATGAACCCCGCAGCTTCGGAGATCGTAGACAGCGAGGTGATGAAGCGGCTTCTTCAAGGCGAGGCTCAAGCGTTGTGCGGCACGTGCAGAGGGTATACCAGCGATCAGGAGCTGCGAACCTGTCTGAACTGCTATTTTGTTGCGCCCGTCATTGAGGAGTTCAGTTCGTTCCAGGTTTATCTGGAGACAAAAGGAAAAGGTGTTGTTCCTTACGCCGCTACCATTCAGCTGATTGATCCTGCAAAAGGCATTCGTGCATTTATGCTGAGGGATTTAACGAAGCAATTCAAAACGCAGGAGAAGCTTTACCAGAACAAAATGGTCAAGCATGTAATGGAAGCACAGGAGAACGAGCGCAAGCGGCTTTCCCGGGAGCTGCATGACAGCGTGGCGCAGGAATTGCTAAGCGCAATGGTCGACCTTCGAGTGCTGAAATATATGACCAAGGAAGACGACATACTGAAAAAGGTCAAGCAGACCGAGGGCGTTATGACCCGGCTTTTGCAGGATATCCGTAATATGTCAGTGGAGCTGCGTCCTGCGGCGCTGGACGATTTGGGCCTGGAGGCAGCGTTCCGCTCCCACTTTAAGCGGGTGGAGCAGAATTACGGGGTTGCCATTGAATATCTGTCCAGCCTGTCTACAAAACGATATGGCAACGAGATTGAGACGGTTATATATCGCATCTGCCAGGAAGCGGTATTTAATGCGATAAAATATGCGCAGGTCGACAGCGTGAAGGTGGAGCTGGCGGAGCAAGGCAATCTGCTGCAGCTGATTGTGGAGGATGAAGGCGTCGGCTTCAGACCGGACGACGAGCCGGAGGGAACGGGCCTTGGCCTGTACGGCATGCAAGAACGCGCCGAACTGGTAGGCGGAACGTTCAACCTGATAACGGGAATGGGGCAAGGAACAAAAATCATTTTGCAGGTTCCGATTATGAGGCAACAAGGGAAGGAGTGAGCTGGCTATGCGAATCGTTATTGCGGATGATCATGCGATTGTAAGAAGCGGGTTTGCGATGATCCTTAATTTTCAGGAAGATATTGAGGTTATCGGCGGAGCGGCGGATGGACTTGAAGCGTATGCGATGGTTGCCAAGCATCGCCCCGACATATTGATCATGGACCTTAGCATGCCCCCCGGCGAAAGCGGGCTGATCGCTACCGGCAAGATCAAAGAGGATTATCCCGATACCAAAATTCTCATTCTGACCATGCATGATGATGAAGAATATTTGTTCCATGTGCTTAAAAACGGCGCCTCAGGCTATGTTCTGAAAAGCGCGCCCGACGAGGAACTGTTGTTGGCGATTCGGACCATTCATCAAGGCGGCATGTACATCCATCCCAAAATGGCCACTTCGCTTGTCCGGGAGTTTATTCGCAAGGAAAAGGATTCCTACACGGAGGACCCCTTTGAGCTGCTGTCCAAGCGTGAAATGGAAATTTTGCCGCTGATTGCAAAGGGCTACGGAAACAAGGAAATTGCTGAAAAGCTTTATGTCTCCGTAAAAACCGTAGAAGCTAACAAAGCCAAAATCATGGAAAAATTAAACCTTTCCAGCCGTCCCGAGCTGGTGGAATATGCGCTGCGGAAGAAACTGCTGGATTTCTAGGGCGTGGTGAACACTCCTCTGGAGTAGACATGCCGAATTCAGGAACGTCTTAAACAGGAATGGAGGTTGTCCTCTTGTCAGAGACCAATCAACTTAGATTTAACACGCCCGCCATGCGGATATTGGAAAACGAGCATCGTTATCTTACCTATCTGATGGAGCAATGGCATGCCATTGTCCGTTATCTGGATAGCGGAGTCAAGACGGCGGAAGAGGGGCGCGCGTTGATTTTTGAGCTGCGGGGCCAGCTTGAGGCGTTCAAGCCCATTTTGGCCAAGCATACCGAAAAGGAAGAGGCTTATTTTTTCCCGCTCCTTGGCTCTTATATCGGATTTGAGCAAGGCCCGCTGGTCGGCATTCAGGAAGAGCATAAAGAGATTGATGCTTATATCGACCATTTCATGCATCATACAGAAACTGGCGTGGAGCAGATGTCGCTGGGGCAGGTTCGCGCGGTTGCCCGCGACGCCGGCGAGGCTTTTGAAATCTTGACCGTTCATTTCGTCAAGGAAGAAACGGTGCTGTTTCCTATGGCGGAGCAGCAAATTGGTCCCGGCGCAAGAAAACGTCTGGATCAGCAGTTAAATACGCTTATTTCTTGAAAAGCCCTTTGACGCTCCCCTCAGCAACGTCCATAGCCACAGCAGCAATCATGGCGTTTTGAACAAATCTTGACTGTCATCCAGGCCGTTTCCCCCGGGGAGCGGTTTTTTTGCTGTTTACAGGGAGTCCCCCGCCAAGGAGAGGGAACTCCCTTATATATGAGCCGTACTCCAGCCAGCTACAATATGGACATAGAATGACTTCAGGCAAATAGCTGGAACAACATGGATGAAAGGTGAGTTCTATGATTAAGAAAATGCAATTGCCGCTTCAAACATTGAATTTGATTACGGGTTTTATGGTATGGGTCATTATCTCCTCGCTTCTGCCCTTTATTAGGGAGGATATCGCCATACCTGCGGAAAAGCTGGCGATGGTTACGGCATTGCCTGTTGTTCTGGGGTCGATCCTGCGCATACCGCTTGGTTATTATGCCAATGTTTTGGGAGCGCGGGTTATTTTTCTCGCCAGCTTTGTCTTGCTTCTGTTTCCTGTTTATTACATTAGCGAAGCAGGAACCTACGGCGATCTGATCATCGGCGGTTTGTTCCTCGGCATTGGCGGCGCTGTTTTTTCTGTAGGCGTAACGTCACTGCCCAAATATTACCCCAAAGAAAAACACGGCTTTGTCAACGGAATTTACGGTATCGGCAATCTGGGAACGGCGCTTTCCACGTTTATGGCCCCCATTGCGGCTACGCAACTGGGCTGGTCGCTTACCATCAAGCTTTATTTGGGACTGCTGATGATATTTATCGTGCTTAACTTCTTTTTCGGTGATCGCCATGAGACCAAGGTGAAAACGCCGATTATGGATCAAATCAAAGGCGTCATCAAAAATGAAAAGCTCTGGCTTTTTTCGTTGTTTTATTTTATTACGTTTGGTTCGTTTGTGGCGTTTACGATTTATCTTCCCAACTTCCTGGTGACTAATTTCGATCTGGAGAAGGTGGATGCCGGACTGCGTACAGCAGGCTTTATCGCATTAGCTACCTTTATGCGTCCTGTCGGGGGCTGGCTTGGAGACAAATTTCAGCCGCTGCTGCTGCTGATTGCCACTTTTGTCATTTATACAGGAGCTGCCGTGCTGCTTGCTTTCGTACCGTCGATGGGCCTGTATACCGTAGGCTGTCTCGCAATTGCGTTTAGCGCGGGACTGGGGAACGGCGTTATTTTCAAGCTGGTGCCGATGTATTTCAACAAGCAGGCGGGGATCGTCAACGGCATTGTATCCATGATGGGCGGTTTGGGAGGATTTTTCCCGCCGATCATGCTATCCTTGATTTATTCGCTTACCGGCCAATATTCGATCGGCTTTATGCTGCTGTCCGAGGTTGCGCTGGCAAGTCTGGTGCTTGTTATCTGGCTTTATTACCATGGCAAGCTGGCTTTAACCTCCGAGGTATTCAACTCCACGGGTCAAGGCATTCTGGTAACGGATATAGCGGGCAACATTAAATCCGTCAATCCTGCATTTACGAAGCTCACCGGCTTTACGGAGCAAGAGGTTTTAGGCAAAAAGCCAAACGTGTTGAAGTCGGGCAAGCAGGAAAAAGCATTTTACCAGGATTTATGGAGCAATCTGAAAGAAAAGGGCATGTGGCAGGGAGAAATTTGGAATAAGCGCAAAAATGGAGAGGACTATCTCCAATGGTTGAATATTAGCGCCATTAAAGATGAGACCGGGGAGCATCTTCGTTATGTAGGCACCTTCACGGACATTACGGAGGAACGCAAAGCTTAAGATAGATAAGGCCAGGTTGCTTAAGGAGCGGACAGAGATGATAGAGTTGAGAACCCCGATAACCGTGTCGGAGGCGGTGGAGAGAGTGATGGCGCATGCCAGGGAATTAGGGGCGGAAACCGTTCCGCTTGACGAAAGCTTCGGCAGAATCATGGCTCAGCCGCTCAAAGCTACTCATGATGTGCCTCCGTTTGACCGCTCGCCCTATGACGGCTTTGCAATCCGCTCCGAGGATTCAAGGGGAGCCTCCGGCGCTAGCCGCAAAGCATTTACGGTAATAGGCCATTATGGAGCAGGCGCCGTATTTGAAGGAGAGCTGGGGCCGATGCAGGCCGTTCGCATCATGACCGGGGCTGCGCTGCCAAGCAATGCCGATGCGGTTGTTATGTTTGAGCAGGCGAGCATTAACGGCAATTCCTTTATGATTCGAAAAGAGTTTGCGCCGCTTGAAAATCTTTCGCTCAAGGGCGAGGATATGGCGGAGGGCGAAATGCTTGCGGCTCCCGGCTCCTTTATTCAGCCAGGCATTGTAGCGCTGCTGGCTACCTTCGGCTATACTGATGTAAAAGTAGCGCGCCGTCCTGTTGTTGGCATTTTGTCAACCGGTACGGAGCTGCTGGATGTACATGAGCCGCTTAGCCCGGGGAAAATCCGCAATAGCAATGGGCCAATGATTGCGGCGCAGCTTGCCCGGATGGGGATTTCCTGCCGGATGTACAAAACGGCTGGCGATGAGCTGGAGAGCTGCCTGGACATGGTTCGCCAGGCAATGGAGGAATGTGATTGCCTCATTACAACTGGCGGGGTGTCGGTTGGCGATTTTGACTTTTTGCCCGCGATTTATGAGCGCCTTGGAGCCAAGGTGCTTTTTAATAAGGTTTCTATGCGTCCCGGCAGCGTAACGACAGTGTCCGTGCATTCCGGGAAATACCTTTTTGGGCTATCGGGAAATCCGTCCGCCTGCTATATCGGCTTTGAATTGTTTACACGCCCGGTGCTGCTGAAGATGATGGGGGCAACGAAGCCTTATCTTCCCCGAACAACAGCCCGGCTTGGTGAAACGCTTGCCAAGGCCAATCCGTTCACGCGCTTTATCCGCGCGGTCTACGACGGTTCAAGCGTGCGTTCGGCAGGCTTTAATAAATCAAATGCGGTTTCCTCCATTGCCCGCGGCAATGCGCTGATGGTCCTGCCGGGCGGGTCCCGTCATTTTGCAGAAGGCGATACGGTAGATGTGCTTCTGCTCGGGGTGGAGGAAGGTACGGACTGTTGGATCATATAAAAGTTGAATAAAAGGTTCGTGAGAGCACGTATTTTATGGAGAGGAGACGATCGGAATGGTTGCGCCTAAAGATCGGTTGCAAAGACCTATGCATGATTTGCGGATATCGGTAACGGATCGCTGCAACTTCCGTTGCTCCTACTGTATGCCCAAGGAGCTTTTTGGCGAGGACTACGCTTTTTTGCCGCCAAGCGAGCTGTTGTCCTTTGACGAAATCAAGCGGCTCACGGCGTTATTCGTTTCGCTTGGCGTTGAGAAAATTCGCCTGACCGGCGGCGAACCGCTGATGCGCCCCAACCTGCCGGAGCTGGTGAGGGATATTAAAGCTGTGCCTGGGGTAAAGGATATTGGGTTAACAACCAATGGCGTGCTGCTGGGCCGACTGGCTGAGCCGCTGTACGATGCAGGCTTACGCCGGCTGAACATTAGTCTTGACGCTCTAGATCCAGAGCTGTTTATGAGCATCAACAACAGAGGGGTCAAGCCGGAGCACATTTTGAAAAATATTGAACACGCCGCAGATGTCGGGTTTCAGGTCAAGGTAAATATGGTTGTGCAAAAGGGAGTTAACGAGGCCGAGATTTTGCCAATGGCAGCTTATTTCAAGGAGAAGGGCATTACGCTGCGGTTTATCGAGTTTATGGATGTAGGCAACGGAAACGGCTGGGGCTTTGAAAAGGTTGTTTCCAAACGCGACATCCTGCAGCTTCTTCAAGGAGCATACGAGATGGAGCCGGTGGATCAAAGCTATTTTGGCGAGGTTGCCCAGCGTTATCGTTACACGGATAACGGCGCGGAAATCGGCTTTATTACATCGGTGTCCGAATCCTTCTGCTCAACCTGCACGCGTGCCCGCTTGTCCTCCGACGGGAAGCTGTATACATGCCTCTTTGCATCTCGCGGCTTTGATCTGAGAGATATCATTCGCCGCGGCGCAAGCGATGAAGAGCTGATGGCCTTCATTGCGAATGTATGGGAGAACCGCAGCGACCGGTATTCGGAAGAACGGACAGAAGAGTCGGCGATTAGCAAGCCCAAAATCGGCATGTCGTATATCGGGGGATGAACCTTCGAGCGATCTCCCTATGGAACGAAGGCCTTATTCTTGCGGACAAAAATGACCTTTAGACGCTGTTTTTACAGGGATTTCAGTTTGTAATGGACGTTGGCGTCCGTAAGCCCCTTAAATCCCGCCCGTAAACGCCACTTTGGAGCGCTAAAGGACACGGGTGAC
Organism: Paenibacillus oryzae; assembly: GCF_001675045.1. Taxonomy (GTDB): domain Bacteria; phylum Bacillota; class Bacilli; order Paenibacillales; family Paenibacillaceae; genus Pristimantibacillus; species Pristimantibacillus oryzae. The sequence goes on from NZ_LYPA01000080.1 coordinate 276,922, forward strand.
CGTTGACCAAGGAAAATCCAGCCCTTTCAGGCTGTAACGGTCATGAATGACCAGCAAAAGCTGGATCACGTTAAAAATAGCACTTTGCTTTCAACCTCGTGTTACATATTAAACAGAATAACAAGAAACAGCATTAGCGTAAATCCGATTTCGAGCATTCCCGTCACTTTGGGCGTAACGCCCATTTTGGGGACGATGATCGCCCGCAGCAGCAGAGCTGCTAATACGGGAGCGGCTGCAAGCGGCAAAAACCACAAGCCGAATACAATAAAGCATAGATGGTAAGCAATAGATGCATAGTAGTATTTCGGATTTTTCTTTTCCCGAATAATCGTTTTTACGTACAAGGCCGTGCCGGTAAAATAGATCATCGAAACGGCGAATAGCACGACTGCCGTCCTCCAATCCTCCCCTTCGCCTATATAAAAAACAGGAAACACCATTAGGCTGAAGGTGACAATTGCGGCAATGTCATTCAGCAAGGCGCGTTCATTTTTTGTGCGCGCATAGTATAGATTGATGCAGAAAAGCGGAATAAGCGGAAGCGTAAACCAGATAAGCTGCGGAACAGCAATAAGCATATAGACCGCAAATGGCAGCAACAATGCAGCGTATAAAATAACCGGCTTGCGGTAGCGGTCTCCCCGGCGCGTCTTCGTCCATTGCAGAAGCGGAAAGCTGAACAAATAAAGGAGCAGCCAGGTCAGGAACAAAGGGATATGGGGCCATTTTCCCTGCGAAGCTGCCAGCCCGAACAGGAACGGAAGGACAAGCATGGCCCAGGCTCCGTGCTGGTTGGGGATATATCTTTTCATAACGGATAGCCTCCTACGCATAATCAAATGACATAAAACCATTATAAAATAGATCGTGGCGTGCAATCGTGATTTGGCCCACATATCACGGAATGTTCCTGCCTGATTTTTGCACAGGAGCCCCTTTTTCCAAAACCAGCATATCTTCGATATCCGAAATTCTTATCACCAGCCTTGTTATATCCGACAGACCCGGCGGATTGGCGGATTGGGCCAACACGCGTTGCGCATACTTAGCCAGCAGCGGCATGGATATGCCGATTTCACCCCGCTGCCCGTTGGCCTGCCGTACATAAACATGGTCAGGAACAATTAGCGACATAGCCTCATTATAACTATCCTCATCGCAGCTTTCGAAGGGAGCCTCCAGCTTCACCTCCAACGTTTTTGTCCAATCGAAACCTGTCGAATAGAGCAGCAGCAGGACGGGGCGCTGGATGCCTTCATAACCATCCCATTCCGAATAACAGGTCAGCTTCATAGGCGCAGCTCCTTTCTGTTTCGCACTTGCCGATTAAGCTTCGTCAAAAGCTCCATTGCAGCATGGGAGGGCTCTTGCGGCACAGGCGGGAACGTTGCGGTCAGGCGAGAGTGCAGAGATAAATCCTCGCGCTGCTGCCGAATGCGGCGCCTGACGCGCTCCAGCCGCTGTCTGACAAAGGATACCGGAAGGGCGAAGGCTTCAGCGATTTGTCCAGCCTCGCAGCGCTGCCGCTGAAAGTCCGGCAGCATGTAAAAGGGCATTGCGGCATACTGCTGGAACAAGCCTGCCTGATTCTCCTGCAGAGCGACAAAAGACGGAGGCAAGCTGCGCTGATTGCCCGTATGCATGGCAGGATGGCAGAGCTCATGGAAAAACGCCAGCCGTTGCTCTCTTTTCTCCAGATAGATATTCAGAAAAATCATGCAATCCCCATCCTCGTCATAAAGGACCTTGGTATCTCCCTCTGTATAGGCGATAAAAGTGTTGAATAAGGAAGCGACATGATCCAAATCCTCCATATCTTCGCATCGTCTGATGCCGTTTGCCTGATAAATTCTGCAAATCCACTGCTCCAGTTCAGTCGGCTTGTACAGCTCCATGTCCAATTCTTCCATTGCAACCTCCAGAATAGAATGTATGTTCGTATGTATGGCGAAAAATAAAACCCTTTCGGGCTTTAAAATAGGACAAGCTCTATTCAGCTCTGATCGTATAGCTCTCGTTCTCGTCTGCGCTTATCTTTGAAGGCTCGAAACATTTCCAATTCGCGCTTCAAATGTTCGGCTTCTTCTTCATCCATCTCTTCGGGAGGTCCGCCAAGGTACGCAATATAAATGCCCGCTTCCGGAGCAACGGCCTCTTTGGGCTGCTTGTCTGTCTCCGAGCCGGTTGCAAGGGAGCCTTGCGCATCGGCGGATGAAGCGGGAGAATCCGACAGGCCCAGCAAATAATCGGCATTGGTCTGAAGCGCATCAACCAGCGCAGCCAATGTTTCATGCGGCGGGGCGCTTCGGCCATGCTCGTAGTTGCTAATTGCAGCTTTGGTCAGGTTGACCTGCTGGGCAAGCTGTTCCTGAGTTAATCTAAGCTGCTTGCGGCGTTCTGTTAATCGGTCGGCTCTGAACAACGTAATCTCTCCCCGCGCATAAGTACATCTTTATTGTACTATATCCTGCTTATTTTGCAACAATAAATACATTATACTTGTACTTTGGATTGACATACAAGAATCTTGTACTTATACTGAGAATAGAAAGTACAAGAAACGTGTACAACATCTTCACAAAGTAAACAAGAACAATGGGGGCGATGACGTTGGTAAACGGAACAGGCAGCGCAACATTTCAATTTTTGGCTAAACCAAATATAAAGGAAAAAAAGACAGCCCAGCAAATGCTGCGCAAGTATAAGGAACTAAAGCTTGTGGTGGAGGATTTTCGCCGTCATGAGGAGTTATTAAAGCAAACGATCTATAACTCGGAGTCAACGCGCCGATTAGATGCGGACGAGCTATACGCCAATAAAACCGCCAATGCCGTTCAATTGGCCCAAAACCAGAAGCGTGCCGCCGAAAAATGCGATTTGCTGCGGAATGCATTGGAGAGAGCTGTAGATATGATCGGCGACGATGAATCCAAGCAGGCCATTACGCTTCGTTATTTGAAGGGGCACACCTATTCCGAAACGCTCTATTATATGAATCGCGGCGACAAAAGCTCAACTATCGACAGGCGCATCAATGACGGCTTGTTATCCGTAGCTCAAACCTTGAAAATGTGGGGCATGCTGGAGTGGGAGCTTGATGGCGGTACGGAGTGAGCGGGAAGCTATATGTGCTCACTATGTATTTACGGTAATAAGGCATTGAGAGTCACTATGATACGTCAGCACAAATTAAGATACGTCAAGACATATGGAGCACCGGGAGCCTCGCGAGGCAATTGCCCGGTGTTTTCCTTTTAACAGATGCATTCACAATGGGTTGCATATTTGCTGCTTTCAATCGAACAGGCGAGGGGAAATTGGGGGTAAGTTGGGGAGCACCTGGTGATCTTCCTGTGATAAGCTTTAGATGTCGAAATATAGAACACACGTTCTTATTTTGAGAGAAATACGCAAGGAGGGATGGGTGATTGCAATGACGGTTAACAGCTTTCGAGTTGGCATTATGGAGCGGTTGAAGGGCCATTTTGTCGGACTGTCCATTGTGGATGATCCTGTTGCCGGTGCCGGAATTTCGCCTGGAATGGTTTTTGAGCTTTTGAGCATGACTCAGGCGTCTATGCTGGGCGGCTATTGCAGCCGAACGCATGGATTCAGCATTCAGTATCAGGTGCCCGATGGCGATGAAAAAACATCCGCGCTGCATGATATGGCGGAAGAGTTGTACCAACTGCTTCAGGAAATCGAGGTGGATGGTTTCACGTACCGTTCCACCGGCTTGAAGCACGAAATCAAGGATGGCCGGCTCCGTTTCGGTTGGGAAATAACCATCCGAATCAAGCGGTCAGAACCAGCCGCTGCAACAATGGGGGCTTTGGCGCAAGGGGCGGGTCTGAAATGAAGAAATGGAAATGGACAATACCGCAACAAGATGGAAGACAAAAGGGCAGCAGTAAAGCTCATGGAATCAAGCATGGGGGCGAAGCCTCCGAAGTCGATCGCAGTGGCGGGACGGAGGAGGCACTCGCGGGAGCGCATGGGCAGCATGCGCCGCAGGAAAGAAGGTACTCCAAGCGTCAATTGCTTGCTTCCAGGCGATGGAGCTCGCGTGAAAAGAATCAACTGCAGGCTTTGCTGCAAGACAGTGAGCTTTACACAGTCGCAGAAGCAGAGCTGGCTGTACAAACTTTTAAAAACAGGAGAGTGGAATAGGATGACCGGAGGAACTTGGACCGCACAAAATAAAGTAAGACCAGGCGTTTATATCAATTTTAACAGCACGCCGCAGCCGCTTGGAGTAGCAGGGGAGAGAGGCGTAGTTACAATGCCGCTCGTTCTGTCCTGGGGACAGCCCAAGGAAATCGTAACGCTGGAGGCTGGCGAAAATACGTTGAACAAGCTGGGCTATGTCGTATCCGCAGCCGAGCTGCAACTGGTTAGAGAAAGCCTTAAACGCGCCAAAACGCTGCTGCTTTACCGGGTAAACACCGGCGTCAAAGCATCGGCCACAGTAGGCGAGCTGGTTGCAACGGCTCGTTACGGCGGCATTCGCGGAAATGACATTTCTATTATCGTGGAGGCTAATGCCGATGATGAAGCGTTGTTTGACGTCAAGACAGTGGTAGCGGGAGCCGTGCAGGATGTTCAAACGGTATCGGACATTGCCGGATTGAACGATAATGGCTGGGTTAGCTGGAATGCTTCCGGTGCGCTGGAGGAAACGGCTGGCGCTCCTTTGACCGGCGGCAGCAACGGTACGGCGACGGTACAGGATTATATGGATTACCTCAGCGCGGTTGAGACGCAGCAGTTTAACGCAATGGCGCTTCCTTCCGACGATACGGATCTGAAGGGCGTATTCGCTTCTTTTATCCGCACGCTGCGCGATGTGGAAGGCCGCAAGGCAACGCTGGTGCTGGCAGGTTATCCGCAAGGAGATTATGAAGGCATCATCAGCGTCAAAAACGGCGTTGTGCTGGATAACGGAACAAAGCTTGGCGCGGTTGAAGCCGTTGCCTGGACAGCGGGTGCGGCGGCAGGCGCGAGCACCAACGAATCGCTTACCTACGCCGCTTATGACGGCGCAGTGGACGCCAATCCGCGTTATACCAATACGCAGACGATTGCGGCTCTGCAAAACGGCGAGTTTGTTTTTACCCAGGATAAAGGCAGAGCGGTGGTGGAGCAGGATATCAACTCCTTTACGTCCTTTACGCCGGAGAAGGGACGCCATTTTGGCAAAAACCGCGTTGTTCGCGTGCTTGATGCCATTAACAATGATTTTGCTGAAGTGTTCAGCTCGTTCTACATTGGCAAGGTGGCCAATGATGCCGACGGCCGCAATTTGCTGCGCAACGAATGCGTCAATTATTTGACGGGGCTGCAAAATATCGGGGCGATCCAAAACTTCGATTCCGATACGGACATCGCGGTGCTGCCGATTCAGGGCCAAGGCGACGGCGTATTGGTGGAGCTGAGCGTTCAGCCTGTGGATGCTATTGAAAAAATCTATATTACAGTGGAGGTAAACTAATATGTCCTATATGAACGTGCAAGACACCATCAGCGGCAAGCAAGCCAAAGCAACGGTAACGATCAACGGCCAGCAGGAGGAGCTGTTTTACGCCAAAACGGGTGAAGCAACCATTGAAAAAACAAAAGCGGACGTCCCTATGCTGGGCCGCACAACCGTTGGCAAAAAGACAGTTGGCTGGACAGGCACCGGCACGCTGACCATCTATTACATGACCTCCAAGTTCCGGGAGCTGACAAAAGATTACGTCAAAACCGGCAAGGACTTCTACTTTGAGCTGACCATCGTGAACGAAGATCCGTCTTCCCGCGCGGGCAAGCAAACCGTGGTGCTTAAGCGCTGCAACCTGGACAGCATCCTGCTGGCAAAATTCGACGCCACGGCAGAGGATTCGCTGGAGGAGGAGCTTCCGTTTACTTTTGAAGACTTCGATATTCCGGATAAATTCTCCTCTCTGCAATAATGGCGGTAAGCTGCTCTGGGGGGCGGCGTGTTAGGGAACGGGGCAGCCTACTTGGAAGCCAATAGGCTTGCCCGCCGGAACAAACGATGAAGACGGAATGAACAAAACAACCCAAGGCGGAGGTATTAAGAAATGAGCACATTACAGCAATTTTTGAACAGCAACCCGGTTGACAACCTGACAGCGGAGGTGGCAATTTCCAATCGTTTTAAGGATGAGGATGGCAACGTGCTGAAATTCACCATCCGGGCGATGAGCGCCGACGATATGGCTGCTTATCAGAAGCGGGCGATGAAGATCAATCCAAAAAGCAAGGACCGCAAGGTGGAGATCGACGCCAGCGCTATTTCCAAAGCTATCGTGATCAATCATACGGTTGTGCCAAGCTTCAAGGATGCGGAAAGCATCCGTCAGCTCGGCTGCACGGATGCCGATGAATACCTGCAAAAGGTGCTGCTGGCTGGTGAAATCGAGGAGCTGTCCAAGGAAATCCAGCAGATTTCCGGCTACAACACAAACTTTGAGGAGCTTGTGGACGAAGCAAAAAACTAATCAGGGAGGGCGATAGCGACGCGAACTACGCGTACTACGCCCTCATGAAATTTCATATGACGCCGCGGGAATACATGAGCCAGACGCGAGAGGAAAAGGCGTTTATGATTGCCTGCATTCAGGAGCGGCTTGCCGCGGAGAAAAGGTCGGCTAAGCGCAAGTAGAAAGGGCAGGAAACGCCGTCAGCGGCACTAGCCGCCTGAGCAATGGGGCGGGATGGTGCAGTTGGTGCTGCATATCGCTCCTGCTCTCTTCATGCGTTATATAAAGGTGGTGAAAAATTGAATACAGCAAAAGCAATGGCGGTTCAACAGCGGCGAATGCTGGCATCGGCGTCTGGAATGACTGCAATCATGCAATCAGCGGCGGCGTCCGCCTCCGGCATGCTGCGCGCACTGGAGAGCTTTGACACCAAAGCGGCTGCTCGCGCGCAGCAGGGTATGGAATCGGTAGAAAAGGCGATGACAGAGCTGGTGGAGCCGATCAAGCAGGCGACCCGGCAGCTGCAAGCTATGAGCGCTGCTATTCCGACAATGGGAGGGAACCCGGCAGGCTCTATTACAATTGTTAATACTGTGCAGGCGGCCAATACCGTTATGGCGGCAAGCCAGGCGACGGCTGTTGCGAATAGTGAAAAGAAACCCTCCGATTCAAAAGACAATGCCACAAAATTGGGCGAGAAGATCGAGGAGTTTGGCAAAATTTTAGCCAAGCATCTTCCGACGTTTCAATCCAAGGATGGAGCCAAAAAAGATGGGGATAATTCGGCGCAGGAAAAGGCCGGAGATGCTGCTAATTTGAGCGTCACCGTGGAGAAGCTGCTAACCGCACAGGAGAGCCTGAATTCCCCCTTGCTTCAAATCGCAACGGAAAGCGGGATGATTAATGCCACCCTGGATACACTGGGGAAGCTATTGATCGCCGCTTTGGGGCAAATCTATCAGGAAGCGCAAAAAATAACGACCTCCCTCGATCAACTAGGCCAATTTTTCAAGAGTATGGCTAATCAAAGGGGAGCAGGCGCTAATGGCGGAGCGGGGGCTCGTCCCTCCCCGGTATCTTCCGCCACAACTAATTTAATGTCTGGTAATCAGCAAGCGCTCAAAGCCGGGAAACGTGCTGCACGGACTCAGGATATGGAGAAGCAGGCGGCAAAGGCGCTCCCTGCGGGCCCTTCCGTACCGGCATTGCCGGGGTCAGTTGAAACCGGCATCGTTCTGGCAGGCGAAACGGCCATGGTTGCGGGAGGCGCAGCTTTTGGCGGAGGAGCGGGGGGCGCCGCTGTAAATGCAGGAAGCCCTTCGACTGCGCTTGCCGTTGGAGCCGCCGAAACGGCGCTGGTTGTTGCAGGAGAAGCAGGAGCTGGCGGTGCAGGAGTAAGCGCTGAGGCTGTAGCACAGACTGAAGCCGCTTCCGCCAAGGCTGCTGAGGTAGAGGCCAAGCTGCCCAACCTCTCGGAGCAGATGGTGGAGCTATCGGGAATGTACAAAAGCTTTATTTCCGAGAATGAAGCGGTTTCCAATTTTATTAATGACAACTGGAGCTTTTTCGGTTCGGTATATGAAGGCGCAAGCGTGGCAATTCAAGCATATAACGCCCTGCAACTGATCAGTAAAACCTACACGTTCCTTAATTCATTGGCATTGTATGCTCAAGCAGTTGCGTCGGCATACGCAGAAAAAGGATGGCGTGGATTGAATGCGGCAATGAAAGGTAATATTATCATACTCATCGTTACCCTAATCGCCGGATTAGTTATGGCGCTTGTTACTTTGTACAAGGAAAACGATGCAGTTGCCATGGGATTCTTAAAAGCATGGCATTCTATTATCTTGTTTTTCTATAGAATTCCTATTTACTTCTGGTCATTTGCTGAGGCTGCGATAAAAGCCTTCCTGTTTCTATATGAAAAAGCAAGTTCCATTTTTGACTTTCTTTTTGATGGACTGGTTGAAGGGATTAAGTCTTTGTTTAAACTGTTTGGAAAAGAAATAGAACTTGATTTTAAATTAAATACTGGAAATTTATCTGAATTAGCACTCGCAGCTGTAAAAGCTGAAAAAGCAGCTGCAGAACAGACGCTTGAAAATAAAGACAAAGAATTGACCCAATATCGGGAGAACCTTATGACCGAACGTGCTGCAAAAAGAGCAGCCGATGAAATCGAACAGGAGCAGAAGGTCACAGGCCTGCCAACCGAATCCTCCGCCTCAAACAGCGTTCTTGCTGAGCAAAATGCCGTTGCTGTTTCCGGAGGCCGTCTTGACGAGGTAGGTAAAATCAATGATACCGTCGACATCAGCAGCGAAGATATCAAGATGATGCGCGAGCTGGCGGAGATGAAAAATATTCAAAACTTCGTAACGCTCCAGCCTTCCGTCAATGTTCAAACCGGAGATATCCGCAATGGCATGGATGTTGGCTCAATGGTGCAAGCGATCACCACGATGCTTCAGGACGAAATCTCGTCTTCTGCAGAGGGGGTTTACCGATGAGCTACCGCATAGAATTAAGCTTTAATAATTTTAAGGAAAAGCTGGTTATCCCGGTGCTGCCTGCTTCGTTTGAGGTGTCGGACGGGGTTAAGGGAAGCACCTTCGAGGTTATTGGCTTGGGCGAAATTAACGTCATTAAGGAGCGCAAGCTTTCGGAATACGGCTTCAGCAGCTTTTTTCCGGGGCAGCCGTATCCTTTTATTTTTGAAAAGCAGAAGGATCTGCAAGGGAATGAAATCGTTCCGCCAAATTGGGAGCCACCTATAGAACTGGTATTGAAGATTAGCCGCTGGATGCAGAGCAAACGACCGATTCGGCTAATTGTCGATTCAGGCAATGAGGGAAAAGCCGGAATCGTGTACAATACGCCGGCAAGCATCGAATCCTTTTCATGGAAAGAAACAGCGGGCGGCAATGGAGACATTGAATACACGATCAAACTGAAGCATTACGTCTTTCATGCCGCCAAAAAGGTGACCATCAAGGACAACAAAGCGTCTACCGCCAACGCACAGCGCCCGGACGAGAGGGAAAAGTCCAAAACCTATGTCATGGTGGCCGGGGATTCGCTGTGGAAGGTGGCTCAAACCCAGCTTGGCAGCGGCGCCCGCTGGGGCGAAATCCAGAAGCTTAACGGCATTTCCGACGCCGAGCTGAGAAGGCTGCCCATCGGAAAGGTGCTGAAGCTGCCATGATTACGATTTTGCTGGACAATAAAAACGGGAACGTCTGGGATTTATCGCAAATTGCCGGAGACGTCACCTGGAAAACAAGCCGGATCGGCAGGGCAGGCAGCCTGGAGTTTACGGTGGTGACCGAAGGACTGTACCAATCGCGTGCTTTTGCCATCAACAACGGCGATATTGTTCAGGTCAGATATGGCGACAAGCCAGTGTTCCATGGCTATATTTTCACCCTGGAGGGCGGCAGCGGCGAGACCGTTAAGGTCAAAGCTTATGATCAGATCCGGTATCTCATGGCTTCGGACACCTTTATTTTCAAAAACAAGCGGGCGTCTGAAATCATCGTGGAAGTGGCGAATAAATTCAAGCTGAAAACCGGGCATATCGAAACGACGCCGTATCTCATTCCGGAAATGGTGGAGGATGGAAAAAAGCTGCTGGATATTTGCAACAAGGCGCTAGACTTGACCTTGATTCACGGCGGGAAAAACTATGTGCTTTATGACGATTTTGGTGCCCTTGCGCTGCGGAATATCGAGGATATGGTTGCGGACAACTACCTGGGTGAAGGCAGCCTGCTGACGGATTACAGCACCAGCTTGTCCATCGACCAGGACACGTACAATCGGATTGTCCTTTATCAGGACAACAAAAAAACAGGCAATCGCGAGCTGTTCATTGAGCAGGATGCTGCAAACATAGCGAAGTGGGGCATGCTCCAGCTGTACCAATCGGTGGACGAAAAAAAGAACGAGGGGCAAATCGGCGAACTGCTGAGGATGCTTTCAACCCTTCATAACCGCGAGAGCAAAACGATGAAGCTTAACGCTTTAGGCGATTTGCAGGTGCGCGCGGGAAGCTATATCTATGTAGTCATCGAGCGGCTGGGCTTGAACCAGCCGTTTCTTGTTGACGAATGCAGTCATAAATTCAGCGGCGCTCTCCATACGATGGCGCTGGATGTGAAGGTGATCTAGGATGAGTATGCTGGAACTAATCAAAAAAGCAGGGATTGGCGCTGTCGAAGCGGGCAATCCCGTTCAGCTTCTCCAGGGAGAAGTGGTGTCCGCAAATCCGCTCAGCGTAAAAGTCGACCAGCGCTTTACGCTTCCGGCGGATTTTTTAATTGTGCCGGAATCGCTGACGGCGCTTGAAATAGATCTGAGCAGCGGTGAAGCTGTTGGGCCGGGCAGTATTTCGGAGCAAGCTTCCTCCGCAACTATCCTCATCCGCAGAGGGCTTGAGGCCGGGGATGCAGTCATTTTGCTGCGCATGCAGGGCGGTCAGCGTTATCTGCTGCTGGATCGGCTGGTGAAGCCATGATACCGCAAGGAGGTTCTTTAACGGAAACCATTGCTGCGGCGAGCCAGCCGTCAGCTACCTGGCGCATGGACTTGGAGCGTGGCGTCATATCGGGCAAAACGGACGGGCTGCATGCCATAAAGCAAGCTGTGTTCAAAATACTGCAAAGTCAGCGCTTCCGCCATGTCATCTACAGCGGAAATTACGGCAATGAGTTGGCGGAGCTGGTTGGCCGTCAGCCTTCTTTTGTGCAACTGGAGGCCCAGCGGATGCTGGAGGAAGCGCTGCTGCAGGATGATCGGATTATTGCTGTGGAGGGAGTGAAGGTCAGTCAGCGGGGAGACCAGGCTGTCGTCACGTTTACGGTCCATAGTGATTATGGAAGCTTTGAAGAGGAGGTGGTTGGCTTTGCATGAAGCGCAAACCTATGAGGCGATTTTGAATCGCATGCTGGACCGGATACCGGATACGATCGACAAGCGCGAGGGCAGCATCATTTATGATGCCTGTGCTCCGGCTGCGGCGGAGATGGCTCAGATGTATATGGATATGGAGCTTCAGTTGCGGCTGGGCTTTGGCACTACCAGCAGCGGTGAATATCTGGATTTGCGGGCGGCGGACTTTGGTTTGACTCGTCGTCCGGCTGATGCGGCCCAGCGGAAGGGCTCTTTTTACAGCAGCAATAATGAGCCCCTTGAGGTTCCGATTGGCAGCCGGTACAGCGGGGGCGGCTATAGCTATACGGTATCCGCCAAGCTCGGGAGCGGGCAATATGTGCTGGTTTGCGATGTGGCGGGAAGAGGCGGCAATGTATATTTTGGCGAGCTACTGCCTTTGGAATTTATACAGGGACTGGCTCGGGCAGAGCTTGGCGAGCTGCTTGTTCCCGGCGAAGACCGGGAAAGCGATGAATCGCTTAGAACGAGATACCTTCACCGGGTGCGCAACCCGTCCAGCGGCGGCAACGCCGCAGATTACCGCGACTGGGCAATGGGCGTATCCGGCGTTGGCGATGCCAAGGTCAAGCCGCTGTGGGATGGGCCGGGCACCGTTAAAGTTATTATTGTCGATAGCAACAAGGCGCCGGCCAGCGCCGTGCTGGTAGCCGAAACGGCGGAATATATCGAAACGGTGCGCCCGGTTGGAGCAGCGGTAACGGTCGTTTCCGCTACCGCTGCGCCGGTTGTTGCTGCGGCGCGTATCGTGCTGGGAGCAGGCTACACGCTGCAAGGCGTAACGGATGCATTTACGGCGGCGCTTGAAGCGCACTTCCGTTCAATTGCATTTTCCGCATCCTATGTCAGTATTGCCGCGATCGGCGTGCTGCTGCTTTCAGTAGCGGGAGTTCAAGACTACTCCGGCTTGACGCTAAATGGCGGGACGGGCAATGTGCCGTTGTCTGACCATGACATCCCGGCGCTGGCAAATGTGGAATTGGAGGTGTAGGTGATGCCTTATCCAGATGAAGTTGATGTTTTTAAGCCTAAGCTGAACAAAAGGACCGACGGTACCGCCTATACCGTACAGGAGGAGCTTTCCCTTGTAGCTGGCAAATTTGAAGGTTTGCTGGCACATGATAACATTGCGAACAGCTCGATCCGGGCTCACACCGGGCCCAAAATGACTGGCGAGGAGGTAACGGCCTTTACGGTGTCTGTGCCTGCGGAAACGCCATGGCGCAGATACATTCGTATTTTTGCGGACGCCGATGCTGTCTATATGACCTATCAGACGCCGGGAGATCAGGTGGATGCAGACGATATTAACGAGCTTCAGGCGGCTGCAACGGCAACGCAGGAGGAGCTCGACCGCTATAAAAGCCTGACGGATTCAAGGGTTATTGCAGTTGAGCAGGGCAAAGCGGACAAAACGGACGTCGATTCGAAGCTGGTTGCAAAAGCGGACAAAACGAGCGTTTATACCAAAAGCGAAACGGATCAGCGTATCCAAACCATTGTTGGAGCGGCTCCCGATGCCCTGGATACGTTGCAGGAAATTGCGGACGCGTTAAATAACGACCCGGACTTTGCTGGTACGATGACTATGCAGCTTGCAAGCAAGGTGGACAAGGTCGCAGGCAAGGGTTTATCGGCCAATGACTATACAACAGCCGAAAAAACCAAGCTCGCCGGCATAGCCTCCGGGGCCAATAACTACACTCACCCCGCGACCCATCCTCCGGCGATTATCGCTCAGGATGCAAGCAGCCGGTTTGTGAGCGATGTGGAAAAAGCGGCCTGGAATGCCAAGGCCGAGACGGCAGCAGCCACAATTGAGGCTGACGGCTTGATGTCGGCCGTAGATAAGACGAAGCTGGACGGTATTTCGGTTGGCGCAAATAACTACAGCCATCCGGCTACCCATCCGCCGTCTATCATTGCTCAGGACTCTGGCAACCGATTCGTGACGGACACGGAAAAGGCCGCTTGGAATGCCAAGGCAAGCACGACAGCAGCTACGGCTTCCGTTAATGGCTTGATGTCTGCGGCAGATAAGACGAAGCTGGATGGTATTTCGGCTGGCGCAAATAACTACAGCCACCCCGCTACTCATCCGCCGTCTATCATTGTTCAAGACTCTGGCAACCGATTTGTGACGGATACGGAAAAGGCCGCTTGGAATGCCAAGGCAAGCACGGTGGCAGCAACGTCCTCCGTTAATGGCTTGATGTCCGCCGCAGATAAGACGAAGCTGGATGGCATTTCGGCAGGAGCGCAGGTGAACAGGGGGCTGTCCACTCAAGCGCAAGCAGAAGCAGGCGAAGATCATACAACGGATATGACGCCGCTGCGAGTTAAGCAGGCAATCGACAAAAGATTGGCTAATGTTGGCGCTGGCGATATGCTCAAAAGCGTCTACGACAGCAATGACAACGGAAAGGTTGATATGGCTGAAGCTGCTGACAGTGTGCCATGGTCGGGCGTGAGCGGCAAACCGACTGGTTTTCCTCCGTCGACGCACAGTCATGATGCGTTAAACGTGAAGGCGGATAACTGGAAGCAGGGGGATGCTTTGCCTTCAACGTTTGATCGGGGGTTGACCGTTTTTTTTAGCAACAATCCGGCCAGCCGATTTAACAACGTGCAATATTGCACAATTATGACGGTAAAGGGCTATAGCAGCATGGCGGCTATTCAATATTTGTATCCCTACAATAATAATGCCCCGATCCATTATCGTCTTGCCCTGTATAATTCGGACAGCTGGCTGCCATGGCGGCAACTGGCAAATTCCGATGAAGTCATGCCAAAGGGTCCACTAACGTGGGGGCAATTGCGAGGTGATGCGTAGTGACCTACGGTGTCGCGCTTTATGGCGCCGGGATGTTTGGAAGTCAGGGAACTTCCACGGAAACGCCTGAAGCAAAACGTCCCGATCTGATGGCGTACCTTCCTGATTTTTGGCAGGGTATAAGAGATATGAAGGAGTTACAGAGCACACTCGCGGAGGAGCTGGGCATTTCAATAACCTTGGCTGCCGATCTGATCAATCAGTTTTTTGTTTCAACGTCAACCTGGGGGCTGGCGCATTGGGAGCAGGAGTTTGGCTTAACGACAGACCCGTCCATGTCTGACGAATGGCGTCGGGAGATGATCAGCGCCAAGCTGCGCGGTCATGGAACGGTAACCAAACAAATGCTGATTGATGTGGCTTCCGCCTTTAGCGGCGGTGAAGTGGATGTGTTGGAGTACCCTGGTGAGCATCGGTTTGTAATCCGGTTCATCGGGGTATTAGGCGTCCCGGCCAATATGGCAGGGTTTATGGCAATGCTGGAGCAAATTCGCCCGGCCCATCTCTCTTATTCCTTCCTGTATACCTTCACCACCTGGGACATGGTATCGGGATTGACATGGCAAAATGCCGCAACACGCACATGGGGCCAATTACGCACGTATGGAGGAGGATAAACAATGCAATTAACACCAAATTTGAAATTGAAAAAGCCGGAAGCGTCGGATGCTATAAATGTTGAGGATTTGAACGGCAATTCTGATGTTTTGGATGCTGAAGTGACCAAGCTTGTCAGCACAACGGATGCTGGCCGAATGTCTGCCGCAGATAAAGTAAAGCTTAATGGTATCGCGGCAGGGGCGCAGGTCAACCCGGGGGCTGCAACGACATCCGCAGCGGGATTAATGTCGGCTGCGGATAAAAGCAAGTTAGACGGCGTGGCGACGGGGGCGAATAACTATACGCATCCCTCATCGCATCCACCATCCATTATTACGCAGGACTCTAGCAACCGCTTTGTCACTGATGCGGAAAAAGCAGCATGGAATGCTAAGGCTGGTACAGCGGTAGCCACAGGGTCAGCTAATGGTCTGATGCCTGCGGCAGATAAGGCAGCATTGAATGCTGCAACCAATGCTGCAACTGCATCAACGCTGGTTAAGCGGGATTCTGCCGGGCGGATGAAGGCTGCGGCTCCTGCGGCTGCAGATGATGTTGCTATATTGAATAGTTTATTTGCACCACCATTTGCTCAAACGACAGGTACAGGCACAGCATATACGGTTACGTTTAGCCCTGCAATAACGGAATATAAACCTGGTTTGCGGCTAACAATTAGCTTTCATCTTGCAAATGGGACATCACCAACAATTAATGTTAACGGTTTAGGTGCAAAAGATATTATCCGCAGCAATATGACGTCCCCTCCCGCTGGGTTTATGCGTATTTGGTCAATTCACACCCTAGTCTATAATGGCACGGCTTTTCAATTAATGGGGGAGGGGGGTGAGTATGGAACAGCAGCAGCATCCGATGTGTGGGCCGGGAAGACAATCGGTACTGATAACGGACTTTTAACAGGAACGATGCCGATTAGAATTAACTGGAATGAAGCGACAGCGATTGACTCTACAGCGGCCCCTCACAGGCTGTTTCTGATGCCGCCTAAGGGTTACTATGATGGGGTTGAAGGTAATTCATGGGTTTATAGAGATGACCCCAACTTTATAGCAGCCAATATCCGCAGCGGCGTCAATGTTTTCGGGCTTGCTGGGACGCTGGTCGAAGAAGAAGTTTTCAGCGCGGGGAATACCATTATCCTCTCCGATCCGTTTACCAGGAGTGGTTATGGTCCAACGCCCAGGCTCGCACGCAGCTACAAAATTAATCGTAACGGCATCTACAGAATCACATTTAGCATGTCATCGCATGGCAATGTAGCCTACGGCCAGATATACAAAAACGACGTTCCTTACGGGATTATGCACGGAAGAGCAAACTCCGACTTAGGCGACTACACGCAGGATTTATATTTTGCCAAAGGCGACGAGTGTGCTTTATACCTATGGACAAGTGACTACTCAGCAGCAGCAGGATCGGGGGGCGTAAGGTTTCAGACATCTAATAATCCGAATCCAACACTATGGAATACAGGGTCATAATTTACGGAGGGCCATATTCTAAGGGCCACTTAAAGGAGTTAAAGTATGAGATACAAATACCCTTATACAAACGAAGAAGAGAAGCAGGCTCTTGTTGAAACGCACGCAGATAAGCATCTAGTTGAAGAGCAATATTTAATAGACGGGAACTATCTCGTTTTTGCAGACGAACCACTTACTCCAGCAAAGCCTCCGATAGCTGTAACTGTCGAGGCGTTGGAGTACGAAGCCGCATTGCTTGCGCTGGAATTGGTCGATACCCAAGCAAGACTCCAACAGTCCGAAAATGATCATGCCACACTCCTGCTGGAGCTGGTTGACAAGGGGGTGATCTAGCATGGATTGGTTTGAAATCGTTAAACGGCATTACGATGCAAAGAGATACAATGACGAGCAAGTTGCTGTTTTTGTAGCTGGTAACAAGATCACGGCAGCTCAATATCAACAAATCACAGGTAAACAGTATGACCCCGCTGCATAAGTAGGGTTATTTTTTTATGGGAGAAGCCAGATGATATGGGGTTTATGAGTGCATCCTATTTCTTGTAAGCAACGTGCTTACTAAGAGAAATGTGGAATTTTGAATCGCTGCATCACATTTCTGGCCATTGGCTCAAAACTAAGCATTTCAAAATGTATAACCGCCTATTGATCATTTTAAATTAGACTGGTGCATCGTATGTTTTACAAAGATATGTACAATTTGTTAAGGGGGAAGCCAATAGCGGCTTCCCTAATTTATTTTCTGGAGGTTTACACATGGAAGCATTAGCGAAAATAACAATCGCAGCAGGAGGGGCGGTTGCATCTTATTTGTTTGGGGGTTGGTCGATCATGTTATCCATTTTGCTAACCTTCGTTATCATTGATTATTGCACCGGCTTGGCTGCGGCAGCCAAGGAGGGAAAGCTCAGGAGCGATGTGGGGCTATGGGGCATTGCTAAAAAGGTGATGATTTTCGGAATCGTAACCGTTGCGCACCTGATTGACACAGCGCTGGGCGAAGCGCATTTATTCCGGGACACCGCCATCTTTTTTTATCTGTCCAATGAGCTGTTATCGCTGATTGAAAATGCGGGCCGCATCGGCGCTCCCATTCCCCCTGCCCTGCAGAGGGCTGTAGAAGTGCTGAAGAGCAAATCCGGCGACAATCCGTTTAACGTGGAGAGGTACGAGGAATCTCAGCAGCAGGCTGAACATGAAGCAAGTCGTGAAGTAGCTCATGAAGTAACTCATGAAACAACTCATAAAGCTGCTCATGAAGCAACTCAAGAAGCGGCGCCAAAAGAGAAATCCACCGCCACACACGACAATGAAGGCGTATATACGGCCCAAGCTCATATCGAAGAAGAACGGCCAGCCAGCCTGAATGGGCCCCATATGGGGGAGAGCAGCTCCGAGATCACCTCCATAGATCACAAGCACCCCAATGACCAAAGCCAGTCAGGAGAAAAAATCCATGATCGCCCATAAGCGTATCCGCATCCAAAATGGCCGGGTCGAGGAGGGGACATTGACCTATGCGCTTACTGGCGCAAACAGCAAGGAGCAGGGCTGGACAGATATCCGCATCGCCAGCTTGCCGCCAGACGCGATTATCCGCACGGAGCTGGTGACAGCCAAGGGTAAAACAGTCAGCGCTATTTTGGCGCAGCAGGTTGAGCGGCATGGAGGCGAGTGGCTTTGCTTCAATGCCTCCTTTGTCTCCCAAGACGGCACATTATTGGGCCTTACTCATAAAGCGGGACAAACCCTATTTCCTGATGTTAAAAGCAAAACCGAGCATCGCCCGCATTTTTACCGCAAGGGAGGTAAATTTGGCATCGGAAGGCAGCAGAGTGCAGCCGGGCTTGATTGGGCAATCAGCGCCGTGCCGACACTTGCCGCAAACGGCAAGCCTTACCTAACGCCTCCTGAAGCAGAGCAAACACCGGCAGACCTTATCGCCTCAAACCCGCGTTTGCTCGCCGGCATCAAAGCGGACGGCACTCTTTGCCTCATTTTGGGCGATGGGCGCGGAAGCTATGACAAAGGATTGACGCTATCCGAATCCGCGCAGCTTGCCGTCCATTACGGCTGCACCCAGGCCGTCAATCTTGACGGTGGAGGCAGCGCCACCCTTGCGACGAACAATGCCCAGCTTCGCAGCATGCTAGAGATCGACAAGGCAAAGCGCCAGCGCCCATACCATGTGGCAGATATGTCGCTCAATCATACAGAACGAATGGTGCACCATGCTATTGCCATTCAATTTGACCCCAAAAAGCTTTTTCCCCGTTATGTAATGAATCATATCCCTGGCAATACTCCTAACAATCGCCGTTCGGGGCGCACGCTTAAAGCCTCGACCTTGACCATACACAATACGGGCAATCCAACCAGTACCGCGCTTAATGAAAGAGCGTGGCTGACCAATCCAGCCAATGGAGTAACCGCCAGCTACCACATTGTCATCGGACCGGAATCGACGGCGGCAAACAGCGCTCCGATGGCGATTGAATGCTTACCGCTTAACGAGGTGGGCTGGCATGCCGGAGACGGCACCAAGGCCGGTGGCGGAAATATGACGTCCATCGGCATAGAAATTTGCGAAAGCGGCGATTACGAAGCAACATTGACATTCGCCGTTCAGCTTGTAGCGGACATGCTGAGGACAAGAGGCTGGGGAGTGGACCGCCTGAGACGGCATTGGGATTGGCCTTCATCATCGGGCTATCGCAAAATATGTCCCAGACTCATGTACAACGGCGGAGACTGGCGCGATTGGACTAGCTTCAAGGAGCGGGTCAATGCGGCTCTTCAACAGCTTGAGGCAGGGGAGACAAACGGAGAAACAGAAAAGCCGGGCGGTAATTCTTTCAAAGACAATGACAATGATAGTCCCGCTATTCCTGATAGTCCTGATAGTCCTGAAAGTCCCGGAATACCTGCTGTTCCAGATAGTCCGAATCCGCCCTTAACCTCCTACACCGACGTCAAAGCAGGCCATTGGGCAGAAGAAGCGATTCGTGACGTTACGGAAGCCTCGCTTATGCAGGGTTATCCCGATTACAGCTTTCGCCCTGAACAACCCGTAACCAGGGCGGAGCTTGCAGCTGTTCTTCAAAAATTGGGTGGAGCCTTCAACGGTCTCATGGCTCCTGCACAGGACGGGGATGAAGGTCGTTCACTTGAATCCAAATAAATCTATTGTCACAAAGTTGTCACCTTAATTTTTCCAATTGTCATCTTAATCTATGGACGCTTCTTCTGACATCTCCTATAATGAACAAGCAAAAACCAACATCTGGAAGAGCTTGAAGGGGAGATTAAACCATGAAGTATGACGGGGTTAGGTTGGACCATAAAAAGTCAAAAAAGGTACAATGTGAACAAGAAGTGCAATACAAACAAAACTTACAAATCTCACAAATCACACAAATTGCAAAGTATACACAAAACGCAATGGATAACATGAACCAAACCATTGAAAATGACCCAAAAGCATTTCGAGATAAAACAAAGAGATCTTCAAATAAACGGCCTAAATGGCCTTCCAACAAGCTGGCCCTGCTGCTAATTTGTATGCTAAGCATTATGCTGTTAGCAGCTCCCGGCTTTTTCCCGCATCATGCCTCCGCCGAAACCGGGGACAAGCTTCAGAAAATATCCCGGTTCATAGAAGTGCAGCAAAGCATCAGCAAAATTCCGGGGCTCTCTGTTGTTTTAGTCGAAAAAGGAGAAACCATCCTGCAGCAAGGCTTTGGGCTGGCCGATGTACAGTCCAAAAAGCCTGTCACCAGCGAAACGCTGTTTGAAATCGGCTCGACAACAAAGGCGTTTACCGCGTTGGCGATTTTACAGCTGGAGGAGCAGGGGCTGCTGCATCGCAGCGATGATGTTTCCGCCTACATCCCATGGATGAAGCTAAGCTACAAGGGAGAGCAGCAACCCATTACGCTGAACCATCTCCTCCACCACACAAGCGGAATTCCTTATAGTTCCATTGGGCGAATTCCGGAAACCAATGCCGCAGATGCGCTGGAGGCTACGGTGAAAACACTGCTGGAAAAGCCGCTTAACCGCTTGCCGGGCAGCTCCTATGAATACGCAACGATTAATTATGATGTGTTAGGCCTGATCATCGAGAACGTTTCAAAAATGCCTTATGATGAATATGTGAAGCAATATATTCTGGAGCCGTTAGAAATGACGGATACCTATGTTGGGCTGCATCAACTAAATGAAAGCCATTTGACGAAAATGGCCGTTGGCTACAAAATCGGCTTTATGAAGCCGCGCGTTTTGAAATCTCCTGTTTACCGCGGCAATATACCCGCAGGGTATTTGGTCACCAACGGGGAGGATATCGCAAAATGGCTGAAGCTTCAAGCAGGCGGAAAAGAGAGCAGCGCTTTTAATCCTGCTATCCTTCGGGCGTCCCATACTCCGGACGAGACTGTGAAGCCCCTGGCGCCTGATTCTTATTATGCAGCGGGCTGGATTGTTGAAAATAGAAACGGCGTATCCTATATTTCGCATGCAGGCGAAAATCCAAACTTCTCCTCGTACATTGTTTTGAAGCCGGATGAGCAGGTTGGAATTGCGGTATTGGCCAATATGAACTCGACATTTCCTACTGCTATAGGTGAAGGCGTGATGAGGATTTGGGAGGATCAGGAAGGGGCACCAGATCATTCTGATTTTTACCTGACCTTTGATCGTATCCTGACCGTTGTTAATATTGTCATCATTTGTTTAGGCATATCAGGGATTATAGCCATAGCTGTCATGTGCAAAAAGGTTGCAAGCCGCAAAAGAAAATGGACGCGGCCAACCCGCGCTCGTACCGTTATTTTCAACCTGTTTACCTTGTTGGTGGCTGCAATTGTTATCATGACGCCACAACTTTCCCTTGGAGGCTTGCCATTGCCGGTTATTAAGGTTTGGGCTCCTGTATCGGTTGCCGTTACGCTGTATTCCGCTCTCGCTGTATTGATCATTGCATGGATTTGCAGAGTGTTTTTCCTGTTTACGCGCAACATACGTAAGCCATAAAAATGTAGCCTTCTTATTACCTATAAAATAAAAATGAACCGCCGGGACTTCCTTAACCATGCTGACCATGTGCAGCAGAGGGCAAAGGAAGTTCTGCGGTTCATTTTTTCCTTAAAATAAAAGTCTCACCATTGCCATCGCAAGCACGCCCACAATGACCGTTGCGGACAAGCTTCGAGTCCATAGCGCCACGACAGCTGTAGGAATTAATGCAAGGAGCCCTTCCCAGTTTACGGCAAGTGTCCCGCCCTCCTGCACCAGCATTCCCTCCACGATTAGCGCCGTTAATAAAACAAGCGGCACGTAGCTGAGCCATTTTAGAACGGGAGCGGGCAGCTTGACGCCTCTGACCAGCGCAAATGGAAGGATGCGGGGCAGGATGGTGACGATGGCGCAGGCGGCAATCAGCCAGAACATCGGCATGCTTGTACTCATTGGTCTATCACCGCCCCCAGGCCCGCTACCAGAATGGTCGAGAGCAGCACTGCAATATAGGTCGGCATAAAAAATGAAAAAAGGACCATCGTAATGATTGTACATATAATTAACGTCAGACTTGTCCCGATTTTGGAGGAAACTCCATCTCCAATCTGAAGAACAAGCAAGGCAACAAACATGGCTGTCAGGGCAAAATCAAGCCCGAGCGGCTCCGGATTTTCGACCCATTGTCCCGCAACAGCCCCCAGCAGGCAGGAAAGTGCCCAGCATACATACGCAGCAAAATTGAGACCATACATCCATTTGTCCCCAAGCCTAGAACCGCCCGCAAGCTTGCTGGCAGCAACGCCGAACGACTCGTCCGTCAGTAAAATACCGATACCGATATTGCGTCCAAGAGAATAATGAGAGAAATGGGGCGTCAATGTCAGGCTAAGCAAAAAATGGCGAAGGTTCACCATAAATGTCGTGAAAATAATAACGGCGGGAGGGCTGCCTGCCACTAGTAACGCGCAAAAAATAAATTGAGAGGCGCCGCCGTACACAAGAAAAGAAAGCAGCGCTACCTCTAGCACGCTGATGCCGGACGAAATGCCGACAACTCCAAACGCAAAGCCAATGCTGATGTAGCCCAGCAAGGTCGGAATACAGTCCTTAATGCCTTGCCAATAGCTATTTTGGCCCGGCATAAGAGCTGCAGCTCCATTTTGGGATGAACTCATGATGGCGGAACTCCTTTGCAGTGAAACTTGATTTACAAGTGAAACTCTATTTTACGTAAAAATAGATAGGAATAATAGGTAAAGAATGGGCGGCAATTATGATCATTATAAACAAGGCTGTCAGGGAAGTCGACTTAAACCGGCAAGCTCGTCGTATTTCAGCAAATGCCTGTCTATACTAACCCATACCTCTCAATTTAGCTTGCATAGAATAGAGTAAGCGGATCAGGGAGGAGGATGCTTATGTCTAAAAAAATGAAGGTCAGCGGTTGGGAAAGAGGCGCTGTAAGAGGGGCATACAGAGGCAAAAGGAAATTCCATCATCACGAAGATTTTGCAGTGGAGGGCATTCAGGAAATCAGCCGCGATTTGAGTAAAACGTTCGCTCGTTTACGTTGTCGACGTAATGCACGGCGGTTGGTTCATGCCATTCGCTGTTGTGACGCAGCAACTATCAATTGCCTGCTGGCTGGCTGCCATTCCAGAGTGGTGTGCTTCTTCAAAAAGCCTGGTTACGACTGTGTGAAAATTTGCAGCTTCGGACGCGGCGGAGCAGCTACAATTACCTTTGATATTTGCGTCAGAAGCCTGTGCAACGGATATGGCAACGGCTACGGCTACGGAGGCGGGTATGGCGGCGGATATGGTTTCTTCTAAGGCTTGATGGAGCAGACTTATCGGCTAGCTCTTTTTGCTGTAGGTGGACAAGACAGGCGGGCTGCAGGGTTTAAGACCTGGAGCCCGCCTGTTTATGGCCTACCGCTCGAAACGTTAAGTATTCATTCCTTTATACAATTTTGAAGCTTTTCCAGCACATCTATATAGTACGAGAACGGCCGCGGTACAAACTGTCCGGCAGTTATCATCCGGCTGATGAGCTTGTACTCATTATTTTTTCCAGCGTTCGCGTGCTCAATGCCGGTAACGGTCAAGGAATCGCGCTCGCCGCGAAAAAGCGCCAGCATATCGGAAATTTCCGCTTCATAGACGCCGGCAACCTCCTCCTGCTGAAGCGCCAGCGACTCCAGCGGAATAGAAGTGATAAGGCCGTACACATCGCTAACCTCGCGGTCAATAAATGGTTTCCCGCCAACTAGGCCGTCCGCTTCCTCCCGCACCTGGTCCAGATAAATCAGCTCCTGTAACGAAACGGATACGCCAAGCTCCTCCTTTAGCTCACGGACAGCATCGGACAAGCCTTCGCCAGCGAGCAGATGCCCGGCTGCCGTAATGTCATAGCAGCCGGGATTGGTATCCTTGCCGAGCTGTCTGCGCTGAAACAGGACCAGCTCCCGTCCGTCGGATCGCCTTGCCAGCCAGCAATGGAAGGTACGATGCCAATAGCCTTTGGCATGCGTCTCCCGGCGAGAAGCAGTCCCGATTGGATTCAGCTCCTCATCGTAAATATCAAAAAACTCCTCAGGCATTAGCGGCCGACTCCAGCTGAGAGGTGCAGTGCTTGCAGCGGGTTGCTTTTACGGGAACCTGCGACAGGCAATAAGGGCATTCCTTTTCGGTAGGCTCCGGCTTTGCCGCATTAGGATCTTCCTTTTTGCGGCGCAGGGCGTTAATGCCTTTTACCAATAAAAACACGCAAAATGCCACAATAATAAAATCAATCATTACATTAATAAATTGCCCGTAGTTGATCGATGGAACAGCGGCCAGCTCATCGCCGGTTTTCCCTGCGGGATCCGCCAGGTAAACTTTCAGGTCCTTGAAATCTACCTCTCCCATTACTCTTCCGATAGGAGGCATAATAACATCGTTAACCAGAGAGGTGACGATTTTGCCAAAAGCGCCTCCGATAATGACACCGACGGCCAGGTCGACGACATTGCCTTTTACGGCAAACTCCTTGAATTCATTTAACATTTTCATTCCAATAAAACCCCCACGCTATGGATTTGCTTGCTATCATTATGAACAAATCTAGCATTACTAATACGACAAAGCAAGAATGAGATAAAACATTAGAAAATTATAAAATCTTCATTCCTTTTTGAAGGCATGCGAAAAGGATATTTTGGGAAGATGTCGAACTTTTTACCACATAAGCCGGACAGACTCCTGATAGCATCTGGTGAAGATGGGTTCATACTTTTATTTGGGAGGATAGCCATGATTATTTCTACGTGGATTGGCAACCCCTATTATTTTTTGCTATCCATATCCATACTAAGCTACGTTTCTTATACGATGATCCAAATAGTTCATCAGGTTGCATCCAAGCCAAGGCCATGGCTCTATCCTCCTCTTCTGGGGGCGGCAGTTGTTTTTTCTCTCGGACTTTGGACCAAACATACGGTTGCGCTGCTAGCCTCGGATCGGATGCTGGCGGTGAACTGGAGAACGGTTTTTATTTTTGGCATCACGATGAGCCTTGTGTACGGTGCGCTCCTCCTTCATATTCGCAAGCCGTTTTCGGAAAGGCTGACGGATTTAGCGGCTTCCGCTTTGATGGCTTTCGCCGCCGCGATGCTTCATTATCTGTCATTCCTGGCCCCCTCCTTTGTATACTACACGTTTTCAGCGTTTCCGCTTATTCTTTCCCTCATCGTTATTTGGCTGGCCTCCTTTTTTACCTTCAGCATCATTCGTTGCAAGCCGCGTTACGATGCCCTGATAGGCGCAGTTACGATGGGCGCCGGCGGGGTTACGATGCATCAGCTTGGTCTGCAAGCTCTAATGGTTCAGTACCGCGACATTCTCACCATTGACAGGCTGAATGAATATTTGCTTTTGCTGGCGGTTATTTTGTGGATGGCGGCTTTTCTGATTACAAGCTTTAGTCTTGTCACCTGGTCAACCCAGCGAAAGTATGCCGCCATGGATGAACGCTATAAGCTGCTGGTGGAAAATTCGCTGGATACCATTGTATTAATCAAGGATGGCAGGTGGGAGTATATCAATCCGTCCGGTCTGGCCCTGTTTCGGGCAAGCCATGAGGCACAGTTGCTTGGCACCTCTATTTTTCATCTGCTGCAAAAGCCGTACCATGAGGAAATGGCGGAATGGCTTGGCGGCATCCGGGCCGGCGAAACGCTGCCCTCCAGCACGGTCGAGCTTCAGTGGATTACATTGGAGGGAGGGCTGATTTTGACGGAGGTGGTTCGAACCAGCACGATTCTGGATGGCGTGCCTATTATGCAAGCCATTATTCGGGACATCAGCGAGCGTAAAAGAAATGAGGAGCTATTCGTTAACGCGGAGAAGCTGACCATTGCCGGACAACTGGCGGCAGGGATTGCCCATGAAATCCGGAATCCGCTAACCTCTCTTAAAGGGTTTATTCAACTGATTGCCACAGGGCGGGTTCCCAATGACCGTTATTCCGCTATTATGAATTCCGAGCTGGCTTTGATTGAAACGACTATTAGCGAATTGCTGATGTTATCCAAGCCTCAGATGAATGAGTTTGTAGTCATCGATTTGCGACAGCTGCTCAAGGAGAGCATTCAATCTCTTCACAACCAGGCCAAAATTGGAGGCGTCAAGCTGGAAATGGCAGACCAGCCGCAGCCGTTATGGGTCAAGGGCGTCGAGAGCCAGCTCAGGCAAGTATTTATTAATGTGCTTAAAAATGGTATCGAGTCCATGCACAATGGAGGCAAGGTTACGGTGGCCTTCCGGCAAGCGGACGAAGAGATGGATGAAGAGGATCATTCCATCATCATCAGGGATGAAGGAGTTGGAATGCCGGACGAGCAGCTGGCCAGAATCGGGCAGCCTTTTTATACGACAAAGGATAAAGGGACGGGGCTTGGTCTTATGGTCACTTATAAAATCATCGATAATCATCAGGGGAGCATTACAGCTGAGAGCCAGATAGGAGCTGGAACCACCTTCACAGTCAACTTGCCGCAGCATCATATGCCGCATTCGGCTTTGGTTGAAAAGTAAAGCAAAATGTGATATACCTTAATGAGGAATAAATACGAACATGTGATCTCATTAAATACTGGCAGGAGGAAATCAATTGGCAGAGCCGTTAAAGAATATGTATGATGGAAACTTTCTTGAAACATTTGCAGCAAGCTTGCAAAAAGCATGGGGGGACTTTGACGAAGAAGCTTTTATTGGCCGAGTGAGGAGCGGGAACTGGACGGAGCTTGAGCTAAAAGAAAGAATCAGGCGAATTGCGGAAGCGCTGGGGGCGTCTCTGCCAGAGGATTACGAGGAAGCATTAGCAATCTTGTATCGGATTGACGAGCAGTGTACGGGATTTCCGTATTTGTTTTTCCCTGATTTCGTTGAGGTTTTTGGCAGGGAGGAGCGTCATTTCGAAAAATCGATGGAGGCGCTTGCCCGCTTTACCCGCCGCTCCAGCTCCGAGTTTGCTGTACGCCCATTCATCCTGGAGCATCCGCAGAGAATGCTTGCTCAGCTTGCGGAATGGGCCGCACATCCCAATGAGCATGTGCGGAGGCTTGCCAGTGAAGGCTCGCGTCCGCGCTTGCCATGGGGCCAATCCCTGCCGCTGTTCAAGCGCGATCCGCAGCCCTTATTGCCTATTCTGGAGGCGCTCAAAAATGACGAATCGTTGTATGTCAGGCGCAGCGTAGCGAACAACCTGAACGATATCGCCAAGGATCACCCGGAGCTGGTGCTGCAAGTAGCGGGAAGCTGGCTCGGCCAAACGGCCGAAACCGATTGGATTGTCCGGCACGCCTGCCGAACGCTGGTCAAGAAGGGCAATCGGGAAGCTATGGCTTTATTCGGCTATGCGTCCAGCGGAGAAAGCACAGGCAGCGGGCTGGCGACGGAGGCTGCTATTAGTCTGAGCAGCGAAACCGTCCCTTTTGGAGGAGATACAAGCATTCGTTATCGCTTCAGAGCGGGACAAGCCGCAGCGGGAGCGGGTACGCTGAAATTGCGAGTGGAATATGGAATTGACTTTGTGAAATCGGGCGGAAAGACGTCCTTAAAGCGTTTTTTGTTATCGGATCGGGAATATGCTGCAGGGGAGCAAGCCGAAGGGGTTCGTACACATAGATTTGCGGACTTGACTACCCGAAAGCACTATCCGGGGCATCATGCCGTAACACTGTGGGTTAATGGCGTGGAGGTGGCTCGCACATCGCTAACGCTGCTTGAGCCTGACTACGGCGGATAATGCTTATTTTGCCTAGCGACAAGTTTACTGACATAATTTTTATAACCAAATATGGTATTTACTTGCTTTCCGAGATGTTTTAGGGTAATATAGGAACATACGTTTCTATTCTTGTCTATCGGGAGGTTTGGGATATGGTTATATTAGGTGAAGATACGATTCATCGGTATAAAGGATTTATAGAGTGGATGGATACCTTACATGATTTGGATGACAATGTTTGGGTAACTCCAATCGCTGAAGGCAAAGCAACAGTTGCGGAAATCGTTTCCCATCTTCAAAATTGGGATCATTACCTTATCCACACTATTATCCCGGCAATTAAAAGGGGAGAGGGCATGGTCTTTCCCGATTTTGATTCGTTTAACAAAAAGGCTTATGAATATGCGCGATCGGGCATTGCTAAAAATAGAATGCTTGCGGAATTCAAGCAAACCCGTCTTCAACTGGTTGAGCTGCTGCTAACAGAGCCGGACGTTGCTGCTAAGCATGTGACTGCTAACGGCACCGAAAATTGCCCTCATACAGGCACTCCTTACTCATTGCTTTACATCATCCATGAATTTAGCGATCATGACAATCATCATAAAAACCAGATTTCCGCTTTGGCTGCTGCAAGCAAAGCATTGTAAGCCATAGCGATGCGATGAAATTGGCTTCGCAGGGGTTACTCTGAAAAGCCTCTGAAAAGCAGCGGAAAAATCAAAGACGCTTTCTTTTACCGCAGGCAGCGGATTGGGAAAGCGTCTTTCTTTTTTACTCCTTGTTTTTGTTGCTTGTTGTATGACGTCGGGGATGCTGCATGTGAGCCTCCGAATTATCGTCATCGTCATGCGGAACGAGCCGGGGATCTGTTTTTCCATCATGGTGATTGTCGAAATCCAGCTCTACCTGCTTCCATTCCGTGGACCCCAATATGGGATCGGAAGGAAACGTTTCGCCTCGCTTCATCTGCTCGTCTCTTCCCCATTCGTTACGGTAAACGCCGTCAGCCTCTACGGTTTCGCCGGATAGAGGCTCCATCCGATGTTTTTCCTGATTGCTCATGCTGCCCATTGCCCCTTTATTCAAAATGATGGGTCAAGCGTTGCGTCAAATGATGGCTTGCAGTGTCAGTTTACAGGCCGTGCTTGGGTACAGCATCGGAATCGGCTTTGGATTGAAGCTTGCTGGCTTTCTGCTTGCTTGCCAGCTTGCGGTCTGCGAGGGACTGCGCCTTGCTTGCAGACAACTGCTCATTAGAGTGGTGTTTGCCGGACATGGCAATCGCTCCTTCTTCATGCATATGGATCTTATCGCGGAAGATCAGAATTAGTTTGTCACAAAACCGCAATTCCTATCAGCCGTTTACCTGGTAACGATTTTCCAGCCGTTTGCCCCCGAACCACATGACAAGCACCGCAGTAACGGACACAAAAATCCGCCAAGGCTCCTCCACCAAATTGCTGATATCGAAGCTGATAATCGAAATACAGAAGATCATGACGCCTTTACCCAGTAGCGTCGCCAGAAAAAAGGTGTGAAACGGTACGCGGCTTAAGCCGGAAACAACCGTAATGACCACCGACGGCGTAAATGGAAAACAAGCCAGCAGAAAGAGGGGGGTAAAGCCTCTTCGTTCAACCCAATTAAAGAAGCGGGCAGACTTGGGAAACCGCTTCAGCAATTTGGCCTGTACGTTTTTACCCAGTGTGCGGCAGAGCAGGAACAGAACCAGGGCGCCCCCGACAACCCCGCTCCAGGAAAATAGAAATCCGAATCCTAAACCGTAGATGTTGGCATTTGCCGCAATGATAAGAATTAGCGGCAGGAAGGGGAGGAAGGCTTCAATAAAGGGCAACAATATGCCCGGCAGCGGACCGAATTGAGAATAACTCTCCAAGGTTTGCTGTATGCTGTGGATATCCATGTTTTTTAAATTGTTGATCCAGTCTTGCCACGCGCTCATCGTAAATGTCCAAATCCTTTCCATCTGGCATAAAATAAACCGATTAATGCAAACACGGCCGCACTGCTCCAGAAAACGGCGGTTTCACCGCCATGCAGAGCAAGCACGCCTCCGGCAATGGGGCCGACCATAACGCCGACTCCTTCAAAGGTAGACAGCAATCCCCAGCCTACGCCCTCTTGCTTAGGCGGAACGTAGGAGGCGAGCAGCGCGTTCCATGAAGGCAATATGGCGGCATAGGACAAGCCAAGTCCCAAAGCAATAATTAAACAATACCAAAAGGAGAGGCCGCTTGCCAACAGACAGAGTCCAATCGCAAAGGCAAGAAAACCGCCGACAAGGAAAAATTTTTGTCCTCCAGCCTTGTCGGACAGCTTGCCCATGGGTATGAGGCCAGCAACGGCGAATAAACCGCCTGATGCCAGCAGGAAGGAATATTGCGCTCCGCTGAAGCCTAGCTTGTCCACGGCGTAATGGGGCAAAATCGGCAGCAGCATGCTTGCCGCCATCGTCTGCAATATCATGCCGGGCAGCAGCATTCGCATCGCGGAAAGCTGATTCTTCAACGCTCGAAGCTGCTCGCCAAACGGCACTAGCCGAAGCTTGATGGATGCAGCGGGCCTCATAACCAAGCCTAGCAGTGCGGCGGCCAAGGAAAGCAGCAGAAGCAGCTGGTAGGTCCATTCGGCGCTGTAATCCAGCATAATATTGCACAAAATAGGACCGCCGCCAAGTCCGATCAGCCAAATGGTATACAGAGTCCCCATTTGTGTAGCCCGGTGCTGCGCGGAAACTTTGGTCAGGCATATAATCCAGATTGGTGACATGCCGATTCCATACAAGGCCGCAGCGCCGATGAACATCCAGGGCACATCGGCAAATTGCAGGGCATAAACGCCAGCTAGTGCAATGATTAAGCTAATTTTCAGGATCAGCCCCGGCGAAAACCGGTCGAGCAAATAGCCGATGGCTATTTTCAAGACAGTGTCCGTTATGTAGTGAGCCGAAATGGCGATTCCGATAATATCCGGCGAAAGGCCAAGCGTGCCCGCGCCATAAATAGGCAGCAGGCTGATGAGCACTGCTCCGCGCACGAATTGAACAATAAGCAGCGTAAGGGAGAGCAAGCTCATTTCTCCTTTAAACCACGAGGATGTCGCTGTAGGCACGATCAAGCTCCTTTTTAGGGAAGGGATAGTTTTTTTCCTATTATACAGAAATATGTTTCATATCCAAAATGTAGGCGGATGTTTGATCCCGTTCCTCAATCCGTTATACTTAAAGGGTAGTCCATTATCCAATCCATTTGAGGAAGGGTGAAGCAGCATGGAATTTACATACCTGGGCCAATCGGGTCTGCGGGTAAGCCGTCTTTGTCTGGGAACGATGAACTTTGGCGTCGATACGGACGAGAGGGAAGCGTTTCGCATTATGGATGCCGCTCGTGATGCGGGCATCAACTTTTTTGATACCGCCAATATTTACGGATGGGCTGAAAACTCGGGGCGTACGGAAGAAATTATCGGCAAATGGTTCGCCAAAGGCGGGGGCCGCCGCGAAAGCACGGTATTGGCGACCAAAGTGTATGGCGATATGCATGATTCCCATGATGGACCTAACCGGGAAAGAGGACTGTCCGCGTACAAAATTCGCCGTCATCTGGAAGGCTCGCTAAAACGACTTCAAACGGATCATATTGAATTATATCAAATGCATCATGTCGACCGGAATGTAAACTGGAGCGAGCTTTGGGGAGCTTTCCAGCAAGCGCAGCTGCAGGGCAAAATCGGGTATGTAGGCTCCAGCAACTTTGCCGGATGGGATATTGCTGTAGCGCAAGGGGAGGCGAAGGCGAGAGGTCAGCTTGGCTTGGTGTCGGAGCAGCATAAATATAATTTGCTTTGCCGATTGCCGGAGCTAGAAGTGCTGCCGGCATCCAAAGCGCTTGGCTTGGGCGTAATTCCGTGGAGCCCGCTGGATGGCGGCTTGCTGAGCGGCAATCATCGCCGGAAGGATGGCGGACGCCGGAGCGGAGATGAAAAACGATTGGAAAAACACCGCGCTCAGCTAGATGAATATGCCAAGCTTTGCGACGAGCTGGGACATGCCGAGGACTTGGTATCTCTTGCATGGCTGCTTGCCAATCCCGCAGTGACGGCTCCAATTATTGGCGTGCGTACATTGGAGCAGTTCGAGCGTTCTCTTAAGGTGCTTGAGGTGGAGCTCGACGAAGCCGCTATGAAGCGTCTGGATGAGATTTTCCCAGGACCCGGCGGCGATGCGCCAAAAGCATATGCGTGGTAAAAATATAAGCTGAACTGAAAAATAGCAGAACGCAAATGATTCGACTTAGCGACATTTTCAAAAATATATTAAATTCCACATTCTCAAAAACAGCGCCAGCTTACCGGACTATCTACCGGAGCTGGCGCTGCTTATTAGGTCGCTGTTTTTAGGGGATGAAATCCTTTTAGCTGCTCAAATCAGGAGATTAAACAATACGGGATCTTTATTCAGCTCAACGAATTGAAATCCTTTGTGTGTCATGCGGCTTACAAGCGGCTCGTAATCCTCGCGATGCTTCAATTCGATGCCAACAAGCGCCGGACCATTATCCTTATTGGATTTTTTCGTATATTCAAATCGGGTAATATCGTCATTCGGCCCCAATACCTGATCCAGAAACTCGCGAAGCGCGCCTGCGCGTTGAGGGAAGCTGACCATAAAATAATGCTTGTACCCTTCGTAAATCAAGGAACGTTCCTTGATTTCCTGCATTCGGTCAACGTCGTTATTGCCGCCGCTGACGATGCAAATTACATTTTTACCTGCAATTTGCTCCCTGAAGCTATCCAGAGCGGCGATAGGAAGCGCTCCGGCGGGCTCAGCAACAATCGCATTTTCATTGTACAAATCAAGCATCGTTGTACAAACCTTGCCCTCCGGTATAGCGATGACCTCGTCGAGCAGGTCCTTGCAAATACTAAAGGTCAAATCGCCAACCCGCTTGACGGCAGCTCCATCCACAAATTTGTCGATATGCTCCAGCGGCACGACCGCACCTTCGTCCAGCGAAGCCTTGAGCGAGGGGGCTCCTTCAGGCTCAACGCCTACAATGCGAGTAGATGGGGAGACGATTTTGGTATAGGAGGCCACCCCTGCCGCCAGCCCGCCGCCGCCCACAGTCAGGAATATATAATCCGGAGCAATTTCCGCCTTCTCCAGCAGCTCTTGCCCCACAGTTCCGTTGCCCGCGATGATTTTGCGATCGTCGAAGGGATGAATAAATGCCATACCGCTGCGCTGGCTCTCTGCAAGAGCCTCGGCGTAGGCATCATCGAAGGTATCTCCAGTCAAAATAATGTCGACTTGATCGCCGCCAAAAAAAGCGACTTGCTTGACCTTTTGCCTAGGGGTGGTGCTGGGCATATAGATTTTGCCCGGTATGCCCAGGCTTTGACAGGAATACGCTACCCCTTGAGCGTGGTTCCCTGCGCTGGCGCATACGACTCCCTTTAAGGTTTCCTGTGATGATAACGAGCGCATCATATGATAGGCTCCCCTTATTTTAAACGAGCGGACGATTTGCAGGTCTTCTCTTTTTAGCCACACCTGACAATTATAACGTTCCGATAGCACCCGGTTATATTGAAGAGGCGTACGGACGATAACATCCTTCAAATGCATATGCGCCTGCACGATTTCCTCCAGGCTGATGCGGTGCTCTAAATTTGGCTGCGAGCTCATAGGTAAACCTTCCTTCTGAAATAGACTGTTCCTTTTGAATCAAGTCCAAGATTGATTTATTATACCATTAACGATACTAGATTGGGCATGCACGCAGCCATATATGTATCCGGTTCAAGAAAGCGGGGGAGACGGATGAAGAAATTTATGCGAAGGCTTTTGATTTTTCTAGTTGTAGCGGCGGTGTTGATCGGCGGGGGGCTTTGGTGGTTCAGTTCCTATATCGCGCCGGATCAGGAGCGGGATTTGGCCTATGGCAGGATTGACGTCAGGGAAAAAGCGCTGGAGATGATCAGGGCCATGAAGCCCGAGCTGCTTTTGTCGGAGCAAGATATCAACAATTTGATCAAAATGAATATGGACCCCGTTTACTCTGACGCTGTCACGGTGAACGGAGGAGATTTTTCACTGGAGGGCAGCCGTCTATTGGCGGATTTGAATATTACTTATTATGACCGGTTTCCAGCCGGGGTACAGGCTGTTTATGATATGAAATGGGATGGATCAACGATTAAGCTGGAGCCTGTTTCGCTTCGTTTAAAAGATATTTCGCTGCCCGTCAGCATGCTGGAGGAAATCACGGTTCCCCTTGATTTGCCGGTAGGCGATTTATTCACAGTAAAAGATGTACAATTCGCAACCGGACAAATTAAAATTTTGTTCAACATGCAGCTTCCATTTTAAAGATATGGGCGGGGTATCCCGAGACAGGCCGCGCAGTTAGTCAGGCAGTCAGTCAGGCAGTCAGGCCCAGCATAAACGGAATTCTGCTTATTGTTCAAAACTTATGGCGGCAGTCTTCCCGTCTTAGCTCAACTTTAGAGAAGCTAAAGCTGCACTTGAGGGATGTTTAACGCAAAAAAACAACTTCTATCTGGTTTTTCCTGGATAGAAGTTGTTTTTGAATGACTCAGGCCTTCTTAAGATACGACAAACTGAACGACAAGCGGTGTGCCGTCATTCAGTACATCGCCACCGGGGATGGTAATCGCAGTCGTTGTAACGCTGGATGTATCCGCAGTTTGCAACAAGCCGTTAATATAAAGATTGTAGTAATTGTACGAGCCCGGAAATGCTGTGGCGGCAGTACCTTCGTCGTCAGTAAACGCAGTGGCAGCAATAGCGAATGTTGCTCCTGTTCCTGTTCCTGCGCCAAAGGTGGATGCGAATCTTAGACTGTTTTGATATGGGGTTACGATTGGCATGGTTTCTCACCTCCCTACCTAAAAATAGTATATGTGGTAGATTCGGAAGCGCTAGGGCGAAGGAACGGGGAGGTAAAACCATTTTCATCCATGCTACACTTGAATACTAAATTGTACGGTCTCTATAATGATTGGCGTGCCGGCAAATATGATGCCGCTTTGTGCAGGGAAAAACAACATGGTTGGACTTAGGTTATACGAATTGCCTGGTTGCATAAGCCCATTAATATATAGGTTGTTAAAGCTGTTTGTGTCTAGTCCGGAAAATTGGGTAATGTTATTTCCATTATCATCGGTGAAATCCCCCGCAGGAACTGTAACTGAAGAGGACAAGTCCAGATCTGAGGGCGGAAAATAAAAATAGCGATTTGCAGTAGGAATAATTTGAATCGCCGATACATCACCTGTCGGTCCAGTTGGACCGGTAGCGCCATTCGTGCCGATTGCACCTGTTGGCCCAGTAGGTCCGGTAGCGCCGTCAGCGCCCGTTGGTCCTGTTGATCCGGTAGCACCGTCCGCGCCGGTCGCTCCTGTTGGTCCGGTAGCGCCATCCGCGCCCGTTGGCCCTGTTGATCCGGTAGCGCCATCCGCGCCCGTCGGCCCTGTTGATCCGGTAGCGCCATCTACGCCAGTTGCTCCCGTCGGACCAGTAGAGCCGTCCGCGCCCGTTGGCCCTATTGATCCGGTAGCGCCATCCGCGCCCGATGGTCCTGTTGATCCGGTAGCGCCATCCGCG
Organism: Paenibacillus oryzae; assembly: GCF_001675045.1. GTDB lineage: Bacteria > Bacillota > Bacilli > Paenibacillales > Paenibacillaceae > Pristimantibacillus > Pristimantibacillus oryzae. The sequence continues at coordinate 312,253 of NZ_LYPA01000080.1, forward strand.
CCGGTCGCTCCCGTTGGTCCGGTAGCGCCATCCGCGCCTGTTGTTCCTGTTGGTCCAGTAGCGCCGTCAGCGCCGGTTGCTCCCGTTGGTCCGGTAGCGCCGTCCGCGCCCGTTGGCCCTGTTGTTCCAGTAGCGCCATCCGTGCCAGTTGCTCCCGCCGGTCCAGTAGAGCCGTCCGCACCCGTTGGCCCTGTCGGTCCAGTAGCGCCATCCGCGCCAGTCGGTCCCGTTGGCCCAGTAGAGCCGTCAGCGCCAGTCGGTCCCGTTGACCCGGTAGCGCCGGTCGCTCCAGTTGCTCCCGTCGGTCCAGTAGAGCCGTCCGCACCCGTTGGTCCTGTTGATCCGGTAGCGCCATCCGCGCCCGTTGGCCCAGTCGGTCCAGTAGCGCCATCCGCGCCAGTTGCTCCTGTTGTTCCGGTAGCGCCATCAGCGCCGGTCGCTCCAGTTGGTCCAGTAGCGCCATCAGCGCCGGTCGCTCCAGTTGCCCCCGTCGGTCCAGTAGAGCCGTCCGCACCGGTTGCTCCCGTCGGTCCGGTAGCGCCATCCGCGCCAGTTGCTCCCGTCGGCCCAGTAGAGCCGTCCGCGCCAGTCGCTCCTGTCGGTCCAGTAGAGCCGTCAGAGCCCGTTGGCCCCGTCGGTCCGGTAGCGCCATCCGCGCCAGTCGCTCCTGTTGGTCCAGAAGAGCCATCCGCGCCCGTTGGCCCTGTTGATCCGGTAGCGCCATCCGCGCCCGTTGGCCCAGTCGGTCCAGTAGCGCCATCCGCGCCAGTTGCTCCTGTTGTTCCGGTAGCGCCATCCGCGCCGGTCGCTCCAGTTGGTCCCGTTGTTCCGGTAGCGCCATCCGCGCCGATCGCTCCTGTTGGTCCAGTAGCGCCATCCGCGCCGGTCGCTCCAGTTGCTCCCGTCGGTCCAGTAGAGCCGTCCGCACCGGTTGCTCCCGTCGGTCCGGTAGCGCCATCCGCGCCAGTTGCTCCCGTCGGCCCAGTAGAGCCGTCCGCGCCAGTCGCTCCTGTCGGTCCAGTAGAGCCGTCAGAGCCCGTTGGCCCCGTCGGTCCGGTAGCGCCATCCGCGCCAGTCGCTCCTGTTGGTCCAGAAGAGCCATCCGCGCCCGTTGGCCCTGTTGATCCGGTAGCGCCATCCGCGCCCGTTGGCCCTGTTGTTCCAGTAGCGCCATCCGCGCCGGTCGCTCCCGTCGGTCCAGTAGAGCCGTCCGCACCCGTTGGCCCTGTCGGTCCAGTAGCGCCATCCGCGCCAGTCGGTCCCGTTGGCCCAGTAGAGCCGTCAGCGCCAGTCGGTCCCGTTGACCCTGCTCCCGTCGGTCCAGTAGAGCCGTCCGCACCCGTTGGTCCTGTTGATCCGGTAGCGCCATCCGCGCCCGTTGGCCCAGTCGGTCCAGTAGCGCCATCCGCGCCAGTTGCTCCTGTTGTTCCGGTAGCGCCATCCGCGCCGGTCGCTCCCGTTGGTCCAGTAGAGCCGTCCGCACCAGTCGGCCCCGTCGGTCCGGTTTTGCCTCTTTTACCGCGCTTTCCTTTCTTACCCTTTATTCCTTGGGGACCTGGAGGCCCTGTTGGTCCTATTATGCAGTGATCAAGATACTGCTTCTTTTCGCACAAAAGATCTTTTTTTCTGGATCTCATTATTTTGCGGTATTTCATGCCTCTGCAATCCTAGATGGATAAGAGATTGTTTGCAGATAATAATGATTGCTCATCAGGATCAAGCTCCTTTCTATTAAAATGTACCAACTGTGATGTAACAGTATATGTATGACAAATGGAGACAGCTATGGCTGGTCTTGAATATGGTCTATTGCCTTTGCCAACAGTAGAATTGAAACCGCGAGGTGTAGTCATATCATTCTGTATTTCATTTTCGATTCTGAAAAGTTGACTTCAACAAGAGTTAAAAACCCATGCTTCAAGCAGTTACCACACAAGATCGTGTCAAGGAAGCTACATGATCTATACTTGTGTGCTGTTGGGCAAGGGTTTTATTATTCTTTTTATAAGGTTGAGGGTTGTTAGCTGCTAATTTGATGAATCGACCAAATGATGCCTTCATTTTCGGTACCGCCAATTTCCAGACCAATAGTAAGACCGTCCGCCACATAAAATAATCCAATTTGGTCATTCAAGCTGAGTGTAGCATCCCCTGCAAGCGTAACCGTCCCGCTGCCCAAAATAGTTCTTAAAGTCAACAAAGTGATATTGACGTTTAAGATAGGGAAGTTGCCAGTAATAATATCTGTTGTTGTCGGCGATGTACGTCTGACTCGGAAGGAAGGAAATATACCTGCCCCAATGCCGATTGTAATTGTTGCTGTGGTTGTATAGTTAATCGTTGCTTTAATGGAATATCGTCCTGTAGCGGGAATGGTAAAAGTTCCAGTAGTCTCATTAAAATTAGCATTACTGAAATAAGGACTTGCTGTAGACCAGTTAGTTAGTTGCGCACTGGAAGATAAACTCACATTGGTTATTCTGCCTGAAAAACCGTTTGTAGCAAAGTTGGGTCCCGTCGCGCCTGTTGCTCCAGTAGTACCAGTCAGCCCGGTCGGTCCAGTAGCACCGACAGAGCCCGTTGGTCCAGTCGGTCCAGTAGCGCCATTCGCGCCAGTCGGCCCTGTGGATCCGGTAGTGCCATTTGCGCCAGCTGCTCCTGTTGATCCAGTAGCGCCGCCCGCACCGGTTGGCCCTGTGGATCCGGTAGTGCCAGTTGCTCCCGTTGATCCAGTAGCGCCGCCCGCACCGGTTGGCCCTGATGGTCCGGTAGTGCCATTTGCGCCAGTTGCTCCTGTTGATCCAGTAGCGCCGACCGCACCGGTTGGCCCTGATGGTCCAGTAGCGCCAACCGCGCCAGTAGGCCCTGTGGGTCCAGTCGCTCCGTCCGCGCCTGTTGGTCCCGTCGGTCCTGTCACGCCATCTGCACCAGTGTCTCCTGTTGGTCCAGTAACACCGTCCGCGCCTGTTGAACCTGTCGGTCCAGTAGCGCCATCTGCACCAGTGGCTCCTGTTGGTCCAGTAACACCATCCGCACCAGTTGGCCCTGTTGGTCCAGTAGCGCCATTCACACCTGTAGCTCCCGTCGGTCCAGTAGCACCGTCCGCGCCTGTTGAACCTGTCGGTCCAGTAGCGCCATCCGCACCTGTTGCTCCTGTTGGTCCAGTAGCGCCATCTACGCCAGTTGGCCCTGTTGGTCCAGTAGAGCCGTCCGCGCCTGTTGAACCTGTCGGTCCAGTAGCGCCATCTGCACCAGTGGCTCCTGTTGGTCCAGTAGCGCCATCTACACCAGTTGGTCCCGTTGGACCGGGAGCGCCGTCCGCGCCCGTTGGCCCTGTTGATCCAGTAGCGCCATCCGCGCCAGTCGGCCCAGTTGACCCTGTTGGTCCGGTAGCGCCATCTACGCCCGTTGGCCCTGTTGGTCCAGTAGCGCCGTCCGCGCCTGTTGAACCTGTTGGTCCAGTAGCGCCATCTGCACCAGTGGCTCCTGTTGGTCCGGTAATGCCTTCCGCGCCCGTTGGCCCCGTCGGACCAGTAGCCCCGTCAGCACCCGCTGGCCCCGTGGGACCAGTAGCGCCGTCTGCGCCAGTCGGCCCCGTCGGACCGGTAACACCGTCAGCACCAGTCGGCCCCGTCGGTCCGGTAACGCCGTCTGCGCCAGTCGCCCCCGTCGGACCAGTAGAGCCGTCCGCGCCTGTTGAACCTGTCGATCCGGTAGTGCCATCCGCACCTGTAGCCCCTGTTGGTCCGGTAACGCCATCCGCGCCTGTTGAACCAGACGGCCCCGTTGCGCCATCAGTACCTGTTGCTCCTGTTGATCCAGTAGCGCCGTCCGCGCCTGTTGGCCCGGACGGTCCAGTAACTCCATCCGCTCCAGTGTCTCCTGTTGGTCCAGTAACACCGTTCGCGCCAGTCGGCCCCGTCGGTCCGGTAGCGCCGTCCGCACCAGTGTCTCCAGTTGGTCCAGTAACACCGTCCGCGCCTGTTGAACCTGTTGGTCCCGTCGCACCATCTGCACCAGTAACTCCTGTTGGTCCAGTAATACCGTCCACGCCTGTTGAACCAGTCGGTCCAGTAGCGCCATTTGCACCAGTGGCTCCTGTTGGTCCGGTAATGCCGTCTGCGCCCGTTGGCCCGGTTGATCCAGTAGCGCCATCCACACCAGTGGCTCCTGTTGGTCCAGTAATACCGTCCGCGCCAGTTGAACCTGTCGATCCGGTAGTGCCATCCGCACCTGTAGCCCCTGTTGGTCCGGTAACGCCATTCGCGCCTGTTGAACCAGACGGCCCCGTTGCGCCATCGGTACCTGTTGCTCCTGTTGATCCAGTAGCGCCGTCCGCGCCTGTTGAACCTGTCGGTCCAGTAGCGCCATCTGCACCAGTGGCTCCTGTTGGTCCAATAGAGCCGTCTGTGCCAGTTGCTCCCGCCGGTCCAGTAGCGCCGTCCGCGCCTGTTGAACCTGTCGGTCCAGTAGCGCCATCCGCGCCAGTCGCTCCTGTTGGTCCAGTAGCGCCATCCGCGCCGGTCGCTCCAGTTGATCCGGTAGCGCCCTCTATGCCAGTTGCTCCCGTCGGCCCAGTAGCGCCGTCAGCGCCAGTCGGTCCCGTTGGCCCAGTAGAGCCGTCAGCGCCAGTCGGTCCCGTTGACCCGGTAGCGCCGTCCGTGCCAGTTGCTCCCGTTGGTCCAATAGAGCCGTCCGCACCGGTTGCTCCAGTCGGTCCGGTAGCGCCATCCGCGCCAGTTGCTCCCGTCAGTCCGGTAGCGCCATCTACGCCAGTTGCTCCCGCTGGACCAGTAGAGCCGTCCGCACCGGTTGCCCCCGTCGGTCCGGTAGCGCCATCTACGCCAGTTGCTCCCGTCGGCCCAGTAGAGCCGTCTGTACCAGTCGGTCCCGTTGGTCCTGTTGATCCGGTAGCGCCATCTACGCCAGTTGCTCCCGTCGGTCCAGTAGAGCCGTCCGCGCCCGTTGGCCCCGTCGGTCCAGTAGCGCCGTCCGCGCCTGTTGAACCTGTCGATCCGGTACTGCCATCCGCACCATTAGCCCCTGTTGGTCCGGTAACGCCATCCGCGCCTGTAACTCCTGTTGGTCCAGTAACACCGTCAGCACCAGTCGGCCCCGTTGGTCCAGTAACACCGTCAGCACCAGTGTCTCCTGTTGGTCCAGTAGCGCCATCCGCGCCAGTCGGCCCTGTTGGTCCAGTAACGCCATCCGTGCCAGTTGGTCCCGTCGGTCCAGTAGCGCCATCCGCTCCAGTGTCTCCTGTTGGCCCAGTAACACCGTTCGCGCCAGTCGGCCCCGTCGGTCCGGTAGCGCCGTCAGCACCAGTGTCTCCTGTTGGTCCAGTAACACCGTCCGCGCCCGTTGGCCCTGTCGGTCCAGTAGAGCCGTCCGCGCCCGTTGGCCCCACGAGTCCGGTAGCCCCGTCAGCACCAGTTGGCCCCGATGGTCCAATAGCGCCGTCTGCTCCAGTCGGCCCCATCGTTCCAGTAGCGCCGTCCGCACCTGTTGAACCTGTTGGTCCGGTAGCCCCGTTCGCGCCAGTTGGCCCTGTTGGTCCAGTAGCGCCATCCGCGCCAGTCTGCCCAGTTGACCCTGTTGGTCCAGTAACACCGTCCGCGCCCGTTGGTCCTGTGGGTCCAGTAGTGCCACCCGCACCTGTTGGCCCAGTTGGTCCGGTAGCGCCGTCCGCGCCAGTCGCCCCCGTCGGTCCAGCAGCGCCGTCCGCGCCCGTTGGCCCAGTTGATCCAGTAGCGCCGTCCGCACCTGTTGAACCTGTTGGTCCAGTAACACCGTCCGCGCCTGTTGAACCTGTCGGTCCGGTAGCGCCATCCGCGCCTGTTGAACCTGTCGGTCCGGTAGCGCCGTCTGCTCCAGTCGGCCCCGTCGGTCCAGTAGCACCGTCCACGCCTGTTGAACCTGTCAATCCAGTAGCGCCATTTGCACCAGTGGCTCCTGTTGGTCCAGTAGCGCCATCCGCACCTGTTGTTCCTGTTGGTCCGGTAATGCCGTCCGCGCCCGTTGGTCCCGTCGGACCAGTAGCGCCATCCGCTCCTGTTGAACCTGTTGGTCCAGTAGTGCCATCTACACCAGTGGCTCCTGTTGGTCCAGTAGCGCCGTCCGCGCCTGTTGAACCTGTCGCTCCCGTCGCGCCATCTGCTCCTGTTAAACCTGTTGGTCCAGTAACGCCATTTGCACCAGTGGCTCCTGTTGGTCCGGTAATGCCATCCGCACCCGTTGGCCCGGTTGATCCGGTAGCGCCATCCACACCAGTGTCTCCTGTTGGTCCAGTAACACCGTCAGCGCCAGTCGGCCCCGTCGGTCCGGTAGCGCCGTCCGCTCCTGTTGAACCTGTTGATCCGGTAACGCCGTCCGAACCAGTGGGCCCCGTCGGACCAGTAGCGCCATCCGCGCCTGTTGGCCCTGGGGGTCCAGTAGTGCCATCTGCACCAGTGGCTCCTGTTGGTCCAGTAACCCCGTCCGCGCCTGTTGAACCTGTCGGTCCTGTCGCGCCAACTGTACCAGTGGCTCCTGTTGGTCCGGTAGCCCCGTCAGCACCAGTGGTTCCCGTCGGTCCAGTAGCGCCATCCGCACCAGTGGCTCCTGTTGGTCCAGTAACACCGTCCGCGCCTGTTGAACCCGTCGGACCGGTAGCGCCATCTGCGCCTGTTAAACCCGTCGGACCAGTAGCGCCATCCGCACCAGTGGCTCCCGTTGGTCCGGTAGTGCCGTCTGCGCCTGATGAACCTGTCGGTCCGGTAGCGCCATCCGCGCCTGTAACTCCTGTTGGCCCAACAGCGCCTCTTTTGCCGCGCTTTCCTTTTTTGCCCTTTTTGCCTCGAGGACCCGGGGGGCCAGTCGGTCCGGTTGGGCCAACTCTGCAATGAGCAAAGGGAGGCTTCTTTCCGCTAAAAATTCCTTTTTTCTTTGTCAGGGACTTTTTACGGGACTTCATAGCTGTGACATCTTGGATGTAGAGGAGATTGGTTGTGAATGACGACGAGCGTTCACCAAGATCAAACTCCTTTCTATTAAAATGTGCAAGGCTGCTGTAACAGTGTATGTATAGCAGATGGCGGCAGCTATGGCTGGATGTGAAAATAGTCTTTTGTCTATTCGGGCAGGACGTTGAAGTAAATCCTTCCATGTTCAGTCATGTAAATCAGCATTTCATGCATTGGAATCAGCGGGTTGTGTCAAAACGATAGCGGTGTATATGAAATAACTGCATAATAAAGCTCACAAGGGAGTGAGGACGCGTTGAAAATACATATTCATATTGATGAACATTGCGAGGAAACCTCCGTTACCATACAGGCAAAAGAATGGACCGAGGAGCTTGCAGCCCTTGTGGCCAAGCTTCAGGCATCCACCCCTCGCCGGCTGCTTGGCGTTGAGGATGAACGTTCCATTTTGCTGGACCCCGCAGAGCTGGATTATGTTTGCGCGGAGCAGCGCAAAGTTTTTGCCGTCACCAAGCAGAGGCGAATCGAGCTCAAAATGAAGCTGTACGAAATAGAAGAGCTGCTTGCCGGGGGAGCATTTATGCGGTTTTCAAAATCAGTGATCGGCAATTTGGATCATATCAACCGTTTTGAGCTGGCCTTTAACGGAAACTTGTGCGTTCATTTTCATTCGGGCAACAAGGAGTATGTGTCCAGAAGCTATGTTGCAGAATTGAAACAGCGTTTAATTATGGGAGGTGGCAAGGATGGTGCGTAACATCATTCAGCGCGGTTTTATGGGAATAAGCTCGGGAGGCATTATTACGTTCATTGCCCTGACGGTGTTAATGATAAACGAAGTGGATGTATCCGTGCCCGATTTATGGAAAAATATGCTGGGGAGCCTGCTGATGGGGGTCTATTTTGGCATCGCCTCACTACTGTTTGAGCATGAAAAATGGAGTCCCTTAAAGCAGCTTGTCGTTCATTTTCTCTTGTCGATCATGCTGTTTTTTCCCATCGCCATAAGCGTGGGCTGGATTGAGCTTCAGTGGCGGCCGATCCTGCTGGGAGCAGGCACTTTTATGATTATTTATGCGATATTCTGGCTTGCGATATCCAGTTATTTTAGAAAACAAGCTCGTTCCATGAACAATTCCGTACGCAAATAAGGGGGTACAAATATGAATGCAATTGTGGAGATTAATGACCTGACCAAGCAATATGGGCAAAAGAAAGCGCTCGATGCCATCACATTCAAAGTAAAGGAAGGCGGCTGCTTTGGGCTTCTGGGGCCTAACGGAGCGGGTAAGTCGACGCTTATGAAGCTTTTGACGGGTATTTTGTCCCCGGATTCCGGCGGTATGACCATAATGGGCATGGATGCAAGAAATAATCGGAATGCCATCATTTCAAAAACGGGGTATGTGCCGCAAGAAATAACGTTATTCGAGACGCTTAGCGCGCGGCGGAATCTTGTGTTTTTTGGGGAAATGTATGGGATGAAGGGAGAGCCGCTTAAACGCAAGATCGAAGAGGTGCTTCAACAGGTCGGGCTGGCGGATCGGGCGAAGGATGCAGTAGGGACTTTTTCGGGCGGGATGAAAAGACGGATTAACATTGCCGCGTCGCTGCTGCATGACCCCAAGCTGCTCATTTTGGACGAGCCGACGGTTGGCATTGATCCTCAGTCGCGAAATCATATTTTTGAAATGATTATGGCTCTGAAAAAAAAGGGCATGACCATCTTGTATTCAACGCATTACATGGAAGAGGTAGAAGCGTTGTGCGAGGATATTGCCATCATGGACAACGGGCGAGTGATTGCCGAGGGTTCGCTGAATGGGGTATTGGAGGCGCATGCGGCCAAAGCCATTTATTTAGAAAGCGATGACGTGACTGTACCGCCTGTACTGGAAGGGATCGCAAAAGCAAGCGCAAAGGGCAGGGGATGGATGCTGGAGAGCAGCGATCCGTTGGCCTTGATGGGACGGCTTGTTCAATATTTTCAGTCCAAGGGCATTCATGTCCGAAGTCTTGAAATGATGACTCCGTCCTTGGAAAGTGTTTTCCTGAAGCTAACCGGCAGCTCGCTTCGCGATGAATGATCGGCCGGTACTAGATAACCACTATGTAACCACTATGAAAAGTAAGGGGTGCCCGGTATGATAGGCAGCATTCTGCGTAAGGAATTGAGTATTACGTTCAAGGAAAAAGGAACGTTTTTCTGGTTGTTCGTTCTCCCTATCTTATTCATTGTTATGTTTTCCGCCATATTCAGCAATACATCCCAGGAATATGCCGTTCGATATTATGATGCTGACCACTCCGTGGCTTCTGAACAGTTGCTTAACCTGATTAACCAAGTGGAGGGCTTTAAGCTGCAAAATAACTCCAATGAGCCGCTTGACGATCAGTTGGAAGGAATACGCTCGGGGAAAATTTCCTCGCTGCTGGTTATTCCGAAGGGTTATGGAGAAAGCCTTCAATCTGGTGCAACGGCCAAGCTGGAGCTATACCGTGATGCGGCGGATGATAATGCTTCAGCGCCGGTGTCTGCTCTGCTGGGCAACATCGTAAGCCAGTACAAAGAGGTTAAGCTTGCCGCCGTATTGGAGGAGCTTGGACAACAAGGCAACGCTGTGGAGAACATACTTACATCTCCGGTTGAGCTTCAAGAGATGAAGGAGTCGGCGGTCAAAATAGATACGGTCACTCAAGTGGTGCCGGGGTATACGGTTATGTTCGTCTTTTTCATTATGATTACGATGGTCCGCAATTTTCTGCGGGACAAAAACTCTGGTATGCTTGCGCGATTGAGCGGGACCCCGATGAGGAGCCATCATTATTTGATCGGAATGTGGGTTCCTAACATAGTTGTTGTCCTTATTCAATGCACCGTTTTGCTTTTGTTTGGTAAAATCGTATACGGACTTCAGCTGGGCGATATAAGTGCCGTCGCGTTGTTGATTTGCTGCCTGGCTGTCTGCTGTACGGGAATCGGCCTAATGTTGTCGATGCTGGTTAGAAGCGAAAATCAGGGCATCGGATTTGTCCAAATCATTACGATGGGCGGCGCTATTGTTGGCGGATTATGGTTTCCCTATGACTTTTTGCCGGAGTTTGTCCGAATGATTGGCAAATTTACGCCGCAGTTCTGGGCCCAGCGAGGCTTGCAGGATGTTATGCTGCGGGGGATGCATATAGATGGCATTTGGCTGAATGCAACCATTTTGCTTGGGATCGGCTTTGTTGGATTAGGGATCGCTCTTCTTGGCTTTAGACGTTTTGCCAATGGTTCAATGCATTAAGTAAACGTCCACTCAAGCTGTAAAATGGCTCCGCCATAGCTGGAAAAACGCTCCTGAATCCATGTTGCCATGGAGTCAGGAGCGTTTAGGATTACAGCATTGGATTAAGCGATGCCTACGCCGCCGCTTGCATTGCCTGTAATAGTTGTAGCGATGTCTATGCCCGCCGTAACGCTAGCGGAGAATACCAGCAGCAGTCTCGTTCCCGCAGTAACCGGGATGGACAAACCGGACGTAATGCCGCTGCTTGTTGCTCCGATGGCTACGATGCCGGTCAATGGAGGGGCAAGTGTAACAGAGGCCCCGGGAACAGCTGTGAAAATATTGTTTGGTGTTGTCGAACTGAAGAGCTGAGCTGTGATGGATACAGTGGAGCCAACAAGGGTCAACGCCAGAGTTGTGCTAAAGAAGCCGGCAATGGATGTGATAGTGCCGTCTCTTGGTACTGAGAATGCAAGGTTTGACAGTAGAGTGACATCGATGGTGCCGCCCAAAACGCTAACGCCAGTAGCAGTTTCTCCAAAGGCAACAAGGCTTGTTGTTCCAGCTAGCCCACCGAGAACAGTGGTAAGGATAGCAGGTGCACCAGATGCAAAGGGGATGATTGCCCCTGCGCCAGTAGCACCAGTGGCACCCGTAGCACCTGTAGCGCCAGTCGCTCCTGTTGGTCCAGTAGCACCTGTAGCGCCAAGTGCACCAGTGGCACCCGTAGCGCCAGTCGCGCCAGTTGGTCCAGTAGCGCCGTCCGCGCCAGTTGCTCCTGTAGCGCCAGTCGCTCCTGTTGGTCCAGTAGCGCCGTCTGCGCCAGTAGCACCTGTAGCGCCAAGTGCACCAGTAGCACCCGTAGCGCCAGTCGCGCCAGTTGCTCCTGTAGCGCCAAGTGCACCAGTAGCACCTGTAGCGCCAGTCGCTCCTGTTGGTCCAGTAGCACCGTCCGCACCAGTTGCACCTGTAGCGCCAAGTGCACCAGTGGCACCCGTAGCACCTGTAGCGCCAGTCGCTCCTGTTGGTCCAGTCGCGCCGTCTGCGCCAGTAGCACCTGTAGCGCCAAGTGCACCAGTGGCACCCGTAGTACCTGTAACGCCAGTCGCGCCAGTTGGTCCAGTAGCGCCGTCCGCGCCAGTAGCACCTGTAGCGCCAAGTGCACCAGTGGCACCCGTAGCGCCAGTCGGTCCAGTAGCACCGTCAGCCCCAGTTGCTCCCGTAGCGCCAGTTGGTCCAGTAGCACCGTCTGCCCCAATTGCTCCTGTAGCGCCTGTTGGTCCAGTGGCGCCGTCCGCGCCAGTTGCTCCTGTAGCGCCAAGTGCACCAGTGGCACCCGTAGCGCCAGTTGCTCCTGTAGCGCCAAGTGCCCCAGTTGCTCCCGTAGCGCCAGTCGGTCCAGTAGCGCCGTCCGCGCCAGTAGCGCCTGTAGCGCCAAGTGCACCAGTGGCACCCGTAGCGCCAGTTGCTCCAGTAGCGCCGTCTGCCCCAGTTGCTCCAGTAGCGCCAATCGCGCCAGTGGGTCCGATAGGTCCTGTCGGCCCAGTTGGTCCAGTAGCGCCGTCAGCCCCAGTGGCCCCCGTAGCGCCCGTAGCGCCAGTCGGTCCAGTAGCGCCGTCTGCCCCAGTAGCCCCAGTAGCACCAGTAGCGCCAGTCGGTCCAGCTGGCCCCCCTGATGGCCCAGTCGCTCCGGTAGCACCCGTAGCACCCGTAGCGCCAGTAGTGCCAGTACCCGTAGCGCCCGTAGCGCCCGTAGCGCCCGTAGCACCCGTAACGCCTGTAGCTCCTGTAGCGCCCGTAGCGCCAGAACCCGTAGCCCCCGTAGCGCCCGTAGCCCCAGTAGCGCCCGTAGCGCCTGTAGCCCCAGTAGTGCCAGTAGTGCCAGAACCCGTAGCGCCAGTTGGTCCAGTAGCGCCCGTAGCGCCAGTGGCCCCGGTAGCCCCCGTAGCTCCTGTTGGCCCTGTAGGGCCTCTATGACCGCGTTTTCCTCGTTTTCCTCGTTTTCCTCTTTTTCCACGCTCTCCACATGGTCCTATTTCACCACATTCACCAATATCTCCGACTGGTCCAACGGCTCCCCTGAACCCGCGTAGTCCACGAGGACCTCGCAAAAATGAAATTTTTTCCCTGTCGTGCTTTTTGTTCTTTTTCTGGCGCTCCCTTTTGACACAATGCTCTTTGCGCGAATGTACCTCAAGCGAGCCTCTTTTGATAGCCGACTTAGTTTTACTAATGCGCAATACCTTTTTTTTGCGTGGTTGATTAATCAGAATGGACACCTCCTTTATGTCTGGTGATATATTATGAAAATTCAAAGATAGAGGAGTGTGCATTTAGGAAATTATTTTTTGACGGAAAATGAGAGAACAAGTAAAAGCCGCCCCCGGTACCCCAGGCTTTATTCTCGTTAGTCTCAGCATTAATCTCGTCATGTTTTTTTTCTAGAGAAATGTTTCTTTTCAAGCGAGAAAAATCAAGTTTCTATAATGGTTACGCCGGCGCTGCCATAGCCGCCAACCGCATTAACAAGCGCTACACCGCTGGCAGTTGCCGAAAATACAAGCAGCAGTCGGGTTTCTGCTGTTACAGGTATGCTAAGTCCGTCCAATCGCGCTCTGCTTATGGTTCCAATGCTGACAAGTCCGCTTAATGCAGGTGTGAGTGACAGACTGGTTCCGGCTATTGGTGAAAAAGTATTGTCAGGAGCGGGCGAGCTATAGAGCTGAGCGTTGACCGTAATGTCAGTTCCGATCAGAGTCAAGGCTGCTGTTGTGCTGAAGTATGCTGCAATAGAGGTAATGATGCTGTCATTGGGAACTGTAAAGGCAAAGTTCAATAATGTTCCGGCTGCTCCTGTGAGGTCGATTGTTGCTCCAAGAGTGCTGAGCAGCGGACCGCTGTTTCCAAAACCGACCAGGCTTGCCGTGCCTGCCAAGCCACCGGCAATAGTTGTTAATGCAAGCGGTACGCCGGAGGCAAACGGAATAAGCGCGCCGCTTCCCGATAACCCAGTCGGCCCCGTAGCGCCGGTTGGCCCCACAGCGCCAGTCGGCCCGGTGTCGCCTAAACCTGTAGCTCCCGTAGGTCCGGTTGGTCCTATAGCTCCCGTTGTGCCCGTGGCGCCGGTTGGCCCCGAAGCGCCAGTCGGCCCGGTGTCGCCTAAACCTGTAGCTCCCGTAGGTCCGGTTGGTCCTATAGCTCCCGTTGTGCCCGTGGCGCCGGTTGGCCCCGAAGCGCCAGTCGGCCCGGTGTCGCCTAAACCTGTAGCTCCCGTAGGTCCGGTTGGTCCTATAGCTCCCGTTGTGCCCGTGGCGCCGGTTGGCCCCGAAGCGCCAGTCGGCCCGGTGTCGCCTAAACCTGTAGCTCCCGTAGGTCCGGTTGGTCCTATAGCTCCCGTTGTGCCCGCAGCGCCGGTTGGTCCCGCAGCGCCAGTAGCCCCGGCCGGTCCTGATGGCCCTGTAGCGCCGGCTGGACCCTGTGCTCCAACTGGGCCTTGTGCTCCAACAGGACCTTGTAAACCCGCAGGTCCCTGAAGTCCGGCTGGTCCTTGGGGGCCCGCATTGCCTTGCGGTCCTTGTGGTCCGATTGCGCCCTGCGCTCCAGCCGCGCCCATTGCTCCAGTAGCGCCTGTCGGCCCTTGCAGGCCCTGAGGTCCCTGCTGGCCAGCCGGTCCTTGCTGGCCTTGCGGTCCGGCCAGTCCTTGCGGACCCTGTTGACCTTGCACGCCTTGAGGTCCGGGTATGCCCTGGGGTCCTTGAACCCCGGGATCGCCTTGAATGCCCTGAGGCCCTTGCGGCCCTATTGAACCTTGAGCGCCTTGCGGCCCCTGGGGTCCTTGCGGACCTTGAGCGCCTCTTGCGCCAGTGGCTCCGGTTGGCCCAGGCGGCCCTCCTGAAGGTCCGGTCGCACCTGTTCCACCTGTGGCGCCGGTTGCTCCATTAGCCCCCGTGGCGCCCGTTGGCCCTGTAGCGCCTGTCGCCCCGCGCTCGCCGTCATGTCCCCGTTTGCCTCGCTTGCCTCGTCTTCCACGCTCGCCGATGGGGCCGATAGGACCGGGAACGCCAAGAGGTCCGAGCAATTCTTCCTCGCAATCGCGATGAGGCCTTGCGCCTCCCTGAATAACAATTCTGTCCTTGTTGACAATAGCGCCGGAGTCTGCGGATTTTATTTTCTTTTTCGTTTTTTGCTTACTTCTGTATTGGCTGATCCACAGCGGCTTCGCTGCGCCTTTTCGGCGTTGGTTGCGTTTGGGCGAAAAGTCCAGATTCATGCACCTCCCTGAAGTTTATTTAGTTTATGGTCAAATGCCCCCAAAGGTTTGGGTGCAAGGGCGAACATGGATAGGCGTTTGACTATTTTCGGAAAAATGGGCGCTTTTGAGGGCATCGCCCCGGTCGCGCGGAATCGGAACAGCATAGGAGATAGAGGTGGAGCAGCATTGACAGAATTAATGAGAATGTTTATCATATATACGAAAGTGATAATCATTATCACATACAAAAAAAGCGAACCTCTTTTGTACAATATAAGAAAATCCGCAAACTGCGGAACGATTATATAGGCAGTGCAAAACAACAATCAGAGCAAACAGACAGGAGCGGGGAATAGACCGGAAAGGAGCATTTTTATGCAGACAGGGATACAGAAACCTTGGAATTGGCTGTTGTTCCCGTTTTCATCCATCAAAGCGGGAGCAGAAGGCGTATATGCCGCGTCTGTTGGTTATGGCGTTTATGAAATCGACAGTGCCATAGAGTCTTGGGATAAATTAAACAAAGGACTGGAGGATACAACCAGTATTCATCGCCTTCAGCTTCAAAATGAGCTATTGCATGCCTGCACGAACCATGGCCTCTACGAATGGACGGGGGATTCTTGGGAAAACGACGGCTTGGGTCTGCCGTGTTATCAATATCGGGATATCGGCGGAACGAAGTATGCGGGAACGGATAATGGTTTATGGATCAAAACGGGGGCAAAATGGGGCTATCTGGCCTGCGAAGGGAAAAGCATCTACGATTTTATGAACCTGCCGCAATACTTGATTGTAGGCCATAACAGCGGCATATCTCTGTATGACCGCTTTATGGATGAATGGGCGGAGTTTGAGCTGGAGCGCAGCATTACAAGCCTTGCCGTGTATCGCGGGCATCTGCTTGGCACAAGCGACCAGGGCGAATTATTCGTAGGGGATAAAAAGGGCCGTTTTGACCGGATCAAATTCGGCGGCAAATTTATTTTCTCCGTTACGGCAAAAGGGCGGGATATCTACGTTTGCACGGATCAGGGGTTGTTCAC
The DNA here is from genome assembly GCF_001675045.1 of Paenibacillus oryzae. Taxonomy (GTDB): domain Bacteria; phylum Bacillota; class Bacilli; order Paenibacillales; family Paenibacillaceae; genus Pristimantibacillus; species Pristimantibacillus oryzae. The sequence continues at coordinate 327,785 of NZ_LYPA01000080.1, forward strand.
CCTGACCTGCATGGCGGATCGGCTTGTGCTGTTGTCCGTCAAGCTTGGTTTTCCGGTTACGGATGTAGATGTACAAGGGAAGCAGCTATACATGGCTACGCTCTTTCAGGGCGTTCAATCCATTCAGCTATAGGGCAGCATATTTATTCGAGGCTATAAGCTCGGGGAGGAAACGGAAATGACTAAAGTAATTGTGGTGTATGCAAGCTTGACTGGAAATACGGAGGAAATGGCAGAAGCCATCGCAGCCGGCGCAAGAGAAGCAGGACTGGAGGTTACGCTCAAGGAAGCTTATGATGCAAAGGCGGCTGAGCTGGAGCAATATGACGGGATTATTTTGGGCGCATATACATGGGGTGACGGCGAGCTTCCAGATGAGTTTCTGGACTTTTACGAGGACATGGAGGGCCTTGATCTGAACGGCAAGCAGGCTGCCGTATTTGGTTCCGGCGACACCTCATATCCCGACTATTGCGGAGCGGTTGACATTATCGAAAAAAAGCTGAAGGAGCTTGGAGCTGAAATCATAGTGGAAAGCCTGAAGTTTGAGTATAACGCCTCCGATGAAGAAAAGGAGCAGGGCAAAGCCGTTGGCGCGGCTATGGCGGGCGTATTGTGCAAGGGATAATGACGCCTCTGCTTCGGATGGAGGATGTACAGATTGAACGATTGCTGCGCAATCAAGCTCCTCTGAGGCAAAAGACCGGCCATGTGGCTTGCAGACAAGCTGCCGATGGCTGGACCGATCTGGCTTTGCAGTCCGCGTGTTTGTCCGCTTTTGACATTTGCCTTAAGCCGAACGGGCAGCGAAGCGATGAAATGGTAGAACGGTCGGTGATGAGGCGTTTTACCAATCGGCATTATCAATTTCATTCAAGTGAGCACTTTCTGCAAATCAAGCATCAAATCACCTCCAGCCTGCAGTCTTTTCTGGTACATCGTCCTTGCGAAGGGGCGATTATGGCCCGTTTTGAAACCTTCTCCGTTTATGTTGAAGAGCTGGGGATGGAGCTGACGCAGCATTTTCATATGATCCATATGCACCCTGACGGAAAGGGCGATTATACGGTGCAAAAGCTGGTTGCCGATGACAACGAGGATGCGCTGGCTCTGTATCGCCACATGACGGCTGTATTTGGGTATTACGCTTTTGGAAGGCTGCCCTCCGTCATTGAAGCGCTTCTCCCCCTGTCTGGCAAAATCATCCGCTGGCGGCTGGACCCGGATTCCCTGAAGGAATCGCTGGATTATATGAGACTGGTCAAAATTATGGTTATGAACGAATGGAACGATTCCCATTAAAACGCTCTGAAGCAGCTGGACAACGAGGTCCGCTTGCGGCAGAGCGTTTTTCACATTATGAGGGGCTGTCCAAAAAGTCTGTGAATAACTATTCAGCAGAGGACCGGACGGGAAACAGCAGAGGACTGGACGGGAAAGGGTGTTTTGAGGGCGAGTTTTTATTTCGGTAGGTATCGGCGTGGCAGTCTGTCGAAAAGTCGTTGTCCTTTGGCGGGACGAGCATTAAAATGAGATGTAGCGCCATTAGAGCAAATCGCCAATTGATGATGGACTAACGTATGGCTGGAGGAGATTTGTTTTGACAGATGATTTATTGCTGACGTTTCGCTCGCCGCCGCTTCCTTTTTTTGTGGAATCGAACCGGCTGACATACAAGCCTGGAGAAGAGCATCCCAACCGTTCCAATATTGGGGTATTTGACCTTTTGTTTGTACACAAAGGCGCTCTTTCTATAGCGGAGGAGGACTGTCGCTGGATCCTGGAGCCTGGCGATGTGCTCATTCTGAGACCGGATCGCTGGCACTATTCGTTCCAGCCCTGCACGGAGGAAACGACCTTTGACTGGGTCCATTTCCAGACAGTGGGGGCATGGGAGGAGACGCCGGCCAACCAGCCCGGCACGCTGCGCGGAGATTATTACACATATGCGATACGGGTGCCCAAAAAAATGAAGCTTACGTACCCGGAGGAAGCCGCGCAGGTACTTTCACAATTGCATGACGCCGCTCAAAGCTCCTCTCATGGAGCTTTTTGGGATCGCCAGCAGCGTTTTCTTCATTTGCTGCAAATGCTGGACGAGGGCTGGCGTTCCGACGCGGCAAAAGCTGCGGTATCTGTTGCGGAGCGGGCGGCGGCTTATCTGAAAATGAATTATCGGCTGCCGATAACCAATGCCATGCTGAGTGAAACGCTGGAGCTGCACACCAACTACATTACGCGTTGTATGTCCGAAGTATTTGGCTGCACGCCGCAGCAATACTTGCTTTATTATCGTCTTGACCAGGCGAAGCTGCTGTTGATTAAAACGGACTGGACGATCGCCAAGGTAGCAGAGGACACGGGTTTCCGTCAAACGCCGCATTTCTCGCGGCTTTTTGCCGCACACACCGGCATGCCGCCTCTTAAGTTCCGCAAGCGCTTTACAGCTCACTGATGCAACAAGGCGAAAACCTGAAAACCTGAAAACCTAAAAACCTAAAAACCTGAAAACCTGAAATCCTGAAATCCGTCCTTTAGACTGCTGAGTCTTTAAGGTTCTAGGTTTGATGGCTTCTAAACCGAACAATCGGACTTTGCACATGACACCTTTGGCTGTGTGTGGGTCCGGTTGTTTTTTTACTGCCAATTTCATGCATAATTACGAGCCGGATAGCAAAAAATGGATTCAATTACGCATGCCTTGGGCAAAAGGAGATAGAGGCTATGATTGAACGTTTTGCGTTAACGGCAGATATGGAAGAAGTGGCAGTGAGGTTTGGCGTTCGTCAGGTGATGAGCGAACAGGGCAACCGGTTTAACGTGGCTCCAACGCAGACGGCGTCCATAATTATGAACGACCGCCATGATCGGCGCGTGCTTCAGGAATCCCGATGGGGGTTGTTTCCATTTTGGGCCAAAGATGCCATTAATACAGATCATGACACGCTTGGAGAAAAGCCTTTCCTCCACAGAATGCTGAAGACTCAGCGCTGCGTTATTCCTTGCAGCGGCTTTTACGGTCAGAAAATGATTGGAAAGGAGAGGGATCCCCGCGCCATGTATACGACTGTACCCACTCAGCCGTTGCTCGCGATAGCGGGATTTTACGATAGCTGGAGGCATTTTGGAGGACGTGAGGAGCGGGCATTTACGATGCTGACGGCAGCATCCGCCGGTCATATGTCCGCTTGGCAGCCTAAGGTGCCCATCATTCTGGATGAGGACGGGGTCGAGGAGTGGCTTAATCCCAAGGAGCGGGAATTCAGCCGACTCCGCAAGCATTTGGAGCCATTGGAGGGGTACCTGACGCGCTCTTACCCCGTTACCAACGCCGTACACGATGAACAATACGAGTCGCCGGATTGCGTGCTGGAAATTTCGATTGGCGATTTTGCTTGATCAGAATAGGCAATTGCACCAGATTATGAAGGGGCATGTTACCGTATCTAGTCGGGCTATTTTTCCTATTCAATAAGGAAGTCGCGGTGCGGGCTGTCTGGCAGGCTCCTCCTTTAAGCTAGCTGTTTTAGGCGGTTTGCTTAACGGCTTACTTAAAGGAGAGCCATATATGGCGTGGCATCAGGCGCAGTTTTTTACGCGGCTTCACCTAAGACCCAGTGTTTGACTTGTAGCAAGCGAGATGTGAGGATGAGTACGCTGAATTTCTGGAGGCTGGATTTTCGCCCCGCATTTCGCCCCGCGCGAAGCTTCCAGTGCGCAGTTTTTGCAGCAATACGGAGGTTGGTGAAACCACATCACCCATAGTAAATGAAGGGTGGACTTTGAACTGATCTGTGTTTTGGCGGACATTAATGACCGTAAGAGCTTGAAATAGCTGGAGTTTCCTTGAGCAACGGTCATGCGTGTCCTTTAGAGCTTCAAAGAAGCGTATATAGGCGTGGATTTGGGGTTTTACGGACGCCAATGTCCTTTACAAAGTGAAAGTCAGTAAAAAGGAGCTTCTAACGGTCATTTTTGTCCGCAGAAATGTTTCATCTTCCAGACGCTCTCTTGAAATTGAAATTTTATTTGAAACTGGCTGATTAGGATGTTTAGTCGGGTATGGGCCTTAAGCGTTGTACCTCTTCAAGAAATAGCGGGACCACCTCGAATAAATCTCCAACAATCCCATAATCGGCGATGCTAAAAATAGGGGCGTCGGGGTCCTTGTTAATGGCGATGATGGTTTTGGACTGATTCATGCCGGCCAGATGCTGGATCGCGCCGCTGATGCCGCAGGCGATATAGAGCTTTGGCGTCACCACCTTGCCCGTTTGCCCGATCTGCATGGAGTAGTCGCAGTAGCCGGCGTCGCAAGCGGCGCGGGAAGCTCCGACGGCGCCTCCCAGCGCCTTCGCCAGCGCCTGGAGCGGTTCGAAGCCGGCTGCGCTGCGCACGCCTCTGCCTCCGGCGACAACGATATCGGCTTCAGCCAGATCGATGGCGCCGCTTGTTTTGCGTACGATGCCGCGCAGCGTCGTGAGCAGGGTTGGCGCTGTAAAGCGAAGCTCGACGACAGAGCCGGTTTTTCCGCCCTCGGGGAGAGCCTCTGCCGGAGGCAAATTATTCGGGCGCACGGTCACAACCCACATGACGCCGTGAGCAAAAGCCCGCCGCTGCAAGGCTTTGCCTGCATACAGCGGAGCGGTAAAGCTGATGTCATCGCCTTCTCCATCCTTGTGGATGGCGATGACATCTGCAATATGGCCGGCGCTGCAAGCTGCGGCCACCCGGGGCGCGAGCTCGCGCCCCGAAGCGGTGTGGCCGAGCAGCAGCGCATCCGGCCGCACCGCTTCAATTGCTGCGCCGAGCATGGAGGCGTATGCCTCGGGCGCATAAGCCCCCAAGGCTGGATCGTCGGCGATATGCACGACGTCCGCGCCCCTCGCGGCGAGCGCGGCGGCATCCTCAGCCGCCCCGGCCGCCGCTCCGCCGGAGGCGGCAATGACGGCGTGAACGGTGCCGTCATCGCCCGCGAGGCGCCTGGCTGCGCCCAGCGCCTCGAATGCTACGCGGCGCAGCGCTCCGTCGCGCCGCTCGGCGTAAACCAATATCGTACGTGCCATTGCATGCAGCTCCTTTCTTTCCTGACGGTGTTACTGCTTCGTCATTGAGCGAATCCGGTGCTTCTTTTTCTCTTGGATAGTACGGCATCGAACTCGTTCCTTCCCGTATCTAACCCATCTAACCCGACTAATCCGACTAATCCGGCTAATCCGGCTAATCTGGCTAATCCGGCTAGTTCAGCCTGCACGCAGCAAGATTTATTTTTTGTCCAAAGCCTCCGCCAGCACATCATGCAGCTCCCGAGCCAGCTCCTCGGCTTGTTCTGCGGGTGAGCCAGTCAGCCTTTTTCCGGCGGCGCGTGGCGGAGGGGGAGACAGCTGTGTCCGGTATGTCCGTGCAGACGGCACAAAATAGCTGTCCGATTCTGCCAATAAACCGGAATTTCCTGCTGGCGGCTGACCTTTTATGAGGGCTTCGCCTAAAGGCCGATAGGGCTTTAGCTCTGCCGGCTCGATTACGATCAAAGGCTTGCGTTTGGCCTTCATAATGCCGGGCAGAGACGGGTAGCGAGGGTCGTTGAGGCCTTGCTGCGCGGTAATACACGCGGGCAGCGGCAGAGCCACTGTTTCCTGATCGCCTTCCACATCCCTTACGGCAAGGGCGTAAGGACGCTCGTCTCCCGGCTGAATTCCCAGCTCCGCCGCAGTGCCGATTGACAGCTTCACGACCGCGCCGGCATGCGGCAAGCCCAGTAATTCCGCCGTTTGCAGCGCCACGCTGCCAGAGCCTGTATCGACGGCAAAAAGCCCCGCCAGCAGCAAATCCGGCTGAAGCGGAGCGATAGCGGCCGCGAGAACATCCGCAAGGACGCCGCTATCGTCGGGAATGCCGTCCGAGCTGACGCGAATAGCCTGATCCGCTCCCATCGCGAGCGCGAGCCTCAGCGCTTCATGGGTTCGTTCGGTTCCGCATGTAACGACAATAACCTCGCCTCCAAGCTGCTCTTTCCACCGCAGCGCTTCCTCCAATGCGTATTCGTCATAGGGATTAATGATCAGCTTGACATCTTCCTCCCGAATGCCGTCCTCCGTAAAATAAATCTTTTCCTCCGTATCAAAGGTTTGCTTCAGCAGCACCACCCATTTCATGTAAGTCCCTCCCTTCAAAATGCGAAGAATCACATGGCTTCAGAAGCCGGTTTTGGGTACCCGCCTGTGCTACCATATGACGCCTGAGCTCCCGTTATACCATTTGGAGAACGCTTTCATGACGAATGTGCGCAGGAAGGCGCTCATATACTTGAATAGTCTTTCGCACAAGGAGAATGTGATGAAATCAACAGATACGGCAAGGGGGAGAGATGAATGGTTCGGGACCCGGTCTTCTGGTTTTGGGCAAAATGGCTCCTGTTTACCGCTCTTGTTCTATCGGCGCTATGGCTGTTTGCCGCTGTTGTTCGCCTTCGCATTACTTATATAAAGCTGGGCGTGCCGGTTCCGTTCCGGCGCTGGAGGGCGCCAGCTAACAAAGCGGGAAAAGCCGCAGCCAGCCTGCAAAAGACTGCTCCGGTCGCCGGAAAAAGCGCAGCCAGCCCGCAAAAGGCTGTTCCGGTCGCCGGGAAAAGTGCGGCCAGCCCGCAAAAGACTGCTCCGGTCGCCAGGAAAAGTGCGGCCAACCCGCAGAATGCTGTGCCTGATACCGAAAAAGCCGCAGCTGACCGGCAAAAGGCTGAGCCCAATGTCAGGAGAGATGCGGCCAGCCCGCAAAAATCCCCAGCCGGGGCTGCCGGGCGGAGTCGTGTAAAGCATGCGGAGAGCCGTTTTGCACAAGAAGTGTTCGGGCATTCAAAGCTGTTGAAGGATGTCCGCAGCGGCGTGATGCATCTTGTTTATTTTTACGGCTTTATCATGCTTCAATTCGGAGCAATCGACCTGATTTGGAAGGGGCTGAACGGGGGAGCCAGACTTCCCTTTCCTTTCTATAACTGGTTTGCCTGGTCGCAGGAATGGACCGTTACGCTTGTGCTGCTGGCTGTTTTGTATGGCGCGTACCGGCGATACGGAGAGAAGCTGCCTCGTCTGAAAAGGGACTGGAAGCCTTCGCTTGTGCTTTGGTTTATCGGCGGGCTGATGCTGACCGTGCTCCTTACTCTGGCCTTTGAACGGCTTGCAGCCGAACAGCCCGAGCTTGCCGCTGTCCAGACAATCCAAGCAAACAGCGAGACAGATATGGCTTCCAGTCAGGCACAAACCGCTTCTGTCCAGTCTGAACTGGTTTCTGTCCAGCCAGCCCAAGCAGTTTCTGAACAGGCAGCCCAGGCAGCTTCGCCCCTGCCTTCCCGAGCCAACGCCCAAACCGCGATGGTGGATATGCGATATGCACCCGTCAGCGCGCCGCTCGCTGCTCTGCTGGAGCAATCCGGAATTGCTCGCGGCAGCTTGGCTGCTCATGCCGGTTACGAGCTGTTCTGGTGGCTGCATCTGCTTGTGCTGCTGGCTTTTTTGGTATATGTGCCGCAATCCAAGCATTTTCATCTAATGACAGCGCCGGTTAACTTATGGTTCCGGCGTTCAGAGCCAAGAGGCAGATTGACCCCGCTCGATCTGGAGAACGAGGAGGCGGAGTCATTTGGAGCCGGCGATATCCGGCATTTTTCGCAAAAGCAGCTGCTTGACCTTTACGCCTGCGTGGAATGCGGCCGCTGCACCAATGTGTGTCCGGCCTCCAATACCGGGAAGCTGCTGTCTCCCATGCACCTGATCGTCAAGCTGAGGGATCACTTGACGGAGAAGGGGGCAGCCGTTACGTCCACCTCTCCTTGGCTGCCCAGCGGCTTGAGAAGGGGGAGATTGCCCCCGCCCCATGGCATGGGGCCCGTATTGCCGGCGAGGGAGCCGGAATTCACGGAAGCTGGACGGCGTACCAGAAAAACACCTCTCTACACCGGCGCTATCCAAGGAACGATGGAAATGCAGGCTGCGGCTTGGCTGCCTAGAGATAATATCGAGGCGGAATCGCTGGAGCTTGCAGGCGACATTATGACGGAGGAGGAAATCTGGGCTTGCACCACCTGCGGCAACTGTGAGGAGCAATGCCCCGTAGGCAACGAGCATATAGACAAAATCATCGATCTTCGGCGTCATCTGGTGCTGATGGAGGGGCGGCTGCCTGTGGACGGCCAGCGTGCTTTGCAAAATATCGAGCGGCAAGGAAATCCTTGGGGCCTGCCTCGCGGGGAGCGCCATAGCTGGATCGAAGAATGCCGGGTGCAAACCGGAATTGCCGTGCGGACGATGAAGGAATGCCGTGAACGCGGTCAGAAGCCGGAGCTTCTATTATGGGCGGGAACGATGGCCGCTTATGATAATCGCAGCAGGCGCGTGCTTTTTGACCTGGTGAAGCTTATTGCGGAAGCCGGAATGGATTTTGCGGTATTGGGGAGCGAGGAGCGTAATTCGGGGGATACCGCAAGGCGGATGGGCAACGAAATGCTGTTTCAGGAGCTATGCCGCGATAATATTGCGACGCTTCAGAAGTATGGCGTGCGTCATATTGTCACTCCTTGCGCTCACACCTACAATACGCTGAGCAACGAATACCCCGATTTTGGACTGGGAAGGGATGTAGCAGTTGAGCATCACACCGAGCTTCTGGCCAGACTGCTGTCGGAGGGAAGGCTGCGGCCGTCCCATTCCGTAGACGAAGTGGCAACCGTTCACGATTCCTGCTATCTGGGTCGTCACAACGGGATTTATGAAGCGCCGCGCGAGCTGCTGAGGGCCATTCCCGGCATCAAAATAAAGGAAATGGAGCGCTCCGGGTCAAACGGCATGTGCTGCGGCGCGGGAGGCGGGATGATGTGGATGGAGGAGCGAAGCGGGACGCGAGTCAATTACGCCCGGACCGAGCAGGCGCTCCAGGTCCAGCCAACCGTTATCAGCTCGTCGTGTCCGTACTGCCTGACGATGATGGAGGATGGCCTGAAGGCATTGCAGGAAGGCGAAGGGACCGTCGCGCGGGATGTTGCGGAGCTGCTTGCTCAAAGTGTTTTTGGCAGTGAAGGAAAATAAGCAAAGGATGGTGATTTCAAAAGATGCCGCTGCAAGCAACTGATTCCAAACGTGCGGGAGCGGTCACGACCGCGGCCGTTATCGGCTCAGGCGTTATGGGAGCGGGCATAGCCGCTCATCTTGCCAATGCGGGAATGCGGGTATTGCTGCTGGATGTTTTGCCGCCGCAGGCCAGAAGCGAAGGGGAAGATGGGGGAGCAAATCCTCAGCGTCGGCACGAAAGTTTACGAGAAGCTGGTGAGCATGAAACCCGTCAAGGCGGAGGCCAAGGCAGCAGCCCTGACCGAAATGCGCTTGCTGCTGCCGCGATAGCGGCCATGCCGAAGGCAACTCCGCCCATGCTCTATGATCCCGCTTGGGTTTCCCGCCTCACTCCGGGCAATCTGGCCGATCATGCATCTGCGCTTGGAGATGTCGACTGGATCGTGGAGGCAGTGACCGAACGTCTTGACATCAAGCGCAGCGTGCTGGAGCTGATCGACAATCATCGCCGGCCTGGCTCCATTGTCAGCACGAATACCTCCGGGTTGTCCGTAGCCGCTATGGCGGAGGGCAGAAGCCAGGAGTTCAGGCGCCATTTTGCCGCGGTTCATTTTTTTAATCCGCCCCGTTATATGAAGCTGGTGGAGGTTGTGCCGACTGGCGATACAGACCCTGCCGTGGTGGAGCTTCTGACCGAGCTTTGCGAAAAGAGACTTGGAAAAGGCGTCGTTGTTGCACGTGATACGCCCAATTTCATTGCTAATCGAATCGGAGCTTATGGCATGCTGACAACGCTGCGCGATACGGAGCGTTTTGGCCTGACGGTTGAGGAGGCCGATGCGTTGACAGGTCCGCTGATGGGCAGGCCGCGTACGGCAACCTTTCGCATGCTGGACATGATCGGGCTGGATACGCTGCTCCACGTGGTGGATAATGTCCGGCAGCGAGCGGAAAGCCAGCGGGACCGCGAGCTGTTTGTCCGTCCTCCGGTGCTGGAGGCGCTTGTGGCCAAGGGCAGGCTTGGCGCCAAAAGCGGCGAAGGCTTTTACCGGAAGCTTAGGGGAGGAGACGGGCGAAGCCTGATTCAGTCCATCCGTCTGGACAGTCTGGATTACGGGCCGCAGCAGCAGGTGTCTTCCCCCGCGCTGGATGCGGCAAAGGCTGCTAAAGGAACCGGCAGCAAGCTGAAGGCTTTGCTGGCCGCCGGAGGGAGAGAAGCTGATTTTGTCTGGTCTACGCTGAAATCTCTTTTACTTTATTCCGCGGAAATGGCGGGCGTTATAGCCGATTCCATTTCCGATATCGACCGGGCGATGCGCTGGGGCTTTAATTGGGAGCTGGGACCCTTTGAGCTGTGGGACGCGATTGGTCTGGCAGAGTCCGCCGCAAAAATGAAGGAGGAAGGAGAGGAATTGCCGGAATGGGTGGAGTCGTGGCTCTCAAGCGGACGGACTTCCTTTTACGAGACGGGCATGGGCAAACGGTTTTATGCGGCGGAGGGCGGCAAGCTGGCCGAGGAGCGGGAGGATGGAGACACGTTGTATCTGGCGCCGCTGAAGGCAAGCGGTAAAACGATATGGAGCGGCCAAGGGGCAAGTCTTGTCGATTTGGGCGACGAAGTGGCATGTCTGGAATTCCATTCCCCGAATAATGCCATTGGCGGAGATATTTTGTCCGCCATCCGGTATGCAACGGCGGAGGTTTCGCGCAATTGGCGCGGCCTGGTCATTGCCAATGAAGGGCGGAATTTTTCGGTAGGCGCCAATTTGATGCTGCTGCTGATGGAGGCGCAAAACGGCGAGTGGGAAGAGGTTGAGGATATGATCCGGGCCTTTCAGAGCAGCATGCTGCAGCTGAAGCGGCTGGATCGGCCCGTTGTCGCCGCGCCTCATCGGATGACCCTTGGCGGCGGCGTGGAGGCCTGTCTTCCTGCAGATATTATAGTGATGCCTCCAGAAACCTATTTTGGCCTGGTTGAAACCGGGGTTGGCCTGATTCCCGCCGGCGGAGGCTGCAAGGAAGCGGCAGCGATGGCGGCGCTCCGGGCGGAGTGGCCGGCAGACATAGCACATGGCGGTTCCGTGAAGAATGCGGGAGGCACGGATGTAGTCTATGCTCTTGCCAGGCTTCAGCCCCAATTGACCGCGATGTTTGAAACCATTGCTATGGCCAAGGCCTCGGGGAGTGCGCATGAAGCCGCAAAGCTTGGTTTCCTGCGGCCGCAGGACAGAATAATCAGACGTCAGGACAGCCGGATCGCGGAGGCCAAACGGGCCGTGCTGGAGCTGGATCGCCAAGGCTATTCGCCGTCCGGCGACGAGCGTATTCCTGTAGCGGGAAGGGAAGGAAAAGCGCTTTTGTCCCTGGCAGTAAAGTCGTTAAGGCTTGGAGGACATGTCAGCAGCCATGATGCATTGATCGGGAGCAAGCTTGCGCATGTGCTGAGCGGGGGTGATATTGCTCCGGGCACGGCTGTAAGTCCGCAATATTTGCTTGACCTGGAATGCGAAGCGTTCCTCAGTCTGTGCGGGGAGCGAAAAACGCAGGACAGGATGAGCCACATGCTGGCAACGGGCAAGCCGCTTCGCAATTGACCGGCAGATGGGTCGCCGGAAAGGGGGAAGGGACATGTCAGAAGCAAACGTTTCGCCGTTTCAAGACAATGATCGGGACCCGGTTCTTGTAGCCGCCGTGCGCACGCCGACGGGCAAGGCCTTTAAGGGAAGCCTTGCCGGGGTGAGGAGCGAGGATTTAGGGAAAACCGCGCTTGCCGGCGCGCTGGGGCGGCTGCCGGGCCTTAAGCTGGCGGATGTAGAGGATGTCATCATCGGCTGCGCGATGCCGGAGGGGGAGCAGGGGCTGAATCTGGCGCGCATTATTTCCCTGTATGCGGGCTTGCCGCCGTCCATCCCCGCCGTTACGGTCAACCGCTTCTGCGCCTCCGGCCTTCAATCTATTGCGTATGCGGCGGACCGGATTGTGTCGGGCGGCGCGGACGTAGTGATAGCGGGAGGCGTGGAGAGCATGAGTCATGTGCCGATGGCCGGCTTTCGGATGTCCCCTCATGCGGGCATCGCGGATACGATGCCCGAAATTTATATGAGCATGGGACATACGGCCGAGGAGGTCGCACGCAAATTTGGCGTATCGCGTGAACGGCAGGACCAGTTTGCGGCGGAAAGTCATGTCAAAGCAGCTGCCGCGCTGGATGAGGGACGGTTCAACAGGGAGATTGTTCCCGTCATGGCAAGGCGATCAGGGAGCGACAGCAAAGGCAGGCCGTGGGAGAGCAGCTTTATTTTTGATACCGATGAAGGGGTTCGCCGCGATACGGATACGGAGACATTGTCGAGGTTGCGGCCTGCGTTTGCCCGAGAGGGGACGGTTACGGCGGGCAACGCCTCGCAAATGAGCGACGGGGCGGCTATGACGGTGCTGATGAGCCGTGCCAAAGCCCGAGAGCTCGACATTCGGCCGCTGGCCGTGCTTCGCGGGTTCGGAACCGCAGGCGTTGCGCCTGAGCTTATGGGAATCGGCCCCTTGGAAGCAGTACCCAAGGCGCTGAAGCAGGCTGGTCTGGAGCTGGGGCAGATCGATCTGTTTGAACTGAATGAAGCGTTCGCCGCCCAATGCATTCCTGTCATCGACGGGCTTGGTATAGACCCCGCGCGGGTCAACGTAAATGGCGGGGCGATTGCGCTGGGCCATCCGCTGGGCTGCACCGGCACCAAGCTGACGGTATCATTGGTACATGAGCTTGCCCGCAGGGGAGGCGGGATAGGAATCGTGACCATGTGCGTGGGCGGAGGCATGGGGGCGGCTGGCGTATTCGAAGTATACGGTGAGGAGGGGGAGTCATGAGCGCGGGAAGGATTTCCTGGAGCGGCCGGTTCGTTATAGAAAATATGGCGCCGGAATTGACGACAACGCCGGAGGATTTTACAGAGGAGCAGCTAATGCTGGAGGATGCGGCGCGGCAGTTTGTAGAGGGAGAGCTGCTGCCGAACGACGCCAATTTGGAGGCGCTGAACTACGAGCTGACCGTCAGCTTGATGCGGAAGGCGGGAGAGCTCGGTCTTTTGGGGGCCGATGTGCCGGAGCAATACGGAGGTCTGGGGCTGGATAAGGTAAGCACGACGCTGCTTGCGGAAAGCATGGCCCGAGCATCTTCCTTTGCCCTGTCCGTTGGAGCGCATGTAGGCATAGGCACGCTTCCTATTGTGTTCTACGGTACGGAAGAACAGAAAAACCGATATTTGCCCGAATTGGCGTCCGGCGCCAAAATAGCGGCTTATTGCCTGACGGAGCCATCCTCCGGCTCCGACGCGCTGGGAGCGCGAAGCACTGCCAGGTTATCGCCTGACGGCAAATCCTATATATTGAACGGCTCCAAGCTTTATATCACCAATGCGGGCTTCGCCGATCTTTTTATCGTATACGCCAAAGTGGACGGCAAGCAGTTTACCGCATTTATTGTGGAGCGCGGCACTCCGGGGCTTAGCGTTGGACCGGAGGAGAGCAAGATGGGCATTAAAGGCTCCTCGACCTGTCCCTTGTATTTTGAGGAAATGGAGGTGCCTGTAAGCAATGTGCTGGGGGAGATAGGCAAGGGCCATCTGATTGCCTTTCATATATTAAATATCGGGCGATTCAAGCTTGGCGCAGGCTGTCTGGGGTCCGCGAAGGAAACTATTCAGCTTTCGGCGGCTTACGCCAATACGCGCCAGCAGTTCGGGCGACCCATCTCCTCCTACCCGCTTATTGCCGCGAAGCTGGCGGATATGAATATCTGCGCCTACATGCTGGAGAGCATGGTTTACCGGATCGCGGGCTGGATGGATGAACGTCTTGCAAGCATTGGCGAAAATAGGGCGGCAAAAGCAATAGGCGAATATGCGCTGGAATGCTCTATCGTCAAGGTTTTTGCTTCGGAAGCATTGGACGCGATTGTGGATGAAGGGGTGCAAATTCACGGCGGTTACGGCTATATCAAAGAATACAAGGTGGAACGGCTTTACCGGGATTCCAGAATTAACCGGATTTTTGAAGGCACCAACGAAATCAATCGTTTGCTTATTCCTGGAATGCTGCTGAAAAAAGCGGCAAAAGGCGAGCTTCCGCTTCTGGAGAAGGCAAAGGAGCTTCAGGCGGAGGTGATGGGGGCCGCTGCTGCGCCTTCCTTTGACGCTCCGCTCGACAAAGAGCTCTATCTGGTTTCGCAAGCCAAAAAAGTATTTCTTCTTGTTGGCGGCCTGGCTGTGCAAAAGTATGGTTTGCGGCTAGAGGAGGAGCAGGAGGTGCTGTGCGTATTAGCCGATTTGATGATTTGCATTTTTGCAATGGAAAGCGGGCTGTTGAGAGCGAAAAAAGCGCTGGGCTCAAAGGAAGCGGCGTTGAAGGAAGCGGCGTTGAAGGAGTTGGAGAAAAGAGCAGCGGAGGAGCGTACAACTCTGGCAAGCCTGATGGTGGAGACGTTCGTTCAGGAGACCGTCGACAAGGTTCACGGGCTTGCCAAAACTGCGCTGGTTGCCCTGGAGCGGGGAGACGGCCTGCAATTGCAGCTGTCCATTTTGAGAAAGCTGCTGCGTGCGCCGGCAACGGACATCATCAGCCGGAAACGGAAAATTGCGGCGAAGGTGATTGAAACCGAACATTACGTTAGGTAAAGGGGGAGCTCAGTATTGGAACAGCATGACGAAACGGAACGTACTGCCCACTCCGAAGACCATGCCGGATCCGTCTCTTCGACTCCGCAATCCGCAGAGGCGGAAACGCCTTCCGCGGATTTGCCGGAGAAGCCCTGGCTGAAGCATTACCCGGCGGAGGTTCCTCCTTCGCTGGATTACCCCGATATTAATGTAGCGAAGTTTCTGCTGGATGCAGCAGAAGCTTATCCCGACAAAATTGCGGTTCATTTTATGGGCAAAAATGTTACCTACCGCAAGCTGAAGGAGGATGCGCTTTCCTTAGCCGCAGGGCTGGCCCGGCTCGGCATTGCAAAAGGGGACCGGGTCGCCATTATGCTGCCCAATTGTCCCCAGGCGGTAACGGCGTTTTATGGCGTTTTGCTGGCGGGCGCGGTTGTGGTTCAGACCAACCCGCTTTATGTTGAACGCGAGCTTCAGGAGCAGCTTAAGGATAGCGGCGCACGTGCCATCATAACGCTGGATTTGCTGTACCCCCGATTGTCCCGCGCTCGCGGAGAACAGCCTCGGGAAGGGCAGCTGCCCGAATTGCTCCATGTTATAGTTACTTCTATAAAGGACGGTCTTCCTTTTCCGCTTAACCTTCTATACCCGATCAAGCAGCGCAAAGAGGGAGTTCGTCATAAAATGCCTTACGGTACTGAAGGCGTTCGGAGCTACAGGGAGTTGATTTCTTCCGGGCGGCGCTTGGAGCTTGAGCAACTGCCAGAGCTTGGAACGGGCGATGAGCTTGCCGCTCTGCAGTACACGGGAGGTACAACGGGAACTCCGAAGGGCGTCATGCTGACGCATGCCAACATGGTGGCCAACACGCTGCAAATATCTGCCTGGTGCTATAAGCAGAAGCCTGGCGAAGAAATCTATTTGGCGGCGCTGCCGCTGTTTCATGTATTTGGATTAACGGTATTAATGAATATGTCGGTGCGGAGCGGCGGGAAAATGGTGCTGCTTCCCCGCTTTGAGCCGGATAAGGTGCTTGAAGCCATCCAGAAGCAAAGACCAACGATTTTTCCCGGAGCTCCTACCATGTATGTTGCCCTTATCAATCGAAAGGATGCGAATCAATTCGACTTGTCGTCGATTAATGTGTGCATAAGCGGCTCCGCTGCGCTGCCTCTGGAAATTCAGGACAGCTTTGAGCTGTTGACGGGCGGGCGTTTGATTGAAGGCTACGGCTTGACCGAGGCTTCGCCCGTTACTCATGCCAATCCCATCTGGGGAAGGCGCAAAATCGGCACGATTGGCCTTCCTTTGCCCGATACGGAAGCCGCCATTATGAATCCTGTGACTGGCGAGCGTCTTCCCCCGGGACAACTGGGGGAGCTGGTGATCAAAGGCCCGCAGGTGATGAAGGGATATTGGGGCCGTCCGGCTGAAAGCGAGGGAGCGTTCAACGATGGCTGGCTGCGGACGGGTGATTACGCATCGATGGACGAGGAGGGATATTTTGCGATCAAGGACCGGTTAAAAGACGTCATTATCGCGGGCGGCTACAACATTTATCCTCGCGAAGTAGAGGAGGTGCTGTTCGAGCATCCGGCAGTGAAGGAAGCCGCAGTGGCTGGCATGAAGGATCAATACCGGGGTGAAAGCGTAAAGGCTTTTATTGTGCTGAAGGACGGCTGGCAGGTATCCCCGTCTCAACTGGACCGATGGTGCCGGGATCGTCTTGCTGCCTACAAGGTGCCGCATCGTTATATTTTCAAGGAATCGCTGCCCAAAACCATGATTGGCAAGGTGCTGCGCCGCAAGCTTTCCGAGGATGAAGAGAATGTATAAAAGGTTTATCGGCCCTATTTCCGAACGCCAATAAGAAAGCGCTACCGAAATGTTCACTTTCATAATTGATTTTAAACTGTTATAATAGTAAGAAAAATGAAAACATTGTGACTCATTGGCCATGGAGTTGCCGTACCGAGCGGGGGGTTATTGCGGTGTCAAAGCCGCAAACGTTCTCGGATCATGCTGTTTAGGACGACCATCCATCGTATAAGGGAGGAGATTTCATGGCGAAGCATAGCCAGAATGAAGTCAAGGAAAGCCTGAAGGAACTGACGAGGATTTTTCAGCCTAAGGACCCGCGGAAATTTGTGAAGGATTATATTCGCAAATACCGAATCACTGGTGGATACGAAGATGAATTAACCTCTCTAGTAGAGGATGAACTCGGCAGGCTAAATTCCTCGGTGGGATGAATCATAATGAATATAGGCTTTGTCGGCGTCTCTGTACGCTGGCAAAGCCTTTTTGTTTCCGGACAAGTCACAAAAACGATATCATAAATGCTAAAAAGTGCATTGCATTAACGGAATAAATAAACTATACTTCTTTTTAGTGATAATGAGAATTGATATCATCCGAAGGAGACGTTATGGCTAATTTACATCAGAGCAATCCCGCTTTGAAGCGCGGAGACCATCAAAAGCTCAAAAGCCGTCCATGGGCAGCAACGCTCATTATTTTTGGCGGCATTGCGGCTTTAATTTTTGGATTAGGGCTGTCGGTATCATTTGGAGCCGCGGATATCAAGTTTGCAATTGTGTGGGAAGCGATCTTTCGTTTTAACCCGGACATACCGGATCATCATGTCATATGGGAGCTGCGTCTGCCCCGCATTATTGGCGGCGCTATGGTTGGAGCCAGCTTTGCGGTAGCGGGCGCCATCATGCAGGGGATGACGCGAAATCCGCTTGCAGATTCCGGCTTGCTTGGTTTGAATGCGGGAGCCGGCTTTGCGTTGGCTATTTGTTTTGCTTTTTTTCCGGGTTTGCCTTTTATGTATATCATTATGTTCTGTTTTCTTGGCGCAGGTATTGCGGCGGGATTGGTTTACGGTATCGGAGCGCTGGCCAAAGGCGGCTTAACCCCGATGCGTCTGGTGCTGGCGGGCGCAGCGCTCAGCGCTTTGCTTAGCGCTCTTAGCGAAGGAATCTCTTTATTGTTCCGGGTTGGCCAGGATATCGCGTTTTGGTACGCCGGAGGCCTGGCGGGAACCAAGTGGCTGCAATTGAAAATTATGCTGCCCTGGATAACCGCTGCAATCGCGGGCGCAATCGCTTTATCACGTTCGGTTACTCTGCTTAGTCTGGGCGAGGATATTGCCAGAGGGCTGGGGCAGCGCACTAAACTGATCAAGCTTGCATGCGCCATCATCGTGCTGATCCTTG
Source organism: Paenibacillus oryzae (assembly GCF_001675045.1). GTDB lineage: Bacteria > Bacillota > Bacilli > Paenibacillales > Paenibacillaceae > Pristimantibacillus > Pristimantibacillus oryzae. The sequence continues at coordinate 345,716 of NZ_LYPA01000080.1, forward strand.
CCGGATCGGCGGTTTCTGTTGTTGGAGCCGTTGGTTTTGTCGGTCTGATTATTCCCCATCTCACTCGCAAGCTTGTGGGAGTGGACTATCGCTGGATCATTCCTTGCTCTGCCGTGCTTGGAAGCCTGTTGGTCGTGTTCGCAGACCTTGCGGCACGGATGGTTAACCCGCCTGAGGAAACGCCGGTTGGCGCTTTGATCGCATTGATTGGCGTTCCGTTTTTCCTCTATCTGGCGCGTAAGGAAAGGAGGGAGCTGTAGAAATGTCCATGGTTACGGCTTCTCAGGTAGAGCAACAAAAGGTAAAACGAGGAATGCTTGTTGTCGGCATATTGGTCGCACTTATTATTATTGTATTTATTATTAGCATGAATACGGGACATATCCGGCTTTCTCCCCTTGATGTGATAAAAACGCTGTTTGGTTACGGAACGCATAACCAAAGCTTGATCCTGTTTCAGTTTCGTTTGCCGCGTATCGTTATTGCAGTGCTGATCGGGGCTGGGCTTTCAGTATCCGGCGCCATTATGCAGGGCATTTCCCGGAATGCGCTTGCTGATCCCGGCATTCTTGGCATTAATGCGGGCGCCGGACTGATGGTGATGCTGTTTATCTTTTATTTTCCAACGACAACAGCTGCGCCGCCGTTTATGCTGCCTCTGCTGGCACTTCTTGGAGCCGGCTTAACGGCTGTACTTATTTTTTCATTGTCCTACAAGCGCGGAGAAGGTATAACGCCAACCCGGCTGCTTTTGACCGGTATCGCGGTGGCTGCGGGCATTAGTGCGGCCATGATTGTTCTGACGCTCAAGCTGGACCCAGACAAATATCAATTTGTTGCAACGTGGATGGCCGGCAGCATCTGGGGAACGACCTGGAAGTATGTTTATGCGCTTTTGCCCTGGATTTTTGTGCTGATTCCGTATGTCATGATTAAAGCCCGTACTCTTAACGTGCTTAATCTTGGCGATGCAACGGCAAAAGGCCTGGGCGCCCATGTGAGTAAGGAGCAGCTGAAGCTGATTGGCGCAGGGGTTGGCCTTGCTGGCGCTTGCGTTGCAATTAGCGGCTCCATTGGCTTTGTAGGTTTGATTGGTCCCCATCTGGCGCGCAGGCTGGTTGGCTCCAATCATCGGTTTGTATTGCCAGCATCCGCTTTTCTGGGCGCATTGCTTGTGCTTACGGCGGATTTGCTGGGCCGTTCCATCTTGCAGCCGAAGGAAGTGCCTGTAGGCATCGTGGTAGCGGTTATCGGGGCGCCGTATTTCCTTTATTTGCTGGCAAGATCCAAATCTTGATAACAGAAAGGAAGGATTGGAATGAATGAGCAGCTGGAGCTGTTTGACGTAACGATTATCGGAGGCGGGCCTGCAGGCCTTTATTCCGCTTTTTATAGCGGTATGAGAGAAATGAAAACAAAGCTGATTGAAGCACAGGAGGAGCTTGGCGGGCGCATGCTGATTTATCCTGAAAAAATTATTTGGGATGTAGGAGGCGTGACGCCAACCCGTTGTGAAAATCTGATCAAGCAGCTGGTGGAGCAGGGAAAAACCTTTGATCCAACCATTGTGCTAGGCCAGCAAATCGTTAGTCTGGATCGTCAAGAGGACGGCACCTTTATTTTGACCGCCAACAACGGGGAAAAGCATCATACGCGCGCTATCGTTATGGCTTGCGGCTACGGCATTCGCAAAATGGCGAAGCTGGAAATCGAAGGCGCTGAACGCTACGAGGTGAGTAATCTCTATTATACGGTTCAGGATATAGAGACCTTCCGGGGCAAGCATGTGTTGATTTCCGGCGGCGGCGACTCGGCAGTGGATTGGGCCAACGAATTGGAGCCTTTGGCTGCAAGCGTTACCGTTGTACACCGGCGCGACGCTTTTGGCGGTCTGGAGCGTAATGTAACCCGTATGAAGGAGTCTTCGGTGCGAGTGCTGACGCCTTACGCCTTGCAGGCGTTAAGCAGCAGTGACGGAGCGCAAATCGACAAGGTGACGATTCAGCATGTCGAGACAGAGGAGCAGCATCAGTTGAATGTGGACGCCGTTATTGTCAATCACGGTATGAGGAGTGATTTTGGTCCAATCCGCGATTGGGGATTAGATATGGGCGAGTGGAAAGCCAATGTAACCCACAAAATGGAAACCAATATACCGGGTATTTTTGGCGCAGGGGACTTCGTTGGTTTTGAAGGCAAGGTAGGTTTGATTGCGGGCACGTTCACCGATGCTGTATTGGCATTAAACAGCGTTAAGATATATCTGGACCCTGAAGCCACTCCTTATGGCTATGTTTCCTCCCATAACGACCGCTTTAAAGAAAAAAACAAACAGCTTGAAGAGCTGCAAAAAGTATAAAGCTGAAATGGGTACAAAGCCCGGCCTTCTTAATGAAGCCTGGCTTTTTCTTTTTTTGGTCGCTCAATAGAATATGGGCATGAGTTCCTTCTTTGTGGAATAGGGTAGCATATACCCCCAGATTCTGCTATTGGGCATGACGAAGAAGGAGGCTGGCAAACATGTCGGTGGAGCTTAAGACGAGAGAGCATATCAGGGGAATACGCAAGGCGGGCCGTATAGTTGCGGCCTGCCATAAAGCGTTGTCCAGACGTCTTGCGCCTGGAGTAACCACGCTCGAAATTGACCGGTTTGTTGAACGCTTTATGCTGGACAGGGGAGCGCAGCCCGCGCAAAAGGGCTACAAGGGTTATCCATACGCGATTTGCGCGTCCGTTAACGACGTGGTTTGCCACGGTTTTCCCGATGCTGAGCCGCTGGAGGCTGGCGATATCGTGACTATTGATATGGTGGCGGATTTGAATGGATGGAAGGCGGATTCCGCCTGGAGCTATAGCATTGGTAAAACAAGCGCTTCTACAGGCAAGCTGCTTAAGGCAGCCAAGGATGCAATGCTGGAAGGCATCAAAAAGGCGGTGCCTGGCAATCATGTCGGAGATATTGGTCATGCGGTGCAAACTCGGGCGGAGCGTCATGGCTTTTGTGTTGTGCCCATGTTTGTGGGGCATGGCATTGGCCGCAGCATGCACGAATATCCTGATGTTGACCATATGGGACCTCCAGGGCAAGGCGTCGTTCTGGAAGAAGGCATGGTTATTACGGTCGAGCCGATTGTTACGACTGGCCGTCCTGATATCCTCATCGGGCGGGACGGCTGGACGGCGCGCACGGTAGACGGCGGATGGGCGGCCCAGTTTGAGCATACCATTGCGGTGACAAAGGATGGGCCGATTGTGCTTACCCGTTGGGATTAAGCAGTGTGAAAATAAACGATTTCTGGCTCCAGTAGCTAAGCAGGAAAAGTGGAATTTCCGTTAAAATTTTGGCAAGGGGCAGCGGTATGCCAGCCTTTTTGTAGAGCAGGAACAGCAGCAAGTAGTTCAGGCAGGCAATCAGCACCGCCAGCAATGCATACCTCGGAAAGGCCGTTCGATGGCGTATGCCGCTCTCCTTGAAAAAAACAACATTTCGATTTAAGGTATAGTTCAGCAAGGCGCTGATACAACGCACTCCCCAAACGGCCAATATGAGGCTGGAGCTAAGACTGTGCAGAAGAAGAACCAGAACGAAGTCGACGGCTCCGGATATAAGCGATGACCCGCTGAATTTGAGAAAAGGGAGATACACGCTGGCTGAATCCGCTATCGGGCGGAAATGAGAGGATTCATTGTTGTTTAAATAGACGGTATCAATGGTTATTTCTTTAATGGCATACCCGTATTTGGCTGCGGTCAGTAAAACATTCATTTCATATTCGAAGCGCTCTCCCGGAACCTCAAGAAGAAAATCCAGCATGTCGGTTGAGTAGCCTCTAAGCCCGGTTTGCGTATCGTGGATCTTAACGCCGGTACTGCGGGCATAGACAAAGCGGGTTGCCGAATTGCCGAATCGGCTGCGCAGCGGAACTTTTCCGCTAAAACGGCGGCCTCCAAGCACCATGGATCGGCTATCGGGCTCCACGCAGGAGCCTACCCTCATAATATCCTTGGGCAAATGTTGTCCATCGCTATCCGCGCATACCACTTCTCCGCTTGCTCCGATTCCCTTCAAATAGGAAAAGCCTGTTTTGAGCGCGCACCCCTTGCCTCGATTGGTCTCATGGGTCAGCACGATGCAGCCCATCCTGGAGGCAGTCTGGAACAGCTCTTCATAACATGCGCCGCTGCCATCGTCCACGATGATGATGCCAGGCTGCGGGTTGGTCTCCTTCAAGCTTTCAATTAATGCAATCATCCGCATATCGGGCTCATAAGCCGGTATTAACACATACATGTTCGCCAGCCTCCCTGTTGTCGTGACCTTCCGCTGACCCTTTATTCAGCCACATAGAGAATATCGCTGACGCCGCGTTCCTTTTCTTTACCGGAGGGGCGATTGACCACTCTGCCGTTAAAATACATGGTCGAGGAGCCTCACCCGTCCAGATTATAGGCTTCCGATGCGCCAAGCTTCACAAAAAGGTCGGCCAATTCATTCAGGGTCATACCGCGGCTATAACCTCGGCTTCGGCCGTCAACGACAATGAACAGGTAGTGACCAGAATCAATAATACCGAAGGCTGTTCGAGGATTGGCATCTTCGATGGAGCGGTTGCCAAAGTTGGTATCAATGGCGACTTGGTCCAGACCGTCCTTGGCTTTACCGTCCGCTACAAGCGCCGGGCCAAAAGAGTAGGTATGCAATACCTTGCGGGCAAGCAAATCCCGGGATGCAACCGAGTTTTCATTGAAGATCTCAACCGAGCCGTCGCGGAAAATAGCCATGGCGTCCCTGACAGGTTCGTCGCGGTACAAGACGCCGTTACGGATGATGACTCCATCGTCGCGGAAGCCGTAATAATCGCCGTTAATGGCAAATAAGGCTCCGTTGTTTTCTGCGATGGCCGAAGTCGGTTCAATAATATTGCGGCCAAAGCTGTTTTTGGCAAAGGCGGCGCTCAGGCTGGATAAGTCCGATAACTCTACATCAGCCACATAATAGGTGATCCGATCATCTCCCTCGCCTTCCTGCACCTCGCGAATAGCTATGCTAATATCATCACTGGCATAATTCCAGTCGTCCTTAACAATGGAGCCGGAAGATTTGTCTTCTTCAGCTCCACCGGCAGAGCCATCCGTATCGGCAGCAATGGGGGAAGGCGTCACGACAAGCTCGACATGTTCAATCAGATAACGGTCAGCGAGCAAGTAGAGTGCAGCCATAACCGCCAGCAGCAAACCTCCCAGCGATAGCAGAAGCTTTTTTTTCAACCTTCGTTTTATGGCTATCGCCTCCTAATCCTATAACTGCTTGCTAGAAGCATATTCGTTATTGTGAAGGGGGAAGGTTAAGGCTTTCTGAAGACTGACTGAATGTTTGCTGAGTGTTTCTATCCGCCTGCGGCAGCCTTTGCTGCTGGTTGTATATGATCGGTTCCCGGAGCCTTTTGTTGAAAGACATATTGAGTGAGCAGCAATCCCGTTATACCCATTGTGAAAAAGATAAGCGCCATGTAGCCGGACTGTAGAACAGCCCCCAGACTGACGGCAAGTGCGCCGAAGGCTCCCGCAAATTGGCTCAGCAGGCCATAGACGGCAAGATATGAGCTGCGTGCCCGATCATCTACAATTTCAGCGAGGTAGGCTTGTCTGATCGGCGTAAAAATCAGTTCCCCAATAGTCGCCCCCAGCATGGAGATGATGAGAAGCCATACCGAATTGCTGTAGCCGACAATCGCGTAGCCTGCAGTGTAAAGAAGTACGCCTATGTAAATCATTCTGGCTGGCTTGAAGCGGCGAACAAAGCTGGCTGTCCAAATGGCAAATATAACAATGATGAGTGTATTTTCAATCTGTAGCAGGCTGGTCATGCGAATGCCGGTTAATGGGATGGAGTAGCTTTCTATGAGATGCAGCTGTCTCGGAACAAACTCGGCTTGCAAACGAACGCTCACATAGTTATACAGGTGGATTTCAAGCGAACGGATTAACAGACCGCCGATGCTGTACAAAATAAATAGCTTGTCCTTTGCTACCATCCGGTAATGGACGGCCATGTTGCGAAGCGGCCCGCGCCCTTCGCTTTTTCTTTGGCGAGATACCACCGGGAAGTGGGTTTCCCTTATAAAAAACAAGGTTAATACCAGCGTTATCAGACTCGCTGCTCCCATTGCCGTCAGCAGCTCCATCCGATGCGTGGCGAATAAAAAACCGCCGATTGGCGCGCCAATTGAAAGTGAAAGATTGATTGCCCAAAAGTTAATGCTATAAATAAAGGCCCGATTTTCCTTGCTGCTGACGTCAATCAGCATGGCTTCCGCCGCTGGATTAAACAAGCCGTTGCCGATGCTGATCAGCAGAAGCATGGAGAATGTCAGCCAAGTGGAATCCAGATAGGGGGAGTTAGCAAACGCCATCACCAGCACCGCGGCAAAACGGAGAATCTGGGCGCAAGCCATTATTTTTTTTCTCCCGTGGAGATCCGACATGTACCCGCCGTACATGCTTCCGCCAATTTGCATCAGCAGGTTGGCCAGAAGCAGCAGGCCCGCAAGACCGGCTCCAAGTCTCTGCGTGAAATAAATCGCCATAAAAGGCAAAACCATGGCTTCGACGCAGCGTGTCAAAAATGTAGTCCAAATTCTGATTTTAATATTGCGGTCCAATAGCCTGAACATAGAGTCGGCCCCCTTCCTGTTGTGTAGCCTTAATTGTAGCTGGGAAAACGAGAATAAAAAGAGTAAGATTAAAATTGTAATTTCACCTTTTTAAGGATGGGTAAAAGATGAAGCATATTGAGCATTATATAGAGCTGCTGCTGGCCCGGCCCGACCATAAGCATGCGGGGGCCATAATCGCCATAACCATTCAGGAGCTGACAACCGTGTTGAATTGTACCTCCCGCAATGTGAAGCTTGTGCTGCGGAGGCTGGTGGAAGAGGGGTATGTAGACTGGAGGGCTGGCATCGGGCGAGGAAATATCTCGCAATTGGCCGTTGTTCGAGGACTTGAGGAAGTACTTGCGGAGCATGTAAACGGGCTGCTGGAAAAAGGAAGGATGAAGGAAGCGGTGGATTGGGTCACCAGAGAGGAGCTCAACCCGGCTTTTCGCGGCAGACTGCGCATTATGCTTGAAAAGCATATGGGCTTCCAGCTTAAGCAGGCAGGCTTATCGGAGCTGGATGTACTGCGGGTAACCGTTGCCCGGAAGCTTGGCATCATTGATCCGGCTTTTTCGTACACGACCACCGAGGTTTTTTTGCTGGAGCAAATCTATAGCCGCCTGATCGATTTTGATTCGGTCGGCGAGCGCTTTGTCCCGTCCCTTGCACATGCATGGGAAAGCAATCAGGATTATACGGAATGGACCTTTTATCTGCGCAAGGGCGTGCGGTTCCATCACGGACTTGTATTTACGGCAGAGGATGTTCGGTATTCACTGGAGCGGCTGCGGGACGTACAATCTCCGTCCTGCTGGCAATACGAGGATATTTCGGAAATACAAATCATCGGAGAGCATTGCCTGTTACTGCGCCTCAAAAAGCCCAATCCTTTTTTTCTACATTTCTTCAGCAGCGCCACAATGTCGATTATTCCGCATGATGAAGGCTTTTCCGAGCAGAAGATGTTAGGCACAGGGGCCTTTAAGGTGGCGGAGAATGCTGCCCAGGTGCTCAGGCTAGAAGCGTTTGATGATTATTTTCGCGAGCGGGCCTGGCTGGATGTTGTGGAAATTTGGCATATTCCTTCGGATAGCCCAAGGGAGAGGCGGTTTTCCTTGCCTCATTCGGAGGGAGCAGTGGACGAAACAGGCATTGACGCTAACCAGGATATGGATTCCAAGCTGGATGTTTGCCGTTACTTGATTTTTAATTTTAATCGGCCTGGCATCCAGCAAGACCCTTGCTTCCGCCAGGCAATGCGCCTGCTGCTCGACAGGGGCCTGCTGATTAATGAGCTGGGTGACCGCCGCTCCATGCCGGCAAATAGCTTCCTTGTGGCAAGAAGCCGGGAAGAGGCCTGGAAAAATGGCTATTTGTCAGAGATGGAGAGGTATAAGCGGAAAAATGCCATATGGTCTGAGGGGGCTGGAGATTTGCAGGAAAGCTCGTTGCTTGAAGCGGGAAGGCTTTTGCGGGAGAGTGGCTATGGGGGAGAGACGGTCAGCCTTTATTATCATGGGCGTCCGGTGGAGCTGCAGGACATGCTGTGGCTGCGCCGGAGAGCGTTGGGGATTGGCCTGACACTGGAGCTGAAGCCTTACAGCTTTGCCGAACATACGGTGCAGAAACTTGGACAGGATGCCCAGATGATGCTGGCTACTGAGGTTCTGGAAAAGGATACTGAACTGGGTCTTTTGCGGCTGTTTTTTAATGGAGACAGTAATTTTGAGCATTTTTTCAATGAGAACCAGCTGGGAGAGCTGCGCAGCATTTTGGCTGCGTATGTCCGAGTGGAGCCCCGGGATGCAAGAGCTGCAATTATGGAGGATGCCGAACGTGTTCTGCGCCGAGACAACTGGCTGCTGTATATGTATCATATGGATTTCCGGACATTGCTGCCTCAAACGCTGCAAGGACTGGCGCAAGACTCCTTTGGCTGGCTGGATTTTTCCAAGCTGTGGATCAAAAAATGAGGCGTAAGTTGTATTCAACAATAGCGAAGGTAGCTCCTTTGGGAACGGCGTCCGATACTTTTTTGCGGGCAGCATTGACGCGCTTGTCAAACGATTTGTTCCATTTCGCAGCTTCATCCTGCATACTCAACATTGCGCCAAGCGCCGTCACTTCCTCTTCTCACCAATTGGGAAAAATGGGGGGCAACGCTGAATAGTCAAGTTATGACGCTGGAATGGGACAAATATTTTGTATCCGACCCGCTATCAACCTTGCTGCAAGGCGAGGAGCTGCTTAAGCAATTCTGTTAGAAGCGGCCAACTTCACAATCATTTATATTGCATCGTAACGCGAAAAAAAGAGGGCAAAAGCTAAAAAGACCTGCAAATGCTCCAGAAGGCATGCAGGTCTTTTTTTGTTTTTTGGCTGCCTATAAAATGAATAGGAGACTTTTGCGGCTTAAGGCCGGTTTAAGGCAAAAAGGTGAAATTCGTTAGCTCCTCATACGTAAAAGGCTGCTTGAGCATTCCTTTGGACACGCTCCAGTCCACAATGCTGTTGACTTGCTCCTCGCTAATCGGAGCGGCATGCTGAAAGCTGTTTTTCAAGCCCGCCAGATAATGGCCGATTTGCTCGGGGAACTGGTAATTCGTCAGAATATCGACATACTCCGAAGCATCAGTTACGTTCATATAGTCCACTGCGCGGTTGTAGGCCCTGTAGAAAGCGGCAATGTCGCCAGGACGCTCCTTGACCATTTTTTCGGTAAATTGCAGTGTTCCGCCTTTGATGCCGGCTTCGCGCGACCCCGCAAGCAGATGAGCGCCTTGCTGAACAAGCATGCTGGCTTGCGGCTCCGTAAATACTACGCCGTCGATCTGATCCGACAGCAGCGCTTCAGCCCGGCCGGAGAAGGATGGAATTTCGACGATGCTGTAGCTGTAGCCGCTTTGATCGGCAAAGTGGTCCATGATGTACTCCAGCAGGAAGTTTGGCACAAGGGATACCTTTTTGTCCGCCAAGCCATCAATGGAAGTAATGCCGGAGCCGGGAGAGGATAAAATTTTGAAATCCTCGCTTATATCGGAGGTGATGACCATCTCGATGCCGTTTTGTTTAAATGCGGCCTCCGTCATGATGTCGCCGATTGTAGCGTCGAGCTCTCCTGCCTGCACCGCCACGTTGCGGTCGTTAGGAGAGGCGAACGCCTTGATAGATAGCTCAGCGCCTTCCTCCTTCAAATAGCCCAGCTCATGAGCGAGAATGATCGGAATGGCTCCTTCAGCCGGCAAAATGCCTACGGTAAAGCTTTTGCCCGTTGGTTCATTGGATACGGCGGGAGCGTTATTGCTAGCCGCGCTTCCGCATGCTGCTGTCAGCAGCAAAATAGCTGTGAGAACTGCCGCAACCCATTTTTGTTTCATGATGTCTACCTCTTTTCAAAGTTATAGGATGCGCGCAAAGGCGTCGAGATCCATAAAGTAGGGAACTACATTTCGCTTCAGTTGAAGCGGATCGGTGGTGCTGTCGTTGAGACCAGGCTCCGTTGTAAAGGCCAGCTTGAAGCCGGATTGCTTCAGCACCTCGACGTTACGGCTTTTGTATATGCCAAAAGGATAGGCGAATACGTCCCGGTTGTTAAGCTGCCAGAGCTTGTTGCATTCTATGAGATCAAGGCGGAATTCCTCGTCGCTTTTCAATGTAAGACTGCTGCTGTCCGGCCCCGTCCGTTGATGAAAGTGATGGGTATGATTGGCGAATTCAAACACATCGGAGATGTCATCCAGCTCATTAACTGCCAAACAGGCCGATTGAAGAGGATTAAACGGTTTTGGCTCGTTATGCAGCCAGCCGGATACAACAAATGCGACGGCATGAAACCTGTATTCCTTCAAAATGGGATAAGCATATGTTTTGAGCGATTGAAAGCAATCGTCAAAGGTCAGCAGCACCGAACGTTCCGGAAGGGGCTCGCCTTCGCCGTAATGGCGTTTCAGCTCGTCCAGCGTCAAGGTATGATATTCCTTGTCTTGAAGATAGGCCATCTGCTCCTTGAAGCGCTCAACCGATGCGAATAAGGGGAGGGGGAGCGCATCCTCGTAGCTCTGGCGTACATCAATGGGTGAAGGCTGCTCGGGTTTCCATTCATCGGAAAGCCGCAGCTCATGATACATTAAAGTTGAAAAGCTCATCGTTCTCCTCCTAACCATGCAGCATTTTGCAGGCAGTGTATGAATGATTTTATTTTAACATAGCGCCAAAAATGTACTTGTGACTATTATCACAGGCCGTTTTGAGGTCATCCGATTGGATTGTTAGCAGCACAGTTCCTATGTTATTATTACACGAAAGTAATGAGGCCAGTGGAAATGAGGGTGGGCATGGCTCCTTTTGTAGAGCTGACAGAGATAGGTATTCGTTTGGGAGGCAAGGAAATCTTTGCCGGGATGAATGCCAGGCTGGAGCGGGGCGTTTCCTATGCGCTGATCGGCAAGTCGGGTGTGGGAAAAAGCACGCTGCTGAATCTGATCGCCGGATATTTGACTCCCGGCTCCGGGAGCTTGACGGTGGGCGGAGAGCCTGTGAACGGTCCGAGGCGGGGAACCGCTTTTTTACAGCAGGAATTAGGCTTGTTTCCTTGGCAAACCGTTGCCGAGGCCGTTGGCATGCCATTGAGGCTGGCCGGCGGCGTAACGGACAAAAAAGAAATTGCGAATAAAACGGCAGGGCTGCTGGCAGAGCTGGGACTTGAAGGGGTTGCAGGCTCTTATCCCGCTCAGCTGAGCGGAGGCCAGAGGCAGAGGGCGGCGCTTGCCAGAACGCTGATAGGCGAGCCGGATTTTTTATTAATGGACGAGCCAACGTCCTCGCTGGATGCGGTAACGAAGGAAAGCATTCAGCTGCTGGTGCAGGAGCAGCAGCGCAAACGGGGGGCAACTCTGCTGTTTGTCACGCATGATATAGAAGAAGCTGTATTGCTTGGGGATGTTATTTTTCTGCTGGAAGCCGGCGGAGGGCTTTCCAGTCGGAAAACCGCTGATTTTGAGGGTGGAACGGCCCGTGAGGACATCCGCTTTTACGAATCGTGCATCGAGCTTCGTCAATGGATGAATGCGCTATGAAGAAAATGCGAAGGTTTGTTGGAGCGCAGGTGTTTGGGTTTATCAGCTTTCTTCTTTTGTGGCAATTGATTTGTCTGGCGCTTGATATCCGAGTTATTCCAACCCCGGCGGAAACGATTAAGCAGATGCTGGCTGAGCCAAGGGAGCTTGTGCTGCATGCAGGGGCGAGCGTGTTGCGCGTTATGGCGGCGATTGCTGTGTCGCTTGCAATAGCAGTGCCGGCCGGGCTGCTGCTGGGCGGGAACAAATGGTTCAGAACGCTGGTGTCGCCGTTTGTTTATTTTATATATCCCATTCCCAAGGTGGCGTTTTTGCCTGTTTTTATGCTGTTGTTCGGTTTGGGCAACGTGTCCAAAATTATATTGATGATCTGGATCATTATGTTCCAGATTATGCTGTCGGTACGAGATGGCGTAGATAGCATACCGGGGCTCTATTTCCAGGTGATGAAGGGATTTCGCGCAAGCTCGTGGCAGACCTATCGTTACCTTGTATTGCCTGCCGTCTTGCCCCATATGTTCACCGGCTTGCGGATCAGCATCGGAATATCGCTCGCTTCGCTGTTTTTTGCTGAAAATTACGCAACGACCTACGGAATCGGCTATTATATTTTAAGCGCGTGGACCAAAATGAACTATCCCGAAATGTTTGGCGGCATCTTGACCCTTGGCCTTGTGGGGCTGCTGCTGTTCAAGGGACTGGATGCGCTGCAAAGAAAATGTACGCCATGGACTGCGAAAGGGCGGTAATTCTGCCCCCGCTGTCCATGGCGTTGCTTATGCTTTGCGCTTTTAGGCGACTCAAGCCTCTGCCGTTGGCCTGCTGCTGTTATCCGGCTGGGCTTTCATTTTGCGGTAATCGGCTGGCGTTACGCCGAAGCTTTTTTTGAACATGCGGTGAAAATAGGAGCTGCTGGTATAGCCGCATTGTGGAGCTATGTCAACAACAGGCATATCGCTTTGCTCCAGGTATTGCTTAGCGGCTTCCATTCTGACTTGATTAATGGCATCAACAATCGGCGTCAGCGCATATTGCTTATACAGACGGCTCAAATAAATGGGCGACATGCCCATCTCCTCCGCGATGCTGTTGAGGCTTAAGGAGGAATCGGCATACAGCTCGGATATCCGTTTGTTGATGCGGGCTATAAGCTCCTCGTGCCTGGAGGAGCGCTTGACGGAAAGCTTTTCCTGAAGCGCATCAAACAGCTTGTAGAAGGCGTCCTCGATTTCCTTCATCGTTTCCACCTGATCCAGCGACGGCAGATGTAAATACCCAATCCCGTTCATATCCAGATTGTTGTTTTTCTGAATCGTTGACAGATGGTTGTTGACCGTCATGGACAAATGGGCGCTCGTCATCCGTACAACGTGGAACGAATAGGCCGACGTTTCCTTCAAAATGTCGGACAGCAGACGTTTGGCCTCGTCGCTTTTACCGGTCATGAGGGCATCGGTCAGCTTCTTTTCTCTCTCCAGCGGGAAGACATAATCATTGGCTTTAAGCGCCGTGACGGACTCCGCGTCGATGATGCTGCCATGTCCGTAAAACAGCCTGTGCATGGATGCCTCGCGCACTTCCTTGTAGAGCAGGGGAAGCTGCTCCGCGCCTTCGCCTTCACGGCCCCAGGTAATGGATAGTCCAAGCTTAAGGAAGTCCCAAGCGGATTGCTGAATCTGGTTCAGCAATTCCTTAAGCAGCTCTTGCTCGCCCGGCGCTCCCTCATCCTCAAGCGGACTTAACAGCAGCACAACGCTGTCCTCTTCCATGTCTACCGTTTCCGCCTTGAAATAACGGGCGCTGATTTCGCCGCTTATATTCATAATTGCAAAGCGGTAAGGAAGCAAATCGTCGCCTCTTGTTTCCTTCAGGTGAGCAAAGCGGTCAATCCGGATCAGCACAACCCGATACCCGGCTTGAAAGTCGAATGTAATGCCGCTTTGCGCCATTCTCTGCATCTGTGCAGGCGTCTGCAATTTTTTTGAGCCTTGCATCAAGCCCCTCAGCCAATTTTGCCGGATGGTATAGGAGGTGTTCCTTCTTTCATTTTCCAGCATGTTCATCTGGCTTTCCATCAGCCGAATGGGCTTGTAAAGCATATGAGAAAGCAGCCAGGATACAAACAATCCCCCTGCAAGTATGCCTGCGGCAATCCAGATTGTCCTGTTTACAATGGATGTTGTCCCTGCGGTAATTTCGCTATAGGGAGTAACCCGGACATACTGCCATTCCAGTGCATCCGGTGCGGTGTAGGAGATAAACGACTTACGTCCTTGGAAATCCGCAACGATATAGCCCGACGGCTGATTGTCTACCTCCCGTTCCAGCAAGGCCAGATCATTTATGTCTAGCTGCGCTGGTTCAAGCGTGTCACCCGACAAAAGCTGATTCTGATTATCCATAATATAAGATTTTGCGCCTCTGGGCTTAACGGCTGCCCCAATATCCCGGTTAATCCATGCGGCGGAAATATTGATAATAACGGCGGAATTAATCTGGTTGCTTTTGCCGATTGCATCATAGCCCAGATACGTATAGGCCCTGGTTGTCTGCTCGCCCTCCAGCAGCTCTGTTGTATAGGTGCGCGGAATAGGCGTAAAGGGACGATAGCTCTGGAATTGGTTCAGAATGTCCAATATTCCCTGATCCTCAAGCTCGGTCCGGCTTAATGTGCCGCCTTGTCCCTGGCGCCTGGCGGTATAAAACAGATCGCTGGCTGAATTGTAGACATAAATCGATTCAATATAAGGCATAGAATTCAAATAATTGTCCAGCTCGTTCATAGCGATTCTAACATCATAATAGCTTGGCTCGGAATAAAACATTAACTTCGTTATCGCAAATGACCGGTAAATCTGGAAGGAGAGCGATTGTGCGTTTTCCGTCATGCTGATAACTTCCTTGCTGGTTTGCGCCAGGTTGCTGGCATCGGATTGATACGTTTTACGCAGATCAAGCTGCATATAGGCAAAGAAGTAAAATAGCGACGATACCAACAGTGTCAGCGCGATGCACAAGGACGTCGTAAAGAGCAGCTTTCCGTAAAGCTTCCCATTGCTCTTCCATGAAAAAGCTGACATTGCAATCCCCCTTTAACCAGACTTTCAGCGAACAGCTTGTGATCTGTGCGCCCTTTTTAGAAAGCGTTTTCTTTTTTTGTTTTTTTATTATAAGGTGCAGTGTGAAGCAAAACAATGAATTAAATGGATATTGGTGAACCGAACCCCAAAACCGACAGTGAACAATTTTAACTTTAATGAACTTTATCACCGCAAATGCCTGTCCCGCGGGCTTTTGCTTGTGCCTCGCCGTTTTACACAATGATACTAATTGTTCAATTCGGTTTTCTTCTTTTTGTTCACTTTCCTTGATATTGTGCTCTTTCGCATAGCTGCTTTACGGTCGTACACTAAAGGCAGTTCAAGCGACCGATGCGGCGGCATGCATTAAGAACTTCGGCATCATCCTGTAACCGCTTTTACGGACAGCCGCATCACATTTAAATTACGCACGCATCGAAGGGAGAATGCAACACATGCAAAGGAAGAGTGGGTTACTGAAGGAACTGGTGGTAAACCGGCTGCTGTTTCTGATGCTCTTGCCAACTGTACTATTTTTTCTAATCAATTCTTATACCCCGATGGTGGGCATCTATTATGCATTTACTCGGTTCGACTTCAATACCAGCTTGTTCAACAGCCAATTTGTTGGTCTGCAGAACTTTGAGTTTCTATGGAAATCAGGTGTTTTAGCCAGATTAACTTTTAATACCATTGGCTACAACCTAGCGTTCATCTTATTGGGCAATGTGCTTGCGATCGCCTTGGCGGTGCTGATTAGTGAACTAAGGCTGAAATGGTTCAAAAAGCTGACTCAATCTATTATGTTCCTGCCTTATTTCGTATCCTTTGTTATTCTCAGCGTTATCGTGTACAACATGTTCAACTACGAAAGCGGTTTTTTGAATACGTTTTTAGCCAAGCTTGGCGCAGAACCGCTGGATATCTATAATATGCCATGGATTTGGATTTTTCTGATTATCATCTTTTATCTTTGGAAAAATATCGGCTACAGCATGGTTATTTATCTGGCTTCCATAACAGGCATCAGCGAAGAGTATTACGAAGCCGCCAAGATCGACGGCGCGAATATCTTCCAACGGATCTGGTATATAACAATTCCCATGCTGAAAACAACGTTTGTTATGCTTTTGCTTTTTGCTCTTGGCAGCATCATGAAAGGGCAGTTCGATTTGTTCTATCAGCTAGTTGGAAATAACGGAATGCTATATAACACGACAGATATTCTGGACACCTACGTATACCGTTCGCTGAAGGTTACCTTTGATATCGGGATGTCGACAGCAGCCGGCCTGTATCAATCGCTATTCGGATTTATTCTGATCATGACGGTGAATGCCATTATCAAAAAAATCAACGACGAATACGCCTTGTTCTAGATAAAGGCTGCTTCCTTATCAGTTAGCGATGAAAGCGGGAGGTTTACAATGAAAATTAAAGACGACAATTATATGAAGTGGTTCAGGCTGTTAGCTTTTGTTGTTATTCTGCTCACCAGCGTAGCCTGTCTGTTTCCGCTTCTGCTTATTATCTCGGCTTCACTTACTCAGAACGAAGCCATTATCAGGGACGGTTACAATCTTATCCCAACCGTATTTTCACTGGAGGGCTACAAGACGGTGTTCCGGTTTCCGGAACAGGTTCTAAGAGCGTACGGAATCACAGGCTTCGCCACTGTTACCGGCACCCTGCTGGGACTGTTCTTTATGACAATGGCGGGTTACGTGCTTCAGCGAAAGGATTTTAAATATCGCAACTTCTTTGCTTTCATGATTTATTTCACGACGTTATTTGGCGGCGGTCTGGTGCCATGGTACATTCTGTTAACTAAATATTTGAAGCTGACGGATACGTACACTGTTTTGATATTCCCCGGCCTTATGACGCCGTTTCTTATTATATTGATGAAAAACTTTATTCGCTCTGCAGTGCCGGATGAGGTCATCGAATCCGCCAAGATCGACGGCGCCAACGATTTCACGATCTACAGCCGGATTGTGCTTCACCTGTCCATGCCCGGCATCGCGACGGTTGGTTTGTTCCTGGCGCTCCAATATTGGAATGACTGGTTCACATCCTCGTTGTTCATCAACGATACAAACATGTACCAGCTGCAGTATTACCTGTACAACGTCATTAATGCCATGAGCTTCGTGGCGCAAATGGGTGCAGGCACAGGTGTTTCGATTGGCGACCTGCCAACGGAATCCACGAAAATGGCAATGGCTATTATTGTCACAGGCCCCATTCTATTCTTGTATCCGTTCGTACAGCGTTATTTTGTCAAGGGTCTTACGATCGGAGCGGTAAAAGGTTAGAACCGGACGGAGGCAAAGCCTTCGCTACTGGCTAACATAGAGGAAAGCATGATAAAAAGGGAGGATATTAAAGATGAAAAAATCAGCAAAGGCCTTATCCGTACTGCTATCCTTTGTACTCGTTGCCGTATTGCTTGCGGCATGCTCGAGTAATGGCGGAACAGCAACTCCTACAGCTTCGCCAGAGTCTTCGCAAGCAACAAATGAAGGAAGCGGAACAGACGGAGAAGGAGCCAAACCCGGCATAGACACCTCCAAGGCAGTCGAGCTTCAATTCTACATGCTGGGTGATGCGCCCAAGGACTTGTCGTCCATTCAGGACGCAATTAACAAAATGGCAAAAGAAGATCTCAATGCAACCGTTAAATTCAACTATACATCTTGGACGGACTGGGATCAAAAGTACAAATTGCTGCTTGGCTCCGGCCAACAGGTTGACCTGATCTTTACTGCAGAATGGACACAATATCAATCCTATGCCAAACGCGGCGCATTCCTGCCGCTTGATGAGCTGCTGCCTGTAGCTGCTCCTGCTTTGTATGATTTTGTGCCAAAAGATATGTGGGAAGCTGTAAAAATCGACGATAAGATTTACACAGTTCCTGCTACGTACAAGGAATATGTAACAGACGGCTTTGTATGGAGAGAAGATTTGCGCAAGAAATATAACCTGCCTAAACCGGTAGATATCGAAACTTTTGAGCAATATCTGGACGGTATCAAGAAAAACGAGCCTAATGTAACGCCTCTTTCGATGAACTCCGATGTTAAAACCAATCTGATGGACCGCTTCAGAGCGATTTCCGGCACACCTATTGGCGCGCTTCCATACGGTCTTGATGTAGATTACCATTCCCCAAGTGAAATGACAGCTTATTGGGGCACGGAAGAGCATAAGCAGGACCTGGTAACGATGAAGCGTTGGCAAGACAACGGCTATATGGTGAAAAACGTGCTGGCCGTGAAGGATACGATGCAGGATCAGATTACTAGCGGTAAAGCCGCAGCTATTCTGGGCGACAACCCGACTCGTTTCAACGACATGGTTATCAAAATTCAAGCGACTCATCCTGACTGGGAACTGGGCTATTATCCATTCCCGCTGACTAATGGTTTGGCTACTCCGGTACATCCGATTCACAACGGCTTTGCCGTTCCTGCAAGCAGCAAAAACGCAGAGCGCGCATTGGCCTTCTATGAAAAAATGGTGACGGACAAACGTTACAATCTGCTTACACAATATGGCGTTGAGGGAACGAACTACGAAATTGTTGACGGCTACTACAGCATGATCGGAGATTCCAATTCCAACGGCTTTCCGCGTGAAGGCATGAACGGCTGGGCTTGGCGGAATCCAGAGTATATGCTGTTCGACAAAAACTATGACGGCGTTAAAGCAATCTTCGACGAGCTGGACAAAATTCAGGTTCCAGACAAGTTTACTGGTTTTGCAGAGGACTACACGACTTATCAGGCAGAAAGAGCAGCTCTTGAGCAGGTAGAAAAGCAATATCTGTTCCCGCTGAATGCGGGCATTGTCAAGGACATTGACGCCGGTTTGAAAACATTTATGGAAAAAGCAAACCAGGCGGGCCTCGAAAAAATTCAGGCTGAATACAAAAAGCAATGGCTGCAATATGTGCAGGAGCAAGGAATTAAATAAATAAAGCTCATGAAATGAAAAATGCGGTTTCATGGATGTCCTGCGGACGTCTATGGAGCCGCATTTTTTGGGCATAAGTTCGGTCAATTCTGCGACAGGGGGGCCGCTCTGTGATAAAATGACTCTGTAAGGTTGAACTCGCACTCTTGCACTAAAAAGGCATTCACTACTTTTCATCAAAAAAGGAGCTGGAATGTAAGATGTCGGAAAAAAGCATCAAATGGGGCGTTTTTGGCCCGGGCTGGATCTCGTCCAAATTTGTTAAGGACCTTAAGTTTGCCAAAGGAGCGGAATTGATCGCAGTTGGCGGCAGAAGATTGGAGAAGGCCGTACAATTTGCGAAAACCTATAACATTCCGAGGGCTTACGGTTCAGTTGAAGAGCTGGCGCAGGACCCCGATGTAGATATTGTTTACGTTGGCACGCTTCACACTGTACATAAAGAAAATGCGTTAGCGCTGCTAAAGGGCGGCAAATCGGTGCTTTGCGAAAAACCTTTTACGATGAATGAAGGGGAAGCGGCGGAGCTGATTCAGACAGCGCGGGAGCATGGCGTATTTCTGATGGAAGCTATGTGGACGCGTTATTTGCCGCCCATTATAAAAGTCAGACAGTGGCTTGCTGAAGGGAGAATCGGCGAGGTGCGGATGCTGAAGGCGGATTTCGGCTTCAACATCGGCTGGAATCCCGGCAGCCGGCTGCTGGACCCTGCTCAGGGCGGCGGAGCGCTGCTGGATGCGGGCATTTACCCGGTATCCTTTGCATCCATGGTGTTCGGCCAGCAGCCGGAAACCATTTCAAGCGTCGCTTCCATCGGCAAAACGGGCGTGGACGAGCAATTTTCGCTGTTGTTTGGTTATCCCGGGGGCCGCAGCGCGGTGTTGAACGGAGCCGTGCAGCTTGGAATGGTTAATGACGCTTATATTTATGGCACGGAGGGGTATATCCGTATTCCAGACTTTCTGTTCGGCAAATCCGCAACCCTGTTCGCCAAGGATAAGGAGCCGGAGCATTATGCCGATGCCCGGGAAGCGGAGGGGTATGCCTTCGAGGCGGAAGAGGCTATGGCATGCTTGCGCGAAGGAAAGCTGGAGTCTAGTATAATGCCTCTTTCGGAAACGCAGGCTATTATGGGAACGCTCGACGAAATCCGCAAGCAGTGGGGTTTGGTATATAGCGCAGACAAGTAAGAAGAAGGATGATTAATCCAGAATGAATACAATAGCATTGCTGTCCTCGTGGACGGAAGGCGATCTCAGGGCATGGCTGGAGCACTTTCGCTCCTTCGGGCCGCTTCCCGGTATTTTGCTTACCTTTATGAAATCATTTGTGCCGCCGCTGCCTACCATGGTTATTATCGGATTAAACGCTGCTGTTTATGGTCTCTGGCAGGGGTTTCTTTACTCCTGGATCGGCATTGTTAGCGGATGTCTAACGACGTTTATGCTGGTCCGCAAGGCGTCGAATCTGCGTTATGTGCAGAGATGGCGGCAAAAGCCCAAGGTACAGAAGGCATTGCACTGGGCCAGGCGCAACGCGTTCAGCTACGTGTTTGTGCTAAGCCTGTTTCCGATGGGGCCGTTCGTTGCTGTCAATGTGGCGGCCGCGGTGTCCGGCATGACGGTTCGCTCTTATCTCGCGGCGCTTCTGCCTGGCAAGGCGATCATGATTTTTTATGTTTCCTATATCGGATATGATCTGGAGCGCTTTGCCCGGCGTCCCTGGGAGATCGTCTTTATTGTCCTGTTCGTAGCACTTGCCTGGTGGATTAGCCGCAAGGTTGAAGCCCATTTCACCAAAATGGGGCAGCTTGACGAAAGCGGGGAAAGCAGCAATTAATCGCAAGGTATTGCAAGAAACATACGGTAGAGAATAAAAGAGGGAGCATGCCGGCGTTGCGGCGCGCTTTCTCTTTTTCCTGTATTTCCCTATCATTCGACAGCGCCGCGCAAAAAAAGTATAATAGAGACTGCAATGTTAATAATGGATATGGTGGTGGACCACATTTCTTACGTAATTGCATTCCTGATATCGTTTGTTGTTGTTTATCTGCTGATTCCTCCGTTCAGCAAGCTGGCCTTCAAGCTTGATTTTGTGGACAAGCCCCGCAAGGATGTGGAGCGCAAGCTTCATCGGGAGCCGATTCCGCTGACGGCAAGTTATGCCATCTTTATCGGTTTTTTTGCAGCCTATCTGCTTGTGTCCAGAGAGATCAACCGGGAGACGGCGGCTTTGTTTGCAGGGGGCGTTATGCTGCTCGTTATCGGAACCATTGACGACTGGTACAAAACAAAAGGGAAGGACTTTCCGGCCTTGCCCAAGCTGATTGTGCAGATGTCGGCTGCGGTGCTCGTATATGCATCGGGCGTTGTGTTTACGGGCTTCGTGAATCCCTTCTCCGGAGATTACATAGAGCTTCCCGTCATTTTGCAGTTTGTGCTGACTATATTGTGGATATTTGGTGTAACGACAGTTATTAACTTTTCGGACGGACTGGACGGTCTTGCAGGCGGCCTGTCGGCTATATCCGCCGCTACGCTGTTTGTTGTTGCGCTGGCAATGGGACAATCCAATTCCGCCATTATGGCTGTTATTCTTGTGGGCGTTACCTTGGCCTATCTGCGCTTTAACAAACCGCCGGCAAAGGTATTTATGGGAGATGCGGGAGCAACCTTCCTGGGATTCGTGCTTGCGGTGATCGCTCTGGACGGCGCTTTCAAGCAAGCAACGGTGCTGTCGCTGTTTATTCCGATTTTGGCGCTGGGCGTTCCTATTTTTGATAATTTGTTCGTTGTCGTCAAACGGTTTATTCAAGGCAAGTCCATTTATCAGGCGGACGCCAGCCAAGCTCATTACCGTCTTCTGCGGGCGGGGCTGAACCACAAGCAGGCCCTGCTGTTTCTCATTCTGCTAAGCACCTGTCTCGGCCTGTCCTCTATCATTTTGATGCTGGTACAGGTTGTCTGAATAGCTGATTCAAATGGCAGCGAAGAGCCGTTTTCTACGGCGCTTCGCTGTTTTTGCGTTATGTTGGACTTATATAGTTGTATTTAGATAATAAATTTGTTATCGTGTTGACAGAAGAGGTGATTGCGAATGGGCAAATCGGCATTATTTTATCGGATGGTAACATTTGTTGCAGCGGTTCATCGCATCCAGGTTGAACTGGGCAAGGATATTAATCTGGACGGCATGACGCCGGTTCAATACGCCATTTTGGAATATATCGCTGTGGACCAGCCAGTAACGCTTAGCGGGATTAGTGAGTGCTTGGGCATGTCGATGCCTAATGCGAGCCGGGAGCTGAGAAAGCTTGCGGAAATGGGCTTGTGCAGTAAATATACAGATGAAGTAGATCGGCGCAAGCAGCATATTACGTTGTCTTCCGCGGGGGAAGAAAGAATGAAATCTATTTTTGCCCAGATGGAAAGCAGGTTAATGAATAGAATGGGCGAAATTTCGCCGTCCGAAATGGAAGCTATCGTTAATGCCATGGACACGCTTCAGTCTCTTGTTTTTAATGATGGAAGCAAATGAGGCTAAACGGAATCGGTATCATTAAAACCTGGGTATTATACATTTATGTGCATGAAAAAGTCTGGTCCGGAGCACCCTGTTTTCAAGGTACCCGGACTTTTTTGACGTTGCGCTGCAACGGGCAATGAGAAGCCTTGAGGCGTCTTGAAATCCTGCGGGAGCGGGAGTTATAATTATTAAATAGCTGAACTATTTATAACTAAAGCTTTAAGCGGGAGGATGAATGACATGGTCAAATTGTTTCGCTTGCTCAAACCCTACCGCGCTGCCATTGGCTTGGTCATGATGCTGATTCTGCTGCAATCGCTGGCAGAGCTGTATCTTCCAACCTTGATGGCCGACATTGTCAACAAAGGAGTAATAGAGGGCAACAAAGCTTATATTTGGCGAATGGGCGGATTCATGCTAGGCGTAACGTTAGCCGGTACGCTTGTTTCTGTGCTTGCCAGCTTGTATGCCTCCCGGATTTCCTCCGGCTTTGGCCGTTTGGTGCGAAGCAAGGTATTCTCCCATGTAGAAGGCTTTTCGCTGCAGGAATTTGACAAGATCGGTACGGCATCGCTAATTACGAGAACAACGAACGACATCAACCAGGTGCAGCAGGTGCTGATGATGATGCTGCGTATGATGGTCATGGCGCCGATGATGTGCATCGGGGGCATTATTATGGCGCTTTACAAGGATGCCAAGCTAACGCTTGTGCTTCTGGTGGCGCTGCCGGTGCTCGCGCTGGCCATCTGGCTGATTACCTCCAAAGGAATGCCTTATTTTAAGGCAATCCAGAAAAAGCTGGACCGGATCAATCTGGTGCTTCGCGAAAACTTGACCGGTATCCGGGTTATTCGCTCGTTCAACCGGACAGAGCATGAAAGAGAACGTTTTGTTGCCGCAAACGCCGACTTGATGGATAATGCCATAAAAGTAAATCGTATTATGGCGTTTATGATGCCGCTTATGATGCTTATTATGAACTTGTCCACGATTGCGATCGTTTGGTTCGGCGGCCTTCGGATCGGCAGCGGCGCGATGGGCGTTGGCGACTTGATGGCATTTATCCAATATGCGATGCAAATTATGTTTTCTCTGCTGATGTTCTCCATGATGTTTGTTATGGTGCCTCGCGCCGCCGCGTCCGCGCAGCGTATTAATGAGGTTATTGATCTGGAGCCAACCGTAGTTGATCCAGCCGCCATGCAAAAAGCAAGCAGCTCCGTCAAGCAAGGGACGGTAGAATTCAGAAATGTTTCCTTCCATTATCCCGGCGCGGAGCGTCCCGCTCTGAGCGATATTTCGTTTACAGCAAAGCCTGGCCAGGTGACGGCTATTATCGGCGGGACCGGCTCGGGCAAATCGACTCTACTGGGGCTCATTCCGCGATTTTTCGACGTTGGTGAAGGTTCGGTGACTGTGGATGGCGTGGATGTGAGAAAATGGGGGCAGGAGCCGCTGAGGAGCGGCATTTCGCTGGTGCCTCAAAAAGCCGTATTGTTTACAGGCACGGTATCCGAAAATATCCGCTACGGCAAGGAAGACGCGACGGAGGAAGAAATAATCGCAGCGTCCAAAACGGCGCAGGCGCTTGATTTTGTATCGGAAATGCCTGAGAAATTTGATACTATGATCGCGCAAGGCGGAGTCAATGTATCCGGCGGACAAAAGCAACGGTTGTCCATTGCGCGAGCGCTTGTGCGGCGTCCTAAAGTATTTCTGTTCGACGATAGCTTCTCTGCGCTGGACTACAAAACGGATGCCAGGCTGAGGGCCGCCTTGAAGGAGGAAACCTCGGATGCTACGGTCATTATTGTGGCGCAGCGCGTTAGTACGGTTATGGATGCGGATCAGATTATCGTTCTGGACGAAGGTATCATTTCCGGCATCGGCACCCATCGGGAGCTGATGGAGCATTCCTCTGTCTATCGCGAAATTGTTGCATCCCAGCTGTCAGAGGAGGAGATCGCATGAGCGGCGCAGGAAACGGGCATGACAACAAGGGGCATGGAAGTGCTAAAGGGCCGTCCAGCCCGCCGCGTCCGGGCGGCGGCTTTGGACCTGGACATGGTCCCGGCATGATGGCAATGCCCGGCCAAAAGGCCAAAAACTTTAAAGGCTCGTTAAAGCGCCTTTTAGTTTACCTCAAGCCATTTACTTTAACGCTGATTCTGGTTTTGGCCGCAGCTATATTGAGTACCATATTTTCCATTGCAAGCCCCAAAATATTGGGCCGGGCAACCGACCTGCTATTTGACGGCATGATGGCCAAAATAAAAGGAGTTCCCGGAGCGGCGATTGATTTTGAAGGCATTGCCTTTATTTTGGCGCTGCTGGCGGGATTGTACATCATAAGCGCTTTGTTCGGTTTTATCCAGCAATATTTAATGTCCGGCGTTGCCCAAAAGGTCGTTTACCGGCTTCGGAATGATGTAAACGACAAGCTTGGCAGACTGCCGCTGAAGTTTTTTGATTCCCGCTCTCATGGAGATATTATGAGCCGGGTAACCAATGATGTCGACAACATTAGCAATACGCTTCAGCAAAGCTTGACGCAGCTGATTACTTCCATTGTTACCCTGGTCGGGGTTATTGTGATGATGCTGACGATCAGTCCGCTGCTGACGGTTATTCTGGTGCTTACGCTGCCGCTCAGCTTTATGGTAGTCGGTTTTATTGCAAAGCGGTCACAGTTATATTTCAAAAGCCAGCAAGCCGAGCTTGGCGCTCTTAACGGCCACGTAGAAGAAATGTATACCGGGCATACGATTGTAAAAGCGTTTGGCCATGAACAGAAATCGATTCAGCAATTTGATGAAATTAATGACAGGCTGTACAAATCCAGCTGGAAGGCGCAATTTATTTCCGGCATTATGATGCCGTTGATGAACCTGATCGGAAATATCGGCTATGTGCTGATTTGCGTGGTGGGCGGTATTTTGGTTACGCAACGCGCGATTACGGTTGGCGATATTCAGGCATTTATTCAATACGCAAGACAATTTACAATGCCGATTACCCAAACGGCCAATATTGCGAATATCATCCAATCCACCATTGCATCCGCAGAGCGGGTATTCGAGCTGATGGACGAGGAAGAGGAAGGCGCGGAGCCGGTGAGGCCGGTTGTTTTGAAGCAGCCTCGCGGCGATGTTGCATTCCACGATGTCGAGTTCTATTACAAGCCTGACGTTCCGCTTATCGAAAGGATGAATATCGAGGTGAAAAGCGGGCAGACCGTTGCCATTGTTGGACCTACGGGCGCAGGAAAAACAACGCTTGTTAACCTGCTCATGCGATTCTACGAGGTGACGGGCGGTTCTATAACGATCGACGGGCAGCCGATTCAGGGCATGCAGCGAGGTCATTTGCGGAATCAATTCGGCATGGTGCTGCAGGATACCTGGCTGTTTAACGGCACGATACGCGATAATATCGGCTATGGAAGACCAGGTGCAACGGAAGAGGAAATTGTGGCTGCGGCAGTGGCTGCACATGCAGATCATTTTATTCGGACACTGCCGGAAGGCTATAATACGGTGTTGAATGAAGAGGCGTCGAATATTTCTCAAGGGCAGAAGCAGCTGTTGACGATTGCCAGAGCGATTCTGGCAGACCCGGCTATTCTCATTCTGGACGAAGCGACGAGCAGCGTCGATACCCGGACCGAGGTGCAGATTCAGCATGCGATGAACCACCTGATGACCGGCCGTACCAGCTTTGTCATAGCCCACAGATTATCGACCATCCGTGATGCGGATCTTATTCTGGTTATGAACAAGGGTTCGGTAATCGAGCAGGGAAGTCACGACGAGCTGCTGGAGCAAGGCGGCTTCTACGCCGATTTGTATAACAGCCAGTTTGCTTCAAAAGCCCCTGTAGCAGGCTAATTGGTGGCAAGGATCGCAGGCTAAAACCAAGGTTATGGATTGGCGGACTGGCTGAAAGTCATGCCCGACGCCATTCATGCCTGGGGCATGTTTTTTAATCAAAGCAGATGTTTGAACAATCTCAACAAAAAAGGCTGAGCAGAGGACTCATAAATGGAGTCTCTTGCTCAGCCTTTCTTTTTGACGATAGGATGTTATGAGATCGGCAGCTTGGAATCGGCTGCTGGAGCTGCTTCATTCCATTCTTCTTGAAGCGAGAAGGCGCTCTGGCGGCCAATCTCGATAATTCCTCTTGCTCTTTCAACCTCTTTGTCGGTTGGGCTTTGCACGCCTTCCAGCGGATAATCCAGGCCAAGCTGCTCCCACTTGTAAACGCCCATTCGGTGGTAGGAGAGAAGCTCGACTTTTTCTACGCCGTTTAAGGAGCCGACAAATGCGCCTAAAGCATGCAAATCCTCATAGCTGTCCGTCACGCCGGGAATAAGCACGTGCCGAATCCAGATGGACGTCCCTTTGTTTGACAAATGACGGGCAAACCGCAGGATACGCTCATTGGACTGCGTGGTCAAAGCGGTGTGACGCTCATTGTTCAGCTGCTTCAAATCCAGCAGCACAAGATCGGTTGCTTCAAGCAGACCCGATGCATCTGCATGTGAAGGCTCGCAGAAGCCGGAGCTGTCCAGCGTCGTGTGAAGGCCAAACCGTTTCTTCACCTCGCGGAACAAAGCGGCAACAAAGGGTGCTTGCAGGGTAGGCTCCCCGCCTGTTACGGTGAGGCCGCCGCCCGACATTTTGAAATAGTTGACATAGGGTTCGATCTCCGCAATTACGTCCTCCACAGTCATTACTTTGCCTGTAGCTGTGTCCCATGTATCCGGGTTGTGGCAAAATTGACAGCGAAGCGCGCAGCCTTGCAAAAATAGTACAAACCTTATGCCTGGTCCATCAACTGTGCCAAATGTTTCAAGGGAGTGGACACGCCCCTTGGCCTCCGAATCCTGATGTCCTCTTTGTTGTACGCCCATAGCGCGTCCCTCCCCTGGTAGTTGGAAAATCGTTGTTTGGAAAATTCTTGATTACATGGAGCCGTGGAATGTCCGGTTCATAACTTCAAGCTGCTGTTCGCGGGTCAGCTTGATGAAGTTGACCGCATAACCGGAAACCCGTACCGTAAGCTGCGGATATTGCTCCGGATGATCCATAGCATCTTGCAGTGTAGCGCGATCGAACACGTTGACGTTCAGGTGATGCGCGTTTTGCGACATGTAGCCGTCCAGCAGCGATGTCAGGTTGCGTACGCGAGTTTCCTCTTCGCGGCCCAGCGCCTTTCCGACAATGGAGAAGGTGTTGGAGATGCCGTCAAGCGAATGATCGTATGGCAGCTTCGCAACGCTGGCGAGTGAAGCAAGCGCGCCTTTGCGATCGCGTCCGTGCATCGGGTTGGCGCCTGGCGCAAACGGCTCGCCGGCTTTCCGTCCGTCCGGCGTAGAGCCGGTTTTTTTGCCGTACACCACGTTGGATGTAATCGTCAGAACGGATTGGGTATGGATGGAATCGCGGTAGGTCGGATGTTTTTTGAGCTTCGACATAAAGGTTTCTACCAATTCCACTGCAATATCGTCGACGCGGGAATCGTTGTTGCCGTATTGCGGGTATTCGCCTTCGATTTCAAAATCAACGGCGATGCCTTCTTCGTTGCGGATCGGACGAACCTTGGCGTATTTGATAGCGCTCAAGGAATCGGCTACAACGGACAAGCCGGCAATGCCGCATGCCATTGTGCGAATAATTTCACGATCATGCAGAGCAAATTCAAGGCGTTCATAGCAATACTTGTCATGCATGTAGTGAATGACGTTTAGCGTATTGACATACAGCTCTGCCAGCCAATCCATCGTTGCATCGTAGCGCTCGCGAACGGTATCGTAGTCGAGCACCTCGTCTGTAATCGGAGCGGTGACGGGAGCCACTTGAAGGCCGATTTTTTCGTCCTTGCCGCCGTTGATGGCATACAGCAAAGCTTTGGCAAGGTTGGCGCGTGCTCCGAAAAATTGCATTTGCTTGCCGACGCGCATAGCGGATACGCAGCATGCGATGGCGTAGTCGTCGCCGTACACCGGGCGCATAATATCGTCGTTTTCATATTGAATGGAGCTGGTTTCAATGGATACTTTTGCACAGAAATCCTTAAAGCCTTGCGGCAATTGAGTGGACCACAGTACAGTCAGGTTTGGCTCTGGAGCAGGTCCCAGGTTGTAAAGAGTGTGCAGCATACGGAATGAGCTTTTTGTCACAAGCGGTCGGCCGTCTTCGGCGACGCCGCCAATGGATTCCGTTACCCATGTTGGGTCACCGCTGAACAATTCGTTATAATCTGGCGTGCGCAGGAATTTAACGATACGCAGCTTCATAACGAAGTGGTCATAAATTTCTTGAGCTTGCTCTTCGGTCAAAGTGCCTTCCTTCAGATCGCGCTCGAAATAAATATCAAGGAAAGTGGATGTACGTCCAAGGCTCATTGCCGCGCCGTTTTGCTCCTTGATTGCGCCAAGGTAGCCGAAGTACAGCCATTGAACAGCTTCTTTTGCATTTTGCGCAGGTGCGGAAATATCGTAACCATAAGATGCCGCCATCGTTTTCAGCTCTTGCAGGGCGCGGATTTGCTCGTTGTGCTCCTCGCGCTCGCGGATAACCGCTTCGGACATCGGCGATTTTTCAGTCAGCTTCAGATCGGCTTTTTTCTCTTTAATCAAGCGATCAATACCGTACAGCGCAACGCGGCGATAGTCGCCAATGATGCGGCCGCGGCCGTATGCGTCAGGAAGGCCGGTAATAATGCCCGCTTTACGAGCATTCCGCATATCAGCGGTATAAGCATCGAACACGCCTTGGTTATGCGTTTTGCGGATATCGGTAAACAGTTTGACGATTTCTTCAGGCAATTCGAAGCCGTAGGCTACGCAAGCGTCCTGCACCATACGGATACCGCCGTAAGGCTGGATGGAGCGTTTGAATGGAGCATCGGTCTGAACGCCGACGATTTGCTCCAGATTTTGGTCCAGGTAGCCTGGTCCATGGGAAACGATGGAGGATGGATTCATATCCACATCCAAAACGCCTCCGCGTTCGCGTTCCTTGCGTGTCAGATCACTTACGACTTCCCACAGCTTGGTTGTAGCTTCTGTTGGCCCGGCCAGGAAGGTGTCATCTCCCAGATAAGGGGAGACGTTGGCGATAATAAAATCGCGTACGTTTACTTTCTCTCCCCATGCACCGGGTGTAAAGCCTCTCCATGCATCATTCGACGGCACCTGTTGTTGCAAAGATTTTTCTGTTGTTGCCATTGTGAAATCCTCCTATCCGTTATTTGAGATTTATGACTGGAAGTTTCCGTAGAAGGCTCTGCGGTACAAATCGGCAAGCTCGGTTACAAGCGGCAGCCTAGGATTTGCGGTTGTACATTGATCCTCGAAAGCGCGGTCTGCCAAGTAATCGGCGCGGCTTTCAAAAGCATCTGCATCAACTCCGGCAGCCTGGAAGCTTTCCGGAATGCCGAGGGAACGGTTCAGCTTGCGAATCGCATCCACCAGGCTGCTTACACCCTCCTGGATTGTGCGGGCAGGCAGGCCCAGAATGCGGGCGATTTCTGCATAACGCTCATCGGCTTTGAAATAATCGTATTTCGGGAACGATTGAAACTTGGTTGGCCGCTGCGAATTGTAGGCAATGACATGCGGCAGCAATATAGCGTTTGTACGGCCATGAGCGGTATGGAATTCTGCGCCGAACTTATGGGCAAGACTATGGTTGATGCCCAGAAAGGCGTTTGCGAATGCCATGCCTGCGATGGTTGAAGCATTGTGCATTTTTTCTCTTGCAACGGGATCGGCAGACTGGAACGACTTCTCCAGGTTTTCGAATACAAGCTGGATCGCCTTTATAGCTAGGCCGTCCGTGAAATCGTTAGCTTGGATGGAAACATACGCCTCGATCGCGTGCGTCAATACGTCCATGCCGGTATCCGCAACCACGGTTTGCGGCAGGGAGTAGACGTATTCGGGATCGATAATCGCAACGTCCGGAGTCAGCTCGTAATCAGCCAGCGGATACTTGGTGTTGCCGTTGTTTTTGTCAGTGATGACTGCAAACGATGTGACCTCCGAGCCTGTGCCGGAAGTTGTCGGGATTGCAACAAACTTCGCTTTTTGTCCCAGGCGCGGGTATTTGTAGATCCGCTTGCGGATATCCAGAAACTTTTGTTTCATTCCATCGAAGTCGGTGTCCGGATATTCGTAGAACAGCCACATCGCTTTGGCGGCGTCCATTGGCGAACCTCCGCCGAGGGCAATAATGCAGTCCGGCTGGAAGCGGTTCATGGCAGCCGTTCCGCGATTGACGGTTTCTACGGATGGATCGGGCTCAACATCGGTGAACACTTCGATTTGAACGGGCAGCTTTCTTTTGCGTAAATAATATTGTACCTTGTCGACGTAACCCAGCTTAACCATCATTTCGTCCGTTATGATCAGAACTCGGGAAATGTCCGTCATTTTGGACAGGTATTGCGTTGCGCCTTTTTCAAAATAAACCTTTGGCGGAATCTTAAACCATTGCATATTGACGGTCCTTTCGGCAACCCGCTTGATATTGAGCAAATTGACGGCCGACACGTTGTTGGTCGTGGAGTTGGAGCCGTACGATCCGCAGCCCAGCGTCAGGGATGGCAAGTTGGTATTGTAAATATCGCCGATGGCGCCGTGCGTCGAAGGCGAATTGACGATAACGCGTCCGGTTTGCAGCCGTGTTGCGAATTGCTGAATCGTTTCCTGATCCTTGGAATGGATAACCGACGAGTGGCCCATTCCGCCGAAGGACACGATTTCCGCGGCGCGCTCGATGCCTTGCTCCGCGTTTTTCACCTTGTAGCAAGCTAGCACAGGGCTTAGCTTTTCGGCTGACAGAGGATATTTTTCTCCTACGCCATCCAGCTCGGCAACAAGCATCCGGGTGTCAGGTGCAACCTTGATGCCGGCCAATTCCGCGATCTTTGTAGCGGATTGGCCAACGATTACGGCGTTTACAGCGCATTTCTCTGGATTGATAACCAACTTGGATACAGCTTCGATCTCATCTTTGCTCAGGAAGTGGCAGCCTAGCACGCTCATCATCTTTTTGACCGAATCATAGATCACTTCCTCCAAAATAACCGCTTGCTCCGACGCGCAAATCATGCCGTTGTCGAAGGTCTTGGACAAAATAAGATCGGTAACGGCTTGCTTCAGATTCGCGGTTCTGTCAATAAAGCATGGCACGTTGCCGGGTCCGACGCCCAGTGCGGGCTTTCCTGTGCTGTAAGCGGCCTTGACCATAGCGGAGCCGCCTGTTGCAAGGACGAGCGCGACATCAGGGTGATTCATCAGCAGTCCGGTCGCTTCCATGGAAGGCAGGTCGATCCATTGAATGCAATTGGCCGGCGCGCCAGCTTGAACAGCTGCTTCCAGTAGTACACGCGCGGCTTCGGTGCTGGAATGCTGCGCCGAAGGGTGAAATCCGAAAATGATCGGATTGCGCGTTTTGATGGCGATCAGCGCTTTGAACATCGTAGTGGATGTCGGATTGGTAACGGGTGTTACTCCGGCAATGACGCCAACCGGCTCGGCAATCATCTTGTAGTTCTCATAGGTGTTGTGTTCGATTACACCTACGGTTTTGTTGTATTTGATACTGTTGTAGATATATTCCGTGGCGAAGATGTTTTTTGTAATTTTATCCTCATAAACACCGCGTCCGGTTTCATCTACGGCCAGCTTTGCCAAATACATATGTTTGTCCAAGCCGGCGAGCGCCATCTTCTGTACGATGACATCAACTTCCTCTTGTGTCAGTGACATAAATTGCTCTTGCGCTTTTTTAGCCCTTGTTACCAGAGTGTCGACCATGCTTTTTGCGCTCTGCTGTTTTTGGACCGCGGTTTCTTTGACAGCCATTCCAGATTCCACTCCTTCGTGCGTAATATAGGATTTGTAATCTATCGTAAGCCTTTTGCGGTCCAACAACTGTGTTTAAAGTCACTGACCCAAAATAAACATATTATGGTACTTGTTCAAAACAACCTATCTAAATCCGGCAAATCTCTTTGGGGCATGCCGGGCAATCAGGGCAGCCAGCCATAACTCTCAGCGCTTCGAGATCCAGAATCTTCAGCATTCCGCCCGGTACAGCCTCAACGATGCCGTCCGTTCTCATGCTGCTCAGCATCCGGTTGACGCTTTCGCGCGTTGTGCCAACCAGGTCGGCCATTTCGCTGTTGGTGAGCTTGATGTCCAGCAGGATGCCATCCGGCTTCATGACGCCAAAGCTGTTGCTAAGCCGAACCAGGATCGAAGCCAATGCGCCGTTTTTGCCTCCGAGCAGCAAATCTCGAAGCTTCGATTCCGTCTTGCGCTGCATCAGACTCATCCACATGGCGAAACGGTACGAGAAATCTCCGCTTTTACTCATCAGAAGCTCAAGCTGGAGCCTCGACACAACGCCTACTTCAACCTCGTCCATAGCCTCTGCGCTGTAGCGGTGGCTAGTATCCCAAGCATCGATATCTGCCAGCAGATCGCCGGCTTGCATGATCGAAATCAGCAGGTCCTTGCCGTCTCCGGTCGACTTGCGAAGCTTGATGCGGCCCTTGCGAACCCAATAAACCGATACCGCGTCGTCCCCTTCCCAGAATAGATGACTGCCGCTCGCGATTTTTTTCACATGCATCACGCTTGCAAGCTGGTCAAGCTGTCCCTCCGTGAATAACGAGCCATTTCCGTTCTGAACCAGCTTCTCGCCTCTTGTCTCCGTGTTTTCCGTTTCTGTTGCGAAATATATACTCATTGTAAGTCCCCCTCGTCGGCGCTTCCTTTGATATCTTTATAATACCCCCAACGTGCGAAAGATCATATCAGGGTATCTCCTGAATCTCATAGGGGGAAAATCCTGAAAAAGCTGTGAGGGTGATCACAAAAAAATAATTCAGGGAATTCCCTGACATACAATGACCAATAAAAGCTTTACAATAGGTTTAAGGTGAAAAAGCGGAATAGATAAAGGTTCTTGAAATGAGTGTTCAATTAGTTCGGTCATATTCGATGCTGTTTATGCCGCTGGGCGACTTGGCATGCTCCGTAATGGAAACGGAATTTTTGAACAACCTTTAAGGGAACCTACAATAATAATGTATGTCTATTGGAAAAAAAGATTGTTTGGAGAAAGGCGAGGAGGGGGCAAAATGAATACAATAAACGCCGAACTTGCTTCCAGCTTGGAGAGGATCATGCAGGACACCCATAGCGACTTCGCCGGACTCGGTCTGATCGATAAGGCGTCGCGCAAGCTGCGCTGGCATACCGCTTCGGGAAGCATCAGCGGGCGGACGCTGCTCGTGGAGCAAAAGCTGGCTGCGGGATTGTCGGGGATGGCGATCCGTTCCGGCCGGCCGGCGCGTTCCGGTCCGGTTACAACTGACGCCGATGTGTTCAAGCTGGGGGAAACCGTTATGCTTGGCGAGCGGCTTCGTTCAGCGGCGACGCTTCCGTTGGAATGGAATGGCGGCATTCATGGCGTGCTGCTGCTGGGCAGAAGAACGGACAATGCATACAGTTCGGAACAGATCGACTCAGCCTGGGAAGCGGCAAAGCAGATCTCGGGAGCGGAATCAACGGCTTGACGGTCCCGTAGAGTCATGAATGCATGAGCAAATGCCATATGTTCGAGCAAGAACGCTTGTGAGAGCAAGAGCGTATGTGAGAGCAAGAACGTATGTAAGTGCAAGAGAGCAAGAACGCATGTAGGTGCAAGATTGCATGTAAAAGCTAGAACGCATGTAAGGCAAAAAAATCAATAAACTAACTAACGTGTATTAATAAGGGGATAAGGGGGCGGAGGCGCTTCCTTATCCCCTTGTTCATGTATCTTGAATGTTTGTGACTTTATTGGTAGTTGCATTTTTTCGTTTTGGTTAGTTTTTTCGTTCTGGTAAGAACGTAGTGCTCGAAAATTTTCTTCTTGTTTTCTCTCCCGCGAGGATCTTTTTAGTTGTTTTGTACGATGGATCGTACAAAAACGTTCTGGAGGAGGGTTTGATTGTTGGTTTTGTACGATGGATCGTACAAAAACGCCCTGGTGGAAGGTTTGATTGTTGATTTTGTACGATGGATCGTACAAAAACGCCCTGGTGGAAGGTTTGATTGTTGATTTTGTACGATGGATCGTACAAAAACGTTCTGGAGGAGGGTTTGATTGTTGGTTTTGTACGATGAATCGTACAAAAACGTTCTGGAGGAGGGTTTGATTGTTGGTTTTGTACGATGAATCGTACAAAAACGTTCTGGAGGAGGGTTTGATTGTTGGTTTTGTACGATGAATCGTACAAAAACGTTCTGGAGGAGGGTTTGATTGTTGGTTTTGTACGATGAATCGTACAAAAACGTTCTGGAGGAGGGTTTGATTGTTGGTTTTGTACGATGAATCGTACAAAAACGTTCTGGAGGAGGGTTTGATTGTTGGTTTTGTACGATGAATCGTACAAAAACGTTCTGGAGGAGGGTTTGATTGTTGGTTTTGTACGATGAATCGTACAAAAACGTTCTGGAGGAGGGTTTGATTGTTGGTTTTGTACGATGAATCGTACAAAAACGTTCTGGAGGAGGGTTTGATTGTTGGTTTTGTACGATGAATCGTACAAAAACGTTCTGGAGGAGGGTTTGATTGTTGGTTTTGTACGATGAATCGTACAAAAACGTTCTGGAGGAGGGTTTGATTGTTGGTTTTGTACGATGAATCGTACAAAAACGTTCTGGAGGAGGGTTTGATTGTTGGTTTTGTACGATGAATCGTACAAAAACGTTCTGGAGGAGGGTTTGATTGTTGGTTTTGTACGATGAATCGTACAAAAACGTTCTGGAGGAGGGTTTGATTGTTGGTTTTGTACGATGAATCGTACAAAAACGTTCTGGAGGAGGGTTTGATTGTTGGTTTTGTACGATGAATCGTACAAAAACGTTCTGGAGGAGGGTTTGATTGTTGGTTTTGTACGATGAATCGTACAAAAACGCTCTGGTCAAGGGGGTTCATTGTTGATTTTGTACGAAGGATCATACAAAATCGCTCTGGTGAAGGGTATGACTGTTGATTTTGTATGAAGGATCATACAAAATCTCTCTGATGAAGGTATGACTGTTGATTTTGTATGATGTTGGAACAGATACTGAATGGGACAACGGCTGACTTGTTTGGATATTGGACTTGTTTGGATATTTAACTTGTTTGGATATTTAACTTGTTTGGATATTGGACTTGTTTGGATATTGAACTTGTTTGGATATTAAATTTGTTTGTCATTGAACTTGTTCGATATCGAATTTTTTTTGGACATTGTATTTGTTTTGGAGCTTGAGTTTGTTTTGAATCTTTTTCACCAATATTAGTTAGCGAAACGGAATTGTGGCTGAGAAAGATGCCGCATTCTGGTATAATAAGCAAAAACGGTTCTTCCGGGGATGGCTGGGGAGTGAAAGAATGATCAAGTTGTTAATATGCGACGATCATGCGGTGGTGCGATCGGGACTCCGCATGCTGCTGCATGGCAACCAAGGGATCGAGGTCGTAGGCGAGGCGTCGGAAGGCGACGAGGCTATCCGCATGGCTCAGGAGCTTGAGCCCGATGTGGTGCTGATGGACCTCAGCATGCCGCATGGAAAGGACGGAATGACGGCGACGACGGAGCTTAAGAAGCTGATGCCAAACGTTTCCGTGCTTATTCTGACCATGTTTGACGACGATGAATATTTGTTCCGCGCGATTCAAATCGGAGCATCCGGCTATATTTTGAAAAACGCTCCGCATGAGGAGCTGATGTCGGCTATCCTGTCGGTGGCGAGCGGAAATGCGTACCTGTATCCAACGGCAACCAAACGGCTGATGAGCGAATACCTCGTCAAGGTGAAGCAAGGCGGGGAGGCCGCGGGGCCTTACGATGCGTTGTCCGATCGGGAGAAGGAAATTCTGGGCTGGATTGCAAAGGGGTATTCCAACAAGGAAATTGCCGACAGTCTCGTCATTAGCGTAAAAACGGTCGAATCCCATAAAAGCAACCTGATGGAGAAGCTCGGTCTGAAAACAAGGCCTGAGCTGATCAAATTTGCATTGAAAAAGGGGCTGTTGAACTTTGAATAGCAGCAGCATTAAACGTTATCGCGAGGTAATTGGCGAGGACGTCGACTATTTGCTCTCGACGTTGGCCGGACATGTGGATGATGCAGACCTCCGGGTACGCATGAATCAATCGCTCAAGCAATTGGCCGACGTAAAATTTGCGCTTGATGAATCGTCGATTGTGGCTATAACGGACGCGCGGGGAACGATTCAGTATGTGAATGACAAGTTTTGCGAGATTTCCAAATATGCACGGGAAGAGCTGCTGGGAAAGGATCACCGGATTATTAATTCAGGGTATCACGGAAAAGAGTTTTTCGGCGACTTGTGGCGGACCATTTCTTCGGGCGAGGTCTGGAAGGGCGAAATCAAAAACAGGGCAAAGGATGGCAGCTACTATTGGGTCAGCACAACCATTGTTCCTTTTATTGATGACGACAGCGGCAAGCCCTATCAATATTTGGCTATCCGCAATGAGATCACTCAGCGCAAGGCGGCGGAGCAGGAATTAAAGGAAATGATGGTCAGAGTGATGGAGATTCAGGAGGAGGAGCGCAAGCGTTTTTCGCGCGAGCTTCATGATGGCGTTGGCCAAAGTCTCTTTTCGCTCCTGATCAAGCTGGATCGCCTAATTATGGAACGGGATGAAATTGCCGAGCTGAGGGAGCTGCGCGAGGATGTATCCGGCATGATGGAGGATGTTAGAGGGCTAGCCTGGGAGCTGCGGCCCGCCGTGCTGGATGATTTGGGAGTTGTACCGGCTATCCGTACCTATGTGGACAATTACTCGCAGCATTTTGGCATTGGAGTTCATCTGGAATGCGGCCTGAAAAGCAGGCTTGGCGTTATGAAGGAAACGGCGATTTACCGCGTTATTCAGGAGGCGCTTACAAATGTAGCTAAATATGCGGATGTGATGGAAGCGTCTGTTGTTCTTAAGGAAAGCGACGAGGAGGTCGAGGTTCGGGTAACAGACCGTGGTCACGGCTTTAATCCATCGCTTATTGTACGAAGCGTAGGCTTGTTCAGCATGGAAGAACGCGCTAATGGCATTGGAGGGCGGCTTGAAGTCCACTCTAACCCAGGCCAAGGCACGGAAATTATCTTTTACGTCCCTAAAAAATAGTTATAACTCAATACATTATAAAGAGTGCCCGAATCAAAAAGTCAAAAAGTGATTGTTGTGGCGCCCTCATTCCTGCGGACATGGATGACCTTTAGGAGCTGTTTTTGAAGGAGATTCAATTTGTAATGGACATTGGCGTCCGTAACGCCTCTAAATCCCGACCGAATGAGCCAATTTGGAGCTTTAAAGGACACGGGTGTCCGTTGCTTAAGGAAAAGCTAGCCCTTTTAGACGGTAACGGTCATGAATGGCCGGCAAAAGACAAATCATAGCGGCGGACTCTTTTACGCACCGCACGCAGCTCCCGGCGTACGGTGTTTCGCTGCATGACGGCAGTCGGCGGTCTTGACTCCTGCCAACACTATTTTAGTTGATATAGCCTGAATCTGACCATTATTGGTTGATTCAGGCTGTTTTGCGTGAGCCAGATCACAAATTTAAAGGATTTAGGGAAATGAAAGATGAAATTCGGGGGATTCCCTGATGATTTTTATGGTTTGCGGCGCGCTAAGATAAAGGTAGTTAGACCAGAGATGGGATAGGAGGCGTACTGTTATGACAGCACCCAAGGAAAAGCTTGTACTGATTGGAAATGGCATGGCGGGCATTAATACAATCGAGCATATTCTGAAGCTCGCCAAATCGCGATTTGACATTATTGTGTTTGGCAGCGAGCCTTATCCGAACTACAACCGGATTATGCTGTCGTATGTGCTGGAGGGCAGCAAAACCATCGACGACATTATCCTGAACAATTGGTCGTGGTATGAGGAAAACGGCATCAAGCTCCATACCGGAACAGCCGTAACCCGAATCGATACGAAGGAACGCATAGTATACGCGGAAAATGGAATCAGCCAGCCATACGACAAGCTTATTATCGCTACCGGCTCCAATCCGATCGTGCTGCCTGTGCCAGGCAAGGAAAAGGAAGGCGTGATCGGCTTCCGCGATATCGGCGATTGCAGCGCCATGATCCATGCATCCAAAAATTACGGCAGGGCAGCAGTTATCGGCGGCGGTTTGCTCGGACTTGAAGCAGCCAAAGGGCTTGTCAATCTGGGAATGAAAGCAACCGTAATTCACCTGATGCCGGACTTGATGGAGCGTCAGCTGGACCCTACCGCATCGGCGATGCTGAAGGCGGAGCTGGAGCGTCAAGGCATTGAGTTCAAGATGGAAGCTCAAACGGCGGAGCTGCTTGGCAGTGACCGGGTTGAGGGCGTACGCTTCAAGGATGGCTCGGAGCTGGAAGCGGATATCGTCGTTATGGCAGTTGGCATTCGTCCCAACACAGCGCTTGCCGCTGAAGCGGGCTTGCAAGTGAACCGCGGTATCGTGGTGGATGACTATATGCAAACATCGGAGCCTGATGTATATGCAGTAGGTGAATGCAACGAGCATCGCGGAATCGCTTATGGCCTGGTTGCTCCCTTGTTCGAGCAAGGACAAATTTTGGCCAAACATTTGGCAGGCGCCGAGACACAGCCGTATGAAGGTTCGGTATTATCGACCAAGCTCAAAATATCCGGGGTTGATGTATTTTCCGCAGGACGCTTTATGGACAGCCCGGAGTTGAAAGTGCTGCGCAAGCAGGATGAATGGAAAAACGTCTACAAAAAGCTTCTGCTGGAGGACGGCAAGGTCGTTGGCGGCGTATTGTTCGGCGATGTTACGGATTCCGCCGTTGTGCAGCAATGGATCAAAAACGGAGTGACTTTAAACGAAGAGCTGTATGCGGAATTTATGGGCGTATCCGGCGGTTCGGAGAAATCCCCGCTTGACCGGGTGGCTGCTATGTCGGACGACGAAATCGTTTGCGGCTGCAATGGCGTATCCAAAGGACGGATACTGGAAGTGATTAAGAACGACGGCTTGACCACGGTGGATGAGATCAAAAGCTGTACCGGAGCGGGACGTTCCTGCGGCGGCTGTATCCCGACGGTAAGCAATTTGCTCCAGCTTGCGCTGGGCGATAGCTATGCGGGGGCGGGGGCAAAAACAGGCATTTGCGGATGCACGACGCTGAGCCGTGATGAAATCGTGGCGGCGATTCGTGAGAAGCGTCTTACGACCACTCGTGAAATAATGCACGTATTGGAATGGAATCAAACGGAAGGCTGCTCCAAATGCCGCCCGGCGCTAAACTATTTCCTCAACATGGTTTGGCCAAAAGAGCATGAGGACGAAAAGGATTCCCGTTTTGTCAATGAAAGGCTAAACGCCAACATTCAAAAGGACGGCACCTACACCGTTATTCCGCGGATGTACGGCGGCGTTACGACTCCGCAGGAATTACAGCGCATCGCCGATGTAGCGGTCAAATACGATTTGCCGATGGTTAAGGTAACGGGCGGTCAGCGGATCGACCTTATCGGAGTTAAAAAAGAGGATTTGCCGGATGTATGGAAAGAGCTGGATATGCCTTCCGGCTATGGCTACGCCAAAGCGTTGCGCACCGTCAAAACCTGCGTCGGCTCGCTCTACTGCCGTTTTGGCACCCAGGATTCCATCGGCATGGGCATTACGCTGGAAAAGATGTTCGAGCGGCTGGATATGCCGGCCAAGCTGAAAATGGCCGTTAACGGCTGCCCGCGCAACTGTGCCGAATCCTGCACGAAGGATATCGGGTTTGTGGGCAATGACGGCGGCTGGGAAATTTACGTCGGCGGCAACGGCGGCATCAAACCTCGGATTGCGGATTTGCTGTGCAAGGTAAAAACCGATGACGAGCTGATCGAAATTACAGCAGCTTACGTTCAGCTGTACCGCGAAACTGCCAACTATCTGGAGCGCACCTCGGACTGGATTGAACGCCTTGGCCTGGATTGGGTCAAAGCGAGCGTTCTGGATGATATCGAAAACCGCAATGGGTTGACAGCGAGAATTTACGAAGCGCTTGAAGGCGTCAAAGATCCGTGGAAACGTGTAGTTGAAGATAAAGTAGAGCGCGAAAGCTACTACGGAAATACAACTTTGGTAACCAATTAAGAAGGGAGCGAAAGTATTATGTCACACACAGAGGCACAAGGCACTGCGGTGCGTTACGTCAGCGTTGGCAAGCTGGAATCATTTCCGACACGGGTGGGACGCGCGGTTAAGGTGGGGGAGCAAGAGATCGCCATCTTCCGGACAACCGATAACGCGGTATTTGCCCTGAATAATGTGAACCCTCACAGAAAGGGCGGGCCGCTCTCCGAAGGTATTGTTTCCGGCCACAGCCTTTACGATCCGCTGTACGATACCAAAATCGACCTGGCAACCGGAGCTGTGCAAGCACCGGATACAGGCCAAGCTATAACCTATCCCGCAGTAATTGAAAACGATGAAATTTTGGTGGGACTGCCCGCATAACGATAGGGAGGAAGCCGCATATGTTCAAGGAGACATTGGAGACGGTCGTCAAATCCGCATTGGCTCGCAAAGCATTGTTCGACTC
Source organism: Paenibacillus oryzae (assembly GCF_001675045.1). Lineage (GTDB taxonomy): Bacteria > Bacillota > Bacilli > Paenibacillales > Paenibacillaceae > Pristimantibacillus > Pristimantibacillus oryzae. Next base: position 386,685 of record NZ_LYPA01000080.1, read on the forward strand.
CAGCAAGCTTCGATATATGATAGCCGCCGCTCTGGCGGGCGCTTATGTCGGCATCGGCATTATTTTGATCTTTACGTTAGGCGGAACCCTCGCGGCAGCGGGGTCCCCCTTCTCGGGAATGGTCATGGGCTTGTCCTTCGGCATAGCGTTGACGCTGGTCATTTTTGCCGGAGCCGAGTTATTCACCGGAAACAATATGATTTTTACAGTCAGCAGCTTGTCAAAAGCAACGAGATGGCGGGATGCCATTAATAACTGGGTCTGGTGCTTTGTTGGCAACTTGATTGGAGCCATGGCCTTGTGCCTGATTATTTACAAGACGGAGTTGTTTGGCAGCATCGCGCCCGATCATCTGCTATTTACGGCTGCCGCCAAAAAAATGAATCTGGATGTTGTCTCCTTGTTTTTCCGCGGCATTATGTGCAACTGGCTTGTATGTCTGGCGATTTGGACATCCATTCGCGCGAAGGAGGATACAGCCAAGCTGATCCTCATCTTCTGGATGCTGTTTGCGTTTATTGCCTCCGGCTATGAGCACAGCATCGCCAACATGACGGTTCTGGGTCTGGCGCTATTGCTTCCAAACCACCCCGAAACGATAACGCTTGCCGGCTGGTTCCATAATATGATTCCCGTAACGCTGGGCAATATGGTTGGCGGCGGTATTTTTGTAGGAGCGCTGTATTGGCTTATTACCCCCATCAAAAGCAAGCTTTCGGCCCAGCAGCCGGCTCCCCAGCCAATTGTTGCGCCCGGAGCGGCAGAGCTAAATAAGCAATCCTGATAAAGAGGACTTTGTCACAAATTGTTCTCAAATGACTCCCATTTACGGCAAATCGTGAGATAGTTCACAGCAGGGGGAGGCAGCGATGTTTATACTATTGGCATAACATCGTTGCTTCGACTCGGTGTTTAAAGGAGGAAAAAATAATGTACGGAAAGAAGGCGTTGTTGACCGTTTCTCAGAACTCCGCCCGACCGACAGGATTTATGTATGCCGTAGAACGACTGCAGGAAGAGCGAGAAGGCTTGATGAACGAGATGAAATCCATCTATATCGACGCTTTGGAGGTTGGACGCAACGCGGACTGCGATAATGTGTTTCAACTGCTTGCCGACCTTAGGATGCGAACCGAAGCTTTTGTAAGCAATCTTCATAAGTATCTGGAATGGGAAGACGAGGATTTATTCCCGCTGGTAGACGATTATTTTCACAAAAGACCGGGACCTTCCATTACTCCATCCTATTGGGGACTGGAAAAGGACCGCGAAATGGGCATGCTGTTTATTCAATCCTTCCTGGATTTGAAGGTGAAGGAGCATAACGAGGAAACACATACAAAAATTAAACATGCCACTTCCCACATGGCGCAGGCTTGCCTGATTATGCAGGAATATTTCCGCTTGGAAGCAGAGCTGCTGTTTCCTCTGGCTGACGAAATCCTTACTGACATTGACTATTTCTACTCATAAGAGGAGTCCTTATAGATCGCTCAGGATTCACAGCCGGGCTACAACTAAATGATGTTTGTGTACAGAATAGCGCCGGGCTGCGTAAGCTTGGCTCTTTTTTTTGCATGAAGGAAAGCCGGAGAGGAAATAATGGAAGAGAACGTTACATTTCCCACACCTTGAGGTGGTTCAAGTGGCAGACAGCTTCAGCTCTACATCAAACTCCGTCTCTGCGGACACTTCGATTTCGACGGGCAATACCGACGGGACGGGCGCGGAGTCAACCGCTATTCCCAAGGAGCTGGATGCTGTCATGGAGCAAATCCATGCGTTGTTCGACGGAAGCTCCGATATCGTGTACAAGCATTGGAACTACGGCCCCGGCTTGCAGCTCCGCGCATGTTCGGTTTATTACAGCTCGCTGATCCAGGAAGATACCGTCAATTATATGAAAATGTCGCTGCAGGACCTCGACACCCACGAAATAGGCCCCGCAACGGATATTACGCTGGAAAAGCTTATCCATTTTTTCGAAAAGGATGGCGTATCCGCTAAAAAAGCGCTGGTTGTGGCTGATCTCGACACTGCTGTCAGCGAAATTTCAAACGGCCGGTTATTGATTTTTATAGACGGCTGGGACAAGGCCCTTAATTACTTGGCGGCTTCCGTTGAAACCAGGCAAGTGACGGAGCCGGTCAACGAATCGGTTGTTCAAGGCCCCCGTGAAAGCTCAGTTGAAAATCTGCAAAAAAATCTGGGCCTTCTCCGTCTGCGTCTCAAAACGCCAAAGTTTAAAATATGTATGCTGACAGGCGGGGGAGCCACCAATACAACGGTCGCATACGCTTACCTGGACGGGGCGGTTGACGGCGAGCTGCTGCGGGAGTTCCGAAAAAAGATAGAGCAGATCAGCTCGGTTGAAGTTTTGGAAACGTCCTATATCGAGCAATTGATCGAGGATTCTACCTATTCGCCGTTTCCTCAGCACCGCTACACGGAGAGGACGGATATGGCGGTAGCAGGGCTGCTGGACGGTAAAATAGCGGTGCTGGTTCAAGGGACGGGAAGCATCCTGCTGTGTCCCGGCTTGTTCGTGGAATTTTTCCAGAGCAGCGAGGATTATTATCAGCGAACCGTGTTGTCCAGCATGCTTCGCTGGCTGCGCATGCTGGCTTTTGTTATTGCCCTGATGCTTCCTTCTGTCTACATAGCGCTGTCCACGTTTCATCCCGAGCTAATTCCTACCGTTTTGCTGCTGGCTATTGCAAATGCCCGGGAGGGTATTCCTCTGCCGGCATTTTTTGAAGCGCTGCTGATGGAGTTTTTTTTCGAGCTGCTGAGAGAAGCGGGAGTCCGTCTCCCGCGTCCAATCGGTTCAGCAGTCAGCATTGTGGGGGCGCTTGTTATCGGAGATGCCGCCATCAGCGCGGGCATTGCATCGCCCATAATGGTTATCGTGGTGGCTTTGACGGGCATTGCCTCCTTCTCCATGCCGCAATACGGAATGGCGATTGCTTTGCGGATATTGCGATTTCCGCTTATGATCAGCGCTGCGCTGATGGGCGGCTTCGGCATGATGATTTGTCTGCTGCTCATTCTGCTGCATCTATGCAAGCTAAGGACGCTGGGACGTCCCTATCTGGCTTCTCTTGCGCCGTTTAGATTTGCAGATTTACGCGATATTGCTTTCCGTCAATCCTTGAAAAAATTGCTGCGCCATCCCCGTAATGCCAAACGGCATAAATCCATCGTTTAGGGGATGCCCGCGGGATGTCTCAGGCGAAGGCACGCCCTGGAGAGTTACTGGAGGAGGCAGATGAAGACATGAAGGTCAGGCTGGCGGTTTTGTTCATCTTCCTGCTGCTGTTGCCGGGCTGCTGGAGCAAATACGAATTGACGGAGCGCGGATTCGTCATGGGCGTTGCTATTGACCGCAATCAGAATGGACAGGTAGAGCTGCTGACGCAAATCTACCGTCCTTCCTCCCCTCAAGCAGATAGGCCTGGCAATAATCCCGCTGAATCCAGCATCAATATCGAAACCGTCAATGATACGGTCATGGGAGCGATACGCGATATCCCCATTCATCTGGGGCGCAAAGCGCAGTGGAGTCATCTCCGGGTCATTTTGGTAGGGGAGCAGTTTGCCAAAAAAATGGACCTGATGAGCATGCTTGATTTCTTTCACAGGGATCATGAACCACGCAGCAGCGTTACTCTTATGATTACAAAAGGAAAAGCCGCCAAGCTCCTGGAAAAAAAGCCGCTGATCGAACAAACCACCTCGCAGCAGCTTCTGCGCTCTAGCGAATCCTCCTTTCTCAACACAGGCAAAACATTGGATACGACCCTGCTGGACATGATCCTTCAAGTGAAAAGCCCAAATAGCGATGCCTCTGTTGCTTATGTCTACGAAGATAAGGCTGATCCCGCGCTATGGTCAGCTGCCGGTATAGCGCTTCTGCGGGACGGCAAGCTGGCGAGCATTGTTCCCGCTGAAAAGGTGAAGGGAATATTGATTCTGCAAAACAAGCTCCGCAAGGGCATTATGGAGGCGCCGTGCGAAGGGAAGGAGAGAATGGAGGAAACAAGCGAGGTATTGGCTCTATCGGTCGAAAAAACGCCTCATTATGTTAAGGGCAGACTGGTTGTCGATGTGAAGATCCGTGGTGAAATTGCGGCAACGGAGCTTAAATGCACCTCGATTAAAAACGAAGCCGACGAAAAGCGATTTGTAAGCGGAGTTGAGCGGCAGATGGAGAAGGAGGCAAAGGAGGCGCTGGCTTTTATTCAAAAGGAGAAGCTTGACGTAATCGGAATTGGCAACGCGATTTATCGCAAAAATCCCAAGACGTGGAATCAAATGAAAGATAATTGGGACCGGCAATTTTCGGAGATTCCGTTTTCGTTTGATATCAAGCTCAAGCTGATTACGGGCGGAAGCATCAGTGCGAGGCCGGTGGATTAATGGAAAGTAAAACATGAGGGGCTGTTCGAAAAGTCTGTTACGGCTTGACTTTTCGGACCGTCCTTTTTTTTGTGTCCATATTTTTGGTAAAAGGCGAAAGTTTTTCTTTTTCTCGTAGTTGAATGAAGTATAATACAAAGTGGGCTTTTATTGGCTCCACTGCTCGTTAACAAGGCATTGATTGCCGGAGCTATAAATCATGAGGCTTCATTTTTTGCTTACATAGGAGGCTTGGTTGTGGGTTATGTAGAGGACGCGTCAAAGGATTTGTTTCAGTACTTTCCTTTGCTGACTAAAAAAGAGGATTTTGATGAGTTTTGGGAACAGACGATAGCAGAAGCGCAGGCGGCTCCGCTCCATCCGGAAAGAACAAAGCTGGATTACCCGTCCAAGGCGGTAACGGTGAACGAAATTTCGTATAGCGGGGTTGACGGAACAAGGATTCACGGATGGTTTATTGTGCCGTCGTTTATGGGCAAAGAAACCTATCCGTGTCTGATTCATTACCACGGCTTCGGCGGCAGCCGGGGCGAGCCGTCCGAGCTGATGCATTGGGCGATGATGGGCCTTGCGGTTTTGTCGGTCGATTGCCGCGAGCAGGGCGGCCGCACCGGGAGCCAGGCTCCGTACAGCCACGGGTTTTCCGGCAACGTAGCCAGCAAGGGCGTGCACAGCCGGTACGAATATTATTTTCGCCATGTCTATACCGATTGTCTGAAGGCCGTTGATTTTGCTTGCGGGCAGCCGGAGGTTGATGCCAGCCGCATTATCGTGGAGGGCGGAAGCCAAGGAGGAGCGCTGGGCATGGCGGTTGCCGCATTGGACGACCGGCCCAAGCTCGCAATGGTTGATGTGCCGAGCAACAGCGATCTGGTTGAGCGGGTTCGCGGCAATCACGGAGCGTTTGGCGCCGTGGCCGACTATTTGAAGAAGCATCCCGAACAGACGGATCTCGTGATGGACAACCTGAGCTATTTTGACACCATGAACATGGCCGACCGCATCACCTGTCCGGTGCTGGCATCTGTAGCGCTTAAAGATGAAATTTGTCCGCCGCTCATGTATTTCGCCACCTATAACCGGATACAGGCGGAGAAGGAAATCCATATCTATCCCTTTAACGGCCACGAAGGCGGAGGGGCGAGGCATACGGAGGTCAAGCTGGCGTATCTCGGGAAGCATTTTGGCCATTGGTTTTGAACAACCTTTTAAACGGGATGGGTGGAAACTATGAGGCGGGGTAAAGGAATAAATTCACCGTGGACGTATGCATTCGGGATGCTGGCGATGATGATACCGAGTCAGGCGTTCAGCACGTTTTATACGTACTATTATATCGAAAAGCTTGGCCTGGCGTTGGGTCTTGCGACCTTGGCGCGGGTAATCTTTATGGTATGGGATGCAGTCAACCAGCCGCTCGCGGGTTATTTCTCCGACCGGACCCAATCGCGTTACGGCCGCCGCAAGCCGTGGATTTATGTGGCAGTGCCTCTTTTTATGCTGACCTTTATGCTGGTTTTTATGGTGCCGGGCGGACTGTCGGGTTATGGGCTGTTCGTGTGGTTCCTTATTGCGCTTATTTTGTATGAAGCCGCCGCAACGATATTGTGGGTCAACTATGGCGCGTTGTTTCCGGAGCTGTTCCGGGGCGGTGCGCTTCGCACCAAGGCATCCGCCGTGCAGCAGGGGTATCAGATTGTGGCGCTTCTCATCGGCACTGCTTTGACCCCTATTTTGTTCAATAAGCTGGGCTTTGGCTCCATGTCGATGATTTACGCGGTGGCGTTTGCCTTCTTCATGCTATTGTGTATGAGATATGTCCAGGAGGACCCGGAGGCGCTCAAGACGCCGCGTATGGGATTGAAGGAAGCGTTTAGCGCAACACTAACCAATAAGCCGTTTTGGGTATTTAATATTTCCAATTCTTTTGCTCAAACGGTTAATGGGCTGCTTAGCTCTATCATTCCCTTTTACGCCAAATACGTGTTGAGGATTCCGGAGGGACAGGTCACTATTCTGCTGGCCGCCATCTTTGTTTCGGTCATTCCGCTCGTGGGCGTATGGTATTGGCTCGTGCGCCGGATGGACCCCGTCAAGGCATGGCGACTGTCGCTGGGCGCTTACGCGCTTTCCGTTCTGCCGCTCTGGTTCGGCAACGGCCTTGGAGCGGGCGTGGCGGCAGGAGTGATCGTTGGTTTCGGCATGGCGGGTTTTCTGGTTACGCCGCCTGTTGTCAGCGGCCTGATCATCGATCGGGACTTTGATGATACGGGACGGCGCAGGGAAGGGATTTATACGGCTGTTGCGGGCTTTATTACGCGCTCCAGCGGCTTGATTTCGGTGCTGGCCTTTTTTATTGTTGGACAGATATACGGGTACAAAAGCGGGGATGAGCCGGGACCCGATCCCGAGACCACCTTCCGCGTATTGATCAGCATCGTGCCATTTTTGCTGCTGCTGACGGCGATTGTGCTGTCGTTTCTGATGAAAATCAAGGGCGGCGACTCAACGAAGGATAATAATGGGGGTACGGATATCAATGTATGAAATTACGATCGATCTTAAAACCGATTGGGCCAAAACGGCTCTGGAGGTTTTGCGCGGCGCAGGCAGTGCGATAAGCGAGGATGCCGGCTTCGAGGAGACGGCACTGAGCTACTTTCTGCTGACAATGTCACAAGAGCAGGCGGAAGGAATGACGGCCGAGACGGGCCGGAGGCTGGAGGAGATGGAAAACATCGTGATCTCTCATATGGAGGATACGATTGTGCCGGATATCCGCGAGCGTACCCGTTATACGGGCAATACGTTTCATTTTTGCTGGGTATACAATCAGGGCGAGCATATCGTGGAGTTGAATTCGGAGTACCGCATTCCGTTGTAAAAGATTTTGAATGAAGATGAATGAAGAGGAGTGGAGACATGCGCAAGGAAGAGACAGGCGGCGCTTTTGGCAGCCGCAGCAATTTTATTGTCGTGATGGTTATGATTCTTGGCGTATTCGTCGCCATTCTGAATGAAACGCTGCTGAACGTGGCGCTGCCGCAGATCAGAGCGGATTTGGATATTCCCGCAAGCAAGGCGCAATGGCTGAGCACGGGGTATTTGCTTGTTATTGGCGTGTTGATCCCGATGACGGCTTATTTGATGAGGCGCTTCCCAACCCGAAGCCTGTTTCTGTCGGCAATGGCGCTATTTATGGCGGGGACGCTGGTTGCTGCGCTTTCGTCCGGCTTCGAGCCTCTCCTGCTGGGACGCATATTGCAAGCTTCCGGCACGGGGCTTCTATTCCCTCTATTGACCAACGTTGTTTTTTCGGTTGTGCCGATGGAAAAAAGGGGCTCCGCGATGGGGACGATCGGTATCGTTATTACGTTCGCTCCGGCAATCGGGCCAACGCTTTCGGGGATCATTGTGGAGCATTTCAGCTGGCGGGTATTGTTCTATAGCGTGCTTCCCATTGCTCTGTTTGTTATTTTGTTCGCTTACTACAAGCTGCAAAATGTAACGGAAACGAGCAAGCCGCGCATCGATCTGTTCTCCATGCTGCTGTCGACCATCGGTTTTGGGGGACTGGTATACGGCTTTAGCAGCGCGGGGGAGGGACACGGAAGCTGGAACAGCTTGACCGTGCTTATTCCTGTCATTGCGGGAGGTATCGCCCTGCTGTTGTTTGTCTGGAGACAGCTGACGCTTAAGGAGCCGCTGCTAGATTTGCGGACCTTCACGTATCGCATATTCAGCCTGTCCACGCCAATTATGATGATTGTGATGATGGCGATGTTTTCGGCGATGCTGCTGCTTCCGATGTTTCTGCAGGAGGCGCTGCAATATACGCCGCTCGAAGCAGGGCTCGTTATGCTGCCCGGCGGTATTCTGATGGGGATCATGTCCCCGATCAACGGTCGGTTGTTCGACCGTTTTGGCGCCAAGTGGCTGTCCATTATCGGCCTCGCCTTGCTTGCCAATACGCTGTGGCAGTTCTCCGGCCTGACGCCTGAAACGCCGTATGCGTTCATTATGGTCATGAATACCCTGCTGATGCTGGGCATTTCCATGATGATGATGCCGGTTATGACAAACGCGCTAAACGCTTTACCGCCAAAGCTTTATACACATGGAACGGCGATTTTAAGCACGCTGCAGCAGGTATCGGGCGCAATCGGAACGGCGTTGCTTGTGACGGTAATGAGCAATCGTTCCGCAAGCTTTCTTGTGGAGGCGGGGGAGGATGCGGCCAGCGACCCCGCAATGACGATAGCGGCCATGATGGCAGGCATGAAAAGCGCGTTTCTGATCGCTTTTGGCCTGGTTGTGCTGGCGCTGATCCTGACGCTGCTGCTGAAGCGGGCAAACCGGTCTTCGGGTGAAGGGGAAACGGCTCCTCAGCCGAGCCATTGAGTGGCGGAAGGTCATTGAATGGCGTTGCGTGCTGGATTATTGCGTGGCGGATCATTGAATGGCGTTGCGTGCTGGGTTATTGCGTGGCGGATCGCTGAATGGTATTTTGGCGCTGGACTGCAGTTTGCTGGTATGATGGTCATTTGTGACCGTTACAGTGGGAATTGGGCAGGTTCGTTTCTGGTTACGGTCACCTGTGTCCTTTAGCGCTGGAAAATGGCACATTCATGATGAAAAGCTAGCTGTTACGGACGCCAATGTCCTTTAGAAGCTGATATATCGCAAAAAGAAGCTTCTAAAGGTCGGCGATGTCCGTAAGCGTTAAGCTATCGGAATCAGGAAGCGATCTGCAGATGTAAAGCTATCGGTAAGCAGGAAGCGATCCGCAGATGTAAAGCTATCGGTAAGCAGGAAGCGATCTGCAATCGCAAAGCGATCCGTAATCAGGAAGCCGCTTGTGGAGACATTTACGTTCTCCCCAAGCGGCTTTTTTGGCTGTGTGGCTAATTGAAAAAAATTATCAAAAAAAGCTTGATAACAATTATCGTTATTGTTAAAATAAAAAAAGAAGAAGGAATACCCCAGTATCCCTTCTCCGGATCATTATTTAACTTCGAATGTTTTGCAGTCTGTTTCAGCAGATGTGTGAGCTTTTTCATGAGATGTGATGTAGATTTGTTCAGCAGCGCATTTGTTGCCGCTATGCCAGTGGACACAAGTGTCAACCTCGCAAAGTACGTCTTTAGCCATCTTAGACACCTCCTTATGAAATTAGTGTGAAACAACAGCACAAATCTAATCAAGTTACCAGCTTGAATAAAGATTTGCTTGTCCCTTTTACCAGAAGGGGCTATTTGCGTTTCGCTATTATTTTAACCCATCTAGGGGGTTTCTGCAAGCGCAGGAGGTGTTCTAATCATAGCAGCATTGAGAGGGATGAAGAGTAAGAATAAGGGGATATCTGAGATTGTGAAACAGGGGGAACCGGTTTTTGAAAAGGCTTAATGAGTTGGATAATCTTAAGGTTTTTTTGACAGCTTTGGTCATTATATTTCATGCGGCTATTGCTTACGGAGCGGCAGGTTCATGGATATTAAAGGATTCGAATCAGGATGAGATGAGCATAACGGCCGTTTTCTTAACTTTATTTACTGCAGTTTGCCAAACCTTCTTTATGGGGCTATTTTTCTTTATTTCCGCCTATTTTTCCTCGGTATCGCTATCCAGGAAAGGAAGTTCGACGTTTATAAAGGACAGACTGCTTCGCTTAGGTATACCGATGCTGGTTTATTATTTTTTAATCGGACCGATTACAGTATGGTTTGCTCATTATCGTCTACAGTTAACGCTTGCAGAGTTTTACAATCAGTATGTATGGAGTTTTGAGAGGACTTTTTTTGGACCCGCCTGGTTTTTGCAGGCATCTATTTATTTTGCGGTTATACATGTTTTTTTTGAAATTGTGCTTAAAAAAATGAAGAAGGCAGCTCCAAGATTTTCGTTTCCAAAGGGAGCTCAGCTGTTATGGCTTGCAGTTGGAATGGGGCTGGCTGCATTTGTGACACGTTTGATTTATCCAACAGGCGAGGGGCCGCTGGAATTGCAGCTTGGTTATTTCCCTTCTTATATTGTGCTTTACATTGCTGGAATTATTGCTCAGAAAAATGGTTGGCTGGATAATATACCACCCAAATTGCAAAAAGGCTGGCAGTGGCTGTCTCTTGGCCTTATACCAGTCCTGCCTGTCATCCTTGTACTCACAGGCGCGCTTGATGGAGAGGTTCATTTTGAAGGAGGAGTGAACGCGGAGGCATTTTTATATGCCATATGGGAGCCATTTGTATGTATTGGCATTATTTTGACCTTGCTTTCTTTGTTTCGAAGGCGCTTTTATTCAACCAGTCCATTGAAGCAATGGTTATCCCGACATGCTTATGCTGTATATCTGATTCATCCCGCTGTTGTGGTGGGTTGGACGATGGCTTTTCAAGGCTTGCCTTTGCCTTCAGCAGTCAAATGGGCAGTTGTTTCGATTCTTTCAATAGTTTGTTGCTTTATGGTCGCATCCATCCTTAAAATGCTGCCTTTTGCAAAGCGCGTTTTGTAAATATAAATTCATTCAGAGGGATACCTGCTTGGCTTAATAGGCCAGCAGGTATCCCTTTTTTTCATCTAGGCCTAGTTCGTGTTGCATTAAAACTCTGGACTAATGTTGTAGGTGATCCATTCCTCGCGTTCTCCGCCAATTTTGTCATAAAAACGCTGGGCGCGATGGTTGTCATGGGCTGTAACCCAGCTCATACCGGCAAAACCATTTTGCGCGGTATAACGCCGGCAGGCTTGAACAAGCGCGGCCGCAACATCACGGCCCCTTTGCTCCTCCACTACATAAAGATCGTTCATAACGACAACCCGCGACGCCCTTAAGGTGCTGAATGTAAAATATAGCGTTGCAAAACCCGCCAGCTTTTCTCCGTTATCCGCTACAAATTGAATGCCTTCCTTTTGCTCAAGGAGCTGCTTCATCAGAGCCTCCAGCCGCTTATCGTCAGGCGGATTGCAGCCATAAAAATCCACGATATATTCAAGCATCAGTGATTTTAAACGGGGCAGGTCCCCTTCTTGAGCGGGCCTGATCGTATAGTTTTGTTTATTTTCCATCATGTTGATTCCTCCATGTGTATATTTATTAACTCTATTGTATCGATGGATTTAAGGCGCCGTAATGGAGGAAATGGAGGAAAGTTTGTATTTCCTTCTATTCAAATTTTTAGGTGGTTATTCAACCTTAGTTTTCCAAACTAACAATGTTGTAAGGGAACTGTAATGTTAAACAATTGTGAATAATTGGGGGTGCTAATAGGATTGGAGTAGGACGAATCTTGAAAGGGGAACAGTTGCAGTGGGCATTGAAGAACAAAAGCAGCGAATTGAAGTCATTGATGTTATACGCGGGGTTGCTTTATTAGGTGTATTAATTATTAATATGAGATTTTTTAGTACGCCTTATCTGGCGATTGCTTATAAAGTCGAGTTATGGCCTGGATTTTGGGACAGGCTTGTAGCCGGGTTGGAAACCTCGCTTGTGGCTGGCAAATTTATATCTATCTTTTCATTTTTGTTTGGTTTCGGTATGGTGTTGATGCTTGAAAGCGCAAAAAAGAGAGAGGTATGGTTTGCTCCGCTTATTACAAGGCGGCTGCTCGCGCTGGCGCTGTTTGGCTTGCTTCATGGCTGGCTCATCTGGTATGGGGATATTTTGCTGCATTATGCGGTGTTGGGTTTTCTGCTGCTGCTCTTTATTAACCGCAAACCCAGAACGATGATGATCGGCGCGGTATTGCTGTTGTCCATGATGCCGCTTCTGATTTTGCTGAGCGGCGGATCGGGCAGCTTCCAAACGCCCTCCTATTTTAATGACTATCTTGAATTCAATACTATGATTTATGGAGAAGGCTCGTACAGCGTCATTTTGAAGCAAAGAATTATGGAGTGGATGGGCACGGCTGCAGAGCAAATCGGATTTTACCCTCACTTGCTGGGGATGTTTTTGCTGGGGGCTTATTTTTCCAGGAAAAAATGGTTCCACCATGCTGAAGACCATATCGTCCTGCTAAAGAGGTTATGTGCCGTTATGCTTCTGCTATTCGCAGGCTTAAGCGCGCTAGCGTTCCTGAATGTTAAACCGTGGTCGGACCTTGCCATGCTGCTGGGATGGCCGATTGGAGCTATGTTTTATATGTGTGTTATTGTTCTTGCGTGGCGCACAACACTGGGAAGGAGGCTGCTCAGACCGTTCCTTTATGTCGGACGAATGGCCTTTACCAACTACATTTTTCAGTCCGTGATCGGGACATTGATTTTTTACGGATATGGTTTTGGTTATTTTGGCCAAGTAGGGGATGCTGGAAGATTGCTCATTTCAATCTGTCTTTTTACAGCTCAAATATTGTTTAGCAGATTCTGGATTAGCCGGTTCAGGATGGGGCCGCTGGAGTGGGTGTGGAGAGCGATTACGTATCGGACTGTGCCGCCTATGAAGGTCCGCAGGTAAATGCATGGCCTCCTCAATAAGCCGGAAGGGATTTTGTTTCTTTGCGCTTGATGCAGACGCTCAATCCCTACAGCAGCTTTGCCCGTTGTTTGATATAATGGGAGGCATAAAGAGGTAAGAGGAAGGCGGAATTTCTTTTATGAAAAATATCGTGTCCTTGCAAGAGCTGTTTGACTCATTGGAAAAGCCCGATGTGGTGGTTGTAGATTGCCGTTTTGTGATGGGGCAGCCGAATGCGGGCCGGGAGCAGTACGAAGCTTCGCATATTCCGGGAGCGGTTTATCTGGATTTGGAGCAGGACTTATCTGGTCCCGTCGATGAGCATGGCGGACGCCATCCGCTGCCAGATATCGTAGATTTGACGATGGCGTTAAGCCGGGTTGGCATCGGTAATGATTCCCGCGTTATCGCCTATGACGATCAAGGCGGAGCGATGGCTTCCCGCTTGTGGTGGCTGCTTAATTATTTGGGTCATAAAGAGGCGGCCGTATTGGATGAAGGATTTGCGGCTTGGGTTAAGGCGGGATATTCAGTTACGTCAGAGGTGGAGGCCGTTCAGCCTGCTAAATTCCTTGCCGTCGTGGAGCATTCCATCTTGATGGAAATGGACGAGCTGCGGGAGCGGCTGAAGGATGAAAGCCTGACGCTAATTGATTCCCGCGAAGCGCCTCGTTATCGCGGCGAGGTGGAGCCGCTGGACCGGGTGGCGGGACATATTCCGGGTGCTATCAACCGCTTCTGGAAGGATGGCTTGACGGCAGACGGCTCCTGGAAGGACGCTGAAGCCCAGGCGGAGCGTTTTGCCGATCTGGACAAGGATGGCGAAATTGTTGTTTATTGCGGCTCCGGCGTAACGGCGACGCCTAACGTTATCGCCCTGCAGGAAGCGGGCTTTACGAAGGTGCGTTTGTATGCGGGGAGCTGGAGCGATTGGATCTCGTATAGCGAGAATCCGGTGGCGACGGGGGAGGAGTAAGAGCCGGGAAGCCACGTAGGACGCGGGTTTGGGGGTTGTGACAGGTTGTGAGCTAGTGACCTGTTGCGGCCCTCTTTTGCTCTTTTAGAAACAAGCTTGCAAGCAAGAAGCGGAACCACTTCAGAAGATGCCATACTAGAAAAATTGACGTCGTTTATCAAAAAGCGAACATTTGATCTCATTTATTCTTTATGCTATATTATGGTAGTAAACGTTATATTATTGTGCAAAGGTGGGCTTGATAAGCATGAGAGCGCAATTAGAAGGGATTACAGTTTTAGCGAATGATGTCCCCCGATTGGCTAGATTTTATCGTGATGTCCTGGGATTTAATACAGTAATTGAGGAAAATCATTATGTTGAATTTGAAAATAGCGGAGTTCGCCTAGCGATTTTTTCAAAACCATTAATGGCGGACAACACGAACGATCATCCTTCTTTTACGGAAGAACGCAAAGGACAAGCTTTTGAGCTTAATTTTAAATGTGATTCACCTGAAGAAGCCCGCGGAACTTATCATGATTTCGTCTCGAAAGGAGCTACGGGGATTACAGAGCCTAAGTCGATGTCTTGGGGGCACACAACGGGGTTCTTTGCAGACCCGGAGGGGAACATTCATTCCATCTTTGCAGTCAACCCAGTGGCGAAGGGAGAAGAGTAAGAACTGAGAGGCCGCGTCGAACGCAGGTTAGAGGGCTCGACAGGTTGCCGAGGGGCAGGCTACTGTGAGCCCTCTTTGTATTTTCCGTTCGCTGCCATCGCTATGGCAAGCGGCGATTATCCGGAGCAAGGATGTACCCAAGTGACTGCCGCGATGATGCGATTTTTCGGTTTAAGGCTTCCGTCAGGCATAAAAACCTAGTCCTTCTGGCAGGTTTTCGAACCCGTTAATTTACAGATGAGATCCGCCACTTGCATCAATTAATTGACCAGTGACCCAACGGCTGTCCGACGAGGCCAGAAAGGCAGCAATATCTGCAACATCTTCAGGCTCCCCCCACCTTTTAAAAGTTGAAAGACCAGCGGCAGATTTCTGTCCATTGGGATTTTGCAACGTCCCGGCATTCATCTCTGTATTAATGATGCCGGGCTGGATGGCGTTCACCGTAATATTACGACTCCCAAGCTGTTGAGCCAAGACGTGCGTAAACGTATCGACTGCACCCTTCGATATGCTGTAAGCGAAAACACTGGGGGAGGCCACACGTGTTACAAACGAAGAGATATTGATTATATGGCCTCCGTCTCTCAGACGCGGTAAAGCTTGTTGGGTAACAAAAAGCGGTGCTTTGACATTAATGTTCATGACCTCGTTGAAAGATTCTTCCGTCGTCTCTTCAAAGGTTACAATTTGTCCGATTCCAGCGTTATTCACAAGAATGTCAAAACGATTATCGCCTATACGTTCCTGAAGGGCTTCATCTAAAGTCGCATATAAATAATGAATGCCGTCAAGGGTACTTAAGTCAGCGCCGATCGCGAATGCGGCACCTCCATTTTGCTCTATCTGATGAACAACTTCCTCTGCTTCGTTTTGTCTTTTTCCATAGTGTACTGCAACCACTGCGCCCTCCTGCGCCAGACGCAATGCAATGCTACGACCAATCCCCCGGCTTGCGCCGGTTACTAAAGCGATTTTACCCTTCAACTTACTCATGCCGTCATCTCCTTGTTTGGAATTCATGGCTAATTATATTGCAAGGCTACTTTTGAAATGTTGCTCTCTCATTCGGAATTCATTCACGTTTATCGTCATTAGCCTACGGGAAGCTAAACTAACGGAACAAGATACGTATTGAGCAGTAAAGAACGCTTTAATTTAAATCTAACCTTCCGTTTTATTGGGGTTCTATTGCATAATCAATAGCAGAATAGAAGCTTAAATTGAAGGTGAGGAAGACAGATGAATGCTTTTACATTAAGCGCTGCTAATGAATATGCTCAAGCCAATGATATTGAAACGTGGGTTCATCTTTTTTTAAATGGAGAAGGCGACAATATAGTCATGTCAGAAGGATTAAAAAAGGAAAAAAGATATTGGTTAGGACCTATTGAAATTGACATAAAATATCTGGAAAGAATAGTTGGACCAGAAGAACATTTGGAATATGTAGAGGATATTAATTGGTGGAACTATAACATTGATCAAATTTGCAGTAGATTAGAATCCGGATGGGACATGCCTCCTTTGATTGTGAACATTGAAAATGGGAATTTTAGATTACATGACGGCAATCATCGACTTGGTGCATTACAGAAATTAAACAGGGAAAAATATTATGTTATTATTTGGAATGATCATTCATATGAAAACATAATAAATCATTTAAAGAATTGTGGTATTAATATGGAATGATTTACATTGTTTCGAGAATATGCGAACTTCATTCACTCTTCTAAGCCCGCGATCTTTGCGGGCTTTTTTAGCGTGCGATTAGTACAGAAACGATTAGCGCAAGTAATCCGTTTTCTGAAGATCGGTTGGACTTGTCTCTGCTTCGCCATATAGCTTCTGCATATGTTGGACATGCCCAGCTCCCCAGTCACTCATGGTCTGGAGAACGGGCTTCATGAGTTGTTCGTACTGCTTGGAATGCTGTTTCATATTTGGCTAAAAGAGTACCGGGAGCTTGGCGTAAATATCTTTTTTATAGTTCTGGCCTTGATCGTAGCATTTGGAACACTATAAAGGAACCAGCGAGCCAGGGTTCAACATTTATGCCGAAAATAGCTTAACATATACAAGCCATATTTTTCATAAATGCTGGTTTGTATGATAAGGGCATGAATACTTATTTTTTCGCAACGGTTGCATGCGGGCTGGAAGCGGTTCTTGCAGAAGAAATTGAAGCGCTGGGCATTAAAGCGCGGGGGATAAAATGTGAACGAGGCAAGGTCATATTCCATGCGACGGGAGATCCCTCACAACTGATAAAGCTGCGCTGCGCCGACAATATATATAGAATTCTGGCGGAGTTCCAGATTGGACCGCATAAATCGGACTTAACTCAGCTTGCTGCTTCCATTGATAAATTGCACTGGAAACGGCTTGCCTTTCAATATTCGGAGTCATCAAGTGGAATTTGCGCAAGCGCCAGCAGAAGAGGAGAACATGCTTATTCACGGTTTGATATGATCAAAAGCATTGAAAAAACCCTGGAGAAACACGGATTTAAACATGCTCCAAAAGACGCCGATGCTTTATTTATTCGCGCCGATATTGATGGGCAAGCCTGCAGAATCTCGATTAAGCTGACGAATGCCGAGTTCCGTTTTCGAGGCAATGACCGGATATTTTTAAAAGGGGGCATCAGACCAACGGTTGCAGCCGCGCTTGTCAGAATAAGCAAACCATGCAAAAATGATGTTTTTTATGACCCGTTTTGCGGCTCGGGAACGATATCGAATGAACGGGCTGCCTTTCCCGCAAGAAGAATTATGGCGAGCGATATGGAGGAAAGGGCTGTATGGACGGCTGAAAAAAATGGAAGGGGCAAAGTGATCGTATTTCATGCTGATGCAACAAAAATGCCGTCCAAGTCTGCAAGCGTAGACATCATTGTATGCAATCCCCCCTGGAATAAGCAAATTGCAGTAGGGGACGTTCAAAAGCTTTATATAAGATTTTTGTCGGAGGCCAAACGAATACTAAAGCCGTCGGGGCGGATCGTGCTGCTTACGGATTGTCATGAGGAAATAGCTAGGGGAGCCGAAAAAAACGGATTGCAGTTAATCGATATGTACAGTCTTAGTCTTCATGGCCTGCATCCCAAGGTATATGAACTAACTATCACATAAAGGTTTTTTTAAAACTCTTGCCTGAAAGTACCCGTCAGGCATCGGAGAGTGTAATAGTAGCATTGCTGGAAAAATACCCCTTGACCTTAAAGCTGCTTTAAGGTGTATGATGGTCTTACCCGGGAATACATAACAAAGTGGAGGGCGTATCAATGACAGATACTAGAATGACGTTTGACGGCGGTTTTATTATGGTGCCTTGGGATCAATTCGATGAAGCAGTTGAATGGTATGGTGAAAAAATGGGCTGGACGTTAATCGGTAGGGGCGAAGGGCCGCCAGTTGGAAGGAAGGCTTTTTTCAAAATGCCTGGTACCGGACAAGCCAATTTAAAAACGTTTGAAAGCGATTTAAGCCACTTTACGTCCGAGGATTATCATGAGGGTACTTGCAGATTTTGCTTCCGCACAGCTAATCTGGACCAGACATTGGACTATTTCGATCGTCAAGGCGTTACATGCAGCACGCCGGTAAAGATGCCGGACAGAACACGTTCAGCCGATATTTTCGCATTCGGAAATGTTCGTCTAACCTTAAGCGAGGACAAAAAGCTGGAGGGGAAATTCCCGGAATCGCGTGTCATTCAATATGCAGCTAAGCCATTGTGGCTGGGCGTGTCTGATCTGGATGCTTCAATTGAATGGTATTCGCGGATATGCGGCTGGACAAGTTCCAACAAAAATTTTCAGGATCGCGGATTTGCATTAATGCGCGAAGCTTGGGATTTTGCCTGGCTGGAAAAGGTGGATAGCGAGCAATTATCGAAAAAAGCCAATCCCGGCGCCAGATTGTATTTTCAGATTAAAGAGCAAAAGGACCTGTATAAGAAAAACGAATGGTTGAAGGAACAAGGAATTGAGGTATCGGACATTGTCGGTGAGCGTTGGAAGGGCTTCCATTTCTACGATCCGGACGGCAATCGTCTGAATGTGTGGAGCTATTATTGAGAAATAGAATTAAAAAATAAATGAAGTGTCAGGAGGAGGAACCGTTGAAAGGAAATATGACGATTCAGAGCTTTTCCGAGCGGACGGGTCTTCCTGCCAGCACGCTTCGTTATTATGAAAAAGAAGGGCTGCTCCAGCCGAGTCATCGCGCGGATAATGGCTATCGCTATTACCGGGAGGATCAGGTTCCGAGTGCTTTAAAGATCCATACATTGCGCCAAGCGGGAATCGGCTTAAGCGAGATACGTCATTATTTTGCTGCGGATGCTGAAGCTCAAGCCGATTGGCTGCGAAAGTGGCGACAGGACGTCGATGCGAAGCTGCTGGCGCTGAATGTAGCCAAACAGTATCTGGATGGCGTAGATTCCGTGGACGAGCATATCCGGTTAGTGCGATGGTCTCAGCCTACAAAAATGCTGTGGTTCCGGCATCGCGTCAAGCGTCAGGCGAGTCCTTTTGCACAGGCGATAGATGAAAGCGCGGCTTTCCTGGAAAAGCGGGGACTTTTGCAGGCAAAGGAGGCCTATGTGCGGCACGAGCGGGTAATCGGGAATGAGATGTTAGG
The DNA here is from genome assembly GCF_001675045.1 of Paenibacillus oryzae. Classification (GTDB taxonomy): domain Bacteria; phylum Bacillota; class Bacilli; order Paenibacillales; family Paenibacillaceae; genus Pristimantibacillus; species Pristimantibacillus oryzae. The sequence goes on from NZ_LYPA01000080.1 coordinate 405,845, forward strand.
CAAAGTAGGTTTTCGCCTGGCTATGAAGTCTGCCCATTCTGGCGAATGGATAGATGAAGCGGGGCTTGATGCCGAGCTTGAGATCATCCCCCCGACATTATTCGTAACACTGGATTGCTTGTCAACCGATCCCTACGCTTGCTTTAGTCTGATGCTGATCCTGCAATCGTTTGGATTCCAGCCGGCAGCTCCTAATATAGAGCGGTATCAGCTTCACGACAAGACCCATTACCAGTGGATGATACCAGTTACCCACGGTGAACCGCAGGCCAAGATTATAGATTAAGGGTAAATCACATTTTATACCCTAGCAGGATTATGCAACAGGGGCTGTTCAAAAAGTCTGTAAATAATTATTCAGCAGAGAGGACCGGACGGGAAAGGGTGACTTGAGGGCGAGTTTTTTTGTCCGCTTTTTCCACTAAACACAGGATCAAAAAAAGCGGACAAAAATGTTTGAGCTTCCAAGACACCCTTTTCCGGGAGGGACCGGTTTGCTGGATCATTATTCTTCGTAACAGACTTTTGGACAGCCCCTTGATGCTGTTATAAATCTATTTGAAAATGCGCTGAGCGAACTGATAGAGCCCGCTGCTCCAAACCTTTCCTTCATGTCCTCCGACATCCAGATACCACATATGAGGAACATTCATGGCATCCACGCTGTTATGGAAGTTTTGGCTTACCCATAACAGATAGTCGGAAGCTCCACATGACAGCCAGAGCAGGTTCAGCTTACTGGCCGTTTGGGCCGGGTTGGGGATAAGCTGCGACGCCGATTTTGTATTGGGAGCGGATGAAAATGCGCCGATCCAGGTAAACTTGTCCAGATGCTTTAGCCCGAAGTTCAGCGATTGTCCGCCGCCCATCGACAGACCGGCCAAAGCGCGATTTTGAGCATTTGCATATACCGGGAAGTTGTTGTCAATGTAAGGAACGAGGTCGTTAATCAGATCAAATTCGAAGGTTTCAAAGGCGGCCACCTTGTCCGGTGCAAAAATATCGCCGATTGGACGATCATCCCACATGGCGCGGCCATTCGGGAAAACAACAATCATCGGCTCCAGCTTGTTGTCGGCATACAGGTTGTCCAAAATGTTTCTAGGATTCATCCCGTTAAGCCATTCATATTGATCTCCGCCAATGCCGTGCAGCAAGTAGAGAACATTATAGGTTTGTGATGGATTATAGCCAGGAGGCGTATAAACCATAGCGTTTCGCATTTTACCTACGGTTGAAGAGTAGTAGGATATTTGTTGTACATTTCCGCGAGCAATATTGGGACGGTAGGCGTCGTATCCCTGAGGTGCCGGAATGATCGTTCCGCCAGTAGACAGCGGGGATACACCATTTGTATTTTGCGTTGACGATTGGGCGTAGGACATCGATGGGACGAGCAGCGCAATGAGTAAAACAAGAATCATAAGTTTTTTCATTTCACTTTTCCTCCTTAATAATAGATGTTTTGGCCTTGCAGATTGGAGTGAACTCTAAATGTCTTAGTTCTGTTACTCTCTTAGCAGCTAATCAACTTGCTACTATTGAAATGTAACGCCTCTCAATACTGTGGCGGCCTCCCCCTTTCGCGACCAGCGGCAATGCTGCAGGAAGCAAGCTTTGCATAGGTCATTATTAAATAAAATGAAAACGTTTTCAAAATAATCGTACCATATTTAGAAAATGTTGTAAATCATAAAATAGTTGAATATTATAGATTGACAGGCTGGAAGAATTTATTTAAACTAATCATAGCGAATAACTTGGAAATAAAGCAAAAATGAATCGGCAAAAGGAGACTTTTCAATGGCTACCCCGCAAACCTTTAAAGCATCTGCGCATTTGCAAGAAGGAGTTCAGGTGAAAGTAGCATCCCGGAACTTCGAGTTTATTATTGACGAGCCCAAAAGTCTGGGAGGAACCGATACGGGCATGAATCCGGTCGAAGCTTTGCTGGCCTCGCTGGGTGCATGTCAGTCAATCGTTGCCAGAGTGTACGCCCCTAAATTTGGCGTTGAGCTCAAGGATTTCTTCGTGGACGTAGAAGGCGATATTGACCTGGACGGCTTCTTCAACAAGTCCGATGTGCGGCCAGGCTATTCCGACATTCGGTATACCTTCAGAATTAAAACCGATTCGCCAAAGGAAAAGGTGGAGGAGTTCGTTAAATTTCTGGAGAGCAAATGCCCGGTTGGCGATTCGCTCGCAAATCCGGTTAACCTCAAGCTGAAGGACATTATTATTGAATCGGAGTAAAAAGAAAAGAACGAATAGCGAACCCTGAGAATGTTGTAATTTTAACGTTCTTGGGGTTTTCTTTCTTAAAATTTATTATGTACTGATTTATTTTATTGTACAATTTCACGCTTCTTATGAAGGAGGGTGTTTTCCCTTATTCCTTGCCTTTAGCTTCAAAGTTCATGCATGGCTTTCCGGAGGAGGCCAACACTAGCTGGCTTGGCATTGCCTGCGATTTAAATCCAAAGGCTCTGCAGCCTCTAGGCGCGCCAGGGTCCCAAGTTACATAATAATGGCGGCATTTCATGCAATTCAAGCGCTGCGGTTCTGTCATTATGACGTATCATCCTTTTATAAATAAAATACGACCGTCCAAAAAGTCTGTTACGGTGAATCAGGTGAATCATTATTCAGCAAACCTGTCCCTGCTGAATAATGATTCATTCCGCTTGACTTTTTCGGACAGCCTTTTTTTGTGCGGGTAGCTGTTAGTTTTCCAAATCAGCTAACACGATCTCAAGAATAGATTTTTCTCTGTGCATATTTTCTTGAATGTAAGGCACTGCCGTGTGGCCGAGTTCTACTAATTGCTCATAGGATTCATAATCGGTTTTCCAGAAACTATGCACGCTGTTTTCGCCGAATTCGCCTTCTTCAATAACGGTAACCCAATGCTGAACTTGTTCGCGAAGCGGCTTCTGCTTGACCGCTGCGATAGCAGACCTAAAGGCCATATCTTTCTTTTTCACTTCCGGCATAGCACGATACAATTGATCCTCGCTTACACATTTTCGAATCAATTGGCTAGTGGTCAAGTAGTCGCCGCCAACGCCATCGGCCGCAGATACGTATGCAATAAAATCTTCAGTTTGATCCAATTGTTTGAAATCTTCAACCAGCCGATGAATGACATCAATAGCAATCAGAAAAAGCTGGGAGTCGATAATGCTTTTCTCGAAAAAATAAGGCTCAGCAATATCGAGATATTGAGGTTCTCCTTCAATGATTTGACTGAGAATAGCCAGCCAATTTTCAAGACGCTCCGGCATTTCCTCATACATAAAGGGATAATCGCCTTCGGCATGTTTAAATTGGTCGTATAGGTGCTCGCGGCTCTGGTTGTAGTCTTCATCACCATTCTCATGAAATTTCTCTTGGTATCGGAGATAGGCTTCATCCACACTTTGGTTTAATGATTCCACATTGTTAATGTAAATAACGTAACTGCCGTAAGCTGTGTCTGTAAAAATGGAAAAGGTGTAGACATCCTGGTTGTTGCCTTCTGCAATATATTCGTTTATAGCAGACTTGCAAAAATCATAAAGAGCATCTTCTATGTCTTTTGAGCTGACAAATATTCCGGTTTCGGGTTTTGTACTAACTTCCACAATCTCCTTATCAGGTGAACAGATAATATAGGTCCCGCTGCCTTCCAATTCACGTCTCCCACTAATCAACTTGCCGATATCTACGTCATAAGAACTCATATCTCTGTAATCCTCCTCTATTTAACCTACTAAATTATTCCACACATTAAATACATTTTCCTTCTATTCTGTAAAAGACAGCTCCTTTATTGGACCAAGCAACCTTACGCTTGAGGAAATTGCACGGACATTAAAAAGCAATAAGCTAACCAGCATGATGGAGTTAATGGAGTAGAGAGAATACAGCAAGCTTTACGCGGAACATAGAGGGAGGAAAACGCCAGAGTGGATGAGAAGCAACGGGTATGAAGAGAGTGGTCCGGCAATTGAGCTATATTTCGCTGCTTCGCATCTTCATTCGTACCGTTCTCGGCCAAGCTGTTTTTGAACGGACTGCGCTCCCGGTTCTAGGCGCAGTCGTGCTTCTATTAGGGCTGGTCAAAACTTCGACAACCCAAAAATCGGCCTTGCCAAGCGGCGCAGCAGATAAGCAAGCATTGTGCCGTGGGTCCATGAGCCGCGGTTCAGCAGGTGATCCTGATATTGATCATTCATGATGTAGGTCCAGGTGGAGGGAGGATTCTTCAGCCCGAATTGATCCCAAAGGGCAGGATCATTGGAGCCTCCAAGCTTGGCGAGCATATCCGCTGTTTCCCTTTGTAATCCTGCCGGAATTTGCTCGTAGGCCCTCATGATTTGCTCTTGAAATTCGTCAATCGGATTGTGCTTCATCAGGCCAGTCAGATGGATGCTCTCCCGAATGTAGGAAGCGTAAGCCAAGTGATCGGCCCAAAACTTGTCGATGAAAAAAAGCCGGACCCGCTGTTCTGATGGACTCATAATAACTTTTCCCTTTAAAATATGGAGCCGCTCGCCGTACAACTCCCGCCGCTGTTTTTCCAAAACATCCGAATAGCTGTTCAGCTCCTGCCGGATATGAAAGTTTTGGCCCATAATCGTACGCTGGATATGGTCGATTTTGTCCTGGAGCGCCGCGTCCTTGAGCGCTTCATCCTGCCTGTGGCTGTGCTTCATTATGGCATGGCCGAATTGAACCAGCAGCTCGTCCTCCAGGCTAACGAAAAAGACGGAGGCTCCCGGATCGCCCTGGCGGCCAGCCCGTCCGCGCAGCTGATTGTCGATTCGTACGCTTTGATGCATATGCGTGCCAATCACGTATAAGCCGCCCAGCCTGGCGACGGCTTCGCCTTGCTCGGGATTGCCGCCGCCAAGCCGAATATCCACGCCGCGTCCCGCCATATTCGTCGATACCGTCACAGCGCCGATTTCTCCCGCTTTGGCAATAATTTCGGCTTCTTCGGCATCATTTTTGGCATTCAGAACCTGACAAGAGACACCGGCGAGGGCCAGCGCCTCCGCCAGCAAGTCGGATTCCTCGACGCTTGATGTACCAATGAGTATCGGGCGTCCCGACCCATGTATGGCCTTAATTTCCTGTACCAGCGCCTTATATTTAGCTTCCTTATGGGTGAAAATCCGATGTGGAAAGTCAATTCGCTGATTCGCCCGGTTTGGCGGGATTTGCACCACCTCAAGGCCATAAATCTCTTCAAATTCGATGGCAGACACATATGCGGTGGCCGTCATTCCGCTAATCTTTGGATACAGGCTAAGAAAGTGCTGGAGGGTGATGGTGCCAAGAACTCTGCCCACGGTGTTGGGCGGCAGCCCTTCTTTGGCGTAGAGGGCCGCTTGCAAACCTTCCGGCAAATGCCTGTTTTCCGCTACGCGGCCGGTATATTCGTCGATAAGCTCGATTTTGCCGTGGCGGACGATGTAATCGACGTCCTTCTTTAATAACAACTCCGCATGCAGCGCACAGTTTAACGACATTAATAACTGATCGTTGCGTGCTTCGTATAAGTTGCCGCAGCCCAGCAGCGATTCCGCCTTTGCCGAACCTGCTTCGCTTAAATAAACGTTGCGCTTGAACTCGTCGAAGTCGTAATGCTCCTCATGAAGCTGCCGGACTATTTCCGCCAAAACCTCGCCATCGCAGCCGCTGCTTCCAGCGGCGAAGCTATGGTCGTTGCTTCTATAGCCTTCAATGCTGCTGCTTAAGTTACTGTCGGCGTTTAAGCTGTTGTCATTAAAGTTACGGTTGTTGGGCTTGCTGTTGTTAAGGCTATTGTTATCTTGGCTGGAGGCGCCGGGATCGCCTGCAATAACTAGGGGCACCCGTGCTTCGTCAAGGAGCAGCGAGTCCGCTTCGTCGACGATGACGTAGTGGAAGGGGCGGTGTACGGTATCGGCTTCGTCCAGCGCGATTGTATCCCGCAAATAATCGAAGCCAGCCTCTTTGGCCGTCACATAGGTGATGTCCGCGGCATACGCACTCCGTTTCCGCTGCATGTCCATGCCTGCCTGAACCGCATCGGCCGTCAGCCCCAGGAAGCCATAGATCGGGCCCATCCACTCTGCATCCCGCTTGGCCAAATAATCGTTAAAGGTCAACACATGAACGCCTTCGCCGGTTAAAGCATGCAGATAAGCGGGCATAACGGCCGAAAGCGTTTTGCCTTCGCCGGTATGCTGCTCGATCATATACCTTTCGTGCAGCGCGATAGCCGCCATTATTTGAACACCATAGGGCTGCAAGCCAAGCGTTCTTTTGGCTGCCTCGCAAACAAGCGCATAGGCATCTATAAGCAAATCGTCAAGGGGCGTGCCCGCCAAAGCCTCCCCTTTGAGACGGAGAGATTCCGCTTGCAGCTGCTCCTTATCCCATGCCTCCAAATTTCGTTGAGTGATGAGTGCGACTTTGTCCCAATACCGCTGCAGTCTGAGGCGGGCGTCCCGTTCCCGGAAATGCTGAACAAATTTGACGGCAGTTTTCATGGAAATTTGAACCCCCCTGGCCCAGGACGTCTTTGGAAGCACGCCCTTGCTTGAGTGTTGAAAATTTGTAGTTTACTCATCCTTTAAGCGCCGCTTGTACAACATAACAGCCACAATCGTTAGAACAATCGTCCATGCCAAAATAATAAGAAGGGGCTTCAGGACATCGCCCATTGTAAAGTCGGGGGATAACCCCAGCAAGTGATTAAACTGGCTGCTTGGCATGTAGTCCAGCACTTTAAAGATTGGATAACGGCTCTGCAGAAGCGCACCCCAGGTCGCCCCGGTAAATATAACCCCAACAGGCAGCACGGCTAACGAGGCCTCAAGCACCGACTTGGAGTATAAACCGCAGATCGTTCCGGCTGCGATGTAGAAAAGAGTGGAAAAAACGATGCCGCCAACAAACGCCCACAGGCTCGCAGGCTCATAGCCCAAAATATACGTAGAAATAGCCAGGATAACGGCCGACAAAACAAATGCCAGCGAGCTTTTACCGATTAAAACATCCGTGGTCGTAGCCGGAGTCATCATTAAGGATCGCAGCGTATTGCGCTCCTTCTCCTCGGCGATCAGGCATGCCTGCACTAAACAAGTCACAATGACAAATGAAACGTTAAAAAGAAATCCCGCTGACTGGGCTAAAGCAGCATGGGACATGTCCGAACCGGCGCCGCGGAATATAAAAGCAAATATAAGCGGGAAGGTGAGGCAAATGGAAACCGCATAATTGCGCGAAAACTCCTTATAATCCTTTACGAAAATGGCTCGCACGCGCTTTATTGAGATATTCATAGCAGCTCACTTCCTGTCATTTTGATAAAAATATCGCCTAAGGTAGGTTCTTTTGTCTCCAAGCGGTCAATTAATCCCGACTTCATCCAGTGATTGATTTTATCAGCGGTTTCGTCATTGAAGGGGAGCTCGTAGGCTTCTCCATTCGCTAATTCAACGCAAACGACGTTTTCGCGATGCTGCTTTTTAAGCTCCTTGGGCGAGCCGATGGTCTGGATTTGACCCTTATACAGAATAGCTACCCGATTGCATAACAATTCTGCCTCCGCCATATCATGGGTCGTCAGAAAAATCGTTGTTCCGTTTTCGTTCAAATAGCGCAAGCCCTTGTAGATATGAGCCGAGTTGACGGGGTCCAGAGCCGAGGTAGGCTCATCCAGAAAAAGCAGCTCCGGCTCATGGATAATGGCGGCTGCCAGCTGGATGCGCTGACGCATTCCTTTGGACAATTGATTAAATTTCTTTTTGCGCTCTCCGCTCATGTTTACAAACTGCAGCACCTTATCAATGGAGGATGCCGGAAGATCGTAGAGCTGGCGATACAGCTCCAGATTTTCCTCTATTGTTAAACGCTCGTATAGACCGCTGTTATCTGTCAAAATGCCAAACCGTTTTTTCTGAATCGATTTCTGCATCATTTCCGCAGGCTCGTTAAAAACCTTTGCTTGCCCGCTGGTTGGATTTAGCTGTGCTGTTAATAGCTTAATTAAGGTTGTTTTTCCCGAGCCGCTTGGGCCCAGAAAACCAAAAACTTCTCCTTTTGGAATAGAAAAAGATACATCGGACAGCGCATCCTTCTTTCCAAAGCTCTTCCGAATATGATCGACCTGGATAACAGCCATGAACACCACTTCCTTCGAGTTGATGGCTTAACTATATCGGGATTGCGCGAAGTCAGCCATCAAAATCCCCTGAAATGTAGCTGTTTGGAGCTGAATTGTACCCTGAAATGGTTGACTGATTCGCCATTATGGGGCTATTAAAGGTTAAGAAGGGACTTTAATTCCTGCAGCTTTGAACGGGATAGCGGAACTACGGCATCTTTGCCGGTAATCAACCGGAGGCTGTAGCTGTTTTTGGTCCAGGTAATAATCTCTCTTATTTTTTGCAGATTCACGATATAGGAGCGATGGCATCTGAAAAAACCGAAATTGGCCAATCTCTGCTCAAGCTCCGTCAGCGTCAACGCGCAGTCGTAATTTTCCCCATCCACGTGAACAAGAATGGAGCCTTCCACGCTTTCGATAAAATCAATTTCGGGCGGATTGAATAAAATAACCTTGCCGTTTCTTTTGGTATAAATTTTTTGCAGGGTTATATTTGCTGAATCCTGTTCCGGCGTTTCCTGTTTCTCCTCGTCTGAATCTTGAATATCCAATGGATGAAAGCCAAGCTCATTTATACGAAAGATGGCATCGCAGGAAATAAGGGCGTCCTCCAAATTCGAGGTTAGAATCAGGATTTGTTTTTCTCTCGAAAGGTCGTCCAGAATGACCTTGAATTTGCGGCGGTCTCCTTCCTCCAGAAAAAAGAAAGGCTCCTCCAGCACAAGCGTAGGCTGATGGGCAAAGTAGACGCGGAGCAAGGTTACATACATTTTTTTGGAGGGGCTCAAAGCCCCGACTTTCGTTTTCCGGTCCTCTTTTATTGAAAAATAATCCAGAAGCCGATCGGCGCTTTCATTTCGCTCAGATACATGAATAAGAAAGGTTAGGAGCTCTTCTACGGTTAAACGCATATATTCATTTTGTTGAACCCGGAACAAATAGTAACGGGAAGGGTCCATCAATTGATTCATTAAGTATTGTCTTCGTTTCAAGTCCGTTATAACGCCAATGGTTTGATTGTCTCTCATGGGCAATTCAATTTTTGGAAGAAACATTTCTCCATTATTGTAGACTGGTTGAAATAACATAAGGTCCCCCTGGTTATTGCTGTATATGGATAGTATGAAACCATTATAAGGCTGCAAATCCTTTTTGTCAGTTATGGCGAAAAGAGTCCATCGAAAGCTGGTAATATTGACTAATTATAACGGTTAATGATAAAATCCCATCCGTAAAGATGGCGGCATAACATCTATAAAAATGGAGGCGCTTACATGATTGGTGAATGGATTGAAGTCAACGGAAAGGGATTATATGTGGAAATTCACGGTAACGAAGAGGCGCCGCCGCTATTATACCTTCATGGAGGTCCAGGAGAAAGCTGTTATGAATTTATGCTGCATCAGGCCCAAAAGCTGTCCGAGAAGCTTAGATTAATTGGCATTGATCAGCGCGGGGTATGGCGCTCCCATGCCATTGAGGAGGAGGAGACGCTCCGGCTTCAGGATTTGGTGGAGGATTGCGAGCAGCTTCGCAAACAACTGGGCATTGAGAAGTGGTCGGTGCTGGGGCACTCTTTTGGAGGTTTATTGGGAGTGCGTTATGCCAGTTGTCATCCAGATACCATTGAATGTCTCATTTTGGAAGGGCCTTCATTTGACCTCAGCAAGTCTTTAAAAAATTGGCTGCGCAAAGCGGCAAGTCTATATGAAAGCATCGGGAAAACGGAAGAGGCGCGGGAATGCTTGGGAACGGCGGATGGTAATCAATCTCCGCTGGATACCTTAAATGGCTTTATTAAGCTGAGTCAAGGATTAGGCGAGCTCAGGATGAAGGTTTATACGCCAAACGACGGCGATAACTATGAAACAATACTTTATTCCGAAAGTCAGATGGAGGAGTTTGGAAGACGCAGCAGCATCCATTTTTCCAAGCTGGTTGATGAAGGATGTATTTTTGAATCGCTGCTTCCGAAGCTAGGAACATTGCCTATGCCCGTTCTTTTGATAAAAGGCAGACATGATCCTATTATTTGCGAAGAACAAACTGAAGCGTTTGTAAAAGAGGTCCGGAACGGAATAGTCAACCTGTATGAGGAGAGCGGACATCTGCCGCATTTTGAAGAACCTGACCGATTCGCAAAGGATGTTATCGAATTTGTTCTGAGTGCCGCCGATTTTTAACCGGACAAAAAAGTCCGTTAGAAGTGCAAAAGCAGCTTTGCTGTCACTGTAACGGAAATGTATGTCCGCTACATAAGTAAAACAGCTATAATTACGTGGTTTCTTTGCTGTAGCGGACATGGATGTCTCTTGCATCTGCAAAAAGACTCAAAAATTACCGCTAGCGGACTTTTATGTCCGCTAGCGGTGATTGGGTCAGTTAGTTGCGTATTCGCCGCCGCCCGTATCTGTTTCTGAATCTATTTCTTCACGGCTTCGCCAACGGCTGAAAGGACTTTGCCGATAAAGGCGGGCGTTCCCCAGATGATATAACGCCCTTTTTGTTCATTGTCGTCGAAAAAATATTGCATCTTCGCTTTTCCTCTGGAAGGGTCGGGTTGATTCATGTGGCGCATGATGATCTCGGAAATGTGGACGGCCTCTTCTGTATCAACGTAACAATCCAGCATCGTGCATACTTGAAGCTGACCTTCAACCACGCTGTCTTTTCCTTCGATAAAAGCCTGAATATCGTCCATCGCATCTGACTTGATTTCGTCCAGCTTGCTGCCAATGAACATTTCGGCGTCCTCCTTCCGTATTCTCCATTCGCCTCCAACCTTTGATGCTTTGAGCTGCTCTTCCCGGATGTATCTTCTGATCGTTCTAGGATGCATGTCGAGCATTTGAGCCAATTGATCAACCGTAAACAAATCAGCCATTTCAAACACCTCCGCTGTCCGTTTGATTACATATTATCACCTATAGTTACCTTTGTAAACATTAAAATGTAACTTTCTGTTCTTTTTGGGCTTTGATTTAAGGACAATACCTGCTTCAGGAAAAGCCTGCTTCAGGAAAATGCCCGCGTCGGGTAAAACATCTGGTTTTTCATGACTGCCGTCCAAGTGAGTTTAACTATAACCGTTTTATATCTGGCGGCATGCCTGAACATCGGATAGACTATTCTTTGTGGTTGCCGAAATGAAGGGGGAATTGCCATGGCTGACCAGCAGAAAATATCTATGTTTTGGTTGCTGCGCTATTTAAAGCCAGTTAAGGGCAGAATCGCACTGTTGTTTATATTGCTGCTTGGAACGACTGGGCTGCAATTAATAAATCCGCAAGTCATTCAAAGGTTTATTGATGAGGCGGCGGGAAGCGGTGGAATGGCCGAGCTGCTGGAGCTTGCGGCTTTGTTTCTTGTGCTCGCTGTTGTTAATCAGACTATGGGGGTTGTGGTCACTTACCTGGGAAGTGATGTATCCTGGCGTACGACGAACCGCCTGCGCGGCGATTTGCTGAGGCATTGCCTGCGGCTGGATATGAGCTTTCACAACCGGAAAACGCCGGGCGAGATGATCGAACGGATTGACGGCGACGTATCCAGCATTTCCAACTTTTTTTCCATGTTTATCGTGCAGGTTATTGGCAGCTTTGTATTGCTTGCCGGCATCCTCGGGTTTATGTTTACCGTTAATGTGCCAATTGCTGTTGTCATGACGGCATTTACGCTTTTATCCATTTTGGGAATGATGATTATCCGGAATCTGGGTGTTCAGTCCTCCAAAAATGATCGCGAAGCAAGCGCAACGCTGTTTGGCTTGATCGAAGAAAGGATTGCCGGTATTGAAGACGTACAGGCGAACGGTCATGTGCCTTACGTCATGAATCGCTTCTACCGGGCCATGAGCTCCGTCTTTTTAAAAGGAAGAAAAGCATGGATGCTCCGGGTTGTGCCTTGGAATGTAACGGTTTCGTTGTTTACGCTGGCGGTGACGGCTGTTATGCTGCTGGGCGTTCGATCATATATGCTCGGCGAGATCAGCCTGGGCATGCTGTATTTGATTTATCAATATACGCAAATGCTGAATGATCCCATTGAAAGGCTTGGCGACCAGGTGCAGGAATTCCAAAAGGCAAAGTCGGGCATGCTGCGTTCCCGGGAATTGCTGTCTCAGCAATCGGACATTCAGGACGGCGAAGACAAGCAGCTTCCGGAGGGTGCGCTTAGTCTGGAGTTTGACCAGGTTTGCTTTAGTTATAACAAGGATAAGCCTGTCCTGCAAAATATTTCGTTTTCGCTAAAGCCGGGAGAGCGGCTTGGCATCATCGGGCGAACAGGCAGCGGGAAGTCCAGCCTGAGCCGGGTGCTGCTTCGCTTGTACAATCTGGACAGCGGCGTTATTCGCATCGGCGGGGTTGATATCGCAGGGCTGTCTTTACCGGCTCTTTATCGCCGGGTAGGCATGGTGACACAGGATGTTCAATTGTTCGATGGCACCCTGCGCGACAATTTGACCTTGTTTAATGAAAAAGTGGACGATGAGGCCATTATGGAGACGATTGAACAATTGGGGCTCAGTCCGTGGATTTTGGCACAGCCAGAAGGGCTGGACACCCATTTGTCGGCGAGCGGCTCGTCGTTGTCGGCCGGAGAAGCGCAGCTGTTCGCGCTGGCCAGAGTGTTTCTTGCCAAGCCAAGCCTGATTGTATTGGATGAACCATCCTCCCGGCTAGACGCCGCAACGGAGGCGATGCTGCAATCCGGGGTAGATCGGCTGCTCCGGCAAAGCACGGGCGTAATCATTGCCCATCGGCTGGCTACGCTTGAGCAGGTCGATAAAATTATGGTGGTAGGAGACGGCCGTTTACTGGAATTTGGATCGCGGAAGGAGCTGGCCGGGAATCCATCATCCCATTACGCCAGACTTCTGCAAAGCGGACGAGAGGAGGAGCTTGCATGACCATTACGGGATTTATTGGCCGACTCTTCCGTTTCAGACTGGTCTTGTTTCTTGTAAACGGACTGTTATGGTGCACCTTTCATTCACTTCCGCTGCTGATCGGTATCGGGATGCAGCAGTTTTTTGATCGGGTGGCCGTTGAAGGCGCGGAGTTTATGTGGCTGGCCGCACCGCTGGTGCTAATTGCGATTGTCAGGCTGGGACGGGTTGGCGTATTTTTCGGGGCGTTTTATACATGGATTACTTATATCTATCACATTCAAGCCATTCTGCGTACGAATATGCTGGCGGGTATTATGCGCTGGCCCGGAAGGAATTTGCCCGCAACGCCCGGCGAGGCGATGAGCCGGTTTCGGGATGATGTTGATGAAGCGGTTGAATACGTGGAATCCTGGGTTGATTTTTGGGGAATGTTCGTATTCGCTGTCCTATCTGTCGGCATTATGGCTTCGATTAACTGGAAAATCACGCTTGTTGCACTGCTGCCGTTTGCGCTGGTGACGCTGATCAACAACTTGTCGGGAAATCGTGCCCGCCGCTATGGAAAGCAAAACCGCGAAGCGACAGGGAAGGTAACGAGCTTTATTGCCGAAACCTTTGGAGCCGTGCAAACGTTGAAGCTTGGGCAAGCGGTGGATAATGTGTTCAGACGCTTTCAGCATTTGAACGAAACGCGTCGTCAGGCGGCGCTTAAGGATGATTTGTTCAAGCAATGGATGAAATCGCTCAGCCAGCATGTGCTAAGCATCAGCACCGGGCTTGTTCTTCTCATGTGCGCTTCCGAGATGAAGGCCGGGCAATTTACGGTAGGCGATTTTGCGTTATTTTCAAGCTATCTGATGAATATCGGCTACAGCATATCTTTGTTTGGCTATATGGTGTTTCAGCATAAGCGGCTGAAGGTCTCATTTGACCGGATGCGGATGCTGTTCCGTGCGGGAGAAGAGGACCGCATTATGGAGTATCGGGAAACCTATCTGCATAAGGACCCGCCCGTGGAAACGGAGACGCCGCGAGCTGAAGGTGAAAAGCTGCGGGAATTGGAGGTAAGCGGTTTGACCTACCGCTATCCCGATTCGGAAAACGGGATCGAAAATATTAAACTGAAGCTGAAGCGGGGGCAATTCCTCGTCATTACGGGCCGTATCGGCTCGGGCAAATCGACGCTGGTCAGGACGCTGCTCGGGCTGTTGCCCAAGCAGCAAGGAAGCATAGCCTGGAACGGGCGGGAGGTTGATCCGTCGAGCTTTCTAATGCCTCCTTATACTGCGTATACGCCGCAGGTTCCGCGCTTGTTCAGCGATACGCTGAGGGAAAATATAACGGTAGGCAAAAAGGACAGCGAGTCCGAGTCCGCTCTGGAACGCGCGATAGCATTATCCGTTCTGGATAAGGATATTGGCGATCTGGATAATGGCTTGGAAACGGCCGTTGGACCAAGAGGCGTCATGTTGTCCGGCGGCCAGATTCAACGGGCCGCGACTGCACGCATGCTGATGACGGGCGCCGATCTGTATATTTTTGACGACTTGTCTAGCGCGCTTGATGTGGAGACCGAGCAGAGGGTATGGGACGGCTTGTTCAAGGAGCCCGATATGACCTGCATCGCCGTATCTCACCGGAGGGCCGCGCTGTCCAAGGCTGATCATATCATCGTCTTGAAGGATGGCCGGATCGAGGCGGAAGGCAGCTTGTCCGAATTGCTGGCAACAAGCGAAGAAATGCGGCTTTTGTGGCAGGGGGAGGAGGCTCCCGAGGCTGAGGAAAAGCTGGTCGGAAATAAGGGTTAATGTACTGAAGGGGGCATGACTATTATTAATCACAGCTTGAAACAGCAAATAGAACAAATCGTTGGGCGAATGGCAGAGGTAATCATTTTGGATGAACAAGGATGTACCTCAGAAGTAAGTCGCATTATGACAACTGAAGGTTCTTTTATTCTCAAAAGTGTCACAAAAGAAAAATATAGAAGCTGGCTGATGAATGAGGCAAAAGTGTTGAAGGATATGGGCCGGCAAAAGAGTATTCCTCTTCCTAAATACATTGGCTTTTTCGAGGACAAGCATAGTAGTCATCTACTAATGTCCTATGAACCTGGCAGCACATTGACTGCTGCTATTCATAAAGCGGAATCTGAGTCAGAGAAGTTAGTACTAATTCGAAGCTTTGGACAGTTTTTGAATCGATTTCATATGAAGGAAGTATCGGCTGTAGTACAAAATGATGGAGATTGGCTGAAAAGGCAATTATCAACTGCAAGAGAATATGTCGAGGGCGGATTGACCAGCGGAAGTCCTCAATTATTACGATTTTTAGAGTGCAATAAACCTGATCCTGTCCTTCAAACCATTGTTCATGGTGATTGTACAACGGACAATGTCCTTGTATTGGATGGTAAAGCACATATGTTTATTGATGTTTCAGGTATGACAATTGGGGACCCCCGGTATGACGAGACATTAGCCATTAGTCACTTTCACGATAATCCTGCGTTCTTGCATGCTTTCTATGAAGGCTATACACGGTACAAGGTGTCTAGAGAAGAAGTGAGTTACTTTGAAGGTCTATATGAATTTTTTTAAAAGGGTATCTGAAAAGTTCTATATAAAAAAGTTGAGCGAAAAACGTAATGTTTTCCGCCCAACTTTTTCTTTTATGGAAAGCGGCTAATCTCGCAGGGGATGTCCTTTCGTCATTTGGAGGCAGGGACAAACGTTCATATTCCCTGTTTTTTCTCAGCCGAGTCAACGGTATGCTTCAACAAGGTAGCGATTGTAACAGGACCAACTCCGGCAGGGACAGGAGTAATAGCAGAAGCGTACGGAAGGCATGCCTCATAGTCCACATCCCCGATATTCCCGGGATTATACCCGGCGTCCAAGATGACGGCCCCGGGTTTAATCCAGTCACCCTGAACGAAATTAGGCTTCCCGACCGCAGCGATGACAATATCCGCCGAGCGAACGAAACGCTCCAATTCGGTGGTTTTTGAATGACACGTTGTCACCGTTGCATCTTTGTTCAGCAGCATAGCGGAAACGGGCTTGCCGAGTATAGGGCTTCTGCCGATGACTACCGCGTGCTTGCCTGACACCGGCAGCTTGTAATACTCCAGAATCGCCATAATAGCTGCCGGCGTACAAGAGGGAAAAGCTGCAAAGCCAAAAGCGTTTTGAGCGAAGCTTTGTGTCGACACTCCATCTACATCCTTGTCAATGGAAATAGAGTCGAAGGCGGCACGTTCATCAATGTGATGAGGGACTGGGTGCTGCAACAAGATACCATGAACCTCTGAATCCTCATTAAGCTGTTTTATTGTCGCTATCAATTGATCCGTTGATGTTTCCGCAGGCAAATCAATGCGAATGGATTTGATGCCAAGCCGTTTGCAAGCATTGCCTTTCATCCGTACATAAGTCGTTGAAGCCGGATCGTCGCCTACCAGGATTGTGGCCAGGCAAGGGACGACTCCTTTTGTAGCGAGTCTTGATATGCGAGCTTCTAATTGCTCCTTGATTTTTGCGGCAACCTGATTACCGTCCAGAATGAGTAAATTGGCGTTCATTGTCATCATCCCTCTCAGTTTGTTAAAAAACAGAAAGAGGCAAGGAGAATATCTCCTTACCTCTGCCCAGGCGACCGGCCATATGAAGTATGCGCTCCCCCGTGGTACTCCACGTTTCGCCAGTTACGCATACCTAACAACTAAATACATTTTGTCAGAATGTTATGAAAAAAGCAACATCCATTCCTCTTTCGTTACTTAATGATAATACTAGGGCGTGTCTGAATACTCCGAGAGGAACAGGTTGTGCCGAATTTTCGTTCCCTACAAGGAAGTTTTGTGCAGGCTTACCGGGGGTAAGTCAAGCAAAACTGACGCAGCAGGGGGAGAAAAGGCGGTGCAAGATGACCTCAAGCGGGNGAATACTCCGAGAGGAACAGGTTGTGCCGAATTTTCGTTCCCTACAAGGAAGTTTTGTGCAGGCTTACCGGGGGTAAGTCAAGCAAAACTGACGCAGCAGGGGGAGAAAAGGCGGTGCAAGATGACCTCAAGCGGGTTTTCAGACACGTCCTAGTCTCTTTATTGGTTATCATATTTCCTCAGCAGGTCGTTTAAGGCTTCGCGGAGCAAGACAGATTCTTTCTTTTTCAGTTGCTCGGCGAGTATTTTTAATTGGCGCACAGCGGTTGAAGGATAGTAGCAGGATTTCATAACCATCTCCTCGTTGGGGGCCAAGGCTACCTGATTGCGCCCCATTTCCTTTGCCGTCATAAGCGCAGCACTGGCAGCGCGGTTAAGCGTCTGCTCGCTTTTTGCATCGCGGGGATATTGGGCGACGCCTACCGTAATCGTAACCTAAAAAAATGATTGTCTGCCCCAGCCATTTGGCTTATAATTTATTCCCATATTGGAAGGGAGAGGCAACCATGAAAAACAGGATTGAATCATTTCAAGGCTCCACCCATTTCCGGCTCCATTACGTCGCTGATTCCGTCATTGCGGCGATAGCGGCTCCGGGAAGCGGCGCTGTGGGGAACGCGTCCATTATTGATTTGGGCGATATTGCAATGGTGGTAGATACCTTCGCAACAATCCAGGCAGCGGAGGATTTAAAAGCAGCGGCGGAATACATAACAGGAAAGCCGGTATCGTATGTCATCAACACGCATTGGCACAGCGACCATACCTCTGGAAATCAGGTGTTTTCCCCCGTGTCGCCAATCATTTCAACAGCCGTTACCCGCGAGGTTATGGACACGTTTGCCAGAGAGCGGTTAGCCCGTTTTCAGGAAAACCCGGAGCAGCTGCTTCAGGCTATCGACGAGCTTGAAGGAAATATACAAAAAGAAAGCAATGAAAAGCTGAAAATGGAAATGACATGGGAGCATGCCAGCGACCGTGAATATATGAAATCTCTCCCCGCTCTAGTGCTATCTCCGCCGAATTTAACCTTTGATCGGCAATTGACGATTTATGGCAGCAAGCGCAGCGCTCAGCTCCTCACCTTTGGCGGCGGGCATTCGCAAAGTGACACCATCATTTACATTCCCCAAGACAAAATCTTGATCATAGGAGACTTGGTGCTCTCCAAGCATCATCCGGTGTTAACGAATGCCCATCCGCAGGATTGGCTGGATATTCTGGAGCAGGTCGAGCAGTTGGATATTGAAGCCATAGTTCCGGGGCATGGAGAAGTATGCTCCCTGCAGGAGCTTTATGAGGTGAAGGGGGATATAGCCGATATTATGGCGCTTGTGCAAGATGCCGTTCAAAGTGAAAAAAGTATGGATGAGATAGAGGTGCCGCAGCGTTATCAACACTGGAGCTTTACGACCTATTTCAGGTCCAATTTGAGTAAGGCTCATACGATGATCACCAATAAAGCGTAAGATTATGGATTGTTCAAAATGATCATCTTTGGATATTTTAGCAACTGCCAATCACTGCTATACTACCGAAATAAACACTCAGGCTTTGCAAACTATTGATGCCGGGAGTGGAAGGTTGTAGGGTGAGAGGAGCTGTTTAAAATAGATACCGTTCGTTATAAGGTAAGAGAATGTAAGGATCAGGAGAAGATTGATGCTTTTTTGAAGCGGACAAGAATCGGCTATCTTGGGCTGGCTGACGGCAATGCCCCTTATGTTGTGCCGCTTAATTATGTGTGGATGGATGGCAAGCTTTATTTTCACGGAGCGGGAGACGGAAGACGCAATCGGGTCATGAGCGAAAACTCTGAGGTGTGCTTTACGGTTTGCGAGGAATACGGCACCATTGCCGATCCAGTGCCCGCTAAAACGGATACCGCCTATATGAGCGTCATGCTCTTTGGACAAGCAGAGCCCATCGCGGATTTGGACGAGGCTACCGGCGTCCTTCAGGAAATGCTGAATAAATACGTGCCGGGCTATTATAACCGGCCTTTGTCCAAGCAGCATGTCGACAAGTACAGATCGGCGGTATTCGGCGGGCCTGTTCAAGTTTGCCGGCTTGTTCCGCGCCATATCACGGCAAAAGAAAGTCCCGTAATGGAAGGCGAAATGTTCAGAACAGGCGCGACAGAGAGGTAAGCCAGAAACCGGTCAGGCTCTAATCCTGGCTTTATTCCCTAAATCTGCTCTGTTAAGCGGCTCCCGGTATTATTCCGGGGGCTGTTTTGTGTTTCGGGAAGAAAAAACAGCCCCGCCTTCGTCCTATGTTAAAGCCCAAGGAGTCAAAGGCTCCCTTTTAGCCGGGCCATTATTTAGTCCTCGGAAACCTTCATATTTCTAGCCCAATAGAGCACTGGCGTAGCCAGGAAGGAAATGAGCAGCTTCAGCAGATAAGTCGTCAGGAAAATTTGAATCCAGATATCGAAGGAATGGATTTTGTAAAAAGCAATGCTGCAAAACACAAGCGAATCAACCAACTGACTGACAAGCGAGCTGCCGTTTATCCGAATCCAGAATTGATTGCGCACCGGAAACTTCTTTTTCAGATAGCTGAAAACGCGCACGTCCAGAAACTGGCTGACAAAATACGCGCACATGCTTCCCGCCGCAACCTGCGGGAGAAAACCGAACAACGCCTTCATCGGCTCATGGGCAAAATCCTCTGCCTGCGGAACAAAACCAAGCGTCATTTGCATCAGGATCGTGGAAGAAATAAGGGTAAAAAATCCGAACCATACAGCTTGCTTAGCCGCCTTCTGCCCAAATTTTTCATTGAGCAAATCCGTGGACATGTAGATTGAGGTATAGATGGTATTGCCCAGCGTCATGACGATGCCGAAGGTGCCGATAGACATCTCGATCGTTTTGGCAACCTGAATATTGGCGATAACCGTGGCAAAGCCGATCCAGGCGTAAAGCCCTTTTTTGCCGAAAAAACGGTAGCACAGCAGAAACAGGCCGAAGTGAGCGAGCATAAAGAAAATGCCCCAAACGAAATTAAACATAACAAAAAAGCCTCCTATAGTTTTGGTAACGCGGGATAGTTTCGAACCGCGGCTGCTAAAGCAGATAGACACTATCCTAACAGCTTTTCCCCTCCTTGAAAAGAAAAACCTTACCCATTCCCGCCAGCAGCATACGATTTTTCTACCGGAATACAAGCAGATCGTACAATATTCATATAAAACGGAAATCGTTCTATAGATGACGGACCTCGCCAATGCTACATTAACAGCGTACCTGCAAGGATGATCGGTTCAGGCTGATCGTCAAGGTGCAGCAGAAAAACAACAAAGGCCAAGGAGAGGATCACGTTGTCTAAAGGTTCAAAAGGTAAAAGGGCATTGGCATTGCTTGTAGCGCTATCTATAGTTATCCCAACATTCCATGGCGAAAGCTTCGCCGCAAATAAAACAGGTCAGGCTCCTGATATTAAAGGACACTGGGCAGAGGCAAAAATACAGGACTGGATTAATGAGGGCTTGGTCCGGGGGTATCAGGACGGTTCCTTCAAGCCGGACAATTACATGACTAGAGCGGAATTTATGAGTCTGGTTAATACGTCCTTTCATTTTACGGAAGAAGCCGACATCAGCTTTACTGACGTCCCTAAGGATGCGTGGTTTTACGAGGCGGTATCCATTGCCCGCGCTGCAGGCTATATGAGCGGTTATAGCGATGCTACTATGCGGCCGCAAAATCCGATCACACGTCAGGAAGCTGCCAAAATTATAGCGTCGATCAACCAATTGGAGCCGGATGAGGATATGGCTAATGCCTTCAGGGATGCAGCTTCTATTGCAGCATGGAGCAAAGGTTATGTCGGGGCGGTAGCCGGTTCGGCTATTATGGTTGGGTTCGGGGATCAAACGTTTAGACCGCTCAAGCAAATGACGCGCGCAGAAGCCGTTGCCGCTTTGGATAATGCTTTGGATTACCAGGAGGCTTTAACCCCAAGCCCTGCTCCCAGTGAAGAAGTAAAGCCAGAGCCAACCCAAACGGCAACTCCGGCTCCTGGCGCAACCGCAAACCCGCCAGTCTTTAATCCCGGTCCGTCCATTCCCGGCGGCAGCGTGATTTCCAAGCCGGCCAAGCCAGTTGGAACAACCAATGAACTGAATGTTGCTCCGCCAACGGTTTCGCTTCCTTTGCCTGTCATTAAAAACGGGGCTCTTGCGGGTGACAGCGCCACAAAGGATATTGCTGCAACCAATCCCTTTATTAACATTCTCGGCGGCTTTGACAAGGTCTGGTCGCTGAACCAGCCAACCTGGACAGACGGGACCGCAGCAACGATTGGAGAAAACGGAAGAACGGCTAAATACGGAGATGGGCCTGAGGTATATTTTGACGGGTACAAGAATGATCCAAACGCCATTGTAGCAAACAAAAAAACGTTTGCGAATGCAGAAATCAGAAACCCGGAGGCCTGGGTCGCTAATATCAGGTATGTAGAAAATGCGACGCAAAACCGGACGGATGAGGAGGCTTTAGCTGCGTATTATGATGATCAGCGGGATAAAATTTACGGCGTTTTGGACGCGTTAGGCCCGTTGGCCAATACGTATGTTGACACAGTAGGAGCGACCACCGCAGTTGTACGGGATATCAGCGAGATGAATACGGTGCTGGAGGAAGAAACAGCGGAGGACGAAAATCAAGGAATAGGCCTAGGCTCCAACTGGGAAACTACCGAGCTGGCTGATTTGGTGAAGTTGGTCGATATGGTGCGCTACAAAATCCCTGCTTCATCTAATCCGGCCAAATACTTCTATTCTTCGCCAAGACCTTGGAGAATGAATGCTCAGGGAGAGGTCAAGGAAGTGGTTGATGAAAACGGCCTTGCTGTCTGGACCTCCATCGGCAGCGGCGCCAAGGTTGAAGAAGCGTTGCCGACAGGCGGCAGAAAAACAAGCGGGAAAAAGAATTACCAGCAATATGAAACAAACGTCAAAATCATTCCTGCCCTTGAATATGTAAAAAGAGCGGCGGAGGAAGGGGCCGGGAAGGATGGAGCCTTCCCAAGCGGACATACAAATGCGGGGTATCTATCTGCGTTTCCTTTTGCCTTTGCTATCCCGGAACGATACTCTGAATTTTTAACGCGTTCTGCTCAATATGGCGAAAATCGGATCGTCACCGGCATGCATTCCCCGTTTGATGTTATTGGCGGAAGAATAATGTCTACGGCGATGGCTGCTTATGCGCTGCATCTTCCTCAGAGCAGGGAAGTTCTGGATAACGCCTATAAGAACACAGGAGAAGTATTTGGCGCTTTGGCTGAAGCAAAAGGCATGAGCTTGTATGAGTATGCCCATACCGTAACGGAGCCTTATACCTTTGAAACCGCGTATGGTCCAACGAAATGGGAAAACCATGAAGCCAACAAAGCCTTTTACCGCGAAAAAATGACGTCAGGCATTCCGCAAACCGGCGTAAAAGGTCTGGCCCCTGTTGTGCCCGAAGGTGCAGAGGTTCTGCTGGAAATGCGCCAGCCTTATTTGACGGCTGAACAGCGCAGAGAGGTGTTGTACACAACCGAGCTGGATTCCGGTTACCCGGTAATCGACGAATCCAATGGCTGGGGCAGAATCGATCTCGTTATGGCGGCGGACGGATATGGCGCATTCCTGGACAATGTGACGGTAAATATGGATGCATCCAAAGGAAGATTCAATGCCAAGGACTGGTGGAGAAATAACATTGGCGGCACTGGCATGCTCACGAAGCAAGGCACAGGAACGCTTGTCCTGACAGGAAACAACAGCTATACGGGAGGAACCGTGCTGGAAGGCGGCACGCTGGTAGCGGAATCTGCCACTGCTTTTGGCAAAGGCGATCTTTATGTAGAGAACGGAACGGTTGAGGTTCGGACCGCCGGCAGCTTGAATATTGACGGTCATTTCACGATGAATGCGGGTGCTTTAACGCTGGGGATGGACCAGGACAGCAGTCAAGTGAAGGTGGGAGGAACTCTTTATCTGGAGGGCGGAAATCTGAATCTGGATTTCTCTAACCTCAACATTGGCGATTCCGCGGAATTTACTCTGATGACGGCAGATAAAATTAAAGGCCAATTTGCTTCCGTAACGGCCCCCGGATATGAGGTAACCCTCACTTATGAAAACAACCGCATCGTTGCGCGAGTGGCAGCAGTGAAGTAAGAAGCATTGAGGCTGGTATTGTAGGAAAAATAGTTAAGGCTGACGACCACTGTCGTCAGCCTTTGGTCATCAGAAGGGGTTGTCCGTCAGGATGGCCTTTTTTGCTGTACAAAAAGATTTGTTTTAGTGCAAAGGCAGTTATTGTAAGGTGCGAATGGGTGTGCTAGACTTAATATAGGCAATTAGATTTAGGTAACTTAAATCAATAAAAGGGTGTGAGCGGAAGTTGAGCGACAAAATAAAAATCGGCGTTTCCAATAAAGAAGGCCAATTAGGTTTTTTATCGACAAAAGGAGGTCTTCGTGAGGGCGCCGGCAGAAAAAGCATTGGCGTCACAAAAAAAGTTTCCATCACCTTAACGGAGGAGATATGGGAGAAGCTGGAGGAGCATTGCTCAAGCCGGCAATTATCCCGTTCGGAAGCGCTTCGTCATATGCTGGAGAATTATTTTTCTGCATCCCACTCTGAAGGGTAGGTAAATGCCGTGTTGGTTTATGTCGTTAAGGATTGCCTTGTAAAAGCGCTCCAGCTCGTATTGAGAGCGGTGTCGGCTAACAGTCCATACCCTATCCTGACGGGGATAAGCATTCAGGCGCTGCCGGAGGAGCTGATTATTACAGGGAGCAGCTCCAGCATGAGCATTCAATATAAAATACATCAAGGGGACAGGGGAGTGACGGTCCGCAGGAGCGGGGCCATCGTTGTACCGGCGCGCTATTTCTACGATATTATCCGGAGATGCACCGATGAGTGGATAGGTTTGGAGATATTAGAAGGGTTGAAGCTTACCATTACGTCAGGGAAATCGCACATTTCGTTATGCGGCATGGACGCGTCGGAGTTTCCACCAATCCGGGGTGCAAAAGGCTCGGCTTTCTTAACGTCGTTTAGCATTCCGGCTGAACTGTTGAGTGAATCTGTCAGGCAGGTGTTCCCATCTGTCTCTACCTCCGAGAGCAGGCCGGTTTTGAGCGGGATTTATTTTGAATGGGGAGATAAAGGGCTTCATCTGACGGCTACGGACGGAGTTCGGCTGGCATCCCGAATAATTCAGCATGAACATCAGGGATGCGAGGGCTTCAGCGCAATTGTGCCGGGAAAAAATGCCGCTGAGGCAGCCAAGCTGCTCCAGGATGCGGATAGCGCGGCCACAATCGGAATTAGCAGTAACCAGATTTGTTTCTCGGCCCAAAATCTGCTGATTCAGTCGGCGTTGATTGAAGGCGCCTATCCCGTTGTCCAGAGTATTATACCAAAGAGGTATCTTTCGGAGGCCATAACGGAAACGGCAGCTTTCCTTCATGCGGTAGAACGAGCGGCGGTTTTGGCGGGAGAAGGTATTTTACAGCTGTCGACAGCAGGCAAGGCGCTTTTTTTATTGTCCAAAACGGCGGAAATAGGCGATGTCAGAGATGAGGTCAGCTTAACGGATAGAAGCGGGGAAAACTTTGCATTAGCTTTGAACAGCGGGTTTTTGCTTGATATTCTGCGCTCCATGAAAAGCATGTTTGTGATCCTGAGGTATACCGGGAGTTGGAGTCCCCTCATTATCCAACCAAGCGATGCCATTGAATCGGCTATATATCTGCTTTCGCCAATCCGGACAGCAAGTCATTAAACAGGACAACGATTCCGCTGCCCCTTGGCTAAGCTCCAGCAATGTATTCTATAGATCAGGTAGAAAGATGACCGGTGGATAGGTAGATAATTGCAGGAATATTACAAGATAAGCCGCTAAGTCTTGCCTTTTTCCGGTCAATTACCGCTCTAAACGCGGTACCTGCGTCTACCTCGGAGAAGGCTTTTATATGTTACCTTGTTAATATGGATCGATTGATAGTTATAAATTGAACAACATAAGTTCAACTAAAAACTGGCAGCTGCAGGCCAAAGTGAGGATGGTTCTGGAGAAGCGGAGTGTTCGCTTGTGTTTCCGGATTTCTACATTATACAAATACAATCAAGAAATCTGGAAACAACTGCGATCGGAAGATCCTTCCTCGCGGCGGCCTAGCCCCCTGCCAACATATAGGATTAAAGGAGAACATATATGATTACAATCCGCGATGTAAAAGCCATCTTGACTGCTCCAGAGGGCATTAATCTGGTCGTTATAAAAATTGAAACCTCAGAGCCTGGTTTGTATGGCCTGGGCTGTGCTACATTTACTCAGCGTTATTTGACTGTAGCCTCCGCTATTGAGGATTACTTGAAACCGTTTTTGCTGGGTAAGGATGTGCACCGCATCGAGGATATTTGGCAGACTGCAATGGTCAGCGGATATTGGAGAAACGGGCCGGAATTTAACAATGCATTGTCCGGAGTAGACATGGCCCTTTGGGATATCAAGGGCAAAATTGCGGGGCTGCCGGTTTATCAGCTGCTTGGCGGCAAGTGCCGCGAGGGGGCGGCAATCTATAAGCATGCCGATGGCGGCAGCAAAGAAGAAGTAGAAAACAATGTGCGTAAATGTCTGGACGAGGGTTATCGTTATATTCGTTGTCAAATGGGCTTGTATGGTGGCCGCGATCAAAAAATGGTGAAGCCCGACCAAGCGCTGGACGGTATTTACTATGATCCTAAGGCATATATGAGAGGCATTATTGAAATGTTCGAGCACTTACGGAGCACTATTGGCTGGGAGGCAGAGCTTATCCATGATGTCCATGAACGGCTGACGCCAATTGATGCGGTAGGCTTCGCTAAGCAGCTAGAGAAATTCCAGCTGTTTTATTTGGAGGATGCGCTGCCTCCGGAGCAAATACAATGGTTTAAGCATATTCGCCAGCATACAACAACACCTGTCGCGATGGGCGAGCTGTTTAACAATCCAAACGAATGGATGCCGTTAATCACGGAACGTTTAATCGACTTTATTCGCATTCACGTCAGCCAGATTGGCGGAATCACTCCAGCCCGCAAGCTGATTTCGCTTTGTGAAGCCTATGGCATTCGTACGGCATGGCATGGCCCTGGCGATGTTTCGCCTGTCGGACATGCGGCAAATGTTCATCTGGATGTCAGTGCCATCAATTTCGGCATACAGGAATGGAATGGCTTTAAGGACGAGGTTTACGAAGTATTCTCCGGAATACCGGAAGCTAGGAACGGGTACGTATATCCCAACGAGAAACCAGGACTCGGCATTGATATGGATGAAAAAATGGCTGCCAGGTTTCCATGTGAAAACGTGCTTCCCGCCTGGACGCTGGCTCGTCTTCCCGACGGGACCTCGGCCCGGCCTTAACGGCTAATTAACAGAGTGAAAAATTGATAACAGAGACAATAATCATTTTTTATATCGAAAACGGCAAAGCTGCATAAATAAGGCTTTGCCGTTTTTAGTTATTTGCGCTATAAAGTTATTAATAAATCATTTTTGTCAGGATTGATTCACAATCCATTTGTTATAGGGGCGTGCATTTATATGTTTTATGGCATGAAGAACAGGTTAACATCATTTTTTTATGATTATTTAACCTTGAAAAAGAGAATTATATATATCTTTTTACTTAGCACGCTCGTCCCGTTTATTAGTATTGGCCTCATATCCTATTACACTATCTATTCCATTCTGACCAACAAAATTCAAAGCGGCATTCAAAGCAATTTAACTCAAGTTGAGCTTTCGTTAGAAAACACCATCAGCAACTTAAATCATGTTTCGCAACAGCTTGCTTTTGAAGGCAGCGTAGGCAAGAAATTGGATGAATTGCTGGCAAGTAAGGAGCGCAAGCCCTTTGAACGCTACAAAATGATAAGCAATCTGAAGGAGCAATTAAGCCTTATCACCTTTACGAACCCCAGCATTGGATTAACATTGTATTATTTTCAGAATGACCATTCCTATGATCTTGAAAATTCCGGAGTCAGAGAGGATTTTTTTCCAGAGAAATTGCCGCTGCTTGCCCAATACTCAGGAATTTCCTATTATGGCCCGCATGTAAGCAATAACCGTTTCGATAATCAATACGTATTGTCTGCTTTAAGAAAAGTCGAGCTGCCCACTCGGGATGATGTATATGTTTATATCGAAACAGGATTGCGCTTAACGCAAAACATTCTTAATAATGATCGAACCGGGGGAGAGAGCTACCATATATTTCTTGATAATGACGGCAAAATAACGTATAGCGAGGTACCAGAGACATTTGCATTAAATACAACGTTCCCTGGCTTTGAAGAAAAGGAAGCTTCTGGCACATATGAGGGATATAAATGGTTCAGGAAGGTTGGTAGCCAAGGCTGGAGCATTGTTTCTGTGATCCCAAAAGCAGAATATAACAAAGAGATGAATCAATGGTTTGTTCAAATTTTATTATTTTCGGTCATCTTTTTGGGCATGAGTTTATTTTTGGCTTGGCTATTGTGGAAAATGGTATATCGGCCATTAAGCGGCTTCAATAAAGAAATTAAACTGATGTCTCAAAACGGTACCCAGACGGGAATAGCAAAAACAAAAATACCAGAGTTTGACTTCCTCCTGGATCAATTTAGGCAAATGAAAGTGCAGATTTGGGATTTGTTTGCGGAGGTTGAGCAGAAGGAGAGAAGCAGAGCAAATCTTGAAGTCGAAAAGCTGCTTTACCAGATCAATCCTCATTTTTTGATGAATACGCTGGATACTGTACATTGGCTGGCGGTCATGAATGGGCAGAATGAAATTGACAGGCTGGTATCATCGTTAAATAAGCTGCTCCATTATAATTTAGGCAAGCTAGGAAAATCCTCGACCATTCAGGAAGAGCTCGAGGCCTTGAAGCAATATCTGATTTTGCAGCAAATTCGTTATAATTTTCAGTTTGATGTACAGATTCATATAGATGAAGAAGTATTAAAAATGCCGATTCCGCGGTTCATCCTGCAGCCAATTGTAGAAAACTCGCTTTATCATGGTTTAAACGATGAAGGCTTCATACGGGTTAATGTAACGTTATCGCAAATGATCCATATTTCCATTCATGATAACGGTGCGGGAATGTCAGAGGAAACCATTGATAAACTGCTGAATAGCTCGGAGGTTGAAAATAACAAGGTTGGCATGGGGATAGGGATGAGCTATGTGAAGCGTATCATTGAATCCCAATATGGCGAACGGGCAGAGTTGAACATTAATAGCGTGCTGGGAAAAGGGACGAGTGTTTTGTTACGAATTCCTCTCGTGGAGGTTGAACCAAATCATGATTAAAGTGATGGTTGTTGACGATGATAATTTAGTCCGCAAGGGGTTAATTTCTGTAATGCCCTGGAAGAAGTTTGGCATGGAGGTTGTTGGTGAAGCAAGCAATGGATTAAAAGCGTTGGAATTTTTAGAATCCCATAACGTTGATTTAATGCTAACCGATTTAGCTATGCCCGTAATGTCAGGTGTTGAACTAATTAGAAGGGCTCGAAAAGAATTCCCGCATGTCTATACGGTCGTTTTGACGCTTCATCAAGATTTTGAGTATATCCAGGAGGCGCTCCGATTAGGCGCAATTGATTATATTGCTAAAGTTCAGCTTGAAAAGGATTGCTTTGAGGAAGTGCTTGAAAGAATTTATAACCGAATGATGGAAGAACCAAGACGAGATTACAATGCAAATGAGAGTATTTCTATAGATACGGGGTTTGTCTTGTTGTCCGTAAACAAAACGACTCGAGAGTACTGGATAAAGGAGTGGCACGATAAATCAGACATATCCATGATTGAGGCGGATACTAATCTGTGGTTTTGGACGCAGCCGTTGGAGCAGTCGAATCAATTGTGGCTGGAACGGCTTTTAAAGGAAATGGGAACAAAGCCGGGCTGGAGCCTGATTAGGCTGAGCGGTCTTATGGGCAAGCATGATAAGGATGTTCATCGGCGGCTAAGAGAATATAGAGACAAAGATTTCTTTTACGACTATGTGCCGGATTCTGGCGTTGGGTCTCTTTCGCTTCAAGAGGCTGACAGCCACAAGCAGGTACGGTCTGAGGAAAGCATGGATCGTTTGAAGGAGCAATGGTCATCGAATGAATGGATTTATCAGGACGGCGTATTTCATGAGCATCTCCATGCTTTGAAGCTGATGCGCTTACCTCAAGCTATGCTGTTAGGCTTGCTGTATTCGTTAATTGATAAATGGAATCTTTTGTTTTATTCCGTTGGTGTGGACAAAATCAAGCTGCCGGATTCATTTGATTCCTGGGAACATGTTTATTCCTGGTGTATAACTATACGCAATACGATCCGTAAAGCCATAATTAGACCTTCATTCTCCCAAGAGGTTGTGGAATGTATTCTTAAAGCTGTCCAAATTGCTCATGACGAAATGAGCCAGCAGATAACAGCGGTTAATCTTGCAAAGAGGGTCAATATGAGCCGGAGCTACTTTAGCCAATGCTTTAAAGAAATTGCCGGTAGCAATTTTAGCGATTATTTACGTCAGGTGCGTATGGAAAAAGCAAAGGAATATTTGCTGTATACCAACAAAACAGTTCAATGGATCGCAGAAAGCGTTGGTTATGCGGATGAAAAATATTTTAGCCGAACCTTTCGCGAGCAGACGGGAATGCTTCCGAGTAAATACCGGCAAATGCACGCTAGAGAGCAGCAATAGGTAGAGATATGACCGTTCTATAGGAGAGGATTGTGCGAAAGCTGCATAAAGGGAGCGTAATACGTGGCTAATCTCCGGTCATTTATCTCTCTATTTACGGTACTTCCGTCTATCTAAACAAGAAGCTTTTGTGTGTTAACTTTTAGTTGCAGACAAATTCAAATGCGAAAGAGGGGACACGCATGAGCAGAATAAAAAAGAGATTTCAGCTGTTACTTGCAACGATGTTAGTCATCTTACCTGCATGCAGTAATTCGGGGCCTTCCAATGAACCCAATCCTGCAACGGGAGAAGTAAAGCCAAGTGAGACTTACACGCAAGAAGATCCGTTCGGCAAATTCCAGGAACCGGTAACCATTCGAATCGGAAAAGAAATTGATGCGACGGATAAGAGCCTTCCAGCGGGAGATTCTCCTGAAAACAACCAGTACACCCGCCATGTTAAAGAGCAATTGAACGTAGATACAAAGATTGTTTGGCAGGCGGCTGCCGGTAAAGATTTTGAGCAAAAAATTAATTTATCCATTGCCAGCAATGACTTGCCGGATGCTATGGTCGTAAAAGAGACGCAATTTCGGCAAATGGTTAAAAGCGGCCAGCTGGAGGATTTAACTGAGGCATTTAATAAATATGCTTCGCCAACCCTCAAAGAGATCATCGAAACAACGAAGGGACTTGCTATGCAATCCGTCACCGTTGATGGAAAAATGTATGCCTTGCCCAATGTAACGCCTGAAGCCGATATGGTTCATTACATGTGGATTCGTAAAGATTGGTTAGATAAACTTGGCCTGGAGCCGCCGAAAACGATAGATGAGCTGGAAATGGTGGCAACCGCATTTGTTGAGCAGGACCCCGATGGCAACGGAAAGGCAGATACAGTCGGAATTTCGGGCCCGCAATTAGGCGGGAACCTCCATGCGGATTTCTTAAATCCCAACAACAATAATTTCGGGTTTGACCCGGTCTTCTCTTCCTTTCATGCCTATCCCGGCTTTTGGATAAAGGATTCTGAGGGGAAAACAACGTATGGCTCCATTCAGCCGGAAACAAAGGAAGCGCTTTCTAAGCTGCGCGACTTCTATGCCAAGGGTTTAATTGACAAGGAAATGAGCATTCGCAAAAATGCCCAGGAGCTGGTTAAGAACGGTACCGCTGGTATTTACTTTGGTGTATGGTGGTCGGGCGGATATGGGCCTTTAGCTGATGCAATCAAAAACAACCCGGAAGCCAATTGGCAGGCTTATGCTGTACCTCTCGATAGTAACGGCGAGTTTACTCCGCATATGGGTAATCCGTCAAACCAATATCTGGTTGTACGCAAGGGCTATGAGCATCCGGAGGCAGCAATTAAAATGCAAAATTTGCTTTATCGCGATGAATCCAAATTTGATGTAAATGTTGCCATCGGAAATTATCCATTACGTTTGGTTTATGCCCCGATGGATGTTATGGATGTTACCTATAATGTGATGAAGGAGATTTTGGCAGGGACGAAGCAGCCTGACGAGGTAGACCGCCCCGGATAT
Organism: Paenibacillus oryzae; assembly: GCF_001675045.1. Taxonomy (GTDB): domain Bacteria; phylum Bacillota; class Bacilli; order Paenibacillales; family Paenibacillaceae; genus Pristimantibacillus; species Pristimantibacillus oryzae. Next base: position 437,107 of record NZ_LYPA01000080.1, read on the forward strand.
AACCTGCTGAAGTCAGATGCCGAAAACGTCAAGAAGGTTAAGCTTGAGCCTTATGATAACAATGACATTCAGTATTGGGACCCTGATGCGGATATAGGCGTGTGGAAACGGATGTACTCTACGCTTGTTGGCATAGCCCCATTGCAGCAGCCATTTAAGAGAACGTACAGCCTTACCTATTCGCAGACCAAAACAATGGAGAGAAAATGGGCTACCTTAGATAAACTGGAAAAGGAAACCTTTCTCAAAATTATTATGGGCGCCGCTCCATTAGATTCCTTTGATCAATTTGTGATCGATTGGAAGAAGCAAGGCGGCGATGAAATTCTTGCTGAAGTTGATGAGCTTATAAACCCGTAACCCCGCAAGGGCTGTCTGAAAAGTTTGTTACGTTGAATCATTATTCAGTAAAACCGGTCCCTACCGGAAAAGGGTGTCTTGGAAGCTTCAAACCTATTTGTCCGCCTTATTTTGATCCTATTTTTAGTGGAAAAAAGCAGACAAAAAAACTCGCCCTCAAGACACCCTTTCCCGTCCGGTCCTCTCTGCTGAATAGTTATTTATTCCACTTGACTCTTCGGACAGCCTCTTTCTCTTACCAAGGAAGAATGGAAGTGACATGCAATATGAAGACCAGGGGTTATGCCAAGCATTATTATCTTATGCTTCTTCCCGGATTTATTTGGTTGACTCTTTTTAGCATCGTGCCTATGTTTGGGATCGTTATCGCTTTTCAGGATTTTAATCCGGGTTTAGGCATGCTGCGTTCCGAGTGGATCGGATTGGAAAACTTCAAGTATATGTTTACGCTTAATGATAGTAAAAGCATATTTTTCAATACCATTTTTATTGCTGTGATGAAGATTGTGGCGAATTTGATTGTACCGCTTGTTTTTGCCTTGCTGTTGAATGAATTGCGTATATCTGTGTTAAAAAGATGGATTCAGACCATCGTTTATTTACCCCATTTTTTATCATGGGTTATTCTTTCAGGCATTTTGCTGGATATTTTTTCATTTAATGGGCCGATTAATGCTGTTTTATCTATGTTTGGTGTAAGTCCAACCTTATTTTTTGCCAGAGCTGATTTGTTTCCCTTTATTATTGTTGGCAGCGATGTTTGGAAGGAGTTTGGATTTAACACGATCATTTATTTAGCGGCTCTAACGGGAATCAATCCCTCTTTATATGAAGCGGCTGCAATCGACGGCGCGTCGCGCCTGCAGCGTTTGCGGAGCATTACACTCCCGGGCATCATGACCACTATTATTTTGCTCTCTGTACTAAGTCTAGGCAATGTTTTGAATGCCGGCTTTGAACAAATTTTCAACCTCTATAATCCTCTTGTTTATTCAACCGGGGATATCATCGACACCTGGGTGTACCGAACCGGTTTATTGAACTTGCAGTATGGACTAGCAACGGCAATGGGCTTGTTGAAATCCGTTATTAGCTTTGTGCTAATCGCAGCTTCGTATTTCCTGGCGGCCAAGTTTGCCAACTATCGAATTTTTTAAAGGAGCATTATTATGGTTTTAGAAAAAACATTCGGCTCCAAATTATTTGATGTTTTGCTTGTTGTGTTTTTGGGCGGAACAGCTCTATTGTGCGTGCTTCCCTTATGGTATACGCTCTCCGTTTCGTTAAGCGAAAATGCAGCGGCTTCCGCTGGGCGGGTAGGGCTGTGGCCGGTAGGATTTAATCTGAGCGCGTATCAGGAAATAATGGGTGACAGCAAGTTTTTTAATTCGTTCTGGATTTCGATCCAGCGTGTCGCCTTAGGTGCGAGTCTTAATTTTGTTATCATCCTTCTTTTGGGATATCCATTATCCAAAAATGCGGCAGTGCTGCCCTTTCGTAATGTATTCATGTGGATATTAGTGTTTACCATGCTGTTTAATGGCGGTCTGATTCCCTGGTATCAAACCATTAAATCACTTGGCTTGATCAATAATATTTGGGCGCTTGTATTGGGGCATAGCGTTCCCGTATTCAGTGTTATTCTTGTCATCAACTACTTTCGTAATCTTCCCAAGGAGCTGGAAGAGGCGGCGTTGGTAGATGGAGCGGGACCGTGGCAAATGCTTATTAACATTTTTATGCCTGTCGCTGTGCCTGTATTGGCAACGGTCACTTTATTCAGCATAGTGTACCATTGGAATGAGTTTTTTAACGGGCTGGTTCTGATGTCCAATGCCGATATGTATCCGTTGCAAACCTACATCCAGCAATTGGTCGTTATTATTGATGCGCAAACCATGACGGCGGAACAAATTCAAAAAATGAGCGAGCTTTCCAATCAGACATTAAACGCAGCCAAAATTTTTATTGCCATGATGCCTGTTCTAGTTATTTATCCGTTTTTGCAAAGATTTTTTATTAGCGGAATTACGTTGGGATCTGTAAAAGAATAATGGAATCTGAGAAGGAGATACAACTATGCTTCCATCACTCCCGTTTCTTAAACGCCAGCTGGAGGGGATTCTGTACAATAAATTCGAGCAGGGACATCAAACCTCAGGCTACTTGGCCAAGCTGGCGCAGCTGCCGGAAAGCTACGACGCATATGCTGAGTTCGCGCAGCAGCTGGCTGTCATCCCGATGAGGGAAAATTGGTCCTACTATGAGCCAAATGATTTAGATGAGATTTGGTCGGAATGTGATCCGGCCCGGCCTCTCGGTCAGGTTGGCATTCTGAATGTAAGGGACAGCGCCAAGCGGGTCGAGGCGGCGTTTCTTGCATCCGTTTGCGGCTCTATGCTGGGAAAGCCTATTGAGATAAACCCCAGTCTGTCGGAATTGCGTCAAGCGCTGATGGCTTCAGGGGAATGGCCGCTAAACGATTATATTTCCGTTGAAGCTCTACAAGCTTTAGGCCGGCGCCATTGGTCTTGGTACGAGACGGCCCGGGGACGTATTTCTTATGTCGCGCCTGACGACGATATTAATTACACACTGATGGGAATGATCGCGCTAGAGCAGTTCGGAGCCGGGTTTACGAAAAGAAATGTAAGGGATCTATGGTTAAATCACCTTCCATTAATCAACACCTGGGGACCGGAAAGAGCCATTTTGCTGCGCTCGGGTATGAGCTATTTGGAGCATGATAAAGACCATTTCAATCCTTCTGAAATCGAGGCTTGGCCAGACCTCCTGGTGCAGGATACGGAGCTTTGTGGAGCTGCGATTCGCTCGGATGCCTATGGCTATGCCTGCCCGGGTCAACCTGCTCTTGCCGCCGAGCTGGCATGGAGAGACGCAAGCTTTACCCATCGCCGTACCGGCGTGTACGCGACCATGTTTATTGCCGCGGCGATTTCTGTCGCTCACGTGCTTCATGATCGTATTGAAATCGTAAGAACCGCTCTGCAATTTGTACCCGGAAGAAGCCGATTCTACGAGATTGCCCAGGATTGCTTGCAGCTGGTTGCGAATGCAAGCGATTGGCTGGAAGCCTACCATAGCATTAATGAAAAATACGGCCGTTATTCGCACTGTCAAGTATATCAAGAAATAGGCACCTTAATAAATACGTTCCTATTTGCAGAAAACGTGGGTGACGGAATTTGCAAGCAGGTCATGCAGGGCAACGATACGGACAGCTTTGGGGCAACTGCCGGTTCTTTGCTTGGCGTATATTTTGGTCCCAATAGCTTGGAGGAAAGATGGATTGATCCATTCCATGACCGGATTTATACGGGGTTAGCTAATTTTAATGAGCAGAAGCTATCCCGCTTGGCCGAACGAATTGGACGCTTGCCGGAGCTGCTGCATACAGGTCAGCATAAGATCCAGCCCAGCGAGCTCTACATTAATGAAAATCCCAAGTAAGCGTTTGAAGGGAGCTAAGCTGTAAGAGAAAACAAAAGCGGTGAGATGGGGGGATAAAAAAACCACACCTCTAAAAATGGCATGGATAAACAATAGTATATAAAAAAATAAAATATCAGTCTATACCTTTTTTCGATAAATGAGTAAGGTTAATGGTGCGACCGCGGCGCAATCATTTAAAGAAAGAAGGAAACGGCATCTATGATACCTATGAAATCGACACCTCCTGCAAGTCCGGTAATTACGCTCAGAACGATAACACTGGAAAACCGGCGCGCCATGTTTAACCTGGAGGTAACGGAGGAGCAGCGGCAATATGTTGCATCCAATCTGTCCAGCGTGGCATCCTGTTACGTGCTTGCGACGAATGGAGCACAGCCTTTTCCCTTTATTATTTATGCCGATGAGCAGCCGGTCGGGTTTGTTATGATTGTATACGGAACAACGGGCTACGATGAACCGTCGTTTGCGGTGGACAACTATTGTATTTTGCGTTTGATGATCGACAAGGCGCACCAGAACAAGGGTTATGGACGGCGGGCTATGGCCCAAATAACAGCGTTTATCCGTACCTTCCCCGCAGGGTCGGCGGAGTGCTGCTGGATTCCCTATAAGCAGGACAATTTTGCCGCCAAAAAGCTTTACGAGTGCTTTGGCTTCCGCGATAACGGCGAAGCTTTCAACGGGGAGGCCATTTCAGTGCTGCAGCTGTAACTGTTTTTTCTTGGCAAACATCGCGGACATCGCAGACATCGCAGACATCGCAGACATCGTTTGTATGAAAAAACGTCCAATCGACGTCTTATTTACAATCGGCGGACCCAGTTTTGTATGGAAGATCGTACAAAGTGTGCGCTATGGGTCCTCGGCAGCCTCGGTTTGTATGAAAAAACATACAAACAGGTCGCCCCGGCGTCGAAGTCGTGCAGTTTTGTACGAAGAAACGTTACTACTTAGGTGCTCTACTAAGTGAATTTTTGGAACAAACAGGAACTAAGGGCCTCGATGCCGAATGAGTCATTTAA